>NZ_VTOM01000005.1 GCF_009765365.1 Antarcticirhabdus aurantiaca
CCCCGCAGGGCCATCATCGGGTCGGTCATCGGTGGTCTCTCGGTTCGGGGTTGGCTGTCGCAACCCGATCCTAACCGGCAACCGCCGATGACCGCCTCTCAGCTACACCACCACCTGGGACACGACCGATCCCGAGGATCGACCAGCGTCACGAACTGCAGCTCCTCGACCGAATAGGACTCTAGAAACTCCAGGATCGCAGCACCGGTCTCCAGCCGGCGACGACGGGCACAGACCGGACAGGCCAGCGAGCGACAGGGTTGGCGGTGCTGGCAATTTTCAAGCGCCAGCGCGACCATTTGAGCCGCGTGCTCGCCCTGCCATCGTAGGGTTTTGATGCGCGTCGCACGTTCGGCGAGCGCCGCGCCGTAAGTTTCAAAGCGCTTGACCGCGCGCCCTCGCGCATCGACGCCGTCTCGTACGTAGCGCCGCAAATTGTAGGCGGGCGGGATCGGGGTGGGCCGGCCGCTCATGCCCGCCTCCCAACGCTTTTGTATTCCACGCGAGAGGGGGCATCGGTCACCCCTCCGCTCAGGAATGCGGTGTTGGAGGGCGGCGTGCAGCGTCGGAGTACGGCTGACGGTCGGGCACCCTTATATCGCCGCTGGCCATTGCCGGCGCAGTTGTCATGCTTCCGGTGTGACCACCGGCCGTTGATCGTGTGTGTCATTGTCGCGCCATTCCTTGTTGACGCGGCCAATTTTACCGATGGGAAAACCCCCTAATAGGGGATGGGATTATATCTCCCGGTGGATTTAGATTACTCCGATTTCACTGCGGTCGACGCGTCCGGTGAGGGCCGGCTGTCCGGCTCCTGCGGCTTGAGACGCTTCGCAAGCGGGTACCGGCGACAATATTCTTGGGCTAATTTTTCGATTATTTCGGGCTTAGCTGCCGTGAATTTGTTCTCATTTTCCGTGGAGGGGCACCCGGGTTTTTGTTTGATCCCTTGTAACTCCTCGCGACCCCAGAGCCGATTGATGCCTGCCTTTGTTAGCTTGCCTTCAATGGCTACGCGACGGCCGACGTCCCGAAGAAGTTCTTTGAGCGCCTCCGACTTAACTCTGAATCCTCCTTGGGTAGCCGCCGCCGCAATGATCGGTAGCAATCGGATGAATCGTTGCTCGGGCGTTGAGCTTTGACTTCGGGCTTGGCGGTCACCTGAGGGAGGAGGGCGTCCATCCGTATTTATCCAGGCCTGGAACCCGTCCTTGTCGATAAGGACGCGACAGTTCACCCGGGCTCCCTTGAGGCGAAGGCGGTATGTCCCGGTGTAGAACACCCGCCTCATCTGCACGGCGAGGGCACCCCTCTCTGGCAAACCGAGGAGCTGTCCGTCAGGAGTGAGAAGACGCACCTCGACCTGGTCGGCTTCAATGGCATGCTTCAGGCGAGCACGAACACGTCGATACATGCGGTCCGCCCGCCGGAGTACGCGCCGGCGCGATAGGGTGCGCGGGATAACTGGTGTGCTGATCAGCCTGTGAGGATGCTTTCGAGCAAAATCATAGTGGCAAAACCGCCGATTGCGCGTCTCGCGCTGCAGTGGAAAATGCGGGATCAGCAAGGCCTGCTCCCACGCTTCCCCGGACAGCTTCCAACCGAGTTGATCAAGCGCTGTGTCGAGGTTCAGGTAGCCGCGCGGTGCACTCCGGTACCCGACTCGAAACCGGAGACGGCGACTTCGTTTGCTAGTTGGTGGCGTATGTGCCGTCGCCGAGGTTGCGGTGTGCAGTTCAGGTTCAGCATGGCCGTCTGAGGCTTCTGACATCGTATCCTCCGCGCGCCCTGATCGGTTCAGCGCTGACTTTGCATCATAAGCGCTGTCCAAGGATACGCACCCGGCCATACGTGGTGTGGCGACGATATCGGCGCGCGGGTGCGGAAGGGGCATTGGTTGGGCGACCGCACACCTACGGAGTTGGTCGGCGTCGCTCCTTCTTTCGCTTTGAATAGCAACTGCACACCTGCGCACCGCACCAAGATGCCGCCGTTAGACCCTAAATTATATCAGGAGGGTGGCCGCGGCCGCCTTCGGGCACCGGTCAGGATCACCTTGATCCATGCCAGATGACCCTCCTGAACTTGCATCACGCCGCAACCTTTGGTATGGTATCAACACTCAACTAAGTTACACTCGTCGAGCGTGGACGCGGTAGGGCGGCCGGCTCGCTCAAGCGACTGCTGCTTGCGAGCCGGATCGGAGCATGACGCCGCTCCGAGCATCTACTTTCCACCTCCACTCTCTCAAACAACACGGTCTGCCTGAGCGGCTGGCGTTATCGGCCGGCGCGAGTAGGCGCGCGCGGCAGGCAGGTGCGGTCATCCACCTCAAGGAAGCTCACAATGACTCAGCGTCGACACCCCGACACGTCCCTTGCGGACGTGCTGCTCATGCTCGACGGCATCATCAAGCGCATTCGCCGCCTCAACGACGACCTTCGCGTTCATCGCCGCGGCTGCTCGATCATCATCACGGCCGGCATCGCGGCCCTTGGCCCGGACGGAGTCGAGGACGTCCTCGACGCCATCGCGCGCTTCGACGACTTCGCCGCCGAGGACGAGCACAATGGTTTGCACGACTTCGGCACCCTCGTGGTTCACGGCGTGCGGGTTCTCTGGAGGATCGACTGCTACGATCAGCGCCGCTTCAGCTGCTCGCCCGACGCGGCCGACCCGGGCGTGACCTGGCGCGTGTTGACCATCATGCGCGCGGACGAGTGCTGAGCCATGGGCGACACGGCCCATTCCGATCAGCAGGCCCCCCTGCGGGACCGTCCCCGTCCTTCTATCCAGATCCCACCACCTTCCCCAAAGCCTCAGCGACGTGAAGCCGTGCCAGTGACCCTGCGGCGGCTACGTCCATTTCGACAAGGCGAGCTCGACGCCCTGTGCGGGATCTATGCGGCCATCAACGCCATACGGCTGGCGCTCGGCCGCCGGGGCGAGGAGCTCAGCATCGAAGATTGGGCTCATCTCTTCGGCGTCATGGTGGCGTCGGCCGATGTTGAGATCGGTGCGGTCACCGCCACCACCGTCGGCATCCACACCAAGCCGCTCCTCGCCATCCTCGGGGTCGCAGCCCAACACATGAGCGACGAGCACGGCATCGGCATCACGGTCGCGCGGTTCGCCAAGCGCCGTGAGAGGCCGCCGCTCGAAGAGGCGCTGGCTCGTCTGTCCACGTTGATCGACCAGCCGGGCTCAGCGGTCATCCTTCCCCTTGAAGGCTACCTTGATCACTGGAGCGTTCTCCGGTGGGTCGGGACCGCCACGCTCGAGCTGTTCGACAGCTACGGCTTCTCGCGCGTGAGCATCGCCAACTGCCGGATGACCCATGAGCCGGCGCGTCTTGGGCGCCGGGAGCATATCATCCGGGCTCGAGCCATCCTGCTCGTCGACGTCAGGTCATGAGGTCGCCCATCCGATTTGGTGTGGCGTTCAAGATGGCCGTAACCCTCGTCAAAGTGTGCAACGGCACCAGCCAGGGCCTGCCCCGCTTAAGGTGAGTAGTTGGTACCTACGATACCTGTTGACGTCGGAACGATTCCACGCCTAAACGTTCACGAGCTTTGCCTGGTGCTGACAGCTTGCGTTTCTCAGGGTAGAAATCCGAGGATTAGCTCTGCGCCAATCTCCTCCTGGAATCAAATTTCGGTATGAGCGCCATGGGCTGGCCCCAAAGGGGGTGACGCCGCCATGGTGATACATCAAGGCCTCAATGCGCCGAGCCTGCCGTCACCCCGCTCGGCTTCGCATTGGAGGTGACGTCAAACACCAGCTGGCGCGTGAGGCCAGTCCAAAGTGCACTCGAATTCTGCCTCAGTCAAAAACCCGCGCTAGCGCTCGAACAACGAACCTGGCCGACAGAACCGATCCATATACGTGGTATTTATCACCTTTGGCTTCATCGGCTAGATCCACAACCGTCTTCGCCCCGAAGAACTCCGGTGCCGGGCTGCTGATCTCGCATGCGCGATAAACACCGTACATTTCCATGTCCAGCCCCGCTAACTTCCTATGCTGACGTTTGATTTCCTCAATCTTTTCGGACGAAGCGATGACCGCTGATCCAGTTACAAACGGAACAAGCTTAACCGGCTGGTTAATCACGTTATCTTCAGATATGAGGTTGCGCTTTTCATCGAGAAACGATCCGCCCTGCTCAACGAACTGGCTCAGCATTGTTCGAATTCGATTTCCGAGATTAGACTGATAATGCTCCATCTTGAACTCGTCGCCCTTCCATTTACCAGATTGATGTTCCCAACACGTATCGGCGATCAAGAGCGACCCGACCGAAGTTTCGTCCTTGAACCCGGCGCAGATACCCGAAACAGCAACCACCTCTGGTGAGAATCTGGCGATTGCACTAGCCGCGACTGCGGCTGAGTCGACAATCCCCATACGCGGCAACTTGATGCAAAGTCCGTTATAGTCATTTATTGATATGTGTAAGCAATCAAAACCTTCGATCTGCTCAAGTTCGCCAATACGGCATTGGGATGCTCTGAATGCCTCACGCTCCTTCTCTAAGGCACAGAATACAAGAAAGTCGAATTGGTAGCCAACTTTGAGCCTTTGAAAGATGACGTTGAGCGCGATTTTCCAGTTATCACGATCAATCTCGTAATGAACCACTACGATCCCCGCTGCGGCGAACGCCTTTTGGTCATTCTCAGCTAGAGACTTGTACTGGGTAACCGCAACGGCAGAAGTCGATTTGTTATAAGCGCTATCTAGCAGTACTTCTAACAGATCCGCGCTTACATCTTGCGGCTCACCCTCGTCATCACGCCTAGGCAGAAGTATATCGACTATGATGAGGTCGTATCTTCGCTCAAAAATGGCCTTACGCGCGGAAGCGAAATTGGTCCGTTCATCTATCGTTGCACCCCTTGGGAATGACTGATCTATGAACTCACGGATCCGCTCCCTTTTCACAGCTGAGTCTTCAACGAGCAGGATTGCTACCACGAACTTTCTCCAGAGCTTTCTTGAATGCGGCTCGCCACATCGAATCATTTTTACGAAACTGTATGGCCGCAATCGCTGAGCACCCAAGCTCCTCAGCAACAACAGATGCTACCTTCCTGAGGGCAACTAAACGACCCTCAATCTCGACTTCTGGGTACTGCGTCACAATGATAATCGCGTCGCTTCGGCCCAGGTAACTAAGCTCCAGGAGAACTTCTACACCACCAGCCGGCATAGAGGTGGGAGCACCGCCGCCACGAACAAGGTCATGACTCGGAAGGGCAATATCTAACACAATCAGTTGAAATATTTGACTATTGATCGCAAGTACCGCCTGCTGCACCGAACGAGCATGCATGACGGCCGCTTCGCTCCAAATGGAACGAACCACCGACAGAATTTCCTGCTCTTTGAAGTCGTCGTCCTCAACGATGAGGATCTGCAGCGAAGCACTCATGTCTTGATATTGAGTGCGACTTCAAATCTAACGCATCGCCCCGCGAAAGCGACAGTCAGCTCCTGTATCTCATCAACGGACGCAACCAGCGTGCGCACCTTTCGGATACCTGTGAAGCCCACCTGCACGAGAGCTCCTTCGATGTCAGCAGTCATAGCTTCTGAGATGCGAGTTCTCGCATGGTCCAGGGAGCTATCGCCGTCGCATTCTGACTGCACGGAGAGAACAAGGCTTGCCGTTGAGCCTCCCTTGGACTCGTTCGTCACCTCGAAGCTAACTCGTCCATCATCGCGTCCATACTTAACTGCATTGTGCACAAGAACATACAGGATGTCATATATGTAGTGATATCGATGTCCAAACAGATTTATGCCTGTCTCACCGAGCTCGACACTTATAGCTCGCTTGTGCGCGAAGGACTCCGAAACTTCCTTGAATACCGCTTGGAACAATAGACTCAATGTCGCAGATGGAGACACATTCGGCGGGCGACTGAACCAGTTTATAAGTGATTGGAATTTTCGGTTTACAAGATCATTGATGTCTCTAATCGCATCGACGACAATTTTCTGCCGGCCCTCGATGCTGCTACTGCCTTCAGCAGAAATATCTAAAATGAGATTCTGGCGGAGAGTACGTAAATCGTTGCGGATACGTTCTAAGTCGGTTTCCAGTATTATCCAGCAAAACTCCAGAATCGCTCCTTGCGCCACTCGAAGTCCGCCCTCTTGCTGCAATGATGTCTGGATCGTCTTCAGCGCTAGGTTGGTTGATGCGGTCTTATCCGGAGAGACTATGGTTGGGTCAATTGCGCCCCTTGGCTTCTCGTCCGATCTGATGCGGAAAATGTTTTCGCCAAGATCCTCTACATTGTTTTCGTAGGTTTTGAGCCATTGCGCGACATATTGCGAGAACGAGTGATCGTTCAGTTGACAGAAACCTATCAGCTCTTCAGCCATCCGCCGCACGTCGGTGACCATCACCCCATGAAGCGTACCGTGCCTTATGCGACGTCCAATATAGGAGTCGACACCATAAAATTTGTTGGCGCAGAACTCCCTGTAGGCTCGATCTATAATGAACACCAGGCGGGCGTGCGGGTCCTGAAGACGAGCTATCTCGCTTCTAAATTCGGTTGTCGCCGTGATCTCTTGGTGCCATCCAGCCAGGATTGGAACCAAATCCCTCAATTCACTAAGAACTTGTTCGGATAACCATTGCAAATAGCGCGCACTGTCAACGTATATCCGATTCTCATCCAGGTCACCGCGCACTTGGCGGAGCTTGCTCTCTAGCCGCAGAACGTTTGCATGATCATGCATCGGCGGATCATCTGTCACCTGCGAGTACCACTCAAGCATAGAGACTCGAGCGTTCGTAACATCCGCTGCTGTCGGGTATAGGTCGTACAAGCGAACGAGGAACTGCTCATTAGCAGTATGGAAAAAATGAGCCCCGACATGACTCCCACTGCTCTGCAGAAAATCTAGAAACTGGGTTATATCTCCATTGAAGCGAGAGAGCACGACTCTCTGCGTCGCCTTTCTAAGCGCATGCGCATGCCTTTCTGTTTCAGTGGAGTCGAAAAGCAGTGCAGCTCGCAGGTACTCGAACAAATCATCATAAGATTTTGAGCCTAAAAATGTTGAAAGCTCATTTGCAGTAGTGAGGAGTGCCACATCAACAGTCTTATCCAGCAACTGAAGCAGCCCGATGCCATCTAGGGCGCAGCTCTGACTTTCACGCTCTATCATCAGCATTAGAGCGATGGTTCGGTGAAGGCACCCACCCAACGATGCGTCGATGTTTTCGATATTTAAGGGCGTCTGCACTGGGTTGTTGGCCAAAGCAGCTATGTCACGTGCCGCAGCAAAAGGATTATCGTAGGCAGCAAGATGTGATTGCCGCTTACGTGCGCTGAAACGGTGTCCCACTGCTGACTCAATCCATTTCCTATAGCGGCGGACTGAGGGATAATCAATCCAGGAGGAGGTATGCCTTAAGAAGGTAAGTTCAGCAAATTTGTCTTCGTCTTCTGAAGAATGAAGGAAACGATGGGATTCGAAATCGCTGTGAGCGTCCTTCCAGGCATCGAGCACTTGGCCGGGCATACGTACCGATGAGGGAAGTTCGGCTAAACATCCATCTTCTTGCACTATGTTGCTCGAAAGAAGATAATATACAGCGTCTGGCAACGAGAATACGCTGAATGCCTGAAGCCGTCTGGCAAAAATGTCTGGCGAATCGGCGTCTGGTTCGAAAAAGTCGGCTATCACTTCAGAGGCAGGAAAACGAAGGCGGCCTCCCGCGATAAATTTTATGAAAGCTCGACGAACGTTGCTGTAACCGCGGTGAGGATCAATCGCATCTTCAATCGCGACTGCAACAATGTCGCGTTTATTGAAATTGTAGTTTTGGAGATAGACCTGTATTTGACTCTGTATGGCGTCATCATGCTGGAATAAGTATTTCGCGCTGATGAGTCGCTTAAGCAGAACTAGTGAGAAGCCGTAGGTTGGCATTGCCTTCCTGATCGCATCGTAGACGTCAGATGCAGATCCATTGAAAATCGCCCGATCCAGTGCGCCTACGCTATTTATAAATCGGGTCAAGGCTTCCTGTTGCTCAAGCACTGCCGGCATAATTACAGCCAGCTCCTTGGATGTTCCTTCGGAGGGAACATCCATGATGTCCAGGTAAGCGCGCGCAGATTTTGGAAAATCGTCTACTAGTAAGGTTCGTCTAAGTTTTGCATCGGAACGGATGTACGCAAACACTTCGTATAGCTCGGCTGGTCTTGCTGACTTCCTTAAGTTCGCCAGTGTTTGGCGAGCAGCGTTTGTGTTGTCCGCGACAACTAAGCCCCGCAGAAGGTTGCGAACTCTGCCATTCGAAATGCTGTGGATCGTCACGTCAGGCTGCCATATGCGACGTTTAAGAGCGAGGAGGAGGCCAAAAATGGAGCCTGCTTAGGAATCGATGTCATCGGTGTTGCAATATGCGTGGGATCTGGGGACCGGTTCAAGCTCGACGGCGGAGGACCGCCGAGGATGTTCTAGCGCAGTCGATACCGCCGGCATCGATGATGCACTGCCGTGCAGCTTCGTGCCACTGCATCTTTCCAGAACGCGGGGTATCATGTGGGGCACGCCATACGCCAGCGGCCGTGGCGCGGTCAAATCAATTGCTTTTTGGGAGATATGGCGAAGGGGAGGAAGCCCGGCACGTCGTTCGGTGGAGCTGTGTGCAACGCCAGCGGTGGCGGCTGCGTCAGCTAGCCACTGAGCGCCGTGGCAGCTGCAAGCCAGGATAGCTCATGCGGTCAAGCTCGAGCTTCAGCCGCGTCAGCGACACGCCCCGGTCCATCGACCCGTCGCTTCGCCGCACGCGGCCGTAGCTGCGTCCGACACCGCCGCCACTGTGTCCCGTGAAGGCGTGGTGGATCTCCTCGCTGATGCCGGCTTCTCGGCAGGCGCGCTTGAAAGTGTGGCGGAACGAGTGAAACGTCTTGGAGGGGTGCTCGACCACGTGGCTGCCCAGGTAGCGGCCGAACCACTTCGTCCAGGCCTTGGCTTTGTCGTCAATCGGCGGCTCGAAGCCGACCCACAATGCGTCAGCCGGTCCAGCTCGCTGCGAGCGCTCAGCGACGAAGTCGAGAAAGCCGAGGCGAACGAGTTCGTCATGGATCGGCATCGAGCGCGCGGAGGACAGGTTCTTCAGGTTCTGGTCCTCGCCCTCGTCGTTGAAGTCGAGAAAGGCAATGCCGTCGCCCTCCCGCACATCGCTGACCTTCAGCTGCGCGATCTCTGTTCGCCGGGCACCGCAGAACAGCGCGATCAGCGGAAACCAATAGGCGGCTTCACCCTTGCCGCCGAGGGGCCGCTTGCCTGCGGCATAGACGGGCGAGGCCAGCAGCCTGTTCAGCTCGTCGACGCTGAACGGCTCGTAGTGGTCGCGCTCCATGTGCGAGATGTCGAAGGCGACGTGGAAGGGGTTCGACCAGGAGGGGAGATCCTCGAAATGCCCGTCTTTCTCCGCCTTGGTGACGATGCCGGCCACGAGGTTCAGGTTCTTGTTGATGGTCTGCGCGTTGCGCGGCTCGAAGCCGCTCAGGTCCTTCTTCAGGAGGTCGGGCAGCCGCAGCTTGGCGAGCTTCTGGGGCAGGGACTTGGGAACGCGTGCGAGTGCGTCGCGAAACTGCCGGCCGTGCGCCTTCGTGATCGAGCGAAGCGGCAGGTCGCCGTTCAGCTCGATGAAGCGCTGCACCGCGCGCCGAGCTTCGGCGACCGAGTTGTCGCGCGGCTTGCGCGCGGCTCGTCCGCCGCCGCGCGCCCAGCTCTCCAGCGCGCTCGACAATGTTTCGCCAACGTGGCCGCTCGCTGGCACGGCTGGCGGTTCGACGACTTCGCCCTGAAGGCGTGACTGGATGCCTTGGACGGCGCGCAGCTGGGCCTTCATGAAGGCGATCTCGAGCTCGCGCCAGGCAGGATCGTCGGGATGAAGAGCAATCCCCATGCGCTGGACGGAGTGGTTGATGCACTGCTGCAGGAACTCGCTTCCGCGCATCTTGGCCAAGTCGCGCCGCGTGCGCTTGTCGAGAGAGGCTGTGATCGCCTCGTAGGCCGCGAGATCGTCGTCGGTCATACCGAGCCCGTCCGGGGCGATCCTGTCGGCCGCGATGTTCCAGCCGACGCCTCGCTTGCGCAGGTGTTCGTCGTTCGACAGCAGGTTGACCTCGAACTCGCGAGCCAGCGTCTCGACCATGCCGGGCGCGAGCTCGGAGGGTGGTTCGCCGACCAAGGCCTGGCGGGCGACGTCGACGAGCCGCAGCGCGTCGGCGATCAGCGGCAGGGCTGCCCGCTCGGCCAGCCGGTGATCGTTGGTGCCGAGCGAGCGAATCAGCTCGGTCTTGAAGCGTCCCGTGCGCGGATTGGCGAGCCAGGCGAGCGCGTCGGGCCAGGGATGTGGATGCGGGTGGCCGGCGAGATCGTCGGGAAGGGGAAAGCGAAACTCGAAGCGGTTCGCGCGCCGCTGCACGTACTTCATGCGAGCCATCTCTGAGCGCCTTCGTAGCATACGAATGTAGCACGAGATGAGGCGTAAGCGACTGCGGCGACAGTGCTTTAGCGCTTCCAACGATTTACGAGGAAGGTGGCGCGCCCGAAAGGATTCGAACCTCTGACCCCCAGATTCGTAGTCTGGTGCTCTATCCAGCTGAGCTACGGGCGCCTACTGCCTTGCTGCGAAGCGTCGTTCGAAGCCGGCTGGCGAGCATGTAGACGCTTGCTTGGCTGATTGCAAGCGAGAATCTGAAGGCGCCGGGTGCGGGGAGGCGAGGCGCTCCAGACGGGCCCAGGGAGGCTCCGAGCAGGGGCGAAGGCACGCGGTAGCCGGCGCTTCGTCCGGTCATGATGGTGGGCTCTGTGGGGCATGCCCTCGATGCGCAGGGGGTGCGAACCGTCTCGGCCGCTCGATGAGATGTTGCGGTTTGCCTGGGCCGCGGGCGAGGCGTGCCTTCGGGGCGAGGGAGCCCGAACGTGGCTTACAGGCGCGTCGCCCAGGGAACGAAGCGGCGCTCGAGGCGGCGGAGCGCGGCCTCGAAGAGGATCGCGATGGCCGCGATGACGACGATGCCGGCTATGACGATGTCGGTCGCCAGGAAGCCGGCGGCTGCCTGGATCATGGTGCCGAGGCCCCGCGGCGCGGCGATGAGCTCGGCGGCGATCAGCGTCGACCAGCCGGCACCGAGCGCGATGCGCACGCCCGTCAGGATCGAAGGCACGGCGCTCGGCATGACGACGAAGCGCAGAACGTCCCGAGGCGAGGCGCCGAGCGAACGCGCGGCCCGGATGCGGTCCGTCGAGGCCGAGCGCACCCCGGCCGCCGTCGCGATGATGATGGGAGGGCCCATGGCGAGCCCGATCACCAGGATCTTCGAGGCCTCGCCGATGCCGAACCAGATGATGACGAGCGGCAGGTAGGCGAGCGGGGGCAGCGGCCGCAGGACCTCGACGATCGGATCGAAGATGCCGCGCCCGATCCGGGAGGTGGCGATCGCGATCCCGATGGGAACGCCGACGAGGAGGGCGGCGAGAAGCGCCCCGAAGACCCGGCTGAGGCTGGCGAGGGTGTGCTGGAGCAGCGACGCGTCGGCGAAGCCGCTGCGCGCGGCGAGATCGAGGGCTTCGAGAACGGCGAGCGGCGACGGCAGGAAGACGCTCGAGACCCAGCCCGCCCAGGCGGCCAGCGACCAGAGCCCGACAAGGATGGACAGCGTCGCCGCCGAGATGGCCGCGACCGGCAATGGCGGACGGCGGCGCGCGGGGGCCGCGGTCACCGGCGGGACCTCGGCGGCTTCGGTCGGGGAAACGAGCACGGTGGCGGTCGTTCGGCTCATGCGGCGCGCTCGGCCTCGTCGTGGATCATGTCGGCGAGCGCGTTGCGGTCGGCGACGAAGGCGGGATCGGCGCGGATGGCGCGGGCCGGCTCGCCGCGCAGGAAGCGCCGCCCGTAGGACGCGGGCATGTCGGCGATGATGCGCCCGGGCCGGCCGGCGAGAACCACGACGCGGGTGCCCAGAAACAGCGCTTCCTCGATGCCGTGGGTGATGAGGAGGATGCCGGCGCCGCTTCGCTGCCAGATGCCGAGAAGGAATTCGTGCATGCGCTCGCGCGTCATGGCGTCGAGGGCGCCGAGCGGCTCGTCCATCAGGAGGTAGCGCGGCTCCGCGGCGAGCGCGCGGGCGATGCCGACGCGCTGGCGCATGCCGCCCGACAGTTCCCAGATCGCCTTATCGCCCGCGCCGGCGAGGCCGACGGATGCGAGAAGCGCCTCGGCGCGCGTCCGGCGCTCGGCGCCCGGCAGTCCACGCAGGCGAAGCGCGAAGGCGACGTTGTCGCGGGCCGAGGCCCAGGGAAACAGCGCGTCGTCCTGGAACACGACGGCGCGCTCGGCGCCCGGGCCCTCGACCCGTTCGCCGTCGACCCGCACGCTCCCGCCGCTCGGCGCGACGAAGCCGGCCGCGAGGTTGAGAAGGCTCGTCTTGCCCGAGCCGGAGCGGCCGATCACCGAGACGAAGGCGCCGGGCTCGATCGCCAGCGACAGGTCGCGCAGAACCGGAGGCTCGTCGCGGCGCCCACTGCGTGCGGGGGGATAGGCGAGCGTCACGCCGTCGAGATGAAGCGACATGGAAAGCATCCGTCGGAAAAGGGACCGGCCGGCGCGCTTGGGAGGGACGCCGGCCGGATGACGGCGGGGGCGCGGTGGGAGGAAGGTCCGCGCTCGTCCCGCCGAGGTGGCTCAGTTCGCCGCGTGCGCTTCCTCGACGAAGCGCGTCGTGACGTAGGGGGCGTAGCTGTCGAGGACGGCGGGGATCTTGCCCTGTTCCTTCAGGAAGGCCGCCGTCGCCGCCACGGCCTTTGCCGTGCCGCCGCCCAGGAGGTCGGGGCCGGCCTGCTCGTCGAGGGTGGGGAAGGTGTAGCCGGTGAGGAGGGCCGGAACGTCGGCCTGCGCCGCGCCGGTGAGGCGCGCGATCGCGGCGGCCTCGGGCGAGTCGGCCCCCATTTCGCGGGGTCGGCGCGATAGGCGGCCTAGGCCTGCCCCGTCACCTCGACGAATTTGCGCACGACGTCGGGATGAGCGTCGGCGAACTCCTTGCGCACGATCCAGGCATCGAAGGTCGGGCGGCCCCAGTTCGCGACGTCCGAAGAGGTCGCGAGCACGCTGCCGGTCTTCTTGAGTTCGGCGAGCACCGGGTCCCAGACATAGGCGCCGTCGATGTCGCCGCGCTCCCAGGCCGCGGCGATCTCCGGCGGGCGCAGGTTCAGGATCCGAAGCGAGGCGGGATCGACGTTCCAGTGCTTCAGGGCGGTCAGAAGGCTGTAATGGGCGGTCGAGACGAAGGGCGTCGCGATCGTCTTGTTCGCCAAATCCTCCGGCTTCTCGATGCCGCGCACGGCCAGCGCCTCGGACGGGCCGATGAGGCCGACCACGAAGATCGTCTCGATCGGAAGCTCGCGGCTCGCGGCGGCCGCCAGCGGCGAGGAGCCGACATAGCCGATGTCCACCGCGCCGGACGCGATCGCCGCCACGACGTCGGCCCCGCTCTCGAAGCGGGTCCATTCGATGCTCGCGCCCGTCGCCTTTTCGTAGGCGCCCTCGGCCTGGGGCACGCGGGAGGGCTCGACGATCGGCTGCCAGGCGATCACCGCCGTCACGCTTTCCGCGCGCGCCGGCAGGAGGCCGAGGCCGAAGCCCATGGCCAGGAAGGTGGCGCTGGCCATCAGCGCGCGTCTCGTCAGCGTCGTCATGCTTGGGTCCCCTCGATCCCGATCGGTTCGCAACGGGATCATCATCTATTTGTCGATGGTTTTTGTAGAGAAACAGACGAGCGTTTTCGGGTCGCGCCGCGGAAGGGTTTTCCGCGTTGGCAATGCCCGGCGCACCTCCGCGTTCAGGATCCGCGGCGGACAAGCCGCTCCAAGGCCCGCCAAACGACGATGCCGGCGATCATCGCGGCGCCGAAGGCCCAGCCGGACAGGGCGCCGGCATGAATGCCGGACAGGAGCGTGCCGACCGAGCAGCCGAGCGCCACCATGGCGCCCCAGCCGAGAAGGACGCCGCCGAGGACGCCGCGCAGCGCCTCGCTGCGGCGCGGCGTCCTCGGGCGGAATTCGCCGGCGGCGAGCGCCGAGGCGAGGCTGGCGGCAACGAGCGACAGGACGAAGACGCCGTTGTTCGACAGGAGCATGTCGGCGGCGATCGAGACGCAGCCGCGCAGGGCGTCGAGCCCGTTCAGCGTGGCCGGCACGAGGCCCGCCGCGGTGCCGAGGTCGCGGGCCCGGGCGGAGAGTTCGGCGGTGACGCCGAGGGGCGCGACGCGCAGGTAGGCGAAGGCGCCGATCGCGCCGACGAAGAGGCCGCCGAGCCAGCCCGGCCAGCGCGCGGCGAAGACGGCGCGCAGCGGCTTCAGGGCCGGCGTGCCGGCATCGGCCGCGAGCGCCGCGAGCCGGTCGCGCGCCGCTGCCCGCCGCGGCGAAGCGCGCAGCAGCGCCGGCCAGGCGAGTGCGGCGATGACGATCAGCGTCGCGGCGAGCCAGCCGGGATAGCCGAGCCACGCCGGCAGCCAGACGGTCGGCGCTTCCGACACGAAGGCGAGAAAGAGCGGGTTCCAGCTGGCGAAGCCGAGCGCGAAGCCGATCAGCGCGCCGAACAGCGCGAAGGGAGCGGTCGGCGATCCTTCGCCGAGCCGGTAGAGGTGGGCCGACAGGCAGGAGCCGGAGATCGCCATGCCCGCGCCGAAGGCGAGGCCGCCGAGACCCAGCGTCCAGGCGAGGGAACCGATAAAGGCGTCCGGCGGCAGGCGACCCGTCGCGGGATCGGGCAGCCAGGCGCCGAAGACGAGGGCGTAGCCCACCGCGCCGCTCGCGAGCGCGGCGAGAAGGCCGAGGATCCCGTCCGGCTCGCGCTCGTCCAGCCATTCGCGCAGGGCGCAGTAGAAGCAGAAGCGCGAGCGCTGGAGCACGAGGCCGAAGGCGGTGCCGAAGGCGAGCGCCAGGGCCAGCCCGTCCTCGAAGCCGCCGTGCGCCAGCGCGAGACCTCCCGCGAGCAGTCCGAGAAGGATGGCGAGCGCCAGGGCGGAGCCGAGCCGCGCCGGGCCCGGCAGCGAGGGACGCGACCGCGCTTCGATGGCTGCGCTCATGGTGGACGGCCCTTGGATCGACGCGGCAGACGAGCGCGAGGTCCGGGACGGCCGCGCGGGGCCCCGGACCTTGCGCCGGCGGGAGGTCGGACGCGCGACTACTTGCCGGTCCAGACCGTGTTGGACACGTTCACGATCGGAGCGCCGACGGAGTTGCCGTATTCGGTCCAGGAGCCGTCGTAGTTCTTCACGTCGTAGCCGAGGATCTTCGAGAGCAGGAACCAGGTGTGGCTGGAGCGCTCGCCGATGCGGCAGTAGACGATGGTCGGCTTCGACCCGTCGATGCCCTTTTCGGCGTAGATCCGCTTCAGCTCCTCGGCCGGCTTGAAGGTGCCGTCCTCGGCGACCGCGGTCGACCAGGGCACGTTGATCGCGCCGGGGACGTGGCCCGCGCGGATCGACAGCTCCTGCGAGCCCTCCGGCGCGAAGACCTTGCCCGAATATTCGTCCGGGGAGCGGATGTCGACGATCGTTCCCTCGCGCCCTCCCTTGGCGACGGCGAGAACGTCGGCGAGCCGCGCCCTGAGCGCCTCGTCGCGCTCGGGAAGGGCGATCTCGCTCGGCGCGACGCTCGCCACGCGCGTCGTCAGCGGCAGGTTCTCGGCCTCCCACTTCTTGCGGCCGCCGTCCAGGAGCTTCACGTCGATCCCGTAGGTGTCGAACACCCAGGCGCCCCAGGCGGCGAACCAGTTGTTGTTGTCGCCGTAAAGAACGACGGTGGAATCCTCATCGATCCCGAGCTTCTGGACGAGCGCCTCGAAGGACTCGCGGTCGGCGATGTCGCGCTGGACGGGATCGACGAGGTCGGTGTGCCAGACGACGTTCTGGGCGCCCTCGATGTGGCCGCGCTCGAAGGTCCCGGGGTCGACGGAGACTTCGATGAGGCGCAGATCAGGATCGCCGAGATTGGTCTCGAGCCAATCGGTGGTGACCAGCGGTCCGGCCGGCGCGTCGAGCGCGAAGGCCGAGGAGGTGGCGGCCAGGAGCGCGGCGGCCGAGACGAGGATGCGGGCGGAGGGGGGCATGATCGTCCTTCGAATCATCGATTGTCGGGGCTGACAGCGGCGGTTCCGCTGGCAGCCGGGGCATGACGGTGCCGCCGAGGCGGGTCGTCGTCAGTCGCCGCGTCCTGCCCGCCGGGCGGGAGGCGCTCGACTCATCGGCAACCGTCGATTGGAACGCTAGAGAAGCCGAACGCTATCCGCGAGGAACAAACCACTCAATCGACAATCATTGTAGACAAAAAATCCCGCCGTTCGGCGCCCTGATCACCGCGAGCCTTGCCAGGCGACCGCCATACGACCGCTGCGCATCCTGTCGTTCTTCGCAGACTTGGCGGCTCGACACTCGTTCGGGCGGAGCGGATCGATCGCCTTCAACACCGTTCGATGCGCGGTCTCGTCGAGCCGATGTCGCCGCCATCCCGGTGCGCCTCGATGAAACGGCGGACCAGCGTGGTTGAGGGGTTGGGGAGCCGAAGGCCGGCCATGACATGGATGCGGGGCCGCAAGGCCCCGCATCCATGATACCGATTTCGCTCGACGATGCCGCTCAGTTGGTCGGGATCGCCGCGCCGTTGCCGAGGCTCCAGGCTTGGTTGGCCGAGTTCAGGCAGCTCCACTGCCAGACCTGCGCGCCCGACGCCGCCGAGATGCCCGCGACGTCCATGCACTTTCCGCTGAAGGCCGAGGCGAGCGCCGTTCCCGCCCCGGTCCTTCTGGGCGTCCAGACCTGCACGGCGTTGCCGTTGCAGGTCCACAGCCCGAGCTTGGCGCCGTCTGTCCGGCGCCCGTCGAGAAGGTCGACGCACTTGTTCGACTGGTTGTTGACCAGAAGGTAGCCGCCGTTCGCCTTCCGCCACGTCCAGCCCTGGATCGCCGCGCCGGGGCGGCAGGTCTCCTGGATCAGCTCCGCGCCGTCGGCGCTCGATCCGTTCTTCACCGACAAGCAGAGCTTGGAATGCACCGCGACGATCGGCGGCTGAGGCTCCGGCGCCGGCGGCTGGTCGCTTCCCGCCCCGCCCGCGCTCCAGGCCTGGTTGGCGGCGTTCAGGCAGTTCCACTGCCAGACCTGCGCGCCCGAGGCGGCCGAAAGGCCGGAGACGTCCATGCACTTGTTGGTCATCTTGGAGACGATCGCCGCCCCTGCGGGAGTGGCGCGGGCCGTCCAGACCTGGTTGTCGCCGCCATGGCAGCCCCACTGGACGAGGCGCGTGCCGTCGGCCGGGTTGAAGTCGAAGACGTCGACGCACTTCTTCGACTGGTTGTTGACCAGCATGTAGCCGCCATTGGCCGGCTGCCAGGCCCACGTCTGCACCGCCGCGCCGGCGCGGCAGGTTTCCTGCACGAGGTTGGCGCCGTCGGCGAGCGAGCCGTCCTTGACCGACAGGCAGAGCTTGGAATGGGCGGCAACGAGCGGCGCGGGCGCGGCCGGCGGCAACCCGGCGACCGCCGGATCGGTGGGCGTCGTCGGGGTGGTCGGTGTCGTCGGGGTCGTGGGCGTCGTGCTCCCGGCGCGGGCGACCTGGCAGGTCTTGATCGTGCCCGGCACTGGATCGCCGAAGACCGCGTTGGTACAGGCGATCTGCCCCGTCACGCTCCGGGGTGCGGTCCAGGCGCCCTCGACGCCGTAGCGCACCAAGGCGGGTCCCGCGGCAGGGGCGGGAACGGCGCAGGTGCCGTCCTCGTCGGCGCACTTCGCCCAGGCCAGGAGATCGGCCTGTTCGGTCTGCGCGGCGCCTGCCGGGGGCGCCTCGCCGTTGTCGCCGACGGGCGAGGGCACGCGCAGCATCTTGGCGACGGACGGCACGCCGCGGTCGTCCAGCGCGAACAGCATGTAGTAGCCGGGCGTCGCGTCGATCGGGTCCGCCGTCATCGAGACGCGGAAGACGCCGTTGCCACCGCTGAAGGGAAGCTCCAGGAAACGCTGGTCCATGTTGAGGCCGTGGGTCACGGCGCCGGTCTTCACAACCGTGAAGCGCGAGATCGGCCGCCCGCTCGTCGCCCGGACCTCGAAGGACTGGCCGAGGCGCACGATGCCGGGCTCGCTGGCGATCACCGGGCGCGCGGCCGGCCGGCCGTCGGGGCCGAAGAGGTAGGGCGGCGAGAAGACCTCGGCGCTCTTGCCGTAGACCGGCCCCGGCACGCCGCCGCCGCCGGCGAAGACGCGCCCGTCCGGCAGGAGCAGCGAGGCGGAATGATAGAGCCGCGGCGTCGCCGAACGGGCGAGCGTGCGCCACTGGCCCGTCGCCGGATTCCAGACCTCGGCATTGTAGGCGGCGGTCTCGGCGCGGTAGTTCCAGCCGTTGTTGCCCTCCGAGCCGCCGATCACCAGCACCTCACCGTTCGGCAGGACGCTGGCTGTCGGCCAGTGCCGGCCGAAGCGCATCGGCGCCGTGTCGGCGACGGCGTAGGGGCGGCGCGACAGGTCGATGGTCGAGGCGAGCTTCGAGCCAGCGGGCGCCTCGACGTCGGCGACGGGACCGCCGCCGCCGACCTGCAGCACCTTCTTGGGCGCGTACATCACGGCCGTCGAGGTCGCGCCCCAGTTCGGCCGGTTGAAGGTCTGGAAGTTGCCGATCGAGCCGTTGCCCTCGTAGCCCAGCTCGTAGATCACCTTGCCGGCGATCACGACGGCCTTGTTGCCGGCCACCGGCCACATGCGCGGGTAATACCAGCGCTCCTCGCCGCCGCCATTGTTGGCGCGCTGGACGAGCGTCGCCTGGAGCGTCCGCCAGCCCTGGCCGGGCGTGTAGATCTCGGCGACGTCGCTCGAATCGGTGTGGTTGGCATAGGCCGGGCCGCCGCCCTGCATGAGGATCCGCCCGTCGGGCAGCGTCGTCGTGGTGGCGTACCAGCGCGGATAGCGCGCGCGCTCGGCCGTCTCCAAGGTCTGGCTCTTCCAGGAGAAGCGGCCGGTCTTGAAGGTGTCGTCCTGGTTCACCGTCCCGCCGCCGACGATCATCAGCTGGCCGTTCCAGGCCTGGAGGACGGTCGCGGCGCAGAAGGAGTCCATGTTGACGACGTTGGGCTTCGTCACGTGTGCGTCGGAGCCGAGGCCCCGCCTCGGGTCCCAGACGTCGAAGTCGAAGCCGCCCTGCGCGCCTCCGGGCGTCGCGCCCATGGTCATCACCTTGCCGTCCGGCAGGACGGCGGCGTGGATCGCCACCATCGGCCAATCGACGGTGGGCGTCCATTGGCCCTCGACATTGGCCTGGGCGAGCGCGGGCGCCGCGCCGGCGCCGAGAAGCGCCGCCGCGAGCGCGGCTGCCAGTCCCGGCCGCCGGCGCAGCAGGCGCGGCGCGGAGGGTGCGGTATCGATCATGGGTATCCGTGTCCTCTTGCTGGTGGGAATTGGGGGCTGGGACCGTCAGGCCGGCGGCCCGGCCGGGTCGCTCGACGCTTCGGCCGCGGCGGCGAGGTGGCCGGCGATGCGGCGGGACACCTCGCGATAGTCCATCTCGTAGGGGAACCGCTCGACGACGCGCCCGCCGGGCCCGAGCAGCAGAACCGAGGTCGTATGGTCGACCGTGTAGTCGCGGCTCGCCTCGATGTTGCGCACCACGACGACCTGATAGGCCCAGGCGAGGCGGTCGATGACCTCCAGCGTGCCGGACACGGTGACGAAGTTCCCGCCGAGCGGCGCGATATAGGCCGACATCACGGCCGGCGTGTCGCGGACGGGATCGAGGGTGACGAAGACCGGCGTGATCCGGGCGCGCGCGGCCGGGTCGAGACGATCGATCGCCGCCTTCATCTCGAAGAGCGAGGTCGGGCAGATCTCCGGGCAGTGCGTGTAGCCGAAGTAGACGAGGCTGAAATCGCTGCCGGTCGCCGCGAGGTCGAAGGGCCGGCCGGCACCGTCGACGGTTCCGAGGGGAGCGACGGGGGCCGAGGCGGGCACGGCCACGGGATCCGCCGCGGCAGGGGCGGCGGCCGACAGGACGGCGGCGAACAGGGCCGCGAGCAGGGTTGGCAATCGTGTCATCGGGCACCCGGTCGATTGGCGGTCGCCACCTGGATACCGAGCCGGCTATGAAGCAACCCTTGCTGCGCCACCTACCTTTGCGTGTAATGGTTGCCGATCGGATAAGCTGATCCCGGTCGGCATCGGCTCGGACGCGCGGCGTGACGGCGGAGGAGAGCCGAGCCCGCCCGCCCCGATCCTCGACGGATCGATCCGGTCAGGCGACGGCCGGCGCCGCGGGAACCCGCGCCCAGTGCCGTGCAGCCCCGCCCATCAGGAGGCTCGCCAGCGCGAAGGCGCAGAGCACCAGGGCGCACCAAAGGGCCATGACCTCCCAGAACGCGATGCGCCCGTTCAGTTCGCGCAGGATGCCGAGCAGAAAGGCTGCGACCCAGGACGCACCGGACAGCGAGCCGCAGACGAGGGCGGCACGTCTCGCGCGCGGGGCGAGATCGGAAAACATCGGGCGCGACAGGTCGGTCAAGGTCATCGGCAGGATCGCCCTGTGCAGCGCGACGCCGTTGAGGGTGAGGACGCAGACGATGCCGATCTTGCCGTAGAGCTTGGCGTTGGCGAGCTTGGCCGGATCGGTCGCGGCGTAGAGGATCAGGAAGCCGAGCCCCGAGATCCAGAGCAGGGCGAGCCCCGCCACCACGGCGCCGCCCAGAACGTGGAACAACGAGCCGATCTCCGGCGGCACCCGGCCCTGCACCATCCAGCGCAGGATCCAGGCGTCGAGCACGAGGGCGCTGCCGAAGCCGACGGACAGGCCGATCAGATGGATCACGAGAAGCGCGTTGCGGGCCGTCAGCGGCGCGACGTACCAGGAGTTGTCCGCCGGCACCACGGATATCGGCGCAAGGCTCGCCACGGCGCTGGCGAAATCCGGCATGACCGAGAGGCGCAGGCCGTCCGTCGCCATCTCCCCCATCGCGGCCGGCGGCGACAGGAGGCAGAGGCACAGGCAGGCGAGAAGCGTGGATGCGATCCCCGGAACGCCCGCGAAGGCCCGCGAGGGCACGGCTGATGCTGGGAGGGTCATGACCTTCCGTCGAGGCTGGGCGAGGCCGGGTTGCGGGGCCTACATCCTTTACGCGAAACGCTTCGTCCGGGTTAATCGCGCCTCGCGAGCACCACCGGAGGCTGTCTAGCGCAAGGCGTCGACCGAGCGCAGGCGCCGCTCCTCCCCGAGCCGGCGCAGAACCACGGCACCGGGCTCGATCGCCGCGACCGTCCAGTCCCCGACAAGGCTTCCCTCCTCCTGCCAGACGCCCCCTGCGCCCTCGAACATGGCCTTGCGACGTCCGTCGCCGACGAGGACACCGGCGAGAACCGGCGCGCTCGCCGGGACCGCCGCCGCGGCCTGCCCGGCCGGCTCGAGCGCCGGCGGGACCGGCAGCAGCTCGCTCCCCGCCGCGGGGCGGCGGGCGGGGTCGAAGGGCACGGCGGCGAGAAAGCGGCTCGGCTCGCCCGTCGTCGCCGGGCGGGGGGCGAGCGGCGCATCGGGCGCCGGGCTCGGCCCCGCGTCTAGCGGCGCGAGGGCGGCCGAGGCGGCGAGGGCCGAAGCGAGAAGGAAGACGAGCGCGGCGAGGCGCTCGGCCGGCGCCATCGCCCGCCGACCAGGGCGCGCATCCTCCTGCGGCTCGGCCACGCTCACGGCGCCACCGCGCGGATCGGCGGCACGAGGGACAGTTCCGCGCTGCCGGCGAGAAGCGCGGGCTCGGCGCTCTTCGGATCGCTGACGAGGGCGGTGCTGAAGCTGTCGACGCGCACGAAGGGCGGCTTCGTTTCCAGTTCGCGCACGAAGGCGTAGAAGCCGGCCGGCGTCGAAGTGAACTGAACCATCACGCGGACGGGCAGGCCCGGCACGGTCTCCCCCTCATCCAGCGGCTGGTTGGCGGCGAGCGTCAGGCCGCCCGGCGGCACGGCGCGGGCGACGCGCGCCGAGAGCGCGGCGAGCGCGCCGTGCCTGTCGGCGGCGAGGAGGACAGGCGGATCCGGCCGGGCGGCGAGCGCGGCAACCGCCGCCCGTCGCGCGTCGAGGCGGGCGATCCGGTCGAGCACTCGGCGCTCCTCGGCCACCGCCTCGCGTTTCGCCTGCCAGTCCGAAACGGGGCCGGTAACGAGCGGAGCGAACAGGACGAGCGCCAGCCCGAGAAGCAGGAGCGCGGCGAGGCGGCGCGCCAGCGGGCGCTCCAGCAAGGGCAAGGCCGCCATCACCGCGCATCCTCCGCGCCGTTCGTGGCCGGAGCGCCGGGCGGCGCGAGCGTCACGGACAGCGCGAGAACCGCCCCGTCGCCGCTCCCGACCGGTTCCACCGCGGCAAAGAGCGGCTCGGCCCTCAGGGCCGCCGCGGCGTTCCCGCGGCCGGGGCCGGCCACGGACACGGACAGAATGCCGTCCGACAGCGAGACGGCGCTGACGAAGGCGCCGGCCGGAAGGCGCGTCGCCACCACGTCGAGGAGGCGGGTGGCGCCCGGGGCCCGCGCGGTCTCGTCCAGGAAGTCCGCCGCCGCCGAAGCGGACAGGGCGGCGGGCGAGGGGCGCGGATAGCTCGCCCGCGTTTCGGCCATGGCCTCCAGCGTTTCGGCCTGCCGGCCGGAAGCGATGAAAAGCGCGGCGACGAGCAGGAGAACGCCGAGCCCGTGCATCAGCTTGGCCGCGAGCGGCAGGCCGGCGAGACAGGCGGCGACGCCGAAGGGGCGCCCGGCCAGAAGGTCCACTGGCACCGGCCGCCGCTCCGCCTCGCCGACCGTGATGCGGGACAGAACGAGCCCGGCTCGAGCCAGCGCCGTCTCGACCGCCGCGATGCGCGGGCGCAGGAGCACGACCTGCCGCAGGATGAGCTGCCGCTTCGCCCGGTCCTCCGTTTCGACGTACCAGTCGCAGAGGATGTCCTCCGGCGGATCGGGCAGGAGCGCCTCGATCTCGTGGCGCAGGAGGGCGCCGGCATGGGGCAACGCGCGGGCCGGGATCGCGACGTGGCGCAGGAGGCATAGGCTCGCCGGCACCGAGAGCCGCACCGAGCGGTCGCGGCCGGCTTGCTCCGCGAGCGCCGCGAGGCTCGCCGCGAACGCCTCGCCCGCCGGATCGGCGAGGTCGCGGCCCCGCTCGGCTCGGTGCGCGAGGGCGCGCCCGTCGGGCAGGAGCACGCAGTCGAACGCGGCGGGCCGCGCGAAGCCCGCCCGCGCCTTCAATCGCGCTGGCACCATGTCGGCGAGTTCCCCGAGCCACCAGGCGAAGCCCGCCTGCGCGAGCTCGGCGAGGCTCCGCCGCTCCGTGTCCGCCGCTTCCGCTCCGCCCGCCGCCACGCTCGTGCCCTTCCCGTTCCGGTGGTGCCATTGTCGCGGAGGAGTGCTTGACCCTTTGTTAAGCACGATCGCCGAACCTCGCGCCGAGCGGGAGAACCGAGCGGCGGCACATGCGGGTCTGGGCTTCGAAACGGCGACCGAAGGCTGTGGTCGAGGACCGGCGCGGGGGTGCGCTACGCGCCGACGCGCGCCTCGACGCCGCAACCTTTCTCGACCATCTGCGCGCGAGCGGGGCGATCGAGCCCCACGCCGCCGAGCGCGCCCGCGCCGGGCTGGAGGCGGCGGGCTCGCTGCCGGTGGTTCTGACCGAGCTCGGCCTCCTGTCCGAGGCCGATCTCGTCGTCGCCCTGTCCGACTGGACCGGCCTTCCCCCAGCCGAGCCCGGCGAGCGGCTGGCGGAGCCGGTGCTCGCTCGGGCGCTGCCGCGCGATTACTGCCGGCGCTGCCGCGTGCTGCCGCTGGAAGCGGGCGATGCGCCCCGCGTGGCGCTGGCCGATCCGTTCCGCGAGAGCCTGCGCGAAAGCCTGCTCTACAGTCTCGGCCCCGCCGCCCGCCTGTGCGTGATCGGCCCGAACGCCTTCGACGCGGCCTTCCGCGCCCTCTACGGCGACGAGGACGGCGGCGAGGCCGAAGGTGAGGCGGAGGAGTTCGGCGGCGGCGACACCGAGCGGCTGGAGGACGCGGCGCGCCAGGCGCCGATCATCCGCCTCGCCGGCGCGCTCCTGCGCACGGCCTTCGAGCTCGGCGCCTCGGACATCCACGTCGAGCCGGGCGAGACCGAACTCGCCGTGCGGTACCGCGTCGACGGGGTGCTCGTGCGACCCGAGACCTATCCGAAGGCGGTGCATACCGGCCTCGTCACCCGCATCAAGATCCTCGCCGGGCTCAACATCGCCGAGCGCCGCCTGCCGCAGGACGGGCGCATGACGAGCGTCGACCGCGGGCGCGAGGTGGACGTGCGCGTGTCCGTGCTGCCCACCGCCAACGGCGAGGCGCTGGTGCTCCGCCTCCTCGGCCAGGGGCAGGGCGGGCGCGAGGCCGGCTCGATCACGGCGCTGGGCTTTCCCGCCGTCCTGGGGCCCCGGGTGGAGCGCATGGCCGAGCGGCCGAACGGCATCGTCCTCGTCACCGGCCCGACCGGCTCGGGCAAGACGACGACGCTCTACACCCTGATCGCGCGCCTCGACGACGGGCGGCGCAAGATCGTCACCGTGGAGGACCCGGTCGAATACCGCATGCCCGGCATCGCCCAGGTCCAGACCCATGCGGGCATCGGCCTCGACTTCACGGCGGCCTTGCGCTCGATCCTGCGCCAGGACCCGGACGTCGTGATGATCGGCGAGATCCGCGACGGCGAGACCGCGCGCATCGCCGTCCAGGCGGCCCTGACCGGCCATCTCGTGCTCTCGACGCTCCACACCAACTCGGCCGCCGCCGCCGTCACGCGCCTCTCGGACATGGGCGTCGAGCCCTATCTCCTCGCCGCGACCCTCAACGGCATCCTCGCCGAGCGCCTCGTGCGCCTGCTCTGCCCGGACTGCCGGCGCATGTCCCCCGCGACCCCGGCCGAGCGGCGTCTCCTGGAGCGGCGGCGGCCGGCGCTGAAGGGCGCCCCGACGCTGACCCTCGCCCATCCCGCCGGCTGCCCCGCCTGCAGCGGCACCGGCTATCGCGGCCGGGCGGTGATCGCGGAAGGCATCGACGTCGACGAGGCCTTCCGGACACGCATCTCGGCGCGCGACGGCGAGGCCGCGCTGGAAGCGCAGGCGCGCGCGAGCGGCCTCGGCACCCTCGCCGATCACGGGATCGACCGCGTGCTGGCGCTGCAGACCAGCCTGTCCGAGGTCCTGCGCCACGTCGATCTGCGCGCCCCGCCGGACGAGACGCGGCTGGACGCGGCGAGCGGGGCGGCGGCGTGAGCCGGCCCGCGCCCGCCCCCGCCGCCACGCGCTTCCGCTTCGAGGCGATCGACGCGAGCGGGCGCCGCCGCTCGGGGCACGTCGAGGCGGCGAGCCGCACTGAAGCCGCGGCGCGGGCGGGCGCGAACGGCGCCCGGCTCCTGACGCTCGAAGCCGTGCCTGCCGCGGAGCCCTTCTGGCGGCGCGACCTCTTCGGCACGGGGGGCACGCGCATCAGGGGCGCCGACCGGCTGGCCCTGGTCAAGGACCTGTCGACGCTGCTCGGCGCCGAGCTTACCGTCGACCGGGCGCTGCGCCTCGCCCATCGCCAGGCACCGAAGAGCCTCAAGGCGCCGCTCGCCGCCGTGCTCGCCGACGTCCTCGCCGGCCGCCCGTTCTCGCGAGCGCTCGCCGCCCATCCCGCCGCCTTTCCCGCGGAGATGGTCGAGATGGCGGCGGCGGGCGAGGCGACGGGTTCGCTCGGCCGGGTCCTCGCCGACTACGCCGTTTCGCTGGAGCGGCGCGAGGCGGTGCGGCGCACCGTTGTTTCGGCGCTGATCTATCCGGCCCTCCTGTTCGTCATGGCGGGCGGCATCGTCGGGCTCGTGGTCGGCGTCCTGGTCCCCTCGCTCTCGCCGCTCTTCGACCAGCCGGGCGTCGAGAAGCCGGCCGTGATCCGGCTCGTCGAGGGCGTGCAAGGCGTCCTTGCGACCCACTGGCCGCTCGTCCTCGGAACGCTCGGCGCCGGCGTCGCGATCCTCGCCGCGCTCTGGCGTCGGCCGGGCTTTTTGGCCTTTCGCGAGCGGCTGCTCCTGACGAGCCCGCTCCTCGGCCCCGTTCTCGTCGGCGTCGAGGCGGCGCGGCTCGCGCGCGTCCTCGGCACGCTTCTCGCCGCCGAGGTGCCGGTGCCCGCCGCCCTCGCGGTGGCGCGCCGCATCCCCAAGACCCGCGCCTTCCGCGATGCCCTGGCCGAGGCCGCCCGGCGCGTGCCGGAAGGCGCGCGGCTCGCCGCCGCCCTGTCGCGCCTCGGTCCCTTGTCGCCGCTGACGCTCCAGATGATCGCGACCGGCGAGGAGGTGAACCGCCTGCCGCAGATGCTGCTCCACGCCGCGCACCTCCACGAGGAGGCCGTCGAGACGCGCATCGGCCGGCTCTTCGCGGTGATGACGCCGGCGATCACCGGCATCCTCGGCCTCGTGATCGGCGCGCTGATCCTGTCGATCATGAGCGCGATCCTGTCCGTCAACGACCTCGCGGTTCGATGAGCGCGCCAAGCGAAGCGGGTGAGGCGGGCTTCACGCTGGCGGAGATGCTGGTGGTGCTCGCGCTCGTGTCCCTGGCGGCGACGGCGGGCGCCTTGTCGATGGCCGAGGGGCGGCCCGGCCGCCTCGTCGCCGCGACGACGGACGCGGTCGCGGCCGAGCTCGCCCGCACCCGGATCGACGCCATCCGCACGGGCCGCCTCGCCCGCCTCGTCTTCGAGCCGGGCGCCGTCCGGCGCGAGGGGGCGGCGCCCGTCGCGCTTCCCGAAGGCGTGACGCTCGACCTCGTCACGGCCCGCGAGGCCGCGGGCATGCCGGGCGGCGCGGCCGTCGCCTTTCTGCCGGACGGGCGCTCGACCGGCGGGCGGATCGAGATCGCCGCGGGCGCGGTGCGCCGCACCGTGATGGTCGACTGGCTGACCGGCGCGGTGCGGGAGGCCCGTCCGTGACGCGCGCCGCCGAAGCGCGGGAGGGACCCGAGGCGGACGACGGCGAGGCGGGCTTCGCCCTCGTCGAGGTCCTCGTCGCCTTCGCCATCCTCGCCCTCGTCAGCCTCGCCATGCTGCGCGCCTTCGCCGACACCACGGGGATGATCGCGCAGGGCGCGGGGCGGGAAGCGCGGCTCGACCTCGCCCGCTCGCTCCTGGAGGAGTTCCGCGCGCGCGGGGCCCTCGACGCGGGGCTGACGCGCGGCGAGGCCGAGGGGATCGCCTGGGCGGTCGAGGTCGGAGCCGTGGCCGGCGCCGGCGTGCCTACGCCGGAGGGCGCCGCGCGGCTCCTGCGCCTCGCCGTCGCCGTCGCCCCCGCGCCGGACAGGCCGGCCGATCCCGCCGCCCCGCTCCTCGTCACCCTCGTTCTGGCCCGGGAGGGGGCGCCGTGAGCGCGCCCGTCAAGGCCGCGGCGGAAGACGGGGAGGCCGGCACCACGCTCGTTGAACTCCTCGTGGCGATGGCGCTCCTGTCGCTCGTCGCGCTGTTCATCGGGGAGGGCATCCATGCGATCCGGCGCATGGCGCCCGTCGCTGCCCGCCTTGCCGGCGCGGACGAGGTGGCGGCAGTGCGCCAGCATCTCAACGCCGTGATCGGCGAGGCGGTGGCGAGCCTGCCCCTCGGCGCCGTCGCGCGCCTCGACGGCACCGGAGCGGCGGTCCGCTTCGTGGCGCCGGCCGATCCGCTGCTGGAGGCCGGCGGCCTGTCGCAGATCACGCTCTCGGCCGAGCCCGGTCCCGGCGGCCGGCTCGCCCTCGTCGAGCGTCGCGCCGTCGCGCGCGCGGGCGCGAGCCCGGTCGGCGAGCCGGTGGTGCTCCTCGACGGCATCGCGGGGCTGCGCCTTGCCTATCGCGGGGCAGCGCATGCCGGCTGGTCCGACACGTGGGACGGAACGGGCGGAACCCTGCCGGCGCTCCTGCAGATCCAAATGGATCTGCCGCCCGGCGACCCGCGCCGCTTCGCGCCGCTTCTCGTCCATCCGCTCGCCGCGCCGGCGCCGTCCGACGGGTCGGCGGGCTGATCGTTGGCCGGCGTAAGGTCCATTCCAAGCTAGAGGCCTAAGCCGAAGGACAACCTCGGCGGGGGCAGGGCGGCTCGGCGCGCCGATCTCTCCTCCAAGCGGAAGGCATCGGCATGGCGGACAGGCAGGCAAGAAGGACGCAGAGCGCCAGGAGACGGGAGCGCGGCTTCTCCCTGTCCCTGGCGCTCTGCGTCCTTCTGTCCGGCTGCGCCAGCGAGGGCGGCGGGCGCTCCGGGCTGGAGGCGACGCGCTCGCTCGGCCATCCCCGGGGGCCCTTCGCGGGCGCGCCGGCCATGCCGTCGGCATACGGCGCGCCCTCGCGCTCGCTGCCGGGCGAGGTGCGTCTTGCCACCGGCGCGCCGGTGATGCGCGGGCCGCTGTATCGCGACAACGGCCAGACGGTGACGCTCGACCTCGTCGACGTGCCGCTGGCGGTCGCCGCCAGCACCATCTTCACGGAAATCCTGCGCGCCAACTACGTCATCGCCGACGAGGCGCAGGGCACTGTGACCCTTCAGACCGCCCGTCCCGTGTCCAAGCAGGCGCTCGTCGACAGCTTCCAGTCGGTTCTCGCCACGAAGGGCCTCGCCATCGTCAAGGTCGGCGAGGTCTACCGCATCGCGGCCTCGCAGGATCCCATGACGACGGGCAGCCTGTCCTTCGCCTCGCGCGGCAGCGTCCAGGTCGGCAAGGGCGCGCGCATCGTGCCGCTCGTGTCCATCTCGGCCGCCGAGATGGAGCGCATCCTCGCGCCGATCGCGCCAGCCGGCGTCATCCGCGCCGACCGCACCCGGAACATCCTGGTCCTGTCGGGCACGGCCGAGGAGATCCGCTCCATGGAGGAAGCGGTGCAGCTCTTCGACACCGATTGGATGCGCGGCATGTCGGCGGCGATCTACCCGCTTTCGGGCGGCGGCGACCCCGGCGCCATCGCCAAGCAGCTGGAGGAGCTGTTCGGCGGCGCCAACGGCCCGATGGAAGGGGCGATGCGCTTCCTGCCGAGCCGCGAACTCGGCGCGATCCTCGTGATCTCCGCCAACCCGCGCTACATCGAGCGGGCCCGATCCTACATCCTCAAGCTCGACCAGGTGGCGGCGGCGAACGCGCCTCAGACCTTCGTCTACCGCGTGGAGAACCGGCCGGCCAAGGAGCTGGCGGCGATCGTCCAGGGCATGGTCTCGGGGGTTCAAGGGGCGGACGGCGTCGCCGGTGGCCTGACGCCGCTTCGCAGCGCGATCGGCCTTGGCGACGGAAACGCGAACGGCGAGGACGCCGATCCGGCGGCCGGCTCGGCCGGCGTCTCGACGCTGTCGGGCGGGCCGGTCAGCGTCGTCGCCGACGAACCCAACAACGCCCTCATCATCGTGGCCACGAAGGCGCAGTACGACCGCATCCTGCCGGTGCTGACGTCCTCCGACCGCATGGCCAACCAGGTGCTGGTCGAGGCGGTGATCGCGGAGGTGACGCTGAACGACCAGCTGCGCTTCGGTCTGCGCTGGTTCTTCGAGAGCTCGAACGGCAAGGCCAGGCTGACGGACGCCGCCTCCGGAACCATCGCAACCGTCGCGCCCGGCTTCTCCTACTTCTTCTCCAACGTGAACTTCCAGGTGGCGCTGAACGCCCTGTCCTCGATCACCAAGGTCAAGGTCATCTCCTCGCCGACGCTGACCGTGCTCGACAACCGCACGGCCCGCCTCCAGATCGGCGACCAGGTGCCGGTGGTGACGCAGACCGCCACCTCGACGCAGGGCTCGGCCGACGCGCCCATCGTCAACCGGATCGAGATGAAGGACACGGGCGTCATCCTGTCGGTGACGCCGCGGGTGAACTCGAACGGCAACGTCCTCCTCAACATCGAGCAGGAGGTGAGCGACGTGGTGCGCACCACGAGCTCGGGCATCGACTCGCCGACCATCCGCCAGCGCAAGATCGCGACCACCGTCGTGGTCGAGGACGGGCAGTCGATCGCGCTCGGCGGCCTCGTCCAGGAAAAGCGCGAGCGCGGCACCGAAGCGGTTCCCGTGCTCGGCCAGCTCCCGGTGCTCGGCCCGGCCTTCCGCAACCGCACCGACGCCGTGGTGCGCACCGAGCTCGTGATCTTCATCCGCCCGCGCGTCATGCGCAACGGCTCGGAGGCGCAGGCCGTGACCCGCGAGTTCCGCCAGGGCCTGTCGCGCCTCGGCCTCGACATGAGCCGCGGCGAGACTCCCGTCCAGCGCATCGCGCGCTGAGCGGCGGCCGGCAGCGCGCGAGGGGCGCCGTGGAGGGGAGCGGGCCGCGGCAGGGATCCGAAATGCCGGATGAGGCGGGCGGCGAGGCCGGCTTTGTTCTCGTCGCGGTGCTCGCCGTCGTCGTCCTCTTCGTCGCGGTCTCCGCGAGCTTCGCCGTGAAGGCACGGCTGCATCTCCTGCAGGCGGCGAACCGCCAGGATGCCGCCCGCCTCCAGGCCGTCGTCGACGGCGCCGCCCTGTTCGCCGCCGACGCCCTGCGCCCGGCGGCGACGACCGGCGCCACGGGCGGACAGGTGCTCGACGGCGCCGGTCCCGCCATGGCCGTCACCACCGCCGAGGCTCCGCCGCGCCCACCGCCGCCCGCGCTGCCGCTGCCCGTCGACGGTACGCCGGTCGACTGCCCGGTCGGTGCCGGCGCGCGCCTCGTGGTGTCGGTGTCCGACCAGGGCGGGCTCGTCGACCTCAACGGCGCGCCCGCCGCCATGCTCGCCGCCATCTTTGCCGCCGCCGGGCTCGACGGCCTCGCCGCCGGCCGGCTCGCCGAGGAGATCGTCGACTTCCGCGATCCCGACGACGCGCCGACGGGAACGGGTATCGGCGAGGCTGCGGCCTATGCGGCCCGTGGGCTCGCCTGGGGACCGCGAAACGCGCCCTTCGCCGATGTCGAGGAGATCGGCCAGCTTCCCTCGGCCGCCGAGGCTTGGCGGGTGCGCGCGCTCCTCACCGTCAACAATCCGCGCGCGGCGGTCGACCTGACCGCGATGAACAGGCGTGCGCGCGCGCTCCTGCCGGCCGAGGCGGACGGGGAGCCCTCGCTCTCGCGCTGGCTGGCGCAGAGCCCGCGCCTCGACTTCGCCGTCGAGACGCAACTGTTCCGCGCCGACGGGAGCCTCGGCGCCGGGCGGCGGGCGCTCGTCAGCTTCCGCGACGGCGCCGGCGGTGCGGTTCGCGTGCTGCGCTGGTCGCGACTGCCCCCGCTCGGTGACGAGGTCACGACCGGCGCGACAGGAGACGCGGGCGAGGGCTTCTGCGCCGCCTTGTCGGCCGCGCTCGGCGAGGTTCAGGCGAAGTAGGCGGCGTCGAGAACGAGGACGACGGCGAGGCCGAGGGCGAGGTGCGGCCCGAAGCGCAGCCGCGTCGCCCGGCCGACCGGCCGCCCGGCGACGCGCAGAACCGCGACCTGCAGGAGAGCCGCGACGCAGGCAAGGAGAAGCGCCAGGAACAGGCCCGACAGGCCGAGCCAGAGCGTTCCGGCGGCCAGCAGCTTCACGTCGCCGAGCCCGAGCCCGACCGTGCCGCGCCGTCGCCGGTGCAGCGCGCGCAGGGCGAGGAGCAGCCCGCCGACGAGCCCCGCGTCGAGGAGCCGGGAGGCCAGAAGCGGTACGCCCCCCGGCAGGACCGCGGCGAGAAGGCCGAGCGCGGCGATCGCCGCGTTGCAGGCGTTCGGGATGATCCCGCGCTGCGCGTCCGAAAGCGCCGCCCACAGGAGGAGGCACAGGAAAAGCGCGAGAAGCAGCGGCGGGGTCGCGGGGCCGTCCGGACCGAGCGAGGCGCCGTACTCCATGATCCCTCCTCAACCGCAACCCGGGCGTGGGGCGCTTTACCAGATCGCAAGCGCGCAGCGGTAGCGTCGTGGCCACAGACGTTCACGCGCCGCCGCGCCTCGTGCCCGCAGGCGGCTGGGTGCGCGGGCACCGGAGGTTCAACCATGACGGGATACGCGACGAACGGGGCCGCGACGGGGGCGAGCAAGGCGCCCGGCCGCGCTTCGGAAGGCGAGACCGAGGCTGGATTCACGCTCGTCGAACTTCTCGTGGTTCTCGCGATCATCGCCCTGGTCGCGACCCTCGTCGGCCCGCGCGTCCTCGGCTATGTCGGCGCGGCCAAGGCGGACACCGCCTCGGTCCAGGTCCGCAACATTTCCAGCGCCCTCGAGCTCTACTTCCTCGATACGGGCAGCTATCCCGACCCGGTGGCGGGCCTCTCCGCCCTCGTGGAGAACCGCGGCGCGCCGAACTGGAACGGGCCCTATCTCAAGAACGCCTCGGGCCTCGCCGATCCCTGGGGCCGCGCCTATGCCTACGAGAGCACGGGCGTGACCTATCGCGTGACCTCGCTCGGCCGCGACGGCCAGCCGGGCGGCGAGGGCGAAGACGCGGACATCGCCTCCGCCAACTGACGGCGCCGGGCATCATCGAGAGGATTATCGGCGGCGGCGCTCGGCCTTGTGCGGCGCATCGCCGAAGGTCTCCAAGCGGGAACGAGATCCTTCGGGGCGTCGTTCGCGGCCACATGGCGAATGAACCAAGCTCCGTGGGCGACATCTTCGACGCGATCGACGAGGCGGCGAACGAGACGTCCGAAGTCTCCCTTGAGGACCTGACGGAAAGCTTCGGAAACCGAAGCTACGGCCCGTTTCTCCTCGTGCCGGCTCTCATCGAGATGTCGCCCATCGGCGGCGTGCCCGGCGTGCCCACCGTCCTGGCGCTGATCATCGGCCTCTTCGCGGTGCAGATCGTCGCCGGGCGCGGGACGCTCTGGCTCCCCGGCTTCCTCCGGCGGGCGTCCGTCTCCTCCGACAGGATGCGCGGCGCGACCTCGAAGATGCGGCCCGTGGCGAGGTGGATGGACCGCTGGTTCCACGGCCGCTTGAAGGCGCTGGTCACGCCCGTCTCGATGAAGGTCGCGGCGCTCGCCTGCATCGTGCTCGCCGCGACGGTTCCGTTCCTGGAGCTCATCCCCTTCGCCAGCACCGCGCCGATGGTCGCGGTCGCGGCGTTCGGCCTGGCGATCCTGGTGCGCGACGGCCTCCTGATGGGAGCCGCCTATCTGCTCACGATCGGCGCCTTCGCGGTCGGGATCGGCATCCTCGCGGGCGGCGGGGGCTGACGATTGCTCGCGGACGCGCGCCCCGGCCCGTCTACCAGCCGCGGCCGATGCCGACGCCGAGCCCGATGCCGACGCCGCGGCCGTAGAACCCGTCGCCGTAGAGGCTGGCCCGCCGGTCGGCCTGGCGGTTGAGGTCGATCCGCTGCAGGCATTCCGCGAAGGCCGAGGTGCCCGGGCGGAAGCCGTAGCCGCGGCAGGTGCGCTCGTCCATGGCGCGCAGCTCCTGCGGAGACAGGGTCGCGCAGCCCGACGCCAGGAGAGCGAGGATCGAGACGAGGACGAGTTTGCCGGACATGGTGGATCTCGGTCGTGCGGGACGGGAGGTGACGACCACCAACGCTTCGGCGGCCGGCTCGGGTTCCGCGACGGCGCGAGGCCGGGGCCGGCTCGCCCGGTCGAAGCGCCGGCTCCCGGCCGCGCGGATCACGAACCGCCCGACGCTCTCCGTCGAGCCTCCCACGGTCAAGACGTCGTTGCCGGGTGGCGGCGGACATAGCCGCACGACACGGCGCCGGCCAGGCGGTCGACCTCGCGTTCGAGCCAGGCGTTTCGCAGGAGCAGTTCCCAGACGGCCTCGCGCATGTCGCCCCCGCAGGCCGCCGCGGCGGCCTCGACGCTGGCCTCGAAGTCGGCGTTGGTGGACGCGCGCGGGCTCGGGCAGGTGGGGGCGGATGACATGATCGAGGCTCCTGATTCGGGTGTCCGGATCATGCCACGCGAAGCTTACGCGTTCATGTCTTGTTCTTGTCATTTCGACGACGGCGGGTCGCAGGGCCGCGAATGCGCGGCCACGCCGGCGAGCCCGAAAAGCTGAACGGAACCTGAACCGGCCGGTTCAGGAGGGCGACGGGGGCCGCCCGCTAGAACGACGTCATCACCGACCAACAGGAGACGGAGATGACCATCAGCAACGACCCGTCCGGCACGCCCGCGACGGAGCCGGACGCGGCCCGGCGCGGCCTCCTCCACCCGGCGCGCCGCCGCCGCACCGCCACCGCCGCCCTTACCGGCGCGGCGCTTCTCGCGATCGGGGCGGGAGCCGGCGCGGCCGGCTGGAGCGCCCTCCAACCCGAGCCCGCCACCTTCGATCCGGCTCTGGGCGCCACCCCGGTCGCTCAGCTGAACGAGGGCGAGCGGGTCGAACTCCAGGGACGGGTCGCCGAAATCTTCGGCAACAAGTTCGTCCTGGAAGACGCCACCGGCCGCGCCCTGGTCGAGACCGGGCGCCGCGGCGAAGGCGGACAGCTGGTCGCGGCCGGCGAGACCGTCACCGTGCAGGGACGCTTCGAGAAGGGGTCCCTGCGCGCCGGCTCGCTCCAGCGCGCCGACGGCGCCGTCGAGGAGCTGCGACCGGCCCCGCCGCCGCGTCCCCCGCACGAGCGGCCCTGATCCCTTTTCTTCCCATTGATCGACCCCCGCGCGCCCGGCGCGCTTTCAAGGAGACCGACCATGAAGACCCTCGTTATCGCCGCCTCGATGTTCTCGCTGCTCGCGGGCGCCGCCTTCGCGCAGGATTCGGCCGCCGCTCCGCCGCCCCCGCCCGCTGCGGCCGGCGCCGCCGATCCCGGCATGGCCCCGCCGCCGCCCGAAGGCCCGCGCGGCGGCCCGAAGGGTGGCGAGCGCGGTGATCGCGGCGAGCGCGGCGGACCGGGCCCGCGGGCGGACCGCGACGGCCCGCCGCCCCCGCCGCCCTCCAAGGCAGGGCATATCCGGGTCGATCTCGGCGAAGGCCGCGGCATCGACGTGAAGTGCCCGGACGACGAGCCGATGAAGGCCTGTGCCGACCTCGCGAGCGCGCTTCTCGACCGCGTCGCGCCGCGCGGTTGAGCCTCCCGCCTCCCGCCGTCGGGACGCAAGCCTAGATAGATGATCCCGGCCGGCCGCGTGCTTCGCGGCCGGCCATCCCGTTCGTTTCGGATCGTGTCGCCCATGCGCGTGCTTCTTGTCGAAGACGATCGTGTCCTGTCGGAGGGCATCGCCCGTCACCTCCGCCAGGAGAACTTCGCCGTCGACGTGGCGCGCGACGGCGAGGACGCCGCCCATCTCGGCGAAACCGAGCTCTACGACGCCGCCGTTCTCGACCTCGGCCTGCCCAAGCGCGACGGCGTTTCGGTGCTGAAGGGCTGGCGTGCCGCCGGGCGCCGGCTGCCCGTCCTCATCCTCACCGCGCGCGACGGCTGGTCGGACAAGGTCGAGGGCTTCAAGGCCGGCGCCGACGACTACCTGACCAAGCCCTTCCGCATCGAGGAGGTGGTGATGCGCCTGCGCGCGCTGGTGCGGCGCGCCTCCGGCCATGCCGAGGCGCGGATCCGCTGCGGGCCGCTCGCCTTCGACGCGCAGCTCGGCACCTTCGAGCTCGACGGCTTGCCCTTGAAGCTGACGGCCTTCGAGTGGCGCGTCCTGTCCGCCCTTGCCCTCCGGCACGGCGCCGTCGTGGAACGCGCCGAACTGATCGAGCGGGTCTACGAGATGAACGCCGACGTCGATTCCAATTCGATCGAGGTGATCGTCGGCCGGCTCCGGCGCAAGATCGGCGCCGCCATGATCGAGACGGTGCGCGGGCGGGGCTATCGCTTGGCGGCGGACGGCGCGGAATGAGGCTTCTGCCGCGCTCCTTGTTCGGGCGCATGCTGGGGCTCGCGGCGCTGACGACGCTCGCCGCCCTCGTCTTCGCGGCCCTCGCGATCGGGCAGGTGCTGGAGCGCTTCGTGGTCGACGGCCTCGACCGCCGGCTCGACGCGCAGATCACCGTTCTCGCCCGCGCCCTGCGCCCGGACGGCTCGCTCGACCCGGCGCGCGCCTTCGACCTTCCCGACTTCGCCGATCCGGACGCCGGCTGGCGCTGGCTGGTCGACGCGCCGGACGGCCGGCGCTGGGAGAGCGGCGAGGGGCTCGACCTCCCGCCGCCCGATGCCCGCCGCCGGCCGCCCGGACGCCGCCGCGAGGGCGCGCCCGAGCCGCGCCCCGGCGAGGGAACCGACGCCTCCGGGCAGCCGCTCCATTATCGCGAGCTCGTCCTGCCCCGGCCCGGCGGCGCGACGCGGATCGTCGCGGCGGCGCCGCGCGAGGTCGTGGAAGGCCCGTTGCGCGAGGCGGCGATGCCGCTTCTCCTGTCGCTGGCGCTTCTGGGCGCCGCTTTGGCGGGGGCGGCCTATCTCCAGCTTCGCCTCGGCCTCAGGCCCCTCGGCGCGCTGCGCGAGGCCGTGGCGGGCGTGCGGGCCGGCGGATTGCGCCACGTTCCCGCCGATCAGCCCTCCGAGATTCGGCCCCTGGCGGAGGAGCTGAACGCCCTGATCGATCAGAACGAGGCGGGCCTCGCCAATGCGCGCCGCCACGTCGCCAACCTCGCCCACGGCCTGAAGACGCCGCTCGCCGCGCTGCAGCTCCGGCTCGCCGAGCCCGGCCGCGACGCCGACGGGAGCCTGGCCGCGGGCTTGTCCGACATCGACCGGCGGATCCGCCACCACCTCGCCCGCGCCCGCGCGGCGCATCTGGGCGAGGCGACGGGTCGGCGGACCGCCCTGCGCCCGGCGCTGAGCGATCTCGTCGCCGTCATGACCAAGATCCATGCCGAACGCGCCGTCCAGGCCGACCTCGGAATTCCCGAGGACATCGAGGTCGCCGTCGAGGCGCAGGACCTCGACGAGCTCTTCGGCAACATCCTCGACAACGCCTTCCGACACGCCCGCTCGCGCGTCGCGGTGACGGCGTCGCGCATCGACCGGCTCGTCCGGGTGACGGTGGAGGACGATGGTCCGGGCCTCACCGGCGCGCAGCAGGCCCTCACGCTCCTGCCCGGCCAGCGGCTCGACGAGGCCGGCGACGGCCACGGCTTCGGCCTGCCGATCGCGCAGGAGATCGCCGAGATGAACGGCGGCGGGCTCGCGCTTTCCACCGCCGCGTCCGGCGGCCTCGCGGTGTCGATCCACCTGCCGCTCGCCAGGGGCTGATCCGAGGGGCGCGAGCGATGCCGATCGCGCCGATCGAAGATCTGATTAGATACGACACCAAAATCACGAGATATTTGCTGTCGGATCTTCGTTCTCGCCAAATATTCCCTGGCCGGAGACCTCGTCTCTTCGCCATCGATTACGATCAAGCGCGACCAGAAGAAGTGGAGGAGGCGATGATGCATCGTCCGCCGCCGCCTGCGGCTTTGCTCTTTTTTCCTCTCACCGTTCCCCGTCGCGCGCCATCGACGCGGCGACGCGCGGGTTCTCGGCAGGCGGAAGCGCCGGGGGCCGGGGCATGAGCCGCACCGGGCGCTTCTGCGCGGGTCTCGCGCTCCTCGTCCTCGCCCTCGTCGCATCCGCGGCCGCTCCGCCGTCGGAAGCGGTGGCGCAGTCGCGCCTGATGGACCTGATCAACCGGCTGCGCGGCCAGACGATGCCGGAGGGGATCGCCAAGTCCAACGGCCGCATCGAGGCGACCCAGATCGACGTCGCTTCCAAGTATGCGGGCCGGATCTCGGAGCTCCTCGTCGACGAGGGCGACGAGGTCGCCGCGGGGCAGATCGTCGCCACGATCGCCTCGCCCGAAACGGAAGCGCAGCTGCGCGGCGCGCAGGCCCAGGTCCTGGCGAGCAAGCAGAGCCTCGCGGAGGCCGAGGCCCTGATCGCCCAGCGCACCAGCGACCTCGCCTTCGCACAGGCCGATTACGAGCGCGGCAAGGAGCTGGTCGACAAGGGCTACATGACCCGGCAGGTCTTCGATCAGCGCCGGACCAAGGCCGACGCGGCGCAGGCGGCGCTCGACGCGGCGCGGGCGCAGCTGGAGCAGGCGTCGTTCACGGCGGAGAGCGCCGAGGCCGAGGTCCAGCGGCTGCAGGCCGTGCTGGTCGATCTCGTGCTGCGGGCGCCGCGCGAGGGCCGCGTCCAGTACAGGCTGGCGCGGGAGGGCGAGGTGGTGGGCGCCGGCACCCGCGTCCTGACGCTGCTCGACCTCGGCGACGTCTACATGACCATCTACCTGCCGGCGGCCGAGGTCGGCCCGCTCGCGCTGAATGACGAGGCCCGCATCATCCTCGATCCGGTTCCGGAATACGTCGTGCCGGCGACGATCAGCTTCATCGCCGCCGACGCGCAGTTCACGCCCAAGAGCGTCGAGACCGAGGACGAGCGCGAGAAGCTGAGCTTCCGGGTCAAGCTGCAGATCGACCCGGACGTTCTGAAGACCTATCGCGACCGGGTGAAGACCGGCGTGCGCGGCCTCGGCTTCGTGCGCACCCGGCCCGGCGTCGCCTGGCCGGCGGACCTTGCCGTGAAGCTGCCATGAGATGGCGCGCCGCGGTGGAGGCGGTCGGGGCGAGCGACGCGGCCGAGGTCGCCGCCCTCGACCACGTTTCGCACCGCTACGGCACGACGCTGGCGCTCGACGACGTGTCGCTGGTCCTGCCGGCGGGGCGGATGATCGGCGTCATCGGGCCGGACGGCGTCGGCAAGTCGACCATGCTGGCGCTTCTCGCGGGCGTGCGGCGGATCCAGGACGGGCAGGTCCGGGCGCTCGGCGGCGACATGGGACAGCGCCGCCACAGGACCGCCGAGGCCGCGCGCATCGCCTACATGCCCCAGGGCCTCGGCCGCAATCTCTACCCGACCCTCAGCGTGTTCCAGAACGTCGACTTCCACGGCCGGCTGTTCGGCCAGGGCGCGGCCGAGCGCCGCCGCCGCATCGCCGAGCTCCTGACGGCGACCGGCCTCGATCCCTTCGAGGACCGCCCTGCCGGCAAGCTGTCGGGGGGCATGAAGCAGAAGCTCAGCCTGTGCTGCGCGCTGATCCACGAGCCCGACCTCCTGATCCTCGACGAGCCGACGACGGGCGTGGATCCGCTGTCGCGCGGCCAGTTCTGGGACCTCATCGCCTCGATCCGGGCGCGGCGGCCCGGCCTCAGCGTCGTGGTGGCGACGGCCTACATGGACGAGGCCTCGCGCTTCGAATGGCTCGTGGCGATGGACGAGGGCAAGGTCATCGCGACCGGCAGCCCCGCCGAGCTGCTCGCCCGCACGGGGCGGCCCGACATGGAGGCCGCCTTCATCGCGCTTCTGCCCCCTGAGAAGCAGGCGCAGCACCGCCCCGTCCTGATGCGCCCGCGGCCAGCCGGCCTCGACGCCGCTCCGGCGATCGAGGCCGAGCACCTGACGCGCCGCTTCGGCGGCTTCACCGCCGTCGACGACGTCAGCTTCCGCATCGGCCGCGGCGAGATCTTCGGCTTCCTGGGCTCGAACGGCTGCGGCAAGTCCACCACGATGAAGATGCTGACCGGGCTCCTGCCCCCGTCCGAGGGGAGCGCGAAGCTGTTCGGCCGGCCCGTCGGGGGAAACGACCTCGAGACGCGCCGCAACGTCGGCTACATGTCGCAGGGCTTCTCGCTCTACGGCGAGCTGACGGTCCTGCAGAACCTCGAGCTGCACGCCCGGCTCTATCATCTCGCCCCCCGCGATCGCCCCGTCCGGATCGCCGAGCTTCTCGAGCGCTACGAGCTCGAACCGGTTCGGGACGCGCGGCCCGACAGCCTGCCGCTGGGCATCAAGCAGCGCCTGCAGCTGGCGGTGGCCGTCCTGCACCGGCCGGCCATGCTGATCCTCGACGAGCCGACCTCGGGCGTCGATCCGATCGCCCGCGACGCCTTCTGGCGGACGCTGATCGACCTGTCGCGCGACGAGGGCGTCACCATCTTCCTGTCCACCCACTTCATGAACGAGGCGGAGCGCTGCGACCGCATCTCGCTCATGCATGCGGGCAAGGTGCTCGCGGTCGGAACGCCCGCGGATCTCGTGCGCGAGCGCGGCAGCGCCTCGCTCGAAGACTGCTTCATCGATTATCTCGCACAGGCCGCCGGCATCGACCGGCCGGCGCGGACGGCCCCGGAGCCGGAGCCTGCGGCCCCTGCGCCCATGGCCGCTGCCGCTCCGCCCCGCCGCCGCTTCGATCCGCGCCGGCTCTGGGCCTATGCCCGGCGCGAAACGATGGAGCTCCTGCGCGATCCCATCCGCATCGCCTTCGCCTTCTTCGGCCCGATCCTCCTGATGATCGCCTTCGGCTACGGCATCTCGTTCGACGTCGAGAACCTGCGCTTCTCGGCCTTCGACCAGGACAACAGCCCGGAAAGCCGGCAGCTCGTCGAGGCCTTCACGAGCTCGCGCTACTTCAGCGAGGAAGCGCCGATCCGCTCCGCGGCGGAGCTCGACGAGCGCTTCCGCGCCGGCAGCGTTCAGGTCGCCCTGGAGATCCCGCCCGACTTCGGCCGCGACCTGCAGTCCGGCCGGGTGCCGGAAGTCGCCGTCTGGCTCGACGGGGCGATGCCGTTCCGGGCCGAAACCAGCCGGGGCTACGTCACCGGTCTCGCCAGCCAGTATGCCCAGCAGCTGACGCTGGAGCGCACCGGCGCGGCCTCGACCGGCCAGGTCGTGAGCGTCGAAACGCGCTTCCGCTACAACCAGGCCTTCCGAAGCGTCAACGCCATGGTGCCGAGCGTCATGATGCTGCTGCTCATCCTGATCCCGGCCATCATGTCGGCCATCGCGGTGGTGCGCGAGAAGGAAACCGGATCGATCGCCAACTTCCGCTCGACGCCGGTCACCAAGTTCGAGTTCCTGGTCGGCAAGCAGCTTCCCTACATCCTGATCGCGATGATCGGCTTCGTGCTCCTGACCGTGATCGCGCTGGTGGTCTTCGACGTTCCGGTGAGGGGCTCGCCCGGGGCGCTCCTTCTCGGCACCCTGTTCTACGTCGCGGCCACCACCGGCTTCGGCCAGCTGATCTCGACCTTCATGAAGACCCAGGTCGCCGCGATCTTCGCGACGGCCCTCCTGTCGGTCATCCCGGCGGTCAACTTCTCCGGCCTCCTCGTGCCGGTCTCCTCGCTGTCGGGCGGCGCGCGCCTGACGGGGCTCGCGCTGCCGCCGGCCTGGTACCAGCCGGTCTCGGTGGGCGCCTTCACCAAGGGGCTGCCCTTCGCGGAGCTCTGGCCCAACATCCTGGTGCTGGCGGGCTTCGCGCTCCTGTTCCTGGTGCTGTCGCAGCTCTTCCTGCGTAAGCAGGAGGCGTGAGGTGGCCGAAGCCGCAAACGCCCGTCCGACCCCTCGCGCGCGGCTCGGCCCGCTCACCCACGCGGCCAACGTCGTGCGCCTCGTCGCCAAGGAGCTGCGCAGCATCCGGGCCGACCCGATCATGCTGTTCCTCGTCGTCTACGCCTTCTCGCTGGCCGTCTACACCGTCGCCTCCGGAGTCTCGACCGAAGCGCGGGACCTGACGATCGGCGTCGTCGACGAGGACCGGTCCGAACTCTCGCGGCAGATCGTGAGCGCCTTCAACCCGCCGCTGTTCAAGGAGGTCGTGCCCGTCACGCCGGCCGAGGTCGACCCGGCGATGGACGAGGGGCGGCTCGTCTTCGTGGTCGACATGCCGCCGCGCCTGCAGGAGGACGTCCTGTCCGGGCGTCCGGCGGCCATCGCGCTCGATGTCGACGCCACGGCCATGACCCAGGCCGGCAACGGGTCGGTCTACATCCAGACCATCATCGCCCGGGAGGTCGCCGACTTCGCCGCGCGCCGGGACCTCGCGGTCTCCGAGCCGGTGCGGCTGGTGATGCGCGCCAAGTTCAACCCGAACCTCCAGACGAGCTGGTTCACCTCCGTGATGCAGGTGATCAACAACATCACGCTTCTCACGGTGATCCTGTCCGGCGCCGCGCTGATCCGCGAGCGCGAGCAGGGCACGGTGGAGCACCTCCTCGTGATGCCGCTGGTGCCGGTGGAGATCATGCTCGCCAAGGTGATCGCCAGCGGCCTCGTGATCCTCGTCGCGGCCGGGCTCTCGCTGGTCTTCGTCGTGGAAGGCTGGCTCGGGGTTCCGATCGCCGGCTCCATCACCCTGTTCCTGGCCGGTGCGGGCCTCTACGCCCTCGCGGTCGCCGCGCTCGGCATCCTTCTCGGCACCATCGCGACCTCCATGGGCCAGTTCGGCCTTCTGGTGATCCCGGTTCTGGTGCTCATGCAGCTGCTCTCGGGCAGCAGCACGCCGATGGAGAGCATGCCCGTCTGGCTGCAATATGTCGTGCAGACGGTCAGCCCGACGCCGCACTTCGTCGCCTTCGCCCAGGCCGTGCTGTACCGCGGCGCGGGCCTTCCCATCGTGTGGCCGCAACTGCTCGCCCTGATGGGCCTCGGCGGCATCTACTTCGTCGTCGCTCTCGCCCGCTTCCGCCGCGTGATCTTCGGCGCCTGAGCTTCTGCCTCGCACGGCAGGGCTCGCCGGCTGCTGGACGGCCTGCGGCGGTCCAGGCGTGTCGTTCAGCCCCGATCGGCGCAGGCGGCGAAAAATTGACCAGTCAGCCTTCGTATTTTGAAACGGCATTCCTTCCCGGCACGCTCGATCCATAATTTCTATAGAGAGAATGACAATCGATCGCTGAAGGGGCGTCCGCCACCATGGCCAGAAACATCGACAGGCGCGCCGTCCTGGTCTCGGCCATGGCGCTCGGACTCGCCGCGACCGCGCCCGGCATCGCCGCCCGGCGCGCCTTCGCGGCCTCGCCGCTCATCGTCGCCGATCAGAGCGAGCTCCTGCGCAACCTCTTCGAGGCGAGCGGAGAAGGCGAGCGCGCCGGCCTCGAGGTCGAGTTCCCGAACTTCGCGGGCGGTCCCGCCATCCTGGAGGCCATGCGCGCGGGCGCGCTGGACATCGCCTATGTCGGCGACACCCCGCCGATCCAGGCGCGCGCCTCGGGCACGCTGCTCCCCATCGTCGCGACCTTCACGCGCGAGCGCGCCGAATACCGCCTGACCAGCCGCCCCGGCTTGAAGATCGAGCGTCTCGCCGACCTCAGGAACAAGCGCGTCAGCTATGTCGAGGGCTCCGGCCGGCAGGTCTTCCTGATCGAGGCGCTGAACCGCGCCGGCCTCATCCTCGACGACGTCGAGAGGGTGAACCTTCGCGTCGCCGACCTGCCCGACGCGATCCGCACCGGCGCCGTCGACGTCGCGGTCCTCCAGGAGCCGCACGTCACGCGCCTCGTGCGCCAGGTCGGCGCGAGCCCGGTGCTCGACCCCGAGGAGCGCCGTCTCCTGCCGAGCACCAGCTACATCTATGCCCGCCCCGCCGTGCTCGCCGATCCGGCCAAGGTGGAGGCGATCAAGGCCTTCCTCGCCGCCTTCGTCCATGCCGGGGCGTGGTACAACGCCAATCGCGAAGCCTGGGGCGAGCACTACTACACCGGCTTCCAGCGCATCGCGCCGGAGGACACCGCCGCCATCCTGGCTGCGCAGGCGCCGCTCGTCTTCCAGACCTCGGCCGAGGCCGTGCCCCACCACCAGCGGCTGATCGACATCCTCTACCAGGCCGGCTCGCTGCCGGAGCGCTTCGACGCAGCCGGTTCCTTCGTCGACACCTTCGATCCCGTCATCGCGGCCGAGCGCTGATCGCGCGCGGCCCTGCGCCCTTTCCCGCAGCAGGAGGTCCCATGACCGATCTCGCGGTTCGAACCCTCGATCGCCGCGCCGCGGCCGAGGCGCTCCGGCCGGCCTCGGCGCGCTCGCGCAAGGCCGCCCGCCGGCTGACCCCGGCTAGGCTCCCGCCGGGCCTGCGCCTTCTCGGCCCCGTGCTCCTCCTCGTCGCCTGGGAAGGAGCCTCCCGCCTCGGCATCCTGTCGCCCTATACGCTGGCGGCGCCCTCCACGGCGCTCGCGACGGGTGCGGAGATGATCGCCGACGGCAGCCTCCTGCCGCATCTCCTCGCCTCCGCCGGCCGCGCCTATTCGGGCCTCGTCCTCGGGGTCGTGGTGGGCGTCCTCCTCGCTCTCGCCTCCGGCCTCACGCGCAGCGGCGAGGCGCTGATCGACGGCCTCGTCCAGATCAAGCGGGCGGTCCCGACGCTCGCCCTGATCCCGCTCGCCATCATCTGGCTCGGCATCGGCGAGGCGATGAAGGTCTTTCTCATCTTCACCGCCGTTCTCGTGCCGATCTACGTCAACACGCACGCGGCGCTGCGCGGCATCGACATCCGCCACGTGGAGCTCGCGCGCACCCTCGGGCTGACGCGCGGCGAGTTCATCGCCAAGGTGGCGCTGCCCGGCGCCCTGCCGGGCTTCTTCGTCGCCCTGCGCCTCGCGGTCGCCCTCTGCTGGACGGCGCTCGTCGTGCTCGAGCTCGTCAACACGCAGACCGGCATCGGCTACCTGATGAACCGCGCCCGCGACTGGGGCCAGACCGACATCATCGTCGTCGGCATCCTGATCTACGCCGTGCTAGGCCTCGCCTCGGACGCGGCCGTGCGCGCCGTCGAGCGGCGCGTCCTGTCCTATCGCCGGGGGCTCGGCGCATGACCTACCACGCGCCGCCCCCGCCCGCCGTCGTTTTGACCGATCTGTCGCGCGGCTTTGCCGGCAAGGCCGTCCTCGACCGCGTCTCGCTCCAGATCCCGAGCGGGCAGTTCGTCGCCCTTCTCGGCGAATCCGGCTCCGGCAAGACGACGCTCCTGCGCGCGCTCGCCGACCTCGACGACGAGGCCGAGTCCTCCGGCACCTATGAGACGCCGGAGAGCGTGTCCGTCCTCTTCCAGGACGCGCGCCTGCTGCCCTGGCTCAGCGTCCTCGACAACCTCGTCCTCGGCCTCCGGCGGCCGGACGGGCGGGCTGCCGCTCTGGCGCTCCTGGAGGCGGTCGGCCTCGGCGACAAGGCCGAGGTCTGGCCGGACACCCTGTCGGGCGGGCAGAAGCAGCGGGCCGCGCTCGCCCGCTCGCTCCTGCGCGAGCCGGCGCTTCTGCTGGCCGACGAGCCCTTCGGCGCGCTCGACGCCCTGACGCGCCTCAAGATGCAGGCGCTGCTCCACGACCTCGTGCGGCGACGGCGGCCGACGGTCGTTCTCGTCACCCACGACGTCGACGAGGCGCTCCTCCTCGCCGACCGCATCCTCGTCCTGAAGGACGGGCGGATCGCCGAGGACCACGCGGTGCGCATCGCCCATCCGCGACAGGCCCACCATCCCGACTTCATCGCCCTCCGGGGCCGCCTGCTCGCCAGCCTCGGCGTCGTCGCCGGCACGGTTTGAAGGACAGACCCATCATGGCCCGCAACCTCCACCTCAATCTCTTCCTCATGCCCCGCGGCCACCACGAGGCCGCCTGGCGCCACCCGGAAGCCGCGCGGCGCCGGCTGACCGACCTCGAACTCTACGTCGAGGCCGCTGAGATCGCGGAAGCCGCGAAGTTCGACGCCGTGTTCCTCGCCGACGCGCTGGTCGCCCCGAACAATGGCGGGCTCGTCGCGAACGTTGCCCTGGAGCCGCTGACGCTCCTGTCGGCGCTCGCCGCCCGCACCCGTCGGATCGGCCTCATCGGCACGGCCTCGACGACCTACTCGCTTCCCTACACGCTGGCCCGCCAGTTCGCCTCGCTCGACCACCTGTCGGGCGGGCGCGCGGGATGGAACATCGTCACCTCCTGGCTGCCCCAGGCCGGCGCGAACTATGGGCTGGCGGAGGACGTCGCCCATGCCGACCGCTACGCGATCGCCGAGGAGTTCGTCGAGGCGGTGGACGCGCTCTGGCGCAGCTTCCCGGCCGATGCCGTGATCGACGACCCGGAGAGCGGGCGCTACCTTGATCCCGCGCGCGTCGTGCCGGCGAACTACGCGGGCGAGCGCATCCGCACCCGCGGACCCCTGAACGTTTCGGGGAGCCCGCAGGGGCGCCCCGTCTACGTGCAGGCGGGACAGTCCGATACGGGCCGCGCCTTCGCCGCGCGCTGGGCGGAGGCGATCTTCACGGCGCACATGACGAAGGAGTCGGCGCGCTCGTTCTACGGCGACGTGAAGGGGCGGGCGGCGGCCTTCGGGCGCCGGCGGGAAGACATCGTCGTGTTGCCCGGCATCAGCGCCGCGATCGGCTCGACGACGGCCGAGGCCGAGCGCGTCTGGGAGGAGCTCGACGCCCTGACCAGCACCGAGATCGGCCTGTCGCGCCTGTCCGCGCGCTTCGGCGGCCACGACTTTTCCGGCGTGCCGCTCGACCGCCCGCTGACGGCGGGCGACTTTCCCGACCCGGAAAAGGTGGAAGCGTCCAAGAGCCGCGCGATGGGCTATGCCGAGGTCGCGCTCCGCGACGGGTTGTCGCTGCGCCAGCTCCTGCGCAAGCTCGCCGGGGCGAGGGGGCATTTCACGATCGCCGGCACGCCGGAAGCGGTCGCCGACGTCGTCGAGGACTGGTTCCGGAACGGCGCGGCCGACGGCTTCAACGTCATGCCGCCGGTCATGCACGGCCAGTTCCGGCTCTTCGCCGAGGAGGTCGTGCCGATCCTGCGCCGACGCGGCCTGTTCCGCCACGACTACGAGGGCACGACCCTTCGCTCGCATTTCGGCCTCGGCGAGGTTTCGCAGCAGCCCACCCTGGCCCGCTCCGCCTGATCGGCGAGCAAGCCAGTAAGGATGCCGCCTCGTCGTCGAAAGCCGGACGAGCGGCGGGCGCGTTCATCGGGCCGCGACGATTGCCGCCGCCTCCCGAGCGCTTGCCATCGTGACGCGGCGGCGCAATCAACCTAAACCAGCGGGGACGACACGCGGGCGACTCTCGCCGAGCGAGAGGATCGACCGTGCCCCTGAGCCAAGCCGAAGCCTTCCGAAACAGCCTTGCGGGCGGCGGCGCGTGCGGGGCGCTGATCGCGTCCCGCGACTGGGGTCTCACCAGCCTCGGCGCTCTCGATGCGTGGCCGACGAGCCTGCGCACGGCCGTCTCGCTCCTGCTTCGCTCGCCCGTGCCGATGGTGATGCTGTGGGGCGAGGACGGCGTCATGCTCTACAACGACCCCTATTCCCGCTTCGCCGGCGGGCGCCATCCCGAGCTTCTGGGCTCCAAGGTCCGGGAGGGCTGGCCGGAGGTCGCCGACTTCAACGACAACGTCATGCGGGTCGGGCTCGCCGGGGGCACCCTGCATTACCAGGACCAGGAGCTGACGCTTTATCGCCACGGCAGGCCGGAACAGGTCTGGATGAACCTCGACTATTCGCCGGTCCTCGACGAGAGCGGCCAGCCCGCGGGCGTGCTGTGCGTCCTGGCGGAAACGACCGACCGGATCGCGGCCGAGCGGCGGCGCGAGGCGGCCGAAGCCGCGCTCATCGAGAGCGAGGCCGAGTTCCGCCTGATGGTCGACACCGTCCCGCAGATCATCTGGATCGCCGACCCGAGCGGACACATGGAGTTTCTCAGCCGGCAGTTCTCCCACTACACCGGTGCGACCTTCCGTCCGATGTCCCCCGGCGAGATCGCCGCCGCCTTCATCCATCCCGACGACGCGCCGCATGTCGTCGCGTCCTTTCAGGCCGCGCGCGACGGGGCCGGACCGCACGTCTTCGAGCATCGCATCCGCTCGGCCACGGGCGAATACCGCTGGTTTCTCGATCGCGCGGAGCCTTATCGCGACCGGCGGACGGGCGAGATCCTGCGCTGGTTCGGGGCCTCGGTCGACATTCACGACCGCAAGGTGGCCGAGGACAGCCTGCGCGAGCTCAACGCGACCCTCGAACAGCGCGTGGCCGAGCGCACGGCCGAGCGCAACATGCTCGCGACCCTGGTCGAGAACACCGACGTCATGGTGATGGCGATCGATCTCGACTACAACATCCTCGCCCTCAACCTCGCCAACACGGACGAGTTCGAGCGCATCTTCGGCGTTCGCCCCAAGGCGGGCGACAACATGCTGGAGCTTCTCGCCGACCAGCCGGAGCGGCAGGCGGAGGTCCGGGCCGGCTGGGCACGGGGTCTTGCCGGCGAACAGGTGACCTTTATCGAGGATTTCGGCGATCCGAACCGGGCCCGGCCCTTCTACGAGCTCACCTTCCGCCCGCTCCACGACGATGCCGGCAGGCTGATCGGCACCTATCAGTTCGTCACCGACGTGACCGACCGGCTGCGCCGCGAGGCGCAGCTCGTCGAGGCGCAGGTGGCGCTTCGCCAGAGCCAGAAGATGGAGGCGATCGGGCAGCTGACGGGCGGGGTCGCGCACGACTTCAACAACCTCCTGATGGCCGTCCTCGGCAACCTCGACCTCCTGCGCAAGCATCTGGGCGACGACCCGCGCGCGGCGCGCCTCATCGACGGCGCCCTGAAGGGTGCGCAGCGCGGCGCGGCGCTGACCCAGCGCCTCCTCGCCTTCGCGCGGCGCCAGGAGCTCGTAGTCGAGCCGCGGAACCTGTCCGAGCTTCTCGGCGGCATGCGGGAGCTTCTCGAACAATCGCTCGGCGGGAGCATCGAGCTGCGGCTCGACCTGCCCCCCGCGGCGCCGATCGCGATGGTGGACGCGAACCAGCTGGAGCTCGCGGTCCTCAACCTCGCCGTCAACGCCCGCGACGCCATGCCGAACGGCGGCGAGCTGGTGATCGAGGTCGAGCCCGCTCCCGCCGACGGCGATCTGGTGCCCGGCGACTACGTGCGGCTCACCGTGTCCGACACGGGCCAGGGCATGGATGCGGACACGCTGAAGAAGGCGACGGAGCCCTTTTTCTCCACCAAGGGCGTCGGCAAGGGCACCGGGCTCGGCCTGTCCATGGTCCACGGCCTCGCCGTGCAGCTCCAGGGGGCGCTGCGGCTGACGAGCGAGCCGGGCCGGGGCACGCGCGCCGAGCTCTGGCTTCCCTCGGCCGGCAACGGCGTCGCGGCCAGCGAGACCGCGGCTTGCGCGCCGAAAGCGGAGGGGCCGCAGGCGCCGATCCGGGCGCGCATCCTGGCGGTCGACGACGACATGCTGATCGCGATGAGCACGCTCGACATGCTGGAGGATCTCGGCCACGAGGTCGTCGAGGCCAATTCCGGCCCGCAGGCTCTCGAGATCCTGCGCAGCGACGGCCCCTTCGACCTGATGATCACCGACTTCGCCATGCCCCGCATGAACGGTGCGGAATTGGCCGAGGCGGCGCTCGCCCTGTATCCCGGCATGCCGATCCTCATCGCCACCGGCTATGCCGAGCTTCCCTCCGGCGGGCGGCTCGGCCTGCCCCGCCTCGCCAAGCCCTACACGCAGGACCAGCTGGACGCCGAGATCCGGAAGCTTCTCGCCGGCTGAGCCGGGACGGGCCGCGAGCGATGCCCAGTCCCGTTTCGCACCCGGACGGCGTTCTCAGGTCAGCGCCCGCACGCCCGCGGCGACGTCCTTGAGGCTGACCTCGCCCTTCGTCATGACCTGGGCCGCGGAACGCAGGCTGCGGCGCTCCTCGGCCGACAGATCCCGGGCCGAAAGGACGATCACGGGGATCTCGGCGCCGTTCGGCCGGGCGCGCAGCGCGTTGAGAAAGGCGAAGCCGTCCATGACCGGCATGGTGAGGTCGAGGAGGATGACGCGCGGCGTCGAGGCGTCGACGCGCTCCAGCGCCTCGCGGCCGTTGCCGGCCTCCGCCACGGTCCAGCCGTCGCGCTCGAGCGCCTGGCGGATGCGGGCGCGGGCGTCGACGTCGTCGTCCACCACGAGGACGTCGCCGCTTTCCTCGCGGAAGCGGTCCATGACCTCGCGGAACGCTTCCCATTTCACCGGCTTGGTGACGTAGCCCGCCGCCCCGAGCGAGGAGGCGAGCCCCCGCTCGCTGACGAAGGTCACCATGACCACCGGGATGTTCGCGAGCTCCGGATCGGCCTTGAGGCGTCCGAGCACCGTCCAGCCGTCCATGCCCGGCATCACGACGTCGAGGAGGATCGCGCGCGGACGCATCTCCTTGGCGATGGCGAGGCCCGTCGGGCCGTCGGCCGCGGTGAGGGCCGAGAAGCCCTCGCGCGCCAGGAAGCGCGTCATCAGCTCGCGCTGCGCGGTGTCGTCGTCGATCACGAGGACGCTCGCGCCGGGCTCGCCGTCGGCCACCATCGGCGTCTGCGCCTCGACCGGCTCGGCGGCGGCGTCGACGGTCGGGTCGGGCAGGGCGGCGGGAAGGGTGAGGGTGAAGGTGCTGCCGACCCCCGGCCGGCTTTCCACCGCGATCGTTCCGCCGAGCATGGCGCTGAAGACCTTGGCGAGCGAGAGGCCGAGCCCGGTGCCGCCGAACTTGCGCGTCGTCGAGGCGTCGGCCTGGCTGAAGCGCTGGAACAGGCGCTCCAGCTGCTCGGGCGTCATGCCGATGCCGGTGTCGGTGACGACGAAGACGAGGCTCTCGCCCTCGCGGCGCACGGCGAGCGTGATGGTGCCGTCCTGCGTGAACTTCGCCGCGTTGCTGAGGAGGTTGAGGAGGATCTGGCGCAGCCGCGTGACGTCGGTGTGCATCGCGCCCGCGTCGCCGGCGACGTCGGCCGTCAGCCGGTTGTTCTTCTTCTCGGCGAGGCGCCGGGCCGTCGCCGCGACGTCGGCGACCACCTCGGCGACGTCGAAGGTCTCGGCATAGACGTCCATCTTGCCGCTCTCGACCTTGGACAGGTCGAGGACGTCGTTGATGAGCCCGAGGAGATGGCGCGCATTGCTCTCGATCTTGCGGATGTCGGCGCCGAGGTCGCTCGCCGCGGCGCCCTCCTCGGCCTCCTCGATCAGCATCTCGGCATAGCCGATGATCGCCGACAAGGGTGTCCTCAGCTCGTGGCTCATATTGGCCAGGAACTGGCTCTTGGCGATGTTCGCCTCCTCCGCCGCCTGCAGCGCGGCGCTGGCTGCGCGCTCGGCCATGATCTGGGCGGTGGTCTCGTTGCAGGCGGCGAAGAGCCCGGCGACCGCGCCGTCGTCGTCCCGCACGGGGGTGTAGGAAAAGGCGAAATGCGCCTCCGTCCGCTGGCCGTTGCGCTCGACGAAGAGGGTGATGTCGTCGAAGTGGACGGACCCGCCGGCATGCACGCGCTCGACGAGCGGCTCGATCTCGTCCCAGATCTCGCTCCACACGGCGCGGAACGGCCGGCCGAAGGCGGCGGGGTGCTTGCTCTGGAGGAGCTGGATATAGGCGTCGTTGTAGAGCATCGTGCCGTCGCCGCCCCAGGCCATGAACATCGGCTGGCGCGAGGCGAGCATCAGCTCGACCAGGGTCTGGAGGGAGCGGGGCCAGGCGGCCGGCGGCCCGATCGCCGCCTCCGACCAGTCGAAGCCGCGCAGGCGCTCGGCCATCTCGCCCGTGCCGGCAAGGAAGCGGGGAACTGTCATGGCCGATCACCTTCGAGATTCGATCCCGCCTCGAGGGAGGCGCGGGCACGACCGGAGATAGGGCGGCGCGGCACCGGCCGAAGAGCGGAGATTGTCCCGCGACGTCGTGCCCGGGCATCTCGGCGCAGACGCGGACCGGCCGGCGCTTCCGGGCGGCCTTCATGGCGCGGCGGGTGCTCGGACCGGGGCGTCAGCCGAGCTGGCGGAGGATGAAGTCCGCTCGGTCGGCGACCCCGACCTTCGGCAGGATGATCGCGTCGTAGCCGAGCGCGCGATAGGCGATCAGGAGACGCTCGTACTCGGCTGCCGCCTCGGCCATGTCGTGCCGCCGCTCATCGTCGGTCACGTAGATGTCGGGCCAAGGGGGCGTCAGGAAGGCGCTCCGATGGTAGGGCTCCCAAGGCGCCAGCACCTCCCGGGCCGGTTGCCCCGTCGCGTGCTGGAGCGCCACCGCGGCGTCCACCAGGCCGCGATCGAAGAAGACCCAGCCGGCCTGGTCGGCCATGCGCCGCCGGTCGTCGGCCGCGACCTCGATCGCTCGGGCGGCGAAGGCGGTAAGGTCGATCCAGGGGAGCGCGGCACCGTCGCCGCGCAGTTCCTCTTCCACGATCCGGCGACCGGGTTCGCAAACGGTGGCGAACCCCCTGCGGTCCAGCTCGGCGAGCAGGGTCGACTTTCCGCCGCCCGAGCAACCGGACAGAACGACGTGTCGGACGTTCATGGCACCTCTCGGCACGGCGGGTATGGTCCGCGTTCACGGCTGTTCTCGCAAGTTTGCCCGTCGCCCCGCCCCATGACGTAGCCGGTGAAGCCCTGAAGGTGCGCGAGCAGCTCGGGGTCGGACAGGTCGCGGCCGCCGTTGAAGGCGTGCGGGAAGTCGAGGGACGGCAGCTCGCGCACCGTCGCGTAGGCGTTGACGAGGATGGGGTCGTTCGCGGCGTCCTCCACGGAGGTCGCCGGCGCCTGCTTGCCGAAGAGCCGACTCAGAATGCCCATCCCATCGTCCCCATGCTTTTCGTCCCGTGCTCCGCGGCGGAGCGCGGGCGGCATCAGGCAGGCTCATCTGGAGAGGACGGCGTGCACCTCAAGGCTGTCGTCGGCCGATGCGAGCGCGCCGACGATCAGGCCGCGGCGCCGGGCCGGTGGTCGCGGATCGGAAGCGTCGCTCCGATGGTGGAGGCGGACGGACGGGCCCGGATCTGGCCGTGCGGAACCAGTGCGGCCGAGCGGCCTTCCTCTCGCATCGACACGGAGAAAGACGGAATGTCCGAGATCAGCAAGACCACGAAGGACGGTACCGAGTATCGCGACGACGGATCAAAGGTTGCGACCGAGCACGATCCGTCCGGCGAAACCGAGACCGAGAAGGTCAATCGCGAGCAGAGCAAGCTTCCGAACGGCGGCGCTTCGCCGGAATACGACGAAGCCGACGAGAGCCGGGTCGCCGCTCCGGCTCCGCGCACGGGCTCGTAGCCGGCATCGGGATCTGGCCTTCCGTGGCGGCGGGCATCCATGGAGTATCGGAGCGGGGGCGGCTCGCGTCACGCGGTCGCTCCGGCTCCAGGCTTTCGCGATCGACATCGGCGTGATGCGGCGTTCGCGAACCTCAGGCGGGCGGCGGATCGGATGGGCGTCGGTCGCGGCTCTTCTGGTCGGCATCGCTCTTTCCGCCTGCACGTCCTCCAAGCCGCCGGAGATGCCGAGCGATGCTCCCGGCGTGGCGGACTACGAAAGGGAGCCCTTCGGCGACACGATCTCCATCGTCAACACGCGGGCCTGGATCGATGTCCTCGATCAGCTGAAGGCGCAACAGGGCGGGCGCAAGATCCGGCCGCTGTGGCGCATGCTGGACGCGACGACCAGCCCCGACGCCGTGCGACGCCATTATGCGAGCGTGCTCGAGCCCGACGGCTGGACGCCGATCCCGCTGCGTTCGGATTTTCGCCAGGAGAGCTGGTCCTATGGATGGCGCTCGCAGGCCAGCGGAGACGTGTTTGCCGTCGTCGCCCTGATGCCGAGGCGCGCCGTGGCCGGTTTTGTCCCCTTCACCGTCCTGACGACGCTGCCGGACAAAAGGCGCTCGCGCCTGGATTCGCGCACGAACGAAGCCGGCTTCGACGCCGGCCGAGCAGGCGACGCGGTCGTCACGAGGGCGGGCGCGGACCGAGCAGGGCCCCGGCCGCAGCCTCGATCTCGTCGCGCCATGCGAGGATCTGCAGCCAGCGCTCCGGGATCGCCGAGGCGCCGTAGACGGCGCCGGCGATCTGGCCGGTGACGGCGCCGACCGTGTCGGCGTCCTCGCCGAGGTTGACGGCGAGGATCACCGCCTCCGCGAAGCTTCGCGTGCGCGCCGTTGCCCATAGGGCGGCCTCCAGCGTGTGGACGACGTAGCCGGAGGAGCGGATCGCCTCGCGCTCCTTGGGTCTCCATCCACCCGCGGCGATCGCGGCGATGGCGGGATCGCCCGCCCAGGCGCGGGCACGCAGCGGATCGGGCTCGCCGAGGATGGCGCTTCGCAGGATCCGGGCGAAGAGCACGCAGGCCTCCACCGCCTGGGGCGCGCCGTGCGTCGTGCGGCTCTGCTCGGCCGCGAGGCGATCGAGACGGTCCGGGTCGTCGAGCGCGACGAGCACGATCGGGGCGAGCCGCATCAGGCTGCCGTTGCCGGCTTCCTGCGGGTCCGTCGAGCCGGCGAAGGGCTCGCCCGTCGCCTCGAAGCGCGCGAGCGCTCCTGCCGTCGCCGCGCCGATGTCGAAGCAGGTGCCGGTGCAGGAATAGCGTCCCTCCCGCCACCAGGACACGAAGCGGGTCATGAGGTCGCGCGGGTCGAGGCCGCTACAGGCCAGAAGGCTATCGGCGAGCGCCAGCGCCATGGCGGTGTCGTCGGTCCACTGGCCGGGCCGGAGGTGGAAGGGGCCGCCGCCGGTGATGTCCGTCTGGCGGGACAGGCTGTCCCTCGCCGAGAACTCCAGCGTCGTGCCGAGCGCGTCGCCGACTGCCAGCCCCAGCAGGGCCCCCCGTGCCCGATCGGCAACATCCTCGTTCATCACCGCTCGTCCGCCGCTCCGCTCTTGCCCAGGTGCCTTATCGACATATCAATGTGGCGACGACGCGAGCGCTTCGCGCGGCGATCGCGACATGCTTCGAACCGGGCCGAACCGATCTCGGCGCCGTTTCGCGACGAGGACGAGAACCATGAGTATTCCCGGCCGCGCGCTTTCCGTCCTCGCCCTGGTCCTGGCCTTCGCGTCCCCGAGCCCCGCCCAAGACGCGGAGGACGCGTATCGGATCCGCGCCTCGATCTATGCCGGCAAGGCACTCGTGACGGCCGCGAGCTGGGTCGGCGTGAAGAACCGGCGAACAACCGTCAAGCAGACCTTCACCACGCCCTACCGAAGCGCCGTCGCCCTGAGCGAGGCCGGCCGATCGGCCGACGGCACGCTGGACGGAGAGGTCACGATGATGGTCCGCCCGTTCGAGCACGCTGGCGGGCTCTGCCTCGACGTCGAGATCAGCAGCCATACGGTCAGCCAGCTCCATCACTACCGAAGCGAATCCCTGCTCGAAATCCTGCCGGGCGGCGGCGGATATGGGGCCGGCGGCGACTACTGCGACTACGAGGAGACCGCCGAGGGCCTGCTCTTCAACCTCTCCCACGGCGACGAGGAGGACTATGGAGAGATTCTCGTGAGGCCGGAGACGCCGGTGCGGGAGGACGGATGACGCCGCGATCAGCCGCGAGACGGTTCGGCGGATGAGAGCGTTCTGGGACGATTGCGGCCGCGGGCTGGATTCCACGGCTGCCCGGCCGGTCGACCTCGGCGAGGCGCAGCGGATCTGGTCCGATCTGTCCGGGGTGCAGGGCAACTACCTCGGCCTGATCGACGACGAGGACCGGACGATCCAGTTCTGCTTCTTGTCGGGCATCCCCGACGACGTGGACGATGCACGGCATCTGAGGATCGTCCTGGTCGACATTCCACGGCCGGAGGGCGGCGGTTCCTACGCCGGCGAGATCGCGATCGGCGACGTCCACCGCCTGATCGAGCAGGCCTTCGCCGTCGGGGCGGACCACCGCCGATTCGGCGGCCTCACCTTCGCCGCGTGGAACAGCGACCCTGCGGCCGGATGATCGGCTGGCGTCCACGCAGGCTCCGCCGTGTTCCCCGGCGCGGCGCACCCCGTCTCGGCCGGACGGGAGAATGACCGAATGGATGCCCGAGCGAGCCGACGCCCGCAGCAATCCGGCCGTCATCGATTGAGCACATTCGATTTGCATGCCAGTGATGGCGGCTCCAGGAGTGCGCATCCCTGCGGCTCCAAATCCGGATAGCTCATTTGTCAGTACATAAGGCCGCGGCGAGCCGCAGCTTCGAACGTCCCGCCGTGGATCTCGACGAGGTCACGATCCGCCGCTTGTCACGCCATTGCCTGCGCTTTCGCGATCCGGACGACCGGGCCGCCTGGTTCCAGTTCGGCACGACCCTGGCCCTCTTCCTCGCCGCGGCGGGGCTCATGCTCTTCGGGGCGGCGACCGGCAACTACGCCCTCCTGGCGCTGTTTCTTCCCGCGGGCGGGCTTCTCGTCCGCTTGTTCGGGGTGCAGCACGACTGCGGCCACAATTCCTTCTTCACGTCCCGGCGCCTCAACCGGTCCGTCGGACGCTTCCTCAGCCTCTTCACACTCACGCCCTTCGGCTACTGGAGCCGATCGCACGCGGTTCACCACACGACCGCCGGCGACCTCGGGCGGCGCGGGATCGGCGACGTCGACACGGTGACCATCGACGAGTACCGCCGGATGACGCCGGCCGCTCGGCGCCGCTATCGCCTCTACCGCAATCCGCTGCTGCTCCACGTGGTCGGGCCGCCGGTGTACTTCATCCTGTTCCAGCGCTCGCCCTTCGGGCAGTCGCTCCCGTTCAGGGACGCCTGGCGGAGCATCATGGGGCTGAACCTTGCCCTTCTTCTCGTCTATGGCGGGCTGATCGCCGCCTTCGGCGCCTCGGTCGTCGCCCTCGCGATCCTGCCGACCGCCTTTGTCGCATCCTGGGTCGGAGGCTGGCTCTTCTTCGTGCAGCATCAGTTCGAAGACACGCACTGGGAGGAGTCGGAGGACTGGAGCATGCAGCGCGCCGCGCTCATCGGCAGCTCCTACTACGTCATGCCGAAGGTCCTGCAGTGGTTCACCGGCAATATCGGGCTCCATCACATCCACCACCTGAACTGCCGGATCCCGAACTATCGCCTGCAGGCCTGTCTCGACGGCGAGCCGATGCTGGGCAACCTGTCCCGGCTCTCCCTTCGCGACAGCTTCCGATGCATCGGGTTGGCCCTGTGGGATCCCGCGGCGCGCAAGCTCGTGGCGTTCTGACCGATTTTGACCCACAGGCTTGGCAGGCGGAAACCGCCGACGATCCGCACGCTGGTGTACTGAATGGCCGCGCAAGACCCAGAGCGTATCGTCGTGACCGGCATGGGGGTCGTCTCGCCCCTGGGCGTCGGCGTCGAGCCCGTTTGGAGCCGTCTCGTCGCCGGCGGGTCGGGCATCCGCCGCCTCGACGATGACGCCGTCGTCGGCATCGGGTCCCGGATCGCGGGCGTCGTTCCCGGCCGGGACGAGGACGCGCACGGCTTCGACCTCGACGGCCTCGTGCCGTTCAAGGACCGCAAGAAGATGGATCGCTTCATCCACTTCGCGCTCGACGCCGCCGGCCAGGCCATCGCGCAGGCCGGCTGGACGCCGGACGACGGCGGGCGGGAGCGCACCGCGACGATCGTCGCCTCCGGCATCGGCGGCTTCCATTCCATGCTGGACGCCGTGACCACGGTCCAGACGCGCGGGCCCGGGCGCTTGTCGCCCTTCACCGTGTCCTCCTTCCTCGTCAATCTCGCCGCCGGCCAGATCTCGATCCGCCACGGCTTCAAGGGGCCGCTGGGCGCGCCGGTCACGGCCTGCGCGGCCAGCGTCCAGGCCATCGGGGACGGGATGCGGCTGATCCGCAGCGGCGAAGCCGACGTCGTTCTGTGCGGCGGGGCGGAGGCCTGCATCAGCCGCGTGACGCTGGCGAGCTTCGGCGCCGCCCGGGCCCTCTCGACCGGCTTCAACGACAGTCCCCGATCGGCCTCGCGCCCGTTCGACCGGAGCCGGGATGGCTTCGTCATGAGCGAGGGGGCGGGCATGCTGGTGCTCGAGAGCCTGCGGCACGCGCTCGATCGGGGCGCGACGCCGCTGGGCGAGATCTGCGGCTACGGCACCACGGCCGATGCGCACCATCCTACCGCCGCGCGGGCGGACGGGAACGGCGCCCAGCGAGCGATGCGCCTCGCCCTGTCCATGGCGCGCCTGCCGCCGGATGCGGTCGACTACATCAACGCCCACGCGACCTCGACGCCGATCGGGGATGCCAGCGAGCTCGCCGCCATCAAGGCCGTCTTCGCCGGCGCACCCGGCCCGGCCATCTCCTCGACCAAGTCGTCGAGCGGCCATCTTCTCGGCGCGGCCGGCGTGTTCGAGGTGATCGTGACGCTTCTGGCGCTGCGGGACGGGACGCTTCCCCCGAACCTGAACCTCGAGGACCCCGACGAGGTGGCCGAAGGGCTCGACCTGATCGGCCCGACGGCGCGCCGCTCCGGCGCCGACGTGGCCCTGTCCAACGCCTTCGGCTTCGGCGGCGTCAATGCCTCCGTCGTCCTGAAGCGCTGGTCCGGCGCCTGACGCGATCGGGCCGCTGGGCCGAGCCCTTGGGACGGCCGCAGGAGCGCGCCGTTTACCCGGCCGGCGCCGCGTCGGCGCGCCGCTGCGAGGCGTGGGACACGGCGAAGATGGCGAGACCGAGGAGGCCGAGACCGGCTCCGACCCATCCCGTCGAGGCGTAGCCGTAGCCGGCCGAGATGGCGAGGCCGCCGAGCCAGGCGCCCGCGGCATTGGCGATGTTGAAGGCCGAGTGCATCGAGGCCGCCGCCAGGGTCTGGGCCTCGCCGGCGACGTCCATCAGCCGGGTCTGGACGGCCGGCGCCAGGGCGACGCCGAAGCCGATCAGGAACACGCCGAGGCACAGGAGGGCCGGGTGCTGCGCGGTCAGCGCGAAGGCGGCGAGCACGGCGATGTTGAAGCTCATCATGCCGCCCAGCGTCTTCATCAGCGCCCGGTCGGCGGCCCAGGCGCCGAGGATGTTGCCCGCGATCATGCCCGTGCCGAAGATCGCGAGGATCACGGGAACGAAGGTCTCGGGCAGGCCGGCGACCTGCGTCGTCGTGGCGGCGATGTAGCTGAACACCGCGAACATGCCGCCGAAGCCGACCGCGGCGAAGGCGAAGGTCAGCCAGATCTGCGGGCGCATCAGCGCGCCGAGCTCCTTGCGCGCGCTGGCGCCTTCCCGGACTCGGTCGCGCGGCAGCGTCAGCCAGAGGAGGAGCACCGCGAGGAGGCCGATGCCGCCGACGAGGACGAACAGGGAGCGCCAGCCGAACTGCTGGCCGAGCCAGGTCGCCATCGGCGTGCCGACGAGTGTCGCGACCGTCAGGCCGAGCATGACCCGGCCGATCGATTGGGCACGCTGGCCGGGCGCGGCCACCGAGGCGGCGACGAGGGCGGCGACGCCGAAATACGCGCCGTGCGGCAGGCCGGAGACGAAGCGCAGAAAACCGAGCGTGACGGGATCCGGCGCGACGGCGCTCGCGAGGTTGCCGGCGCCGAAACCCAGCATCAGAAGAAGAAGGAGCGCGCGGCGGGGAAGCTTCGCGCCGAGAAGCGCGATGAGCGGCGCCCCGACGACGACTCCGAGCGCGTAGGCGCTGATCAGATGCCCCGCATCGGGCAGGGAGATCCGCAGGCCGAGGGCGATGTCGGGCAGAAGTCCCATGATCGCGAACTCGCCCGTGCCGATGCCGAAACTGCCGAGAGCCAGGGCGAGGATGATCAGGGCGGCCGGGCGCGAAGCCTCGGTCGGCGCGTCGAGACCGTCGGCCGGCGCGTGGTCGAGGGCGGCTTCGGTCATGGACGGATCATCTCGTCGGCTCTTCGCAGGTGCGAAGAAGCTAAACCACGTGTCGACGCCCGCCTCCAGCCTCGGAATCGAGAACAATGGGTCGCGGAAAGCGGAGCCGGTCCGGCTCGAACCGCGCCGGTCCTCCGGAACTGCCTGGGTCCGCGCCCTTCCAATCTCGGCAGGACGGTCGGCGCGGGATGCTCGGACCGGTCGCGGGGACGTCGGCGTGTCTACCGATTTGGCGCAGCGGATCGACGCCCATCCGCACGCCGACCCCATGGGAAGCTCCGGCCCGTTGACCTATGACGTGATGTCCGTTCGCCGCCCGAGGCGTTGGACGGTGAGGGAGATGGTTTATCGATGACGGCCCGCAGGAGCGTGAACCGCAATATCGTCGTCCTGACCCTGGCGCAGGCTCTCGGCGCGGCGGGTCCCCCGATCGTCTTCTCGCTTGGCGGGCTCGTCGGACAACGCTTGTCCGAGGACCCGGCCCTGATCACCTTGCCCGTCAGCCTCTTCAATCTCGGGCTGGCGCTCGGCACGCTTCCGGCCGGCGCGCTCGTTCGCCGGGGCGGCCGGCGAAACGCCTACCTCCTCGGCGCGCTGCTCGGCGTGGCTGGAGGCTGCCTTGCGGCCGCCGGCATCATCCTGGAATCCTTCGCCGCCTTCTGCCTCGGCACGTTCGCGTCCGGCGCCTATGCGGCTTTCGTTCAAAGCTACCGCTTCGCGGCGGCCGACGGGCTCGAGGAACCGCAGCGAGCCAAGGCGATCTCGTTCGTCATGGTCGGCGGCCTTCTCGCCGCCGTGATCGGGCCGCAGATCGTCATCTGGACGAAGGGCGCGGTGGAAGGCGCCCCGTTCGCCGGGAGCTTCCTCGGCCAGGCGGCGCTCGGCCTTCTCGCTCTTCCGGTCCTGCTTCTGCTGCGCCAGCCCGCGGCGGAACGATCGGGGCCGCGCGGGGAGGGGCGCTCCCTGGGCGCGTTCCTCCGAATGCCGCGCTACATCCTCGCGGTCGGGGCCGGGGTCGTGTCCTACGGCCTGATGACCTTTGTCATGACGGCGGCGCCCATCGCCATGGTCGGCCATGGGCACTCGGTGGATCACGCGGCCCTGGGCATCCAGTGGCACGTGCTCGCCATGTTCGGGCCCAGCTTCTTCACCGGTCAGTTGATCGCCCGCTTCGGGAAGGAGACGATCACCGCCGCCGGGCTGCTTCTGATCGCCGGCTCGGCGGTGCTCGCCCTAACGGGCCTCGGCTTGCACACCTTCTGGGGCTCGCTCATCCTTCTCGGCCTCGGCTGGAACTTCGGCTTCATCGGCGCCACGGCGATGATCACCGATTGCCACTCGCCGGCCGAACGCGGGGTCGCTCAGGGCGCCAACGACTTCATCGTTTTCGGCCTCGTCGCCGCGGCATCCTTCTTCTCGGGCTCTCTTCTGCACAGCTCGGGCTGGAGCATGGTCAACTGGGTGGTCTTCCCGGCCGTGGCCCTGGTCGTGGTCCCGCTGCTCTGGCGCATCGGCTCGGCCGGATCGGCCCCGACGCTGGTCAGCCGAACGAAACCCTGATCGGCCTTCGAAACCCGAGCCACGACAGGACGCCCGCACGTCGTCGAAGCCTCACCGAACTCGGCCTGTGCCCGTTCGAAAGCGCTCCCCTGCCAAGGGAGCGTCCGGGAGCTTTCGGCAAGGACTTGAACGGAGCGCCCGTCCTACTGCGAGGTGGCGGCAGGCCCTGCCGTCGTGTTGGCGCTGCTTCCGGGGGCCCCGCCCTGGCCGGCCGTTCCGGCGACCTGCGTCAGGGAGAAGACGACCAAGCCAACCATGGCGATGATCAGCGCTGCCACGCAGATCAGAAACACGATGCGCCTCGAGGGCGCAAATCGGCCGGCGGTGTCGCGTGGGTCGTGGCTCGGCGCCGGCATCGCATGTTTCTCCCTGTCCGCAGAGCCACTTGGGGCGCGCGGCGGGCAGCGCAACCCGCGGATCGGGACAGTCCGGAAACCATGACGACGAGCCCCCGGCCGTCCGATGCAGGTTTCCTCCTATTCAAGATCGACATGCGTTGGCGCGAAAACGGCCTCTTCCTTCGCCCCCGTGACGGCCCCCACCATCGTCCGGCTCCGGCCGACAGCCGCCTTGAGCCAGCATTGCTTCGTTTGCGGCACGAAGGTGAAGGCCGCGCAGGCCGCTTCGTTCACGCAGGCCAGGCGGCAGTCGAACTCGGTGAAGGCATCAGGCTGCGGCCGACGCGACAGGTCGTGGCCGGGAATGTCCACGTTCCGGTAGATGCCGGTGTTCGGGTCGATCGCGCCGAAGGAGTAGGTGATGGCATCCGGCTCCATGCGGCTGAGAAGCCGGCTGGAGATCGCCGCCGAGTTCCCGTCCAACTGCCCCTGGCTGCTCTTCAGGAAGCAGTTCGGCCCGCGGTGCATGGGCGTCATCGTGTTGAACGTGAAGGCCCTGCAGCTCGCATCGGTGACGCAGGCGATGGCGCAGGCGGGCGCGTCTGCGACCGAGGTCATTCCGATGTCCCGCCCGACGAAGTCCAGCCCTCGATAGAGCGCCATGCGATCGGGCCGCGCAGGATCGCTGTCGATAGTCGAAGACGGGGGCGACGAGAGCGATGCCGAAGCGCTGGGTGGTTCCGCCGGCCCGCTGTCCGGAGCGGCCGGCGCGAGGGGCGCGGCTCTCGAGGGTGCCCAGGCGCTTGCTCCGGCCTCGTCGTCTTCCCCGGTCGTCACCTGGTATCGCCGCATCTCGGCAGCGGTGAGGTAGCGCATATCGCCGCTGTCGATGGTCAGGCTGAGCTGCAGGAGGCCGGGATCGACGCCCATCTCCGTCATGTAACCCATGAGGTCGGCGGTGCCGGCCTGAATGGCGGAGACCGCCTCGGCCGTGCTCATGCCGGTCGTCGGCGCGAGGGAGGACTGATGAACGCCGATAGCGCCCGTCTGCGCGAAGCGGTTCACGCCGCCGAGAAAAGCCAGAGCGCAGGCGGAGGCGCAATCAGCTTGCCTGATCTGTAGCGTGGACAGGCCGAGGGCGCGGATCATGCGTCCGAAGCGTTTTGCCGCATCGACGTTGCTGCCCGGCGAATGGAAGGTGACGAGCGTGGCGCCCGTTTCCCGGGCTTTCTCCACCAGGCGCGTCGCGTCATCCTCGAAGACGAACTCGCCCTGCACCACGAGAACAGGTGGGCCGTCGCTCATGGGCATCGCATCCACCGTCACGGCCCGCGCCGGCAGGCTCGCGAGCATCATGGCGGCTGCGATGAGGAGACGTGACCACGAAGGCATGAAGGAGACTCCCGACGGCTACGATGCCGCCTGGCGGTCATAGTTGCCGGAACCGCTGGTCCTGCCAACAGGCTTGCGTGCCGTAGGGTGAATCTCCGCGCAGCCGCCGAGGCCGCTCGCCCTTTCGAGAGATGCGCGTATGGCTCTAACTGCTGCCGACGCAGCCGCGAAAATCGTCGAGCGCCTGTTTGCTGCTCCGGTACGCCGATCATGGAAGCGAGAACCGGCAATATCGGGTGTGCTCTCATGCTCGTTTTTCTGAAGATGTTTCGGCAACAGGGTGGCCACGGCTGGACTGTCAGTCGCCGCCACCGCCGCCGTCACCACCATCACCACCATCCGCCCCGTTGTCGCAACTGGCAGAGTTGTCGCCGCTCTCGCCGCTTCCATAGCTGTCGCCGTTTCGGCGAGGCCTTCTCCGTTCGGGCCGCCTTCGAAGCAGCATCCACAGGACCGCGGCCGAAGCGGCGATGACGAGGGCCAGGGGGAGCGGATCGATCCCGATCACGGCTCAGTAGACCTCGACGTGGATGTAGTCGCCGACGCTTCCGCGGCCCCAGACTTCGACCCGGACCACCGCGCCCCCATCCACGATCGCACGCGCGGCAGCCGGCGCCATCCGGCCGGCCGAGAGCATGCCCTCCAGCGCGGCCCGGTTGCCTTGGGATGCGAAGAAGGCATCGCCCTGGTCGCCGCGCTGGCGCAGGCCGTAGGCGTGGACGTTCGCCCGGTCCTGGCGCAGGATCGCCGCCGGCCGCGTCAGGCGCACGCCGCTCGAATTGAACAGGTCGTCGTGCCCGATATACGCCGTATAGGCTTCCAGAAGAGCTGGCTGGCGGCTGCGGGGCGCCATGACGACGTCGGCCTGGGCGAGGGCCTCAGATCCGGTCGCGAGGGTCAGCAGCGCGACGAGGGCGGGGCGGGTGAAGCGCATGGTTCCTCCTGTTTGGAGGAGCCTGCCATTGGTCGGGAAAGGAGGGAAGCAGGGGCCCAACCGACGGCGGCGATAGAACACACGGTGGAGGCCGTGGAGGTCGCCGACGAAACAGGCCGGCAGGTCGATGCCGCTCACGGCCGAGACGTTTCAGTCGCTCCGGTCCCTTCAACCGATCGATCGGGCGCCTTGTCATCCTGGCCTGGGTTCGTCCCTGCAAGAACGGGTCACAAGGCGTTCTTGAGGTCCACGATCGGCGGATTTGTGAGCGTCGGCGGCGGGTTCCGTCCGGCTTGGCCGGCGGGCGCGATCACCGAGACGCGAACCTCGCCGTCGGTGACATAGCGGTCGCCTTCGCCGTTGCGCCCGTCGAGCGTCGGACCGACGCCGCTGATCTCGTAGGTCTGGATGATCCGCCCGGTCCGCGCGAGATCGGCCGAGAGAGCGTCGCGCATCGCGTCGACGTTCGGGTCGATCGCGTGGGTGACGGCGCCGGTGTAGTGGCTGAAGCCGACGCCGACGTCGAAGGAGGCCGATCCGAGCCAAACGGAGCGCCCTTCCGCGCCCGAAGGCAGGACATTCCAGAAGCGCACGTGCTGGCGCCGGTCGGCGCTGGTGCCGACCGCCTTCTCGAAGGCGAGATCCTGCTGCCGGCCCTGATAAAACAGCGGGCTGACGGGCGCTTGCGGATAAGGACGGTCGAGGACGACGCTGCCGACGATGTCGACGCTCGTGCGAAGCGTCACGGGATCGGCCGGAAACCAGCCGGCCCGCGTCATCGCGGCGACGAGCTCCTCCCGAGAGCCGACGATCCCGACGTTCAAGGGGTCGCCCGCCAATCCTTGCGCCGTCCGCGTGACCATCTCGAAGCCCGCGAGCGCTTGCTGGTGTTCGTAGTGCCGCAGGGCGAAGGGCAGGACGAGATAGGCAGCGAGAGCCCAGGCGGACGAGACGGCCAGGGCGGCAAGAACGACGCGGCGCAACCATCGCGGCCGCGGAGCGTCGCTCGTCCTCGTGTGCGTCTCGGCCGACATCCGCCTCGCTCCTGAGACGAGCATGAGAGCGCCGGCGAGCAGCGCCTAGCCACTGCTCGTAGCCTATCCACCGGTTTCGGCATCGTCAAAGGCGGATCGGTTGACGTCGACGCGTGGGGATAGACGAAGCGATGCCGACGGCGGATCGGCATCGACGGGAGTCTCGCAAGGGAAAGGCCCCGGTCTCCTGGCACGACGGCTCCAAGGAACGCTGCCCGTCGTGTTGCTTATATGTCCAAGGGGATTTCCTGGAGATCCTCGAGCGGCGCCACGATGCGACAGCAGACGCCGTCCAGAGCGTAGTCGATCGTCGAGGACGCACCGTTCCCGCTCGACAGGCCCATCCCGATCAAGCGCGTTCCGAAGCTGCTCTGCTTGGGCGGCGAAACGGGCGGGCCGCCGACCTCCCGCCATTCGAACACGAGCAAGGCGTGGCCGTCCTCCAAGCGCCGCTCGGTTGTCCAGGCGATGTGGACCTGGCCCGCGGCGGCCGAGAGGGCGCCGTACTTCACCGCGTTGGTGGAGAGCTCATGGCAGATCAGCGACAGCGTCAGCGCCGCCCGCGGGCCGATCGTCACCTCGGGGCCGCGCATGTCGATGCGGCCGTCCTGATCGTGGGGCCTCGTCGCGGAGCGGATGATGTCGCCGACCGACGTCGCCTCGCTGCGCCCGGTCAGAAGAAGGTCGTGGGCGCTCGAGAGGGCCTGGATGCGGTCGGTGAGGATCTGCCGGGCCGATGCCACGTCCGGCGCGGTGCGCAGGGTCTGCGTCACGATCGCCGAAACGAGCGCCAGCGTGTTCTTCAGCCGGTGGCTGATCTCGTGGTTGAGGACCCCCTGCTGCTGCTCGGCGCGCTTGCGCTCGCTGACGTCGTTGAAGAAGATGGCGATCTTCCGCTCCGCCGGATCGCCGATGCGAATGGCGCGCACGTCGAACCAGCGGTCGAACGTGTTGGCGTAGTTCTCGAAGCTGGCGGGCTCCCCCGTCGCGGCCACGCGCCCGTAGGTCTCGAACCAGAAGCGCTCGAGGTTCGGCGCGTATTCGGTGACCCACTTGCCGCGAAGGTCGACGCCGGACTGCTTGACGAAGGCGGGGTTGGCCTCGACGAAGCGGTAGTCGACCGGCTGGTCGTCGGCGTCGAAGCGCACCTCGAGGATGGCGAAGGCCGTGTCGACCGCATCCAGGATGGTCCGGAAGCGCTCCTCGCTCGCTCGCAGACGCTCGCCGGCCTGATGCTCGGCCGTGCGGTCGCGCAGGATCTTCACGAAGCCCCGGTGCTCTCCGTCGTCGCCGAAGAGCGGCATCATGTTTCCGCTGGCGTAGAAGCGCTCGCCATCCTTCCTGATGTGCCAGCGCTCGTCGACGGCGTGCCCGTCGCGCAGCGCCAGCGCCATCTCGATCCGCGGCCGGTCGATCGTCGAGTCCTCGGGCGTGAAGAAGCGGGATGCGTCGCTGCCGCGCATCTCCTCGGCGCTCCAGCCGAAGATGCGCTCGGCGCCGGTGTTCCACTCGGCGACGGTGCCGCCGCGGTCCATGACGATCACGGCGAACTCGGTGATGCTCTCGAACGTCTCGCGATAGCGGCGGTCGGCTTCGCGTAGGGCTCGTTGCGACCGCACCTCGGCGACGTCGCCGAAGGCCGAGGCGACGAGCCCGGCCAGCATCTGCGTCATGACGACGTCGCGCGGCGAGAAGGCGTCGGGCCGGCCCGACTGCACCTTCAACACGCCGATCGGCTCGCCCCGGCGCGTGACCGGCACGGTGATCATCGAACGGATGCCGAGGGTGCGCACGAGGTGCTGGTCAAGGTCCGGATCGGCCCAGGTGTCGGTGCACAGAAACGGCCGCTCCTCGCGCAGCGCGCGTCCCGACAGGCTGGTCGCCACCGGCAGGCGCCTCCCCTTGTGCGGGACGAGGCTGCCGGCCACCGTCTCGTAGACGAGTTCCTCGCCGTGACGCAGCTCGATCACCGCGCCGTCGGCGACGTCGATGACGCGCAGTGCACCCTCGGCGATCGCCTGGAAGACGATGCCGAGATCGGCCTCCGCGACGGCCACGGCCTGCTGGGTCGCGATCATCGCTTCGAGGCGGGAGGCTTCCGTCAGCGCCGTGCTCTCGGCTGCCTGATGCTCCGCAAGGGCGCGCCGCAGGTTCAGCTGCGCCATGACCTGGCGCGCCAGGGCCGCGAGGGTGGCCTCCTGCTCCGGCGTCAGTCCGTCCGGCCGCGGCTCCACGTCCAGCACGCAGATCGTGCCGAGGGTGACCCCGTCGGGCGTGGCGAGCGGGGCGCCGGCATAGAACCGCATATGGGGCGGCTCGGTCACGAGCGGGTTGGCGGCCGTTCGCGGATCCGCGGCCAGGTCCGGGATGACGAGCACCTCGCTGCCTCCGATCGCGTGACGGCAGATGGCCGAGCCGATCGGCGTCTCGCAGATGTCGGTGCCCGCGCGGGCCTTGAACCATTGGCGGTCGCGATCAAGCAGCGTGACGAGGGCGATGGGCGTCCCGCAGATCTGGCTGGCGAGCATGACGATGTCGTCGAAGCCTTGCTCGGGCGGCGTGTCGAGGATGTCGTAGCTGCGCAGCGCGGCTAGGCGAAGGCTCTCTCCCGCCGCATCGTTCATCTCGCGCAATGCCTGTGATCCTGATCCGTGCGTCGCTCACGACATACCTCAAACGCAACGGCCGCGCGGGCGCAACAGCTTTCAGCGCCCGGGATCGGCCGGGTCAGGCCGGACGACGGCGCGACGGAGGATTTTCACCGAAACGGTGGCGAAGGCCGTTCCCCAGGTCAAGGAAACGACGACGATCAGCGGGCACGCACTCGAGGAGTCCTCGGAAGCATCGATCCGGGGAGCAGGCCTCCTCTCAAGCGTCCGCCCAGTTGATGGGATCGCGCGCCTTGTGGCCGCACACCAAGCACGTGGCGTAGAGCTCATCCTGCGACCGCATCCGCGGTTTCGCCCAATCGCCGACGGAAGCCTCGGCGTAGCGGCTGACGCTGCACGCTCCCCGGCACATGATCTTCACGAGCCGCTCGGGTCGTGCCCGATGAGCATAAGCAGGTATGGGCACGGGCACTCTCCGCCAAGCGCGATTGCTGCATTGCAGCATGTCACGTTTGGAGCGGGCATTTGGTTCCGTCACAGTGCCGGGAGAGCGCCTCACGGAGCGCGTGCCGAGTGCTCGCAGAGGCCTCCGAAGTGGCCTGTAATGGCTGATGAGCCATGCCGGACTCGCTGTCGGTCATCGACGCGCGGAAAGCCTGGCTGGCCGCTTCGTCCTCACCGCAGCGAGCGCCAGCAGAGGATGGCGCGTAGCGTCGAAGCAAAGTGAGGATCGAAGCGAGGACCAGGAATGCGGCCAAGCAAAAGCCGCAATGATCTAAATTGCTTGGAAGGTGCAAATGGTGGAGCTGAGGGGGATCGAACCCCTGACCTCGTCATTGCGAACGACGCGCTCTCCCAGCTGAGCTACAGCCCCGTCCACCGCTTGCGAGCGGCATTTAGTGCGGGGGCGGGATGCCTGTCAACACGCCATTTCGCGCGAGCCTTCATTCACTCTGATCGGACGAGGATCCCCGGCCTTTCTTGTTCTCGCGCCCGGTCATGGCTACATGCGAACGAGCCCCGCCATGCGCTTCAGGAAGGAACGCCCCGCTCCATGCTCGCCGTCATCCAGGTCATCCTTCTCGCGCTCGACATCCTCTGGTGGATCGTCATCGCCTCGGCGATCCTGTCCTGGCTCTACGCCTTCAACATCGTCAATTCGGGCAACGCCTTCGTCGATTCGATCGGCACCTTCCTGTACCGCGTGACGGAGCCGCTCTACCGGCCGATCCGGCGCATCCTGCCGGACCTCGGCGGCATCGACCTGTCGCCGATCGTGCTGCTGCTCGGCATCTTCTTCCTCCAGCAGCTCCTGATCCTCTACGTCGCCCCGGCGGTGATCCGCGCGGGCATGTGACGGCAAAGGCGCCGCTCGACCCGCCCTTCCTGCGCCACACAAGCGAGGGCGTCGCGCTCCGGGTGCGCTTGACGCCGAAGGCCGCCCGCGACGGCGTCGACGGGGCGGTGGCGCTGCCGCCGCCCGACGCGGCCGCCCTCGCCATCCGCCTGCGGGCCCGGCCCGTCGAGGGGCAGGCGAACGCCGCGCTCGTCGCCTTTCTCGCCGAGCTCCTCGGCCTGCCGCGCTCGGCCGTTTCCCTGCAGAAGGGGACGGCCTCCCGGATCAAGACCGTGCTGCTGCGCGGCGACCCTGAAGCCCTGGCGCAAGCGCTCGCGGAGCTCGCCCGCTCGCCGCCCCGGACATGACGAAGCCGCCGGTGCGTCGGGCACCGGCGGCTTCGTCAGTTTCAAAGGTCTTGGCTTATCCGCCCGTGCCGTTACGGCCGGGCGAGGTCGCGCTCAGCCGCGGCCGTAGCGAACGACGCGGGAGATCTCGGCGCGGTTCACGCCGATGTCGGCGAGGGCGCGGTCGTCCATCGACTGCAGCTCGCGGATCGAGCGGTGCTGGGAGCGGAGGGTCTGAAGGCCGGAAGTGAAGAAGCGGAACATGGCAGGGGGCGTCCAAAGCGGTCTGATCTGATGCGCCCTATTTATGTGCAGAGCCTGCCTCGAAGTAGTGCAGTCGGCTGCACCCCTGTCGTGCATCCTGCGCATAGCATCATCATTCAAGACTTCAGACTTCGTTCATCCTTCCGCGCTCCATCGCCCGCGAAGCCCGGCTTATAACGGAAAAGAGCGCGGCGACCCGTCGGTCGCCGCGCTCTTTTGCATGCTTCGTTCCGTGCCTAATTTCTAGGCGGTCGGGCTCGTCCGCTCAGTAGGAGCCGGACGGACCGTCGCTTCCCGCCGGGCGGCGGTCCGGCTTCTTCGAGGCCTCGAAGCGCTCGACGGCTTCGCGGATCAGCTGGCGGGCCGTGGACGAGCCGCCCCAGCCGCCGATCTTCACCCACTTGCCAGGCTCCAGGTCCTTGTAGTGCTCGAAGAAGTGCTCGATCTGGCGCAGCGTGATCTCCGGCAGGTCGCCGTACTCGGCCACGCGCTCGTAGCGGCGGGTCAGCTCGGGCGAGGGGACCGCGATGATCTTCTCGTCCTGGCCCTTGTTGTCCTCCATCACGAGGACGCCGATCGGGCGGCAGTTGATCACGCAGCCGGGGAAGAGCGGGCGCGTGTTGCAGATCAGGACGTCGATCGGGTCGCCGTCGTCGGACAGCGTGTGGGGAACGAAGCCGTAGTTCCCGGGATAGGTCATCGGCGTGTAGAGGAAGCGGTCGACGACGAGGCAGCCGGCCTCCTTGTCCATCTCGTACTTGATCGGGTGGCCGCCGACGGGAACCTCGACGATGACGTTGATGTCGTCGGGCGGATTCTTGCCGCGGGCGATGGCGTCGATGCGCATTCCTGAACCTCTCGGGGACTTCCGTTCTCCCGGCAGGCATTAAACCTTGGGCTTGCGCGGTGCAACACGCGCGGCCGGGCAGAAGCTCACGGCCAGAGAAAGGCGATCTTGCGCAGCGTGCGCCCCTCGAAGGTCTCGCAGCCTTCCGCAACGTCGACGCCGCCGGCGTTCTCGTAGAAGCGCAGTGCCGGGGCGTTGTCGGCGAGCGCCCAGACGACGCGCCCCTTGAGGCCGCGCTCGGCCAGGAGCCGCGCCGCCCCGGAATGCAGGCGCCTCCCGAAGCCGATGCCCTGGAATTCCGGCCGGACATAGAGCTCGAAGATCTCGCCCTCGGCCGGCAGGGCGGGCGTCCGGTTGCGCCCGACGGTGGCGTATCCCACCGCCTCGCCGGCATAGTCGAGAATGAGGATCGCGGCGCGGCGCGCGATCGCCCGCCGCCACCAGGCCTCGTCCCGGCGTCCCACCATGGTGCGAAGCGCCCGGTGCGGGATTAGGCCCGCATAGGCGTTGACCCAGGCCGCCTCGTGCGTCTCGGCCAGGGCCGCGGCGTCGGAGGTTTCGGCGGTGCGCAGTTCGGCGGCGATCGTCTTCATGGCCCGTTAACCATGAGCCGGAATTTCCGATCCGTCGAGCCCTCGTGATTTTTCGACGACAGGGAACCGATCGGGCGCAGCCTTTCATCTGCGGCCGAGCACGCCCGTCGCCAGCGACTTCTGGATGCCGACGACGTTGGCGCCCCGCGACAGCTCGCGCTTGAAGGGCTGCGGCTGGCCGGACACGAAGATCGTCAGCTCGCAATCGGCGTCGAAGGTGCCCGCGTTCTCCACGGTGAACATGGTGATCGAGCGGTAGGGGATGGAATGGAACGAGCGCTTGCGCCCGGTCATGCCCTGCTTGTCGACGAAGATCAGCCGGCGGTCGGTGAAGACCACGAGGTCGCGGACGATCGCGAAGGCGACCTCCACCGTCTCGTCGGGGATCAGGACCGGGTCGAGGTCGCGCCGGACCGCCGCGACGTCGACGTCGCTGGCAAGGCCGAGAAGGCCGGACAAGAGTCCCATGATGCGTCCTTCCTGAGACGAGAAGCGATGAGCGCTCAGATGGAGGCGCGGGGGCATCCGCCAAGCGCTTGGCGCCGACCGGACCTTGACCTTCGGGGTGCTTCCTGTATTTCTGTAATTACAGAATTTTCAGGAGAGACCGTGATGCTCGTCACGCCGGTCATGGAGCGCTTCATCCTGCATTGGGGCGAGATGGGCACGCGCTGGGGCGTCAACCGCTCGGTCGCGCAGATCCACGCGCTCCTCTACCTGTCGCCGCGCCCGCTGCCGGCGGACGAGATCGTCGAGGCGCTCTCGATCGCGCGCTCCAACGTGTCGAACAGCCTGAAGGAGCTCCTCGCCTATCAGCTCGTCGAGGTGACCCACGTCCTCGGCGACCGGCGCGACTTCTTCAAGGCCGAGACCGACCCCTGGGAGATCATGCTGCGCATCGCCGAGGAGCGGAAGCGGCGCGAGATCGACCCGGCGCTGACCATGCTGCGGGACTGCGTCGCGCAAGCGGGGGAGGGGCGCGGCGACGAGGCCTTCGTGCGCGAGCGCCTCGAAGCCATGCTCGCCTTCCTGGACGAGCTCGACGGCTGGTACGCGCAGGTGCGGCGTCTGCCGCGCTCGACGCTCGCGGCGATCGTCAAGCTCGGCGGGCGGATCGCCGGCCTGGTCCGCCGCTGACGGCCGTCGCCGTCGGCACCAGCGCGACCGAAAGTTTCTGTTTGTTCAGAAAGGATGAAAGATGAGGGTCGCGGTCTTCGGAGCGAACGGCTTCATCGGCGGGGCGATCGTCCGACGCCTCCTCAACGACGGCCACGAGGTCGTCGCCTTCGGCCGCGACGCGGACGCCCTCGCGCGCCTGCCGGACGTTCCCGGCCTGTCGCGCGTGGCCGGCGATCCGGCCGGCTGGGCCGAGCGGCTCGCCGGCGTCGCGGCCATGGTGATCGCGGTGGGCGCCATGGCGGGCGCCGACATGGAAGCGGCCAACGCGCCGCTGCTCGCCCGCCTCGTGCCCGCGGCGCGGCGCGCCGGCATCGGGCGGGCGGTGCTGGTCTCCGCGATCGGCGCGAGCGCCGAGGCTTCGACCCGCTTCCTGCGCGCCAAGGCGGAGGGAGAGGCCGTGTTTCTCGACGCGCGGCCTCCCGGCTGGACGGTGCTGCGGCCCTCGCTCGTCTACGGACCGGGCGGCACGAGCATGGCTCTTCTCGCGGCGCTCGCGGCCCTGCCGCTGCGCCCGGCCCTGCCGGACGGGCCGGTGCGCCCGATCGCGGTGGACGACCTCGCCGCCGCCGTCGTCCGCTTGGCTGAACGCGGCGGCCCCTTGCCGCCCACGCTCGACGCGGTCGGGCCCGAGCGCATGACGCTCGGCGCCTATGCCGACGGGATCGGGGCTTGGCTCGGCAGCCGGTCACGCCGCCTGCCGGCGCCGCCGAGGGCCGTTCTCGACGCCGCCGCTCGGGTCGCCGGTCCCTTGCGCCTGCCGCTCCTGTCCCGCGACGCGCTCGCCATGGCGCGGATGGGCGCGGACGGCGATCCCGCCCCGCTGGCGGACCTCACGGGCCTCGCGCCGGCGCCGCTCGCGCTCGGCCTCGCGCGCTATCCTGCCACCTCGGCCGATCGGCTGGCGGCCCGGCTCGGACCCTGGCCGACCCTGCTGCGCCTGTCGCTGGTGATCGTCTGGCTGGGCTCGGGCCTCGCCCCGCTCGCCGATGTCGAGGCGGGCCTCGCGCTTCTCGGCCCGGCCGGCGTTCCGCCGCCGCTCGCGATGCTCTCGATCGTCGGGGGCGGCGTGCTCGACCTGGTTCTCGGCGCCGCACTTCTCGCCGGCCGGCACGTCGCGGCGGTCTGCCTCGCGCAGGCCGCGACGATCCTCGCCTACACGCTGATCGGCACGCTTCTCGTGCCGGCGCTCTGGCTCGATCCGCTCGGCCCCCTCCTGAAGAACGCGCCGATCCTCGCCGCGACGCTCCTCCTCGCCGCCCTCGCCAGAAGGTGAACCCCATGGAAACCTATTATCTCTGGATCAAGCTCGCCCACATCCTCGGCGCCGTGGTGATCCTGGGCACCGGCATCGGCACCGCCTTCCAGATGCTGGCGGCCTATCGCAGCCGCAACGTGCCGGGCATCGCCCTCGTCGCCCGCAACGTCGTCAAGGCCGACTGGCTCTTCACGACGCCGGCCGTGATCCTCCAGCCCCTCACCGGCACGCTTCTCGCCGTGATCCTCGGCTACTCGCTGGCCGACCGCTGGCTTCTCGGCTCGGTGCTGCTCTACGCTCTGGCCGGCGCGGCCTGGCTGCCCGTCGTGGTGCTGCAGCTTCGCATGCGCGACCTCGCCGTTCGCGCGGCCGCCGCGAACGAGCCGCTGCCGCCCGCCTATTTCAGCCTCTTCCGCTGGTGGTTCGCCCTCGGCTGGCCCGGCTTCGGCGCCGTCCTCGCGATCTTCCACCTGATGGTGGCCAAGCCCGACCTCTAGTCCGCGCAGGCCGAGGCGGAGGCCCGCCGCCAGGCGCTCGGCGTCGTGCCGGTGACGCGCTGGAACTCGCGGTTGAAGTTCGACTTCGTCTGGAAGCCCGCCTCGAACAGGATGCGGGTGACGGGCTCTTGCGTGTGCGCCAGCAGCCGGCAGGCCTCCGCGACGCGCTGGTTGTTGACGTATTGCGAGACCGACAGGCCCGTCGTCCGGTTGATCGCCCGCGACACGGCCCGGGCCGGCCGGCCGAGGCGGCGCGCGAGGCGGTCGAGGTTGAGGTCGACGTCGCGGTAGAGGTGCCGCTCGGCCATCAGCGCCTCGACCGCCTTCGCGATCGCCGCGAGGTCGGCATCGTCCTCGATCCCCTCCGCCGGTACCCGCGCCGGCGGCGGATCGGCCGGGGAGGCGGCGCCCGGCGCCTGCGCGGCCGGCGCGACGACGGACTCGCCGGCCGTCCAGGCCGCCCAGCCGAGCGCCAGGATCGCCAGCATGTTGCCCCCGGAGACCAGCGCGGCGGCGTGGCGGCCGCCGCTCCAGGCCGTGTCCAGCCCGATCGCGAGGTCGACCGCCCCGGAGGAAACGAGCGCAACGCCCGTCGCCACGAGCGAGCGGTGTGAGCCGAGCGCCGCCTCGATGCGCGAGGCGCCGAGCCCGTCGGTGCCCTGCCGCGCCTGCCACAGGAGGGCCGCCCCGTAGCCGATGAAGAGGGCGATGATCAGGGCGTCGAGCGGATCCGGCCAGACAACGAGGAGGAGGACGGCGAGGAGCGGTCCCGCGGCGTGCGCGACGGGCGGCACGCCCCGCCCCGCCGCCGCGCTGCCCGCCAGCCCCTGGAAGGCGAGCCAGGACAGCGGCGGCAGCGCGACCGCCAGCATCGCCTGGATCGGCACGAGACCCCGCATGTCGTAGCCCCAGCGCAGGCCGACGAGCACGGACTGGATCGCATAGGCGGCGACGAGCAGGAGAAACAGGCCTTCCTCGCGCCAGGCCTCCTCGCGCGAGCGGATGGTGCGCAGGAGAAGAAGGCCGAGAAGGCCGGACACGATGAAGGGAAGGGGAACGAACAGCATCGCCTGGCGGACTGGTGGACGGATCGGCGACATGGGTTCTGACCGGGATCGCGGTCGCGGTCGACCTTCATCGCGATCGAGGACGCCTCGGGGCCACAAGACGGCGAGGGTTCGAGGGCCAAGGGCGCTTCCATGCCGCGCCCGCCCAATCGAAAGGCCCCTCCGATGCTCGCCGCCAGCCCGTTCCGTATCCTGCTCCTCGCCTCGGCCGCCGTCGCGGTTCTGGCGACGCTGCCCGCCGCTTCCGGCGGCGAGGCGCCGATCGATCTCGCCGGCGTCACCGCCGTGCGGATCACCGGCGAGTCCAGCGAGGTCCGCTTGTCCGCGGGAGCGGCGGCGCCGCCGCGCGCCACGTTTGGTTCGCGCCGCACCGGCTGGTTCGCCCGCTGGTCCTCGTCCTGGGTGGGCAGCGCGTGCCCCGACCGCGCCTCGGCCCGCATCGAGGGTGAAACGCTGATCGTCGACGTCGGGGCGGCCGGCTGGCTCGACCTGTCGGACTGCGTCGCCGAGATCGATGCGAGCCTGCCGGCCGGCGCGAGCGTCGTTCTCGACCAGCCGGCCGCGTCCCTCAACCTCGACGGCGACTTCGGCGACGTGACGGTGCGCGCCCGCGCCGCCGACCTGTCGCTCGACGGCCATGCCGCCACCATCGCGGTGGAGAGCGATGCGGCCCGCACGCGGATCGCCTTCGCGCGGGTGGAGGGCACCGAGGACGTCCGGTTGACGGGCAAGGCCATGGACGCGCAGCTGAGCTTTCCCGCCGGCGTGCCCGTCAGCTGGCGCGTGACCGCCGCGGCGTCCTTCGTCGACGGCCGCATCCCGAACACGCCGGGCGCCAGGCCGCAGGTCGCCATCGACGGCGAATTCGTCCGCGCGACGATCCGCTAAGGGCATCAGGGCGAGGCCCGAACGAAAAAGGGGCGGAGCACCCTTCGGCGCTCCGCCCCTTTCCGATCAGGCGATCGATCGCGTCCTCAGGCCGCCTTGCGGCTCTTCTCGAAGCGCTTGCGCTCGTGCGGGTCGAGGTAGAGCTTGCGCAGGCGGATCGACTTCGGCGTGACCTCGACGAGCTCGTCGTCCTGGATCCAGGAGAGGGCGCGGTCGAGCGTCATGCGGATCGGCGGGGTGAGCTTCACCGCCTCGTCCTTGCCGGCGGCACGGATGTTGGTGAGCTGCTTGCCCTTGAGGACGTTGACCTCGAGGTCGTTGTCCCGCTGGTGGATGCCGATGATCATGCCCTCGTAGACCTTGACGCCCGGGTCGATGACCATGGGGCCGCGGTCCTCGAGGTTGAACAGCGCATAGGCCACGGCCTCGCCCGCCGCGTTGGCGATGAGGACGCCGTTCACGCGGCCCGTCAGCTCGCCCTTGAAGGGGGCGTAGGCGTGGAACAGGCGGTTCATGATCGCCGTGCCGCGCGTGTCGGTCAGCAGTTCGGACTGATAACCGATGAGGCCGCGGGTCGGCGCGTGGAAGACGAGGCGCTGGCGACCGCCGCCCGAGGGGCGGAGCTCCTTCATCTCGGCTTTGCGCTCGCTCATCTTCTGGACGACGATGCCGGAATGCTCCTCGTCGACGTCGATCACGACCTCTTCGATCGGCTCCAGCGTGTCGCCGGTCGCCTCGTCCTTCTTCATGACGACGCGCGGGCGCGACACGCCGATCTCGAAGCCTTCGCGGCGCATGGTCTCGATGAGGACGGCGAGCTGCAGTTCGCCGCGGCCGGAGACGAAGAAGGAGTCCTTGTCCTCGGCTTCCTCGATCTTCAGCGCGACGTTGCCCTCGGCCTCCTTCAGGAGGCGATCGCGGATGACGCGGCTCGTCACCTTGTCGCCCTCGGTGCCGGCGAGCGGGCTGTCGTTGACGATGAAGCTCATCGTCACCGTCGGCGGGTCGATCGGCTGGGCAGCGAGCGGCTGCGTCACGGAGGGGTCGCAGAAGGTGTCGGCGACGGTGCCCTTGGACAGGCCGGCGATCGCGACGATGTCACCGGCTTCCGCGTAGTCGATCGGCGTGCGCTCCAGACCCCGGAAGGCGAGGATCTTGGAGATGCGGCCGGTCTCGATCTGGGTGCCGTCGCCCGACAGCACCTTGACCGCCTGGTTCGGCTTGATCGAGCCGGACTGGACGCGGCCGGTGATGATGCGGCCGAGGAAGGGGTTGGCCTCGAGGATCGTGCCGATCATGCGGAACGGCTCGTCGGCGCTGCCGGTCGCCGGCTCCGGCACGTGGTCGAGAATGAGGTCGAAGAGCGGCGTGAGACCGTCGGTCTGCGGGCCCTCAGGCGCCTTGGCCATCCAGCCGCCGCGGCCCGAGCCGTAGAGAACCGGGAAGTCGAGCTGCTCCTCGGTCGCGTCGAGATTGACGAAGAGGTCGAAGATCTCGTTCAGCACTTCCTGGTGCCGCTCGTCCGGACGGTCGATCTTGTTGATCGCGACGATCGGCTTCAGGCCGACCTTCAGGGCCTTGGACAGCACGAACTTCGTCTGCGGCATCGGCCCTTCGGAGGCGTCGACGAGGATCACCGCGCCGTCCACCATGTTGAGGATGCGCTCCACCTCGCCGCCGAAATCGGCGTGTCCGGGGGTGTCGACGATGTTGATGCGGGTGTCCTTCCAATCGACCGAGGTCGCCTTGGCCAGGATCGTGATGCCGCGCTCTTTTTCCAGGTCGTTGGAGTCCATGGCGCGCTCCTCGACGCGCTGGTTCTCGCGAACCGAGCCCGACTGCGCGAGCAGCTTGTCGACGAGGGTCGTCTTGCCATGGTCGACATGCGCGATGATCGCGATGTTGCGAAGCTTCATGAATCACCGATCTTGGAGCACGAAAACGCCGGCCAGGACATGAACTGTCATCTGCCGGCGGAAGTGGCCGCGTCTTAACACGATCTTCGCATATGCGAAAGGGGCGCGATGTCAACGGCATCGCGTCTACCCGGCGGCTGGTCCTTATTTGATGTCGCGGGTGCGCCGCGTCAAGCGGCCGGGCGGGCGATTTCGCGCCGCGCCCGGCCGGTTTCTCAGGTCGCGAAGCCCCGCTTGCGCAGCAGCGCCGCCGTCGAGGGCATGCGGCCGCGGAAGGCGGTGTAGAGCTCGGCGGCGTCGCGGCTGTTGCCGGCGGCGTAGATGTTGGCGAGGAGCTTGTCCGCGGTCGCCCGGTCGAACGGGTCGCCGGCCTCGCGGAAGGCCTCGAAGGCGTCGGCGTCGAGCACCTCCGACCAGAGGTAGGAGTAGTAGCCGGCCGAATAGCCTTCCCCGGAGAAGACGTGCGCGAAGTGCGGCGAGCGGTGGCGCATGACGATCTCGCGCGGCATGCCGATGCGCGCGAGCTCCTCCGCCTCGGCGCGGCCCACGTCCGCGGCCGGCTCGGCACCCTCGTGAAGCGCGAGGTCGACGAGGGCGGAGGCCGTGTACTCCACCGTGTCGAAGCCGGCGTCGAAGGTGCGGGTGAGGTTGAGCTTCTCCGTCAGCTCGGCCGGCAGCGGCTCGCCCGTCCGCGCGTGCAGCGCGTGGCGCGACAGCACCTCGGGCACCGTCAGCCAGTGCTCGTAGAGCTGCGAGGGCAGTTCCACGAAGTCGCGCGACACCGCCGTGCCCGACAGCGAAGGCCAGGTGACGTCCGACAGGAGCCCGTGCAGCGCGTGGCCGAACTCGTGGAACAGCGTGCGCGCGTCGTCGATCGACAGGAGCGCGGGCGAGCCGGCCGCGGGCTTGGCGAAGTTGCAGACGTTGTAGATGATCGGCGTCTCGCCGCGCATCCGGTTCTGCGGGCGCAGGCTGCTCATCCAGGCGCCGGAGCGCTTGGAGGGGCGGGCGAAGTAGTCGCCGAGGAAGAGGCCGCGGGTCTCGCCGTCGGCGCCCCGCACGCGCCAGGCGCGCACGTCCTCGTGCCAGAGCGGCGCGTCGAAGACCTCCTCGAAGGTGAGGCCGAAGAGCCGGCCGGCGACGTCGAAGGCCGCCTCGATCATCCGGTCGAGGACGAGGTAGCTCTTGAGCTCCGACTCGTCCATGTCGAACTCGGCCCGGCGCCGCTTCTCGGCGAGGAAGCGCCAGTCGTGCGGCTCGACGGCGCCGTTGTGCCCCTCCGCCCGCGCCAAGGCTCCGAGCGCTTCCGCGTCGCGCGCGGCGCGCGCCTTGGCTTCCGCCCAGACCTCTTCGAGAAGGCCGCGCACGCTCGACGGCGTCTTGGCCATGGTGTCGTCGAGCTTGAAGGCGGCGTAGCTGTCGAAGCCGAGGAGCCGCGCCTTCTCGGCCCTGAGCTTCAGGATCTCGGCCATGATCGGCCGGTTGTCGGTCTCGCCCTCGTTCTCGCCGCGCTTGGTCCAGGCGGCGAAGGCCGTCTCGCGAAGGTCGCGCCGGGTGGAATAGGTCAGGAAGGGCACGACGTGCGAACGGGCGAGGGTGAGGACGTGGCCGGTTCGGCCGCGGGCCTCGGCGGCCGCCGCGAGCGTCGAGACGAGATCGTCCGGCAGCCCGGCGAGATCGTCGCTCGACAGCGGCAGCTCCCAGGCGCTCTCGTCGGCGAGAAGGTTCTGCGAGAAGCGCGTGCCGAGAACGGACAGCTCGGCGTTGATCGCCGCGAGCCGGTCCCTGGCCTCGCCTTCGAGCCGGGCTCCCGAGCGAACGAAGCCGGAATGGGTGCGCTCCAGGAGCCGCAGGTCCTCCGGCGAGAGGCCGAGCGCCTCGCGGCGCGCGAAGAGGTCGTCGATCCGCGCGAACAGGGCCGGGTTCATCGAGATGGCCGAGCCATGGCGCGAGAGCTTGGGCGCGACCTCGCGCTCCACCGCCTGAAGTGCGGGATTGGTGTGGGCTCCGGCGAGGACGCCGAAAGTACGCGCCACCTGCCCAAGCCGCTCGCCCGAGCGCTCCAGCGCCGCCAGCGTGTTGTCGAAGCTCGGCGGCTCCGCCGCGCCGGCGATGGCGTCGATCTCGGCGCGATGCGCGGCCATGGCCGAATCGAAGGCGGGCTCGAAATCGCCGGCCGTCAGGCGCGGGAAATCGGGAAGGTGATGCGGTGGGACGGAAGAGAAGGAATCGATCATCACTTTACCAGAAGTTTTGCGAAAATTTCTGACAGAATCCCGCAGAGAAAAGGTTTTCGACAGCGCCTTCGCTAGCGGATTTCGCGTGCAGTGCGGTAGATAGCCAACTATGCGGAGCTTACAAATCTGCACCTTTCGGTTGTGGTGAGTTGCTCCTTGTGATAGGGTGGAAACCTGTTCAGCGACAGGTTTCGGCCAAGCAGCGATATGTGATTCGACCGCAGGCGGGATGCAGACGATGCCCATGACGTCGGGAAATTCATTCGGCTTCCTTTTGGCCGACAATGCTCGACTGTTTCGTCAGGCGCTCGAGAAGTCCATCACCGAAGCGGGGCTCGGCCTGACGGCCGGCGAGATCCGCGCCTTGTCCCACGTGGCCCGCCACGACGGCTCGCGCCAGGCCGTTCTGGCCGACCGCATGGGCGTGGAGCCGATGACGCTGTCCGCCTATCTCGACCGCCTCGAGGCCCGCAAGCTCATCACCCGCACGGTCGATCCCACGGATCGCCGCGCCAAAGTCATCCACGTCACCGAGAAGGCGGCCGCGGTGTTCGCCGAGCTCCGCCCCGTCGTGGAGAAGACGATGGCCCGCGCGACCCAAGGGGTGCCGGCCGCCGATCTCAAGCGGCTCGACGAGATCATGATGCTCATCCGCGCGAACCTGACGTCGGATCCGGCTCTCCTCTACGACAAGGTCTGATCGCGGGGGCGACGCGTCACTCGGCGGCCGCCGCGGCCGCGGTCCCGCTCGCCCCCAGGTCGCGCATGGCCTGCGCGGCGATCGAGAAGGAGTGCATCCGAGCCGCGTGGTCGTGGATCTGCCCGGTCAGGATCACCTCCTGCGGCCGGTAGGTTTCGATGAAGCCGGACAGGCCCGCCGCCACCGCAGGCGGGGCGCCCACCACCGAGCAGCGCAGCGCCTGGCGCGCCATGGCGAGGCTGGCGGGATCGAGCACCGCTTCGACGTCGTCCACCGGGCGGGGCAGGGGGCCGGGTCGCCCGGTCCGCAGGTTGGCGAAGGCCTGGATCATCGAGGTCTGGAGGCGCGCGGCCTCCGCATCCGTGTCGGCCGCGAAGACGTTCAGCGCCAGGATGAAATAGGGCTCGGGCCAGCGCTCGCTCGGCCGGAAGCTGTCGCGGTAGACCGCCACCGCATCGTCGAGCGCCGCCGGCGCGAAGTGGGAGGCGAAGGCGTAGGGCAGGCCCAGATAAGCCGCGAGCTGCGCGCCGTAGAGCGAGGAGCCGAGGATGAAGACCGGCACCTGCGTGCCCACGCCCGGCACCGCACGCACCCGCGCCGGCGGCTCGCCCGGTTCTTCGCGGGCGAAGTATCCGATCAGTTCGACGACGTCCTGGGGAAAGCGGTCGCCGCCTTCGAGGTTGCGGCGCAATGCGCGCGCCGTTTCCATGTCGGTGCCCGGGGCACGCCCGAGGCCGAGGTCGATGCGGTCGGGATAAAGCGTCGCCAGGGTGCCGAACTGCTCGGCGACGACGAGGGGCGCGTGGTTCGGCAGCATGATGCCGCCCGCCCCGACGCGGATCGTCCTGGTGCGGCCCGCGACGAAGCCGATGGCCACGGCCGTCGCGGCGCTGGCGATGCCGGTCATGTTGTGGTGCTCGGCGAGCCAGAAGCGCTTGTAGCCGAGCGCTTCGGCGTGTGCCGCGAGGTCGGCCGAGTTCTGCAGGGCCTGCGCTGCCGTCGAGCCTTCGGGGATCGGTGACAGGTCGAGGATCGAGTAAGGGGTCATGTGCGCGAAAGCCTTCTTCTCCCCGAGAGATGGGGAGGACGGGCCGCCATGTGAAGCGCGAGGACGCGAAGCGCGAGCATGTGAAGCGCGAGACCCGTGTCGGCGCGGCGTGGCCGGGAGCAAGCCCTGCGCGCACGGGCTCGCGCTTCCACCATCTGCTCGCATCCCCGGATGCGCCGCGCCACCGGCATCTGCCGGTGACGTCGAACCTTCCCCAGCGTCATGATGAAGATCCCCGCGGCTTCGCGCCGCCTTCCGGACATGCCGCGATTCCGATGCCCGATCCCGTTCCCACCGCGCCGCTTCTCGCCTTCGCCACCACCTACATGATGCTCGCGGCCCTGCCGGGGCCCAACTTCCTCGTCGTGGCGCAGGCGAGCCTGTCGCCCCGGCCGCGAGCCGGGATCCTGGCGGCGGCCGGCATCGCCACGGGGGCCGGGCTCCTGGCGCTCCTGACGCTGTCCCTCGCCAGCCGCCTCGGGCCCGATCCCGCCATGGCACTGGCCGCGCAGGCGGGCTTTGCCGGCCTCCTGCTCCTCGTCGGCGGCCGGGCGCTGATGCGCCTCGCGCGCCCCGCATCGTCCGCAGCCTCGCCGCGGGCGCCAACCGCGGCAAGGCGGGGCGTCTTTGTTCTCGCCTTCGCCACCGCGGCGGCCAATCCCGTGAGCGCCGCCTTCTTCGGCTCCTATCTCGTCGCCAGCCGCTCGGGCAGCGATGCGGGGCTGAGCGCGCCGGCCGCGGCCGGCACGGTGTTTCTCGTGGCGGCGCTCTGGTTCGGCGCGCTCGCATGGGCCTTGTCGGCGGGACCGTTCCGCTCGTTTCTCGGCCGCTACCGCGATGTCCTCGACGCGGCGATCGCCCTCGGTCTGCTGATGGCCGGAACGGCGATGCTTGTTCGGCTGCTAACGGCAACCTGAGGGCGGAGCGGCAGGGCCGGCTCAATCTTTGTTTGACATCGTTCTTCCCTTGGGGAAGGTTGATGGCGAGGGAAACGGGCGCCCGGCGCCCCGACAGCGGCGAGCGGCGGCATGGTGGCGAACCTCGACGCGGACGCGATGTCCGACACCATCGGCACGATCTATGCCGCGGCGCGCGAGCCCACGCTCTGGCCGCAGGCGATCGAGCGCCTGCGCGTCCAGTTCGACGGCTCGCGGGCCTGCATCCTGCGCACCGGCTTCGATCCCCACACCCTCCACAGCTTCGTGTCGCCCGGCGAATTCGACCGGATCGCGATGGCGCTCGAGGATCTCTTCGACTCCTACCGCGTCCTGGAAAGCCGCATGACGGTGGTCCCGCTCGGCCTCGTCTACAGCGACATGGCGCTGCACGGCCCGGAAACGCTGCGCGCCTCGCGCTTCTGGAAGGAGTGGATGGCGCCGCGGGACATGTATGGCGGACTCTGCTGCCGGCTGGTGGCGCGCGGAAACTGCAGCTGGATCTTCGACGTCCAGCGCGGGCTCCGCCAGGATCCGTTCGACCGGACCGAGACGAGGCTCGTCGGCCTCCTCGCACCCCATCTCGTCCGCGCGATGGAGATGTCCGACGCCCTCGCCGCCGGCCGGGCGGCGGGGCAGACGCTGGACGCGCTGGACGTCGGTCTCCTCACCGTGGAGGCCGACCTGTCGATCCGCAGCGCGAACCGCGCTGCCGAGGCGCTGCTCGCAGAGCCCGGCTCGCCGCTGCTTCGCCGCGCCAACCGCCTCGCCGCCGGGGCCGGCCGTACCGACGGGCGTGCCGCCGAAGCGCTGCGCCGGGCCGTCGCCGAGGCCTGTCCGGGACGCGGCGGTCCCCTGCCGGGGCCGGGGCACGACATCGTCTTCGAGGGCGCCGGGGGCGCGGAGGGCGCGCTGGTCGTGTCCGTCGCGCCGCTCGGCAGCCTCGACGGGGAGGGGCGGTCCTTCGAGCGCCTCGCGCTCCTCGCCCTTCGGCGCGCGTCCCAGGCGCCGGCCGCCGGCTTCGAGGCCCAGATGCGGCTCGCCTTCGACCTGTCGCCGAAGGAAGCCTGGCTGATGACGCGGCTCGCCGCCGGCCTGTCCCTCAAGGACATCGCCGAGGAGGGCGGCATCGCGCTGTCCACCGTGCGCTCCTATCTCGAGGCCGTCTTCGTCAAGACGAACACCCGCCGCCAGGGCCAGCTCGTGTCGCTCGCCAAGAGCCTCGAGCCCGCATGGGGGCGCTTCACCGGCGGACAGAGCTGAGCCGGCGAGCTGGCCAAGCCGAATGTAATGATATAACAGAACATCTCCGAACAAGCCGGAGATGACGAATGACGATCCTGCAACTTATGACGGCCGCGCTCTGCGCCGCCGCCGGGCTCGCGCCGGGCGCGGCGCTCGCGCAGGCGGCCCCACACGCCCAGGCCGACGGCCAGGCCCGGGCGGAACTCGGCACGCATTACCGCCTCTTCGTCGGCGATCACGGGGCGGGGGTCGTGCGCGCCCTCGATCTCGCGAACGGCGCGAGCGCCGGCACCTTCGCGCTCGACCAGAGCCCGGCGCTGACGCGTAGCGCGAGCGGGCGCACGGTCTTCGCAGTGCAGGGCGAGGCCGGCAAGGTCGCGGTGATCGCGACGGGCGTGTCCTTCGAGGACCACGGCGACCACGGCGACCTCCACGTGGCGGCGCCCGAGCTCCTGCCCGTCACGATCGAGGGCGCCAAGCCGGCGCACGTCGTCGAAGACTCGGGCCGGATCGCGCTCTTCGACGACGGCACGGGCGCGGTGTCGCTGTTTGCGGAAAGCGCCGTCCTGGACAAGGGCGCGTCCTTCGAGCCGCGCGTCCTCCAGCCGGGCGCCGCCCATCACGGTCTCGCCGCGCCGATGGGGGACTTCCTCGTCGTGTCCGTGCCGGGCGCGACGCCCGACGACCCGCGCCTCGGCCTGAAGGTGCTGGACAAGGAGGGTGAGACGGTCGGCGCGGTGGTGGACTGCCCCGGCGTCCACGGCCAGGCCCAGTCGGCCCGCACCTTCGCCTTCGGCTGCAAGGACGGCATCGTCGTGGCGACGCCCGGCGGTGCCGGCGAGCCGCCCAGGCTCGAGCACGTCTCGACGGCGGCGCTGGGCGAGGGCAACGTGTCGACGCTCAAGGGCGGCACGACCATGCAGTTCTTTCTGGGCAATTACGGGCCGCAGGCCGTCGTGATCATCGAGCCCGGCGCCGCGGAGCCTTTCCGCAAGGTCGAGCTGCCGACGCGCCGCGTCGACTTCGCGCTCGATCCCGCCGAGGCGCGTAACGCCTACATCCTCACCGAGGACGGTCGGCTCCACCGCCTGGACGTGGTGACCGGCCGGATCGAGCAGAGCGTCGCGCTGACCGAGCCCTATTCCATGGACGGGCATTGGCGCGACCCGCGCCCGCGCCTCGCGGTGGCGGGCGACCACCTCGCCGTCACCGATCCGTCGAAGGGCCTCGTGCGGATCGTCTCCACCGACAGGCTGGCCCAGGAGCGCACCATCCCCGTGGAGGGCGTGCCCTACACGATCGTCGCGGTGGGCGGCTCGGGCGCCGTCCACTGACGCAAGCACCGAAGGGGGCGGGCCGCGAAGGCCGCCCCCTTCTTCGCGTCCTCAGATGCCGCCGTCGCGCTTGGCGAGCGTGCGCAGCCGCAGGGCGTTGAGGCGGATGAAGCCCGCCGCGTCCTTCTGGTCGTAGGCGCCGTGGTCGTCCTCGAAGGTGACGAGCGCGTCCGAATAGAGCGACTTCGGCGAGGAGCGGCCGATCACCGTGACGTTGCCCTTGTAGAGCTTGAGGCGCACCTCGCCCTCGACGTGCTCCTGGCTCTTGTCGATGAGGGCCTGCAGCATCAGGCGCTCGGGCGAGAACCAGAAGCCGTTGTAGATCAGCGCCGCGTAGCGCGGCATCAGGTCGTCCTTGAGGTGCATCGCGCCGCGGTCGAGCGTGATCGATTCGATCGCGCGGTGCGCCGCGATCAGGATCGTGCCGCCCGGCGTCTCGTAGATGCCGCGCGACTTCATGCCGACGAAGCGGTTCTCGACGAGATCGAGGCGGCCGATGCCGTTGTCGCGGCCGAGATCGTTCAGCGCCGCCAGGAGCTCGTGGGGCGCGAGGCGCTTGCCGTCGACCGAGACGGGATCGCCCTTGGCGAAGCCGATCGTGATCTCGGTCGCGCGGTCGGGTGCCTCCTCGGGCGCGATCGTGCGCTGGAAGACGTAAGGGGGCGGCGCCTCGGCCGGGTCCTCCAGCACCTTGCCTTCGGAGGAGGAGTGCAGGAGGTTCGCGTCGACGGAGAAGGGCGCCTCGCCGCGCTTGTCCTTGGCGACCGGGATCTGGTTCTTCTCGGCGAAGTCGAGGAGGTCGGTGCGGCTCTTGAAGGTCCATTCGCGCCAGGGCGCGATGATCTTGATGTCCGGGTTCAGCGCGTAGGCCGAGAGCTCGAAGCGGACCTGGTCGTTGCCCTTGCCCGTCGCGCCGTGGGCGATGGCGTCGGCGCCGGTCTCGGCGGCGATCTCGACGAGGCGCTTGGAGATCAGCGGCCGGGCGATGGAGGTGCCGAGGAGATAGGTGCCCTCGTAGAGCGCGTTCGCCCGGAACATCGGGAACACGAAGTCGCGGCAGAACTCCTCGCGCACGTCCTCGATGAAGATTTCCTTGATGCCGAGCATCTCGGCCTTCTTCCGGGCCGGCTCCAGCTCCTCGCCCTGGCCGAGGTCGGCGGTGAAGGTCACGACCTCCGCGCCGAGCTCCGTCTGGAGCCATTTCAGGATGATCGAGGTGTCGAGCCCGCCGGAATAGGCGAGAACGACCTTCTTCACGTCGCGGCGGCTGACCATGGCTGTCGGATCCCGGATCGTCATGTCGAAAAATTAAGGTGCCGCGGATGTGGCCGAGAATGCCGCGCGACGCAAGGGTTGCCGGCTGCCGGCCACCCGCCGAGGGGCGCGCGGGTCTCCGCCGCACAACCGGGAAGGGCGTCGTTGGCTGGAACATCACGTTTGCCGCCTCGTTAACCCTGCCGAAGCCCGCCGACACCACGCGGCATGAACGTGGGGCGGGCGCCAACGGGAGAGTTCCATGAGCGATTACAGGAATCAGGGCGGCTACGGCCGCGACCGCTTCCGCGACGAGAACGAGCGCGACGACCGCTTCGGCCGGACCGACGAGCGCACCGCGCGCCGCGGCGGCTTCAACGACGAGGACCGCTTCCGCAGCGAATCCTTCTCCTCCGGTCGCGAGTCCGACTGGCGCTATGGCGGCCGCGACGACGAGCGTCGCGACAGCGGCTACGGGCGCGGCGACTACGGCTATGGCCGCGGCGAATCCGGCTACGGGCGCGGCTCCTCGGGCGATTACCTGTCCAACGCCGCCCACGGCTACGGCCGCTCGTCCTATGGCGGTGTCGACTTCGACCGCTCCGAGCGCAGCTCCGGCTTCGGCAGCTCGCGCGGCGATTACGGCTCCGGCCGTGAATACGGTTCCGACCGCGACTACGGCCGCAGCGACTACGGCCGCAGCGACGCCGGTTCCGGCTACGGCGCAGACCGGTATCGGGAAGCCTTCGGGCGCGGCAGCGACTACCGTGATCGCGACCGCGATGGGCGCGGCGGCTTCGGCTACGGCTCCGACACCAACCGGCCGGGCGAGCGCTCCTTCTTCGAGCGGGCCGGCGACGAGATCTCGTCCTGGTTCGGCGACCACGACGCCGAGCGCCGCCGCGAAGCGGATCGCCAGTACGGCGGTCGCGGCCCGAAGAACTACACGCGCTCCGACGAGCGCATCCGCGACGACATCAACGACCGGCTGACCGACGACCACTACCTCGACGCCTCCGACATCGACGTGAGCGTGAAGGACCGCGAGGTCACGCTGACCGGCCACGTGCCGAGCCGCGACCAGAAGCGCCGCGCCGAGGACGTCGCCGAGCGCGTGTCGGGCGTCACCCACGTCCAGAACAACCTGCGCGTCCAGGGCCAAAGCCAGAGCCAGGGCCAGTGGTCCTCGGGCGGCTCGACCGCGGGTTCGACGGGCTTCAACACCTCCACCGCCGGCACGACGTCGTCCACCGGCAGCTACGGCGGCTCGACGAGCGGAACCTCCGGATCGACGCTCTCCGGCGACACGGCCGGCACGTCGAGCACCCTGTCCGGCCGCGGCTCGACCACGACCTGAGACCGGCGACGCCGCATCTTTCGACGGACCCCGGCGCGGCGACGCGCCGGGGATCTTCGCGTCACGACCTGGCCTTGCACCCGTAGCCGGATCGAAACTTCGCCGTGAACCCGCAGGGCGCGAGGACGGTTCGGGAAGCATGGCCGAATCCGATCCTTCCCAAGCCCTCGCCTTTCTCCGCCGCCCCGCCGTTCACCTCTGCATCGACATGCAGCGTATGTTCGGCGAGGACACGGAGTGGAAGACGCCCTGGATGACGCGCGTCCTACCCGTGGTCGAGCGCCTTTGCGCGCATCGTCCGGCGGACACCGTCTTCACCCGCTTCATGCCGCCGGAGCGCCCGGACGCCGCGGAAGGGGCGTGGAGTGCGTATTTCGGGCGATGGCGCGACTTCTGCCGCGACCGCATCGATCCCGGCCTCCTCGACCTGATGCCGCCGCTCCAGCGATTCACCCCGCCGGCCGAAGTGGTCAATAAGCCGGCTTATTCTCCTTTCGAGTCCTCGCCTCTCGACGAGATCCTCAAGCGTCGCGGCGCCGAGACGCTGATCGTCTCGGGGGCGGAGACCGACGTCTGCGTTCTCTCCGCGATCATGTCGGCGATCGATCGGGGCTACTACGTCGTCGTCGCCCGCGACGCGCTCTGCTCGTCGGCCGACGAGACTCACGACGCCCTGATGAAGCTCTACGAAGACCGCTTCGGCCAGCAGCTCGCGCTGACCAACAGCGAGGCGATCCTGGCGATGTGGCGCGACTGACGGGCCGCCCGCCTCCGGCGCGCCGGGCCATCCACCCCCACTTATACACGCCCTCGCCCCCATCACCTACCTTGCCCTCACCGCCGGCCCATTCGGATGGGCGCGAATGATCACCGGGATCGTTCGAGGGGGCCGGCGGGCGAGGTTCGGTGCGGTTCGCTTCTTCCGGAGGAGCGCTCACCCGGGCGGCGCGACGCGCGAGGATCGGTGCAGGCTGTAACGGCCCGTGCCGTGGAGTATCCCCGAAGGCAGACCCGGGCCCCGGTTGGGACAGACCCGAACTCGGGAGGACGCCGCCAGGGATGGGTGAAGCCGCCCGTTTCTGGCTCCGACGCGCGCGGTGCGGGATGGCCCCGCACTGGAAAAGCGACGCAGTCCCTCGCGGCGGGCGCCGCAGGCGGACCCTTTCTGACGAACAGCATACGTCGCAGGTTCGGCCTGCGGCGCCCCCAGCCCTCCCCGCAAGGGAGGCACCCGACTGCTTCAACGCTCCGGCCGCTCCCCACGCGGCGCGGGATCGCGCCCGCGCGCCCAGACGCTGCTCCCTTCTCCCGCTGGCGGGAGAAGGTCGCGGCAGCGGGATGAGGGGCCCGAAGGGCGGGCGAGACGCGTGGCTCGCCCAGGGGTGCCGAAGGCGAAGGACGCTTCGCGGCACAAGCCGTTTGCTTGGCCGCTGGCGCGGCCGGCACCCTCACCCGGCCGGCTGCGCCGTCCCCTGGTCGAGCCGCTCGTCTCGCCCGTCCTTGCGGACCCCTCTCCCGCAAGCGGGTGAGGGGAGGGCGCCTCGTCCGATCGGCGTTCGCGCGCCTTACGCCGTCGGCACCCGCTCCAGGTCCCGCAGCCAGGCGTTGGCGCTGGCGTCGGAGGGTGCGCGCCAGTCGGCGCGCGGCGACAGGCTGCCGCCCGCCGAGATCTTCGGGCCGTTGGGCATGGCGGTCCGCTTGAACTGCGCGGTCTGGTAGAAGCGCACCAGGAACTTCTCCAGCCAGCGGCGGATGGTGGCCAGGTCGAAGGCGTGGCGCGCGTCCTCGGGGAAGTTCGCCGGCCAGGACCCACGACCCGCGTCGCTCCAGGCGTGATGCGCCAGGAAGGCGATCTTGGCGGGGTTGGCGCCGTAGCGCATGGCGTGGAACAGGAAGAAGTCGTTCAGCGCGTAGGGGCCGACCTTCGACTCCGTGCTCTGGATCAGCCCGTCCTCGCCGACCGGCACCAGCTCGGGCGAAATCTCCGTGTCGAGGATGGCGGTGAGGATGCGCCCCGTCTCCGCCTCGAACTGGTCCGTCGCCACGCACCAGCGGATGAGATACTGGATCAGCGTCTTCGGAACCCCTGAGTTCACGCCGTAATGGCTCATCTGGTCGCCGACGCCGTAGGTGCACCAGCCGAGCGCCAGCTCCGACAGGTCCCCGGTGCCGATCACGAAGCCCGAGCGCTGGTTGGCGAGGCGGAAGAGGTAGTCGGTGCGAAGGCCCGCCTGCACGTTCTCGAAGGTGATGTCGTAGACCGGCTCGCCTTCCGCGAAGGGGTGGCCCATGTCGGCGAGGAGCTGGCGCGCCGCCGGGCGGATGTCGATCTCCTCGGCCGTGACGCCGAGCGCCCGCATCAGCGCCCAGGCGTTGCCCTTCGTCTCCTCCCCCGTCGCGAAGCCCGGCATGGTGAAGCCGAGGATCGCCGAGCGCGGCAGGCCCATGCGGTCGCAGGCCTTGGCCGCGACGATAAGGGCGTGCGTCGAGTCGAGGCCGCCCGAAACGCCGATCACCATGGTCTTGCCCGGCGTCGAGCGAAAGCGCCGGATGAGGGCGTGGACCTGGATGTTGAAGGCCTCGTAGCAGTCGGCATCGAGCCGGTGCGGCGCGTCGGGCACGTAGGGGAAGCGGCGCATCGGGCGGATCAGCCCGAGGTCGGCCGTCGCCGGCCGATGCTCGAAGGCGATGCGGCGGAAATCGGTCTCCGGGTGGCCCTCGACGGCCGCGGCGTCGGCGAAGGTGGGCGTCCGCATCCGCTCCTGGCGGATGCGGCCGAGATCGACGTCGGCGACGATGCGCTGGCTCTCCAGCGCGAAGCGCTCGGATTCGGCGAGAACGTCGCCGAGCTCGTAGATGCCGCCCTGGCCGTCCCAGCCCGCATCGTTGGTGGACTCGCCCGTGCCGGCCGCCGAGTAGAGATAGGCCGAGAAGGTGCGCATCGCCTGGGATGCGCAGAGGAGGTGCCGGTCCGCCGCCTTGCCCACCGTGATGTTGGAGGCCGAAAGGTTGGCGAGCACCAGCGCGCCGGCGAGCGCCCCGCGGATCGAGGGCGGGGCCGGCGACCAGAAGTCCTCGCAGATCTCCACGTGGAGGACGAAGTCGGCATAATCGCTGGCAGCGAAGAGGAGGTCCGTGCCGAAGGGCACGGCCTCGCCGCACAAGGTCATGGAGAGGTTTTTCAGCCCCGCGCCCGACACGAACCAGCGCTTCTCGTAATATTCGCGGTAGTTCGGCAGGTACGTCTTCGGCACGACGCCGAGCACGCGCCCGCGATGGATCGCGACCGCGCAGTTGTAGAGACGGCCATTGCGCCGGATCGGCGCGCCGAGAAGGAGGAGGGGGGTCAGTTCCGCGCTCTCGTCGCGGATCCGCGCTATCGCCCGCTCGACGTCGTCCAGCAGCGCGTCCTGGAGGTGGAGGTCGTCGATCGCGTAAGCCGACAGGCCGAGCTCGGGAAAGACCAGGAGATCGACGCCGTCCGCGCTCGCGCCCCGCGCCTCGCTGAGCGAGGCTTCCGCGTTGCGCGCCGGGTCGGCGGTGAAGACCTCCGGCGTCGCGACCCCGACGCGCAGGAAGCCGTGGTCGTGGAGCGAGAAGAAGCGGTTCGGCTGGATCGTCATGGATGCCTCGATGCTCCTGTTCGGTCGTCCCGTCAAACGAGGCGGCCGGCGTCGGGCGGCGGGCCGTCGCCTCCGCCCTCGCGCTTGATGAAGGAAATGCGCCCCTGCGGTTCGAGGATCGCCCAGGCGACGTCGCTCATCCGGGCAATGCCGGCGAGGCGCATCTCGGACTCGACCTCGGCGCGGGTCATGCGGTCGCGCCGCAGGTTCTCGGTGAGAAGCTCGCCGCCCCGGATGATGACGCGCGGCTCGCCGTCGAGAAGCTTCTCGGCGCGGGGGAACAGGTAGGTCACCCAGGACAAAACGAGGCCCCAGAAGGCGAAGGTGACGATCGCCAGCATGGCCCCGGTCAACGAGAAGTCGTTGTGCGTGACGCCCTGCTGGATGAGGTCGCCGAGAACGATCAGCACCACCAGCTCGAAGGGCGTCATCTGCCCGAGCTCGCGCTTCCCGAGCAGCCGCAGGAGGAGATAGAGCACCGCGAACATGATGCTCGCGCGGATCACGATGTCCATGCGGCTAGCCCTTCCCGTCCGTCACGGCAGCACCTTCACCTCGACCGGCACCGAGGCCAGCTCCGCCTCGCCGTCGAAGATCGCGACGCGCCCGCGCGTGCCGCCGAGACGGTCCGGATTGATCTGGAGGTCGAGCTTGACCTCGAAGCGCTGCCCGGCCGGCACGGGGCCGTAGTCGAACCGGAAGTCGCTGCCCTCGAAGGTCTCCTCGGAAGCTGCCGGCACCATGGTGTTCTGGGTCTGGTGGCGCCAGAGCTCCGGCGAGATGGCGAGGACCAGCCGGCCGATGTCGCGCTTCGGCTCGACGACGATCCGCGTCTCGAAGAACATGCCGTTGCGCAGGGTTCGCGGCGTGTCGACGAGAAGGTCGGCCGCCTCGCTCGTGGCGAGCAGGGGGTCCTCGGGCGTCCCGCCGAGCGGTCCGAGAAGGGCGAGGGCGAGCAGCGCGCCCAGGAGCACGAGGGAGAGGGGACTCGCATGGCGGTGGACGACGCTGCGCGGCAGCAGGTGCGGGTCGCCGAGCCCTTCCGGGAAGTCCGGTGCGGCGGCGGTGTTGCCGCGCGGCGGCTCGCTCATGATCCGCTGCCCCCGCATGCGGTCTCGGCTTCACGCATCGCTGTGGTCGCTCTCGCCCGTGTCCAACCCATGCCCTTCACCGGGAACAGCTATGGCGGCGGCGACCGCGATCCACGGCATGCGGAGACTTTCGCGCCGGCAAGGACCGGCGCGAAAGCTTGATCGGGCCCGGCCGGCGTTTAAGGCACCGGGTGCTTCGCCAGCCAAGCCTCCAGCGTCGCGATCTCGGCCTTCTGCGCGGCGACGACGTCGTTCGCCATCTTCGTCAGTTCGGGATCGGCATCGCCGGAAGCGAGATAGGCCTCCGCCATCTCGATCGCCGCGCGGTGATGCGGGATCATCATGGCGGCGAAGTCGTGGCCTGGCTTGCCGGTCATCGGCATGGTGCGCATGGCGTCATCCATGCGGGTCATCGCCTCCATGTAGGCCGAGGAGGCCGGCGACATGGGCATGGCCCCCGCCGCCGCGCCGTGGCCGGCATGGCCCCCCTCCTGCGCCGCGAGCGGCGCGGCAAGCCCCGAGGCGAGGACGAGGGCGGCAACCAAGGTCTTGGTCGGGATCATGGCGCGCTCCCTCCTCAAGCCGCCATGGCCGCGCAGGACTCCGCGCAGGCGCGGCAGGCCGCGGCGCAGTCGTCCATGCCGCCGATCCGCTCGCAATCGGCGGCGCAGGCCCGGCAGATCTCCGCGCAGGCGCGGCAGGTGTGCTTGTGCTGGTCGGTGCCGATCAGCATGACATGCGCGGAGGTCCGGCACATCTCGGCGCAGGCCATCATGAGCGAGACGTGGGATTTCTCGACGTGCTCGCCGCCCATCTTCAGGCAGTGGTTCATCGCCGTCGACAGGCAGGTCCGGTAGCAGGCGAGGCAGGCGTCGATGCAGGCCTGCATGGCGGGATCGTTCGGGTTCATCGGGTCACATCCTTTGAAAGGGTTGCGGCGCGCCCCCGCGGGCGGCGCGATGCGCGGCGCCGAGGCAGGCCGGTTCTGAAAGCTCAATGCCGTCAGAGGGATGTGGTTCGGGGCGGGGGCTTCGCGGTTGCGGGCACGACGCCCGGCGGAAAGGCGTCGAGCGCCGGGCGAAGACGCATGGCGAGCGGAACAGCCGCGTCCGGGGCGCCGCCGGGCTGGGGCGCGACCACCGGCCCGCAGGCCGCCGCGCAGCAGGCGGTGGCGTCATGACCGGCGCGCGCTTGTCCGTGATGCTCGCCGCCGCCGTCGTGGTGGTGACCGGCGGGCGCCGCGTGCGGCGTCTCCACCGCCATGCCCCGGCTCATCGCCGCGGCTGGGCCCACCCAACCGGCCAACGCCAGAACGGCAAGGATCAGTCTCAATCCCGCAAGAAGGTCGCGAAGCGGTCGCATCATGCGCGATATCGCGTGGGACGCGGCATGCGGCAAGGTCTCAGCCGAGAAGCCAGGACAAGGAGCGCCTGAGCCGGGCCGCGCCGTCCGCTTCGAAGACCCGGCCGTGGGCGAAGAGGACCCGCTCGGGCGCGAGCGCCACCAGCCGCTCCGCCGCGGCCCGGGCAGCCAGGCGGTTGAGCGAGACGAGCGTGCGCAGCTGCAGCATGGCCCGACCGTTCGGCGCCGTGCCGCCCGCGAGGCGCACCAGCGGTCGCTGAAGCGGGGGCAGCTTCTCCGGCTCGAAATTGTGGACGAGGTCGCAGAGCGCCAGCGTGCGGCTCGGGCGGTGGAACAGCCCGACCTCGCGGAAGCCGAGGCCGCCCGGCACGGTCACCGCCTCGAACAGGCCGCCCCATTCGAGCGGCAGCGACTCGCCGAGGCGCCCGTCGATCCTGAGCCCCGAGCGCTGCACCTGACCGCGTTTGTCCAGACCGGGGGCGGCGAGCACGGCGGCGTTCGGGTATCGGTCCTGCCAGCTCTTCACGAAGGTCCAGTGGACGCTGCTCGGCGCGAGAAGCCAGGACACGCGGCCGAGCTTGTCCAGCTCGGCCGCAAGGTCCGGCGTCCAGCGCGTCGGCGAGTAGAGCACGAGCTCGCCCGCCGCGTCCCGGAAGAGCATCATGCGGACCGGGATGGAGACGAGGCCGCCGGCCTTCATCGGCCCGGAATCGACGATCCAGACGCCGTCCGCGACGGGCTTGGGCGTGTCGAGCGGGGGATAGGTCGGGTCGACGGCCATCGGTCTCCTCGCGGCTCAGAGCATGGGCCGTCCGCCGGTGACGGGAATGATCGCGCCGGTGATGTAGCTGCCCTCGTCGGAGGCGAGAAGCACGTAGGCGCCGGCGAGTTCCGCCGGCTGGCCGGCGCGGCCGAGCGGCGTGTTTTCGCCGAAGCTCTTCACCTTCTCCGTTTCCATCGTGGAAGGGATCAGCGGCGTCCAGATCGGGCCGGGCGCGACCGCGTTGACGCGGATGCCCTGCTCGGCGACGAGACCGGCAAGGCCCGCCGTGAAGTTCGCGATGGCGCCCTTGGTGGTTGCGTAGGCGAGGAGGCCCGGCGTCGGCTGGTCGGCGTTGATCGACGTCGTGTTGATGATCGCGCCGCCCGGCTTCATCACCTTCACCGCCGCCTTGGACAGGAAGAACATCGAATAGATATTGGTGCGGAAGGTCGTGTCCCACTCCTTCGCGTCCAAGTCGTCCAGCGACTGGATGGTCTTCTGGTGGGCGGCGTTGTTGACGAGGACGTCGAGCCGGCCGAACTCGGACATGGCCTTGTCGACGATGGCGCGGCAGTGCGCCTCTTCCTGGATGTCGCCCGGCATCAGGATCGCGCGGCGCCCGGCCTCTTCGACCCACTTGGCCGTTTCCTTCGCGTCCTCGTCCTCGCTGAGATAGGAGATCAGGACGTCGGCGCCCTCGCGTGCGAAGGCGATGGCGACTGCCCGGCCGATGCCGGAATCGCCGCCGGTGACGATAGCGGCGCGGCCCTGGAGCTTGCCCGCGCCCTTGTAGCTGCTCTCGCCGTGGTCGGGCTGCGGGGTCATGTCGGCCGTGCGGCCGGGCATGGGCTGCGACTGCTCGGGGAAGGGGGGCTTGGGATAGCGGCTGGTCGGATCGACGGTCATGGCGCGTTTCGGCTCCGGATCGGGAGCAGGCGGGCGCGCGGGAGCGGGAGGCATCTCGCGGCGACCTGCGAAAAGGGTTCGCAGGCCAAAGCCCTGGGGTCGACACCTGTTCCGGACGAGGCCGATCACGCTTTCATAGCCGGCTCTCGGCTTCGGGACGTCGCGGAGCCGAGGCTCGAACGCGAAGAGGCCGCCTCGGGAACGGATCCCGGGCGGCCTCTTCGAAGCAAAGAAGCAAAGCTCGAATCCCGCGCGGCGCGCGGGCTCGATGGATCAGGCGGTGGCGGTGGCGGCGGTGCCGACGGCCTTCACGCGCGCCGACAGGCGCGAGATCTTGCGGCTGGCGGTGTTCTTGTGGAACACGCCCTTGGAGGCGGCGCGCATCATCTCCGGCTCCGCGGCCTTGAAGGCGGCCTGCGCGGCGCCGTGGTCGCCGGAGGCGATCGCCTCCTCGACCTTGCGCAGGAAGGTGCGCACGCGCGAGCGGCGCGCGGTGTTGACGGCGGTCCGGCGGGCGATCTTGCGCGTGGCCTTCTTGGCCGAGGAGGTGTTGGCCATGATCTCTTCTTTGTTCTCGTTCGGTCCGGGGCTCGTCCGCGGCAAGGCCAAGTGGCCGAACGCGCAACGAAAAAGGCCGCGCGGCGGCGCGCGGCCGAAAACATGGGGGTCTCTATAGTCGCCCCGCCCGCCGTCGTCAATCGGATCGTCGTTGAATCGTCACGCGCCGAAGCGCTGCGCGAAGGCGTCCCGCACGGCCTGGCACATGCCGAGGACCGCCGGGCTCGCGCCCTGCGGCGCCTGGACGAGACCGACCTGCGCCGAATCGATGGGGCCGAAGCCGTCGGTTGCTCCGAGCTCGCGGCAGAGCGGCGGCAGGCTGCTGCGCGACAGCGGCGCGATCGCGAGGCCCGAGGTCACCGCCGCGTGGAGCTGGGCCGCCGTGTCCGCCGAGAAGGCGACGCGAAAGCGGATGCTGTCCCGCACCAGCGCGCTCAGCATCGCCTCCCGGCACCAGCCGGGCGTGTCGTCGAGGGCGACCGGCACGGGGTCCTGCTCGTGGACGGCGTGGATCGTCGACGTCGTCCAGACCGTCGGATCGGTGGCGAGCCATTCGGCCGTGGCCTTGCCCTCCGGCTCGAACACGACGGCGAGATCCAGCCGGCCCGCCTCGACGGCGGCGCGATTGTCGAGGGACGAGCCGTAGCGCACGGTCACCTCCACCAGCGGATGGCGCTTGGCGAAGGACCCGAGGGCATGGGGCAGGATCGTCTGGACGTATTCCTCCGGCACGCCGATCCGCACGGGTCCCTGCAAGGGGCGGCTCGCGACGACGGCAACCGTTTCCTCCATCAGCGCCAGGATGCGCCTGGCATTGGGCAGGAGGAGCGCCGCCTTGTCGGTCGGCTCGACGCCGCGGGGCCCGCGCTGGAACAGCGGCGCGCCGACGACGTCTTCCAGCCGCTTGATTTGAAGGCTGATCGCCGACTGCGTGCGCCCGACGATCTCGCCGGCGCGCGTGAAGTTGCCGGAGTCGACCACCGCCACGAAGGTTTTCAGGAGATCGCTGTCGAGGCCGAGTGACATCCGCGACCGTCCCGTTCGCCGCAAGCTCCGCCATGAGTCTAGCTCATTGCTGAGCGCGTGGAAACTCGTTGGCCAAATGCCGGCCGGGCGCGGGAGACTGGTTCGAAGGAGCCGCTCCCATGGCCATCATCCGCCCGACCGTCCTGCTTCCCGCCCTCGCCCGTGCCGCCAGGGAACTGTCCGCGCGCCTGCCGGCCGTTCTCGCCGAATGGCGGACGCGCCGAGCCGAGCAGCCGGCGCTTCTCGATCTCCTCGCCAAGCGCGGCGACCGCCTTCTCGACGATGCCGGCGTCTCGCGCGAGGATGCGGAGCGCCGCCTCGACGTGTCGCGGATCAGCGATTGGGATCGCTGGCAATCGTGAGCCCCTCGGCCCAGGCCGCGTAGGGCGTGCTCGCCGGGGCGTGCCGGGTGTAGTCGGGAGCGCCGTCCTCCCACCAGACGGGGCCGCGCTCGCCGAGCGCGCACTTGGCGGCGTCGACCGCGCTGCGGGCGCGCTTCAGCGCGTCCTCGTCCCCCGCCGCCTTGGCGGCCTTCACGGCGCGGCGGGCGTTCATCAGGATCTTCACGTGGGCCGCGCGCGCCTTGTCGGACAGGCGCGGGTCGCTCCTGCGCCAGAGCCGTCCCTTGGCGAGGAAGTAGCGGCCGTCCGGCGTGTCGGGATAGGCGGCGCTCATCTCTGGCAGCGCGGGCAGTAGAAGGTAGAGCGGCCGCTCTGGACGATGCGCTCCACCGTGCCGGAGCAGTCGAGGCGCGGGCAGGGCTCGCCTTCCCGGTCGTAGACGGAGAAGCTGTGCTGGAAGTAGCCGAGGCTCCCATCCGCCTGCCGGTAGTCCTTCAGCGTGGAGCCGCCGGCGTGGATCGCGTCGGCGATGGTTTCGCGGATGTGGCGGGTGAGTTCGGCGAGCTTGGCGCTCGGGCGGCCGCTCTTCGTCACCAGCGTGCCGGCGGCGCGGGCCGGGTGGAGCTTGGCCCGCCAGAGCGCCTCGCAGACATAGATGTTGCCGAGGCCCGCGATCACCCGCTGGTCGAGGAGCACGGCCTTCAAGGGCGCGAGGCGGCCGGCAAAGAGCGGCGCGAGGTGCTCGGCGCTCAAGGCGTCGCCGACCGGCTCGACGCCGAGGCCCTTGAAGTGCGGGTGGGCGTCCATCTCGGCGGCCCGGATCAGCGTCATGTAGCCGAAGCGGCGGGGATCGTTGAAGACGATGCGGGCCGGCGGGGCGGCGTCGCTTGCCAGATGGAAGAGCACGTGGTCGTGCAGCCGGTCCTCCGAGCGCGGATGGTGGAAGGCGCCGGGCGTCTCGACCGCACCCGCGCCCGAAGGCGATTCGATGCGGAAGGATCCCGACATGCCCAGATGCATGGCGAGGAGGAGGTCGCCTTCGAGCCGCGCCACGAGATACTTCGCCCGCCGGCCGAGCGCCTCGATCCGGCGGCCGGCGATACGCTCGGCGAAGCCCTCCTCGAAGGGGAAGCGCAGACCCGTCCGGCGCAGCTCCACCGATGCGACGCGCGCGCCCTCCATCACGGGGGCGAGGCCGCGGCGCACCGTCTCGACCTCTGGTAATTCGGGCATTTTCGATTAAGTCCGCGGTTCGGGTCGGCGGCGCGGGAAGCTTTCGCGCCGACCGATTGTCACGAGGGGGCGTTGGCCGCCCCCTCTCGCAATAAGTGTTGGGCCGCGGGGAAAGCGTCAATGTCGCGAGAGCGTGTCACCGCCGCCGAGGCGATGGAAACCGCCTACGGCTTCGAAACGGTCGGCGGGGGCGCGGAGAAGCAGGCCCGCGTCAACGACGTGTTCCACCGCGTCGCCGAGCGCTACGACCTGATGAACGACCTGATGTCGGGCGGGCTCCACCGCGCCTGGAAGAGCGCGATGGTGTCCTGGCTCGCGCCTCCCCGCCGGGCCGGATGGCGCTTCATCGACGTCGCGGGCGGCACGGGGGACGTCGCCGAGCGCATCGTCAACGCCTCGGGCGGCAAGGCGCACGGGACCGTTCTCGACATCAACGCCTCGATGCTCGCCGTCGGCGCGGAGCGCGCCAAGAAGCGCGGGCTCGACGCCAACCTCGTCTTCGTCGAGGGCAATGCCGAGGCGCTCGACCTTCCCGACTCCACCTTCGACGCCTACACCATCGCCTTCGGCATCCGGAACGTGCCGCGCATCGACAAGGCGCTGTCCGAGGCCTTCCGGGTCCTGAAGCCGGGCGGGCGCTTCCTCTGCCTGGAGTTCTCGGAAGTGGACGTTCCCGGCCTCGACCGCGTCTACGAGGAATGGTCGTTCCGGGCGATCCCGCGCATCGGCGAGCTCGTCGCCAAGGACCGTCAGTCCTACGAATATCTCGTCGAATCGATCCGCCGCTTCCCCAACCAGGCGAACTTCGAATCGATGATCCGCGAGGCGGGCTTCGAGCGCGTGTCCCACCGCAACTTCACCGGCGGCATCGCTGCGCTCCATTCGGGCTGGAAGCTCTAGAGGCGAAGTCAGAACCCCTTGTCCAATCCGATCACCGGCACCTTCGCGCTCCTGCGCGCGACCTGGGTCCTGACGCGGGAAGGCGTCTTCGCCTCCTTTCCGGGCGACGGGCTGCCGCCCGGGCCGGCGCTTCTCCACCGCATGGCCAAGCTCCTCGCCCGCAAGCCCCCGAGCGGTCGCAAGCCGGGCGTCGTGCCGGGGGAAGGGCTGCCACGCGCGCTCCAGCGCCTCGGCCCCTCCTACGTCAAGCTCGGCCAGTTCCTGGCGACCCGGCCCGATATCGTCGGGCTCGACATCGCCCGCCGGCTCGGCCAGCTCCAGGACAAGGTGCCGCCCTTTCCCGATGCCGCGGCGGTCGCCGAGATCGAGCTGACGCTCGGGCGCCGCGTCGACGAGCTGTTCATCGAGCTCGGCGAGGTCGTCGGCGCGGCGTCCGTCGCGCAGGTCTACAAGGCCCGCATCCGCAATCCCGACGGCAGCGAGCGCTTCGCCGCGGTGAAGGTGATCCGGCCCGGGGTCCGCCAGCGCTTCCGGCGCGAGCTCGACACCTTCGCCTTCATCGCCCGGTTCCTGGAGCGCTTCGTGCCCTCCTCGCGGCGCCTGCGGCCCAAGGCCGTGGTCCAGACGCTCGCCCAGTCGACGCGCATCGAGATGGATCTGCGCCTCGAGGCGGCTGCGGCCTCCGAGATGGGCGACAACACGGCCGAGGATTCTGGCTTCCGCGTGCCGCGCATCGATTGGGAGCGCACGGGCCGCGACGTTCTCACCATGGAGTGGATCGACGGCATCAAGATGAGCGACGTCGAGGCCATCCGGCAGGCCGGCCACGACATGCAGGCGCTCGCCGTCACCGTCGTCCAGTCCTTCCTGCGCCACGCGATGCGCGACGGCTTCTTCCATGCCGACATGCACCAGGGGAACCTCTTCGTCGCGCCCGACGGCGCGGTGGTGGCGGTCGACCTCGGCATCGTCGGGCGCCTGAACGACCAGTCCAAGCGCTTCCTCGCCGAGATCCTCTACGGCTTCATCCGCCGCGACTACCGGCGCGTCGCCGAGCTGCACTTCGAAGCGGGCTACGTGCCGCGCGGGCAGGACGTCGCGAGCTTCGCGCAGGCGCTGCGCGCCATCGGCGAGCCGATCTACGGCCAGCCCGCCGAGACGATCTCGATGGGCCACCTCCTGTCGCTGCTCTTCGAGGTGACCGAGCTCTTCGACATGCGGGCGCGCCCCGAACTGGTGCTCCTCCAGAAGACCATGGTGGTGGTGGAGGGCGTCGCGCGCTCCTTCGACCCGAAGTTCAACATGTGGGTCGCGGCCGAGCCGGTCGTGTCCGACTACATCCTCCACGAGCTGGGACCCGCCGCGCGCCTGCGCGAGTTCCAGGAATCCGTCGTGGCGGTCGGGCGGCTCCTGCGCCATACGCCGGAGCTGACGCAAGGATTGGAGATCCTCGCCCGCGAGCTTCCCGACCTCATCGAGAACGGCATCCGCCTCAACGACGACACGCTGGTCGAGCTCGTCCAGGATACCAAGCCCGGCATCATCGTGACCAAGATCGCGGTGGTGACGATCGCCGTCTCGCTGGCGGCCATCGCCTGGAGCATGGCGGTGGGCGGGTAAGGCTGCCGCGTTGCGCGTGAGCGCGGCGCTTCCTATGCTCCCGGCGTTTCCAAGGAGGATGGCATGGGCGACCTGACGATCCGCAACCTCGACGACGACCTCGTGCGCCGCCTGGAAACCCGCGCCGCCGCCAACGGCCGCTCGCTGGACGAAGAGATCCGCGCCGCGCTGGAGCGGGTGGCGCGGGAGGAGAAAGCCGCCATTCCGACCGAGACCGAGGAGCAGCGCCAAGCGCGCATCGCGCGTATCCGGGCGCTCGGACGACCACCCAAGGAGCCGTTCGACCTGAAGGCCTTCTCCGACGCCCTTTCGGACGGAACCGAGTGATCGTCCTCGACACCTCTGCAGTCGTCGCGATCCTCGGAGACGAGCCGGATGCGGCCGAACTGACGGACCGTGCGACTTTGGCGCTAGCAACGGTGATGTCGGCCGGCACTGCGCTGGAATTGTCCATCGTGGTTCTCAGCAAGTGGGGACCGGACGGTCTCGTCCATCTCGACGCGCTTCTGCGGGAGCTGAGAACCACGGTCCGACCGGTCGACGAGGCGCAGGTCCGGGCGGGAACCGAAGCCTATCGATGCTACGGCCGCGGCTCCGGCCATCCTGCCCGCCTCAACTTCGGCGACTGCTTCGCCTACGCTCTCGCCCGCAGCCTTGGCGCGCCGCTGTTCTTCAAGGGCGACGACTTCGTGCACACCGACATCGCTCCGGCCCATCCCGCATGACCACGCTCCAGTCCAAACGAGTCCTTCTCGTCGTCGGCGGGGGCATCGCGGCCTACAAGGCGCTCGACCTCGTCCGGCGCCTGCGCGAGCGCGGCGCGATCGTCGTGCCGGTGATGACGCGGGGGGCGGCGGAGTTCGTCACGCCCCTGAGCCTCGGCGCGCTCGCCGCGGCGAAAGTCTATTCGGACCTGTTCAGCCGGGACGACGAGCACGACGTCGGACATATCCGCCTCGCCCGCAATTGCGACGCGGTGATCGTCGCGCCGGCGACCGCTGATCGCATGGCGAAGATGGCGGCGGGCATCGCCGACGACCTCGCCGGCGCGATTCTTCTCGCCACCCGCGCGCCGGTGCTCCTCGCGCCCGCCATGAACCCGGCCATGTGGAGCCATCCCGCCACGCGCCGCAGTCTGGATCGGCTGACGTCCGACGGCATCCGCTTCGTCGGGCCGGACGCGGGCGAGATGGCCGAGAGCGGCGAAGCCGGGCTCGGGCGCATGGCGGAGCCCTTGGCGATCGTTGCCGCGCTCGAAGCCCTTCTCGCCGGCCCGGCCGACGGGCCGCTCGCCGGGCGCACGGCGCTCGTCACCTCCGGGCCGACGCACGAGCCGATCGATCCGGTGCGCTACATCGCCAACCGCTCCTCCGGCCGGCAGGGCCACGCCATCGCCGCCGCGCTCGCGCGGCTCGGGGCGGCCGTGCGGCTCGTCTCGGGCCCCGTCGCGATCCCCGATCCGCCGGGCGTCGAGACCGTCCACGTCGAGACGGCGCGCGAGATGCTGGCCGCCGTCGAGGCGCGCCTGCCGGTCGACCTCGCGGTGTTCGTCGCGGCCGTCGCCGACTGGCGGACGGAAAGCCAGGCACCGACCAAGCTGAAGAAGCGGCCCGGCGCCGAGCCGGAGCCGCTGCGCCTGACGCTGAATCCGGACATCCTCAAGACCGTCGGGACCGGTTCCCGCCGCCCGCGTCTCGTGGTCGGCTTCGCCGCCGAGACGGCCGACCTCCTCGCCAATGCCGGCGTCAAGCTGGCCGCCAAGGGAGCCGATATGATCGTCGCCAACGACGTGTCCGCGGAAGGCGGCGTGATGGGCGGCAACGCCAACACCGTCCATCTCGTGACGGCGCAAGGCGTCGAGACCTGGGAGACGATGGCCAAGGATGCCGTCGCCGAGAAGCTCGCCCAGCGCCTCGCCGCGATGCTGGCGGACAAGGACCGGCCATGAGCGCGCCCGCAACGATCCGCGTCCTCGTGCGTCGCCTGCGCGGCGAGGCGGCGTCCGCGGACGCGCTGCCGCACTACGCGACGGAAGGGGCGGCCGGCGCCGACCTTCGCGCCTGCCTGCCGGAGGGCGAGGCGATGATCCTGCCGCCGGGCGGGCGGGCCGCCGTCCCGACCGGGCTCGCCGTCGCCGTGCCGGAGGGCTTCGAGATGCAGGTGCGGCCGCGCTCGGGGCTCGCCGCGCGCCACGGCGTCACCGTTCTCAACGCGCCGGGCACGGTCGACAGCGATTATCGCGGCGAGGTCATGGTGCTCCTCGTCAATCTCGGCGACGAGCCCTTCGAGATCCGGAACGGCGACCGAATCGCGCAGGCGCTGTTCGCGCCGGTCACGCGCGCCATCTTCGATCTGGCGGACACGCTCGACGAGACATCGCGCGGCGCCGGCGGCTTCGGCTCCACGGGCCGCCGCTAGGCGCTGCCGGCGAGCGGGCGCCGCGCCTTGCGGGAAAGGAGAGGCCGATGTTCGTCGACTTCCGCGCAGAACCCATGCCGCCGCCGCCGCCACGACCCGAACCGAAGCGCCCGCGGCTCACGCCCGGGCAGCAGCGCGGGCTCGCCGCGATCGTCGGGTTCAACGTCCTCCTGCTCCTGCTCGCGCCCGTCGGCGGAGCGACGATCGTCGGCGCGCTGATCGCCCTCATCGGCTGACGGTCTGGCACCGCGCAGGGTGGACGGCGTGAACCAAGTCGGCGACCGCTCGTTCGCCGGTTCATGATCACGGTCCACCATCTCCAGGACTCCCGCTCGCAGCGCGTCCTCTGGCTTCTCGAAGAACTCGGCCTCGCCTACGAGGTCAGACGCTACGAGCGAACGCGGGACTATCGTGCGCCGCCCGAACTGAAGGCGGTGCATCCGCTCGGCCGCTCGCCGGTGATCGAGGACGGTTCGCTGCGCCTCGCCGAGACCGGCGCCATCGTCAATTACGTCATCGAACGCCACGCGAACGGCCGGCTGATGCCGCAGCCGGGCTCGACCGATTTCTGGACCGCCCGGCACTTCCTCCACCATGCCGAGGGAACGGCCATGCCGCCGCTCGTCATGCGGCTCGTCTTCAACCGCATCGCGGCCCAGGGTCCCCGCCTCGTGCGCCCGATCATCGGCAAGGCGATGGCGACGGCCGACGCGCGCTTCCTGGCGCCCCAGATCGAGGCTCTCCTCGACTACTGGGAGGGCGCACTGGCGGGCACCGGCTGGTTCGCCGGACCGGAGCTTTCCGCCGCCGACATCATGATGAGCTTTCCCGTCGAGGCCGGGGCCAAGCGGCTCGACTATTCCGGGCGGCCCCGCCTTCGCGACTTCGTCGCCCGCATCCAGGCGCGCCCCGCCTACCGGCGCGCCCTGGAGCGCGGCGGCCCCTACGCCTATGCCTGAGCGTCGTCAGGCGCGGGCGAGGAGGATCTTCGCCGCGAACACCGAGAAGACGCCCGCGAAGAGCCAGTCGATCGCCCGGACGATCGCCGGGCGCCGCCGCAGCGCGAGCGACAGCCGGTCGGCGAGAAGAATGAAGGCGACGTTGAGGGGAGCGGCGAAGACCACGAAATAGAGCCCGAGGAAGAAGAGCTTGCCCGCGGCATGCGGGTCGTTCACCGACACGAAGGACGGCAGGAAGGCGACGAAGAACAGGACGATCTTCGGGTTCAAGAGGTTGATCGACAGGCCCTTGGCCCATTCGCGCAGGAGCGGGGGACGCTCGCGCCGGATCCCGGCCGCGTCTCCGGCGGGGAGGGCCGAGCCGTGGCGGATCGCCTGGATCGCCAGCCAGAGGAGATAGGCCGCGCCCGCGACCTTCAGCATCAGGAAGGCGGTCGGCGAGGCCGCGAGAAGCGCCGACAGCCCGAGCGCGGCCAGCGCCGTGTGGACGAGCGAGCCCGTCGACGCGCCGGCATAGGCGGCGAGCCCGGCGCGCGGGCCGGCGGCGAAGGTCCGCCCGAGATAAAGCGTCATGTCCGGCCCGGGCGTCACCGTGAGGACGAGGGCGGCGAGGGTGAAGGCGGCGAGGGTCGCCGCGTCGGGCAGAAAGGACATGGGCGTCGGCCTTGTCGAAGAAGCGTCGCTTCTTAGCCGAAGGGGCGGGACGGCGGAAAGCGCGCCGGGCGTCACGCTCCCGTCATGTGTCGATTCGCAGACCAGGCGAGGGCTTGGAGCGAGGCTCGCCGAGCGCAAAAAAAATCACGCCGAATCAGAGGTTTGCGCCAGGTCGACGAATCAACTGAAGGTCGTGGTTCGGGCGTCCTGGGAACCTCGGCGAGTCAAGTCGCACCCGCCGAAAAAGAATCATCGTGTCGTCGGCGAACGCGCACGAGGCGCGCCTTCCCTTGGATTCGCTATCCGATTCATATGCTTGGAGAACTTGTCCGCGGGCCTCGATCCGGAAATTGCGCGGGGCTTGCGGCAGATCCGTGACGGCGGTGCCGGACTCTGCCTTGCCGGCCGGCGGCCACGCCCGTACTTTCCCGACTGCGGCAAGATGACGGTCCTGCAAAGGATGGGGACAAGCCTTGTTATCCAAATCTTTTCCATACCGTGTGAGTCTGGGATTCGAGGCCGGAACGGCTCACTGAGTCTTCGTTTCGATCGATTGGATGTTCGTACCCGGTCCGGGCCCCTGCGTGGGTTCGGGGCGCCGGTTTGCTGCTGCCCGGAGGCGGCGCGGAGCGATCCGCGCGGGGTCGAGGGGCAAGGGAGAGTTTCTCGTCATGGCCGAAGGCTACAAGGGCGACGTCGATGTCAGGACCTGCTGGCAGGCGCTCGCCGGTGAACCCGACAGCTTCCTCGTCGACGTGCGCACCCACGCCGAGTGGAGCTATGTCGGCCTTCCCGACCTGCAGGCGATCGGCCGCGCGCCCGTGCTCATCGAGTGGCAGAGCTACCCGTCCATGGCCGTCGCACCGGACTTCGCCGAGCGCCTCGCCGAGGCGGTGACGCAGGCGGGCGGCTCGACGCAATCCAGCCTTTATTTCCTGTGCCGCTCGGGCGTTCGCTCCATCGCCGGGGCGGTGGCTGCGACGCGGGCGGGCTTCGCCAACAGCTACAACGTCCTCGACGGCTTCGAGGGGCCCCCGGACGAGGAGGCCCATCGCGGCCGGCTCGCGGGCTGGAAGGCCGCCGGCCTGCCCTGGTCGCAGCGATGAGCGTCGGCACCTTCGACGCCTTCGGACCGGCTCAGCCCCCGCGTCCCGACCGCCCCTCACATCCCACAACGACAAGAAGAACAGGCCCATCCATGACGGCAAGCGTGACAGACGGCCCGGCTCGCGGCGAATCGGACATCCTGGAGCGGGTGTCGGCGCGGCTGAAGGCGCAGCTCGGTCACGACATCTATGCCTCCTGGTTCCAGCGCATGAAGCTCGACGCGCTGGGCAAGGGCGTCGTCCAGGTTTCAGTGCCGACCGCCTTCCTGCGCAACTGGATCCAGACCCACTATCGCGACCTCCTGACGGAGACCTTCCGGGCGGAAGTGCCGGGCACGCTGCGCGTCGACGTCGCCGTGCGCAGCGCCGTGCGCTCCAGCCCGCCGCGCCTCGCGCCCCAGGCCCAGGGCGAGGCCTCCTCCGGCGCCCAGCAGACCGCCGGCGCCGTTCACCCGGCCGCCGCGCTCACGCCCGTCCGCTCGAACGCGGCGACCTCCGCCGGCACGGCCCGCTCGGCCCGTGGCGGGACCGAGGGCCAGGAGGCGGCATCCGCCAGGGCCGGGGCCGGCGCCCCCGACTGGAGCTCGCCGCTCGACCCGCGCTACGTCTTCGAGACCTTCGTGGAGGGGCCCTCGAACCGCGTGGCGCTCGCCGCGGCGCGCGCCGTCGCCGAGAACGGCCCGCAGTCGGTGCGCTTCAACCCGCTCTTCATCCATGCGAGCGTGGGCCTGGGCAAGACGCATCTCCTTCAGGCCATCGCCAACGCCGCGGCGACGCGCCCCGACCGGCCGCGCGTCGTCTACCTCACGGCCGAAAGCTTCATGTGGCGCTTCGCCACCGCGATCCGCGACAACCAGGCGCTCGACTTCAAGGAAACCCTGCGCGGCATCGACATCCTCGTCATCGACGACATGCAGTTCCTGCAGGGCAAGTCGATCCAGCAGGAGTTCTGCCACCTCCTCAACGCCCTGATCGACTCCGCGCGCCAGGTGATCTGCGCCGCCGACCGCCCGGCCTTCGAGTTGGAAAGCCTCGACCCGCGGGTGAAGTCGCGGCTCGCCGGCGGCGTGTCGCTCGAGATCGTCTCGCCCGACTTCGACATGCGCCGCGACATCATCGGCACGCGCACCGAGGCCATGCGCCGCGACGATCCGAGCTTCAACCTCGACCGCGGGGCCATCGAGACCATCGCGCGCCGCGTCGCGGGCTCGGGGCGCGACCTCGAAGGCATCTTCAACCAGATCGCCTTCCGCCACGCCGTCGGCCAGCCGCTCTCGCCCGAGCACCTCGACGATCTCCTTACGCAGGTCACGCGTCAGGGCGGCGAGAAGCGGGTGCGCATCGAGGACATCCTGAAGTTCGTCTCGCGCCACTACAACGTGGCGCGGACCGACATCCTCTCGGCCCGGCGCACGCGCACCATCGTGCGCCCGCGCCAGATCGCCATGTATCTCGCCAAGACCATGACGCCGCGCTCGCTGCCCGAGATCGGCCGCCGCTTCGGCGGGCGCGATCACACGACGGTGCTCCATGCGGTGCGCAAGATCGAGAACGAGCGGGCCAAGGACGAGAAGCTCGCCGAGGAGCTCGACCTCATCCGCCGCATGATCGAGGAATAAGGACCCATCGTCCTTTCGCTGCCTCCTGTCCCCTCGGGAACAGGGACGGTTCGGCGGCTCCGCCGCCGTGCCAGCCGCGGATCAGAGGCGGGCCAGCAGATCCCGCTTCTTCTCGGCGAATTCGGCTTCGCTGAGGATGCCCTTCTCCTTCAGGGCGCCCAGGCGCTCCAGGGCGTCGAGGATTTCGCCGTGGCTCCCGCCCGAGGACTTGCCCGGGGAGGGCGCTTCGGGCGCGGGAACGGAGCCAGCGGAGGAGGTGTCCTGCGAGGCCGTACCGCGAGCGGGATGCGAGCTCGAACCCGCCGCCGGCTTGTTGTCGCTCGCGCCGCCGACGCGCGGCAGGCGGTCGAGGGGCACGGGTCCCTGCGCGCTGGAGAAGGTCGCCGAGCCGAAGCCGCCTTGCTGCTGGCTGACGCCCGAGATGTCGTAGCCGGTGGTGTCGTAGAGCTCGACGGCACCGCCGCCGCGCTGGATCGCGAGCCGACGCGACTGCGGAAAGTAGGCGTAGCGCGAATCGTTCTGGGCGCCCGCCGTCGAGGGGTGTCCGAGATCGCCCGGCCACCAGTTGCCGCCGCCTCCGAACCCCGTCCCACCGAAACCGCCCTGGCTCTGGCTCTGCATGCCGCCCGTCCCCTGTCCGTCCTGCCATGGCGATCGGCTGCCGCCCTGCGGCGCGCCGGTGTCGGTGCCGGTGCGGCCGGACGCGCCCGCCAGCTCGCGCTGGAGCGTGAAGGGCGGGTCGAAATAGAGGGTGGCGAGTTCGGTGGCGAGGCGGTCGACGCGGGCGCGCAGCTCGTTGTCGAACATGTTGCCGACCATGGTCATGCCGCCGCGCATCCACTGGCCGGGGCCGCCGAGCTCGACGATGTTGAACTGCGCCATGCTTCCGCCGCCTGCGACCACCGCCCGCAGCATGGTCTCGACGCTGTCGCGGCCGATCCCGAACCGCGCCGCGATCTCGTCCAGCGCGCCGTCGCCCGATCCGCTCTCCCTGCTCATGGCCGCCGCCGTCCTTTCAGCGCAATGCACCGCCGGCGGTTCCCGCCAGGGTTGATGGTTCAGTGGAACGCGGAGGCGACGTGAAACGATCCGGCCTCGCCGAAGCCGCCGAAAAGAAACACGGCGCAGAAAGCCAGGGCCGCGGCGAAGAGCGCGGCCTCCAGGCGGACGGGCCCGAGCGCGAAGCGTCGTCGCCCGGGCGGATGAGCGGGCGCGGCCCGCCGCTTGTCGATGGTCATGGCCTTAAATCCCTTCTCCGTCCCGGACGTCGCTTTGACCCGGAACGCCGCCGATCCGTGCGGATCGTCGCTCCCATGCCTTGACAACGACGGCGTGGAGGAAGGGTCGCAACACGAAGTCGAGAGCCCCGAGAAGGAGGGCGGCAAGGAACGGCAGGCCGAGAACGATGCCGAAGAGCGCGACGAGAACCAGCGATGAGGCTGCGCGCGAGGCGACGAGCGCCGAGTGCCCCGCCGCGGCCATGGCGGGCCGGGCGAGCCAGAGCGAGCGAAGCTGCCGCGCCCGGCGCTCGAAGGGGCTCGCGGGGGGCGCTTCGCCGGGCGCCGCGATCTCGACGGGCTCGATGCCTTGCGCGTCCACGTCGACGAGGCGGCGAACGAGCCCGAGCGCGACGGTCTCGTTGGTCAGCGGGTCGATCAGGATGAAGGCGCCGAGCTCGCGCGCCTCGACGTAAGGCGCGACGACGGTCGGGCGGTCGAGCGTGATCGTGACACGCCCGATGCCGTTGGCGAGCAGCGCGTTGGCCGGGCGGTCCTCGTAGGTGTGGATGTCGATCGACGCGTTCAGCGCGCGCACCGTGGCGGGCGTCTGGGCGCTGGCGATGCGGGCGACGAAGCGCCCGCCGGCCACCAGCGGCCGCTCGACCATCCAGAGGATGTCGGCGTCGATCCGGCGCTGCGGCACCAGGCTATCCGCCTCCAGCGCGATGACATCGCCGCGCGAGGCGTCGATCTCGTCCGACAGGCTGATCGTCACGGACTCGCCGGCCTCGGCCGACGACTGGTCGCCGTCCGGACCGAGGATCGCCTTCACCGTCGAGACCTGGCCGCTCGCGAGCACCTTGACGCGCGCGCCGACCGAAACGGCGCCGGAGGCGACCGTGCCGGAGAAGCCGCGGAAGTCGAGGTTCGGCCGGTTCACCCACTGCACGGGAAAGCGGAAGGGGCCGCCGCTCTCGTCGAAGGTCGCGGGACGCACCTGCGCGAGGTGGTCGAGCAGCGTCGGCCCGGAATACCAGGGCGTATTCGGCGAGCGATCCGCAAGGTTGTCGCCGAGCTTGGCCGAGAGCGGGATAAAGACGATGTCGGTGAAGCCGAGCGCCGGGAGCAGCGTCTGGTACTCGCGCCGGATGGCCTCGAAGGTCTCTTCAGACCACCCGACGAGGTCCATCTTGTTCACCGCCACCACGACCGACTTGATGCCGACCATGGAGGTGATGAAGGAGTGGCGGCGGGTCTGGGGCAGGATCCCCTTCCGCGCGTCGACGAGGATCACCGCGAGCTCGGCCTGGGAGGCGCCCGTCGCCATGTTGCGGGTGTACTGCTCGTGCCCCGGCGTGTCGGCGATGATGAAGGCGCGGCCGCGCGCCGAGAAGTAGCGATAGGCGACGTCGATGGTGATGCCCTGCTCGCGCTCGGCCGAGAGGCCGTCGACGAGAAGGGCGAAGTCGAGATCGCCGCCCGTCGTGCCGAACTTCTTCGAGTCGCGCTCCAGCGCTTCCATCTGGTCGTCGAAGACGGCGTCCGTCTCGAACAGGAGGCGCCCGATCAGCGTCGACTTGCCGTCGTCCACCGAGCCGCAGGTGATGAAGCGCAGCAGCGTCTCGGACGGCGAGGCAACGGGCTCCATGCCCGCCTGCGGGTCGATGACGCGCAAGGGCGCGCCCGCGTCGCCGAGGTCGGGCGCAGGACCGGCGAAGGTCTCGTCGGCGGCCAGGGCCTTCTCGTTGATGGGGGCCTCGTCGACGGAGCCGACGACGTCGCCGGGCACGGTCTCGCCGTCGGCGAGCCGCTTTTGAAGGGCGCTCGTGCTCATCGTCAGAAGTAGCCTTCCTGCTTCTTGTCTTCCATCGAGGCGCCGGAGTCGCGGTCGATGACGCGGCCCTGGCGCTCGGAGGTGCGGCTGCCGCGCATCTCGGCCATGATGGAGTCGAGGTCGCCGGCCTCGGACTCCACGGCGCCGGTCAGCGGGTAGCAGCCGAGCGTGCGGAAGCGGACGGTCATCGTCTCGACGCTCTCGCCGGGCTGCAGCTTCATGCGCTCGTCGTCGCGCATGATGAGCGCGCCGTCACGCCTGACGATCGGCCGGGGCGCGGCGAAGTAGAGCGGCACCACGGGGATCTTCTCCAGCGCGATGTAGTCCCACACGTCCGCTTCCGTCCAGTTGGACAAGGGGAAGACGCGGAAGCTCTCGCCCGGCTTCTTGCGGGTGTTGAACAGGCGCCAGGGCTCGGGGCGCTGCGACTTCGGCTCCCAGCGGTGCTCGGCCGAGCGCAGCGAGAAGATGCGCTCCTTGGCGCGGCTCTTTTCCTCGTCGCGCCGCGCGCCGCCGAAGGCCGCGTCGAACTTGTACTTGTTCAGCGCCTGCTTCAGCCCTTCGGTCTTCATCACGTCGGTGTGGACGCGCGAGCCCGAATCGAAGGGGTTGACCCCGGCCTTCACGCCCTCCTCGTTGATGTGGACGATGAGGTCGAGGCCGAGCTCCTTGGCCCGCCGGTCGCGAAACTCGATCATCTCGCGGAACTTCCAGGTCGTGTCGACGTGGAGCAGCGGGAAGGGCGGCTTGCCCGGCGCGAAGGCCTTCATCGCAAGGTGCAGCATGACCGCCGAGTCCTTGCCGATGGAGTAGAGCATCACCGGGTTCTCGGCCGTCGCCGCGACCTCGCGGATGATGAAGATCGACTCGGCCTCGAGGCGCTTCAGGTGGCTCATGGGCTTCATTGCGGCAGCCTTTCGAACGCGGCGTCGCCGTGGGCGGGGCGGTTGTCGAGGTCGCGGACGGGGTTGCCCGCGCCGTCGACGTGGAGCCCGCATTCGCGCTTGGTCTCCTCCTCCCACCACCAGCGGCCGGCCCGCTCGGGCTCGCCGGGGCGGATGGCGCGCGTGCAAGGGGCGCAGCCGATGGAGAGGAAGCCCTGCTCGTGCAGCGGGTTGACGGGGACGCCGTTCTCCTTGGTGAAGGCGACGATGGCGTCGCGCGTCCAGTCGAAGATCGGGTTGGCCTTGACGAGGCCGCGCGCCGCGTCGAAGCCGACGAATTCCATGTCGGAGCGGTTCGCGGACTGGTCGCGGCGAAGGCCCGTGACCCAGCCGGCCGCGCCCTTCAGCGCCCGGCCGAGCGGCTCCACCTTCCGCACGCCGCAGCAGTTCTTGCGGAACTCCGGCGCGAAGTAGAAGCCGTCGATGCCCTGGTCGTCGACGAGGGCTTCCAGCGCTTCGGCCTGCGGGTAGAGCGCCTTGATGCGGCGGCCGTACTGCTCCTCGGTCTTGCGCCAGAGCGTGTAGGTCTCGGGAAAGAGGCGCCCGGTGTCGAGCGTCTTCACCTCGATCTTCAGGCGGTTCGAGAAGATCAGATGGGTGATCATCTGGTCCTCGATGCCGAGGCTCGTCGTGAAGACGACGCGGCCGGGAATGCGCTCGGCGAGGAGCGCCAGACGCCCGGCCGGGTCGAGGCGCTGGAACGTCTCGTTGAACTCGGCCGCGAGGCGTTTCAGGCCGTCCGTGTCGGAGCCGTCATGCATGGGAGCCCTCCGCCTTGGCCGCGGCTGCGGCGCGGCGCTGTTCGAGGATCGAGGTGCCGCCCTCGTAGCCGGACTGGTAGTGGTCGCGGACGATCCCGCGCGCCTCGACCCACTGCTCGGCCGGCTGGCGCTCGGCGACAGCCTCGGGAAGCGCCACCTCGTCGAAGCCGCAGGCGAGCGCGTCGGCGAACTGGTCGGCGATCAGCGGGCCGGTCGCCCGCAGCGTGCCGGTGAAGCCGGCGCGGCGGATGCGCTTGGCGAGGCTGAAGCCGCGCCCGTCCGAGAAGGCGGGGAAGGCGACGGAAACGAGGGCGACCTGCGTCAGGTACGGCTCGACGGCATCGATCGCCACGTGGTTCGGCAGGTGGAGCCCGAGCGGCGCGTTGCGGCGCTCGGCGAGCGCGGCGTCGATCGCCTCGAAGGGCACGATGGCAGGGCCTTCCACCAGCGACAGGTCGGCGGCCGTGGCAGCCACGCTCCACTCGTCGGCGACCTGGCCTTCGGGGCGGATGAGGATGGTGGTCGTGGTCATTCCGCGGCCTCCTGGCCGGCGCCGGACACGAAGGCCTGGAAGCCCGCCTTGAACGGGTCGAGGCCGGCGCGGCGCACCGTGTCGACGAAGCGCTCGGAGCCCTGGCGCTCGCGAAGGTAGACGGAGACCAGCGCCTCCACGGCGCCGGGCACCTGATCGGCGTCGATGCCGGGCCCGACACGCTCGCCGAGTGCGGCGTTCTCCGAAGCGTCGCCGCCCACCGTGATCTGGTAGTTCTCGACGCCCGACTTCTCGAGGCCGAGGATGCCGATCGCGCCGACATGGTGGTGGCCGCAGGCATTGATGCAGCCGGAGATCTTGATCGGCAGCTCGCCGATCTCGCGCTGGCGGTCGTCGTCGGCGAAGGTCTTCGAGATCGCCTGCGCGATCGGGATCGATTTCGCGGTCGCGAGCGCGCAGTAGTCGAGGCCCGGGCAAGCGATGATGTCGGTGATGAGCCCGGCATTGGCCGTGGCGAGGCCGTTGGCCTTCAGCGCAGCGAACACCTCGGGGACGTCGTCCTGCTTCACGTGCGGCAGGACGAGGTTCTGCGAGTGCGTCACCCGCAGTTCGTCCTTGGAATAGCGCTCGGCGATGTCGGCGAAGGCGCGCATCTGCGCGTCGGTCATGTCGCCCGGCACCTCGCCGATGCCCTTCAGGGACACGGTCAGCGCGATGTAGCCCGGCACCTTGTGGGCGAAGCCGTTCTGCTCGACGAAGCGGTCGAGCGCCGGGTCGCTCGCCCGCGCGGTCTCCAGCGCTTGCGAGCGCTCGGGCAGCGTCTCGTAGGCCGGCGGCGCGAAGTAGGCGGCGATGCGCTCGACCTCGCCCTCGGGGGCGTTGACGGTCGGGCCGTTCAGCTTGGCGTATTCCGCCTCGACGCGGGCGCGGAACTCCTCCTCGCCGGTCTCGTGAACGAGGATCTTCACGCGGGCCTTGAACTTGTTGTCGCGCCGGCCCTCGGCATTATAGACGCGCAGGATCGCTTCGAGATAGGCGAGCAGCTCCGCCTTCGGCAGGAAGGAGCGCACCACCTTGCCGATCATCGGCGTGCGGCCGAGACCGCCGCCGACCACGATCTCGTAGCCGACCTCGTTCGTCTCCGCGTGCCGCAGGATGCGGATGCCGATATCGTGGACCTTGATCGCCGCGCGGTCGTGTTCGGCGCCCGTGACCGCGATCTTGAACTTGCGCGGCAGCCAGACGAATTCGGGATGGAGGCTCGACCACTGCCGGATCAGCTCGGCGGTGACGCGCGGATCCTCGACCTCGTCCTTCGCGACGCCCGCGAACTGGTCGGAGGTGACGTTGCGGATGCAGTTACCGCTCGTCTGGATCGCGTGCATCTCGACGTCCGCCAGGAGGTCGAGGATGTCCGGCACGTCCTTCAGCTTCGGCCAGTTGTATTGAAGGTTCTGGCGCGTGGTGAAGTGGGCGTAGCCCTTGTCGTACTTCTCGGCGATCAGGGCGAGCTGGCGCAGCTGGCGCGAGTCGAGCGTGCCGTAGGGCACGGCGACACGCAGCATGTAGGCGTGGAGCTGGAGATAGAGCCCGTTCTTCAGCCGCAGCGGCTTGAACTCGTCGTCCGAGAGCGAGCCGTCGAGGCGGCGCTCCACCTGGCTGCGGAACTGGCGGACCCGGTCGCGCACGAAGCGCTCGTCGAACTCGTCGTAGCGGTACATGGGAACTGTCCTCGTCGCGGGCGCCGTCTCGGCTCGGCTGCCTGCCGGTCTGTTTGTTCGTCGTTCGAAACCCGCGCCCCGAAGGTCAGGCGGGCACGTCGTATTCGGCCTGCTTGCCCATGTCGGGGTGGACGGTCGGCCCCTTCTGGCGCAGCGCCTCGCGGAAGTGCGTCGCGACGGGCATGCCGTTCTCCGCGATGCGCACCTCGACGAGGTAGGGGTCGACGATGCGGTTGGCCTTGAACTCGGCCTGACCGCGCGCTTCGAGCTCGGCTGCGGCGTCCGCGTCGTCGGCAACCGCCGCCTTGCCCGGCTCGGGGGTCCAGCCGCCGTCCTTCGCGGCGAACACCACCTCGCCGTCGAGGAGGTCGTTGGCGACGAGGATCACGGGGAACTTCGGCCCCTTCTTGTTGACCTTGGCTTCGGCCATGGGATCAGACCTCGTCGGGAATGGTGAGTTCCAGACCGTCCAGATCGTCGGTCCAGAGGATCTGGCAGGACAGGCGCGAGGTCGGCTCGATCACGGGCAGCTCGTCGAGCTTGTCGAGTTCGTCCTCGCGCGGCGGGTGGAGCCGGTCGGCCCATTCCTTGGCGACCACGACGTGGCAGGAGGCGCAGTCGAGCCCACCCCCGCAGATGCCCTCGATGCCGACGCGGTAGTCGCGCAGGATCTCCATCACGCGCCAGCCCTCGACGGCTTCCAGCTCGTGGCGCTTGCCCTCGCGGTCGGTGACGCGGATCACGCTGGCGGGCTCGGGCTGGGCTTGGCTCATGAATGGTCTTCCCGGTTGCGAACGCGACAAAGGCAGCCGACGGCGCTTGACGTCCAAGGCACCGCGACCGCGCATGTCGGTTCTCAAGTGGCTCATAGATAGTCCGGCGGCCACCGTTCCGCCGCGCCGGGCTTTGCCTTTGCTCGCATCAGAGCGAAACAAATTCCTGCCGCGGCCGCGGCAGGGAGTGGAATCGTTCCAAGGCCTTGGTCAAGCCCTTAAGGCAGCCTCAGATCGCCTCGCCCTGAAGCAGCCGCGGCGAGGCCCCGCGCGTCGTGCCGGCCGCCTGCGCGATGAAGAAATCCTTCAGCCGCGGCGCCCGGTCGACGAGCGACAGGCCGAAGGACCGCACCGCGCGAAGAAGGTCGTTGTCGTTGGAGAACAGGCGGTTGAGGATGTCGGTGGTAACGCCGAGCTGCACCGTGTCGAAGCGGCGCCAGCGCTGGTAGGTTTCCAACGTGTCGAGAGAGCCGACGTCGAGGCCGAGGCGCGCGGCCTCGACGACGACCTCGGCCAGCGCCGCCGCGTCCTTGAAGCCGAGGTTGAGCCCCTGGCCGGCGATCGGATGGATGCCGTGCGCCGCGTCGCCGGCAAGCGCCACGCGCGGGCGCACGAAGTCGCGGGCGAGCGTCAGGCCGAGCGGGAAGGCGCGCCGGCCCCCTTCCAGGCTCACCGCGCCGAGCTTGTGGCCGAAGCGCTTCTCCAGCTCGATCTCGAACAGCATCTCGTCGCAGGCGACCAGCCGCTCCGCCTCGCGGCGCGACTCGGTCCAGACCAGCGAGGAGCGGTTGCCCTTAAGCGGCAGGATGGCAAAGGGACCGGCCGGCAGGAAGTGCTCCTCCGCGCGGCCCTCGTGCGGGCGCTCGTGACGCACCGTCGCGACGATGCCGGACTGGTCGTAGTCGGTGTGGACGGTGCGGATGCCGGCCATGTCGCGGATCTTCGAGCGCACCCCGTCGGCCGCGACCAGGAGGCGCGTCGCGATCGTCTCGCCCGCCGCCACGCCGCCGAGGCGCACGTCGAGGTGGGCGGGCGCCTGCGCGATCGAGGCGACGGGCGAGTCCTGCCGGATGGCGACGCCGAGCGCCTCGGCACGCGACCGGAGCGCGCCGATCAGCGCCTTGTTCGGCACCATGTGGGCGAAGGGCTCGCCGGGGCGCACCTCGCCGCCGAAGGTGAGGAAGACGGGGCGCACGGGCTCCGACAGGCGCGAGTCGGTGACGATCATCTCGGTGATCGGCTGGGCCTCGTCCTTGAGGTCGCGCCAGACGCCGAGTTGATCGAGCATGCGCGAGGCGGCGGCCGCGATCGCCGAGGCGCGCTCGTCGCGCGCGTGGACGCCGGCGGGCGCGGCGTCCACCACCAGCACCTCGAGCCCGGGCGCCGCGTCCTTGATCGCGACGGCGACCGACAGGCCGACATAGCCGGCGCCGGCGACGACGACGTCGGCGCGAACGGACGGCGCGCTCGGCGAGGGGAGCGTGGCGTTCGGCGAAGAAGTGTCGGACATCGGCTCGGCCTCGCGCAGAAGAAGGATCGGATCTCGGGCGGAACGTCGGCGTTCCGGCATCCGAGATAGGCGCGCATGGCGGCCGGGGCAACGAGGGCGCGATTGACGCGACCCGCCGGCGGATGGTCAATGCCGCCTCGCATTTTACGTAAGACGTCACGAAGTCGAGGAGACCGCCCATGGATCCCACCGTCAGCAAGCTTCTCGACACGCTGGACCTCGAGCGCATCGAGGAGAACCTCTACCGCGGCCTCAGCGCCGATCCCGGCTGGCAGCGCGTCTTCGGGGGGCAGGTGATCGCGCAGGCGCTCGTCGCGGCCCAGCGCACCGTGCCGCCCGAGCGCACCTGCCACTCGCTTCACGGCTACTTCATCCTGCCCGGCGATCCCTCGGCCCCCATCGTCTACCAGGTCGCGCGCCTGCGCGACGGCGGCTCCTTCACCACGCGGCGCGTCGAGGCGATCCAGCACGGGCGGGCGATCTTCACGCTCGCCGCCTCCTTCCAGGTCGCCGAGGACGGGCTTTCCCACCAGTCCACCATGCCGGAGGTGCCGGGTCCGAACGAGACGGGGCTCGGAGGCGAGGGGGCGAAGGCGCTGCTCGCCGGCGCCCCCGAGCCGGTGCGCCGCTACTGGGAGCGGCCGCGCCCGATCGAGATCCGCCCGGTCTCGCTCGATCACTACCTGTCCGACGCCAAGCTCGCGCCGGAGCAGCGCGTCTGGATGCGCGCGGTCGCCGACATCGGCGACGATCCCGCGCTCAACCAGGCGGTGCTCGCCTACCTCTCGGACATGACGCTTCTCGACACCTCGCTCTTCGCGCACGGGCTCTCGGTGTTCGACCGGCGCATCCAGGCCGCGAGCCTCGACCACGCCATGTGGTTCCACGAGCCGGTCAAGGTGTCGGACTGGATGCTCTACGCGCAGGACAGCCCCTTTTCGGGGAGGGGGCGCGGGCTGACGCGCGGTTCGATCTTCACCGGCGACGGCCGGCTCGTCGCCTCCGTTGCCCAAGAAGGCCTCATTCGCCTCAAAGATAGGCAGGTCACCTGAGGCGCCTCGTCGCCTGAGCCCTGGTGCTCCAGGCTGACGCCTCGTTTTTGATCACGATTACAACCGTTCGCCGCGATCTCTTCGCGGTCGAGCCACCGCGTCGCCGCATTTGGCACGCGGCTTGGATGTGTGAGGGCAGTGGCCGGCGGGACAGGGGGTTCCGTCGGCGGGGACGGCGACGGTCCGAAAGGTCCGTCCCGCCAATGCTCCGAGGATGTCCATGAAAATCGTGATGGCGATCATCAAGCCATTCAAGCTCGACGAGGTGCGCGAAGCGCTGACGGCCGTCGGGATCCAGGGCCTGACGGTGACCGAGGTGAAGGGGTACGGCCGTCAGAAGGGCCACACCGAGATCTACCGCGGCACCGAATACGCCGTGAGCTTCCTGCCCAAGCTCAAGATCGAAGTGGCCGTGGCCGCCGACACCGTCGACCGCGCCGTCGACGCCATCGCGGCAGCCGCCAAGACCGGCCAGATCGGCGACGGCAAGATCTTCGTCTTCGGCATCGATTCCGCCGTGCGCATCCGCACCGGCGAAGTCGACGTCAACGCGCTCTGAGGGGACCAGCCATCACCATGCGACTTATGAAACTTCTGCCGTCGACCCTTCTGGCGACGGGCTTCCTCGCCGTCTCAGCCTTCGCGCAGGACACCGGCATCGCGCCGGCTCCCGAGGCCGTGCCGGCCGCCGCCGCGGATGCCATGGACAAGGGCGACGTCGCCTGGATGCTGACCTCCACGGCGCTCGTCCTGTTCATGATCCTGCCGGGCCTGGCGCTGTTCTACGGCGGCCTCGTGCGCGCCAAGAACATGCTCTCCATCCTCATGCAGTGCACCATGATCACTGCCGTGATGATCATCCTCTGGGTGCTCTACGGCTATTCCGTCGCCTTCGGCGACGCGCCGAGCGCCTTCTGGGGCGGTTTCGGCAAGGCGTTCCTGGCGGGCGTCGATCCCTCCTCCATGGCCGCGACCTTCACCAGCGGCGTCGTCATTCCGGAATACGTCTTCATCGCCTTCCAGATGACCTTCGCCTGCATCACGCCGGCCCTGATCGTCGGCGCCTTCGCCGAGCGCATCAAGTTCTCGGCCGTGATCGCCTTCACCGTGCTCTGGGCGACCTTCTCCTACTTCCCGATCGCCCACATGGTCTGGGACTCTGACGGCCTGATCTACGGCTGGGGCGCCCTCGATTTCGCCGGCGGCACCGTGGTCCACATCAATGCCGGCATCGCAGCGCTGGTCGGCGCGATCCTGATCGGCAAGCGCACCGGTCTTGGCCGCGACAACATGGCCCCGCATTCGATGACGCTCACCATGGTCGGCGCCTCGATCCTGTGGGTCGGATGGTTCGGCTTTAACGCCGGCTCCAACCTCGAGGCCAACGGCGGCGCGGCGCTCGCCATGGTCAACACCTTCACGGCGACGGCCGGCGCCATCGTCGCCTGGGCGCTCATCGAGAACTTCGCCCGCGGCAAGGCCTCGATGCTCGGCGCGGCGTCCGGCCTCGTCGCCGGCCTCGTCGCGGTGACGCCGGCGGCCGGAACGGTCGGCCCGGTCGGCGCCATCGTGCTCGGCGCCGTCGCCAGCGTGGGCTGCTACTTCTTCGTGGCGGTGGTGAAGGAGAAGGTCGGTTACGACGACTCGCTCGACGTCTTCGGCATCCACGGCATCGGCGGCATCATCGGCGCGGTGGGCACCGGCATCTTCACCGCCCCCTCGCTCGGCGGCACGGGTGCGGCGGCCGGCGCGGACTACGCCATGGCTGCCCAGACGATGACGCAGATCTGGGGCGTTCTCGTCACGATCGTCTGGTGCGGCGTCGTGTCCCTGATCGCCTACAAGATCGTCGACCTGACGATCGGCCTGCGCCCGACCGTCGAGGCCGAGCGCGAAGGCCTCGACCTCACCTATCACGGCGAGGCGGCCTACCACAGCTGAGCCGCGGGCGGGCCGCGCCTCCGTCCCCTTTGTCGCGAGAATACCAAGCGGGCGGTCCTTCGGGGCCGCCCGCTCGGCGTTTCCAAAGCCTTTCCGCCCGCCGTTCCGGCGCTGCGGCGGGTGACGATCCCTTAAGCTTAAACGGCCTTTAACTGGCGCGCCTTATGGTGGGGCCAGGACTTGGGGTGGGGCGCGGCTCGGCGCTTCCGCCGGCGAATCGCAGGTGAAAGGTGGCGTGGCATGGCGTCGACGGCGTTGAAGGATGAGGCGCGGGACAAGGGTCTGCTGCGGCGCCAGGGCGAGGTCGCGGGCGGTGTCGCCCTGGCCGGTCTCGCCGCATGGCTCGGCGTGGCGCTCGCCACCTGGACGGTGAGCGACCCGTCCTTCAGCCACGCCAATTCCAACGAGGTGCAGAACTGGGCCGGACAGGCCGGCGCCAGCGCCGCCGACCTCCTGATGCAGCTCTTCGGCATGGGCGCCGTGCTGTTGGTCGCCCTGCCGGTGATCTGGGCCGCCTTCCTGTTCTTCGGCCGCCCGGCCGAGGGCATCTGGCGCCGGGCCTGGTTCGCGCTCGGCGGCACGGTCCTGTTCTCGGCGGTCGCCGGCTGCATCGACCTGCCGGCCGGCTGGCCGCTGCCGATCGGCCTCGGCGGCATCGCGGGCGACGTCGTTCTGAAGCTCCCGGCAGCCCTCCTCGGCGACTTCCCTTCGGGCCTCTTCGCCTACGTCCTTGCCGCCGTCATCGCGGTTCCCGCGACGTGGCTGTTCCTGAACGGCGCGGGCATCATCGACCGCGACCGGCCGCAGGCGCGCCTGCGCGGCGCCGCCGAAGCGGGCGACGAGGCGGAAAGCCGCCTCGCGCTCGTGGCGGGCGCCTGCGTCCACCACTTCTATTCGGTGCGCGCCGCCGTGTCCCGCCGCATCGCCGAGGAGCGCGAGCAGCTCCGCCAGGGCGAGTTCGGCAACCGCTTCGACAGCTGGGAGCCGGAGGAGGAGGTGTCCGCCGACACCCGCTTCGCGCCGCCCAAGCCCCCGCGCGCCGCCCAGCACCGCGACATCCGCGTCGCCGAGCCCTACGCGGCGCCCGCCAGCGCCTATGTCGACCCGCTCGACGGCTTCGAGGCCGAGGACGAGGCGGACTTCCCGCCCGCCTATGCCGCTCCGGCCGTCCAGCCGCACCACGCCGCGCCCGCCGCCTCGGCCTTCCGCGCGCCGCTCGCCCGCGCCCCGATGAGCGTGCCGGCCCAGACCGCCGCCGTGTCCGCCGCCTTCGTCGCGCCTGCCGCCCGCCGCGAGCCGTCCTTCGCCGAGCCGGCCGCCGCGCCGGGCGCGGCCTTCACCGCCGACGACTGGTCGCGCGGCGCCGCGCTCGCGGCGCAAGCCGACTGGTCGGACGAGGCCGAGGCCGACGCGCAGATCCAGGCCCGCGCGGCCGAAGCGCCGTTCGCCCAGGATCCCTACGACGACGGCGCCGCCGAAGCCGAGCGTGCCTTTGAGGGCCACGAGGCTTACGAAGCCTACGAGGACCAGGAGGCCGGCCGTGCCGCCCCCGTCGCTTACGACGACTACGAGGAAGCGCGCGAGGAGGAGGCGGAGGCCGACTTCGTTCTCGAAGCGTCCGACCGGGTCGTCGCGGCAGGCGGCGGCGTCCAGGCCGAGCCGGCGGCCGTCGGCGGCTGGCGCGGCCTCCTCCAGAACAACATCGTCGCCTTCCCCGGCCGCAAGGAGAAGGGCGCCGCGCCCGAGCCCGCCATGCGCGCCGCGCAGGGCCCCGCCGCGCCGCGCATGCCGGCGGCTCCCGCCGCGCAAGCCGGCCACGCCACGGCCGTGCGCCCGGCCGCCCCGCCCATGGCGCCGGCCGCCGCCTCGACCGTCTCGGCCGAACAGCAGCGCCTGCGCACCGGCTCGGGCCGCGCCCCGGCCCAGCGCTCTCTCGTTTCGGCCTACAACGCGCCCTTCGAGCTGCCCTCGGTGGAGTTCCTGACCCAGCCCAAGCCCCGCGGCCGCGACTCCACCCTGTCGCCCGAGGTGCTGCAGGAGAACGCGCGCCTCCTGGAAGGCGTGCTGGAGGACTTCGGCGTCAAGGGCGAGATCATCGAGGTCCGTCCCGGACCGGTCGTGACCCTCTACGAGCTGGAGCCCGCGCCCGGCATCAAGTCGAGCCGCGTCATCGGCCTCGCCGACGACATCGCCCGGTCGATGTCGGCGATCGCGGCCCGCGTCGCCGTGATCCCCGGCAAGAACGCCATCGGCATCGAGCTGCCCAACCAGCGGCGCGAGACCGTCTACCTGCGCGAGATGATGGCGGCCGAGAGCTTCGCCCAGAACAAGGGCAAGCTCGCGCTGACGCTCGGCAAGACCATCGGCGGCGAGCCGGTGATCGCCGACCTCGCCAAGATGCCCCACCTGCTCGTCGCCGGCACCACGGGCTCCGGTAAGTCGGTGGCGATCAACACCATGATCCTGTCGCTGCTCTACCGGATGACCCCGGCGCAGTGCCGCCTGATCATGATCGACCCGAAGATGCTGGAGCTGTCGATCTACGACGGCATCCCGCACCTCCTCACCCCCGTCGTCACCGACCCGAAGAAGGCGGTTGTCGCCCTGAAATGGGCGGTGCGCGAGATGGAGGACCGCTATCGCAAGATGTCGAAGGTGGGCGTGCGCAACATCGACGGCTTCAACGAGCGCGTGGCCTCCGCCATCGAGCGCGGCGAGACGATCTCGCGCACGGTGCAGACCGGCTTCGACCGCGAGACCGGCGAGCCGGTCTTCGAGACGGAGGAGTTCGACCTCCAGCCGCTGCCCTACATCGTCGTCCTCATCGACGAGATGGCCGACCTGATGATGGTCGCCGGCAAGGACATCGAGGGCACGGTCCAGCGCCTCGCCCAGATGGCCCGCGCCGCCGGCATCCACGTCATCATGGCGACGCAGCGTCCCTCGGTCGACGTTATCACCGGCACGATCAAGGCGAACTTCCCGACCCGCATCTCCTTCCAGGTGACGTCCAAGATCGACTCGCGCACGATCCTGGGCGAGCAGGGCGCCGAGCAGCTCCTCGGCCAGGGCGACATGTTGTTCATGGCCGGCGGCGGGCGCATCCAGCGCGTCCACGGCCCCTTCGTCGGCGACAACGAGGTCGAGGCGATCGTCAACCACCTGAAGGCCCAGGGCGTGCCGGACTACCTCGACGCGATCCTCGTCGACGAGGACGAGGAGGCCGACGCCCCCGCCGCCGGCGGCAAGAACGGCGGCGGCGCATCGGGCGACGTCGATGAGGGCGCCGACCTCTACGACCAGGCGGTCGCCGTGGTCCTGCGCGACGGCAAGGCCTCGACCTCCTACGTCCAGCGGCGCCTCGGCATCGGCTACAACCGCGCGGCGTCGATCATCGAGCGGATGGAGAAGGAAGGGATCGTCGGCCCCGCCAACCACGCGGGCAAGCGCGAGATCCTGGTGCCGACCGAGGAGGCGATCTGATCGGCCGGTTCGACGACGACGAAAAGGGGGCGGCGACGTCCCCTTTTTCCGTTCACGATGCCGCGGGCGGCCCTAATACCGCCCTGAGCTCTACCTACATGTTGTCGAAAGGCCCGCGCCGGGTCGCACGGTCCGGCAGAACGAGGCCGCACCCCGCGAAGGGCGCTCCAGAAGAAACGGATTTCCCCTATGAGGCTCACCTCCCTGTTCCGCTCCCGCCTTGCCGGCGCCGCGCTTCTTCTCGGAGCCGCCGCCGCGTCCGTCCTGCCGGCGAGCCTCGCCCATGCCCAGGCGGCCGGCGCGACGGCCCAGGCCATCGCCGATCACTTCGCCACCATTCCCTCCATGTCCGGCAACTTCATGCAGTTCGACCCGAACGGGCGTCAGCTGGAGGGCAAGTTCTACATCGAGCGGCCGGGCAAGGTGCGCTTCGACTATTCGGGCGCGCCGCTCCGCGTCATCTCCGACGGCAAGAACGTCGCGGTCAACAACCGCAAGCTCAACACCTGGGACACCTATCCCTTGTCGAAGACGCCGCTGAAGCTCCTGCTCGACCAGCGCATCGACCTGTCCGCCGCCAACATCCAGAGCGTCAAGGAAGCGCCCGACCTCACCACCATCGTGATGGGCGACAGCTCCATCTTCGGCAATTCGCGCATCACCATGATGTTCGACCCGAAGTCCTACGAGCTCAAGCAGTGGACGATCCGCGACGCGCAGGGCAAGGACACGACGGTGATGATCTACGACGTCCAGACCGGACGCGACATCGAGAACAGCGCCTTCGCGATTCCCTACACCGCCATCGCGCAGGGGCAGACCAACCGCCGCTGAGGCGCGGGGGGCGAGGAGGCCGCGCTTAGGCTCAGCCGCCCTCGTCCTCGTCGTCCGCCATCGAGGGCACAAAGAAGCCGAGGAGGTGCTTCAGCGTCTCCTCGGGCGCCTCCTCCACCAGGAAGTGGCCGGCATCGACGGCGGCGCCCTCGACGCTGTCGCACCAGCGCCGCCAGATCGCCAGGGGATCGCCGCCCTTCGCCACGCCGTAATCGGCGCCCCAGATCACGAAGGTCGGCGCCTGGATCCGCCGGTGGGCGGCGCGGTCCTCCTCGTCGATCTCGCGGTCGATCGTCGCTCCCGCGCGGTAGTCCTCGCAGGCGGCGTGGATATGGCCCTTCTGGCGAAAGGCTGCGCGATAGTCATCCAGCGCATCGTTGGAGAAGGCCGAAAGGTCCTTGCGCTTCGTCCAGCTCCTCAGCGTGTGCTCGAGATAATAGACAGGGTCGGCCGCGATCAGCGTTTCGGGCAGCGGCTCGGGCTGGGCGAGGAAGGGCCAGTGATAGGACTTGATCGCCGCATTCGCGTCCATCGCGTCCCAGACCTCGACCGTCGGCAGGATGTCGAGGAGGGCGAGGCGTCCCACCCGCTCGGGATAGTCGAGCGCCATGCGGTAGGCGACGCGCGCGCCGCGGTCGTGCCCGCAGGCATGGAAGACGCGATGGCCGAGATGGGACATGACGGCCACCATGTCGCGCGCCATGGCCCGCTTGGAATAGCTGGAATGATTGCGCTTCTCGCGGTCGCGCGGCGTGTCGGAGCGGCCGTAGCCGCGAAGGTCGGCGACCACCACGGTGAAGTGCCCGGCCAGCCGAACGGCGGCCTCGGCCCACATGGCGCCGGTCTGCGGATAGCCGTGGAGCAGCAGCAGCGGCGGCCCCGAGCCGGCGATGCGGCAGAAGATCGCCGCGCCGTCGCCGTCGACGAACCGTTCCTCAAAGCCTTCGAACATTTCCGCGCCTCCGCTCGACCGTTGGCCAAACGATAGGCGTGACCGTGCCGGAGAAAAGCCCGAAACCGCGCGCCAAAGCACGCGGAGAGTGCAGCCCCGCGCACTTTGCCGGGAGGCGCGCTCGATCCGGCGCCGGCAGGACACTCCAACCAGGCGACGCGGACACGACATGGCGATCGACGAGGCCAAGGCCAAGGTGGTGCAGCGCTGGCTGGGCAGGAGCCCTCAGCGCCTGGCGCCCGCCGAGCAGCGGGTTCTGGAAAGCGCCCGCCAACACTCGACCATCGCCGCCGACACCAACATCCAGTTCGAGCGCGAGGCGAGCTTCGGCGACCGCGTCGCCGACCGGATCGCTGCGGTCGGCGGCTCCTGGAGCTTCATCATCGGCTTCTTCATCTTCCTGGCCACCTGGGTCGCGGGCAACACCATGCTCCTGGCGCGGGACGCGCCCGACCCCTATCCCTTCATCTTCCTCAACCTCGTCCTCTCGATGATCGCGGCCTTCCAGGCGCCGATCATCATCATGTCGCAGAACCGCGCGTCCGACCGCGACCGGCTCGAGGCGCGGCACGATTACGAGGTGAACCTCAAGTCGGAGATCGAGATCCTGGCGCTGCACGAGAAGCTCGACGCCCTGCGCGCGGCCGAGCTCGCCCGGATCGCCGGCCTCATGGAAGACGTCGCGGCGCGTCTGGAGCGGCTCGAAGCCCGGCGGCCCTAGCCGTCCGCCCGGTGGCAGACGGCCTCGACGCGGTTGCCGGCGGGGTCGAGGAGGAAGGCGGCGTAGTAGTGGGGATGGTAATGCGGCCGCAGGCCCGGCGCGCCGTCGTCCGTGCCGCCCGCGAAAAGGCCGGCGCGGTGGAAGGCGTCGACGGCCGCGCGGCTTCCGGCCTTGAAGCACCAGTGCCGCCCGACGACCATTCCCGCCGGACCGGGGCGGACCGACAGGTAGGCGCGCTCGGGATGGTCGGCGTCGGCGCGTTCCCCGTAGCCGAGCCAGTCCGGCTCGGCGCCGACCTTGGGGATGCCGAGGGCCGCCGTCACGGCGTCCCAGAAGCGCTCGGCGGCCGCCAAGTCCTTGCCGGCCGAGATCGAGACGTGGTCGAGCACGGGGGGCGCCGCCTCACTCGGCCGCGGCGAGCGCGGCCTCGGCACGGTGCTCGGCGTGGCGCGCCGGCGAGGGGAGGGTGCCCGGCACCAGGATCTCGCGGCCGACGTTCCGGATGTCGCGATGGCCGCAGAGCGCCATGGTGACGTCGAGCTCCTTGCGGATGATGTCGAGGCACTTGGTGACGCCCGCCTCGCCGTCGGCGCCGAGGCCGTACAGGAAGGCGCGGCCGATCATGACCCCCTTGGCGCCCAGCGCCACGGCCTTGAGGACGTCCTGGCCGGAGCGCACGCCCCCGTCCATCAGGACCTCGATCCGGTTCCCCACCGCCGAGACGATGTCGGGAAGGGCCGAGATCGAGGACACCGCGCCGTCGAGCTGCCGGCCGCCATGGTTGGAGACGACGATCGAGTCCGCGCCGGTCTCGGCCGCCTTCTCAGCGTCCTCGGGGTCGAGGATGCCCTTGAGGATCAGCGTGCCGCCCCATTCGTCGCGGATGCGCTTGACGTCGTCCCAGGACAGCGCCGGGTCGAACTGCTCGGCCGTCCAGGAAGAAAGCGAGGACAGGTTGGAGACGCCCTTGGCGTGGCCGACGAGATTGCGGAAGGTGCGCCGCTGCGTGCCGAGCATGCCTAGGGACCAGCGCGGCCGGATCGCCATGTCGAGGATGTTCTTCACCGTCAGCTTCGGCGGGGCCGTCATGCCGTTGACGATGTCCTTGTGGCGCTGGCCGAGGATCTGGAGGTCGACGGTCAGCACCAGCGCCGAGCAGCCCGCCGCCTTGGCGCGGGCGATCAGCGAGGACGAGAACTCGCGGTCGCGCATGACGTAGAGCTGGAACCAGAAGGGCTTGGTCGCGTGCTCCGCCACGTCCTCGATCGAGCAGATCGACATGGTGGAAAGGCAGAAGGGCACCCCCGCCTTCTCGGCCGCGCGCGCGGCGAGGATCTCGCCGTCGGCGTGCTGCATGCCGGTGAGGCCGGTGGGCGCGAGGGCGACGGGCATCGAGGCCGGCTGGCCGGCGATCGTGGTGGCGAGGGTGCGGTCGCGCATGTCGACGGCGACGCGCTGGCGCAGCTTGATCGCGGCGAAGTCGGCCTGGTTGGCGCGATAGGTGCTCTCCGTCCAGGCGCCGGAGTCGGCGTAGTCGTAGAACATCTTCGGCACGCGCCGCTTGGCGATGACGCGCAAATCCTCGATCGTGGTGACGGGCCGGGCCATGGCGATGGGCTCTCCTCCTGGCCGCCGGCCGCAGTCTTCGGCGGCGCGGCGGAAGCCTTTCCTATAGCGGGGGTGCCGGGGAAAGCGAAGGCGCATCGGAACGGGGCGGGGCCGAGGTCCGGGCCTGCGACCGGATCCAGTCGCGGAAGGCGCGCATGGCCGGCGTCGGTTCGCGCGACTGGAGGCGCGCCAGCCAATAGCCGCCGAGAACCGTGGAGACCGCGAAGGGCCGTTCCACCGCGCCCGCGTCGAGCTGCCGGGCGAACATGGCGGGCGGCGCGAGCGCGACGCCCGCGCCCTGGAGCGCCGCTTCCATCATGGCGAGCGAGGAATCGAAGACGGGACCGCTGACGAGACGCGGCGGCGAAACGCCCGCCGCCGCGAACCAGCGCGGCCACTCGTCGCTGCGATAGGAGCGCAGGAGCGTTTCGCCGAGGAGATCGACCGGCTCGCCGAGGCGCGCCGCGATGCGCGGCAGGCAAAGCGGCGAGAGCGGCGCCTCGAAGAGCGCCTCGGCCTCGATCCCGTGCCAGGCGCCGCCGCCGAAGCGCACGGCGAAGTCGAGCCCTTCCGCCGCCATGTCGACGCGGTTGTTGTTGGTGGACAGGCGCAGGTCCACGAAGGGGTGGTTCTCGGCGAAGTCGGGCAGGCGCGGCAGGAGCCAGCCGACCGCGAAGGTGCCGACCGCCCCGACCGCCAGGACCTCCCGCGGCCGGCCCGCGCCGAAGCGCTCCAGCGTGTCGGCCACCCGGTCGAAGGCCTCGCGCAGCACCGGCAGCAGCGCCTCGCCCTCCTCGGTGATCATGAGGCCGCGCGGCAGGCGCTTGAACAGCGCAACGCCGAGCCGCTCCTCCAGCCGCTTCACCTGGTGGCTGACGGCGGCCTGGGTGACGCAGAGCTCGATCGCCGCGCGGGTGAAGCTGAGGTGGCGCGCCGAGGCCTCGAAGGCGCGCAGCGCGGTGAGGGGCAGGTAGGGTCGGACCATGGATGCCCCGGGGCGGCTCGCTCGGGGCCCATGCCCCAATCCAATTCATGGCTCCCGGGAGATAAGCTCGTTTGTGGCGTCTTGGCGGCCGTCCTATCCCGAGAGGGTCCAATTTTCAGGAGACCTGACGATGCACCTGTCCCGACGCCGATTCTCCGTCATGCTCGCCGCGCTTCCCGCGGCCGCCTTGCTTCCGTCCAGGCTTCGTGCCGAGCCTCAACGCGACGCGCTCGCCGCCCAACTGTCCGAGATCGAAGCGGGTCTCGGCGCCAGGCTGGGCGTGTCGATCCTCGACACGGGCAGCGGCAAGCGCTGGGAGCACCGCGCGAGCGAGCGCTTTCCCCTCTGCTCGACCTTCAAGGCGCTGGGCGCCGCGGCGGTTCTCGCACGCGTCGACACGGGCGAGGAGAGCCTGGATCGCCGCGTCCGCTTCGCGGCGAGCGACCTCGTGACCTATTCGCCGGTGACCGAGACGCAGGCCGGCGGCGCGGGCATGACGATGGCCGAAATCTGCCACGCGGCGGTGACGCGCAGCGACAACACGGCCGGGAACCTCATTCTGAAGAGCCTCGACGGGCCCGCCGGCTTCACCCGCTTCCTGCGCTCCATCGGGGACGCGCAGACGCGTCTCGACCGCTGGGAAACGGAGCTCAACGACGTGCCGCCGGGCGATCCGCGCGACACGACGACGCCCGCCGCCATGACGGACAGCCTCGCGCGCGTCGTCCTCGGCGACGTCCTGTCGCCGGCGTCCCGCGAAACCTTGAGCGGCTGGCTCGTCGCCAACACCACCGGCGACAAGCGGCTGCGCGCCGGCCTGCCGAAGAGCTGGCGCGTCGGCGACAAGACGGGAACGGGCGACCGGGGGGTCGCCAACGACGTCGCGGTGATCTGGCCGCCGACCGGCGCGCCGATCGTCGCGAGCGTCTACATCGCCGACACGACCGCGTCGCTCGACGCCCGCAACGCCGCCTTCGCCGAGATCGCGGCGGGTCTGACGGAGGCCCTGAAGGGCTGAGGGCCGAAGGGCGGCCTCAGCCCGCCGGCGCGGGAGCCGTGCCGGCGATGGCTTCGGCGAAGTCGCTCGCGTCGAAGGGCTCGAGGTCGTCGATGCCCTCGCCGACGCCGACGAAGTAGACCGGCAGGCGGTGCTTGGCGGCGATCGCCACGAGGATGCCGCCGCGCGCCGAGCCGTCGAGCTTGGTCATCACCAGGCCGTTGACGCCCGCGACGTTGCGGAAGATCTCGACCTGGCTGAGGGCGTTCTGACCCGTCGTCGCGTCGAGGGTCTGGAGCACCGTGTGGGGGGCGTCGGGCTCGCGCTTCTGGAGGACGCGCACGATCTTCTCGAGCTCCGCCATCAGCTCCGTGCGGTTCTGGAGGCGGCCGGCCGTGTCGATGATGAGGACGTCCGAGCCGTTCTCCACCGCCGCGTCGTAGGCCTCGAAGGCGAGGCCCGCCGCGTCCGCGCCGATGGCCTTGGCGATCACCGGCGAGTTGGTGCGCTCGCCCCAGATCTTCAGCTGCTCGATCGCGGCGGCGCGGAAGGTGTCGCCGGCGCAGAGCGTGACCTTGAGGCCGGCGCGGGTGAGCTTGGCCGTCAGCTTGCCGATGGTCGTCGTCTTGCCGGTGCCGTTGACGCCGACGACGAGGATGACGTGCGGGCGCTTCTCGAGGTCGAGTTCGAGGGGGACGGCGACCGGTTTCAGCGCCTTCTCGACCTCCTCGGACAGGATGCGGCGGACCTCGCTCGTCGCGATCTCGCGGCCGAAGCGGCCTTCGGACAAGCGGTCGGTGATGCGCATCGCGGTCTCGACGCCGAGATCGGCGCGGATCAGCACGTCCTCGAAGTCCTGGAGCGTGTCCTCGTCGAGGCGGCGCTTGGTGAAGACCGAGCCGATGGAGTCGCCGAGCGCCTGCGAGGAGCGGGCAAGGCCCCCGCGCAGCCGGTCGATCCAGCGCGCGGGCTGGGCCGGGGCGGCGGCGGGCGCGGCCTGATCGCGCAGGCGGAAGCCGGCGCCCTCGGGGATCGGCGCGGGCAGGGGCGTGCGGGCCACCGAGGGCGCGGCCGGCTCGTCCTCGTCAGGCGGCAGAGGCGCGTCGAGCCAGGAGAAGTCGGCTTCGCCGTCGCCGTCCTTGTCGTGGGCGGTGAACTCGGCCTCAAGCTCCGGCAGCGTCGCGTCCGGCTCGACCGGGCCGTCGGGGATCGCCTCCTCGATGGCGGCGTCGAGCGGCGTCTCGTCGGAGACCGGCGCGTCGATGACCGCCTCGACGTCCGGCGCGTCCTCGGGCGGCAGGGGGGTGTCGAGCCAGGAGAAGTCGGCGCTCTCGGCCTCTTCGGGCGGGAGCGGCAGTTCCTCGACCGGGAGCGCCGGCGCAGCCTCGGCAGGCTCGATGTCGACGAACTCGGCCGAGGCAGGCTCGGTTTCGGCGCGCGGTGCGGGCGGCTCCTCGGCGAGGGGAAGGGGCGTCGGGACCGGCTCGGGTTCGGGCCGATGATCGGCGTCCTGTTCCGCACGGAACTGATCCCGCGCCGGTTCGATCAGCGGTTCCGGCGTGGGCGCCGGTTCGACAGCCGCGAGGTCGGCGGCGACCGGGGTTGGGTCGGCATAGGGCGAGACGCGAACAGGCTCGGGTGCGGGTGCCGGTTCGACGCGTTCCTCGACGACCGGGGCGGCGGGGACGGGCGTCGCCTCGGCGATCGGCTCGGGCGGGGTCGGCGCGCTCGGCGGCGCGACGTCCTCCGGGATCGGCTCGACCTGCGGCCGCTCCTCCGGCGCGAGGACCGGCTCCGGCGTCGGCGGCGGAGCAGGGGGCGCGACGTCCTCGATCGGCGGAGCGGGCGCGGGCGCGGGGGGCGGCGCCGCCACCGGCTCGGGCGGTCGCGCGAAGGAGAAGATGCGGCGGAAGAAGCCCTTGGACTCAGCCATGCGCGAAACGCGGTTCCCTGTTCGGCGGCACGGTGGCCGGAGCGGCGGCGGCGCGGGCGAGGAGCTCGCGGCCGTTGTCGCCCTCGATGATAGCGTCGAGGATCGCGCCGGGGAGGCCGGCATCGATGCGGGCGAGCGTGAAGTCCTCGGTGCGTCCCAGCCCCTCGCGCTCGATCAGCACGCGCTGATGCGTGCCGGCGAGGCGCTTCAGGTGGCTCGCGTGGCGCGCTTCGCCGAGCGCGCGCAGGCGCGCGGCGCGGCCCTTGATCGTACCCTTGTCGAGCTGCGGCATGCGCGCGGCGGGGGTTCCCTCGCGCGGAGAGAAGGGGAAGACGTGGAGGAAGGTCAGGCCGCATTCCTCGACGAGGCGCATCGAGTTCTCGAACATATCCTCGGTTTCGGTCGGGAAGCCGGCGATGATGTCGGCGCCGAAGACGATCTCCGGCCGGGCGGCGCGCAGGCGCGCGCAGAACTCGATCGCGTCGGCGCGCGAATGCCGGCGCTTCATGCGCTTCAGGATCATGTCGTCGCCGGCCTGGAGCGAGAGGTGGAGGTGCGGCATGACCCGCGCCTCGCCGGTCAGCGCTTCCACCAGCGCCTCGTCGGCCTCGACGGAGTCGATCGAGGAGAGGCGCAGGCGCTTGAGGTCCGGCACGTGGCGCAGGATCGCCTGGACGAGCGCGCCGAGGCGGGGGGTGCCTGGAAGGTCGGCGCCCCAGCTCGTCATGTCGACGCCGGACAGGACGACCTCGCCGTAGCCGCTGGCGACGAGGCGCTTCACCTGATCCACCGCCGCGCCCATCGGCACGGAGCGCGAGTTTCCGCGGCCGTAGGGGATGATGCAGAAGGTGCAGCGGTGGTCGCAGCCGTTCTGCACCTGGACGATGGCGCGTGCCCGCCCCTCGATCGCGTCCACCATGTGGCTCGCGGTCTCCCGCACGCTCATGATGTCGTTGACGCGCACCTTCTCGGCCGCCGCCACGCCGAAGTCCGGCAGCGCGCGGTAGGTCTCGGCCTTCAGCTTTTCCTCGTTGCCGAGCACCGCATCGACCTCGGCCATGCCGGCGAAGTCGGCGGGCTTGGTCTGCGCGGCGCAGCCGGTGACGAGGATGCGCGCGTCCGGGCTCTCGCGCCGGGCCCGGCGCACGGCCTGGCGCGCCTGACGGACAGCCTCGGCGGTCACGGCGCAGGTGTTGAAGAGGATCACCGGCCGCCCGTCGGTCCCGAGGCCCGCGGCCTCCGCCTCGCGCTTCATCACCTCGCCCTCGTAGGTGTTGAGGCGGCAGCCGAAGTTGACGACCTCGACGCTCATGCCGCAGCAGTCTCGTCGTCGCGGGAATAGGCGCCGGTCTCGGGGTCGAGGCGGCCGGACCACTCCCACTCGGCCGGGCCGGTCATCAGGACGTGGTCGTCGCTTGTCCGCCAGTCGATCAGGAGGTCGCCGCCCGGCAGCGTCACCGTGACCCTGCGGCCGGTGCGCCGGGTGCGCGCGCCCGAGACCGCCGCCGCGCAGGCCGCCGAGCCGCAGGCGAGCGTCAGCCCGACGCCGCGCTCCCAGGTGCGGATGGTCATGGCGTCCGGCGCGGTGACGCGGGCGATCGTGATGTTGGCGCGCTCGGGAAAGAGCGGGTGGTTCTCCAGCACGGGCCCGAAGCGGTCGAGGGCGTAGGACCAGACGTCCTCTTCGACCCAGAACACGGCGTGCGGGTTGCCCAGGGAGGCGACGGAGGGCGAATGGAGGATCGGCGCGTCGATCGGGCCGATCTGCAGCTCGATCGCGCGCGTGTCGGCGAACTCCTCGGCGAGCGGGATGTCCCGCCAGCCGAAGCGGGGCGCGCCCATGTCGACGGTGAGGAGCCCGTCCTCGCGCTCGGCCGCCAGGACGAGGCCCGCCCGCGTTTCGAAGGTGAAGTCGCGCCGGCCCGTTTCGGCGGCCAGCGCCTGCGCGACGCAGCGCGTGCCGTTGCCGCAGGCGCCGGCCTCCGAGCCGTCGGCGTTGAGGATCAGGACGAGGGCGTCGGTGCCGGGCGTGCGCGGATCGTGGACGGCCATGATCTGGTCGAAGCTCGTCTCGGCCCGCTCGGCGAGCGCGCGCGCGGCCTCGGGCGCGATGCGCGAGCGCCGGCCGCGCATGTCGGCGACGATGATCTTGTTGCCGAGGCCGTTCATCCGCGCGAAGGGGACGACCGGCCCCGTGTCCCGCGGCGTCGGCTGTTCTGTCATGGCCCCCATATGGCGGAAACGCCTGCCGAATGCCAGTCGCGCGCCGGACGGCGTCACTTCTCCCAGTCGACGCCGATCGCCTCGCGGTCGAGCTCGTCCGCCTGCTTCTGGATCTCGCGCGATTCGGCGCGGTCCGCCTCGTCGTCCTCGGGCGGCGGGTTGGCTTCGGGCGCGACGTCGGTGAGGGCGAGCTTGAAGAACATCGGGAAATGGTCGGAGCCGATGTTGGGCACGCGCTTCATGGCGACGAGCTGGAAGCGCGCGTCGTGGAAGAGGTGGTCGAGCGGCCAGCGCAGGAAGACGAAGCGGGCGTCGAAGGTGTTGTAGAAGCCGCGGCCGATCCGCGGATCGAGGAGGCGCGACAGGCGCTGGAACATGCGCGTCGTGTTCGACCAGGCGACGTCGTTGAGATCGCCGCAGACGATGGCGGGCAACGGATCGCGGTCGACGAGGTCGGCGACCTTGAGAAGCTCGCCGTCGCGCCCGAGCGAGTCCTCGTAAGGGACCGGCGGCTCGGGATGGACGACATAAAGGCGGAAGCGCCGCCCGTCTTGCAGCGTGACGGCGGTGATGATGGAGGGCACCTCTTCCATCACGAGGTCCTGGACGCTCGTTTCGGACAGGGGCAGGCGCGAGAAGAGGACGAGGCCGTAGGCGTTGTCGAGCGGATGGGCGACGACGTGGGGGTGGCTGTTTTCGAGCTGCCGCAGCGCCTCGACCCAGGCCGCGTCGGTTTCCATGAACACGGCGATGTCGGGGTCGAGCCGGCGCGTCGCCTCGATCGCCCGTCCGTAGTCGCGGTTCGACATCTTCACGTTGGCGGACAGGACGGAGACCGTGTTCGGCCCGTCTGGATCGCCCTTCCATCCCTGGGACTGGCGCGGGCGCAACGGCGTGAACTGCGCGATCGACACGGCCTGGACGAGGATCGTGCCCGCCTGGGCCGCGAGAAGCGGCCAGAACCAGTGCGGCTCGCGGATCAGGACAAGCGTCGCGCCGGCGAGAAGCAGCGCGAGCACCAGGATCTGCAGGCGCGGGAAGGCGAAGGAGCGCACGAAGCCGTGCGGAACGTGCAGGAAGGACACGAGCGTCGCGGCCAGAAGCATGAGCGTGCCCGCCGCGATGACCCAGTGCGCCGCAATTCCCCTCGTCCTCCACTCCGGCCGCGCGCGGCCGGCTCATCATCTCACTCAATTCTATGTCAGGCTTGCGACGTATCGTGCAAATCGTCCGAGGTCGGGGCCGTCGTCTCCGGTGTGGGCGTCAGGGCGCGCGGGAGCGGCGCTTCGATCCGGTGGGGCAGGGCGTGGACGAGGCCGGGCTGGGCGGCGCGGAAGCGCTCGGGCGGCAGGTCCCAGCGCCGGCAGGCCTCCAGGAGCCGGCGCGGCGGCTCGTCGATCGCCTCGTCGGTGAGCGGAAAGCAGCCCCAATGGCTTCCCAGCGTCATCTCGGCTTCGAGGAAGCGGGCGCCGCGCACCGCCTCGTCCGGATCCTGGTGCTGCGGGCGCATGACGGCGCGCGGGTTGTAGGCGCCGATCGGCAGCACCGCGAGCCGCGCGGGGCCGTGGCGCTCGCGCACCGCCCGGTAGGTCGCGCCGCCGCCGAAGCCCGTATCGCCGACATAGAAGACGAAGCCGGCCGGCGTGTCGAAGGCGAAGGAGGCCCAGAGCGTCATCCGCCGGTCGAGAACGCCGCGCGCGCCCCAATGGTGCGTCGGCTCGAAGGTCAGCCCCAGCCCGTGGCCGAGCCGCACGCGTTCGTGCCAGTCGAAGCCCTCGACGTCGGCGCGGGGGCACCATCCCCGGATGATCCGATCGAGACCGAGCGGCACGAGGAAGCGCGGCGCGTGCTCGCGCTGGAGCCGCACGAGGGTCGGGCGGTCCATGTGGTCGTAGTGCGAATGGGTGACGCAGACCGCGTCGATGGGCGGGAGCGCCTCGAAGTCGATGCCGGGCGCCTGGCGGCGCATCGGCTCGCCGAAGGGGAGCGGCGAGCAGCGCTGCGACCAGACGGGATCGAGAAGGACGTTGAGGCCCGCCGTCTGCAGCAGGAACGAGGCGTGGCCGACATGAACGAGGCGCAGCGCCTCGCCGCCCACGCGCTCGGGCGGCACGTCCTTGGGGTAGGGGCTCGGGAACACGGCCGGCCAGGGCACGCGGTTGCGCGATCGCTCCCGCTGCCAGCGCCAGATGGCCGACAGCGGCGCCGGCATCTCGCCGCCCGGATTGAAGAAGCGCCGCCCGTCGAAGTGGTCGCCGGCCGGGCCGGCATGGTAGGGGTTGCGGAAGGGCTTCATCGGTGCGGGCGTCTCCGGGCGCGGGCAGGCTCCCGGAGATGGCGCCCCGCCGGGCGGGGAAAAGAGGCGGCGCGGCTCTCAGCGCGCGCCGCGGCCAGCGATGCTCACGCCGCCTGTCCCGCACCCTCGCAGGCCATGGCCTCGTTGGCGGCCGCCATGTCCATCCACATGACCTCCCAGATATGGCCGTCCGGGTCCTCGTAGGAGCGGCCGTACATGAAGCCGAAGTCCTGCGTCGGGGTCGGATCGGCCGTGCCGCCGGCCGATACCGCCGCCGAGACGCGCGCGTCGACGCTCTCGCGGCTGTCCTCCGACACGCAGATCAGCACCTCGCTCGTGGTTCGAGCGTCGGCGATCGCCTTGGCGGTGAACTGCCGGTACTTCGCGTGCGTGAGCAGCATGACGTGGATGGTCTCGGACACCACCATGCAGGCCGCCGTGTCGTCGGAGAATTGCGGGTTCTTGGTCGCGCCGACGCCCTCGTAGAAGGCGATCGAGCGGGGCAGGTCGGCAACGGGCAGGTTGACGAAGATCAGCTTGGACATCCGGCGGGTTCCTCTTCTTCGCCGGCGGACCCCTCCGATCCGCCGCTCGTTGACAGGCTAGACCGAAGAAGTTACTTTTTGCAACTATGAAGTCAGAAAAAATAACTGAACAGACCGAGGGCCCGGCCCGGCGCCGCTACGAGGATGCCTGCGCCGCCGCCCACGCGATGGATCTCGTCGGCGAGCGCTGGGCCTTGTTCGTGATGCGCGAACTGATGCTCGGCCCCTTGCGCTTCACGGACCTGCGCGCGCGCCTGCCCGGCCTCAGCGCCAACGTCCTGACGCAGCGGCTGGAGGGACTGGAGGCCGCTGGCATCGTTCGTCGCCGCCGCCTGCCGCCGCCGGCCGCCGCGCAGGTCTACGAGCTGACGGCCTGGGGCCTGGAAGCGGAGCCGATCTTCGTCGCGCTCGGTCGCTGGGCGGCGCGCTCGCCCGCCCACGATCCGACGCTGCCCTTCTCCGCCGCCTCGCTCCTCCTGTCACTGCGCACCATGTTCGACCCCGAGCGCGGGGCGGGGCTCGATCTCGCGCTCGGCATCCGCTTGCCGGAAGCCGGTCTTGTCGGACAGGTCTCGGGCGCGCGCCTGTCCATCGCCCCGGGCGAGATCCCCGATACCGTCGATCTCGCCTTCAACGGCAACGCCCGCGGCGTTGCCGCGTTCATCTACGGCGGCGTGCCGGCCGAGGTTCTGGCGGGTGATGGCCTGCTGCGCATCGAAGGCGATCCGGCGCTCGCCGCCGCCTTTGCCGCCTGCTTCCCGTTGCCCGACAAGGCGGAGGCGCCTCCGGCGGGCTGACGACGTGCACGACGGCCGGCGCAATGATATGTCCATCGAAGCGCTAGACTTGGAACCTGGTTCCTGGTCGGCGCCCGAGCGGGACGCTATCCCGTTCATGGGCGCTTCGCGCCGAGAACGAACCGAACGGACCCGATGATGACCTTCTCCACCTCCGCCGACCCGAGCCGCCGCCGCATCCTGTTCGCCGGCCTTGCCGTAGGCGCCGCCCTTCTCGCCTCGGGCGTGGCCATGGCGCAGGAGCCGCAGACGGTGCGCGTCGGCATCATGGCCGGCGAGGACGAGGAGATCTGGAAGGTGGTCGCGAGCGAGGCCGCGAAGTCCGGCCTCACCGTCGAGCCCGTGGTGTTCTCCGACTACGTCCAGCCGAACGAGGCGCTGGCGAACAACGAGATCCAGGCCAACGCCTTCCAGCACGAGCCCTACCTTCAGGCGCAGATCCAGCAGCATGGCTACGAGATCGTGCCCGCCGGCTACACGCTGATCGCGCCGATCGGCCTTTACTCGCGCAAGCACGCCTCGGTCGCCGAGCTGCCCGAGGGCGCGACGATCGGCATTCCGAACGATCCGTCCAATGGTGGGCGGGCGCTGAACCTCCTGGCGGACCAGGGCATCATCAAGCTGCGCGAGGGTGCCGGCATCCTCGCCACCGCGCTCGACGTGTCGGAGAACCCGAAGAACGTCCAGATCCAGGAGCTCGACGCGGGCATCGTCGGCCGCTCGATCGACGACCTCGACGCCGGCGTCGTCAACACCGACTGGGCTCTGAAGAGCGGCCTCGATCCGCAGAAGGAGCGGATCGCGCAGGAAGGGCTGGAGAACAATCCCTACCGCAACTTCATCGCCGTGCGCGCCGAGGACAAGGACAAGCCCTGGGTGAAGACCCTCGTCTCGGCCTATCAGTCCGAGCCGGTTCGCGCCGCCTTCGAGACGATCTACAAGGGCTCGATCCTTCCCGCCTGGTGATCGCCCGCGCGATCCTGCGGAAAAATCGTCGACCGATCCTGTCGTCCGGCCCCAGCGGCCGGACGACGCGTTTTTTGAACGAGACATCATGAACGTGCAGCCCCTCCACATCGACGCCGCCGGACCGGGTCCGGACGCCGCCGCTGCCGCTGCCGCCGGCCCGCCGGTGGTGGAACTCGCCGGCGTCTCCAAGCGCTTCGGCCAGCGCGCCGCCTTGGACGAGGTGACGCTGACGGTTCGCCGCGGCGAGGTTCTCGGCATCATCGGCCGCTCGGGCGCCGGCAAGTCGACCCTGATCCGCTGCCTCAACGGGCTGGAGCGGCCGGACGCCGGCGAGGTGCGCATCGAGGGGCGGGCGATCTCGCGCCTGTCGGAGCGCGAGCTGCAGCCGATGCGCCGGCGGATCGGCATGATCTTCCAGCACTTCAACCTCCTCGCCAATTCGACGGCGGCCGAGAACGTCGCCCTGCCGCTGAAGATCGCCGGGATCGCGAAGGCCGAGCGGATGCGCCGCGCCGGCGAGCTCCTCGACCTCGTCGGGTTGAGCGATCGCGGCGGAGCCTATCCGGCGCAGCTTTCCGGCGGCCAGAAGCAGCGCGTCGGCATCGCCCGCGCGCTCGCCGCCGAGCCGGCGCTGCTCCTCTCGGACGAGGCGACCTCGGCGCTCGATCCGGAAACCACGGGGCAGATCCTGGAGCTCCTGCGCGACATCAACCGTCGCCTCGGCCTCACCGTCGCCCTCGTCACCCACGAGATGGAGGTGGTGCGCGAGATCGCCTCGCGCGTCGTGGTGCTCGAGAACGGACACGTCGCGGAGGAAGGCGAGGTCTGCCGCGTCTTCGCCGACCCGCAGGCGCCGATCACCGCGACGCTGCTGCGCAGCCTGCGTCCCGAACTGCCGGCGGACCTTGCCGCTCGCCTGACAAGCACGCTTGGGGGCGAGGCCGTGTTCCGCCTCGACCTCGTCGGCGAGGCGGCACGCGCGCCGCTCCTCGCCGAACTCGCCGGCCGGTTCGGTGCCGAGGCGCGGCTGCTCCACGGCGGCATCGAGACGATCCAGGGGCGGCCCGTCGCCCGGCTCTTCGTCGCCGTGCGCCCGTCACCCGCGGCGGATCTCGCCGCGATCGCCGCCTTCCTCGCTTCCCGCGCCACCCGTTCGGACCTTCTCGGCCATGTCAGCTCAGCTTCTTGACCTCCTCTTGAAGGCCACGGGCGAGACGCTCCTGATGACGGCGGCCTCCGGCCTCGCCTCGCTCGTCGTCGGCCTGCCGATCGGGCTTCTCCTCGTCGTCACCTCGCCCGGCGGCGTCTGGCCGGCCCCCTGGACCAACCGCGTCCTCGGCACGCTGGTCGACGCCTTCCGCTCGGTGCCCTTCATCATCCTTCTCGTCGCGCTGATCCCCTTCACGCGCCTCGTGGTCGGCACCTCGATCGGGACCTGGGCCGCGATCGTGCCGCTCTCGATCGCAGCGATCCCCTACTACGCCCGCATCGCCGAGGTCTCCCTGCGCGAGGTCGATTCGGGCCTGGTCGAGGCGGTGCGCGCCATGGGCGGCAGCCGCTGGGCGCTGGTGCGCGAGGTGCTGGTGCCCGAAGCCCTGCCGAGCCTCGTCGCCGGCTTCGTGGTGACGCTGATCACGCTGATCGGGGCCACCGCCATCGCCGGCGCGATCGGCGCCGGCGGGCTCGGCGACCTCGCCATCCGCTACGGCTACCAGCGCTTCCAGACCGAGGTCATGCTGGCCGTGGTGGTGGTCCTGATCCTTCTCGTGACGGTTCTCCAGAAGGGCGGCGACGCCCTCGTCGCCCGGCTCGACCACCGGCGCTAACGAAAACGGCCCGCCGGGTGGCGGGCCGCTCGTCATGCTCTGGGCGACCGGCCGCGTATCAGTAGCGGCGCTCGCGGGCCTGGCGGTCGAGGCCGTAGGCGCCGGCACCGGCGCCGGCCAGCACCACGAAGCCGCCGGCCAGGGCGAAGTTCTTCAGGATCGCGGTGACGTCGCCGGCATGGCCGATGAAGGCGGTGGCGATGCAGAAGGCCGCGAGGAGGATGGCGGCGATGCGCGTCTGGAAGCCGACCAGGATCGCGATGCCGGCGAGAAGCTCGAAGCCGCCCACCAGCCAGGGCAGGATCTCGGGGGCCGGCAGGCCGAGGCTGGCGAAGTATCCGCCGGTGCCCGCCACGTTGGAGAGCTTGCCGAAGCCGGCTTAGATGAAGTCGATCGACAGGAGGATCCGGCCGATCAGGATCAGGACGTTGGCGTTCATGGTTGGCCTTTGCGGAAGAAGGAAGTGACGCGCCGCTTCCCATACATTGCCCGGTTCCTCCCCGCAGCCAGGGGCGGGCGCGACGCGGCGTTCACCGATCCAGCCACAATCCAGCCCGAAGGGGCGACGCCCGGCACGAAGCGCGGGCGCCGCTTGGTCGAAGGCCCGGGGCGCGTCAGCCCGGCCGCGTCATCGACGCGGGGTCGACGATCCGGTCGTAGTCCTCCGGCGTGACGAGGCCGGTGGCGAGGGCCTCCTCCTTCAGCGTCGTGCCGTTCTTGTGCGCCGTCTTGGCGATCTTGGCGGCGTTGTCGTAGCCGATGGTCGGAGCGAGCGCGGTCACCAGCATCAGCGAGCGGTTCAGCGCTTCCCTGATGTTGTCCTCGCGCGCCTCGATCCCGACGACGCAGTTCTCGCTGAAGGAGACCGCCGCGTCGGAGAGGAGACGCACCGACTGGAGGAAGTTGTAGGCCATCACCGGGTTGAAGACGTTCAGCTCGAAATGCCCCTGGCTGCCGGCGAAGGTCAGGGCGGCATGGTTGCCGAAGACCTGAACGCAGACCTGGGTCATCGCCTCGCACTGGGTCGGGTTGACCTTGCCCGGCATGATCGAGGAGCCCGGCTCGTTCTCCGGCAGCTGCAGTTCGCCGAGGCCCGAGCGCGGGCCGGAGCCGAGAAAGCGGATGTCGTTGGCGATCTTGAAGAGCGAGGCGGCGACCGTGTTGATCGCGCCGTGGCTGAAGACCATGGCGTCGTGGGCCGCGAGCGCTTCGAACTTGTTCGGCGCCGAGGTGAAGGGCAGGTGCGTGATCGCCGCGATCCGGTCGGCGACGCCTTCCGCGAAGCCCACCGGCGCGTTGAGGCCGGTGCCGACGGCCGTGCCGCCCTGCGCGAGCTGCATCAGGGCGGGAAGCGTCTGCTCGATGCGCGCGATGCCGTTCTCGACCTGCGTCGTGTAGCCGGAGAACTCCTGGCCGAGCGTCAGCGGCGTCGCGTCCTGCGTATGGGTGCGGCCGATCTTGATGATGTGGTTGAAGGCCTGCGCCTTGTCGTTCAGCGCGTTGCGCAGCTGCTGCAGCGCGGGCACCAGCCGGTGCACCAGCTCCTCGGCGCAGGCGATGTGCATGGCCGTGGGATAGGTGTCGTTGGACGACTGGCTCATGTTGACGTGGTCGTTCGGGTGGACGGGCTTCTTGGAGCCCATCTCGCCGCCCAGCATCTCGATCGCCCGGTTCGAGATCACCTCGTTGGCGTTCATGTTGGACTGCGTGCCCGAGCCGGTCTGCCAGACGACGAGCGGGAAGTGGTCGTTCAGCTTGCCCTCGATCACCTCCTGCGCGGCGGCGACGATCGCGCGGCCGAGGTTCTCGTCGAGCCGGCCGAGTGCCATGTTGGTCTCGGCGGCCGCGCGCTTGACGATGCCGAGCGCCCGAACGATCGGCAGCGGCTGCTTTTCCCAGCCGATCTTGAAGTTGCCGAGCGAGCGCTGCGCCTGCGCGCCCCAGTACTTGTCGCTCGCCACCTCGATGGGGCCGAAGGTGTCGGTTTCGCGCCGCGTGCTCATCTCGTTTCTCGCCCTGTCGTTCGGATGCGGATCTGGAGCGAACCCTTAAGCGGCGCGAGGTCGGACCGAAAGGGGAGGGCGCGGCGTAAAATCGGTTTGAGAAGCCTGCGGACCACGCGAAAAGGCCGCTCCGGCGGAACCGGAGCGGCCTGACCCTCGGCGGGCGGGGCCCGCCCTGGCCGGAACGGCTTAGTGGATCTGGTCGCGCACGGCGTCCTTGACCTTGCCGAGGTTCTTCTCGGTCTTGCCCTCGAGCTGGTCGGCCTTGCCCTCGACCACGAGACGATCGTTGCCGACCACCTTGCCGGCGGCTTCCTTGACCTTGCCGCCCAGTTCCTTGGCGCCGCCCGAAACCTGATTCTTGTCGACCATCGTCGTCATCTCCGTTGTGCAGTGCCGTCGACTGCTTCGGGGGTACAATGATCTGTTGCCAGCCAAGTTCCGTTAAAAATCCTTCATCCTCGAAGAAGTCCCACGATCTGCGTGATCGACAGGATGCAGATGAGCCCGCCGACGATGCGCAAGAGGGTCGTCTCGGGCAGGCGGCGCACGATGATGCCGGCGAAGGGCGCCGCTATCAGGCCGCCCACGATGAGGCCGAGAACGGCGAGGCCGTGGCTGGTCAGGTCTCCAGCCTCCTCCCAGTGGCCGGTCAGGAGCGCGAACAGGAAGGTCAGCGACACCGAGAGCGTGATCAGGAACTCGGCCGCATTCACGGTGCCGATGACGTAGCGCGGCTGGCCGCCGAAGCCGAGAAGGCCGGTGGTGACGATCGGCCCCCAGCCGCCGCCGCCGACCGAGTCGAGGAAGCCGCCGGCCACCGCGAGCGGCGGCACCACGCCGGGCTTGACGGGCTGGGAGGGCACGCGCCGGAAGGAGCGAAACAGGAGGTAGACGCCGATGATGCCGAGATAGGCCGCGACGAAGGGCCGGATCGAATCGGCGGGAAAGCCGGTGAGGACGTAGGTGCCGAGCACCCCGCCGATGATGCCGAAGGGCGCGAGGCGCCAGAACAGGTTCCAGTCGATGTTGCGGTTGGCGAGGTGCGCCGTGCCGGAGGCGGCGGTGGTGAAGAGCTCGGCGGCGTGGACGGAGGCCGAAGCCGTCGCCGGCGCGACGCCGAAGGACAGGAGAACCGTGGACGAGATGACGCCGTAGGCCATGCCGAGGGCGCCATCGACGAGCTGGGCGAGAGCGCCGACGAGAAGAAAGAGGAGAAAGTCGTCCATGAGGTCCTTGGTGCGGGGAAGGGCGGTCGCGGGACGGGCGGGCGTGACGGGACATAGCCTGCGAGGGGCGGAACGGCGAGGGCGTGTTTTTCGCCGCGGCGGCGGCAGGCGAACCGGTTTGCGCTCGGGGAACGGCGAGCCGGGACGTGCGGACCGGCCCGCGACGCGCTAGGTTCTCCCGGCAGGCCGCATCTGCGGCAAGGATCGCGCCCCATGAGCCTCGCCAAGTCCAAGCCCCTCTTCGCCCACCCCACCGACTACGAGGACGACTTCGCCGCCTGGGCCTTCGAGCAGGCCGAGCTCCTGCGCCTCAAGCGCTTCTCGGAGCTCGATCTCGCCAACCTCGTCGAGGAAGTGGAAAGCATGGGCAACGAGCAGCGGCATGCGCTTGAGTCGAGCTACCGCGTCCTGATCTTCCATCTCCTGAAATGGCAGTTCCAGCCTAAGCGACGCTCTCGTTCCTGGCTGCTCACCATCACGCGGGAGCGGGAAAACATCAGGCGCCGCGAGAAGCGCAACCCGAGTCTCTACGCGAAAGCAGACGAGATCGCCGCCGACATTTATCCGGCCGCGCGCAAGGAAGCAGCCATCGAGACGGGGCTCGCCACGGCGACCTTCCCCACCGAATGCCCTTACTCGCTGATCGAGCTGCGCGACCAGGAGTTTTTGCCCGGCTGAGCGGGAGGCCAGCCGGAAGAAACGCACCCTGAACACGCAAAAGGCCCGGCGGATCGCTCCGCCGGGCCTCGTTCATTTCGGCCGTCGGGCTGGACTTAGAAGTCCATGCCGCCCATGCCGCCCATGCCGCCGCCGGGCATGGCCGGGGCGCCCGAGTCCTTCTTCGGGGCCTCGGAGATCATGGCTTCGGTGGTGACGAGGAGACCGGCGACCGAGGCCGCGTCCTGCAGGGCCGAGCGCACGACCTTGACCGGGTCGACGATGCCGAACTGGATCATGTCGCCGTAATCGCCCGTCTGGGCGTTGTAGCCGTAGGTCGTCGAGGTGTTGTCGAGGAGCTTGCCCACGACGATCGAGCCTTCGCCGCCGGCGTTCTGGACGATCTGGCGGACCGGAGCCTGAAGCGCCTTGCGAACGATCGCGATGCCGGCGTCCTGATCGGCGTTCTCGCCCTTGATGGTCAGAGCGTTCGAGGCGCGCAGCAGCGCCACGCCGCCGCCGGCCACGATGCCTTCCTCGACGGCCGCGCGGGTCGCGTTGAGGGCGTCGTCGACGCGGTCCTTCTTCTCCTTGACCTCGACCTCGGTCGAGCCGCCGACGCGGATCACCGCGACGCCGCCCGCCAGCTTGGCCAGGCGCTCCTGGAGCTTCTCGCGGTCGTAGTCCGAGGTGGTCTCCTCGATCTGCGCCTTGATCTGGCCGACGCGGGCCTGGATCTGAGCCGACTCGCCGGCGCCGTCGACGATCGTCGTGTTCTCCTTGGTGATGGAGACCTTCTTGGCGCGGCCGAGCATGTCGAGCGTGACGTTCTCGAGCTTGATGCCGAGATCCTCGGAGATCACCTGGCCGCCCGTGAGGGTGGCGATGTCCTCGAGCATGGCCTTGCGGCGGTCGCCGAAGCCCGGCGCCTTGACTGCGGCGATGCGCAGGCCGCCGCGCAGCTTGTTGACGACGAGGGTCGCGAGAGCCTCACCCTCGACGTCCTCGGCGATGATGAGGAGCGGGCGCGAGGACTGGACGACGGCCTCGAGCACCGGCAGCATGGCCTGGAGGTTCGAGAGCTTCTTCTCGTGGAGAAGGATGTAGGCGTCCTCGAGGTCGGCCACCATCTTCTCGGCGTTGGTCACGAAGTACGGCGACAGGTAGCCGCGGTCGAACTGCATGCCCTCGACGACTTCGAGCTCGGTCTCGGCGGTCTTGGCTTCCTCGACCGTGATGACGCCCTCGTTGCCGACCTTCTGCATCGCCGAGGCGATCATCTGGCCGATTTCGCGCTCGCCGTTGGCGGAGATGGTGCCGACCTGGGCGACCTCGTCGGAGGTCTCGATCTTGCGGGCCGAGGCGACGAGCGTCTCGACGACCTTGGCGACGGCCGAGTCGATGCCGCGCTTGACGTCCATCGGGTTCATGCCGGCCGCGACGGCCTTGGCGCCCTCGCGGACGATCGCCTGGGCGAGAACGGTCGCGGTGGTGGTGCCGTCGCCGGCCTTGTCGTTGGTCTTCGAGGCCACTTCGCGCAGCATCTGCGCGCCCATGTTCTCGAACTTGTCCTCGAGCTCGATCTCCTTGGCGACGGAAACGCCGTCCTTGGTGATGCGGGGAGCGCCGAACGACTTGTCGATCACGACGTTGCGGCCCTTGGGGCCGAGCGTCACCTTGACGGCGTCAGCGAGGATGTCGACGCCGCGCAGCATGCGCTCGCGGGCGTCACGGCCGAACTTCACGTCCTTGGCTGCCATGTTCCTGTCTCCTGGCGCGCTCCGCGGAGCCGCGCCGTTCGAGTGTCAATGAATGGGTTCGGATGGGGTGGTCAGGCGAGCGGGGCGCTCAGCCGACGATGCCCATGATGTCGGATTCCTTCATGATGAGGAGATCCTCGCCGTTCAGCTTCACCTCGGTGCCGGACCACTTGCCGAACAGCACGCGGTCGCCGGCCTTCACCTCGAGGGGAACGACCTTGCCGGACTCGTCGCGGGCACCGGCGCCAACGGCGACGATCTCGCCTTCCTGCGGCTTCTCCTTAGCGGTGTCCGGGATGATGATGCCGCCGGCCGTCTTGTTCTCAGACTCGACGCGGCGCACAACCACGCGGTCGTGCAGCGGACGGAAGTTCACTGCTGCCATGTTCAATCCCTTCGTTTGGACCTGAACGCGGGCCCATTCGAGCGGCACCCGGTTCCAGATGGCTTTGGCACTCACCTCAGGGGAGTGCTAACGGGTCGGCAGATAGTCGAGGGAGCGTCGTCTTGTCAAGGCTGGCGCAAGGCCCGATCGTCCGTCGCGCGCCCGGAAAATCGTTCGGGACCTGCCGGATCGGACGCCCTTCCGATGGCTGGGACGAGCCGAACGGCGCGCCCCGTGTCGGCCTCCTCATCGGCGCATCCGGGGTCCCCGATGTGGGGGCGCGCGGCCGCAGCGTCCAGGTCTCCGGTTCGAAACCGCCGCGGGGGGCGGCGGGCGGACGCGCTTGATTCCGGTCGGTTGCCGGACTAATCGCGGGGAAGCGAGGCCGCGCCTCATCGAAACCGGCGACGAAAGAACGACATGAACGCTCCTTCCATCCGGCGGATCGCGGCGCTCGACGAGGTCGCCGGGGATTACGACGCCGTGTTCTGCGACGTCTGGGGCGTTCTCCATAACGGCTTGCGCAAGAGCGAGGCGGCCGAGTCGGCCCTGCGCGCGGCGCGACGGGCGGGCGCGAGGGTCGTTCTCGTCACCAACTCGCCCCGGCCGGAGCCCGGCGTTTCCGCCCAGCTCGCCGCCATGCACGTATCGCCGGATGCCTTCGATGCCATCGTCACGTCGGGCGACGCGACGCGCGACCTCATCACCCGGCACGGCGGTCCCGTCTTCTTTCTCGGTCCCGAGCGCGACCTGCCGCTCTTCGACGGCCTGCCCGCGCCGCTCGTCGGCGAGGACGAGGCGAGCGCGGTCGTGGTGACGGGCCTCCTCGACGACCGCACGGAAACGCCGGCCGACTATGCCGACCGCCTTGCCGCCTGGGCGGCCCGCGGCCTGCCGATGATCTGCGCCAATCCCGACATCGTGGTTCATGTCGGTGACCAGCTCCTCTGGTGCGCCGGCGCGCTCGCCCGCGACTACGCCGCGCTCGGCGGCGAGGTGCGCCTCGCCGGCAAGCCCCACGCGCCGATCTACGATCTCGCCCGGCGCAAGGCGGGCCTCGGCCCCGGCGCGCGCGTCCTCGCCATCGGCGACGGCATGGCGACGGACGTGAAGGGGGCGATGGGCGCGGGCGCCGACGTCCTCTTCATCCTCGCCGGCATCCACGAGGCGGAGTTCACGGCCGACGACGGCGCGGCGCGCGTGTCGGCGGTTCTGTCGCGCGAAGGGCTCGACGCGCGCTACTTCATGGCCAAGCTGCGATGAGCGGGGCGTCGATCCGACGCCTCGACGACAGCCTGCCCTACCCGCCGGATCTCGCGGGCGCGGTCGTGGCGATCGGCAACTTCGACGGGGTGCATCGCGGCCACCAGGCCGTCCTGGCCGAGGCCCGCGCGCTCGCCGGCCGGCTCGGCGCGCCGCTCGTCTGCCTGACCTTCGAGCCGCATCCGCGCACCGTCTTCCGGCCGGAGCAGCCGGTGGCGCGCCTGACCCCCGCGTGGCTGAAGGCGCGGCTCCTGGGCGCTCTCGGCTTCGACGCGGTGGTGGAGTGGCCCTTCTCGCGCAGCTTCGCGGCGCTGTCGCCCGAGGCCTTCGTGGACGGCATCCTTGTCGGGCACCTCGGCGCGCGGGGCGTCGTCGTCGGCCACGACTTCCATTTCGGCGCCCGCCGCGCTGGAACGCCTGCCTTTCTGCGCGAGGCGGCGACCGCGCGCGGCTTCGCGGTCGACGTCGTCGAGCCGCTCCTCGACGCGGAGGGGCACACGGTCTCCTCGTCGCGCATCCGGGCCCATCTGGCGGCCGGGGAGACGGCGGCGGCCAACGCGCTTCTCGGCTGGCGCTGGGCCGCGGAAGGCGAGGTCGTCCACGGCGCCAAGATCGGCCGCACCCTCGGCTATCCCACGGCCAACCTCGCCGTCCTGCCCGACGAGCTGCTCGCCCACGGCATCTACGCCGTGAAGCTGCGCCGGGTGGACGGCACGATCCACGACGGCGTCGCGAGCTACGGCCGGCGTCCGACGTTCGACGATGGGGCGGCGCTCCTCGAAACCTTCGTCTTCGACTTTTCCGGCGACCTTTACGGCGAGACCGTCTCGGTGTCCCTTTTCGCGCGCCTGCGCGGCGAGGAGCGCTTCGCGAGCGCCGAAGCCCTGATCGAGCAGATGGATCGCGATTCGCTCGACGCGCGAGCGGTGCTCGCGGCCGCGGTACCGCTGTCCGAGCTCGACGCGCGCCTTTCCTTCTGACGCCCGTCCGTCCGGCTCAGGCGCTCTTCTCGAGGATGTCGAGGCCGTCCACGTCGGCTTCCGTCATGCACCAGCCGAGCCGTTCGTAGAAGGCCGACTTGGTCGGGGCGGCGCAGAGATAGAGACGGTCCGCACCGATCAGGAAGCCGGTCTCCGTCGCGGCCGTGACGAGCGCGGTGCCGAATCCCTGTCCGCGGCGCTCCGGCTCGACGAAAACGGCGGCGACCCACGGGCCGTATTGCGGGCGCGCCGCGAGATCGTTCTCGATCACCGAGACGGTGCCGACGAAGACGCCTTCGCGATGCGCGACGAGGGTGAACGGGATCAGCCGCGCATCGAGGCTCTCCGCCACCCGCGCCCGGATCTCCGCTTGCGTCGATCCCTGCTGGAACCACCATTCGCGCCAGATCCGCTCGGAAACGACATCGACGAATTGGGGAACGTCGCGAAGGTCGGATATGATCGAGCGATCCATCGGCGAGCCGCCCGGACTTGGAGAAAGTTGGCGCATCACCACGACGGATCGGGCTCGCCGTCAATCTATGGTCCCTGCTTATCAGTCCTGCATACCATTCTCCGCCAGACGCTTCGCCGCGCGGCAGGTCGCGATCATGGTCGGCGCGATGGCGGGATCGGTGACCACGAAGGTCGGGCTCGGATGCGGCATTTCGAGGATCGCGAGGTTCGGCCGGAGAGCCTCGATCGCCGCCCGTGCCCCGCGGGCGACGCGGCCTGACAGAACCGCGACCGCCAGATCCGGCAGGAGGTCGAGGAGCGGCTCGATCCAGGGGAGGCCGGCGGCGCGCTCGGCGGCCTTCGGGGGTCGGTTGCGGGCGCCGGGCGCGTGGATGAGGAAGGGCACGGCGTTCCAGATCACGACGTCGGCGGCTTCGATGCCGGCCTCGGCGAAGAAGCGGCGAAGGTTGCGCGCCGTGCCGGTGGCGTTGAACTGCGAAACGACCCGCGGGACGGCCGGATCGCTCCCGCGCGCGGGCCCCGGCGTTTCCAGCATCAGAAGGATGCGCGCCCGCGTGCCGCCGCCGGCCGGATCGAACAGCGGCGCCTCGCCGTGCGCCGCGGCGATGCGGCGGGCTAGCGCGTTCAGCGGCGCGACGTGGTCCGGCTCCGGGACGCCTTGTCCGCTCATGCTTTCCCTCGCGGGCCGAACTTGCTAAAGCCCCGTTCCATGCCGAGATCCTGCGCGCGCATCCGCGATCCTCGAATTAGCCGCCCGGCCTTCTGAACGGCGCATCCGCCGCGGAAGGTCCGGGCCGCGACGGCGTGTCTGCGCGCCGCACCTCCTTCTTTTCCGATTTTCCTGCCGGCCGCCTCCATCGCCGCCGGCGAGCCGCCGGATATCCGACATGACCGACCAGAGCCCGACCCGCGACAAGGCCGAAGGCCTCGACTATTCCAAGACCCTGTTTCTGCCGCGGACCGAGTTCCCGATGCGCGCGGGCCTGCCCGAGGCCGAGCCGAAGTGGATCGAGCGCTGGGAGGGCATGGACCTCTACAAGCGCCTGCGCGAGGAGGCCGCCGGCCGGCCGAAATACGTCCTCCACGACGGCCCCCCTTATGCCAACGGCAACCTCCACATCGGCCACGCGCTGAACAAGGTGCTGAAGGACGTCATCACCCGCTCCTTCCAGATGCGCGGGCGCGACGCCAACTACGTTCCGGGCTGGGACTGCCACGGCTTGCCGATCGAGTGGAAGATCGAGGAGCAGTACCGCGCCAAGGGGCGCAACAAGGATGAGATCCCGATCAACGAGTTCCGCCGCGAGTGCCGCGAATTCGCGCAGCATTGGGTGGGCGTGCAGTCGGCCGAGTTCCGCCGGCTCGGCGTCGAGGGCGACTTCAAGGATCCCTACCTCACCATGGCCTTCGGCGCCGAGAGCGTCATCGCGGGCGAGCTCCTGAAGTTCGCCATGTCCGGCCAGCTGTATCGCGGCTCCAAGCCCGTGATGTGGTCGGTGGTGGAGCGCACGGCGCTCGCCGAGGCCGAGGTCGAGTACGACGAGTACGAATCGGACACGGTCTGGGTCGCCTTTCCCGTGCGGGCGGACCGAAGCGGCTTCGTTCCGGCCTTCAGCGGCGGCGTGTCGGGCTTTCCCAAGGCCGGTCAGCCCGATCCCAGCCCGCTCGACGGTGCCCACGTCGTGATCTGGACGACCACGCCCTGGACCCTGCCGGGCAACCGAGCCATCGCCTATTCGGACCGCGTCGCCTACGGTCTCTACGAGGTGACCGCGCCGGACGACGCGGAGAACCCGCGTTGGGCCAAGCACGGCATGCGCCTCGTTCTCGCCGACGCGCTCAGCGCCGATGTCTTCGCCAAGTCGCGCGTGCCGGAGGGCGGCTTCCGGCGCCTGCGCGACGTCTCGGCGGCGGATCTGTCCGGCATCGTCTGCGACCATCCGCTGAAGGGCCTGTCCGGCGGCTACGACTTCGCCGTGCCGCTGATTCCCGGCGACCACGTCACCGACGACGCCGGAACCGGCTTCGTCCACACCGCGCCGAGCCACGGCCGGGAGGACTTCGACGTCTGGACGGAGCACCGCCGGGCGCTGGAGGCGCGCGGCATCGACGCCGCCATCCCCTTCCCGGTCGATGACGAGGGCTTCTACACGAAGGACGCGCCGGGCTTCGGCCCGGAGGCGGAAGGCGGCCCCGCCCGCGTCATCGACGACAAGGGTAAGAAGGGTGACGCCAACAAGCGCGTCATCGAGGCGCTGATCGCCCGCGGGAGCCTGCTCGCCCGCGGCCGCCTCAAGCACCAGTACCCGCATTCCTGGCGCTCCAAGAAGCCGGTGATCTTCCGCAACACGCCTCAATGGTTCGTCCACATGGACAAGGACCTGAAGGGCTATGGGACAAGCAAGCCGGCGTCCGGCACCGACACGCTGCGGTCTCGCGCGCTGACCGCCATCGCCGACACGCGCTTCGTGCCGGCGGCCGGGCAGAACCGCCTCCACGCCATGATCTCCGACCGGCCGGACTGGGTCCTTTCCCGTCAAAGGGCCTGGGGCGTGCCGATCTGCGTCTTCGCGGACGAGAACGGCGAGATCCTCAAGGACGAGGCGGTCAACGCCCGCATCCTCGACGCCTTCGCCAAGGAGGGCGCGGACGCCTGGTTCGCCGACGGCGCCAAGGAGCGCTTCCTCGGGAACGAGCACGACGGCACCCGCTGGACCATGGTGCGCGACATCCTCGACGTCTGGTTCGATTCGGGGAGCACGCACGCCTTCTGCCTGGAGAAGCGGCCCGACCTGAAGTGGCCGGCCGACCTCTACCTCGAAGGCTCCGACCAGCATCGCGGCTGGTTCCACTCCTCGCTCCTGGAGAGCTGCGGCACGCGCGGCCGCGCGCCCTACGACGCGGTGTTGACCCACGGCTTCGTCATGGACGAGGAGGGGCGCAAGATGTCGAAGTCCCTCGGCAACGTCGTGACGCCCCAGGAGGTCATCAAGCAGTCCGGCGCCGACATCCTGCGGCTCTGGGTGGTCTCGTCCGATTATTCGGAGGACCTGCGCCTCGGCAAGACGATCCTCCAGACCAACGTCGACAGCTATCGCAAGCTGCGCAACACCATGCGCTGGATGCTCGGCACGCTCGCACACGACGAGGGCAAGACCGTGCCGCTCGCCGAGATGCCGGAACTCGAGCGGCTGATGCTGCACCGGCTGGCCGAACTCGATGGGCTCGTGCGCGCCGGCTACGACGCCTTCGACTTCAAGCGCATCTCCCGCGCGCTTCTCGACTTCTGCGTCGTCGAGCTTTCCGCCTTCTACTTCGACATCCGCAAGGACGCGCTCTACTGCGACCCGCTCTCCTCCACGCGGCGCCAGGCGGCGCTGCAGGTGGTGGGGGCGATCTTCGACCATTTGACGCTGTGGCTCGCGCCGCTTCTGCCCTTCACGGCCGAAGAGGCCTGGCTGTCGAGGAAGCCGGACGCCGTGTCGGTGCATCTGGAGCAGTTTCGCCAAGTGCCCGCCGAATGGCGCGACGAGGCGCTGGCCAAGCGCTGGGCCGAGATTCGCCGCGTGCGGCGCGTCGTGCTCGGCGCTCTGGAGGAGAAGCGGCGCGACAAGACGATCGGCTCCTCGCTGGAGGCCGCGCCCACCGTCTTCGTCGCGGATGCGGGCCTCGCCGAGCTCTGCCGCTCGGTCGACTTCGCCGAGGTCGCGATCACCAGCGCCATCCGCATCGAGGCGGGCGAGGGGCCGGCGGACGCCTTCCGCATCCCCGAGGTGGCAGGCGTTTCCGTGGTCTTTGCGCGGGCGGAGGGGCAGAAGTGCGCCCGGTCCTGGAAGATCCTGCCGGAGGTCGGCTCGGATCCGGAATTTCCGGACGTGACGCCGCGCGACGCCGAGGCGCTGCGCGAGCTGCGGGCGGCGGGTCGCCTCGCGGCCTGACGAGGCCGGCGGCGGGATGGGCGTGTCGAGACGCGCCCGTCCTGTTGCTCCGAGGCGACAGCTTGCTTAACCATTGACGAAGAATCGCCCGATTCCCGGTTCAAGGGCGTGCGAGAACAAGGGGAAAGCCCAGCCGGCGGGGGTCGGCGGCGGGCGTCCCGATCCAGGAAACAAGGCGGCGAGGGGGCCGAGGAAGCATGGCAGGTTTTGCGCTGAAGGCCGCCGCGCGGCTCGGATTGGTCGTCGCGGCGGGGATCGGGCTGTCGGGCTGCATGGGGCCGACCTATGGCACCGGCACGTCCGCCGGCGCGCAGCTCTTCGACGATCTCGACCAGTTCGCCGATCTCACGCCGAATTCGACGCAGATTCCTTACGCGCCGCGCCCCGAGCTGGTGCGCCCGAACAGCGTCGGCGCGCTCCCGGCGCCGCGCTCGGTGCGCAACACCACGGACGATCCCAACTGGCCGGAATCGCCCGAGCAGCGCGCGGCCCGTCTGCGCGCCGCCGGCGACGCCGTGAACAACAACGGCGACACCCCGATTCGCGGCGATGTCCTCGCCGCCGAGAAGGAAGGCGTCACCGACGAGATGCGCGCCGCCGCGACGCGGAACGGTCGCAGCAGCGAGAGCCGCCGCCTCTACAGCTCGGCCAGCGGCAGCACGACGCTTTCGCCGACGCAGCTGCGCTCCTCGCGCGAGCTGATCCAGCAGCGCGTCGCCGAGCAGCGCGGCAACCCGAACCAGCGCCGCTACCTGTCCGAGCCGCCGACGACCTACCGCCAGCCCGCGGCGAGCGCCCCCGTCGGCGATCCCGGCGAGGACGAGGAGGTCAAGCAGCGCCGCCTGTCGAACGACCGCTCGTCGGTGTTCGACAAGTTCAAGGACCTCGTGCCCGGCATGTGATGCCGTCCCGCTTCAGCGCCGCTCGGCGAAGAAGCGGACGAGCAGAGCCGCCGCCTCGCGCTCGGCGAGTCCGGAATAGATGTCCGGTGCGTGGTGGCAGGTGGTTTGGGAAAAGAAGCGCGGCCCGTTCTCGACGGCGCCGCCTTTTTCGTCTCCGGCGGCGAAATACAGCCGCCGGATTCTTGCAAACGAGATCGCCCCCGCGCACATGGCGCAGGGCTCCAGCGTGACGTAGAGGTCGCAGCCGAGGAGGCGCTCGGCATCGAGCGCCCGGGCCGCGCGGCGGATCGCCAGCATCTCGGCATGGGCGGTCGGATCGCGGCGGGCGCGGGTCTCGTTGCCCGCTTGTGCGACCACCCTGTCGCCCGAGACCACCACGGCGCCGACGGGCACTTCGCCCCGCTCGGCTGCCAGCTTGGCCTCCTGCAGGGCGAGATCCATGAAATTCGGCCGGTTCACGGCGATACGTTCCCTCGCCCGGTGGAGCGCGATCTGATACCGAGGCCGGTGGCGAAAGGCAAAGAACACGATGAGCGATACCACCGACGGCGGCGACAAGAAGCGCTTCGGCCGAAATTCGAAGCCGGGCGGCGGCCCGCGCGGCGGCAAAGGCGGCCCTCGCGGCGAGGCTCCTCGCGGGCCGGGCGGCAGCAAGCCGCGCTTCGGCGGTGGCGCGAACAAGTCCGGCGGCGGCAAGCCCGTCCGCGCCCGGCGCGAGGATGGCGGCGAGGCCAAGGCCGAGGGCGGCGAGCGCAAGCGCAGCTTCCGTCCCAAGCCCGCCTTCGGCGAGAAGCGCGACCGGCCGGAGCGCTCCGAACGGGCCGAGCGCCCGGAACGGCGCGAGCGTCCCGAGCGCAGCGGCAGCCGCGAGGGCGGCGAGGAGCGGCCGCGCCGCTCGTTCTCCGATCGGCCGCCGCGCGATCGCGGCGAAGGAGGGGCTGGCGGCGGCGCCAAGCCGTTCCGGCCCTTCAAGCGTCGCGAAGAGGGTGCTGAAGGCGGCGGCCAGGGCGAGCGCCCGGCCTTCCGCCCGAAGAGCCGCGGCATGCATTCCCACGCGTCCGCCGAGCGCGGCGAGGGCGGGCCCAAGCGCAGCTACGGCCGCCGCTCGCACGAGGGTGCGGACGGGGCGGGCGAGGCGCCTCCGCGCCGCGCCAAGCCTCTTTCCTCCGAGCGCGGCGAGAGGAGCGAGCGTCCCAAGCGCTTCGACAGCCAAGGCGGAGATCGACCGAAGCGCTTCGACCGCAGCGAAGACGGCGAGCGTCCGCGGCGCTTCGACAAGGACGGCGGCGATCGGCCGAAGCGCGCGCCGCGCAGCGACCGCGCCGAGGGCGGCTTCGAGCGGCGGCCACGCCGCGAGGCGGGCGAGGAGGCCGCGCCGGCCGACGGCACGATGCGCATCGCCCGGCGGCTCGCGCGCGCCGGCATTTCCTCGCGCCGCGACGCCGAGGCGATGATCGCCGACGGCCGCGTCACGCTGAACGGGCAGGTCCTGACCTCGCCGGCGGTCGATGTCTCGATGACCGACCGCATCGAGGTCGACGGCGCGCCGCTGCCGATCATCGAGCGCACGCGCCTCTGGCTCTTCCACAAGCCGGCCGGGCTCGTCACCACCAACCGCGACCCGGAAGGGCGCCCGACCGTCTTCGACGCCCTGCCGGAGGAGATGCCGCGGGTGCTCTCCGTCGGCCGCCTCGACATCAACACCGAAGGGCTCCTGCTCCTCACCAATGACGGCGGGCTCGCGCGCGTCCTGGAGCTGCCCTCGACAGGGTGGCTGCGCCGCTACCGCGTGCGCGCCCACGGCGACGTCGACCAGACCAAGCTCGACGACCTGCGCCAGGGCATCGCCATCGACGGCGTGTTCTACGGGGCCGTCGAGGCGACGCTCGACCGCAAGCAGGGCTCCAACATCTGGATGACGCTCGGCCTTCGCGAGGGCAAGAACCGCGAGGTGAAGCGCATCCTCGGCCATCTCGGCCTCGAGGTGAACCGGCTGATCCGCCTGTCCTTCGGCCCCTTCCAGCTCGGCGAGCTGGAGGAGGGCGCGGTCCAGGAGATCAACGGCCGCACGCTCCGGGACCAGCTGGGCCCGACGCTGATCGAGGAAGCCGGCGCCGACTTCGAGGCGGGGATCGTCAACCCCTTCTCCAACAAGCCGGTGCGCGCCGGCCGCCCCGAACGCGAGGAGCGTCCCGAGCGGCCCGCTTCCGGCGAGAGGGCCAAGCCCCGCGGCGAATGGGTGTCCTCCGCGGCCGAGAAGCCGAAGGGATTCAAGAAGACCCGTCAGGCCTTCCGCGAGGAGGGCCTCGACCGGCTCGACACGCGTCCGCCCCGCGCGCCCCGAGAGCGCGACGAGAAGGGTGGGGAGCGCCCGAGCCGCGGCGGCTTCAAGCCGCGCGGCGACCGGCCGGAGCGCGGCGAGCGCTCCGAGGGCGGCTTCAAGCCGAAGCGCTTCGGGGGCGCCCGCTCGGACGAGGGCGGCACGGACGCGGGCAAGCGGCCGCGTGCCCCCGCCGGTGCGCCCAAGCGCTCGGCCAATGTCTGGATGGCCTCGGGAGCCCGCCCGCAGGGCAAGTCGTCGGCCAAGCCCGACGGCGAGCGGCCGGGCGGACGGGGCGGTGCCGGCCCGAAGGGCGGCTCGCGCCCGCCGCGCGACCGGGGCTGACGGTCGTGCGCATCGTCGGAGGACGCTTCCGCGGGCGGGCGCTCGCGGGGCCGAAGAGCGACGCCATCCGGCCGACGATCGACCGGGCGCGCGAAGCGCTCTTCAACATCCTGGAGCACGGCGATTTTCCAGGGTTCGAGGGCGCCCGCGTCCTCGACCTCTTCTCCGGAACCGGCGCGCTGGGGCTGGAGGCGCTGTCGCGCGGCGCCCGCTTCTGCCTCTTCGTCGAGGAATCGGCGGAAGGCCGGGGGCTCGTGCGCACCAACGTCGAGGCGCTGCAGCTCGGCGGCGCCACCAAGATCTTCCGCCGCGATGCGACGCGCCTCGGGGCCATCGGCTCGATGGAGCCGTTCGACTATCTCTTCGCCGACCCGCCCTATTCGAAGGGCTTCGGCGAGGGCGCGCTCGCCTCGGCGCTGGCCGGCGGCTGGCTCGCGCCCGGCGCCGTCTGCATCCTGGAGGAGGCGGCGAGCGCGCCCTTCGAGATGCCGGCGGGCTTCGCGCTCCTCGACGAGCGGCGCATGGGCGACACGGTGCTGCGTCTGGTGCGCGTCGCCGCCCCGGCCGCATGACGAAAGCGTAACTGGCGCCGGGACCTCGGAAAACCCATAATTCAGGGTGACCCAAGCCTTCCGATCCGACGCCGACGAGGACCGATCTTGCAGGCCACCCGCCGCGATCCCGCCGCCCCGCGCCGCCGCGCTCCGGCGCTTCTTCTCGCCGCCGCGCTTCTGTGCGCCGCCGCGCCCGCGGCCCTCGCACAAGGGCCGGCCGTGCCCCCGCCGGCGCCGGCCTTCGAGGGCGTTCCGGAACCGGTCAAGCCGGGCCTGCCGGGTTTGACCAACTTCACGCTGCCCAACGGCCTGGAAGTCCTGATCCTGCCCGACCGCCGCGCGCCGGTGGTGACGCAGATGGTCTACTACAAGGTCGGCGCGGCCGACGAGCCGGCCGGCTTCTCCGGCGTCGCCCATTTCCTCGAGCACCTGATGTTCAAGGGTACGAAAACCCACCCGGAGGGCGAGTTCTCCGCGGCGGTGGCGGCGATCGGCGGCCAGGAGAACGCCTTCACCACGGCCGACTACACCGGCTACTACCAGCAGGTGCCGGCCGACGCCCTGGAAATGGTGATGCGCTTCGAGGCCGACCGGATGGAGAACCTCGTCCTGACGGAAGAGGTGGTGGCGCCCGAGCGCGACGTCGTCCTCCAGGAGCGGCGCCAGCGCGTCGACGACGAGCCCCAGTCGCGCCTGTCCGAATCCGTCCAGGCGACGCTCTTCGCCAACAGCCCCTACGGCACGCCCGTGATCGGCTGGGAGTCGGAGATCCAGGCGCTGACGAAGGACGACGCCATCGCCTTCTACGATCGCTACTACACGCCCAACAACGCGGTCCTGGTGATCGCCGGCGACGTCGATCCGGCCGAGGCGCGGCGCCTGGCCGAAGAGATCTACGGGCCGCTGAAGCGCCGCGCCGAGCCCCCGCCGCGCGTGCGCCCCGCCGAACCCGAGCCGCGCACGGAGCGCTCGGTGACCCTGCGCGACCCGCGCGTCACCGAGCCCTCCTTCTCGACGACCTGGCTCGTGCCCTCCGAGCGCACCGCGCCGGGCAACGAGGCGGCGGCGCTGGACGTCCTGTCCGACATTCTCGGCAGCGGCACGACGAGCCGGCTGTATCGCGCCCTCGTCGTCGGGCAGGGCATCGCGGCGGGAGCCGGCGCCTATTATTCCGGCTCCCCGCGCGAGGAAGCGCAGTTCGGCGTCTACGGCATGCCCCGGGGCGAGGCGACGCTGACGCAGGTCCAGGACGCCATCGACGCCGAGATCGAGCGGGTGATCGCCGAGCCGGTGTCGGCCGCCGAGCTCGAACGCGCCAAGAACCGCGTGCGCAAGACCATGATCTATCTCGCCGACAGCCAGACCGCGATGGCGCGCCGCTACGCCGCGGCCCTCGCCACCGGCCGCACTGTCGCCGACGTCGACCAGTGGCCGGACCGGATCGAGGCGGTCACGAGCGCCGACGTCCAGGCCGTCGCGCGCAAGTACCTGCGCCCCGAGCGCTCGGTCTCGGCCTATCTCCTGCCGCCCGCCGGCGAGCCGGAGACCACCACGGCCCCGCCCGCGACCGCCGGCGCGACGCCTCCGCCCTCGCCGGACACCGGCACCGAGGACGACGCCCCCGCCGCCCATCCGGAGAGCCGCACATGATCCGTCTCGCATCGCTGGCCGCCGCCGCGGCCTTCGGCTTCCTCGGCCTCGCCGACGCGCCGGCCGAAGCCGTCGAGATCCAGGAGGTGACGAGCCCCGGCGGCATCAAGGCGCTGCTCGTCGAGGATCACACCAATCCGCTGATCGCCATGCGCTTCTCCTTCGCGGGAGCCGGCGCCACGCAGGACGCGCCGGGCAAGGAAGGAACGGCGAACCTTCTGTCCGGCCTCCTCGACGAAGGCGCCGGCGAGATCCCGAGCGCCGCCTTTCAGGAAAAGCTCGACGATCTCGGCGTGTCGCTGGCCTATTCCGCCGGATACGACGATTTTTCCGGCTCGTTCCGCGCGATCACCGACTTCGAGACCGAGGCCTTCGACCTCCTGCGCCTGTCGCTGAACGCCCCGCGCTTCGACGAGGAGCCGGTGAACCGCATCCGCGGGCAGATCGAGACCGGCATCCGCGCCGATTCGCAAGACCCCGGCGAGCGGCTCGGCGAGGCCTGGCGCGAGACGATCTTCCCCGACCATCCCTACAGCCGCCCCGTGGAAGGAACGATCCCGTCGCTCGAAAGCGTCACGGCCGAGGATCTGCGCGGCTTCGCCAAATCGAAGTTCACCCGCGGCAACCTCGTCGTCGGCGTCGTCGGCGCCATCGACGCGCAGACGCTGGGTCAAAGGCTCGACGAAGTGTTCGGGGGCCTCGCCGAGGCGCCGGACCTCGCGCCGGTTGCGGACGTCGTGCCGGCCACGGGCAAGCGCGTCGACGTCGACGCGGAAACGCCGCAGGCCTCGATCCAGCTCGCCTTGCCGGGCCTGCCCCGCGACCATCCCGACTACTTCGCCGCCTATCTCGTCAACCAGATCCTCGGCGGCGGCTCCTTCACCTCGCGCCTCTACCAGGAGATCCGCGAGAGGCGCGGCCTCGCCTACGGCGCGGGCTCGAGCCTCGCCTCCTTCGACCACGCCGCGCTCCTGTCGGCCTCCACGACGACGCGCGCCGACAAGGCGGAGGAGGTGGTCGCCCTGATGCGCGACGAGCTGAAGCGCATGGCCGAGGAGGGGCCGACCGAAGCGGAGCTCGCGGCCGCCAAGTCCTACGTGAAGGGCGCCTATGCCGTGCGCAACCTCGACTCCTCGCTCGCGGTCGCCTCGACGCTGGTGACGATCCAGCTCGACGACCTCGGCACCGACTACATCGACCGGCGCGAGGCGGAGATCGACGCGGTGACGATCGAGGACGCGCGGCGCGTGGCGAAGACGCTGCTCAGCCCCGAGCCGACGGTGATCACCGTCGGTCCCGCCGGAGCCTGAGGCGGGCGGCCCGATGGCGCCGACGCTCGGCCTCGCGCTCGGCGGCGGGGGCGCAAGGGGCCTCGCCCACATCCCGGTCTTCGAGGCCCTCGACGAACTCGGCGTGAGGCCCGCCGTCATCGCCGGCACCTCGATCGGCGCGATCCTCGGCGCGGCCTACGCCGCCGGCATGAGCGGCGCCGAGATCCGCGAGGCGGCGGTCGAGGCCTTCGCCAACAAGCGCCTCGTTCTCGCGCGGCTGTGGCGCACCCGGCCGCCGAACCTTGCCGCCTTCCGCTCCGAGGGCGGCCTGCGGCTCGGCCAGATCAACGCCGCCCGGCTCCTCGAAGCCTTCCTGCCCGAGCATCTGCCGCGCGACTTTTCCGGCCTCGCCATCCCCTTCGCCGCCATCGCGACGGACTTCTATGCCGGCGAGCCGGTGGTGATCGAGCACGGCGACCTGTTCTCGGCGATTGCCGCCTCGGCCGCGCTGCCGGCGGTGTTCCGGCCGGTGATGCGCGACGGACGCCTCCTCGTCGACGGCGGCTTCACCGACCCCCTGCCGTTCGAGGCGCTGGCCGGCCGGGCCGACCGGCTGGTGGCGGTGGACGTCACCGGCGGGCCGAAGGGCGAGGCAGGCGCCATCCCGACGCCGCTCGCCGTCCTCACCGGCGCCTCGCAGATCATGGCCGGCGCCATCATCCGCGCCAAGCTCCGCGCGCAGGCGCCCGACCTCGTCCTCACGCCCGCCGTGTCCGACTGGGGCGTCCTCGACTTCCTGCGCACCCGCACGATCATCGACGCGACGCTGCCCTTCCGCGAGGAGGCCAAGCGCGCCATCGCGGCGGTAATGGAGGGGGACGCCGGGGGATCAGGATGAGGTGCTTGCCCTCGCCCGCTTGCGGGGAGGGGGCGCGGAAGCGCCGGGTGAGCGTGCCGGCCGCGCAAGCGGCCAAGCGAAGAACCATCGACGCGGCGCTATTGCGGCTTCGCCGCCACCCTCATCCCCCTGCCGGGACCTTCTCCCGCCAGCGGGAGAAGGGAGCAGTTTCGATCGCGGCCTTCGTCAGGCCAGCTCCGCCGACAGGTCGAGCCAGACGAAGCCGTGCGGTGGAAGGACGAGGTCCTCGCGCAGGCCGACGCCGTCGCCGGATACGAGGTCGACCACCGCATGCGGCAGCGCCTCGAAGCGCGCCGCCGCGACCGTTTGCGGATCGTCGTCGAGGTTGGCGAGAACGAGAAGGCCGCCCGCCTCCGGCCGGAGGTAGCCGAGAACGCGGTCATTCCCCGTCCAGAAGCCGTGGATCGCCCCGCCCGCCAGCGCCGGCGCGTTTTTGCGAACCGCGATCAGCCGCTTGAGGCCCGCGAAGATCCGGCCTGCGTTGGTCTCTGGGTCGCCCCGCTCGGCATAGAGCGCGTCCGGGCGATGCGGGCGGTGGACCCAGCGGCTGTCGCCGGCCTCGGCCGGACGGTCGCGGAAGCCGTAGTCGTTGAGCTGCCCGACCTCGTCGCCGAGGTAGAGGAGCGGCACGCCGCCGGCCGACAGCGCGATCGAATAAAGGAGCAGCACCCGCTCGACGCCGCCGGGATCCTTGGCCTCGACGCCGGCGAGCGAGGCCGTCGTGCCGGCGATGCGGCAGTCGCCGGTCTTCGGATTGTCCTGGAAGGACAGCCCCCGCGCGAAGGAGCCGGGGAAGCGGTTTACGTAGAAGGCGTTGAGGAAGCGGCGGTGGGCGAAGCCGTCGATGCCGAGCTCGGCCGCGTCCTCGTCGGCGAAGGTCCAGCCGATGTCGTCGTGGCTGCGCACGTAGTTCACCCAGGCGCAGCCCGGCGCGATGCGCTGGCGCCGGTCCACCGCCTGTTGCAGGAGCCGGGCGTCGCGCGTCGCCAGCGCTTCCCAGGACAGCGCCATCAGGAGGGGATTGTAGGAGATCGGGCACTCGGCCGGGTCGATGTAGCTCACCACCTCGTCCGGGTGGACGATCGCCTCGGACTTGAACAGGAGCGCGGGCGCGGCGATGCGGCAGACCGCGTTGAAGGCGCGGATGAGGCGGTGCGCCTCGGGCAGGCTCTCGCACGTCGTGCCGAGCCGCTTCCAGATGAAGGCGACGGCGTCCATGCGCAGGAACTCGATGCCCTGGTTCGCCAGGAACAGCATCTCGCCCGCCATCGCCCGGAAGACCGCGGGGTTGGAATAGTTCAGGTCCCACTGGAAGTGGTAGAAGGTCGACCAGATCCAGCGCCCGTCGGGAAGCTGCACGAACGACCCGGCATGGTCGTCGGGGAAGATCTCGCGCGTGATCTCCTCGAACCGGTCCGGCATCGTCCGGTCGGGAAAGATCCAGTAGAAGTCCTCGTAGTCGCGCTCGCCCGCGAGCGCCCGGCGCGCCCAGTCGTGCTCGTTCGAGGTGTGATTGAAGATGAAGTCGATCACCAGCGAGATGCCGGCCTCGCGCAGCGCCGTGGCGAGATCCTTCAGCTCCGCCATGGTGCCGAGCCGCGCGTCGACCTCGCGATAGGACGAGACGGCGTAGCCGCCGTCCGAGTTCTCTGCCGGGCAGCGGAACAGCGGCATCAGGTGGAGGTAGGTGAGGCCCAGCTCGCGGAAGTAGGGAATCTGCTGCCGGATGCCCTCCAGCGATCCGGCATAGCGGTCGACATAGGCGACGCCGCCGAGCATGGCGTTCGACTGGAACCAGGCGGGCTCGGCCTCGCGCCGCATGTCGAGCGCGCGCATCTCCGGTGGTCGCTCGGCGTGGGCCCGGGCGGCCGCGACCATGGCGGCCGCGAGCTCGTCGTCGAAGGCCGGATGGCCGTCATAGACCGCGGCGAACTCGGCGAAGAGCGCCGGGAAGTGCGCGTCGAGCCGCCGCAGGAAGGCCGTGTCGGGCGACAGGCCCGCCTCGCTGAGCGCCGCGATGCTCCGTGCCCGTGCCGCCGCCTCGTTTGCCATGCCGCGCCTCCCCGCCTCGCTCCGCCGAGGCTTGCCTAACTGAAGGTCGCGGACGGCTCAATGCGAAGCTGTGGTTCGGCGCGCGCCGCGCAGGGTCCCGCGCCTTGATGGCGCCGGGTGTGGCGCATAGATGGAGGGCTCCTTCGAATTCAAGGCCGGACCGAATCCATGGACGACGTGACCACGCGGCTTCTCGGCATCGCCGAGCGGCTGATCGACAGCGCGAAGCGGGCCGGCGCGGACGCCTGCGACGTCGCGGTGGTGCAGTCGGCCGGTCGCTCGGCGAGCGCCCGCCTCGGCGCGATCGAGAGCGTCGACGCCTCCGAATCGCAGGACCTGTCGCTGCGCGTCTTCGTCGGGCGCCGCGTCGCATCGGTCTCGGCCGACATCGGCCCGCAGCTCGAGCCGGACCGCATCGCCGAGCGGGCGGTCGCCATGGCCAAGGTCTCACCGGAGGATCCCTACGCCTCGCTCGCCGACCCCGCGTTCCTGTCGCGCGGTGAGGAGGACCTCGACCTCTTCGATCCGACCGAGCTGACCGGCGAGGAACTGGCGGAGGCCGCGCTCGCCGTCGAGGCGGCGGCGCTCGACCATCCCGGCATCACCAATTCGGGCGGAGGCTCGGCCTCGGCGGGCGCGGCCGGCCTCGTTCTCGTCACCTCCACGGGCTTTTCCGGCGCGCGGCGCCGCTCCTCCTTCGGCCGCTCGGTCAGCGTGATCGCGGGCGAGGGCGTCAACATGCAGCGCGACTACGACTTCGACGGGCGCATCCACTATGCCGACCTCGAAGACGCCGAAACGATCGGCCGGCGCGCCGCCGAGCGTACGGTGCGGCGCATGAACCCGAAGGTCCTGCCGACCGGGCGCTACGAGATCGTCTTCGACCCGCGCCTGTCGCGCGGCCTCGTCGGCTCGCTGGTCGGGGCGATCAACGGCGCCGCCATCGCCCGCAAGACCAGCTTCCTGAAGGACCGCATGGGCGAGCAGATCCTCCCGGCCGCCCTGTCGGTCACCGACGAGCCGCTTCTGCCGCGCCGGCCGGGATCGCGCCCCTTCGACGGCGAGGGCGTGCGCGGCGAAACGCTGGCGCTCGTCGAGAACGGCGTCCTTCGCAACTGGACGCTCGACACCGCGACGGCGAGGGAGCTCGGCCTTCCCGCCACGAACGGGCGCGCCAGCCGCTCCTCCTCCGGCGTGTCGCCGAGCTCGACCAACGTCCTCCTCACCCTCGGCGAGATCACGCCGAAGGAGTTGATCGCCGAGATCGGCCGGGGCATCTACGTCACCGAGCTGATCGGCCACGGCACCAACCTCGTCACGGGCGATTATTCGCGGGGCGCCGCCGGCTACCTCATCGAGAACGGCGAGCTGACGGAACCGGTGAGCGAGCTGACCATCGCCGGCCACCTCGCCGAGATGCTCATTGCGCTGCGCCCGGCCAACGACGGCGACGAGCGCTTCTCGATCGTCGCCCCGACGCTTCACGTCGGCGCGATGACGGTCGCGGGCCGCTGACGGTGGCCGAAGCGGCCCCGGCCGTGGCGGCGGATCCTTTCGCGGACGATCTCGCCCTCATCACGGAAGCCGCCCGCCAGGGCGCGCAGATCGCGCTCGAGCATTTCAAGCGCGATCCCGAAGTCTGGTACAAGGACGGCAACTCGCCGGTGTCCGAGGCCGACTTCGCCGTCGACCGGCACCTGCGCCGCGTCCTTCTCGACGCGCGGCCCGATTACGGCTGGCTCTCGGAAGAGATGGCCCCGGCCGAGCGCGCGGCCGCAGGCGAGCCCGAGCGCTTCTTCGTCGTCGACCCCATCGACGGCACGCGTTCCTTCCTGCGCGGCGAGGGCACCTGGTGCGTCGCCGTCTCCGTGGTCGAGAGAGGCGCCAACGTCGCGGCCGTCCTTGACGTACCGGTAATGGGCGAGATCTTCACCGCGACGCGGGACGGGGCCGCGCTTCTGAACGGCGCGCCCATCGCCGCCTCGAGGCCAGCGCAGGACGCCCGGCTGCGGCTCGGCGTTCCCGATCCGCTGGTGCGCGCCATGGCGCCGGAGGCGCGGGGCGCCTTCGACCTCGCCCCCAACGTTCCCTCGCTTGCTTATCGCCTCGCGCTCGTCGCGAGCGGGCGCGTCGACGGAACGCTGATCCGCCCGCGCGCCAACGACTGGGATATCGCCGCCGGCGACCTCATCCTGGAGCGGGCCGGGGGCCTCCTTCAGGACGTTGCGGGCGAGCGAAGGGTTTACAGGATCGCGGGGAAGAGCCATGGCGTCCTCGTCGCCGGTGGAACGAGCATCCTGCGGCGCCTTTCGGCGCTGGCGGAGGAGGCGGGGCGCGGGGCCGGCGCCAAGCGTTGAACCAACGAGAGGGACCGAAAAACGTGGTCGAAGAAGTTCAACCCAAGCAGCGCCTCCACCTGGTCTTCGGAGGCGAGCTGACGACGCTCGGGTCGACCGAGTTCCGGGACGTCTCGAACCTTGATATCGTCGGCATTTTTCCCGATTATGCCACTGCTTTGGCCGCTTGGCGCGGCAAGGCCCAGTCGACGGTGGACAACGCGCACATGCGCTACTTCATCGTCCACATGCATCGTCTCCTCGATCCGGAGGTGGCTTGAGGAGGCCGGGCGATCCGCGACATGGCGAGCGTCGACGACATCGAGGCCGGTGAGCGCGCCGCGCCGCCCGCCCCGAAGCTTCCGCGGCCCAAGGGACGGCGGCCGCTGCGCAAGCGGCTGAAGCGCGCGGGCCGCGACCTCATGCGGCGGCCCGGCTTCGTGTCTTTCGTCGGCAGCCTGATCTACGGGATCCTGCGCCTGGTTCACGCCAGCCAGCGGCGGGTCGAGGGCTCGAGCCCGCACGCCCAAAGGCTCGCCGCCGAGCATCCCGCGATCGTCGGCCTCTGGCACGGGCAGCACCTCCTCGCGCCCTTCTTCCGCCCGAGGACGCTCCCCTACGTCGCGCTGCTGTCGCGCAACGCCGATGCGGAGCTGAACGCGGCCGTCGTCGCCCGCTTCGGCATCCGCACGGTGCGCGGCAGCGGCGGGCGCGATCCGCGCGCCGCCTCCAAGAAGGGCGGCGTCGGGGCGCTGATCGCGCTGACCCGCGCCCTCAAGGACGGGGAAGGGGTCTGCATGATCGCCGACGTTCCCAAGGGCACCCCGCGCGAGGCGGGGCTCGGCATCGTGACGCTGGCGCGCCTGTCCGGGTGCCCGATCGTCCCGGCCGCCGCGGTCACCTCGCGCCGCTACGTCGTGAAGAGTTCCTGGGACGCCACCAGCCTGCCGCTGCCCTTCGGCCGGCTCGCCGTCGTCATGGGCGATTCGATCCACGTTCCCCGCGATGCGGACGAGGCCACCATGGAAGCCAAGCGCCGCGAGGTGACGCGCGCCATCGAGGCCGCCAACCGGCGCGCCGCCGAACTCGCGGACCGAGCATGAGCGACTTCCTGGCGCGCGCCGCGCTGGCGACCTACCGGATCGCGGGCTCGCTCGGCCGCCCGCTCGTTCCTCCATACGTCGTGTGGCGCGCCTCGCGCGGCAAGGAAGAGGGAGCCCGTCGGCGCGAGCGTTACGGCCTCGCCGGTCTGGAGCGCCGCGAAGGCCCGCTCGTCTGGGTGCACGCCGCGAGCGTCGGCGAGAGCGCGGCGGTCTCGCCGATGGTGCGCGCGGTCGCCGATCTCGGCCTGCCGATCCTGATGACGACGGGCACCCGCACCTCGGCTGCGCTGGTCGCCGAGCGGCTCGGCGACTGCGTCACCCACCAATACGTGCCGCTCGACCTCGCCCCTTACATCCGCCGCTTCCTCGACCATTGGCGCCCGGACATCGCGATCACCGCCGAGAGCGAGATCTGGCCGACCACCATGCACGAGCTGGCGCGCCGGCGGGTGCCGCTGATCCTCGTCAATGCCCGTCTGTCCGACCGCTCCTTCGCGCGCTGGAGCCAGGTGCCCCGCATCGCCGAGGCCGTCATGGAGAAGGTCACGCACGTCGTCGCCCAGTCGGAGCTCGATGCCGAGCGCTACCGGGCGCTCGGCGCGCCGGCGGTGTCCGTCGCGGGCAACCTCAAGGCCGAGATGCCGGCGCCCACCATCGCCGAGGCCGAGTTCGTGCGCGTCGCGCGCGCCTTCGGCGACCGGCCGGTCTGGGCGGCCGTGTCGACCCATCCGGGCGAGGAGGCGATCGCGAGCGCCGCGCATCGTCGGTTGAAGGCGAGCCATCCCCGCCTCATCACCCTCGTCGTGCCCCGCCACGTGACGCGCGGCGACGAGATCGCCGCGAGCTTCGAGGCGGCAGGCCTGAAGGTTGCGCGTCGCAGCCGCGGCGAGCTGCCGGGTCCCGATACCGACGTCATGCTCGGCGACACGATGCACGAGATGGGCCTTTATCTCCGGCTCACCGAGATCGTCTTCGTCGGCAAGTCGCTGACGGGAACCGGCGGGCAGAACCCGCTGGAAGCCGCCATGCTCGGCAACGCCATCCTGTCGGGCCGCGCGGTGCAGAACTTCCGCGACATCTACGGCAAGCTCGTCGAAACGGGCGGGGCGCGCATCGTGTCCGACGAGGCGGACCTTGCCGAGCAGCTCGACTTCCTCCTGTCGGATTCGCTCGCCCAGAGCACCATGGCCGCGGCCGCCCGCGCCGCCGTGCGCGAGATGCGCGGGGGGCTTCGCCGCACCATGGCGGCCTTGCATCCCTTCCTCCATCCGCTGGAGCTCGCCCTCAGCCTCGACCGCCGTGCCGCGCCCCCGCCGCCGCCCGCCGCCGCCGCGGTCGGCGGCCGGCGTTGACCCGCGAGCGGCCATGATCCAGCCGCCGGGCTTCTGGTGGGACGCGGGCGGCGGCCTGCCGGCCCGCGCGCTCGCGCCCGCCGCCGCGCTTTACGGCGCGGTCAGCGGCCGCCGCCTGCGAAGGGGCTCGCGCGTCGAGGCCGGCCTGCCGGTCCTGTGCGTCGGCAATTTCACGGTCGGAGGCGCGGGCAAGACGCCGACGGCGCTGGCGCTCGGCCGCGCCGCGATCGAGGCGGGGATCAAGGTCGGCTATCTATCGCGCGGCTACGGCCGGGACGGGACGGCACCGCTTCTCGTCGACCCGAAGCACCACGGCGCGGCGCAGGCCGGCGACGAGCCGCTTCTTCTCGCCGCTCTCGCGCCGACCGTCGTATCCGCCGACCGCGCCGCGGGCGCGGCGCTCCTGCGCGCGGCGGCCGCGCCCGACCTCCTGATCATGGACGACGGCTTCCAGAGCGCCCGGCTCGCGATCGATCTCGCGCTTCTCGTCGTCGACGGGCGGCGGGGCCTCGGCAACGGCCGGGTGCTTCCGGCCGGCCCCTTGCGCGCGCCGCTCGATCTCCAGTTCAGCCATGCCGACGCCGTGCTCGTGGTCGGCGACGGGGCGGCGGGCGAGGCGGCGGCGGCGCGTGCGGCGGCGGCCGGCCTGTCCGTCGAGCGCGCCCGGATCGCGGCCGAGGCGGCGCGCAGCTGGGCCGGGCGGCGCGTGCTGGCCTTTTGCGGCATCGCCGATCCCGAAAAATTCCGCCGGAGCCTCGCCGAGGTCGGCGCGTCGCTCGCGGGACTGCGGGCCTTTCCCGACCACCACCCCTTCACCCGCGGCCAGCTCGCCGATCTCCAGCGCGAAGCGGAGGCCGTCGGCGCGGTGCTGGCGACCACGGCCAAGGACCATGCCCGCATCCGCGGCTCTGGCGCGCGGGCCGCGGAGTTCCTGCGCGCCGTGCACGTCCTCGAGATCGAGATGCGCTTCGTCGATCGCGAGGCGCCGCGACGCCTCGTCGAGGCGGCGATGGCGCGCTTCAGCGCCCGCCGCCGGTCTCCATCGCCCGCTTGAAGGACGCCGCGGCGTCGAGATAGGCCTCCTGGCGCTCGACGCTCCAATATTTCAGGAGGTCGAGCGGGATCGCCTCGCCGGTCACGGCGCAGCGCACGAAGGCGCCGGGGCGGATCACCTCGAAATCGGGGGTGGCGTAGCGGAGCTTGGCCTCTCCGCCGGCATCCATGCGGTTCATGTCGCGGCCTTTCCATACGGCGGTCATGGCGTGTCCAAGAGCACGGACGAGCCCCATCGGCAACCTCACGCGCGCCCGAGCAGGGCGTCGACGAAGAGGCGCGTCGTGAAGAGCGGGGGCATCGGCGGGCGTAGTCGGGGCGGCGCCTCCAGCGCGCGCAGGACGGCTTCGGCGGCCGCGCCGGGATCGATCTCGGCCCAGCGCCCCATGGTCGGGGCGTAAAGGCCGGAGCGGTCGCGGATCGGCACCAGGCGGAAGGGGAGAGCGACGCTGTTCTCGTCCGTCAGGAACTCGGCCGGGCCGCTCCAGCGCGCCGCCGCCACCGGCACGCCGCGCATGATCGCTTCGGCATGGGGCAGGCCGAAGCCTTCGGCGCGCGCGAGCGAGAGAAGGAGGTCGAGCCCGTCGATGAAGCCGATCGTCTCCGCCCGCGACGCCGCGGCCTCGGCGACCGCGATCCGGTCCGGCGCCGATCGCAGAAGCTCGGCCAGCGCGCGGGCGAGCGCCGGCTCCGCGCCGGCATCCTTGATCTTCAGGCGGAACCCGACATCGTTCGAGGATGCGAGAAGGCGGCGGATCGTTTCGATCAGCGCCTCGACGTTCTTGCGGTCGCCGGAAGAAGCGACGTCGAGCACCGCGCCGACGAGGCGGCGCCCGTCCGGGCTCCGCGGCGGATCCTGCGGGACCGGGGGCAGGGGCTCGGCCAGCACGGGATGGCCGATCACCCGCACCGGCCGGCCGGTCGCCCGGGCGATGCCGTCCGCCGCGAACCGCGTCGGCGCGGTCAGGACGTGGAAGAGCCGCGCCTGACGCTGCCAGAGGGCGGGAAGCGCTTCGGTTTCGCAGACCCAGCCGGCGGCGAGGCGCTTGCCCGCGCGGATCTCGCGCGGCACGGCGGCGAGCGCGTTGGCGCCGTTCGGCGGCACGGCGTAGACGAGAAGCGTGCCCGGCCCTTCGCGTGCCGCCGGAGCCTCGAAGACGGGCTCGGTCTCCGGCTGCGACAGGCGCGCGGTGATGTCGATCGCGGCGAACGGCACGCCGGCCTCGCGCAGCGCGTGGAGCGCGAGGCGCGCCGCCTGGCCGAGACCGGTCGGGGCGCGAAGCGCGCCGACGACGGTGATGGGAGCGGGCAGGACGGCCGGGTCGAGCTCGGCGGCGGGAACGGCGGGAACGAGCCGCTCGGTCAGGCGGGCGAAAAGGTCCTGCCGGAAGCCGCGCGGCAGGCGGCGCCAGGCGCTGCGGAGAAGCCGGGTGCTCATCGCCGCGCGAACAGCTTCTCGATGTCGGCGAGCTTCAGCTCGATAAAGGTCGGCCGCCCGTGATTGCAGGTGCCCGAGCCTGGGGTGTCCTCCATCTCGCGCAGCAGCGCGTTCATCTCCTCGGGGCGCAGCCGCCGGCCGGAGCGCACCGAGCCGTGGCAGGCGACGGTGGCCGCCACCCGGTCGATGCGGGTCGAGACGACATCCCCGGCCCGCTCATCGGCGAGGGCATCGGCGACGTCGCGCACGAGCCGCGCCGCGTCGACCATTCCCAGGATCGCCGGCGTTTCGCGCACCAGGACGGCGCCCGGACCGAAGCGCTCGAGATGGAGGCCGAGCCGGGCGAGCGCGTCGCGCTCGGTCTCGACGCGCTCGGCATCCTCCGGGGCGAGGTCGACCACGTCGGGGATGAGCAGCCCCTGCGAGGGCAGCGGCCGACCGTGGATCGCCCGCTTCAGCGTCTCGTAGACGAGCCGCTCGTGGGCGGCGTGCGCGTCGACGATGACGATGCCGTCCTCGGTCTGCGAGACGATGTAGGTGTCGTGAATATGGGCCTTGGCCGCGCCGAGAGGATGGATGTCGGCCGCGGGCTCGGTCTCCGCGTCCTCCAGGGGCGGAGAGGGGATGAAGGGCGGGGGCGCCTCCTCGCCGAGACCGGCGGAGGCGAGGCCCGGCGCGGCATCCGCCCGCTCCGGCGGCCGGAAGGGCGAGGCGGCGAGCGGATCGGTGCCCCGGGCGTAAGCGGGCGCGGCGGAGCGGAAGGCCGGGGCGCCGGGCGCGAAGCCCGAGAAGCGCGGCTGGACGAAGGCGGGCTCGCGCGCCGCCGTGTCGTCGGAGGCGGGAGGAGGCGCGGTTGCGCGCATGCGGGCGAGCATGTCGCCGGCCGCCGTGCGGCTCGCCTTCAGCCCTTCGCGGGCGAGCGCTTGGCGGATCGCGCCGATCAGGAGGCCGCGGACGAGGCCGGGGTCGCGGAAGCGGACGTCGGCCTTCGCCGGGTGGACGTTGACGTCGACGAGGGCGGGGTCGAGCTCCAGGAAGAGGACGGCGACCGGGCAGCGGTCGCGGGGCATCGCGTCGCCATAGGCCGCGCGGAGCGCCGAAAGCACCATCTTGTCGCGCACCGGCCGGCCGTTGACGGTGACGAACTGGTGCAGCGCGTTGCCGCGCGAGAAGGTCGGCAGCCCCGCGAAGCCGCCGAGGCGCACGCCCTCGCGCTCCGCGTCGAGCTCGATCGAATCCGCCGCGAAGGCCTCTCCGACGATCGCGCCGATCCGCTCGATCGGCGAGGCGGCGGGAAGGATCGTCGGCGTCCTGTCCTCGCCGGCGATCTCGAAGCGGACCTGGGGCATCGCGACGGCGATGCGCTTGACCATCTCGGAGATGGCCGACCCTTCGGCGCGGTCGGTCTTCAGGAACTTCAGCCGGGCGGGCACGGCCTGGAAGAGGTCGCGCACCTCGACGGTGGTGCCCTTGGAGAGCGCGGCCGGCTTCACCGCACCGACGCGCCCGTTGGCGACGGTGATAGAGGCCGCCTCGCCCGCCCCGGCCCGGCGCGAGGTGAGCGTCAGGTGCGCCACCGAGCCGATCGAGGGCAGGGCCTCGCCGCGAAAGCCGAGCGTGCCGACGAGGGCGATGTCCTCGTCCGGCAGCTTCGAGGTGCAGTGGCGGCGGACCGCCAGCGGCAATTCGTCGGCCGGGATGCCGGAGCCGTCGTCGGACACGCGCATGAGCGTCTTGCCCCCGCCGGCGGTGACGATCTCGATGCGCGTCGCGCCCGCGTCGAGGGCGTTCTCGACCAGCTCCTTGGCGACGCTCGCCGGCCGCTCTACCACCTCGCCGGCGGCGATGCGGTCGATGGTCGTTTCGGAAAGCTGGCGGATCGGCATGGATGCTTTCGGCCTCGGGCTGTCTCGCCCCTACTTAAGGGATCCCGTCCGCCGGCTCCACCACCTCCGCCGTCACGACGAAGACCGAGCGCGCCTTGACGACGAGGCCGTGCGCCGGATCGAGCGGGCGCGGCAACAGGTCGGGGCAGTCGGATTGGAGAGCGAGGACGAGGCGCTCGCCTGGCGCGGCCGGCGGCAGGGCGATGGCGGCGTCCTTCATGCCCGCGTTGAAGGCGAGGAGAAGGCGGGCCGGCCGGCCGTCCGCACCGGGGGCGGCGAACTGGAGGACGAGGAGGCGGCGCTCCGGATCGTTCCAGTCGTCGGCTTCCATCGCCGAGCCGTCCGCGCGCAGCCAGGACACGTCGGGCACGTCGGTGCCGGGCAGTGGCCGGCCGCTCGGAAAGGCGTCGAGGCGCAGCGCCGGATGGCTGCGGCGGAGCGCCGACAGGGCCGCGACGAAGCGGATCAGAGCCTCGTCGGCCGCGTCCCAATCGAGCCAGGTCGTCGCGTTGTCCTGCGCATAGGCGTTGTTGTTGCCGTTCTGCGTGCGGCCGAACTCGTCGCCGGCCACCAACATCGGCGTGCCGCGGGAGAGGAACAGGGTCGCGAGGAGGGCGCGCAGGTCCCGCCCGCGCGCGGCGAGAATCGCGGGATCGTCCGTCGGCCCTTCGACGCCGTTGTTCCAGGAATGGTTCTCGCCGTGGCCGTCGCGGTTTCCCTCGCCGTTCGCCTCGTTGTGCTTGGTCTCGTAGGCGACGATGTCGGCGAGGCTGAAGCCGTCATGGGCGGCGACGAAGTTGACGCCGACCGACGGCGCGCGGTTGAAGCGGTCGAAAAGGTCCGGCGAGCCGCAGAGGCGGGTGGCGAGCGCTCCGACGCGGCCGCTCTCGCCGCGCCAGAAGCGCCGCACGTCGTCGCGGAAGCGGTCCTGCCATTCGAGGAAGGGCGGGCGGAACTCGCCGATGCGGTAGCCGCCGGGGCCGACGTCCCAGGGCTCGGCGACGTGGATGCGGTCCTTCAGGACGGGATCGGCGGCGATGGCCGCGAGGAGCGGCGCGTCCGGCCGAAAGCCGTGATCGTCGCGGCCGAGCACCGTGCCGAGATCGTAGCGGAAGCCGTCGATGCCGCCGACCTCGACCCAGGTGCGTAAGCATTCCAGGAACAGCGCGACGACGGGCGCACGGTCGCAGGCGAAGGTGTTCCCCGTTCCGGTGTCGTTGACGAGCGTGCCGGGCTGCCCTTCCGCGTGGCGGTAGTAGAGCGCGTTGTCGAGGCCGCGATAGGCGAGCGTCGGCCCTTCCACCGGCCCTTCGCCGGAATGGTTGAGGACGACGTCGAGAAGGACGCGGAGCCCGCGCGCGTGCAGCGCTTCCACGCTCCGGCGGATCTCCGGCCAGCCGCCGGGCGCGAGGCGCGGATCGGGCGCCATGTGGGCGATCGGGTTGTAGCCCCAGGCGTTGCAAAGACCGAGGCAAACGAGATGCGCCTCGTCGATCCAGCCGGCAAGCGGCATCAGCTCGACGCTCCCGACGCCGATCCGGACGAGGTGATCGAGAACGGCTGGCTCGGCGAGCGCCGCGACCGTGCCGCGGACTCGTTCCGGCACGCTCGCGTGGCGCATGGAAAAGGCGCGCACGCTCGTCTCGTAGGTGAGGCCGGGCGGCGCGAAGGGGAGGGGCGCGGCCGTCCGGTCGAGCTTCGCGACGACGGCGCGCGGCACGACCGCGGCGCTGTCGAGGCCGGCTTGCCGTGGGGCGGTCAGGACGGGATCGAAGCGGTAGGGACGGTCGAGCGCGACGGCGTAGGGATCGACGAGGAGCTTCGACGGATCGAAGCGGTGGCCGGCCTCGGGCGCCCAGGGACCTTCGGCGCGCAGGCCGTAGCGCGCGCCCTCGGCAAGGCCCGGCACGAAGCCGAAATGCGTGTCGCCTTGCCGCGCCAGCGGCAGGCGAGCGATCTCGCGCTCGCCGCTCCCGTCGAAGAGGCAGAGGAGGACGCGGGCCGCGTTGCCGGAATGAACGGCGAAGGACACGCCGTCCGCCGCGACGTTCGCGCCGAGCCGCGCCGGCGCGCCGCGCTCGGCGGTGATCGAGAACCCCATCGACGAGTCCGCCGCCGTCAGGTCACGACGTCCGGCTCTTCGCGGCCCGTGCGGGCCTTGATCTCGCCGATCACGTCGGCGGTACGCACGAGTTCGGCGAGCGCGTCGGCCGGGGCGTCGCCGTGGCGTGCCGGGTCCGGCTCGAAGCGCTCGATGTAGACGCGCAGCGTCGCGCCTTGCGTGCCCGTGCCCGACAGGCGGAAGACGATGCGCGAGCCGCCGGAAAAGACGATGCGCACGCCCTGGCCGGTCGAGATCGAGCCGTCCACCGGGTCCTTGTAGGAGAAGTCGTCGGCCTCCGAGACGACGAGCGTGCCGAAGCGCTGTCCGGCCATGGAGGCGAGGCGCTGGCGAAGGCTCTCCATCAGCCCGTCGGCGGCGGCCTTGTCGATCTCCTCGTAGTCGTGGCGCTGGTAGAAGGTGCGCCCGTATTCGCGCCAGTGCGCGGCCATGATCTCGGAGACGCTCTCGCGCCGGACGGCGAGGATGTTGAGCCAGAGGAGCACGGCCCAGAGCCCGTCCTTCTCGCGCACGTGGTCGGAGCCGGTGCCGGCGCTCTCCTCGCCGCAGATCGTGACCTTGCCGGCATCGAGGAGGTTGCCGAAGAACTTCCAGCCGGTCGGCGTCTCGTAGATGCCGACCTTCAGCTTCTCGGCGACGCGGTCGGCCGCACCGCTCGTCGGCATGGAGCGGGCGATGCCGGCGATGCCCTTGGCGTAGGCGGGCGCCAGATGGGCGTTGGCAGCGAGAACCGCGAGCGAATCGGACGGCGAGACGACGATCCCCCGGCCGACGATCAGGTTGCGGTCGCCGTCGCCGTCGGAGGCCGCGCCGAAGTCGGGGGCGGCCGGGCCCATCATCTCCGAGATCAGCTCGGCGGCGTAGACGGCGTTGGGATCCGGGTGGCCGCCGCCGAAATCCTCCTTCGGCTCGCCGTTGATCACGGTGCCGGCCGGCGCGCCGAGGCGCTTTTCCAGGATCTCGTGGGCGTAGGGGCCGGTGACCGCGTGCATGGCGTCGAAGCGCAGCCGGAAGCCGGAGGCGACGAGATCGCGGAGCTTGGCGAAGTCGAAGAGCTCCTCCATCAGCGCGGCGTAGTCGGAGACGGGATCGACGATCTCGACGGTGGCATCGCCGAGCCTGGTCTCGCCGAGAACGGACAGGTCCGGCGCGGCGTCCTCGACGATGCGGTATTCCGAGATCGTGCGGGTGTGGCGGAAGATCGCCTCCGTCACCTTCTCGGGCGCCGGGCCGCCGTTCGATACGTTGTACTTGATGCCGAAATCGCCGTTCGGTCCGCCGGGATTGTGGCTCGCCGAGAGGATGATGCCGCCGGATGCCCCGCGCTTGCGGATGAGGTTCGAGGCGGCGGGGGTCGAGAGGATGCCGTTTCGGCCGACGACGATGCGCCCGTAGCCGTTGGCGGCGGCCATGCGGATGGCGAGGCCGATGACCTCGCGATTGAAGAAGCGCCCGTCGCCGCCGATCACGAGGGTCGAGCCGGGCTCCACTCTCGCCGCGGCGAAGATCGACTGGATGAAGTTCGCCGCGTAGTTCGGCTGCTGGAAGTGCGGCACGCGCTTGCGCAGGCCCGAAGTGCCGGGCTTCTGGTCGTCATAGGGGCGGGTCGCGACGGTTTTCGACATCGGGCGGGTCTCTATTCGTTCAGGAGGTCGCGGTAGAGCGCGGCGTAGAGGGCGGCACTCGCCGTCCAGGACACGTCGAAGGCCATGGCGCGGGTCTGGATCGTGCGCCATTTCGCATCGTCGCGATAGGCATCGAGCAGCCGGCCCACGGCTTCGAGAAGGGCGTCGGTCGTCACCGGCCCGAAGACGAAGCCCGTCGCGACCTTGGCGCGCTGGGCGGCGAAGTTGGCGTCGATCACCGTGTCGGCGAGGCCGCCGACGTCCGACACCAGCGGCACGCAGCCGTAGCGCAGGCCGTAGAGCTGGGTGAGGCCGCAGGGCTCGAAGCGCGAGGGCACGAGGATCGCGTCGGCGCCGGCCTGGACGCGGTGGCTCATCGGCTCGTCGTAGCCGATGCGCACGCCGATCCGATCGGGATGACGGGCATGGGCGGCGAGGAACGCGCCCTCGATCAGGCGGTCGCCCGAGCCGACGACGACGAGGCGGGCGCCGAGCGACACGATCTCGTCGGCGATCTCGGCGACGAGATCGAGGCCCTTCTGCCAGGTGAGGCGCGACACGACCGCGAGGATCGGCCCGTCCTCGCGGCGAAGGCCGAACTCGCCTTCCAGCGCCCGCTTGTTGTGCCGGCGCTCGCGCACCGTGCGGGCCGTGTAGGTCTTGGCGATGACGGGATCGGTTTCCGGGCTCCAGACGCTCGTGTCGATGCCGTTGACGATGCCGACGAGCCGGTCGCCGCGGCCGCGCAGCAGGCCGTCGAGGCCCATGCCGCCCTCGGAGGTCAGGATCTCGCGCGCATAGGTCGGGCTGACGGTGGTGACCGCGTCGGCGGCGTGGAGGCCGCCCTTCAGGAAGCCGACATCGCCGTAATACTCGACCCCCTCGATCGACCAGGCGGAGTCGGGCAGGCCGAGTTGCGGAAAGACCGTGTATCGAAACGTGCCCTGGAAGGCGAGGTTGTGGACGGTGAAGACGGTGCGCGGGCGCGGCGCGTTGGAGAAGGCGAGGTAGACGGGGGTGAGGGCCGCCTGCCAGTCGTGGGCGTGGACGATGTCCGGCCGCCAGCCGCCCAGCGCCCCTTGCGCGACGAGCGCGCCGGCCTTGGAGAGCGCCGCGAAGCGCAGGGCGTTGTCGGGATAGTCGACCCCGTCCGGCCCCGAATAAGGGCCGCCGAACCGCTCGTAGAGATGCGGAGCGTCGAGAACCAGGAGGTCGATCCCGTGGCGGGTCTCGGCGAGGATGCGCGCCGGCCCGCCGAAGAAGCTCTCGTCGCTCCAGACCGTCTCGGCTCCGGGATCGATGCCCGCCATGACCACGGGATAGCCCGGCATCAGCGTTCGCACGCCGATGCCGTGGCTTTGCAGCGCGCCGGGCAGCGCGCCGGCCACGTCGGCGAGGCCGCCGGTCTTCAGGAAGGGGAAGACCTCGGAGGCGACGGACAGGACGGTGAGCGTCATCGATAGTTGAGGCGGTCGATCATCGGCTTGGTGACGAGGCAGATGCCGCTGGCGGTGCGGCGGAAGCGCTGCGCGTCCAGCTCCGGATCCTCGCCGATCACGAGGCCGTCGGGGATGTTCACCGCGCGGTCGATGATGACCTTGGACAGGCGGGCCCCCCGCCCGATCGTGCAGTGCGGCAGCACCACCGCGTGGTCGAGCTGCGAATAGGAGCGCACGCGAACGCCCGTGAAGAGGAGCGAGCGCTTCAAGGAGCCGCCGGAGATGATGCAGTCGCCGGAAACGAGCGAGGACACGGCGTAGCCGCGCCGCCCCTCGACGTCGTGGACGAACTTCGCCGGGGGCGTCGTTTCGGCATAGGTCCAGATCGGCCAGTCGCGGTCGTAGATGTCGAGCGGCGGGACGACGTCGGTGAGGTCGATATTGGCCTGCCAGTAGGCGTCGACGGTGCCGACGTCGCGCCAGTAGGCCTCGCTGTCGGGCTCGGCGGCCGAGCGCACCACCGAGCGGTTGAAGCGGTGGGCGTAGGCCGAGCCGTGGCGCACGATGTGGGGGATGATGTCCTTGCCGAAGTCGCGCGCCGAGTTCGGGTCGGCGGCGTCGCGGCGCAGCTGGTCCATCAGGAAGTTGGTCTCGAAGACGTAGATGCCCATCGAGGCGAGGCAGGTGTCGGGGCGCCCCGGAATGGTCGGCGGGTCCTTCGGCTTCTCGACGAAGTCGGTGATGCGGAAGTTCTCGTCGACGTGCATGACGCCGAAGGCGGTCGCCTCCTCCTTGGACACGTCGAGGCAGCCGACGGTGACGTCGGCCCCCGTGTCGACGTGCTGCTGGAGCATCATCTCGTAGTCCATCTTGTAGATGTGGTCGCCCGCGAGGATCACCATGTAGCGGGGCGCGTAGCCCTCGATGATCTCGATGTTCTGGTACACGGCGTCGGCCGTGCCGGCATACCACTGGTCCTCCGAGACGCGCTGGGAGGCGGGGAGGATGTCGAAGCTCTCGTTGCGCCCGGGGCGCAGGAAGTTCCAGCCGTTCTGGAGGTGGCGGATCAGCGAGTGCGCCTTGTACTGGGTCGCGACGCCGATGCGGCGGATGCCGGAATTGATGGCGTTCGACAGCGCGAAGTCGATGATGCGCGTCTTGCCGCCGAAATAGACCGCGGGCTTGGCGCGGAAGTCGGTCAGCTCCATCAGCCGCGAGCCGCGCCCGCCCGCCAGGACATAGGCCATGGTATCGCGCGAGATCGGCGCGAAGGGTCGGCGTTCGGGCATCGTGTTCCTCCAGTCGGCGCCCTGCGGCGCTCTCGTCCCCTGGCGCGGCACCACCTGTCGGCGACGAACCCAGCGCAGGGATCAAGCTAGCGTGAGGCCACCCGCGCCGCCAGCGAGGCGAGGGGGCTTTTCGCCGGAATTTTCAACGAAAGAAGCTGCGACCGGTCTCGGCCGCAGCTTCCGGTGGTCCTGAGCCGGGCGACGATCAGGCGTCGGTGCCGGTGCGCCAGATGTCGGCCGCGTATTCGCGAATCGAGCGGTCGGAGGAGAACCAGCTCATGCGCGCCGTGTTGAGGATCGCCTTGCGGTTCCATTCGGCCGGGTCGGCCCAGAGCGCGTCCGCGCGGCGCTGGGTGTCCCAGTAGCTTTGGAAGTCGGCGGCGATCATCCACCAGTCGTTGTTGTAGAGGTTGCCGACGAGGCCGTTGTAGCGGTTCGGCTCGTCGGGCGAGAAGACGCCCGAGGAGATGGCGTGCAGCGCGTCGCGCAGCAGCGGCAGGCCCTCGATCACCGAGCGCCCGCTATGGCCCTCGCGGCGGCGCTGGGCGACCTCCGAGGCGGTGAGGCCGAAGATGAAGATGTTCTCCTCGCCGATGTGGTCGCGCATCTCGACGTTGGCGCCGTCGAGCGTCCCGATGGTGAGCGCGCCGTTGAGGGCGAACTTCATGTTGCCGGTACCCGAAGCCTCGAGCCCCGCCGTCGAGATCTGCTCGGAAATGTCGGCCGCCGGCATGATGATCTCGGCGAGGCTGACATTGTAGTTCGGAATGAACACCACCTTCAGGAGGTCGCGCACCGCCGGGTCGGAATTGATCACCCGCGCCACGTCGTTGGCGAGGTGGATGATCTCCTTGGCCTGGAGGTAGGAGGGCGCCGCCTTGCCGGCGAAGACCTTGACGCGCGGCGTCCAGTTCGTGGCCGGCTGCGAGCGGATCTGGTCGTAGAGCGCGACGGCCTCGATGATGTTGAGGAACTGGCGCTTGTATTCGTGGATGCGCTTGACCTGGATGTCGAAGAGCGCGTCGGGATCGACGGAGATCGCGAGGCGTTCGGAGATGACGTCGGCGAGGCGCGCCTTGTTCTCGCGCTTCACCGCCGCGAAGCGGTCGCGGAAGCCCGCGTCCGTGGCGAAGCGCTCGACGTCCCGGATCTTGGAGATGTCGTCGAGGAAGCCCTCGCCGATGGTTTCCTTCAGGAGCGAGGTCAGGCCGGGATTGGCCTCCATCAGCCAGCGGCGCGGGGTGACGCCGTTGGTCTTGTTCTGAATGCGGTCGGGGTAGAGCTCGTGCAGGGCGTGGAACACCGTTTCCTTCATGAGGTCGGTGTGCAGCGCCGAGACGCCGTTGACGGCGTGGCTCCCGACGAAGGCGAGCTGACCCATGCGCACGCGCCGGCCGTTGTTCTCGTCGATCAGCGAGATCGCCGCGATCCGGCCGCCGTCGAAGCCCTTGCTTTCCATCGCCTGGCGGATGACGGCGGCGTTGATCGCGTAGATGATCTGCATCTGGCGCGGCAGGAGCCGCTCGAAGAGGTGGATCGGCCAGTGCTCCAGCGCTTCGGGCAGGAGCGTGTGGTTGGTGTAGGAGAAGGTCTGGCGGGTGATCTCCCAGGCCTCGTCCCATTCCATGCCGTGGACGTCGACGAGGAGGCGCATCAGCTCGGCGACCGATACCGCGGGATGGGTGTCGTTGAGCTGGATCGAGACCTTGTCGTGGAGGTTCGAAAGCGACTCGTTGGTCTCGAGGTGCCGGCGGATGATGTCCTGGAGCGAGGCGGAGGAGAAGAAGAACTCCTGGCGCAGCCGCAGCTCCTGACCGGCCTGATGCGAATCGGCGGGGTAGAGGACGCGGGTGATCGCCTCGGCCTTGTTGGACTCCACGAGCGCGCCGATGTGGTCGCCCGAGTTGAAGGCGTCGAGAAGGATCGGGTCGAGCGCCTGCGCGCTCCACAGCCGGAGCGTGTTGACGTGGGCACCGCGCCAGCCGACGATCGGCGTGTCGTAGGCGACGGCCAGCACGCGCTCGGCCGGGCGCCAGAGCTGGCGCGGCGGCTTGCCGGGCTCGCCGACGACGCTCGTCACCTTGCCGCCGAAGCCGATCTCGTAGGAGCGCTCGCGCCGCTCGAACTCCCAGGGGTTGCCGTGGAGGAGCCAGTTCTCCGGCAGCTCGACCTGCGCGCCGTCGGCGATCTCCTGGCGGAAGAAGCCGTGGACGTAGCGGATGCCGTAGCCGAAGCCGGGCACGCCGACCGAGGCCATGGATTCCATGAAGCAGGCGGCGAGGCGCCCGAGGCCGCCGTTTCCGAGGGCGGCGTCCGGCTCCAGGAGCTCGATCATGTCGAGATCGACGTTGTAGCGCTTCAGCGCCTCGGCGACCTGGGTCGTCAGGTTCAGGTTGTTGATCGCGTCGCGCAGGAGGCGGCCGATCAGGAACTCCATCGACAGGTAGGCGACCTGCTTGCCACCGCTCGCCGCCCGCGCGTCCTCGGCTTCGAGCCAGTGGTCGATGATGCGGTCCCGCACGGTCAGGGTGACGGCGCGCAGCCAGTCGTACTTGCGCGCGCGCGCCGGGCTCTTGCCGATGGAGTAGGTGAGCTTCTCGACGATCTCCTCGGCGAGCGCGTCGACGTCGTAGCTCCGACGCGAGGCGGAGGCGTCGTGGGGGAGGGGAGCGGCGGCATCCGGATCGGGACGCTGCGCGGTCATGCTGGCGCTCATGGAGTGGTCCTCATGGTCTTGATGGCCTGGAGGAGGCCGCGGGTGGACGCGTCCTTCGCGCCGTCGTCGCCCTCCCCGGCGACGAGCGGCACGAGCTGGCTCGCGAGTTCCTTGCCGAGTTCGACGCCCCATTGGTCGAAGGCGTTGATCCCGAAGAGCTGGGCCTCGACGAAGACGCGGTGCTCGTAGAGCGCGACGAGGCGCCCGAGGGTCGCGGGATCGAGGAGGCGGTAGAGGATGGTGATCGACGGCTTGTTGCCGGCGAAGGCGCGGAAGGGCGCGATGCGGGCGGCGTCCTCTTCGGAGCGCCCGGCATCGAGGAGTTGCGTCTTCGCCTCCTCGACCGTGCGGCCCTTCATCAGGGCCTCGCTCTGCGCCAGGCAGTTGGCGAGGAGGAGGTCCTGGTGCGCCTGGAGCGAAGGCTCGTGCGAGCGCGCGCCGACGATGAACTCGACGGGCACGACGTCGGTGCCCTGGTGGAGGAGCTGGAAGAAGGCGTGCTGCCCGTTGGTGCCGGGCTCGCCCCACACGACGGGGCCGGACACGGACACGGGCCGGCCCTCGGTGTCCACCGACTTGCCGTTCGATTCCATGTCGAGCTGTTGGAGATAGGCCGGCAGGCGGGCGAGGCGCTGGTCGTAGGGGATGACGGCGCGGGTGGGATAGCCGCGCACGGCCCGGTGCCACCAGCCGACGAGCCCGAGAAGAACGGGCAGGTTGGTTTCCAGCGGCGCGTCGGCGAAGTGCCGGTCCATCTCGCGCGCGCCGGCCAGCATCGCCCGGAAGTTGGCGGGGCCGACCGCGATCATGATCGGCAGGCCGATCGCCGACCAGAGCGAGTAGCGGCCGCCCACCCAGTCCCAGAAGCCGAAGGCGCGGCTTTCCTCGATGCCGAAGGCGGCGACCTTGTCGAGGGCCGTCGAGACCGCGCAGAAATGCGCGCCGACCGCGCTTTCCCCGAGCGAGCCGGCGATCCAGGCGCGGGCCGTGCCGGCATTGGTCATCGTCTCGATGGTCGTGAAGGTCTTCGACGCGACGATGAACAGCGTGCGGGCGGGGTCGAGCTCCTTCAGCGTGTCGGCGATGTGGGCGCTGTCGACGTTGGACACGTAATGGAGGCGCGGGCCGTCGTGGTAGGGCGCGAGCGCGAGCGTCGCCATGGCGGGGCCGAGGTCGGATCCGCCGATGCCGATGTTGACGACGTCGGTGAAGGGACGCCCGTCGCTCGCCGCGACGGCGCCGGTGCGCACGCCTTCGGCGAAGGCGGTCATCGCCTTGAGGACGCCCTCCACCTCGTCGCCGACCGGGCGGCCGGCGGCGTCCTTGTAGCCGTCCTCGATGCGCCCGCGCAGGGCGACGTGAAGAACGGCGCGGTTCTCGCTCTCGTTGATCGGGCGCCCCGCGAACATGGCGTCGCGGCGCGCCTCGATGCGCTTGTCGCGGGCATGGGCGATGAGGGCGGCGAGATCCTCGCTCGACACGGCGCATTTCGACAGGTCGAGCAGCATGTCGCCGAGATGGCGGCTGAAGCGCCCGAATCGGCCGGGATCGTCCTGAAGGAGAGTGCGGAGGTCGCGCGGTGCGGCGGCCGGAAACGTGGAAGTATCGGTCAAGCTTCGACGGTGCCCCTCAAGCGACCGACCAAGGCTCTGGGCACTGAGCCCGCCCCGGCGGGTCCGAACGCGGTCAAGAATGGCAGCTATATGTTAAGAGCGGAAGTCGGCAAGAACCTGCCGGTGCCGGGCGCGGATCGATTTCGCTCCTAACGGTTTCGATAAGATTGATATGATCCGAGGTGCTCAGGTTCCCATACGGGCGAGCCGGGCGATCTCGGCATCGAGCGATTCGCCGAGGCGGGCGGCCTCGGGATCGCCAGTGCTGTCGGCCGCGACGCGCCGCTTCCATTCGGCGAGGATCTCGCGCTTCTCGTCGCCGCCGAGGCGCTTGTCGCCCGACACCGCCTCGACCGTGTCGAAGACGCCGTGCTTCGGATGGTCGAACCGGGCGAACTTCAGGCTTTCGGTATCCATGACGCCACTCCCCGCTGGTGGATCGAGTCCAAGCAACGGAGAGCGGCGCGGATGGTTCATCCCGGGCTCGTCAGAACTCGCCCTCGTAGAACACGCCGACCTCGCCGCCGCCCTGCGCGTTGACCGATCCGCGCGCGGTGACGCCCGAGCCGAGCTTGAGGTCGAGCGAGACGCGGCCCGTCGAATCGACGCCGAGATAGGTGTTGTCGTTGAGGTACTGGCCGACGCCCACGGCCGTCTGGCCGTCCTCGGTGGTGCGGATGTCGAGGTCGTCGACGCCGAGCTGGGCGCGAAGGTTCTCGAGAAGTCCCGACGAGCCGCCGACGCCCGCGAGCGTCGCCGCGGCTTCCGCGAGCTGGGCGATCTGGAGCGGCGACAGGTCGGTCGTGCCCTGCCCGAAGATCAGGCGCGCCAGCACCTCGTCCTCCGGCAGGGGCGGATCGGAGGAGAAGGTGAAGCTCGGATCGTTGGCCGGGCCGGTGACGGCGATGTTCACCGTGACGTCGCCCGTGTTGGACGTCGCCAGGAGGTCCAGGGTCGGTACGAGGTTGCCGGTGAAGGTCAGGCTTCCCCGCTCGAAGTCGAGGCGGCGCGACAGGATGGCGAAGCGGCCGCGCTGCAGGTCGAAGGCGCCGACGACCTGCGGGGCGGAGACCGGCCCGGCGATCCGGATCGATCCGCCGAGCTCGACGTCGAGGCCGCGGCCGCGCACGAAGACGCGGTTGGGCGCGTTGAAGGTGAGGTCGAGGACGAGGCCGCCCGACGTCGAGCCGCCGCCGGCATCCGGCGGCTGGATCTCCTGCTGCTGGCGCAGGAGCGCGGCGGGCGCGTTGCGGTATTCCAGGTCGATGCGCGCGAGCGAGGTCGGCAGGCGCTCGGGCACGATGACGTTGATCTGCCGGGCGTTGACGGTGCCGGCGAGAACCGGCGAGCCCGTGAGATCGCCGGTGACGGTGAGGTCGGCGTCGAGGGTGATCGAGACGATCTCGCCGTCGTTGTAGCGCCCCTCGGCGACGCGGATCTGGAGATCGGCCGGGAAGCCGCCGGTGAGGCCGACCGTGCCGCCGACGGTCACGGTGCCGCCGCCGCCGAAGCTGCCGGTGAGCGTTTCGATCCGCGCCGTCTGGCCGGCGAGCGCGATGCGCGCCGAGATGTCGTTGATTGCGAGGTTGATGCCGGTGTCGACGAAGCGGGCGCCGCCGGTGGTGATCGTGCCGGTCACGTTCGGGGCCGCGGCCGTGCCGGTGACGGCGAGGTCGAGCGACACGATACCCTGCACCGAGCGTCCGCCCTCGGCGAGAACGGCGTTGGCGAGGGCGAGGGGGGCCGTGCCGTTCGCCCGCAGGTCGAAGCTCGGGCCGGCCGCGATGTTGACCGAGCCCGCCAGCGCCAGCGCGATGCCGCTGCCCGACAGGTTCGCATCCGTCGTGACGACGTCGTTCTCGAAGCGGCCCCGGGCGGTGATGCCCAAGGCGGAGACCCCCGCGGCGCGCGCCGGCGCGATGCTCGCGCCGGAGGCGGCGAGGTCGTAGTCGACGGCCGGATTCGAGGCCGTGCCGCGCACCTGGACCGTGCCGTTCAGCGTGCCCTGGGGTGAGAGGTCGGGCGCCGCCGCCGCCGCGAGGCTGAGCGGCAGGGCGGAGATCCGCACGTCGAGGGCGAGGGTCGATCCGGCCGTGCCGGAGGCCGTGATCGTGCCGCCGCCGACGCCGATCTGCGCCTGAGTGAGCGTCAGCGTCGAGCCGGCGTAGGAGCCGGCCGCCGTGCCGTTGATCGCCGGTGCGCCGGCGCTCCGCGTCTGCGCGGTGGAGATGTCCGAGACCGACACGTCGAAGCTCGCATCCGGCTGGGCAAGCGAGCCGCGGGCGCGGGCGGTGCCCGACAGCGTGCCCCGCGCACCGAGACCGTCGACGAAGCCGTTGGCGAGCCCGACCGGCAGGCGGGTGATGTCGACGTCGAGGTTCAGCGCCTGGCCGACCGAGCCGGTCGCCGTCAGCGAGCCGCCGCCGACCGCAACGTTCGCCTGGCCGAGCGTGAGGGTGCCGCCGGCATAGGTGCCGTCGAGATCGAAGGAGAGCGGTTGGACGCCGGAGGACGCGACCTGCCGGGCGGTGATCCCGCGGCCCTGGAGGGCGAAGCGCGCCTGCGGGTCGGCGAGCGCGCCGGTGGCCTCGGCTGTGCCCGACACGGTGCCCGAGGCGCCGAGGTTCGGCACGAAGCCGTTGGCGATGCCGACGGGGAGGGCGTTCAGCTGCGCCCGCACGTTCAGCTCGTCGCCCACCGTGCCCGTGAGGTCCAGCGTGCCGCCGCCGACGCGCACCGACCCTTGCGCGATCGTCGCGAGGTTGTCGGCGTAGCTGCCCTCGAGGTCGAAGGCGAGCGGCTGAAGGCCGGAGCGGGCGATCTCGGCGGTGGTGATGCCGCTGCCCGACAGGTCGAAGCGGGCCTGCGGTGCGGCGGCGGTGCCCGTCGCCTGCGCCGTGCCGGAGATCGTGCCCTCGGCGCGAAGGCCCGAAACGAAGCCGTTGGCGAGGCCGACGGGGATCTGGTCGAGCGCCACGTCGAGGTCGAGGCTCTGCCCCACCGTCCCGGTGGCGGTGAGCGAGCCGGTGCCGACGTCGACGCGCGCCGTCTCGATCGTCGCCGTGCCGCCGGCATAGGCGCCGGAGACGTCGAGCGACAGGGGCGGAATGCCGCCGGCGGCGATCGCCTCGGCCGTGATGCCGGAGCCGCTCAAGTCGAAGCGGGCTTGCGGGTCGGCGCGCGGACCGGTGGCGGTGGCGGTGCCCGACAAGGTGCCGGAGGCGTTAAGACCCTCGACGAAGCCGTTGGCGAGGCCGACCGGCAACTGGTTCAGCGCGAGGCTCAGGTCCAGGGTCTCGCCGGCCGTACCGCTCGCGGTGATCGAGCCCTCGCCGACGTTGACGACGGCCGTCTCGATCGTCGCGACGTTGTCGGCGAACCGGCCGGCGAGGCGCAGCGCGATCGGGGCGATGCCGGAGCGGCGGATCTCGGCCGTCGTGATGCCGTCGCCGGTGACGTCGAGCGCGACGACCGGCGCCTGCGTCGTGCCGCTCGCATTCGCCGTGCCCGACAGCGTGCCTTCGAGGGCCAGGCCCCCGGCGAGGTCGTTGAAGAGGCCGAGGGGCAGGGCGCGGGCCGCCACATCGAGGTCGATCGCGCCGGCACCGACCGTGCCGCTGGCGGCGAGATCGCCCGAGCCGACCGCGATGCGCGCCTCGCGGATCGTCGCGGTGTCCTCGGCGTAGGCGCCGTCGGCGACGAGGTCGAAGGGCTCGATGCCCGAGGCCGCGATGGCCGCGGTCGTCAGGCCCTCGCCCGAGAGGTCGAAGGTGGCGTTCGGCCGCTGCAGGCTTCCGCTCGCGCTGGCGGTGCCGGAGACCGTGCCGCGCGCGCCGAGGCCGTCCACGAAGCCGTTGGCGAGGCCGACGGGGAGGTCGGTGGCGGTGACCTGGACGTCGAGCGCCTCGCCGATCGTGCCGGCGAGGTCGAGGCGGCCGTTGCCGACCACGACGTTGCCGCGCTCGATCGTCGCCGAACCGCCCGCGTAGCGGCCGGAAAGGTCGAGGCTGAGCGGCGCGATGTCGGCGCTCGCGATCTCGCGTGCGGTGATGTCGCGGCCGGTGACGGTGAAGGTCGCGGCGGGCTCCGTGCGCGAGCCGGTGACCGTGGCGTTGCCGGACAGGGTGCCCGAGGCGTCGAGGCCGGAGACGAAGCCGTTGGCGAGCGCGACGGGGATCTCGGCGGCCTCGACAGTGAGGTCGAAGGTCTCGCCGGCCGTGCCGGAGGCCCGCAGCGAGCCCTCGCCGAGGTCGATCGTCGCCGACCGGAGGTCGAGCGTGCCGCCGGCATAGCGGCCGTCGGCGGCGAGGTCCGCGGTCTCGACGCCGGCCGCGCGGAGCGGGGCGGCGGAGAGGTCGCTGCCGGTGACCTCGAAGGTTGCGGTGGGGTTGCTCGCCTGGCCGGTCACAGCGGCATTGCCGGTCAGCGTGCCGGCGGGGTCGATGCCGGGCGCGAAGGGGGCCGCGACGCTGAGCGGCACGGCGTCGAGCGCGGCCGTCAGGTTCAGCTGCGCGCCGGCCGTGCCCTCGACCGAGGCCGAGCCCTCGCCGATCGACAAGCGGATCGGCGAGATCGTGGTGGTGCCGTTCGCGATCACGACGTTGCCGGCCTGGGCGAGCGCGACGGGCGCGCCCTCGACGGCCGCGGTCAGCTCGCGCAGCTCGATCGTGGTCGCGTCCGAGGCGAAGCGGGCGCGCCCGGCGAGCGTCACCGGCACGGCATTCGCTTCGGCGGTTGCGCGCAGCGCCGTGAAGTCGCCCTCGCGGGCGAGGTCCAGCGCGAGGCTGCGCACGGCGATGCCGCCGGCGTCGAGTGTCTCGGCGCGGATCGTGCCGTCGGCGAAGGGCTGGCCGAGATAGTCCTGGACGGCGAGGTCGACATCCGCCCCGGTCAGGCTGGTGCCGGCGAGGGCGATGCGCCGGGCGGTGAGGTCGACGGTCGCGAGCGGGAGATCGTCGGGCGTGGCGTCGAGCACGATGGTGCCGTTGACGTCGCCCGTGGCATCCCGGCCGGCGAGCGAGGCCAGCGGCCCGATGTCCTCGACCGCGACGGTGAGCGTGCCGGTCGGCACGGCGTTCTCGCCGATCACGATGTCGCCGGTGATCGAATTCGGGCCCTGGCGCACGGCGAGGTCGCTGAGGCGCCGCTCGCCGGAGGGCAGCGTTTCGAAGCGGGCGTTGCCGGTGAGCGGCGCGCCGTCGAGCGTGCCGGAAATGTCGACCGTGCCGGAGGGGTTCTCGGTGCCGAAGGTGCCGCGAAGGCTGGCCTGGAGATTGGAGAGCTCGCGCCCGCCGAAGGTGAGGCCGGCGGAGGAGAGTTCGAGGTCGACCGCGGGGGCGGCGACCGGGCCTTCCGCCGTCAGGCGGAACTGCGCGGCGCCCGACAGCGAGGAATCGACCGCGCCGGTCTCGGAAAGGGCGCCGGTGATCGCGGCCGACACGGTCTCGTTCGCGAGCCGGGCGTCGCCCGAAATCGACAAGCCGCCGCCGGACAAGGCGAGGTTGGCGAGGGAGAGCGTCTCGTCGAGCGTCTTCGACACGTTGCCGGACAGGGTGGTGCGGGTCCCCGCCAGCGGCACGAGCGCGGCCGACAGGGCCGAGGTGTCGAAGTTGGTCTGGAGGGCGAAGTCGAAGATCGCGAAGTTCAGCGCCGCGGTGCCCGAGGCGTTGAGCTCGGCCGTGCCGGTGGTCAGCTTCGAGGGATTGAGCTGGAGACCGTCCTCAGTCAGCGCGCCGTTGGCGATGAGGCGGATCTCGCCGTCGAGAAAGCGTTCGGACACGCCGCTCGGGGCCGAGAAGGAGCCGGCGGTGGCGGTGACGGACAAGGGGCCGGTGAGGCCTCGCAGGTTGAAGCCGGGGCTGCCGATATTGGCCGTCACCCCCTGGCCCACATAGGCGCCGAAGCCGGCGACCGGCAGGGTGCCGCGCAGCGACAGGGCGGCGTTGGACAGGGCACCCTGAAGGGTCGCTTCGAGTTCCGCGAGGCGGATCTGGGTGTCGCCGAAGGTGAGGTCGAGCGCCCGGCCCTGCGGCACGCCGACCGACAGGGTGACGTCGTTGGCAGCGCCTGCGAGGTCGACCGTGCCGCTGGCGCGGATGCTGGCGGCGTCGGAGGCGAGGGTCGCGCCGTCGATGAGGTAGGTGCCGTCCTCGCGCAGGAGCACGTCGACGTCGAGCGAGGTGCCGCCCGCGACGTAAGGGGCGAGGCTCGCCGGCACGTAGCGCTCGGCCTCGACCTGCAGCGAGGCCGCGACGCGCCGGCCGGCATCGGTGCCGGTGACGCGGGCGGTCAGCATCGCCGCCTGCTCCGCGCCGACCGTCAGCTGTCCGTTGGCGGTGAAGTCGGAGAGCGGGCCGCCGCCGGTGATCGTGAGGTTCACCGGCGGGCGGTCGGGGATCTGGAGGAGGTTGGCGACGAGGCCGCCGGCCGGCTCGCTCGCCTGGATGTCCACCGTCAAGCGGTCCTCGGCCGGCGCAAAGGCGAGGTTCAGGCGGATGTCGCCGGGCTGGTCGAGGCGCGTGACGGCGGCCGATACGGCCAGGTTCACCGGATCGTCGCCGAGCGTCAGGCTGGCCCCGGCCGAAAGGCGCGCGGCCTGTCCCGCGACGGCCTCGCCGAGCACGAATTCCTGGATGGCGATGCGGCGGATGTCGGCGGTGATGTTGGGCAGCGAGAAGCCGCCGCCCTCAGTGTCCTGGGCTTCCGGCTGGCCGGTCGGCAGGCGGTCGAGGACGATACGCGTCACCGACAGGTTCTCGACGTTGACGTTGGAGCGCACCAGCGAGAAGGGCGACCAGTCGAGCGCGAGCCCTTCCGCGGTCAGGAACACGCCCTGCGGGTCGGAGGCCGTCAGCCGCTCGATGCGCACGTTGCCCGACAGCGCGCCGGACAGACCCTCGATCTCGACCTTGAGCGTGTCGGTCGAGATCAGGTTCTCGATCTGGCTCGCGACGAAGTCCTGCGCGCGCGCCGGAGCGGGGCCGACGAGGCCCGCGGCGAGGAAGGCGAGGAGGCCGGCGACAAAGGGGAGGATGCGCGTCATCAGAAGGCCTGCCCTATGCCGGCATAGAACTGGAAGCTCGCGTCGCGCGGACCGGGATCCAGCGGAATGCCGACGTCGACGCGGATCGGCCCGAAGCCGGTGAGGTAGCGGGCGCCGAGGCCCGCGCCGAACTTCAGGTTCGAGAAGTCGGGCGTCAGGTCGTCCGAAACCGAGCCGCCGTCGATGAAGGGGACGATCTGAATGGTCTCGGTGATGCCGATGCGCGCTTCGAGCGAGCCCTCGAAGAGGGTGAGGCCGCCGGTCGGCGTGTCGGTGAAGCGCTCGACGTAGCCGGAGCCCGGCGGCACCGTGTCGGGATAATAAGGGCCGATCGACTGGAATTCGTAGCCGCGGACCGAGCCGCCGCCGCCGGCATAGAAGCGCCGGTCGTTCGGCACGTCCTGAAGGTTGGCGCCGAAGACGTTGCCGTAGGCGAGGCGCCCGGCGAGGACGAAGCGATCGGATTCGAGCGGCGAGAGGTAGGTCGAGGCGTCGAGCCGCGCCTTGACGAAGGCCCTCTGGTTCTCGAACTCGTAGGTCGGCTCGAGAAGCGCCTGGAAGCGGAAGCCTTCCGTCGGGTTCAACTCGTTGTCGCGGTTGTCGAAGGTGTAGGTCGCGGGCAGCGAGGCGAGGATGTAGGGCTCGGTGCCGAGATAGTCGGTGATCTCCTCGTATTCGCCGCGCAGGCGCACTTCGAGGCTCTGGTTCTCGTCGATCTCGTACTGGACGCCGCTGGTGGCCGCGTAGGACTCGCGGTCGTAGGCGAGGGGCTGCTCGCGCTTGACCTCGAGCGAGCCGACATAGACCGAGTCGGGTCCGAGGACGCCGGGCTTGGTGAAGACGAGCGATCCGGAAAAGTCGATGCCGGAGCGCTCGCGCGCCTCGCCGGACAGGGCCGTCGCCCCGATCCGCGACACGGCGGCGTCGAGGCGGATCGATTCCGCCCGGCCGAAGAGGTTGCGGTAGCCGACATAGCCGGAGGTGCCGGCCCCTTCCGTGTTGGAATAGGTCGCGCCGACGCCGTAGAAGCCGAACTTGCGCTCGGCGACCTCGACCTGCACGGGCAGCGTGCCGTCCGGCGCCTGAGCGGCGGCTTCCTTGACCGTGACGGAGGAGAAGACGCCGAGCTTCTGCAGCCGCTCGCGCGAGCGGTCGAGGAGCTCCGGCGAGAACACGGCTCCGCGCTCGACGCCGGCCATGTAGGCGACGAAGCCCGGATCGACGGCGCGCGTGCCCTGGACATAGGTCGTGCCGAAGGGGACGCGGGGACCGGGCGAGAGGCCGAGCGAATAATCGAGCCGGGCCGGCGGAACGTCGGCGATGACGTCGCGCTGCGTCACGGCGACGAAGGGGCGGCCGTCGTCGCGCAGGTCGCGGAAGACGTTGGATTCGGCCTGGAGGACGTCGACGGAGGCCGCCGAGCCGCCGGGCACGAGGCCGTACTGCGACGGGTCGACCGGCACGCCGCCGCTGTTCACCCGCACCGCGCCGAGCGTGAAGGTGCGGCCCGGCTGGACGCGGATCACCACCGGCACCGGCCCGCCCGCGGTGTTGAAGCTCGCGTCGGGCGGCAGGTCCGCGACGTTGCGGCCCTCGATGAAGATGTCGACCAGGCCCTCGTAGCGGGCGTTCTCGAAGAGCGCGGCGACGAGGCGGCGGCGGTCGTTGCGCGCGCGTGACAAGAGGCCGAGCGAGCCCGATACCGGCTCCTCGGCGCCCGACACGAGCGTCGAGGCGTTGTTGAGGTCCTCGGTCAGATCGTCGCCGGCGCCGGGAGCCTGAAGCGTCACGGCATAGCGGATGGGATCGATCACGAGCTCGTCCGGCTCGTCCTCGCGCTCGAAGAACTTGAAGCCGAAGAGCTCCAGGGCTCGCGCCGGTGCCGCACCGTCAGCCACGGCAAAGGCTGCCGTGAGAAGAAGAGGCGCGGCGACCCGCAACGCATTGAACCGACCGATCGAACGCAAGCGCCCCTACCCGTATCCTGCCGGATCGGGAGGCGGCCGGCCTGCGGCGCCTCACACGGTCCGGCTGATCCCCCTGACGCCCCCGCGCCGCGGCTCGCGGCATCGGCCGCGCTGCTCAAGTCAAAATGCCGGCTTCGTCCGAAATAACAACAGGCTGATGGGGACTTGACCCCAGTCCCGTGCGTCTTTCCCGGCATTCGCGATGCCGGTTGTGCCGACTCGGTCACACCGCGGGCGACGCCCTGCGGCCGGCCGTCGCGGGGCTTCCTTGGAATAAGACCAAAGTCCGCTTGCGGCCGGCTCCGACCACGGGCACAGTCCCGCCGGCTGAAGGTGCGGCCGCGCGTCGCCCGGAGCCGGCCCCGCAAGGGAGCGCCGGCCGTCGGGCTCCGCGACCGGCCCGGCACTTCAATCGGGAGGATTGAATGACCGACGTTTCCATGACCGTGAACGGCCGCCAGGTGACCGGCTCGGTCGAGGACCGCACGCTGCTCGTGCAGTTCCTGCGCGACAATCTCGGGCTCACCGGCACCCATGTCGGCTGCGACACCTCGCAGTGCGGCGCCTGCGTGGTGCATCTCGATGGCCAGGCGGTGAAGTCCTGCACCCTCTTGGCCGTCCAGGCCTCGGGGTCGAGCGTCACCACCATCGAGGGCCTGGCGCCGAGCGCGACCGAGCTGCACCCGATGCAGGCGGCCTTCCGCGAGAACCACGGCCTCCAGTGCGGCTACTGCACGCCGGGCATGATCATGACCGCCGTCGACATGGTCGCCCGCCACGGCGCCGATCTCGACGAGAAGACGGTGCGCGACGAGCTCGACGGCAACATCTGCCGCTGCACGGGCTACCACAACATCGTCAAGGCGATCCTGTCGGTGGCCCAGTCCATGCAGGGCTCGGGCGAAGGGCAGCGCATCGCCGCCGAATAGGCGGCGCGCACCGTCTGACAGCATTCCGGCCGGGACCGGCCGCATCGCGCCCCTCGATCGTCGCGGGCGCGGAGGCCGGCGCCCCGTCCATCCACGAATCGGGAGGTTTCGTCATGGGTGTTGAGGGTATCGGCGCGAGCGTTCTCCGCAAGGAAGACCGGCGCTTCATCACGGGCCGCGGGCGGTATGTCGACGACATGACCGTGCCCGGCATGAAGTACGCCGCCTTCGTGCGCAGCCCCCACGCCCACGCGCGGATCAAGGGCATCGACGCCGCGGCCGCCAAGGCCATGCCCGGCGTCATCGACGTCCTCGAAGGGAGCCAGCTCAAGGCCGACGGCATCGGCAACCTCATCTGCGGCTGGGCGGTCAACTCCAAGGACGGCTCGCCGATGAAGATGGGCGCCTGGCCGGCGCTCGCCTTCGAAACGGTGCGCCATGTCGGCCAGGCCGTCGCGGTGGTCGTCGCCGACACCAAGGCGCAGGCCCGCGACGCTGCGGAAGCCGTCGAGATCGACTACGAGGTGCTGCCCGCGGTCGTCGAGGGTCCGGCGGCGCTGCAGGACGGCGCGCCCCAGCTCCACCCGGAGGCGCCGGGCAACCTCGTCTTCGACTGGGAGATCGGCGACGCCAAGGCGACGGAGGAGGCCTTCGGCCGCGCCGCCCACGTCACCAAGCTCGACATCGTCAACAACCGCCTCGTGCCGAACCCGATGGAGCCGCGCGCCGCGCTGGGTGTCTACGACCCGGCCGAGGAGCACTACACGGTCTGGACGACCTCGCAGAACCCGCACGTCGCCCGCCTCGTGATGAGCGCCTTCTACAACGTCGCGCCCGAGCACAAGCTGCGCGTGATCGCGCCGGACGTCGGCGGCGGCTTCGGCTCGAAGATCTACATCTATCCGGAAGAGATCGTCTGCCTCTGGGCCTCCCGGAAGACCGGCGTGCCGGTGAAGTGGACGAGCGACCGCACGGAAGCCTTCCTCACCGACGCCCACGGCCGCGACCACACGACCCACGTCGAGGCGGCCTTCGACGCGGACAACAAGATCATCGGCATGAAGGTCGACACGGTCGCCAATCTCGGCGCCTACATGTCGCTCTTCTCCTCGGCGACGCCGACCTACCTCTACGCGACGCTCCTGTCCGGCCAGTACGATATCCCCGCGATCTACGCGAACGTGAAGGCCGTCTACACCAACACGGTCCCCGTCGACGCTTATCGCGGCGCGGGCCGTCCGGAGGCGACCTACGTCGTCGAGCGGACGATGGAGACGGCGGCGCGCGAGCTGGGCGTGTCTCCGGCCGAGCTTCGGCGAAAGAACTTCATCCGCTCCTTCCCGCACCAGACGCCCGTCATCATGTGCTACGACGCGGGCGACTTCGAAGCCTCCCTCGACGCCGGCATGAAGGCCGCCGACGTTTCGGGCTTCGAGGGCCGGCGCGCGGAAGCCCAGTCCCGCGGCAAGCTGCGGGGTCTCGGCATGAGCTGCTACATCGAGGCCTGCGGCATCGCGCCCTCCAAGGCGGTCGGCTCGCTCGGTGCGGGCGTGGGCCTCTGGGAATCGGCGGAGGTGCGCGTCAATCCGGTCGGCACGATCGAGATCCTGACGGGATCGCACAGCCACGGCCAGGGGCACGAGACGACCTTCGCCCAGCTCGTCTCGGAGCGCTTCGGCCTGCCGGTCGACAACGTCCAGGTCATCCACGGCGACACCGACAAGGTGCAGTTCGGCATGGGCACCTACGGCTCGCGCTCCGGCGCTGTCGGCATGTCGGCGATCGTCAAGGCGCTCGACAAGGTCGAGGCCAAGGCCAAGAAGATCGCCGCGCACCTCCTCGAGGCCGCCGAGGGCGACATCGTCATCGAGAACGGCGAGGTGAAGGTCGCGGGGACCGATCGCAAGCTCGGCTGGCACGAGGTGGCGCTGAACGCCTATACCGGCCACAAGCTCCCCGACGGCATGGAGCCGGGCCTGAAGGAGGGGGCCTTCTACGACCCCCAGAACTTCACCTTCCCCGCCGGCTGCTACATCTGCGAGGTCGAGGTCGACCCGGACACGGGCAAGACCGAGATCGTCCAGTTCGTCGCCGCCGACGACTTCGGCCGGGTGATCAACCCCTTGATCGTCCACGGCCAGGTTCACGGCGGCCTGGCGCAGGGCATCGGGCAGGCCCTCTTGGAGGGCACGCGCTACGACGAGAGCGGCCAGCTGATCACCGCGTCCTACATGGACTACGCGATGCCCAGGGCCTGGGACCTGCCGATGTTCACCGTCTCGACCACCGAGACGCTCTCGCCCTCCAACCCGCTCGGCATGAAGGGCTGCGGCGAGGCGGGCGCGATCGGCTCGCCGCCGGCCGTCATCAACGCCATCACCGACGCCATCGGCAACAACGACCTGACCATGCCGGCGACCCCGGAAAAGGTCTGGCGCGCGATCCACGCCGCCTGAGCCCAGAGGGAGGAGCACCCATGTACCAGACCGAATACAAGCGCGCCGGCAGCCTGGACGAGGCCGCGCAGCTCGTCGCGGCGAGCGGGGGCGAGGGCAAGTACGTCTCGGGCGGCATGACGCTGATCCCGACGATGAAGCAGCGCCTCGCTTCGCCCAGCCTCCTCGTGGACCTGCGCCACGTCGAGGGCCACAAGGGCATCGCCGTCTCGGGCCAGACCGTCACCATCAAGGGCGGCACCACCCACGCGGAGATCGCGGCCTCGGAGGAGCTTAAGGGCGTCGCCCCCGGCTTCGCGGGCCTCGCCCAGCTCATCGGCGATCCGGCCGTGCGCCACATGGGCACGATCGGCGGCTCGGTGGCCAACTTCGACCCGGCTGCGGATTATCCGGCCGCGCTCCTGGCGATGGAAGCCACGATCCTCACCGACAAGCGCGAGGTCGCCGCGTCCGACTTCTTCCTCGGCCTCTTCGAAACGGCTCTCGACGAGAACGAGATCGTGACGGGCGTGCGCTTCGAGGCGCCGGAATCCTCGGCCTACGAGAAGTTCCGCAACCCGGCCTCGCGCTACGCCATGTGCGGCGTCTTCGTCGCCAAGCGCGGCGAGGGCAAGGTCGGCGTCGGCGTGACGGGCGCGGGCGCCAGCGGCGCCTTCCGCTGGGCGGAGGCGGAGAGCGCGCTGTCCGGCCGCTTCGACGTTTCGGCACTCGACGGCCTCGCCGTCGACGAGGGCGAGATGATCTCCGACCTTCACGGCTCCTCGGCCTACCGCGCCAACCTCGTCAAGGTCGTCGCCAAGCGCGCGGCCAAGAAGGCCGGCGCGAGCGGCGGGCCGGAGGTCTCTGGACCGAAGACGCCCGGCGGCGACGCGCCGTAAAGCGTCGGGGCGCTCGGTCGCCGAACCGCCGGCTTTTGTTCGAAGGCGCGACCTTCCGGTTGCTCGACGGCACGGCCGTCGAGCTTCCCGATGCACGGCCTGTCGACATTCAGAGGCGCGACCGTCCCTCTTCGTAATCCCGGGCTTGACCCGGGATCCATGCCTCCGCGCCTGTCGTGACAGAACCGGTCGGCAAGGGGCATCCGCCGCTCCAACGCCGTGCCCATGCCCGGCGGTTTGGAATGGATCCCGGGTCGAGCCCGGGATGACGAGGCGGAGGGGGTGAGGCGTTCTGGAGGGGCCATCCCGCGCCGTCCACCCTCACGCCGCCGCGGCTTCCACCTTCGTCAGCGCGGCCGGATCCGGCGCGTCCTTCTGCCCTTCCGCGCCGGCGGGCACGTCGGCGGGGCCGGGTGTCGCCATCTCGACGGCACGGGCCAGGGCCGCCGTCAGCGTGGTCACGAGACCGTCGGCACGGACCTTGCGGTTGAGGTCCTGAACGAGGCTCTCGTCGCGCTGGCGCCAGATGCCGATGAGGACGTGCGCATCGGGCGCCACGCGGTGAACCTCTCGCACCATCTGGCGCAGGTGGACGGTCGAGAGCGGCTCCAGGAAGGACAGGCAGACCAGCGCGACGCCGTCCGCCTCGGCCCGGCCCGGACGGTTCTCGCGCAGCTCGGCGAGCGTCACGTGGCGCGCGGCGAGGCCGTGCTTGGTAAGGACCTGCGCGAGCATCGCCGTCACCGGCGCGTCGAGCGCGCTCGTCCCCGAAACGCAGACCACGGGCACGCTCGCCTGCCAGTCGGCACTCAGCTCGCCCTTCGCGGTGAGGACCGGTACGGCCGGGCGCTCGGGACCGGCGGCGTCGATCGCCGCCGCGGCTTCGGCGCTGACGCGTCCGCCGCGCGGCAGCGGCGCCTCGCGCTCCAGGCGCCCGACCAGGGCGAGCGTCGAGTCGCGCAGGGTTTCCAGCCGGCCGTCCTTGACCGCGAAGCGCGCGACGTCCTCGTGGCCGAGGCGCATGCCCTCCAGCGCCACCTCGTCATAATAGGTGACGAGCGGACGGCGGCGCAGGAACTCGCGCGCCTGATCCGCCGCCTCGTCATAGGCGCCGACGAGCATGCGCTGGTAGAAGATCTGCTGGGGCAGGAGCGCCGGCCGGTCGCCGAACATCACGTCGATGAAGCCGAGCCGCGGCACGTGCCGTCCCATCACGACGAGGCAGATCGTCAGGGGCGTGGCGAGCACCAGCCCGACCGGGCCCCAGAGAAAGGTCCAGATCACGGCGGCGAGCAGGATCGCCACCGGCGACATGCCGGTGGAGTGTCCGTAGACCACCGGCTCGACGATGTTGGAGAGCGCCGTCTCGATGATCAGGAACAGCGCGGCGGTCCAGATGATCATCGACCAGCCGGGATCCACCGCGAAGGCGAGCGCCATCGGCAGGCCCGCGCCGATGAAACCGCCGATGTAGGGGATGAAGCGCAGGATGCCGGCGAGGATGCCCCACAGGAACGGGCTCGGCACGCCGATGAGATAGAGCCCGCCGCCGACGAGGATCGCGAAGAGCGCGTTGACGCCGGACTGGAACAGCAGGAGCCTCGAGACGCGCCGGGCCGCGTCGTCGATCGCCGCCGTGGTCTGCTGGAGGTCGTCGGTGCCGACCAGCCGGATGAAGCGGTTTCGCAGGTCCGAGGCCTGGATGAGGATGAAGATCGCGAAGACGACGACGATGCCGAAGGTGGCGAGCGGGCTGAGCAGAGGCGAGATCACCGCGTAGGCGGTATCGAGCGCGCCTGCGTTGGACGCGATGGTGACGGGGATCGGCCGCGGCTCTGCCGGCTCGGCGTCCGGCTGCGCGTCGTCTCCGCCGGCCGCCGCGGCAGCCGGGCTCTCGTCGCCGAGGTGCTGGATGTCCGACACCATGCCCTGGATCGCCTCGCGGGCCCGGGCGAGCGGCCCCTGCGAGTCGGTCTCGGCGGCGGTGAAGGCTTCCAGCTTGTCCTGGATGGTGCGTCGGTACTGCGGCAGGTCGCCGGCGAGGCTCCCGAGCTGGGCGGCGACGACGGCCAGGATCCCGAGGATCGTCAGCGTCGCGAACAGAACCGCCACGCTGACGGCGAGGATGCGCGGCACGCGCCAGCGCTGGAGGAAGGTGACGATCGGCGCCAGGATGAAGGACAGGAGGATGCCCAGCGCGAAGGGCACGAAGATTTCCTGGCCGAGCGTCAGGATGGCGGAGATGGCGAGGACGAGCAGCGTCGCGGCGAGCGCCGTGAACAGCGGCATCGCCTTCTTCAGCATCTGCGAGGCGATGAGGTCCAAGCGCGCACTCCGGTATGCACCCGCGCCGAAGGGGACGGGCCGTGCGGCGCCCGCCGATGTCGTCGGTCGCGCCGACGATCCAAATGCGGGGAGGGGCGTTCCTGTTCCCGGGAAGCGACCTCGCCCGCGAGGATCGAAGCTTTCAGGCGGCGAGGCCGCCGCTCGCCACCCACGCCGCCGTGTCGTCGAGCGCCCGGCCGAAGCGGGCGACCATCTCGGCAATCTCATTTTCCGTGATGATCAGCGGCGGGCAGAAGGCGATCTGGTCGCCGATGGCGCGGATGATCACGCCGTGCTCGTGGCCGCGGTTGAAGAGATAGGCGCCGACGCGGCCGACGGGGTCGAACTTCGCCTTGGTTTCCTTGTTCGCGACGAGTTCGACCGCCGCGATGAGGCCGAGGCCGCGCACCTCGCCGACGAGCGGGTGGTCGCGGAACCGGGCGAGCACGCCCTGCAGCACCTCGCCCTTCTCCGCCGCCGTCTCGATCAGGCGCTTCTCGGCGATGACGTCGAGGTTCTCCAGCGCGACGGCGCAGGAGACGGGATGGCCGCTCGCGGTGAAGCCGTGGGCGAAGGTGCCGATCTTCGCCGAATTGTCGGCGATGCCCTGGTAGATCTCGTCGGAGAAGACGATCGCGGCGAGGGGGGCGTAGGAGGAGGTCAGCTGCTTCGACAGGACGAGGACGTCGGCGTCGATGCCGTAATACTCGCATGCGAAGGTCGTGCCGATGCGGCCGAAGCCGTTGATGACCTCGTCGGCGACGAGAAGGATGTCGTTGCGGCGCAGGACCTCCTGGACGCGCGGCCAGTAGCCGGCGGGCGGAGGCAGGACGCCGCCGGCGCCCATCAGCGGCTCGCCGATGAGCGCGGCGATGTTCTCCGGGCCCACCTCGGCGATGACCGATTCGAGTTCGGCGACCAGCCGGTCGGTGAAGGCCTCCTCCGTCTCGCCCGGCTGGCCGTAGCGCCAGAAGTGCGGGCAGGTGAGGTGGCGCACCGGAATGTTGGGCAGGTCGAAATCGCGGTGATTGGTCGGCAGGCCGGTCAGCGAGCCCGAGGTGATGGTGATGCCGTGATAGGCGTTCTGGCGGGACAGAATCACCTTCTTTTCCGGCTTGCCGCGGGCATTGTTGACGTACCAGAGCATCTTCACCACGGTGTCGTTGGCTTCCGACCCGGAATTGGTGAAGAACACGCGGGTGAGCCGCTCGGGCGTCATCCGGACGAGGCGCTCGGCGAGGAGGATCGCCGGCTCGTTCGATTTGTGGCTGAAGGAGTGGTAGTAGGGGAGCCTGGCCATCTGGCGCCGCGCCGCATCCGCGATCCGCGTTTCGCCGAAGCCGACGGCGACGCTCCACAGGCCCGCCATCGCCTCGATGTAGCCCTTGCCCTCGTCGTCGTAGACGTAGATGCCCTCGCCCCGGTCGATCACGATCGGCCCGGTCTCCTCGTGGCGGCGGGCGTTGGTGACGGGGTGGAGCAGATACTCGACGTCGCGGGCGTGGAGCGAGTTCGGGAACGCGATAGGCATGGGCACCGTCCTTCCTGTGACGGCCCTGTCTAGCACGGCTTTTCGCCGGGATGCGAACGCGCCCACGCCCTCGCGCGTCGCGGCTCAGCGCTCCTTCAGCGCCTTCTCCACGCGCTTCACCGTGGCCTCGTCCACCTCGACCGCCGCGCTGGAATCATCCGGCAGGCCGCCGGCGGTCTGGCCGATGCTCTCGTCCAGGGGGCGGTCGTTCGGGCCGGTGCTGATCTTCTCCCGGCGTCCCTCGCCGGTTCCGGGCTCGTTCTGATTGGCTGCCATCATCAAGGCACTCCTCGTCTGGTTCTGAAGAGCCAAACGCGCGAGCGGCGGAATGGTGACGGCGGGCGCGGACCAGGAATGTCATTCGCCCGTCACGGCCAGACGGCATGAACCCGTCCGTCGATAGTCGGCTACGGGTGATGGCGATGGCCCACCAGCGTTTCACGATTCCCGGCGCGGCGCGGCGCGCCGGTCCGCTCCCGCAGCTCTGCATCGAGCGGCCGGCGACCGTCTTGTTCTCGGCCCTGGCGGCCGCGAGCTTCGTGTTCATGGCCGCTCCCGGCATCGATCTCGCCGCGTCGCGGATCTTCACGGATGCGGCCGGGGCGTTCCATTTCGACGCGAACCCGGCGCTGCTGGCGCTGCGCGACCTCAACCGGCTGCTGCTGCCGCTGGCCGTGGGCCTCCTCCTCGCGATCCTGGCGATGCACGCGGCACGGCCGGAGGAGGGGTGCTCGGTGCCGGCGCACCGCGTGCTCTTCGTCTTATCCGTGATTGCCTCCTCCGGCGGGATCCTGGTTCCGCTGCTGAAGGCCGTCACCGGCCGGGCACGGCCGGACGCCGTCGCGCCCTTCGGCGGCGAGGCGCCGTTCTCCGCCGCCTGGCAGCTCTCGGGGGCCTGCGCGCGCAACTGCTCCTTTCCGTCGGGCGAAGCGGCGTCGGGCGCCTCGCTTCTCGCGCTGATCGCGCTCCTGCCCGCCCGGGCTCGGGTGCCCGCCCTTCTGGTCGGCGTTCCCTTCGCGATGGCGGTGTCGCTGAACCGCGTCGCCTTCGGCCGGCACTTCCTGTCCGACGTCGTCGTGGCCTGGCTCGTCACCGCGCTTGCGGCGCTGCTCCTGCACCGCTTCTTCGCCGCGCACGGCCGGCGCATCGACGCGGGCGTGCGCGGGAGCGCGCAGCGCGTCCGGCGCCGCGCGCGACGCAGGGTTCCGCGGCCGGAAATCGCCGGGCTGCTCTTTCCTCGCTCGCCCGCGCGCCTATAAGAAGCGAACCAGAAGGCCGGCCCGATCCCCGACGGGGTTCGTCGCGCCTTTCCCCTGGCGGCCAGCGCGGAGACCTGATCCTTGAGCATCGGCCTCATCGCCCTCCTCGACGACATCGCCGGCATCGCCAAGGTGGCGGCCGCCTCCGTGGACGACATCGCGGCGCAGGCCGCCAAGGCCGGGGCGAAGGCAGCCGGCGTCGTGATCGACGACGCGGCGGTGACGCCGCGCTACGTCGTCGGCTTCTCGCCGGCACGCGAATTGCCGATCATCTGGCGCATCGCGCTGGGCTCGGCGAAGAACAAGCTGTTCTTCCTGCTGCCGGCGGCGCTGATCCTGTCCTTCTTCGCGCCCTGGGCGATCACGCCGCTCCTGATGCTCGGCGGCGCCTACCTCGCCTATGAGGGCGCGGAGAAGATCTACGAGGCGCTCGTCCCGCACGCGGCGCATGCCCACGAGGAGACGATCGGCTCGGTCGCCCCGAACGCCCAGACGCTGGAGGACCAGAAGGTCGCGAGCGCCATCAAGACCGACTTCATCCTGTCGGCCGAGATCATGGCGATCACGCTCGCGGCGATGGACCCGAGCGCGAGCTTCTGGATGCAGGTGGTGGTGCTCGCCGTGGTCGGCCTCGGCATCACGGTCGCGGTCTACGGCGCGGTGGCGCTGATCGTGAAGGCGGACGATGCCGGCCTCGCGCTCGCGGCGAACCCGCGCGTCGGCGCCGCCGGCCAGGCCTTCGGCCGCGGCCTCGTGACGGCGATGCCCTATTTTCTCAAGGCGCTGGCGATCGTCGGCACGGCGGCGATGGTGTGGGTGGGCGGTGGCATCATCGTCCACGGCCTCGCGACCTACGGCTTCGCAGGCCCCGAGCACCTGATCCACGACGCGGCCGTCGCGGTTGGCGGGGCGGTGCCGGCCATCCGGGGGCTCGCCGAGTTCCTCGTTTCGGCGCTCGGCACTGGCATCGTCGGCCTCGTCGTCGGCGCGGCGCTGATCCCGCTGACGTCGCGCGTCATCGCTCCCGCCTGGAAGGCGGTCGCGGGGCGGTTCGGCAAGAAGGCGCCGGCGTCACCTCCCGCGCACTGACGCGCGGTTCAAAGCTTAGAGCGCGGCGCGCCACGCCTCACGATAAGGCCTCAGCCGCTCGGCGAAGGCCGGATCCGGCGCGACGGCCTGCGTCGCGTGGCCGTGGCGGCCGCGCGCCTGCGGCGGCAGTGCCAGGAGGGCGGCGCCGGCGCTGGTGCCGGTAGAGCCCTGGGCCGCCTCGACCGGGCGGCCGGTGAGGGTGGCGAGCGCGCGCAGGAACAGGACGTTGGCGGCGAAGGGGCCTTCCACGACGCTCGGGCCGGCGGCACCGGCCGCGTCGAGAACCTCGGCGGCCATCAGCGCGACGTAGAGCGTGGCGGCGGCGGTGCGCTCGCCGTGCGAGAGTTCTGCCGGATCATGCGTCCACGCACCCCGGCGGTCGGGGTAGGGCCCCGTGCCCGGGGCGAAGCTCGGCAGCGCCATGACCCCCTCGGCGATCACCGCCTCGGTGTCGGCCTCGCTCGGCGCGGGGGCCGTGCCCCCCGTCAGCTGGTCGAACTCGCGCCCGCCCATGAAGCGGGCGGAGGGCACGGCGCGGCCGAAGGCGTCGACGTTGGCGAGCATGTCGCGGCCGGGGTCGAGGCGGCCGAGCGCGCCGCCGGCCGCGAAGGCGATGACCCAGGTGCCGGTGGACAGCACCGAGAAGGGCGCCTCGCGCGCCAGGAGGTGCGGCAGCAGCGAGGCGTTGGAATCGTGGATGCCGCAATGAACGGGAATCGCGCGGCCGGCGAGGCCGATGCGGGCGGCGAGGTCGCCTTTCAGCACGCCGAGCGCCTCGAAGGCGGAGGCGAGCGGGGGGAGCGTGTCGGCCCAGCCCTGGCGCGCGACGAGCGACGAGGGCGCGTTCGCGGCGGGTTCCCAAAGGTCGGTGTGGCAGCCGAGCGAGGTCGCCTCGGACGCCGCGCGCCCGGTGAGCCGCCAAGCCCAGTATTGCGGATAGGTCAGGACGTGGCTCGCTCTCGCGAACTCGGCGGGAAAGCGATGCTGGAGCCAGAAGAGCTGGGCGCCGACGTTGAGGCCGTTCGGCAGGCGCGGCGAGAAAGTCTCGGCGAAGGGCGGCCGGGCGGCGTCGTAGGAGGCGCGGGTCTCCTCGGGCGCATCGCTCTCGTAGTCGAGGATGGGCAAGGCGAGGCCATCCTCGGCGACGAGGGCGGCGCAGGCGCCGTGGGTCGTCACCGAGATCGCGTCGACGGGATGCCGGGTTGCTGCTTCGGCCAGCGAGTCCAGGAGGAAGTCGAACAGGCCGTCCGCGTCGAAGTGCGGGTAGGGCGGGCCGGCGAGCACCGCGTTCGCCCGGCGCGCCTCGAAGACGTCGCGGCCGGTCTCGAGGTCGTGGACGACGAGCTTGGCGTTGGTCTTGCCGACGTCGATGACGGCGACGTGGCGCGGAGCGGACGGCGTCACGCGGATCAGTCCAGGTGGAACATGGGCACGAGCGGCACGGCGACCGGCTCGTTCGAGGGGTGCGTGTCCATGATGTCGGCCATCATCGCCCACCAGCGCTGCATGACGGGATGGTCGGGCAGGGCCGCCATGCCGTGGCTCGCCGGTCGGCGCAGGACGCCGAAGAGGTGGTTCGTCTCGGGATCGAGGAAGATCGAGTAGTCCGAGACGCCAGCCTCGCGCAGGAGGTCCACCAGCTCGGGAAAGATCGCGTCGTGGCGGCGGCGGTATTCCTCCGCCTGGCCGGGGTGGAGCCGCATGCGGAAGGCGTATTGCTCAAGTCTCGCGCTCATCGGCGGGCTCCCTTGGCACGGGCGGCGGAGAGGCGCTTGACGAGCGCCGGCAGGGCGATCACCGCGATCAGCATGGCGCCGGTGACGATCGACATGATGATGCCGGGGACGTTCAGGAGGCCGAGGCCGAAGGTGACGAGGCCCATGACAAAGGCCGCGAGGACGACGCCGGGAATGGAGCCGACGCCGCCGTTGATCGAGACGCCGCCGAGCACCACCATGGTGACGATCTCCAGCTCCCAGCCCCCGGCGATCGAGGGGCGCGTCGAGCCGAGGCGGCTCGTCAGCATGACGGAGGCGAGGCCCGCGGCGAGACCGGTCGCCACGAAGAGCCAGAACTTCAGCCGCCGCACGCGGATGCCGGAGAAGCGCGCGGCCTCCGGATTGAAGCCGACCGCACGCACCTTTCGCCCGATCGTCGTGGCGTGAAGGACGATCCCGGCGAGGACGGCGAGGAGAAGGAAGGCGGTGAACTCGAAGGACAGCCACTCCCAGACGTAGCCCTGGCCGAAAGTGTCGAAGCCGTCGGGATATTGCGTATAGGCGCCGTCGCCGAGGAAGCCGTAGGCCAGGCCCCGGAAGAGGCTCATCGTGCCGATCGTCGCGACGATCGAGGGCAACTGGAGGACGGTGACGAGAAAGCCGTTGAAGGCGCCGCAGACCAGGCCGACGCCAAGGCCTGTCAGCGCCACCACCGGCGCCGGCTGGCCGGCGAGCGCGACCGCCCCCATGGCGGTGGAGGCGAGCGCGATGATGCCGGCCACCGAGATGTCGATCTCGCCCGACAGGATCACGAAGGTGAGCGCCAGCGCGACGATGGCTTTTTCGGTGAAGTTGAAGGTGGCGTCGGACAGGTTCCAGACGTCGAGGAAGTAGGGCGAGGCGAAGGAGTTCGCGGTGAAGATCGCGATGAACAGGAGGAGGAGCAGGAACTCCCAGCTGCCGAGGAGGGATTTCAGGCGCGAGCCGCCGCGGTCCGGGATGCGGCGGGGGGAGGCGGTGGTCGCAGCATTTGCGGGGGCGAGGGCGACTGCGGTGTCGAGGCTGGTCATGCCGGCGCTCCCTTGCTGATGCCGGACTCGTCGATGCGCCGAAGGATCACGCGGCCGCAGCTCTTCTCGGCGCGGGCGTTCAGCGTGACGGCGGCGATGATGACGGCGCCGGAAATAGTCATCTGCCAGAAGGGCGAGATGCCGATAACGGGCAGGGCGTTCTTGATGAGCCCGAGGAAGAGAGCGCCGAGGACGATGCCCGGCACCGAGCCGATGCCGCCGGCGATCGACACGCCGCCGATGACGCAGGCCGCGATGACGTCGAGCTCGAAGCCGGCCGCCAGGTCCACGTAGGCGACGGCGAAGCGCGACACCCAGAGATAGCCGCAAAGGCCGGACAAGAGACCCGACAGGCAGAAGGCGCGGAACATGGCCTTGCCCGGATCGATGCCGGCATAGACCGCCGCCACGGGGTTGCCGCCGACGGCGAAGAGCGCGCGCCCGGCTGCGGTGTAGCGGAAGCCCAGCAGCGCCAGGAGGATCACGAGGATCGCGGTCCAGGCGAGGAGCGGCAGGCCGAAGACGACCGTGCGCGGCAAGGCGAGGAAGTCCGGCGACATCTGGAAGGAATTCACCCAGGCGCCGCCCGAGAGGACGAAGGCGAGGCCGCGATAGATGGTGAGCGTGCCGAGCGTCACGACGATGGACGGCAGCCCCAGCGCGCGCACCAGCGTGCCGTTGATCGCGCCGAGAACGAGGCCGAGGCCGCAGGCGGCGAGAATGGGCACGATGACGGGAAGGTCGGGATAGTTCGCATCGATCATCGCGGCGGCCATGCCGGAGAGCGCGAGGTTCGCCGCGACGGACAGGTCGATCGAGCGCGTCAGGATCACCGCGCCTTGGCCGATCGCCAGGATGATCAGGATCGAAGTATCGGTGAAGACGCCCGCGAGGTTGGCGCCGGACACGAAGTTCGGCGCACGCGTCGAGATCAGGGCGAGGAGCGCGGCGCCGGCGAGAAGGAGCAGAACCTCGCGGGCTTTCAGAAGGGATTTCAGCTCGCTCATGCCGCGATCTCCAGGTTGCCGGTCGCCGCGCGCACGAGGGTCTCGGGGCTCGCCTGGCTCCGCGCGAAGAGGCCGGCCTGCCGACCCTCGCGCATGACGAGGATGCGGTCGCTCATGCCGAGGATCTCCGGCAGCTCGGAGGAGACCATGACGACGGCGAGCCCCTGAGCGGCGAGCTCCGAGATGAAGGCGTAGACGGCGGCCTTCGAGCCGATGTCGATGCCCTTGGTCGGCTCGTCGAGGATGATGACCTTGGGGTTCGTCGCCAGCCACTTGCCGATGACGACCTTCTGCTGGTTGCCGCCGGACAGGTTCCCGACCGGCTGGTCGAGGCTCGCCGCGCGCAGGTCCAGGCGCTCGGCATAGGTGCGGGCGAGGGCGAACTCGCGCGCCGAATCGAGAAAGACGCCGCGGCTGGTCTTCTTCAGCGAGGCCAGCGAGATGTTGGCGACGATCGACATGGGCGGGATCGTGCCGTGGCGGCCGCGCTCTTCCGGCACGTAGACGAGGCCCGCCGCGATCGCCTCGTCCGGCGAGCGCGGTCGCACCTCGCGCCCCTCGATCGTCAGGCGCCCGCGCGAGGGCTTCGTCGCGCCGAAGAGCGCTTGGCTCAGCTCCGAGCGGCCGGCGCCGACCAACCCGTAGAGCCCGAGGATCTCGCCGCGGCGCAGGGTGAAGGAGATGCCGTCGAACTCGGTCGGATGGGCGTAGTCCTCGACGGTCATCACCGTCTCGCCGGGGGTCGTCTGCGTCTTGGGGAAGACTTCGTCCACGGGGCGGCCGACCATCAGGCGGACGATCTCGCGCTCGGAGGTCTCCTTCAGGACGCCCGCGCCGACCGAGCGGCCGTCGCGGAAGACGGCGTAGTCGTCGGCGACGCGGAAGACCTCCTCGAACTTGTGCGAGATGAAGAGGATGGCGGTGCCCTTGGCCTTGAGGCGCTCGACCACGGTGAAGAGCTCCTCCGCCTCCTTCTGGGAGAGCGCGGCGGTCGGCTCGTCCATGACGAGGACGCGGGCGTTGATCGAAAGCGCCCGAGCGACCGCGACGAGGTGGCGCTGGCCGATCGACAGGTCCTTGAGGCGCGTGCGCGGCCCGAAGGGCGCGTCGAGGGAATGGAGGATCGCGGCGGCCCTGGCGCGGGCGGCGGGCCAGTCGACGAGGCCGAGGCGGGTGCGCGGCATGTGACCGAGCCAGATGTTCTCGGCGACGGAGAGCTCGTCGAAGAGCACGGTCTCCTGGTGAATGGCGGTGATGCCGAGCGCTTCCGCGTCGCCCGCGCTCGCGAAGCGCACGGGGGCCCCGTCGACCCGGATCTCGCCGCCGTCGGGGCGGTAGAGGCCGGTCATGGTCTTCACCAGCGTCGACTTGCCCGCCCCGTTCTCGCCGATCAGCGCGGTGACGCGGCCGGGGCGGAGCTGGAGGTCGACCTCCGACAGCGCGCGGACGCCCGGAAAGACCTTGGTGATGCCGCGCATGTCGAGGATGGGGGCGGGGAGCATGGCGTGGGATCCGGGGTGGTGAGTTCGAAGCCACCTCCTTTTCAGAAAGGAGGCGCCTCCCCTCTCCCGCGCACGGGAGAGGGTGCCCCGAAGGGGCGGGGGAGGGTTTTTCCAGGGTGCGCGGCAGGCGCGCCCAGTCCATCGGAAGCGCGGCGGCCGGGAGACCCTCATCCGCCTGCCGGCACCTTCTTCCGATACGGGAGAAGGGAGCGGTGTCTCCGCCGCTCCCTTTCCGGTCGTTCTCAGAAGATCTTCGAGAACTCGTCGATGTTCGAGGCGTCGTAGGTGAAGGGCTCGGACATGGCGGCCTCGGCGCCTTCGCCGACCGTGATCTCGCCCATGCGGCCGGCCTTCAGCTTCTGCCCCGGCTCGACCTTGGTGATGTCGCCCTCGACGAGGTCATGGGCGAGCATGGCGGCGGAATAGCCGAGATCGATCGGGTTCCAGATGGCGAAGGACTTCGATGTTCCCGCCTTGATCGCGCCGGCCATCTCGGAAGGGAGGCCGAGGCCGGTGACGAAGACCTGGCCGGTCTTGCCGGCATCCGCGACGGCCTGGGCGGCCGCGACGATGCCGACCGAGGTCGGGGCGATGATGACCTTCACCTCGGGATGGGCCTGGAGGAGAGCGGTCGCTTCGCGGTAGCTCTTGTCCGACAGGTCGTCGCCGTAGACGGTGGTGACGATGTTGATGCCGGGATAGTTCGGGAGCGCCTTCTTCATCTCCTCGATCCAGACGTTCTGGTTGGTCGAGGTGGCAGTAGCCGAAAGGATCGCGACGTCGCCCTTGCCCTCGGGGAGGGCTGCGGCGGCGAGCTTCAGGCAGGTCTCGCCGATCAGCGCGTTGGAGGAGGGGTTGAGGTGCATGATGCGCCCCTCGGGCGCGACGCCCGAATCCCAGGAGATCACCTTGATCCCGCGATCCATGGCGCGCTTGAGGACGGGCGCGAGGGCGTCGGGGTCGTTGGCCGAAACGGCGATGGCGTCGACGCGCTGCGAGACGAGCGAGTTCAGGACCTCGATCTGGCCTTCGGCGGTGGTCGTCGTCGGGCCGGTATAGATGATCTCGGTGTTGCCGAGCTCCTTGGCGGCTTCCTCGGCGCCCTTGTTGGCGGCGTCGAAGAAGCCGTTGCCGAGCGACTTGACGACGAGCGCGATGCGCGTCGGCTCCTGCGCGGACGCCGCGCCGCCCATCAGCGCGACGGCGAAGGCGGCGCTGAGCGCCAGGGTCTTTATCAGGGACATGCGTTTCTCCTCCCGGGTTGCATGCGATGGGTCATCGGCGGCCGCGGCAAGCCCCGCGGCCGGATCTCGTCAGGCGGCGCCGACCTCGCGGGGCACCGCATCCGTCCCGCTCGCGCGGGCGACGATCAGGCGAACGCCCGCCGCCTCGATCATCGCGGCGGCCGCGTCGGGGATGTTCTCGTCGGTGACGATCGTCGAGACCGTCTCCAGGGGCGCGACGATCATGGCCGAGCGGGCGGCGAACTTGGTGGAATCCACCAGCACCACCAGCTCCTCGGCCTGGCGCATCAGGCGCTGCTCGCTCTGGACGATCAGCGGCTCGCTCTCGGCGACGCCGAGGTGCGACACGGCCTGCGCGCCCATGAACATCAGCCGCGCGCCGAAATGCTTGATGCCGTCGGCCTCGAAGGGGCTGAGGATCAGGCTCTGGTCGCGATAGACCGCGCCCGCCGGCAGGAGCACCGTGCACTTGGAATGCTTCACCAGGTGCTCGGCGATGCCGAAGGAGTTGGTCATCACCTGGACCTGACGGCCGCCGAGGAAATGGACCATCTGGAAGGTCGTGGTGCCGCCGTTGAGGATGATCGCGTCGCCGTCGCGGCACAGCTCCGCCGCGGCGCGCGCGATGGCCCGCTTCTCGCGCTGGTTCAGTCCTTCCGCGACGCGGAAGGGCCGGCCGGCGATCTGGCCGTAGGGCGAGGGGTTCAAGGGCTCGGCGCCGCCGCGCACCCGGCGCAGCTTCTTCTGCAGCGCCAGCTCGGCGATGTCGCGCCGGATCGTCGCCTCCGAGGCGCCGGTCAGCTCCGACAGCTCGGAAACGGTCGCGATCGACCGGTTGCCGACCGCTCCCAGAATGATCCGATGGCGCTCGCGCTCGTGCATCGAAGCTGCGTCCTCCCCGACGACGAAATCATCCGCTTTCCCGATGATTGTCAATCAACATCGAGCAGAAATAATCATGTTGCATCGCACAATGATCGATCGTGATCGAAATTGTTGACTTGTGCGCGGATTGGGCGGAGAGGTTGGCGGATGGACGAGGGCGCCGCGGTTTGAGCCGGGAGAAGCGCGCCCGATCGATTCGGGAGGAGCTGCCCCATGTCGGACTCGACGCCTAAGAACCGCCTCGCCAACCTGTGGGACGACGCCAAGGCGGCCGCCATGGACGAGCCGGGGCGGCTCCTCTACCGCTCGAACCTTCTCGGTTCCGACAAGCGCATCACCAATTACGGCGGCGGCAACACCTCGGCCAAGGTCGAGATGGCCGACCCGCTGACCGGCGAGCCGGTGACGGTGCTCTGGGTGAAGGGCTCAGGGGGAGACGTCGGCACGATGAAGCTCGACGGCTTCTCGACGCTCTACCAGGACAAGCTCGAAGCGCTTCGCGGCATCTACAAGGGCGTGGAAATGGAGGACGCGATGGTGGGCTATCTCCCCCATTGCACCTTCAACCTCAACCCGCGCGCCGCCTCCATCGACACGCCTCTCCACGCCTACCTGCCTTACGCCCACGTCGATCACATGCACCCCGACGCGGTGATCGCCATCGCCGCGACGAAGAACAGCCGCGAGCTGACGCGCCGCATCTACGGCGAGGAGATCGGCTGGCTCCCCTGGCGCCGCCCCGGCTTCCAGCTCGGCCTGGATCTCTCACGCTTCGCGCGGGAGAACCCGAATGCCAAGGGCGTCGTCCTGGAGAGCCACGGGCTCTTCACTTGGGGTCCCACCGCCAGGGAGTGCTACGAGACGACGCTCCGCATCATCAACCGCGCGATCGAGTGGTTCGAAGGGGAACTCTCCGGCAAGCCTGCCTTCGGCGGGCTCGTCGTGCGAGCCGCCGACCCGCAGGCGCGCCGCGCGGCGGCGGCCAAGCTCATGCCCGCCATCCGCGGCTTCATCGGCGGGGACGAGAAGAAGGTCGGCCACTTCGACGATTCGCCGGCCGTCCTCGACTTCGTCGGCTCGCGCGACTTCGAGCCCCTGGCGGCGCTCGGCACGTCCTGCCCCGACCACTTCCTGCGCACCAAGATCCGCCCGCTAGTCCTGCCCTTTGATCCCGCCACCGGCGATCTCGACGGGCTCGTCGCCGCGCTGCCCCAGGCGATCGAGGACTATCGCGCCGGCTACGCCGCCTATTACGAGCGTTGCCGCCACGCGGACTCTCCGGCGATCCGCGATCCCAACGCGGTGATCTACCTCGTGGCCGGCATCGGCATGATCGCCTTCGCCAAGGACAAGGCGACGGCGCGCATCGCCTCGGAGTTCTACGTCAACGCGATCAACGTGATGCGCGGCGCGTCCGGCGTCGACACCTATCAGGGCCTGCCCGAGCAGGAGGCCTTCGACATCGAGTACTGGCTCCTGGAGGAGGCGAAGCTTCAGCGCATGCCGAAGCCCAAGAGCCTTGCCGGGCGCGTCGCGCTGGTGACGGGCGGGGCAGGCGGCATCGGCCGCGCCACGGCCGAGCGGCTGATGGGGGAGGGCGCCTGCGTCGTCCTCGCCGACATCGACGCCGGCGCGCTGGAGGAGGCGCGGGCCGACTTCGCCAAGCGCTACGGTTCCGACCAGGTCCGCACCGTCCGCTTCGACGTCACCGACGAGGCGGCGGTCGCGGCCGGCTTCGCCGACGCCTTCGCCGAATATGGCGGGCTCGACATCCTCGTCTCCAATGCCGGCATCGCCTCGGCCGCGCCGATCGAGACGACCGAGCTGTCGGTCTGGAACCGCAACATCTCGATCCTCGGCACCGGCTACTTCCTCGTCTCGCGCGAAGCCTTCCGCCTGTTCCGCCGCCAGAAGCTCGGCGGCAACGTCGTCTTCATCGCTTCCAAGAACGGCCTCGCCGCCTCGCCCGGCGCCTCCGCCTACTGCGCCGCCAAGGCCGCCGAGATCCACCTCGCCCGCTGCCTGGCGCTGGAAGGCGCGGAGGCCGGCATCCGCGTCAACGTCGTGAACCCCGACGCGGTCCTGCGCGGCTCGAAGATCTGGTCCGGCGAATGGCGCGAGCAGCGCGCCGCCTCCTCCAGGCTCGAAGTCGACCAGCTGGAGGAGCACTACCGCAACCGCTCGCTCCTCAAGCGCTCGGTCTATCCCGAAGACATCGCGGAGGGCGTCTACTTCCTCGCCTCGGACCTGTCGGCCAAATCCACCGGCAACATCCTCAACGTCGACGCCGGCAACGCCCAGAGCTTCACGCGCTGAGGCTTCGCTTCTCGAGTGCGGCCGATCCGCTGTCCCTTTCTCCCGCCCACGGGAGAGGGGAAGCGCCCCCATCTGACATGCCGAGGGAGGACCCATCATGACCGATCTGCCGATCGCGGCCGACATCGTCGAGACCGCAAACGCCCAAGCCCGCGCCGATCACGAGGCCGACTACGCGGCGCTCGGCGAGAAGCTCGCGCGCCGCGGCGTCGACGTGGAGGCCGTCACCGCCAAGGTCGTCGACTTCGCCGTCGCCGTGCCCTCCTGGGGCGTCGGCACCGGCGGCACGCGCTTCGCCCGCTTTCCCGGGGGCGGCGAGCCGCGCGGCATCTTCGAGAAGCTCGACGACTGCGCCGTCATCCACCAGCTGACGCGCGCGACGCCCGCCGTCTCGCTGCACATCCCCTGGGACAAGGCGGACCCGGCCGCCCTGAAGGAGAAGGCCGCCTCGCTCGGCATCACCTTCGACGCGATGAACTCCAACACCTTCCAGGACCATCCCGACGATCCGAACCAGCCGCTCTCCTACAAGTACGGCTCGCTCTCCCACACCGACCCGGCCGTGCGCGAGCAGGCGATCGCCCACAATGTCGAGACGATCGAGATCGGCCAGGCCATCGGCTCCAAGGCGCTGACGGTCTGGATCGGCGACGGCTCGAACTTTCCCGGCCAGTCGGACCTCGGCCGCGCCTTCGACCGCTATCTCGACTCGATGAAGGCGATCGCCGCCCGGCTCCCGGCGGACTGGCGCATCTTCTCCGAGCACAAGATGTACGAGCCGGCCTTCTACTCGACCGTCGTCCAGGACTGGGGCACGAGCCTCATGACGGCGCAGGAGCTGGGCTCCCAGGCCTTCTGCCTCGTCGACCTCGGCCACCACGCGCCCAACGTCAACATCGAGCAGATCGTCACGCGCCTGATCCGGGCGGGCAAGCTCGGCGGCTTTCACTTCAACGATTCGAAGTACGGCGACGACGATCTCGATTCCGGCTCCATCGATCCCTTCCGCCTGTTCCTGGTCTTCAACGAGCTGGTCGGCGCGGGATCGACGCTCGATCGCCTGTCGCCGGCCTACATGATCGACCAGTCGCACAACGTGACCGACCCGATCGAGAGCCTGATCCGCTCCGCGAACGAGATCCGCCGCGCCTATGCGCAGGCGCTCCTCGTCGATCGCGCGGGCCTCGCCGCCTTCCAGGAGGCGAACGACGCGATGATGGCCTCGGAGACGCTGAAGAGCGCCTTCCGCCTCGACGTCGAGCCGATCCTCGCCGAGGCACGGCGCCGGGCGGGCGGCGCCATCGACCCCGTCGCCGCCTATCGCGCGAGCGGCTACCGCGCGGGCGTCGCAGCCGAGCGCCCGGCCTCCAAGAGCGGTGGCGGCGGCATCGTCTGACGGGTCGATGCACGCTGAGGGCGAGGCCGGCGGAGCAGGCTTTCGGAGCCTTTCCGCTCGCCGCAATCTATTCTGTCCTAATCGATTAGTTATTGAGAAATAAACACTTTTCAGCTTTTGTATGACGTAATTGCGTCAGGGGCGCCCGCCTTCGCAAAGACTTTCCCGCGAAAAAAGCTTCACCTTATCATTGCGCTCGAAAAAACCGATCGTATCTAAGCCCGGCGCGCCGTGGGCGCCGGGCGCGGAGCTTCGTCTGCCGCTCCGGGTGCCACGCAAGGTCGCGCGACGATCGTGGATCCGGCGAGCGAGCCTCGCGCGGGTCCTTTTGCTGCAACACGCGGCGGAGAGACCGCCAGGAGGCATAGACGTTGGAACAGCCGGTTTCGGAAGCAGCGGCCAGCACGGCCATCACCGGCATATCGCCGGACGTAGTGCCGACCTGGGTCTGGCTGGCGACGGTGGGCGCGATCGCGGCGCTGTTCATCTTCGACTTCTTCACCCACGTGCGCAAGCCGCACGAGCCTACCTTCAAGGAATCGGCCCTCTGGTCGACCTTCTACGTGGCGCTCGCTCTCCTTTTCGGCTGGGGCGTCTGGCACTTCTGGGATCGCGAGCACGGCATCGAGTACTTCGCCGGCTTCATCACCGAGAAGTCGCTCTCCGTCGACAATCTCTTCGTCTTCGTGATCATCATGAAGAGCTTCGCGGTGCCGCGCGCCTACCAGCAGAAGGCGCTGCTCATCGGCATCGTGATCGCGCTGATCATGCGCGGCATCTTCATCGCGGCGGGCGCCGCGGCCATCGAGCGCTTCTCCTGGGTGTTCTACATCTTCGGCCTCTTCCTCCTCTGGACGGCCTGGAAGCTCATCGTCGAGAGCATGAAGCACCAGAAGTCGACCGACGAGGAGTACGAGCCGAACGCCATCGTGAAGTACTTCCAGCGCCACCTGCCTACGGTGCCCGACTTCCGCGGCAACGCGCTGACGGTGATCGAGAACGGCAAGCGCTACTTCACCCCGATGTTCATCGTGATCCTGGCGCTCGGCATGACCGATCTCCTGTTCGCGCTGGACTCGATCCCCGCGATCTACGGCCTGACCGACGCGCCCTATATCGTGTTCACGGCCAATGCCTTCGCGCTGCTGGGCCTTCTCCAGCTCTACTTCCTGATCGGCGGCCTTCTTGATCGCCTGGTTTATCTCGGCATCGGCCTGTCGCTCATCCTCGCCTTCATCGGCCTGAAGCTGATCGTCCACGCCGTCGAGGCGAACACGCTGCCCTTCATCAACGACGGCCAGCCGGTCGAGGTGCCGGGCTGGATGCACATCGAGATCGAGCAGTCGCTCCTGGTGATCGTCTCGATCCTCGTGATCACGACGGTGGCGAGCCTTCTCAAGAGCCGATCGGACGCCCGCAAGGGCGTTTGATCCCCGATCGCCACGATCGAAACCCTGGAAAAGCCGGCGCGAGCCGGCTTTTCTTCGTTTCGACGGGTGCCTGGCCGTTGCCGGATGACCGCCGGGCGCTTTCTTCGCCTCGCATGGCCGTCTTCTTCACCGCCGACACCCATTTCGACGATCCGCGCATCCTGCGGATCGACAAGCGACCCTTCGCGAGCCTGCCCGAGCACGATGCAGGGTTGATCGCCAACTGGAACGCCGTCGTTTCCCCGGCCGACACCGTGTTCCACCTCGGCGACTTCGCGCGGGGAACGCCCGCGGCAAAGGCCGCGATCCTCGATCGCCTCGCCGGCGAGAAGCACCTGATCAGCGGCAACAACGACGACGAGGCGACCCTGGCGCTGTCCGGCTGGCGGAGCGTCTCGGCCTATCGCGAGATCGACCTGGACGGGCGCCGCCTGATCCTGTGCCACTACGCCTTCCGCACCTGGAACGCGATGGGCAAGGGCTCGCTCGACCTCCACGGCCATTCCCACGGCAAGCTCACGCCCCAGCCGCGCCAGTACGACGTCGGCGTCGACGCGCAGGGCTTCAAACCCGTGACGCTGGCCGAGATCCTCGTTTCGCGCCGGGGGCGGGCGGCCCCCAACAAGGGCGTCGCCCGCGGACGCGCTTCAGGCGCTGCGTCGCAGACGTAAGGCCGCCGCGGGTCGCCTCTTGGCCGTCGGCGTCGGGGCGGGCGAGACCGCCTGTGCCCAGACCGGCACCGGACGCACCGGGGACTCCGCGCTCTCTGCCAGGCGGAAGGCTGCGGCCTGCGCGCTGAGGCGGCCGGCCTCGGCGGCCAGTTGCTCGGACGTCGCGGACATTTCGCCGGCAGCCCCGGCGTTCTGCTGCGTGACCTGATCGAGCTGCTGGATGGCCTGGTTGATCTGCTCGATGCCGATCGTCTGCTCGCGGCAGGCCGCCGAGATCTCGGAGATCAGATCCGCCGTCCGGGCGATGTCCGGCAGCAGCGCCGTCAGCGTGCCCCCGGCCTCTTCCGACGCCCTCAGCGTCGAGGTCGACAGCTCGCCGATCTCGGCCGCCGCGGCCTGCGAGCGCTCGGCGAGCTTCCTCACCTCCAAGGCGACGACGGCAAAGCCCTTGCCGTAGGAACCGGCGCGCGCCGCCTCGATCGCCGCGTTGAGGGCGAGGAGATCGGTCTGGCGGGCGATCTCCTGCACCACCGCGATCTTCTCGGCGATGGCACGCATCGCTTCCACGGCCTGGCCAACCGCCTCGCCGGACCGGCGGGCGCCGTTGCTGGCGGCCTGCGCGATGGTTTCGGTCTGGGCGGCGTTGTCGGCGTTCTGGCGGATGTTGGCGGTCATCTCCTCCATGGCGGCGCTCGCCTGCTCGGAGGCCGCCGCCTGCTCGCTCGCGCCGGAGGAGAGCTGTGCGGTCGTCGCGGAGGCCTGTCCGGCCCCGCCCGACACCTGCTCCGACGAGGCGGTGATGATGCCGAGCGTGTCCGAGATCGTCCGGCGCATCCGCTCCATGGCGCGGGCGAGCTCGCCGATCTCGTCGCGCCGGCCAAGGCCGCCCACCGCCTCCCGGAAGTCGCCCTCGGCGAGCCGTTCCATCTGCCGAGCCGAGGCGCCCAGAGGCCGCACCGCGCGGCGATGGAACCAAGCCAGGCCGAGCGCGAGGATCGCCAGGGCGCCGAAGGCGGCGGCGATGCAAAGGGTGGTGTAGAGCCGCGTCTGCGCCGCGGCCGTGGCCTCCCGGCTCTCCAGATAGGCGCCGGCGCGCGCGACGAAGTCGCGGACGGCCTCGTCATGCGCGCGGAACCGCGCCCGGAGCGCGGGCAGAGCGGCTGCGGCGCCCGCGGCGTCGCCGGTCCGCCAGCGCGGCGCCATCTCGTCGTCGAGATCCGACCAGAAGGCGTCCCCGGTCGACGCGATGCCGGTCTCCAGCGCGTTCATCAGGTCGGCCGGCAGGTCGGAGCGCCGCCAATGGTCGAGGCGCTCGTCGTAGCCGCGCTTCAGCGTCGCGAGCTTGTCTAGGTTGCCCGCGGAGTCGCTCGGCTCGGCAAGCGTCTCCAGCATCGTCGCATAGGCTTCCACGAGGTAGAGCGGCGGCGGCGCGGCATCGGCGATCGCGTCCTTTCCGGCGATGATCGCGCCGTAGGCCGGCCCGTTCACCCGCAGCTTCTCGAAGGCGAGCCCCTGGGTGCCGACGGCTACGGCGACGCCCGAAGCGACGACGACGCCGAAGACGCCGAGGGAATGCGAGATCTTCATGGTCGTGGTTCCCCTCGTCGGGACCGCGACTGTCCACCCGACGCGACCATCTTGGCGTGTGCTGATGAACAAAGATTGAGCAGAATGCCGGCTCGGTAGACAATCAGGCAAGCGATGCTTCTCGCCTCGATCGTGCTGGCGTCCGCCTCCTGCATGTTCGGCTCGCACGCTCTTGCGCGGGGGAGCCTCGGCCTCTAGGTTGCGTCCCGCTCACACGGGGTGCCCTTCGCCAAGGGGCTGAGAGGCCGGTCGCACCGGCAAACCCGACGAACCTGATCCGGCTCGCACCGGCGGAGGGATGGAGAGCTTTCGCGGGATGCCTGTCGGTCCTCGCGCATCGCGCCGTCTTTTCGATCAACCGAGAAGAAAAGGCGCCTATCCCATGCGCATGTCCCGTTCACCCCTCCTGCCGCTTCTCGCGGCCGTGTTCGGCCTCGCCGCCCCGGCCGCGGCGCAGGAGAAGCCGGTTCTCACCGTCTACACCTATGACAGCTTCGCCGCCGAATGGGGGCCGGGGCCGAAGATCGAGGCGGCCTTCGAGGAAACCTGCGCCTGCGACCTCAACTTCGTGGGGCTCGCCGATGGCGTCGCCATCCTCAACCGCCTGAGGCTGGAGGGCGCGACCTCGCCGGCCGACCTCGCGCTCGGCATGACCACCGACATGGTGCCGGAGATGAAGGCGAGCGGCCTGTTCGCGCCGAGCGGCGTCGACGTCTCGAAGACCGTCGTGCCCGGGAATTTCCGCGACGATACCTTCGTGCCCTTCGACTACAGCTACCTCGCGGTGATGGTGGACACCCAAAGCGGCGCGGCGGTGCCGACGAGCTTCGACGACCTCGTCAACGGCGACCCGTCGCAGAAGATCGCGATCCAGGACCCGCGCTCCTCGACGCCGGGCCTCGGCCTCATGCTGTGGATGAAGGCCGTCTACGGCGACGAGGCCGCGGCCAAGTGGAAGCAGCTCTCGAACCGCATCCTCACCGTCACGCCCGGCTGGAGCGAGAGCTACAACCTCTTCACCAAGGGCGAGGTGCCGCTCGTCCTGTCCTACACGACGTCGGAGGCCTACCACGTCATCGAGGAGGGAACGGACCGCTACAAGGCCGCGGCCTTCGCAGAAGGCCAGTACGTCCAGGTCGAGGTCGCCGGCCGCCTGACGGGCTCGAAGAACCCGGAACTGGCGGCGCGCTTCCTCGCCTTCATCCTGACGCCCGAGTTCCAGAACGTCATCCCGACGACGAACTGGGCCTATCCCGTGATCGCGGACGCCGCGCCGCTGCCGGAGGCCTTCGCCGCCCTGCCGAAGGTCGAGAAGCCGCTTGCCATCGATCCCGAAACGGTGGCGGCCAACCGCGAAGCCTGGACCGCCGAATGGCTGGCGGCGATCGGGCGCTGAGCCCGGCGGGCACCGTGCGACGAGGCGCGGCCGGCGGGGCCGAGGCGCGCGACCGGCACGTCCGGCTCGGCCTCGGGCTCGCCGCGAGCCTCCTTCTGGCTGGTCTTCTCGGCGGCGCGTTCCTCGTGCTGCTCCTCACCTCGGATGCGGTGCCGGACCCCCTCGCCGTCCTCGCCGATCCGTATCTGCGCGCCGTCACCGGCTTCACGCTCCTGCAGGCGGGCCTCTCGGCGCTCCTGTCGGTCGCGGGCGGCGTGCCGCTCGGCCTCGCGCTTCACCGGACGCGCTTTGCGGGCAGGGCGCTCGTTCTGCGCCTGCTTCTCCTGCCGCAGGTCCTGCCGGTTCTCGTCGGCGCGCTCGGCATCGTCGCGGTCTGGGGCTTCAACGGCCTCGTCTCCGACGCCCTCGCAGCGCTCGGCTTGGCCCGGATCAACGTCTACGGACTCGCCGGCATCCTTCTCGCCCACGCCTTCTTCAACCTGCCGCTCGTCGCGCGCATGGTGGTCGGCGCGCTCGACGGTGTGCCGGCCGAGCGCTGGAAGCTCGCCGGCCAACTCGGTCTCGGCCGGCTCGCCACCTTTCGGATCGTCGAGGCGCCGGCGCTTCGCGCCGTTCTGCCCGGCGCCTTCGGCCTCGTCTTCATGCTCTGCGCGACGAGCTTCACCCTCGTTCTTGTTCTCGGCGGCGGGCCGGCGGCCTCGACGCTGCAGGTTGCGATCTATAAGGCGCTGTCGCTCGATTTCGCGGCCGGGAACGCCGTCGCGCTCTGCCTCGTCCAGGTTTCGCTGACGGCGCTCGTGCTTCTCGCCCTGTCGCGCTTGCCCGGGCGCGAGGCCGGCGGTTTCACGCTCGGCGCCGCGCCCCGCCGCTACGACCGGCCGAGCCGGCTGGCCTCCGCCGCGGACACCGCGGTTCTTTTCCTCGGCCTCCTCTTCGTCGGCGCCCCCTTCGCCGCGATTCTTCTGGGCGGCCTCGGCTCCGATCTTGGACCGCTTCTCGCCAATCCTGCGGTTCACCGCGCCACGCTGACGAGCCTTGTTGTCGGCCTGTGCGCGGCGAGCCTCGCCGTTCTTCTCTCGCTCGCGCTTCTTGCCGCCGGGCGCGAGCGGCCGGGCTCGGCGTTCGAGATCGGCCCGAGCCTCGTTCTCGTCGTGCCCCCGGTGGTGGTCGGCGCCGGCTGGTTCCTCGTCCTGCGGCAGGTGACGGACGTCTACGCCGCCGCCCCTTACGTCGTCGTCGCGACCAACGCGGCCATGTCCGTTCCCTTCGTCACCCGCATCGTCGGGCCCGCCCTCGCCGCCGCCCATGCGGGGCAGGACCGGCTCGCCCGCTCGCTCGGCCTCTTCGGCCTCGCGCGCTGGCGCCTCGTCGACTGGCCGGCCGCGCGCCGCCCTCTGACGCTCGCCTTCGCCTTCGCCTTCGCCTTGTCGCTCGGCGACCTCGGCGCCATCGCCCTCTTCGGCAGCCCGGATTTCCAGACCTTGCCCTTCCTCCTCTACCAGCGCCTCGGCAGCTACCGCTCCACCGACGGCGAGGGGCTCGCCTTGCTTCTCGGCGTCGTCTGCCTCGCCCTCATGCTTCTCGCCGAGCGCGGCGCGGCGCCGAGCGTCCGAAGGCCCCTGGCATGAGCGGCGAGGCGATCCGCTTCGAGGGCGCGACGCGGCGCCTCGACGGCTTCGAGGCCGTGTTCGACCTTTCGGTGGCGGCCGGCACCTGGCTCGGCATCATCGGGCCGAGCGGGGCGGGCAAGTCGACGCTCCTCGACATGGCCGCGGGCTTCTCGGACCTCGACGCCGGCCGCGTCGCGATGTTCGGCGCGGACATGGCCGGGATCGCGCCGGCCGACCGGCCGCTCGCCATGGTGTTCCAGGAGAACAACCTGTTTCCCGGCCTCGACGCCTTCCGCAACGCTGCGCTCGGCCTGACACCCCGGCTGCGCCTGTCCGCCGCGGAACGCGCCGAGGTCGCGGACATGCTGGAGCGGGTCGGCCTGGCCGACAAGGCCGGCCGGCGCCCGCACGAACTGTCGGGCGGCGAGCGCGGGCGCGTCGCGCTCGCCCGGGCCTTTCTCAGCCGCCGCCCGATCCTCGCCCTCGACGAGCCCTTCGCCGCCCTCGGGCCGGCTCTGCGGGCCGAGATGCTGGCGCTCCTCGCCGACCTGCGCGTATCGGGTTCGGGCGAGGGCACGCCCCGCACCATCCTCATGGTGACGCACCATCCCGAGGACGCCGTGGCCCACGCGGATCGCATCGCCTTCGTCGAGAACGGGCGCGTCGCGCTGGAAGGGCCGGCGCACACCCTGTTGTCGCAGCGCAACGATGCGCGTCTCGATCGCTATCTCGGACCCGGTCGCGGCGAAACGTGACGCATTTCCAACGAAATCCGTCCATAATCCTCCCCCACCGCTCGACGGGGAAGCGGTTGTCCGTCGGTTGGCGGGTTTTACACTGGACGGGCTGCATCAAGACGTGGTTTCGACTGGCTGGACGTTCGAACGAAACGGGAATCGATCGGGCATGGCATCCTTTCCGCGCGCGGGCGGACACTCGCAGACGGTCCGTCGGCGCGCCCTGTGGCGCGCCACGCGCGCGCTTGCCTGCGGCGCGGGCCTGACGCTTCTCGCCTCCTGCACCACGTTCGAGGCCGGGCTCGACGACTTCGCCGGCGGCGACGTCCAGAAGACCGGCTACATGCCGGGACCCACCCGCCAGCCCGTCACCTTCGAGAACATCCAGGCGGGAGACCCGCAATCGGTGATCGGGCGCTCGCAGCACCCGAAAATCCTCGCCGCCTATGGCGGCGCCTATTCCGATCCGAAGCTCGAGCAGGCGCTGGCGGCCATCGTCGGACCGCTCGCCTCCGTGTCCGACGATCCGAACCGCGCCTACCGGATCACCGTCCTCAACTCGCCCAACGTCAACGCCTTCGCGCTGCCGGGCGGCTACCTCTACATCACCCGCGGCCTTCTCGCGCTCGCCAACGATTCGGCCGAAGTCGCGGCGGTGATCGCCCACGAGATGGCGCATGTCGCCGCCAATCACGGCATCGAGCGCCAGCAGCGCGAGCAGGCGGCGGAGCTGGCCAGCCGCGTCGTCACCGAAGTCCTGTCGAGCGACGCCGAGGGGCGCGCGGCGGTGGCGCGCAACCGCCTGAGCCTTGCCTCCTTCTCGCGCAACCAGGAGCTCCAGGCCGACGCGATCGGCATCCGCCACGTCGCGCGCGCCGGCTACGACCCCGCCGCCGCCGCCCGCTTCCTGATGGCGATGGACTCCTATTCGAGCTTCCGCAACGCCTTCCAGGCGACCAATCCGAACCTCGACTTCCTCGCCTCGCACCCCGCCGCCCCGCAGCGCATCGAGCTCGCCCGGCGCCACGCGCAGGAATTCGCCTCGCAAGGGGCGGGGCGCGTCGATCGCGGGCGCCTCCTCGACGGCATCGACGGCATGCTGTTCGGCGATTCGGCCGCCGAGGGCTACGTGCGCGGCCGGCAGTTCTTCCATCCGGGCCTTGGCATCGCCTTCACCGTGCCGGACGGCTTCATGATCGACAACACCGCCGAGGCGGTGCTGGCGACGGGGCCGGGCGACACGGCGATCCGCTTCGACGGCGTCGCCCTGCCGGCGTCCACCAGCCTCTCCACCTACGTGTCGAGCGGCTGGATCGGCGGGCTCGACCGGGCCTCCATCCGCCAGACCCGCATCGCCGGCCTGGAGGCCGTTTCGGCGCGGGCGCGCGGCGGCGAATACGCCTTCGACGTCACCGTGATCCGCGTCGGCGGCCAGGTCTACCGCTTCCTCACCGCCATGCCGGCGAGCGGCGAGGCGCGGCTCGCGGGCGTCGCGGAGGGCGTCGCGAGTTCCTTCCGCATCCTCAGCGCGGCGGACAAGGCGGCCTTGAAGCCCCTGCGCATCCGGGTCGTCACCGCCGGTGCGGGCGACACCGAGCAGACGCTCGCTGCCCGCATGATCGGCTTCGACCGCAAGGTCGAGATGTTCCGCCTCCTCAACGACGTCGATGCCAGCCGTCCCGTGCGGGCCGGCGAGCGCTACAAGATCGTCGCGGAGTAGGGCCTGCCCGGAAGGCCCCGCTCGATTGTTGCGGGAAACGCGCAGCAGCCATGCATTTGTAGTCACGAGCTTTTGCCGCGTTGACTCGCCATATGGCGGGCTATAATGCGCCGCAACCTCATCGTTGATGAAAAGCGCGACTGTCCTGTGGATTCCACCCTGACGCCCGGTCGCGCCGCGACGGTCCGGATCATCCGGATCGCCTCGCCACACGCCAAAGCGAACCCGACCCTTTGAACATGACGCCTGACGCGATCGATGCGCGTTCCGCCGGCCCGTCGCGCGGGGCGGCCGCATCATGACGTTCGAGACCGCTCCGGCCTCGGCGGCCATGTCCCGGCTCGACAGCCACTCGCCTCACGGCGGGCGCCGCGACCTCTTCGGCCTGATGCTGGGCAGCGTCGGTATCGTCTACGGCGATATCGGGACGAGCCCGCTCTACGCCATGAAGGAGTCGCTGCTCCATGTCGGGCACGCGCCGACGTCGGCGGAGATCGTCGGCATCGTGTCGTTGCTCGTCTGGTCGCTGATCATCGTCGTGACGCTGAAATACGTCGTTCTGGTCCTGCGCGCCGACAATCACGGCGAGGGCGGGGCGCTGGCGCTGATGGCGCTCGCCCAGCGCGCCTTCACGCGTCCGAGCGCGGTCATCCTGTTTCTCGGCACCCTCGGCGCCGCCCTCTTCTACGGCGACGCCATCCTGACCCCCGCCGTGTCCGTTTTGTCGGCCGTCGAAGGCCTCAAGGTCACGACGCCGGGCCTCGACGCCTATGTCGTGCCGATCGCCGTCGCCCTGATCATCGGCCTCTACGCCGTCCAGTCCTTCGGAACGGGCAAGGTCGCGGGCTTCTTCGGCCCGATCATGACGACGTGGTTCCTCACGCTCGCAGTGATCGGCGTCTGGCATCTCAGCCAGAACCCGGCGATCCTGGAAGCCCTCAACCCCTTGAACGCTCTCTGGTTCATGACGAGCCACGGCATCGTCGGCTTCACCGTGCTCGGCTCGGTGTTCCTGGCCGTCACGGGCGCGGAGGCGCTCTACGCCGATCTCGGCCATTTCGGCAAGAAGCCGATCCGCCTCGCCTGGCTCTTCATCGTCGGCCCCTCGCTGATCCTCAACTATCTCGGCCAGGGCGCGCTGGCGCTCTCCGACACCTCCGTCCTCGAGAACCTCTTCTTCCTGTCGGCGCCCGAATGGGGGCGCCTGCCGCTCGTCCTCCTCGCGACCGCCGCGACCATCATCGCGGGCCAGGCGGTGATCACCGGCGCCTTCTCCCTGACCCAGCAGGCGATCCAGCTCGGCCTCCTGCCGCGGCTCGAGATCGAGCACACCTCCGAGAAGGAGCAGGGCCAGATCTACCTGCCGACGATCAACTGGCTGATGATGTTCGGCGTCGTCCTCCTGATCCTGTCCTTCGGCTCCTCCTCGGCGCTCGCCTCGGCCTACGGCATCGCCGTCACCGGCACGATGATCGTCACCAGCCTCATGGCGATCGTGGTCTTCGCCTACTGCTGGCACTGGGGGCTGGCGCTCGCGGTTCTCGTCGTCGCGCCCTTCCTGATGATCGACGCGGCCTTCCTCACGGCCAACCTCCTGAAGCTCTTCGACGGCGGCTACCTGCCGCTCCTCATCGCCGGCGTGGTGATGACGCTGATGGCCGTCTGGATCCGCGGCACGCGCCTCGCCACACGCCGCGCGACGGAGGGCAGCGAGTCCATGGCGGACTTCGCCCGGATCGTCGCGCGCTCCTCCTCGATCACCCGCGTGCCGGGCACGGCGATGTTCCTCACCTCGACGCCCGAGCTCGTGCCGGACGCGCTGCGCCACAACCTCAAGCACAACCGCGTCCTTCACGAGAGCAACGTCATCCTCACCGTGCGCACGGTGGCGGCGCCCTACGTGATGGAGAGCGAGCGGGTGAACCTGACGCGCCTCGACGACAACTTCTGGACGCTGGAGCTGCGCTACGGCTTCCTCGAGGAGCCGAACATCCTGAAGGCTCTCATCCACGTGCGCGAGGGCATCAAGTTCGACATCATGTCGACGACCTTCTTCGTCGGCCGCCGCTCGATCAAGCCCGGCCGCAGCCACCTGATGCCGCGCTGGCAGCGCGCGCTCTTCATCAAGATGGCCCGCCACTCCTACGACGCGATCGACTACTTCCAGATCCCGGCGAACCGCGTCGTCGAACTCGGCACCCGCGTGAACCTGTAAGGGGAACCCCATGTCGCCCGACGTCGATCCCGCCCCGGGCGCAAGCGAGCTTCCGCCCCGCGTCGACGTCGCGGTGATCGGCGCGGGCATCGCCGGCACCTCGACGGCGCTGTTTCTGCGCCGCAAGGGCCTCTCCGTCGCGCTGATCGAGAAGGGCCGGGTCGGGGGCGAGCAGTCCAGCCGGAACTGGGGCTGGTGCCGCGCCATGGGCCGCGATCACCGCGAGATCCCGCTGATCCAGGAGTCCCTGCGCATCTGGAAGCGCATGGACGGCCTCGTCGGCGAGGACGTCGGCTTCCGCAATTGCGGCATCCTCTATCTCTGCCGGACCAAGGCCGAGATGGAGGCTTACGCGCCCTGGCTGGAGCAGTCGGAGCGGCACCAGATCGGCTCGCGCCTGATCGCCCCCGCCGAGGTGCGCCAGCTCATGCCGGGATTTCGCGGCGCGGTCGCCGGCGCGCTCTGGACGGCGAGCGACGGGCGGGCCGAGCCGTCGCGCGCGAGCCCCGCGATCGCCCGCGCCTTCGCGGCCGAGGGCGGCACGCTCCTGACAAACTGCGCCGTGCGCGCGCTCGACATGCAGGCCGGGCGCGTCTCCGGCGTCGTCACCGAGCGCGGGCGCATCGCGGCGAACGCGGTCGTTCTGGCGGGCGGCGCCTGGTCGCGGCTCTTCTGCGGCAATGCCGGCATCGACCTGCCGCAGCTCAAGGTGCTGGGCTCGGTGATCCGCACCCATCCGATCGCGAACGGGCCGGACCAGTCGGCCGCGGGCGACCACTACGCCTTTCGCCGCCGCGCCGACGGCGGCTACAACGTCGCCCATGGCGGCCGTTCCACCGTCGACGTCGTGCCGGACAGCTTCCGCCTGTTCTCCGCCTTCCTTCCGGCGCTGCGCTCCGAGCGCAAGGGTCTGAAGCTGCGCGTGTCGAAGCGCTTCCTCGAGGAATGGCGCACGGTGCGACGTTGGTCGGCCGACGAGGAAACGCCCTTCGAGCGCGAGCGCGTGCTCGACCCCGAGCCGGACGGCAAGCTGCTGCGCCAAGCCTTCGACGCCTTCCGCGCCTCGAACGCCGCCTTCGCGCAGGCCCGCGAGCATTCGCGTTGGGGCGGCCTCATCGACGTCACGCCCGACGCCGTGCCGGTGATCTCCGGCATCGACGCGCTGCCCGGCTTCTTCGTCGCGACGGGGTTCTCCGGCCACGGCTTCGGCATCGGTCCGGGCGCCGGCCGGCTGATGGCCGACCTCGTCGCGGGCGACGATCCCGTGGTGGACCCCGCGCCCTTCCGCTTCGGGCGCTTCCGGGACGGGACGCCGACGCTCATCGACGCCGGCTTCTGATCAAGCGGCCGCGAGATCGCGCAGCAGCGCCGCGTAGGCCCGGCCGACATCCGCTTCCGTATAGCCCGCGAGCACCCGCGCCCGCGCCGAGGCGCCCATCGCGCGGGCGCGCGCCGGATCGGCGGCGAGGCGGATCATCGCCTCCGCCAGCGCCTGCGCGTCGCCCGGCGGCACCACGAAGCCGTCGAGCCCGTCGCGCACGAAGGCGCCGCAGCCCGGCACTGCCGTCGTCAGCATGGCGCGCCCCGCCGCGGCACCTTCGAGAAGGCTGCGCGGCAGGCCCTCGCCGCCGCGGGACGGCAGGCAGCAGACGTGATGCTCGCGCCAGACGGCGGGCACGTCGCTCGTTCGCCCGTGGATCGTCAGCCCCTCGACCTCCCGCCACTCGGCGAGAGCCTGCGCCGACACGCTTTTCGGGTTGGCCGGGTCGGCCTCGCCGAACAGCGACAGCGTCACCGCCGCGCCCCGGCCGCGCGCGATGCGCAGCGCCTCGACGGCGACGTCGATGCCCTTCGTCCAAAGGAGCCGCGACACGATCGCGACGCGCAGGGGCGGCGCCTCTAGCCAAGCCTCGGGATCGAACAGCGCCGGATCGACGCCGGCGCCGCCGACGAGGACGGTGCGCGGGTCGCCGGCCGCGAGGCCCAGGAAGGCCGCGTCATCAGGGTTTTCGAGGAGGTAGCGCGTGGCGCGCGATTCCAGCGGGCCCCGCACCAGCCGGCGCAGGACGCCGCGCGCCGCGCGCCGCGCCGGATCGTTCGCCGCGCCGAGGAAGCCGAGGCCCGTCAGCGCGAAGATGCGCCGCTCGATGCCTGCGAGGCGCGCGGCGAGACCGCCCGTGACGATGCTCTTGATCGCGATGCAGTGGACGATGTCCGGCTGCTCGGCCCTGAGGATCGCGGCGAGCCGGCGCACCGCGCTTCCCAGCGCGAGCGGCCCGACCGCCCGCCGCTCGGCCGGCAGGTCGACGACCCGCGCGCCGAGCGCCTCGATCGCCGCGGCGGCGGCGCTGCGCCGCGCGATCACCACCACCTCGAAGCCGTCCGCGACGGCAGCGCGGGCCATCGGCAGGAAATGCGAAGCGAAGAACCAGTCCTCCGTGGCCACGAAGGCGAGCTTGCGCGGCGTGCGAGCGCGGTTCTGCGGCGTTGGTTGGGGTGGCGGCGTCATGTCCATGCCAGCCTCTAGCCCAGCCCCGACCGCGGGGCAAAGAACGCCGCGGCCGAGCGCACCCTTTGCGCATCGTCGCGGATGCTGCGATGGATGGAGCACGTGGTGCGCGGGGAGGCTGGCGGGCGCATGATCGATCTTTCGGATCTCGTGGACGCGGCGCTGCTCGGCGGGCGCGAGGTCATGCGGGTCTATGCCGGCGGCTTCGAGACGCGGCGCAAGGCCGACGACACGCCCGTCACGGAGGCCGACCATGCCAGCGAGCGCGTCGTCGTCGCGGCTCTCGCCCGGATCGCGCCGGGCGTGCCGGTGGTGGCCGAGGAGGCCGCGTCGGAGGGGCGCGTGCCCGATCACGCGGAGCGCTTCATCCTCCTCGACCCGCTCGACGGCACCCGCGAGTTCTGCCAGCGCAGCGGCGAGTTCACCGTCAATATCGGCCTCGTGGAAAACGGGGTGCCGGTCGCCGGGGTGATCCTCGCGCCCGCCCTCGGCCTGCTTTATGCCGGGCGGCTGGGCAAGGGGGCGTTTCGCGCCGCGGTCGATGCCGACGGCGTCGCCGGCGCGCCCGAGCCGATCGCGACGCGGCGGGCGCCGTCCGCCCTCGTCGTCGCCGCCAGCCGCTCGCACGGCGTCGAGGCCGCCTCGGCCTTCGCCGCGCGCCTGCCTGTCGAGCGCTTCGTCCAACGCGGCTCCTCGCTGAAATACGGCCTCGTCGCGGAAGGGGCGGCCGATCTCTACCCGCGCTTCGGCCGGACGATGGAATGGGACACGGCCGCGGGCGAGGCGATCCTCGTGGCGGCCGGCGGCGGCGTGTTGCGCCTCGACGGCTCGCCCCTCGGCTACGGCAAACGGGGGCGGGCGGACGCGATCGACTTCGCCAATCCCGACTTCCTGGCCTACGGCGATCCGGCGCTCGTCGCACGCCTTTTCGAGGCCGGCTGACGAACCGCCCCCATGCCGAGAATCCGCCGCCTTTGCGGCGTAGCGGCTGATCTTTCGCGCCGATCCGGCCACCGCGCCGGCATCGGCGACAAGCAGACGGAAGTGTTTCATGTCCAAGGCCGGCATCGCAGCCCAGCCGACGAGCGCCACGATCGCGTCGGCGATCGACACCCTGTCCGTGGAGATGGCGGGCCTTCAGAGCCTCCAGGCCGCGCTGGGCGGCGAGCTCGGGCCGGCGCTGGAGCGGGTGGTCGAGCTGGTGATCGCCTCCAAGGGGCGCCTCATCGTCTCGGGCATGGGCAAGAGCGGTCATGTCGGGCGCAAGATCGCTGCGACGCTGACCTCGACCGGCACGCCGAGCTTCTTCCTGCACCCGGCCGAGGCGAGCCACGGGGATCTGGGCATGGTGACCAAGGACGACGTCGTCCTGGCGCTGTCCTGGTCGGGCGAATCGCGCGAGCTCGGCGACGTCATCAGCTATGCCAAGCGCTACGGCGTTCCCCTGATCGCGGTGACGAGCCGGGCCGATTCGACCCTCGGCAAGGCGGCCGACGTGCCGCTGATCCTGCCCAAGGCCGCCGAGGCCTGCCCGCACGGCCTCGCGCCCACCACCTCGACGCTGCTCCAGCTGGCGCTCGGCGACGTCATCGCGGTCGCGCTCCTGCGCCAGCGCGACTTCACGCCCGCCAACTTCCACCGCTTCCATCCCGGCGGCAAGCTCGGCTCTTCGCTGAGATCCGTCGGCGACCTGATGCGCCGGCCGGGGCACATCGCGGCGGTGACGCCCGACCAGGACATGCGCACCGTGATCCTCGCCATGACCAGCCACAGCGTCGGCTCGGCGATCGTGGTCGACGGTGCGGAGGCGGTTCTCGGCATCATCACCGACGGCGACCTGCGCCGGCACATGGGAAGCGACCTCATGGTCAAGACCGCCGGCGAGATCATGACGCCCGGTCCCGTGACCTGCCCGCCCGACATGCTCGGCAGCGCCGCGCTCGCCCTGATGAGCCGGCACAAGGTCAACGCGCTCGCCGTGGTTGAGAATCGCCGCCTCGTCGGCATGCTGACCATGCACACGCTGCTCGCCGCCGGCATCTCCTGAAAAGCGCGCCCGGCGTGCAGAGGTCGCACGCCGGGCGCGAAGTCGTGTCGAGGCTTGTGAAAAACTCGTCCCGCGCCCCTCGCTCGGCACCCATCTTCCCCAAGGTGAGACATCGACACGCGACTGTCACAGGGTGATGATAGCTGCCGCGCCCAGCCGGTTCGTCAGCCGGCGGCGAACCCGATGGGGAACTGAACCGTGTCGATCAAGACCACCATGAACCGCGGCGTCGCGCTCGCCGCGCTGCTCTCGCTCTCCACCGGCGCGCTCGCGCAGGACGCCGCCTCGATGGACCAGCTCGTCGCCGCCGCCAAGGCGGAAGGGCAGCTCACCACGATCGCGCTCCCGCACGACTGGTGCAACTATGGCGAGGTGATCTCGGGCTTCAAGGCGAAGTACGGCATCACCGTCAACGAGCTGAACCCGAACGCGTCCTCCGCCGACGAGATCGAGGCGATCAAGGCCAACAAGGGCAACACCGGCCCGCAGGCTCCCGACGTCATCGACGTCGGCCTGTCCTTCGGCCCCTCCGCCAAGGCCGAAGGCCTGCTGATGCCCTACAAGGTCTCGACCTGGGACGAGATCCCGGCCGAGGCCAAGGATGCCGACGGTCACTGGTACGGCGACTATTACGGCGTCCTGGCGATCGGCGTGAACACCGACGTCGTCAAGGAAGTCCCGAAGGACTTCTCCGACCTCCTCACCGACACCTATGCCAATTCGGTGGCGCTCGCCGGCGATCCGCGCTCGGCCGCCAACGCCCTGATGGCGGTCTACGCGGCCGGCATCTCCACGGGCGCGGCGGGCGGCGAGGCGGCGGCCGATGCCGGCCTCGAATTCTTCAAGAAGCTCAACGACAGCGGCAACTTCGTGCCGGTCGACGGCGAGGCCGCCCCGATCGCGCAAGGCACGACGCCGGTGGTCCTCAACTGGGACTACAATCTCCTCGCCGTGCGCGACAACCTCAAGGGCAACCCGCCGGTCGAGGTCGTGATCCCGCAGTCGGGTGTCGTCGCCGGCGTCTACGTCCAGGCGATCAGCGCCTACGCGCCGCATCCGAACGCCGCCAAGCTCTGGATGGAGTACCTCTACTCGGACGAGGGCCAGCTCGCCTGGCTGAAGGGCTACTGCCACCCGATCCGCTTCAACGCCATGTCCAAGGCCGGCAAGATCCCGCAGGACCTCCTCGACCGCCTGCCGGACGCTGCGGCCTACGAGAAGGCGATCTTCCCGAGCCTCGACGATCAGAACGCCGCCAAGGCCGCGGTCGCCGCCAAGTGGGACACGGTGGTCGGCGCCAACATCCAGTAACGAGCGTCAGGGCGGGGCGCGACGCACGCGCCCCGCTTCTCGTCTTCCGAGACCGCGGCCGCATCGAGCCCGAGGACACCGCATGAGCACCGCGAGCCCCGCCGCCGGCCTCGCCGCCATCCAGCCCGCCGCGCCTCGACGCCGGCTGCCGCTCGCCTGGATCGGCCTCGTTCCCTTCTTCCTCTTCGCGCTGCTCTTCCTGATCGGGCCGACGGCCCATCTCGTGGTCGGCGCCTTCCAGACGCCCGAGGGCGGCTTCACGCTCGACAACATCCGCGGCCTGTTCACGCCGCAGATCATGGCGGCCTACTGGATCTCGATCCGCGTCAGCGCGGCCTCCGCCCTTCTCGGCGCGGTGATCGGCTTCTTTCTCGCCTACGCCATCGTCCACGGGAAGCTGCCGCCCTGGCTGCGGCCGGCGGTGACCACCTTTTCCGGCGTCGCCTCGAACTTCGCCGGGATTCCGCTCGCCTTCGCCTTCATCGCGACGCTGGGGCGCGTCGGCCTCGTCACCGTCTTCCTCAACGAGACCTTCGGCGTCTCGATCTACCGGATGGGCTTCAACCTCCTGTCCTTCTGGGGGCTGACGATCACCTATCTCTACTTCCAGATCCCGCTGATGGTCCTCATCATCGCGCCCGCCCTCGACGGGCTGAAGACGGAATGGCGCGAGGCCTCGGCGATCCTCGGCGCCTCGTCCTGGCAGTACTGGCGGATGATCGCGCTGCCGGTGCTGGCCCCCAGCCTCCTCGGCTGCTTCCTGCTCCTCTTCGCCAACGCCTTCGGAGCGGTGGCCACCGCCTTCGCCCTGACGGGATCGACGCTGAACATCGTGCCGATCCTCCTCTACTCGCAGATTCGCGGCGACGTCCTCTACAACCCCCAGCTCGGCTTCGCGCTCGCCTTCGGCATGATCGTCATCACCGGACTGTCCAATCTTTTCTATCTCTGGCTTCGCGCCCGCGCCGAGCGGTGGCAGCGATGAGCGGCGCGCGTCTCGGTCCCTGGATCGTCGTCGGCCTGGCGGCGCTCTACTTCGTGCTGCCGCTGATCGCGACCTTCGAGTTCTCGCTCTCCATGCTGCGCGGCACCTGGAGCTTCGAGGCCTATCGCGTCGTCTTCGCCGATCCCGCCTTCCGCCAGACCTTCGGCTTTTCGGTCCTGGCGGCGCTCGCGACGATCGTTCTCGGGGCGCTCCTCGTCGTGCCGACCGCTTACTGGGTGCGGCTGCGCTTTCCGAGGCTTCGCGCGCTGATCGAGTTCGTCACGCTCCTGCCGCTCGTCATCCCGGCGATCGTCCTCGTCTTCGGCTATCTCAGGCTCTACAACTCCTCCTCCTGGCTGCCCTTCACCGGCTCGGCCTGGGGCACCAACCTCCTTCTCGTCTTCGGCTACGTCGTCCTCTCGCTGCCCTACATGTACCGGGCGGTCGACACCGGCATGGGCGCCATCGACATCCGCACCCTGACGGAGGCCGCCGAGAGCCTCGGCGCCAAGCGCCGCACTATCCTCTTCCAGGTGATCCTGCCGAACGTGCGCGCTGCGGTCCTGTCGGGCGCCTTCCTGTCCTTCGCCATCGTGATCGGCGACTTCGTCATCGCCAGCCTCCTCAACCGGCCGGCCTTCGGTCCCTATCTCGCCCTCATCGGGCAGAACCGGGCCTACGAGCCGGCGGCGCTCGCCGTCGTCGCCTTCGCCGCGACCTGGGGCTGCATGGGGCTGCTCCAGCTTCTCGGCGGCCGCGCCCCCGGCTCCGCCGCCGCTCCTTTGCGCGTTCGCCGAAAGGCCATTCCATGAGCTTCCTCGACATATCCGGCGTTTCGAAGAGCTTCGGCGGCAACACCGTGGTGCGCGGCTTCGACCTCGCCGTGCGCCGCGGCGAGTTCATCTCGTTCCTCGGGCCCTCCGGCTGCGGCAAGACGACGATGCTGCGCATGGTGGCGGGTTTCGAGCAGCCCAGCGCCGGGCGCATCGTCATCGACGGCGAGGACGTCACGCACCGCCCGCCCAACGCCCGGCGCATCGGCATGGTGTTCCAGGCCTACGCCCTCTTCCCCAACATGAGCGTCGGCGACAACGTCGCCTTCGGCCTCAAGGTCGCGGGGCGCCCGGCCGCCGAGCGGGCGAAGCGCGTCGACGAGATGCTCGGGCTGATCAAGCTCGCCCATCTCAAGGACCGCTATCCCTACCAGCTCTCCGGCGGCCAGCAGCAGCGCGTGGCGCTCGCCCGCGCGCTGGCTCCGTCTCCCCGGGTCCTGCTCCTCGACGAGCCGCTCTCGGCGCTCGACGCCAAGATCCGCGTTTCGCTGCGCACCGAGATCCGCGCGCTTCAGCGCGAGCTCGGCATCACCACCATCTTCGTCACCCACGACCAGGAGGAGGCGCTCTCGATCTCCGACCGCATCGTGGTGATGAGCGAGGGCCGCATCGAGCAGTGCGGCACGCCGCACGAGATCTACAACCGCCCGCGCACCCGCTTCGTCGCCGGCTTCGTCGGAACCCTCAGCCTCGTCGAGGCTGAGGCGGAGGGCGCCGGCTCGACGGTCACCGTCGCCGGCCAGCCGGTGACGCTGGCCGAGCCCGTGGCCGGCTCCGGCCGGCGGCCGGTGACGCTGGCCTTCCGGCCGGAAGCCCTGAAGCTCGACGCGGGCGAGGGACGGATCAACGCGATCCGCGGGACGGTCGAGGCGGCCGAGTTCCTCGGCTCGGTGGTGCGCCTGCGCGTCGCGACACCCGGCGGCACGCTCCTCGCCGACGTCTTCAACTCCCCCGCCGCGCCCCCGCCCGCGCCCGGGGAGACGGTGGTGCTGCACTTCGCGCCCGGCGACGTCTTCGCGCTGGACGGGGAGGGAGCTGCGCCGGCTCAGGCGATCGCGGCGGAGTAAAGGGAGCGGAGGCTGCGGAGGCAAGGAAGGCGGTGCCGAGTGATTGAATCGCCCGCCACTCTCTTTCACGTCTGCGACCGGTCCACTTGCGTCACCCGCAATCTCCGCCACGTCGTCATCCCGGGTCAAGTCCGAGAAGACGACGTGGTCAGGAGGGCTAGGGCGGGCAAGGGCGCTGGCGCTCTCGAGTCGCGCCCGAAAACTCGAATGACGACCGGAAGAACGTCGCCAGAGATAGGGTGCGTGCCGGCCGCCCTTACGCCTCTTCCTCCTGCCGCGCCAGCGCGCCGCTCGCGCGGTCGGCGCCGGTGGCGATCACGGCGCGCATGGCGGCCTGGGCCTTTTCCTCGTCGCGCGCGGCGATCGCCTGTGCGATGCGCAGGTGGTTGCGCGCGAGCTCGTCGATCTGGCCGGGATTGGTCACCGGCGAGGACAGGGTGAAGGAGATGGCGAGCGCGGCCTCGATCAGGCTGCCGATCGAGGACATGAACGGGTTCTTCGCCGCCTTCAGGACGGCGTGGTGGAATTCGAGGTCCACCTTGGCGATCGAGTGCGGCGTGTGGGTGAGGTCGTTCATGCGCCCGGCGATCTCGTAGAGGCGCAGGATCTCCTCCGTCGTCGCGCGCCGGGCGGCGAGGCCCGCCGCCGCCGGCTCCAGCGCCATGCGGATCTCGGCGAGGTCGGCGACGAAGGCGGCGTCCACCCCGGTCTCGAAGCGCCAGGACAGGACGTCGGCGTCGAAGAGATTCCAGGCCGAGCGGTCGAGGACGCGGGTCCCGACCTTGGCCTTGGGCTCCACCAGCTGCTTGGCGGCCAGGGTCTTCATCGCTTCGCGCAGAACGGTCCGCGACACGCCGAAGCGGGCCGACAGGTCGCTGTCGCCGGGCAGGATCGAGCCTTCCGGCAGAACGCCCGAGACGATGTCGCGGCCGAGCTGGCCGACGACCTGGGCGTGGCTGGTGCGCAGGCGCCCGCCTTCCATCGCGCGTTCGAGAAGACCCATCGTGTCAGGTGGCTCCCATGGCTGCGGTCCTGCGTGATGCCTGCCCACGCTCCGTCGACCAGAGGATGGTGCGCTGGAGCGCGATGAAGAGGAAGAGGAGGACGCCGATGGCGATCTTCGTCCACCAGGACGAGAGCGTCCCGTCGAACACGATGTAGGTCTGGATCAGGCCCTGGATCAGGATGCCGATGAAGGTGCCGGCGACGAGCCCGGCGCCGCCGGTGAGCAGCGTGCCGCCGATCACCACCGCGGCGATCGCGTCGAGCTCGACGCCCACCGTCGCCAGCGAATAGCCGGCCGAGGTGTAGAGCGTGTAGACGATGCCCGACAGGCCCGCGAGGAAGCCGGAGGTCGCGTAGATCGCGACCGTCGTGCGCCCGATCGGCACGCCCATCAGCTCGGCCGACTGGGGATTGCCGCCGAGCGCGTAGATGTTGGCGCCGAAGCGCGTGCGGCGCGCCACGATCGTCCCGACCACGAAGACGGCGATCATCAGCATGGCGATGCTGGTGAGCCGCCCGCCGCCGGGCAGGCGGAAGTAGAAGGACGAGAGCGCGTCGATGAAGGGATGCGAGAGCGGCACGGACTGCGTCGAGATCAGAAAGGCCGCGCCGCGCGCGAGGAACATGCCGGCCAGCGTCACCACGAAGGGCGGCATCTTGAGGAGGTGGATCATGCCGCCCATCGCCGCGCCGAAGGCGGTGGTGAGGACGAGGACGAGAAGAAGGACGATTGCCGGGTGGAGGCCCGCGCCGACGGTGACGGCGGTGAAGACGCTGGTGAAGGCGATCACCGAGCCGATCGACAGGTCGATCCCGCCCGACAGGATGACGAAGGTCATGCCGACCGCGGCGATGCCGAGAAAGGCGTTGTCGGTGAGGAGGTTCATCGCCACGCGCGTCGAGAGCATCGCCGGGAACTGCGAGACGCAGAGCGCGTAGGCGACGACGAAGATGGCGAGCGTCGCGAGGAAAGGCAGGTTGCGCGTGTCGATCCTCATCGGGCGACGAGCTCCTTCTTGTCCGGGGCGGCCGGCGCCGGGCCGCGCGGCGCCGGGCGCAGATAGGTCCAGAGGCTGCCGAGCGCCGGCGACTGCAGGGCCAGGATCGCGACGATGATGCCGGCCTTGATGATGAGGTTGAACTCCGGCGGGAAGCCCGCGAGCAGGATGCCGGTGTTGATCGACTGGATGATCATCGCGCCGATGAGGGACGCCAGGATCGAGAAGCGGCCGCCCAGCAGCGAGGTGCCGCCGACGACGACGGCGAGGATCGCGTCGAGTTCGAGCCAGAGCCCGGCATTGTTGGCGTCGGCGCCGCGGATGTCGGCGGTGACGATGATGCCGGCGACGGCCGCGCAGAGGCCCGAAACGAGATAGACGGAGATCACCAGGAAGCGCGTCTTGACGCCGGCGAGCGCGCTCGCCCGGCGGTTGACGCCGATCGCCTCGACGAGGAGGCCGAGCGCCGAGCGGCGGACGATCACGCCGACGATCACGGCCATGGCGAGCCAGAGGATCACCGGCGTCGGCAGGCCGAGGAGGTTGCCGGAGCCGAGGAAGGCGAAGCCGGGATCGTTGAAGGTGAGGATCACGCCTTCCGTGACGAGCTGGGCGATGCCGCGCCCGGCCACCATCAGGATCAAGGTCGCGACGATCGGCTGGAGCTGGAGAATGGCGACGAGAAAGCCGTTCCACAGCCCGCACAGGAGACCGACGCCGAGCGCGGCGATCAGCGCGACGGCGAGCGGCTGGCCTTCCGCGACGAGCGAGGCCGCGACCGCGCCGCAGATCGCCATGGTGGCGCCGACGGACAGGTCGATGCCCTTGGTGGCGATGACGAGCGTCATGCCGATGGCCAGGAGCGCCACCGGCGCGCCGCGGTTGAGGACGTCGATCAGCGAGCCGTAGAGCCGGCCGTTGGACCAGGTGAGATCGAAGAAGTTCGGCGACACGAGGCCGTTCGCCGCCAGAACCAGGGCGAGGGCGATCAGCTGCGGGGCGAGGCGCTTCAGCCGGGCGAGGATCATGTCGGGCATCAGGCGGCCACCTCCCTGGTCGCGGGCTCCGCCGAACCGTGCGGCCGGGCGATGGCGGCCATGATGGCGGAGGGGTTCATCGCCTCGCCCGACAGCTCGGCGACGTGGCGGTGGTCGGCCAGCACCACGACGCGCGAGGCGTAGGCGACGAGCTCTTCCAGCTCGGAGGAGACGACGAGCAGCGACAGGCCGCGGGCGCGCAGGTCCTCGATGAGGCGGATGATCTCGGCATGGGCGCCGACGTCGATGCCGCGCGTCGGCTCGTCGAGGATCAGGAAGCGCGGATCGGTGGCGAGCCAGCGGGCGAGGATCGCCTTCTGCTGGTTGCCGCCGGACAGGAACTTGATCGGCAGGTCGCGGTGGGCGGTGCGGATGTCGAGCGCCTTGATGTAGCGGTCGGCGATGGCGATCTGCTCGGCGCGGGGCAGGGGCTTCATCCAGCCCCGCCGCGCCTGGAGGGCGAGGATGATGTTCTCGCGCACCGACAGGTCGGCGACAATGCCGTCGATCTTGCGCTCCTCCGGGCAGAAGGCGAAGCCCTGGGCGACGGCGGTCTCGGGCGAGGTGACGCTGACGGCTTCGCCCTCGACCGTGAGCGTGCCCGAATCCGGCTTGTCCGCGCCGAAGGCGAGGCGGGCGGTCTCGGTGCGGCCGGACCCGAGAAGGCCGGCGATGCCGACGACCTCGCCGCGGCCGATGTCGAGGTCGAAGGGCTCGATCGAGCCCCGCTTGCCGTAGTTGCGGAAGGACACCAGCGGCTTGGACGAGATTGCCGCCTCGCCGCCGCTGCGCCCGAGCGTTTCCTCCTTCAGCTCGCGCCCGAGCATCATGGTGATGAGCGACAGGCGGTCGAGCTCGGTGATCGGCTTGGAGCCGACGAGACGGCCGTTGCGCAGAACCGTCACGCGGTCGGCGATCGCGAAGACCTGGTCGAGGAAGTGGGTGATGATGACGATGCCCAGACCCTCGCGCTTCAGCTGGCGCACGACGTCGAAGAGCATCGCGGTCTCGCGCGCGTCGAGGCTGGCGGTCGGCTCGTCGAGAACGAGGATCTTGCCGGACAGGTCGACGGCACGGGCGATGGCGACGATCTGCTGGACCGCGACGGAATAGGTGCCTAGAAGCGAGCCCGGATCGATGGCGAGGCCGTAGCGGGCGAGGAGCGCGCGGGCGTCGCGCTGCATGCGCCGCCCGTCGAGGAAGCCGAGGCGGGTGCGCGGCTGGCGGCCGAGATAAAGGTTCTCGGCGACCGACAGGTTCGGCAGGAGGTTGACCTCCTGGTAGACGGTGCCGATGCCGAGGCCTTGCGCGTCCGCGACGCTGCGCGGCTCGATGGGCGCGCCTTCGAGGCGGATCGAGCCGGCGTCCAGGCGATAGGCGCCGGTCAGGATCTTGACGAGCGTCGACTTGCCCGCGCCGTTCTCGCCGAGCAAGGCCATGACCTCGCCGCGCTCGATCCGGACGTCGACGTCGGTGAGGGCGGCGACCCCGAAGAACGCTTTGGAAATGCCCGTGGCCTCGAGGAGCGGAGCTCCGGCGGGCAGGGGCGGCGGAGCGGCGCCGGTCATGACACGGTTCTCCGAAGACTGTCGGTGCGGGACGGGCAGCGGGGCGCCGCAAGGGAGCGCGGCACCCCGCCGTTCGGCTAGAGGATCGCGGTGGCTGCGATCAGTAGCCGAGGTCCTTCTTGGCCTCGTAGACGGCCTTGGGGTCGTCGGACTGCGTGTAGAGCTTCGACTCGGTCTGGATCCACTTCGGCGGCTCGGTGCCGCTGTCGAGGTAGGCCTTGAGCGCGTCGAAGGCGGGGCCGGCCATGTTCGGCGTCAGCTCGACGGTGGCGTTGGCCTCGCCCGCTTCCATGGCGAGGAAGATGTCCGGCACCGCGTCGATCGAAACGACCTTGATGTCCGTGCCCGGCTTCAGGCCGGCTTCCTTGATGGCCTGGATGGCGCCCACCGCCATGTCGTCGTTGTGAGCGTAGACCGCGCAGATGTTCTTGCCGCCGTCCTCGGCGCGCAGGAAGCTTTCCATGACTTCCTTGCCCTTGGTGCGGGTGAAGTCGCCGGTCTGCGAGCGCGTGATCTTGATGTTGTCGTGGCCGGCGATTCCTTCCTCGAAGCCCTTCTTGCGGTCGATGGCCGGCGAGGAACCGGTGGTGCCCTGCAGCTCGACGACGTTGCACGGATTGGTGCCGACGTCCTTGGCGAGCCATTCGCCCGCGACCTTGCCCTCGTGGACGAGGTCGGAGGTGACGGCGGTCAGGTACAGGCTCTTGTCCGAATCAACCGTGCGGTCGAGCAGGATCACCGGGATGTCGGCGTCCTTGGCCTCTTCCAGAACGGCGTCCCAGCCGGTGGCGACGACCGGCGCGACGAGGATGGCGTCGATGCCCTGCGCGATGAAGGACCGGATCGCCTTGATCTGGTTTTCCTGCTTCTGCTGGGCGTCGGCGAACTTCAGGTCGATGCCGCGCTTCTCCGCCTCCTGGCGGGTGACCGTGGTCTCGGCGGCGCGCCAGCCCGATTCGGAGCCGATCTGCGAGAAGCCGACCGTGATCGCGCTGGCGGCGACGGTGGTGGCGGCAAGGGTGGCGAAGGCGGCCGAAAGCACGGCCAGACGACGAAGCTTCATCAGTTTCCTCCCGAAAGGTGAAGCGAGATCCCTGGGTTCGAACCCGGCGCAGAATTAGACATATTGTAATACCATTGGCAAGTGGCTGTCGCGGAGCTGAATCGATGCTGCATTGCCGAGATGACCCTAAGTCCGGGCAAGATCTGGTAGAAAATTCCGCGACGCACCTCGAAACACTTGCGATGGTTGATGTTTACGTTGCGCCGCAAAAGCGCGCGGGCGTTCGGCAAGGCCGCTTGATTTTGCCGGTCGATCCGCATTAGTCATACCTGAAGGCATGGGAGGCCTGGATGCCGGCGTTGGTTGCGCCGCGGTTCGCCGCCCGCCCGCATGTTCAATCGGTTTGAGGACGGTCTCTTGCGTCTCGTGCAGTTGAAGTCGGAGCGCGGCGGTGCCGTGAACGCGGTGGCAGTGATCGAAGGCGACGGGCTCGACGCCCGCCTCGTGACCGGCGCCTCCTCGGTCCTGGATCTCGCCAAGCGCGCCGCCTCCGCCGGCACCTCGCTCGCGGCGGTCGTGCGCGAGGCCGGACTCGGCGAGGCGGTCGACCTCGTCGCCGCGCTGGAGGCCGGCCGGATCGCCGTGCCCGTGCATCATCCCGACCCCGCCCACTTCATCGTCGCGGGCACCGGCCTCACCCATCTCGGCTCGGCCGATGGGCGCGACAAGATGCACAAGTCGGCGGCCGGCGAGCACGTCACCGATTCGATGAAGATGTTCCGCATGGGCCTCGAAGGCGGCAAGCCCGCGGCCGGGCAGATCGGCGTCCAGCCCGAATGGTTCTACAAGGGCGACGGCTCGACGCTGGTCGGCCCGGGCGACGACCTCGTCTCGCCCTCCTTCGCGCTCGACGGCGGCGAGGAGCCGGAGCTCGCCGGCATCTACCTCATCGGCGAGGACGGAACGCCCTATCGCCTCGGCTTCTGCCTCGCCAACGAGTTCTCCGACCACGTCACCGAGCGCGGCAACTATCTCTGGCTCGCCCATTCCAAGCTTCGCCAGGCCTCGCTCGGGCCCGAGCTCTTCGTCGGCGAGCTGCCGGCCCACGTCGAGGGCATGTCGCGCGTGCGACGCGGATCCGAGATCGTGTTCGAGAAGCCCTTCCTGTCGGGCGAGGCGAACATGAGCCACTCGATCGCCAATCTCGAGTACCACCACTTCAAGTACGATCTTTTCTGCCGCCCCGGCGACCTCCACGTCCACTTCTTCGGCACCGCGACGCTGTCTGTCACCGACGGCCTGAAGACGCAGGACGGTGACGTCTTCGAGATCGAGGCCGCGCCCTTCCGACTCCCCTTGCGCAACCGCCTCGCCCGCGCCGCCGAGCGGCCCGTCGCCGTCAAGGCGCTCTGAGGATGGCCGCGATGCCCGCCGGTGGACCCATCCGCATCGGTCTCGTCGGCCTCGGCAAGATCGCGCGCGACCAGCACCTGCCGGCGCTGGACGCCGTGGAGGGCGTCGAGCTCGTCGCGGTGGCCAGCCGCAACGCCGCCCACGACACGCTTCCCTCCTTCGATTCGGTCGAGGCGATGCTGGCGTCCGGCATCGAGATCGACGCCGTCTCGCTCTGCACGCCCCCGCAGGGGCGCTTCGAGCAGGCGGCGGCCGTCCTGGCGGCGAACAAGCACCTGATCCTGGAAAAGCCGCCGGGCGCGACGCTCTCGGAGGTGGAGGCGCTGAAGCGCATGGCGGCCGAGAAGGGGCTCGTCCTCTTCGCCACCTGGCATTCGCGCTTCGCGCCGCAGGTCGAGGCGGCGCGCGCCTTCCTCGCCGACGCCGCCATCCGCTCGGTCTCGATCGAGTGGAAGGAGGACGTGCGCAAATGGCATCCCGGCCAGCAATGGATCTGGGAGCCGGGCGGCCTCGGCGTCTTCGATCCCGGCATCAACGCCCTGTCGATCGCGACGCGCATCCTGCCGCGGCCCTTCCGCCTCGTCTCCTCCGACCTGTTCTTCCCGGAGAACCGCGCCGCGCCGATCGCCGCGAGCCTCTCGTTCCGCGATTCGGCCGAGGTGCCGGTCTCGGCCGAGTTCGACTGGCGGCAGACGGGCCCGCAGACCTGGACGATCTCGGCCGAGACCGACAAGGGGCGCTTCGAGCTGACCCATGGCGGCACGCGCCTCGTGATCGACGGCGCGGAAGCCCCATCGGCCGGCATGGAGGAAGAGTATCGCGGCATCTATCGCCGCTTCGTGGACCTCGCCCGCACGGATGCGAGCGACGCCGACTTCTCGCCCTTCATCCACGTCTGCGACGCCTTCACCCTCGGCCGCCGGCACGTGGTGGACGCCTTCCACGACGAGGCCGCATGAGCGCCGCGCCCGCGAACCTGACGCGCGAACCCTTCGGCACCGCGCCGGACGGGCGCGCCGTCGAGCGCGTGACGCTTCACGGCGCGGACGGCTTCGCTGTGTCGCTGATCTCCTACGGCGCGGCGGTGCAGCGGCTCCTCGTGCCCGACAGCGAGGGGCGGCTCGCCGACGTCGTTCTCGGCCACGACGATCTTTCCGGCTACATCGAGAGCCGCGACTTCTTCGGCGCGACGATCGGGCGCGTCGCCAACCGCATCGCGGGCGGTCGCTTCATGCTGAACGGCCGCACCATCCGCGTCGAGCCGAACGACGGGCCGAACGCGCTCCACGGCGGCGGCGTCGGCTTCGACCGCTACGTCTGGGACATCGCGGAAACGGAGGAGGGCGCCTCGCCCGCCGTCACGTTCCGCCGCCGCAGCCCGGACGGCGAGGAGGGCTTCCCCGGCAATCTCGACGTCGCCGTCACCTATCGCGTGTCCGACGGCTTCGATCTCGAGATCGAGTTCACCGCCGAAACGGACATGCCGACGGTGGTGAACCTCACCAACCACTCCTTCTTCAATCTCGGCGGCGGCGAGAACCTCGTGCCCGTCTACGATCACGAGCTGCGCATCGCCGCGGAGCACTACAGCCCGGTCGATTCGCGCGCGATCCCGAAGAAGGGCGCGCCGGAGCCCGTCGAGGGCACGCCCTTCGATTTCCGCGAGGCCGCGCCCATCGGTGCGCTGATCCGCTTCGACCATCCGCAGCTGAACAAGCCGGCGCGCGGCTACGACCACAACTTCGTGCTCGCCAACGACGCCCGCGACGTCCCGGCCTTCGCCGCGCGCGTGCGCGATTCGCGCTCGGGCCGGGTGATGGAGCTGTGGACCGACCGGCCCGGTCTCCAGTTCTATTCCGGCAACTTCCTCGACGGCTCGGTCCGGGGTAAGAACGGACGCGCCTACCGGCAGGCCGACGCCTTCTGCCTGGAGCCGCAGGACTGGCCCGACGCGCCCAACCGGCCCGACTTTCCGTCCGTCCTCCTCGATCCGGGCCAGACATACCGCCATCGCAGCCTGCTGCGCTTCTTCAGCGCGGCTCCGGCCGCTTCTCGGGATACCCGCAAGCCATGACGACCAACGGTTCGCACGACCTCACCACCACCTCGGGCGCCGGCTCGAAGCTGCGCTCGCGCGCCTGGTTCGACAATCCGGCCAATGCCGACATGACCGCGCTCTACCTCGAGCGCTACATGAACTTCGGCATCAGCCAGGAGGAGCTGCAGTCCGGCCGCCCGATCATCGGCATCGCGCAGACCGGCTCGGACCTCAGCCCCTGCAACCGCCACCACCTGGAGCTGGCGCACCGCCTGCGCGAGGGCATCCGCCAAGCCGGCGGCATTCCGATCGAGTTTCCGGTGCACCCGATCCAGGAAACGGGAAAGCGCCCGACCGCCGGCCTCGACCGCAATCTCGCCTATCTCGGCCTCGTCGAGATCCTCTACGGCTACCCGCTCGACGGCGTGGTGCTGACCATCGGCTGCGACAAGACGACGCCCGCCTGCCTCATGGCGGCGGCGACCGTGAACATTCCGGCGATCGCGCTTTCCGTCGGCCCGATGCTGAACGGCTGGTTCCGCGGCGAGCGCACGGGCTCGGGCACCATCGTCTGGAAAGCCCGCGAGCTGATGGCCAAGGGCGAGATCGATTATAACGGCTTCATCAAGCTCGTGGCGTCCTCCGCCCCGTCCACCGGCTACTGCAACACCATGGGCACGGCGACGACGATGAACTCGCTCGCCGAAGCCTTGGGCATGCAGCTGCCGGGCTCGGCGGCGATTCCCGCGCCCTATCGCGACCGCCAGGAGGTCGCCTATCGCTCGGGCCTGCGCATCGTCGAGATGGTCGCCGAGGACCTGAAGCCCTCCGACATCCTGACCCGCGACGCCTTCATCAACGCCATCCGCGTGAACTCGGCGATCGGCGGCTCCACCAACGCGCCGATCCACCTCAACGCGCTCGCCCGCCACATGGGCGTGGAGCTGACCATCGACGACTGGCAGACCTATGGCGAGGAGATCCCGCTCCTCGTGAACCTCCAGCCGGCCGGCGAATATCTCGGCGAGGACTACTACCATGCCGGCGGCGTGCCGGCGGTGGTCAACCAGCTGATGGGCCAGGGGCTCATCAACGAGGACGCGCTCACCGTCAACGGCCGCACCATCGGCGACAACTGCCGCGGCGCGAGGATCGAGGACGAGAAGGTCATCCGCCCGTTCGACCAGCCGCTGAAGGTCCATGCCGGCTTCCGCGTGCTGAAGGGCAACCTCTTCGATTCGGCGATCATGAAGCTTTCGGTGATCAGCCAGGAGTTCCGCGAGCGCTACCTCCTCAACCCCGACGATCCCGACGCCTTTGAAGGGCGTGCGGTGGTCTTCGACGGGCCGGAGGACTACCACCACCGCATCGACGATCCGGCGCTCGGCATCGACGAGCACACGGTCCTCTTCATGCGCGGCGCCGGCCCGATCGGCTATCCCGGCGCGGCCGAGGTCGTGAACATGCGCGCGCCCGACTACCTCATCAAGCGCGGCGTCACTTCGCTCGCCTGCATCGGCGACGGGCGCCAGTCCGGCACCTCGGGCAGCCCGTCGATCCTCAACGCCTCGCCGGAAGCGGCGGCCGGCGGCGGCCTCGCGCTTCTGCGGACCGGCGACCGCGTTCGTATCGATCTCGGCCGCGGCTCGGCCGACATCCTGATCTCGCAAGAGGAACTCGACGAGCGCCGCGCGGCGCTGGAGCGCGAGGGCGGCTACAAGTACCCCGCCAACCAGACGCCCTGGCAGGAGATCCAGCGCAACCTGGTCGGCCAGATGCAGACCGGCGCCGTTCTCGAGAACGCCGTCCAGTACCAGCGCATCGCCCAGACCCGCGGCGTGCCGCGCGACAACCACTGAGGCCGGCCGCCATGGAGCAGGTTCCGCTCACGATTTTGTCGGAGCACCGCTGCCATCTCGGCGAGGGGCCGGTCTACGACCCCGCGACCGGCTCGGCCTGGTGGTTCGACATCCTGGAGCGCAAGCTCTTCGAGGCCGACATCGCGGCCGGATCCGTGACCGTGCGGGACCTGCCCCTGATGGCCTCGGTGCTGGCGCCCATCGACGAGGCGCGCCAGCTCCTCGCCGCCGAGAACGGCCTTTACGTCCGCGAGGCCGCGACCGGCACGCTGACCCTCCTCCAAGCCTTCCCGGACGCCGATCCGCGGCTGCGCTCCAATGATGGGCGCGTCCACCCGTCCGGCGCTCTGTGGATCGGCACCATGGGCCGCAAGGCGGAGGAGAAGGCCGGCTCGATCTGGTGGTTCCGCGAGGGCGAGATCCGCCGCATCTATCCCGGCGTCACCATCCCGAACGCCATCTGCTTCTCGCCCGACGGGCGCACCGGCTACTGGACCGACACGAACGAGGGCATCCTTTGGCGCGTCGATCTCGATCCCGAGACCGGCCTGCCTGCGGGCGAGCCCGCGATCTTCTTCGATCATCGCGGGGGCGTCGGCGGCCTCGACGGCGCGGTGGTGGATGCCGAGGGACACGTCTGGTGCGCGCGCTGGGGCGGCTCCTGCGTCGACCGATATGCCCCGACGGGCGCGCGCGTGCGCACCGTGCGCGTGCCCGCCTCGCGGCCGAGCTGCCCGGCCTTCGTCGGGGCGAACCTCGACCGCATGCTCGTCACGACGGCGAGCGAGGGCATGAGCGACGAGGACAAGGCGGCCGAGGACGGCTGGGGCAGGACCTACCTCCTCGACGTCGGCGTGGCGGGGATTCCCGAGCCGCGCGCGAAGGCCTTCTCCTCGTGAGCGCCGCGTCGAACAGCCTCCTCGTCGGCGACTGGGGCACGTCGAGCCTGCGCTTGTGGCGCTTGGCACCGGACGGCGGGGTTCTCGCCGAAGCGCGCGGCGCCGACGGCCTCACGACCGTCGCCGACCGCGCCTTCGAGGCCGTGCTGGAGCGCCATCTGGCGACCCTTGGCGCAGGATCCGGCGAGCCGGTGGTGCTGTGCGGCATGGTCGGCGCGCGCACCGGCTGGGTCGAGGCGGCGTACCTTCCGGTGCCGCTGGACCTTGCGGGCATCGCGCCCGAAGCGACGCGAGTGCCCGGCATCCGCCGTCCTGTCTTCATCCTGCCCGGCCTGTCGCAGAACGATCCGGCGCGCCCCGACGTCATGCGCGGCGAGGAAACGCAGCTCCTCGGCCTCGCCGCCCTCGAGGGCGGGACGCCGAGCGGCCTCGTCTGCATGCCCGGCACCCATTCCAAGTGGGTGCGGCTCGACGAGGGGCGCTTGTCCGGCTTCTCGACGGCGATGACCGGCGAGGTCTTCGCGCTTCTGCGCCGGCATTCGGTTCTCGCCGGCGTCCTCGACGGGCAGGCGCTCGCCGATCCCGCCTCGGCCGCCTTTGTCGGAGCCGTGCGCGAGAGCCTGGAAGCGCCCGCAGAGGTCCTGTCGCGGCTCTTTGCGCTGCGCGCCGGCTTCCTTCTTCACGGAACGCCGCCGTCCGAGAACCTGTCGCGCCTGTCCGGCCTCCTGATCGGCGCCGAGATCGCCGCCGCACGCTCGCGCTGGGGCAACCTCGACGGCGTCCGGCTCGTCGCCTCCGGCGCCATGGCCGAGGTCTATCTCGCCGCGCTGCAGGCTGCCGGCATTCACAACCCGAGCGTGTCCGACGCGGACGCCTGTTCGCGCGCCGGTCTGCTTTTGGCGGCGCGGCGCCTGACGGCACGCTCCGCCAGCGAGGCCGCCGCATGAGCCGCACGCCCTTTCCCCGCCTGAAGACCGGCCTCGTCGCCATCCTGCGCGGCCTGACGTTCGACGAGGTCGAGCCGGTGGTCGGCGGCCTGATCGAGGCGGGCTTCGAGGCGATCGAGATCCCGCTGAACTCGCCCGACCCCTTCCGTTCCATCGAGCGGGCGGTGCGCCTGGCGCCGGACGGCGTCTTGATCGGGGCGGGCACCGTCCTTCAGCCGGCCCAGGTCGACCGTCTCGCCGAGGTCGGCGGGCGCCTTCTCGTCAGTCCCAACATCGACCCCGCCGTGATGGAGCGGGCGAGCGCCCACGGCATGGTCACGATGCCCGGCGTGATGACGCCGACCGAGGCCTTCACGGCGCTCGCCTGCGGTGCCTCGGCGCTGAAGTTCTTCCCGGCGAGCCTTCTCGGGCCGGCGGGCATCAAGGCGGTCAGGGCCGTTCTGCCGAAGGACGCCGTCGTCGGCGCCGTCGGCGGCGTCGGGCCGGCCGAGTTCGCATCCTACGCCGCGGTCGGCGTGTCGGTGTTCGGGCTCGGCTCGAATCTCTACGCGCCGGGCATGGATGCGGAGGAGGTCAACCGGCGCGGGAGCGAGGCGGTCGCCGCCTATCGCGCCCTCGACATTTAATCCGACCGCTGGACAAAATACGCGCACCCGACTAAGCGAGGTGCGCTGCAAAGCTTCGACGGTGCGCGAGGGGAGGCGGGGTTCCTCCGCTGCGCACCGGCGACGGACGGGTGGAGGCATGTCGCCGCCGCCATTGCAGGGAACCCGCGGCCGCGATGAGCGCGGTTGCATCGGGAGGAGTCTTTATCGATGAGAATGATGGCAAAGCTCGCCTCGGCGATCGCGCTGGGCGCCATGGTCTTCGCCGGCGCGGCCAGCGCGCAGGAGAAGGGCACCGTCGGCGTCCTGATGCCGACCAAGGCCTCCGCCCGCTGGATCGCGGACGGCGACAACATGGTCAAGCAGTTGCAGGAGCGCGGCTACAAGACCGATCTCCAGTATGCCGAGGACGACATCCCGACGCAGATCAGCCAGCTCGAGAACATGGTCGCCGCCGGCGTCCAGACGCTGGTGATCGCCTCGATCGACGGCACCACGCTGACCGACGTGCTCCAGCAGGCGCACGACAAGGGCATCAAGGTCATCGCCTATGACCGCCTCATCCGCAATTCGCCGAACGTCGACTACTACACGACCTTCGACAACTTCCAGGTCGGCGTGCTCCAGGCCCAGTCGATCGTCGACGGCCTGAAGCTCGAGACCGAGGCCGGCCCGTTCAACATCGAGCTGTTCGGCGGCTCGCCGGACGACAACAACGCCTTCTTCTTCTACGACGGCGCGATGAGCGTGCTGCAGCCCTATGTCGACAGCGGCAAGCTCGTGATCCCGTCGGGCGAGACCGGCATGGATCGCGTCGGCACCCTGCGCTGGGACCCGGCCGTCGCCCAGGCCCGCATGGACAACCTCCTCTCGTCCTACTATGGCGACAAGACGGTCAACGCCGTTCTGTCCCCCTATGACGGCCTGTCCATCGGCATCATCTCGGCCCTGACCGCCGTCGGCTACGGCTCGGGCGACAAGCCCATGCCGATCGTCTCCGGCCAGGACGCCGAAGTGCCCTCGGTCAAGTCGATCCAGAACGACCAGCAGTACTCGACAATCTTCAAGGACACCCGCGAGCTGGCCAAGGTCACCGTCGACATGATCGACGCGATCGGCCAGGGCAAGGAGCCCGAGGTCAACGACACGAAGACCTACAACAACGGCGAGAAGGTCGTTCCGTCCTACCTTCTGAAGCCGGTCCTCGTCACCAAGGACAACATCAAGCCGGTTCTGGTCGACAGCGGTTACTACACCGAAGCCCAGATCCAGCCCTGATCCAACGGATGGCGGGGCGCGAGAAGCGCGTCCCGCCGATCCCCTTCGGGCGCCCTCGCGGGCGCCCGTTCGTCCTTCGGTCCGCCCCAAGCTTCGGGAGAGCGCCATGGCACCGATCCTCGAGATGCGCGGCATCACCAAGACGTTTCCGGGGGTCAAGGCCCTCGACAACGTCAACCTCACCGTCGAGCAGGGCGAGATCCACGCCATCTGCGGCGAGAACGGTGCCGGCAAGTCGACGCTGATGAAGGTTCTCTCCGGCGTTTATCCCGCCGGCTCCTACGAAGGCGACATCGTCTATGACGGCGAGGTCCGCTCCTTCCGCGACATTCGCGATTCGGAACACGTCGGCATCATCATCATCCACCAGGAGCTGGCGCTGGTGCCGCTCCTGTCGATCGCCGAGAACATCTTCCTCGGCAACGAGATCTCGCGCGGCGGCGTCATCGACTGGAACGAGTCCTTCCGCCGGGCCGAGGAGCTGCTCCGCCAGGTCGGCCTGTCCGAGCCGCCCACCACCCTCATCAAGGACATGGGCGTCGGCAAGCAGCAGCTCGTCGAGATCGCCAAGGCGCTGTCCAAGAAGGTGCGCCTCCTCATCCTCGACGAGCCGACGGCCAGTCTCAACGAGCGCGACAGCCAGGCGCTCCTCGACCTCCTCCTGGAGTTCAAGCGCCAGGGCCTGACCTCGATCATGATCAGCCACAAGCTGAACGAGATCTCGCGCGTCGCCGATTCGATCACCGTCATCCGCGACGGCTCGACCGTCTCGACGCTCGACTGCAAGGCGGGCGTGAGCGAGGATCAGATCATCCGCGACATGGTCGGCCGCCAGCTCGACGACCGCTACCCGCCCCGCCACCCGAAGATCGGCGACGTCCTCTTCGAGGTGAAGAACTGGAACGCCTACCACCACCTCAACACCCAGCGGCAGATCGTGAAGGACGTGTCCTTCAACGTGCGCCGCGGCGAGATCGTCGGCATCGCCGGCCTCATGGGCGCGGGGCGGACCGAGCTTGCCATGAGCGTCTTCGGCCGCTCCTACGGCCGCAACGTGTCGGGCGAGGCGCTGATGGGCGGCCGGCCGGTGGACGTCTCGACGATCCCCAAGGCGATCGCCGCGGGCCTCGCCTACGTCACCGAGGACCGCAAGCAGTACGGCCTGCTTCTCGACGACGACATCCGTCAGAACATCTCGCTGGCCAACCTCCCCGGCATCGCCAAGGGCGGCGTCATCGACGAGGATCGCGAGCGCAAGGTCGCCGAGGACTACCGGTCGAACCTGCGCATCCGCTCCTCCGACATCTTCCACAAGACCCTGAACCTCTCCGGCGGCAACCAGCAGAAGGTGGTGCTGTCGAAGTGGCTGTTCTCGGACCCGGAGCTCCTGATCCTCGACGAGCCGACCCGCGGCATCGACGTCGGCGCCAAGTTCGAGATCTACTCCATCATCGAGCGGCTCGCCGGCGAGGGTAAGGGCATTCTCATGATCTCGTCGGAAATGCCCGAGCTCCTCGGCATGTGCGACCGGATCTACGTCATGAACGAAGGGCGCTTCGTGGCCGAGTTGCCGCGGGGCGAGGCGACGCAGGAAAGCATCATGCGCGCCATCATCCGCACCGCCGGGAGGACCGCTGCATGAGCATCAAGACGATCGACGAGGCAGGCTCCCGCTCGGAAGCCGGCGCCAGCCTCGACTACTTCAAGAGTCACCTGCGCGAATACGGGATGCTCGTCGCGCTGGTCGCGATCATCCTGTTCTTCGCGATCTACTCCTGGGCGACGGGCCGGCCGACCTTCGTTTCGGCCTCGAACCTCACCAACCTGTTCCTCCAGAACAGCTACGTGATCATCATGGCGATCGGCATGCTGCTGATCATCATCACCGGCCACATCGACCTGTCGGTCGGCTCGCTCGTCGGCTTCATCGGCGCGGTCGGCGCGGTGCTGATGGTGCTCTACGGGATACCCGTTCCGCTCGCGGTGGTGATCTGCCTCGGCGTCGGCGCGGCGATCGGAGCGATCCAGGGCTACTTCGTCGCCTTTCTCAGGATTCCCTCCTTCATCGTGACGCTGGCGGGCATGCTGGTCTTCCGCGGCCTCACCTTCATGACGCTGGGATCGTCCTCGTCGATCTCGCCGATCCCGCCCTCGCTCCGCGCGCTGTCCACCGGCACGATCCCGGACTTCCTCCCGGTTCTCGGCCTCGCCAACTCGGCGACCATGATCATCGCGGTGGTGGTCGCCGTCGCCTTCGCCGGCTTCGCCTTCGCCAAGCGCTCGCGCAAGGCGAACCTCGGCACGGTTCACGAGCCGCAGGGGTTCTTCTACGGCCGCGTCGCGCTGGTGACGCTCGCCATCCTCTACATGGGCTACCTCCTCTCCACCAACCGCGGCCTGCCCAACGTCCTGATCCTGATGGCGGTGCTGATCGCGATCTACGCCTTCGTCACCACCCGCACGACGATCGGCCGGCGCGTCTACGCCGTCGGCGGCAACGAGAAGGCGGCCAAGCTCTCGGGCGTGAAGACCGAGCGCATCGTCTTCCTCGCCTTCGTCAACATGGGCGTGCTCGCGGCCGTCGCCGGCCTCGTCTTCTTCGCCCGCGTCGGTTCGGCGACCGCCAAGAACGGAACGGGCCTCGAACTCGACGTCATCGCGGCCTGCTTCATCGGCGGCGCCTCGGCCTATGGCGGCGTCGGCAAGGTGACGGGCGCCGTCATCGGCGCCTTCATCATGGGCGCGCTGAACATGGGCATGCAGAGCGCCATGCAGCTCTCAATCGACTACCAGCAGCTGGTGAAGGGCCTCGTGCTCCTCGCCGCCGTGTCCTTCGACGTCTACAACCGCAACAAGGCCTGAACCGCGCCTTTCGTCGCAGCATCGGGCCGGCCGTCCTTCCCAGGGCGGCCGGCCTTTTCGCGCGCCCTAGAATGCCGGCTGTCGACCCTCTTCGCCGGAGCCGCACCCCGTGATCGAGCCGCAGCGCATCCAGACCCTCAAGGACGCGCCCGTGCGCGAGGACGGCACTTACGTCCTCTACTGGATGCAGCAGTCGCAGCGCGCCCGCTTCAACCCGGCGCTGGAGCTCGCCGTCCGCGAGGCCAACGAGCTGGGCCTGCCCGTCCTCGTCTGCTTCGGCGTCACCGGTTTTCCCGAAGCGAATGCCCGGCACTACGACTTCATGCTGCAGGGCCTCGCGGAGGTGGAGGCGGCCCTCGACGCGCGCGGCATCCCGTTTCTGATCGCCGAGAGCCCGCCGAACGACCTGGCGCTGGCACTGTCCGGCAAAGCGGCGCTGACCGTGTGCGACCGGGGCTATCTCGCGGTTCAGCGGCAATGGCGGGACACGCTCGCGAGCCGCATCGACTGCCGCCTCGTTCAGGTCGAGGGCGACGTCGTGGTGCCGGTGGAGACGGCCTCCGCCAAGCACGAATACGCCGCCCGCACCCTGCGCCCGAAGATCGTGCGGCTGCGCGACGCGTTCATCGCCGAGCTGCGCTCGGGGCCCGTGACGGTGAAGGCCGCGTTGTCGGACCTCGCGCTGCCGCGCCATCCGGAGCGGCTCGACCTGTCGAAGATCCCGGCGATCCTGGACCGGCTGAAGCTCGACAGGGCGGTCGGACCGATCCGCCGCTTCGCCGGCGGGGAAGGAGCCGCCCGCAAGCGCCTGAAAGCCTTCCTCGACAAGGCGCTGCCGACCTATTCCGACGGGCGCAACAAGCCGGAAGCCAGCGTCGCCTCGCACCTCAGCCCCTATCTCCACTTCGGCCAGATCTCGCCCGCCGAGATCGCGCTCGCGGCGCGCAAGGCAGGAGAGAACGGCGACAACACCGCCGCCTTCCTGGAAGAGCTGATCGTGCGCCGCGAGCTGGCGATGAACCACGTCTTCTTCTCGGAAGGCTACGACAGCTACGCCGCGCTGCCCGCATGGGCGCGCGAAACGCTGGAGACGCACGCCGGCGACGAGCGCCCGCACCTCTACACAAAGGCGCAGTTCGAGGCGGGCGAGACGCACGACCGCTACTGGAACGCGGCCATGCTGGAGATGCGCGCCACCGGCTACATGCACAACCACCTGCGCATGTATTGGGGCAAGAAGGTCCTGCACTGGTCGAAGGGGCCGGAGGAGGCCTTCGAGACGCTCCTGTCGCTGAACAATCGCTGGTTCATCGACGGGCGCGACGCCAACTCCTTCACCAACGTGTCCTGGGTCTTCGGCCTTCACGACCGCCCGTGGGGCCGCCAGCCGGTGTTCGGCACGGTGAGGACCATGGGGCCGAACACGTTCAGGAAGTTCGACGCGGACGCCTACGTGAAGACGGTGGAGCGGCTGGCCGAGGCGGAGGAGTAAGGCACGGCGTCGACGCTTCTCCCTTCTCCCGCCGGCGGGAGAAGGTCGCGGCAGCGGGATGAGGGGCCCGAGGGGCGGGCGAGACGCCTGGCTCGCCCAAGGGTTCCGAAGGCGAGCATCGCGGTCGCGAAGTTCCTCGTTGGGCCGCTCCCGCGGCCGACACCCTCACCCGGCGCTTCGTGCCACCCTCTCCCGCAAGCGGGCGAGGGGAGGCGCTCCGTCCGGCTCCGGTCGGGTCTCTCAGCCGCCCTTCGCCACCTCGTCCAGCCGCTTCAACCGGCCGAGCAGGGCCGGCATGGCGTCCAGCGGCACCATGTTCGGGCCGTCCGAGGGCGCGTTGTCGGGGTCCTCGTGGGTCTCGATGAAGAGGCCGGCGACGCCGACCGCGACCGCCGCGCGCGCCAGCGTCTCGACGAAGCGCCGCTCGCCGCCCGAGGAGGAGCCCTGGCCGCCCGGCTGCTGCACCGAATGCGTCGCGTCGAAGACGACCGGCGCGCCGAGGCTCGCCATGATCGGCAGCGAGCGCATGTCCGAGACGAGCGTGTTGTAGCCGAAGGAAGCGCCGCGCTCGGTGAGGAGCGCGTTCGGATTGCCGCTCTCCGTCACCTTGGCGAGGACGTTCTTCATGTCCCAGGGCGCGAGGAACTGGCCCTTCTTGATGTTGACGACGCGCCCCGTCCCCGCCGCCGCGACGAGGAGGTCGGTCTGGCGGCACAGGAAGGCGGGGATCTGGAGGATGTCGCAGGTCTCGCCGGCGATGCGCGCCTGCTCCTCGGTGTGGATGTCGGTGAGGACGGGCAGGTCGAGCTCGCGCCGGATCTCCTCGAAGACCGGCATGGCGGCCTCCATGCCGATGCCGCGCCGGCCCGAGATGCTGGTGCGGTTGGCCTTGTCGTAGCTCGCCTTGAAGACGTAGCCGAGCCCGAGCTCGGCGGTGAGACGCTTCATGCGCTCGGCGATCATCAGGGCGTGGTCGCGGCTCTCCATCTGGCAGGGGCCGGCGATGAGCGCGAAGGGCAGGGCCTGACTGAAGGAAACGCCGCGCAGGCGCACTTCGGCATTGGGCTGGGTCATGGACGGGGCTCCGCGGCTGGTTCTCGGCCGCGGCATAGCACGCCGTGGCGCCGGGTTCGACCGCCTCAGCGGTCCTCGGCGAGCCGGGCGGCGACGAGGTCGGCGAGCGCCAGCGAAGCGGTGAGCCCGGGCGACTCGATGCCGAAGAGCGCGACGAGGCCGGGCAGCCCGTGCTCGGCAGGCCCATGGATCGCGAAATCCGCGTCGGGCTCGCCGGGGCCGACGATCTTCGGCCGGATGCCGGCATAGTCCGGCCGCAGCCGTCCGGCCGGCAGGTCGGGCCAATAGGAGCGGATCGCCGCCTCGAAGCGCTCCGTCGGCGGCGCGCCGAGTCCGTAGTCGATCGTCTCGATCCATTCGACGTCCGGCCCGAAGCGGGCGCGGCCCGCCATGTCGAGCGTCAGGTGGATGCCGAGCCCGCCCGGCTCGGGCACGGGATAGACGAGGCGCGAGAAGGGCGCGCGAGCGTCGAGCGCCATGTAGCGCCCGCGGGCGAAGCGCGTGCGCGGCGCGCGGTAGGGACGCTCCGCCATCGCCTCGAGCGCCTCGGCGAACGCGTTGGAGACGAGGCCCGCCGCCAGGACGAGCCGCGCGGCGGACACTTCCGACACGCCCGCCTCGTCGCGGATGCGCAGGAGGAAGCCCTCCGGGCCCGCCCGCTCGATGCCCAGCACTTCCGTTCCGTAGACGACCTGCCCGCCGGCCGTGGTCAGGTCGGCGTCATAGGCCTGCATCAGCGCGTGGCTGTCGACGATTCCGGTGGAGGGCGACAGCAGCGCGCCGGCGCTGCGCAGTTCCGGCTCCAGCCGGGCGACCTCGCCGGCATCGAGCCGGCGGAGGTCCGACACCCCGTTCGCCGCGGCCCGTTGGGCGATGGCGTCGAGGCGGGCGAGCTGGGCCGGTCCGGCCGCGGTGACGAGCTTGCCGAGCCGGCGATGGGGAACGCCGCGCGCCTCGCAGTAGCGGTACAGCGCCTCGCGCCCCTCGACGCAGGCCCGAGCCTTCAAGGAGCCCTGCGGATAGTAGAGGCCGGCATGGATCACCTCCGACGAACGCGAGCTCGTTTGGGCGCCGAACCGACGATGTCGTTCGAGAACGATCGTCTCGTGGCCCCGCAGAGCCAGGGCCCTGGCGGCGGCGAGGCCGACGACGCCCGCGCCGACGACGACGGCATCGAGATCGGGCAGGGGACCACTCCTTGGTCGACGGTTTCCTGGACTGCCAGAATCCATAAGGACGCCGCGAGGCGCTGTCACCAGCCGCGATGGATCTCGGCTCGGCGCGGCGAGCGGCCGTCCGCCAGGCCGAGATCGCGCTTCTGCCAGTCCGGCATCCACGCCTCGTCGAGACGGCCGCGGCGTCCAACTGCCGATCTAGGCCAAGCGGCGTAGGAGGCGACCAGAAGCACGGTCGCGGCGATGTTGCCCCAGAGGGGGGAGAGAAGGCGCAGCGGGATCATGGGACGGGCTCCGATCGGGATGGTGAAGCGCGGCCGATGCGTCCCATGTGCGCTCTTGCCAATCCATGCGGTTCTCGATCAGGGTGCATAAGGAGGCCTTATGCGATGAGCCGCAATCTTCCGCCCTTGTCGGCCGTGCGCGTCTTCGAGGCCGCGGCGCGCCACCTGAGCTTCACCCGTGCCGCCGCCGAACTTGGCATGACGCAGGCGGCCGTCAGCTACCAGATCAAGGTGCTGGAGGAGCGCGTCGGCGCGCCCCTGTTCCTGCGCGGCAAACGCAAGCTCACCTTATCGGATGCGGGGCAGCGCATGTCGGGCCCCAGCACCGAAGCGCTCGACCTGATCGCCTCCGGCTTCGACGCGGCGCGCGGCAATGCCGTCGGCGTCCTGTCGATGAGCGTGGTTCCGACCTTTGCCGCCGGCTGGCTGGCGCGCCACCTCGGCGAGTTCCAGATGGCGCATCCGGACATCGCCGTGCGCCTCGGCATCTCGACGGATATCGTCGGCTTCGATTCGGCCGGCGTCGACGTCGCGATCCGCGGCGGCCGCTTCGTCGAGGTGTCGGAACTCGACAGCTTCAAGCTCCTCGACGCCGCCTTCACACCGATGATGAGCCCCGATCTGATCGAGCGGATGGGCGGCCTCGCCTCGCCGGCGGATATCCTGCGCTACCCGCTGATCAGCCCCGGCGATTCTTGGTGGGACGTCTGGTTCGAAGCGGCCGGCGTACCCTGGCAACCGAAGGAGCGCGAGCGTGGCTGGGGCATGGGAACGCAGCACCTGGAAAGCCTTGCCGCCATCGCCGGCAACGGCGTCGCGGTGCTGACCCCCTTCTTCTATCGCGAGGAGATCGCGGCCGGCCGCCTCGTCCAGCCCTTCGGCATCGTTTGCACCGAAGCCTTCGCCTACCGCCTCTGCTACCCCCGAAACCGCCGCAACAGCCCCAAGATCCGGGCCCTCCGCGACTGGCTCGTCGGGCACTTTCCTCAGGACGCGGCCTGAAAACGAATGGGGCGGCACCAGGGCCGCCCGCATCGGTCGTATTCGAAGATGGTGCCGGTTCAGCCGGCGTGAGGCGATGCGCCGGGGCTCAGCTCACATAGGCCGCGCGGTCGTTGTTGGTCTGGAGGAGGGCGGTGCGCAGCTTCTCGAGGGCGCGGGTCTCGATCTGGCGCACGCGCTCCTTGGAGATGCCGAGCTTGGAGCCGAGCGCTTCGAGCGTCGCGCCCTCGTCCTGGAGGCGGCGCTCGCGGATGATCTTCAGCTCGCGCTCGGACAGGACGTCGAGGGCGTTGTGCAGCCAGGTGACGCGGCGCTCGTCGTCGATCGAGGAGGAGACCATCTCGTCGGGCAGCGGACCGTCGCAGATCAGGAAGTCCTGGCGGTCGGCCGAACCCGACTCGTCCTCGATCAGCGGCGCGTTCAGCGAAGAGTCGGGGCCGGAGAGGCGCGAGTCCATCAGCGCGACGTCGCCTTCCGAAACCTTCAGGGCGGTGGCGATCTCGCGATACATGGCGCTGCCGGTGACGCCGTCGGCACCCTGGCTCAAGCGGGCGCGCAGGCGTCGCAGGTTGAAGAACAGCGCCTTCTGCGCCGAGGAGGTGCCGCCGCGCACGATCGACCAGTTGCGCAGGATGTAGTCCTGGATCGAGGCGCGGATCCACCAGGTGGCGTAGGTCGAGAAGCGGACCTCACGCTCGGGCTCGAAGCGGGCGGCGGCTTCGAGCAGGCCGACATGGCCTTCCTGGATGAGGTCGTTCATGGCGAGGCCGAAATGCCGGAACTTCGACGCCATGGAGATGACGAGGCGCATATGCGCCGAGGTGATCTTGTGGAGGGCCGCCTGGTCGCGCTGCTCCTTCCAGCGGACGGCAAGCTCGTACTCTTCCTCGCGCTCCAGGTAAGGAGCGGCCATGGCCGCGCGGATCATGGTGCGGCGGGCGGATTGGGACTTCATGAGGCGGACCTCCGGTCAGGAACGAGGGCTCTTCAAGCCCGACCGCCCGCCGTGACGCGAGCGCTGGGTTCCTGCCGAACGCAGCTGAAAGCCGAACGTTCCCGCGAGGTGAAACTTTCCGGAAATAATTAGAAGGCGGCTGGAAAAGGACAAGGTGCACCGGCGCGAAAACGACTCACGCACACCGTCTCGCACACGCTAACAGGGAGGCGGGCAAAAGAAAAGAGCCGGTCGGGCTGTGCCGACCGGCTCTTGAAATGGGAGCGGGGTGCGCCCGACCCGAAGCCCTGCGGGCTGATCAGGCGGCCTGATCTTCCTGCTCGTCCTCGGCGTCGGCGTCCTCGCCGTCCTCGATCTCGGTGGCCTTGGCGCCGCGCTTCGGACCCTTGTTGAGGTTGACCTCGATGAGGCGGACGGCCTCGGTCTCCGACACCTCGTTCACCGCGGCGAGCTCGCGCGCCATGCGACCCAGAGCCGCCTCGTAGAGCTGGCGCTCGGAATAGGACTGCTCGGGCTGCGAGTCGGCGCGGTAAAGGTCGCGCACCACCTCGGCGATCTGGATGAGGTCGCCGGAATTGATCTTGGCGTCGTATTCCTGGGCCCGGCGGCTCCACATCGTCTTCTTGACGCGGGCGCGGCCCTGCACGACCTTCAGCGCACGCTCGACGAAATCGGTTTCGGACAGCTTGCGCATGCCCACGGACTCGGCCTTGGCGACGGGCACCTTCAGCCGCATCTTGTCCTTTTCGAAGTCGATCACGAAGAGTTCGAGCTTCATGCCCGCGACTTCCTGCTCCTCGATGGCGACGATCTGTCCGACCCCGTGCGCGGGATAGACGATGCTTTCGCCGGTCTTGAAGCCCTGACGCTGCGAGGCCTTCTTCTGAATGCTCATGCGCTTGTTCAAACTCCCTGTTGTGTCCGGCCGCTTCCGCCGCTAGACACGGGTCACGGCGCGCCGCGCCGCCGTTCGCGAGAGACGCGGCCGGGCGGCCGCACCATGCCAGACGCTGTCCGAACGACGAGCGCCGCCCATACGAATGCACGCCATCTCCCCACCCGGGAGGGCGGAGATCGTCGCGGCAAATCGGATGAGAAGCGTCCTTTCGGAAATGCCGCGGGCGCGAGATGCTGTTGCGTGACGGCCACGGCGCGACTGTCTTTGCACCTTAGCGCATTTTCCCGCATTGTTCAAGGAAATGCGACAAACGGCCGTGCGCGGCCCACCATCCGGCGGGCCGCGGCGCGCTCGATGCGGGCAAAGCCCGCCGCTCTAACGGATCAGTCGCCCTCGCCGGGCTCCGCGGAGAAGTACTTCTCGAACTTGCCGTCCTCGCCGTCGCGCTCCTTGGCGTCGTCCGGCGGATCGCGCTTGACCGTGATGTTCGGCCACTTGTCGGCGTATTCCGCGTTCAGCTTCAGCCACTTGTCGAGGCCGGACTCGGTGTCGGGCTTGATCGCCTCGGCGGGGCATTCCGGCTCGCAGACGCCGCAGTCGATGCACTCGTCGGGATGGATGACGAGCATGTTCTCGCCCTCGTAGAAGCAGTCGACGGGGCACACCTCGACGCAGTCCATGTACTTGCAGCGGATGCAATTGTCGGTCACGACGTAGGTCATCGAGGGTCCTTCGAACGATGCGACCCGCAGGGCGAGGCGAGCTGTGCGGGGTAAAAGACTGCGGCGCGCCGGCACACAGCCGGCCGAGCCTCGCAACTAGCCCCTGCCAAGGGGGCTTGCAAGGGAGAAGCCTGTCGCGCTGGGGCTCGCGTCGAGCATGATATTGCGTGGGTCCCGCGCGCCGGCGGTCCGGATCCCGCGCCGCCTCACTTCCCGCCGTCGACGTCCTCGGTGTCGGCCAGATCTCCGGCGGCATCGAGCGCGGGCTCGCCCTCGATCGTCTCCGGGCCATCGCGCGGGGGAGGCGGGGCGAGGTCCTCGAAGAGGGTGGCGGCCTCGCTCGCCGGACCGCGGCGGGATCCCCCGTCGACGACCTTCAGGACGCGCACGCGCCCGTGCAGCGAGAGCGTCAGAACGTCGCCGGGACGAACTAGGCGGGCGACGTTCGCGATCTTCTCGCGGTTCACCCGCACGGCGCCGGAGGCGACGATCTTCTGGGCGAGGGAGCGCGATTTGGCGACGCGTGCGAAGAACAGCCACTTGTCGATGCGCTGTCCGCCGTTCTCGCCCAATCGCGTCTCCTCCGGCTACTTGCCGAGCTTGTCCTTGAGCACCGCGAGCTTGGCGAAGGGCGAGTCGGGATCGATCCGGCCGCCCTTGTTCTTGTCCGGGCCGCGGCTCGTGTCGAAGCTCTTGGGCGCGCGATCGCGATCGTTGCCGCCCTTGTTCGGCCGCCGGTCGTCGCCCGCAAAAGCCGGCTTACCACCGCCGCCGCGCCGGTCGTCGCCGCCGGGACGCCCGCCGCCCTTGCCGAAGCGCTGGCCCTGGTTGTCGCGATCCGGCCGGTTGCCGTCCTCGCGCCCGCGCCGCTCGCCGCCGCCGCCGCCCCCGCCGAAGCGGTTGTCCCGGCGGTTCTCGTTGCCGCGGTTCTGGTTCTCGCTCGCCGCGCCCGGCTGGTTGTTGCCGCGCCGGTTCTGGCCCTGGTTCTGACCGCCTTCGGCGCCCGCCTGCTGAGGACGACGCCCGCCGCCGCGACGCTCGCCGCCGCGCTCGCCACCGCGATTGTTGCGGCCCTCGAAGCGCGCGAGGCGCCAGACCTGGACGAGCTTGATCTCGTCCTCGGCCGCGGGCGCCGCTGCTGCCGGCGCTTCGGCCGCCGCCGGAGCCGCGTCGAGCGCGGGCTCGGCCGCGTCGGCGGCGCTCGCGGGCTCGCCGGCTTCAACCGGCGCCTCGCTCACCACCGCCTCCTCGACCGCCGGTTCCTCCGCGGTCGGCTCGACCGCGGCTTCCGCCTGCGCCGAGGGTTCGTCGGCCGGCTCCGCGTCGCTCACGGGCTCGCCCGTCGCTTCGCCCGCATCCGATTCGCCGAGAGCGGCCGCTGCCGTGCGGGCCGCCTCGTCCAGGCCGTCGACCGGCGCCGCGGAAGCCTCCGCTTCGCCCGCGCCCGCGCCCTCGTCGCCGGCGGCTTCGGCCGGAGCCGGAGCCGAGGTCGGAGCCGGCGTCTGGGCGGCCTTCGCGGCATCCGCCGCCTTGGCCGATTCCTCGTCGAGGCGGCGCAGCGTCGCCTCGACCTCCGGCACGGGCACGCCCTGCGCCCGGTAGCCGAGGCCCTTGAGCACTTCGTCCATGTCGTCGGCGGTGGCGCCGAGGATTGACATCATCGCCGGGGTGACGAGGAAGCGGTTCGAGTCGAAGCCGCCTTCGGGCCGCTTGGCCGCCGTGCCCGGCTTCCAGGCGAGCGCCGGACGGATGAGGTCGGCGAGGCGCTCCAGGATGTCGACGCGCACCGCGCGGCGCCCGAGGATGCGATAGCCGGCGAGCGCGTAGAAGGCGGGGTCGAATTCGGGGTTCACGACGGCCGAGGTGCGGCCGGTGGCCAGCAACTGCGTCACTTCGCCGAAGCCCGGCTTGTCGCGGCCGTCCTTCTCGAGCGCCCAAAGCAGCGTCAGGAGGTTGGCCGGGCCCGGCTTGACGAGGGCCGGCACGAAGATGTGGTAGGCGCCGAAGCGCACGCCGAGCCGGCGCAGGGCCGCGCGGGCCTCCTGATCGAGCGCGCGCACCTCCTCGGCGACCTCGCGGCGCTGGATCAGGCCGTAGTTCTCGTAGAGCCGATAGGCGATGCCGCGGGCCGCGCCCTCCAGGGTCTCGGCCGCGTGGAGGTCGGCGAGGGGCTTGAGCACCGTCGAGACCTGATAGGTCACGAAGCGCTCGGCCCGGGCCGCGACCTTGTCGCGCGCCGGGCCGGTCAGCTGCTCGTCCGCGAGAAGGACGAGGCGGGGCTTGAGCGCGTCGCCGCTCGACGACAGCACGGCGACCGGCGCGCCGAGCCAGCGAAGCAGGCCGTCCTGACCGAGCGCGATGTCGCCGTTGGGCGCGTTGGCGAAGCGCTCGGCGCGCTTCTCGAACTCGCCGGCCAGGGCTTTGCCGGCGGCGGCGCGAACGGCTTTGCCGTCCGGTCCGTCGTTTTTGGTGTCGGGCGTGAACCTGAACCCCTGCAGGTCGCCGACGGGGTGGCCTTCAACGGTCACCGCGCCGTCGCTGCCGATCTCAGCTTCCATCACCGCGTTCTCTCTCAGCCGCTTCAACAGGACGCTTGTCCTGCGATCTACGAAGCGTTTCGTCAACCGTTCGTGAAGAGCGTCGGAAAGTCGGTCCTCGATGTCCCGCGTCTTTTCCTGCCAGTGTGTCGGATCGGCCAGCCAGCCCGGACGGTGCGAAATGTACGTCCAGGTGCGGATTTCCGCGATGCGCTGGGAGAGCGCGTCGATGTCGCCTTCCATCCGGTCGGCCCGGCGGACCTGCGCGGCCATGTAGTCCTCGGCGACGCGGCCGCGCGCGGCAAGATCCCGGAAGACCTGGGCGATGATCTCGGCGTGCTGCGCGGGAGCGATTCGCCGGTAGTCCGGAAGCTTGCAGGCCTCCCATAGCGTCTCGACGCCCTTGGCGCCCGAACTTTCCGCGATGTCGGTGATGTCGGGGTCGCGCGACAGGATCTCCAGCGCGCGCTGGTCGACGGCGGGAAGGGCGCGGGTGAGCTCCGCGCTCGGCGGCAGCGTGTCGAGGCTGCGCTTGAGCGCGGCGAGGCTCGCGAAGTCGAGGTCGCGCGCGCGCCACTGCAGCATCTTCACCGGCTGGAACTCGTGGCCTTCGAGGGCCGCGACGAGCTCGTCGGGGAGCGGGTCGACCTTGCCGGTCACGCCGAAGGTGCCGTCGCGCACGTGCCGGCCGGCGCGGCCGGCGATCTGGCCGAACTCGGAAGGCGTCAGCTGGCGGTACTGGAACCCGTCATATTTCCAGTCCTGCGCGAAGGCGACGTGGTCGACATCGAGGTTGAGCCCCATGCCGATCGCGTCCGTCGCCACGAGGAAGTCGACCTCGCCGTTCTGGTAGAGCTGGACCTGGGAGTTGCGGGTGCGCGGCGACAGCGCGCCCAGCACCACCGCCGCCCCGCCGCGCTGGCGGCGGATCAGCTCGGCGATGGCGTAGACCTCGTCGGCCGAGAAGGCGACGATGGCGGTGCGCCGCGGCAGGCGGGTGATCTTCTTCGAGCCGGCATAGAAGAGGTTCGACAGGCGCGGCCGGGTGACGGTGTTGACGCCCTTGAGGAGCCGCGCCAGCACGCCCGTCATCGTGCCGGAGCCCAGCAGCAGCGTCTCGTTCCAGCCCCTCGCGTGGAGGATCCGGTCGGTGAAGACGTGGCCGCGCTCGAGGTCGCCGGCGAGCTGCACCTCGTCGATGGCGACGAAGGCGGTGCCTGGATCGCGCGGCATCGCCTCGACGGTGCACACGTGATAGCGCGCATTGGGCGGCTTGATCTTCTCCTCGCCGGTGATCAGCGAGACGGCGGACGCGCCCACCCGCTCGCAGACGCGGGTGTAGACTTCCCGCGCCAGCAGCCGCAGCGGCAGGCCGATCGTGCCGGAGGAATGGGCGACCATCCGCTCGATGGCATAGAAGGTCTTGCCCGTGTTCGTCGGCCCGAGAACCGCGGTCACGTTGGTGCCGTCGAAACGGACGGAGGGCGCCTGCGCCGGCGGCGGGGTAAAGGGTGCGGTCATGCCTTCCCTTCATGTGGGACGGTTGCGGCCCCGGGAAAAGCCCGGCCGGCCATTCGGCGGCGCAATTGACGGGGAAAACCGTGCGCCGGCGCCAGCAGGGCCGGCATCCGGCGCACGGAGCCCGGCCCGGCGACGCCGGCTAGGCGGCTTCCTCCAGCGCGACCTCGGCGAGGCGCAGCCAGTAGCTCGTGCCGAAGGGGATGGCTTCGTCGGCGAAATCGAAGCGCGGATGGTGGAGGCCGGCGCTGTCGCCGTTGCCGATGAAGACGAAGGCGCCGGGCTTGGCCTGCAGCATGTAGGAGAAGTCCTCGCCGCCCATCAGCGGGGGCGCCGCGATCTCGACGCGGTCCGACCCGACGATCTCCGCCGCGACGCGGGCGCAGAGCTGCGCGGAGGCGCCGTCGTTGACGGTCACGGGATAGTTGCGGCGGTAGACGCATTCGGCCTGGGCGCCGTGGGCGCGGGCGATGCCGGCCGCGATCTCGGAGAGCCGCTTCTCCGCCATGTTGCGCGTCTCGGCCCGCAGGGTGCGCACCGTTCCGGACACGACGGCCTCCTCGGGAATGACGTTGTGGGCCTGTCCGGCATGGATCTGGGTGACCGACACGACGACGTTGTCGAGCGGGTCGGCATTGCGCGAGACGACCTGCTGCAGCGACTGGGTCAGCGCGGCGGCCGCGAGCACGGGGTCGACGGTCTGCTGCGGGATCGCCGCGTGGCCGCCGCGCCCACGGATCGTGATCACGAACTCGTCGGTCGCCGCCATGATCGGGCCCGGGCGGAGGGCAAAGGCGCCGACGGGAACGCCGGGAAGATTGTGGAGGCCGAAGACGCGGTCGCAGGGGAAGCGCTCGAAGAGCTCGTCCTCGATCATCGCCTTGGCGCCCGCGCCCCCTTCCTCGGCCGGCTGGAAGATCACCGCCACCGAACCGGAAAAGCCGCGCGACTGGCAGAGCCCGCGCGCCGCGCCCAGAAGCATGGCGGTGTGCCCGTCATGGCCGCAGGCATGCATGACGCCGCGCCGGCGGGACGCGTAGGGCGCGCCCGTTTCCTCGACGATCGGCAGGGCGTCCATGTCGGCGCGAAGGCCGACCATCCGCCCGCCCGGGCCCGAGCGGCCGTGGATCAGCCCGACGACGCCCGTGCGCCCGATGCCGGTCGCCACCGCGTCGCAGCCGAAGGCGGCGAGCTTCTCCGCCACGAAGGCGGCGGTGTTCTCGACGTCGTAGAGCAGTTCGGGATGGGCGTGGAGGTGGCGGCGCCACTCGGCGATCTCGTGGCTTGTTTCGGCGAGACTTGGGTTGACGGGCATGTTGTTTTCCGGACACGCAACGGGAGCAGTTTGCATTTTGCCCGGACCATGCCACGACAGCGACACAGGCGCGAGCTAGGGGCGCTGGATTCCTTGATGTCACGATCGCGCGCGATCGCGCGAACACGAGGGGAGGGCGCCGCCATCACCGCCCTTCCGAGGAGACGGACTTTGACCGCAGGCCTGCTCACCCGCACCGCATCCCTGGTTCTCGGCCTCGCACTGGCCGGCACGGCGCTGCCTGCCCGTGCGGAAACGGCGATCCTCGTCGACGTCGGCACCGGCGCGGTGCTGGCGCAGAAGGACGCGACCCACCGCTGGTACCCGGCCTCCACCACCAAGCTGATGACGACCTACGTCGCGCTGGAGATGATCCGCAACGGCGAGGCCGCCGCCGACACGCCGGTGGTGATGACGCGCCGCGCCGCCGACGAGCCGCCGAGCAAGATGGGCTACGAGCCGGGCTCGGTGATGCGCCTCGACAACGCGCTGCGCATGATCATGGTCAAATCGGCCAACGACGTTTCCGTCGCCATCGCGCAGGCGCTGGGCGGGCGCGACCGCGAAGCGTTCGGCCGCTTCATCGAGCGCATGAACGACACCGCCGCCCGGCTCGGCATGAAGGACAGCCACTTCGTCAATCCGCACGGCCTGCCGGCTCCGGGCCAGTTCTCCAGCGCCAAGGACCTCGCGCTCCTCGCCGTCGCCCTGCGCCGCGACTTCCCGAGCGAGAGCGACCTGTTCCGGATCGAGGCCCTCTTCACGGGCACCGACACCATCCCCAACCACAACGACCTTCTCGGCCGCTATCCCGGCACGGACGGGATGAAGACGGGCTACATCTGCGCCTCGGGCTTCAACGTCGTGACGACGGCGACGCGCGACGGACGCACCCTGGTGGCCGTGGTGCTGGGCGCCAACAGCGTCATCCAGCGCGCCAAGGAAACGGCCGAGCTCCTGGAAAAGGGCTTCGCCCAGTCCGTCCCGGAGGAGGCGCCGCTTCTCGCCTCGCTGCCGGCCTCCAGCGGGCCGCCGGCCGACGTGTCGAAGGAGATCTGCTCGAAGGAAGCGCGCACCGCCCGCGCCAACGAGCAGAAGCTCGCCGACAAGACGCCCGACACCCCCTATCTCACGCCGCTCGTGCGCAAGACGACGCGCGCGCCCCAGGTGGTGCAGGTCGGGCTCGGCGGCGCGGCCGGCTTCGGCGACATCAAGCCGGGCGTCACGCTGATCCCCGCCTACGGCATTCCGCTGCCGACGCCGCGCCCGACCTGGCCGCCGGTGCCGACCGCGGTGCCGCCCGCCGCCGCCGCGGACGAGGGCGCCATCGGCGACGCGCCGGCGCGAGGGCGGGTCGTCTCCGCCGAGCCCGCCCCGGCCGCCCAGCCGTGAGCCGATCCGAACCGGTCCCGGTCTCGGTCCTGACGGGCTTTCTCGGAGCGGGCAAGACGACGCTCCTCAACCGCCTGCTCGCCGAGCCGGCGCTGTCGGGCACGGGCGTCGTCGTCAACGAGTTCGGCGACGTCGGCATCGATGCCGCGCTGATCGCCGCGACGGCCGGCAGCGGCGTCATCGAGCTCGCCGGCGGCTGCCTCTGCTGCGCGGTGCGCGGCGAACTGGTGGACACCCTCCTCGACCTCGCCGCAGCCATGCAGGCCGGCAGCACGCGCCGGCTCGACCGCCTCGTGATCGAGACCTCGGGCCTCGCGGACCCCGCGCCCGTCGTCGCCGCGCTGATGGCCGACCCGCGGCTCGCCGCGGCCTATCGCCTGGACAGCGTGATCTGCGTCCTCGACGCGGTGAACGGCGCGGCCTCGCTCGCCGCGCACGAGGAATCGCGCCGCCAGGCGGCGCTCGCCGACCTCGTGGTCCTGACCAAGGGCGACGCCGCCGAACCCGAGGCGCGCGCCGCCAGCCTCGTCGCCCTGCGCGCGCTCAATCCCGAGGCGCCGGTTCTCGATGCCGCGGCCGGAGAGGCGGGCGCGGCGGTGCTGATCCCGGCGCCCGGCCGGCGCGGGCCGACCTTCGCCCGGCATCTCGCCGCCGTGGAACCGGGCGACCATCACGATCACGCACATCACCACGGCCATTCCCACCATCACTCCCATGCTCATGGCGGTACGTCGCTGTCCTCCGTTTCGATCCGCTGGGACGTGCCGCTCGCCCCCGGCGCGGCCTATGGTTTCGCGGAAAGCCTCGTCGCCCTGCTCGGGTCCCGGCTCCTGCGCTTCAAGGCGGTGGTGGATCTACAGGGCGAACCGGAGCGGCCGCTCGTGCTGCACGCCGTCGCCGGCCGCCTGGACGGGCCGCAACGCCTCGAGGGCTCCCTCGGGGGCGCCGGCTCGCGCTTCGTCGCGATCGGCGAGGGGCTCGACGAGCGGGTGATCCGCGACCTCTTCGCCGCCTTCGCCGGGGTGCCGCGCGTCGATGCGCCGGACCGGGCGGCCGTCGAGCACAATCCCCTCGCGGTGCCGAACTTCACCTTCCGCTGACGCGCGAGGGCGCGGCGCACTTCATTTGCCGCCTCCGGGCTCCTATCTGCGAAATGCTGCGCCGCACCCCGCGGCGGGAACGGCCCGTTCGAGACCCGCGAGAGACCGATGAGCGATTACTCCGTCGATCCCCAGACCATCGTCGACTTCTGGCGCGAGGCGGGGCCCGAGAAGTGGTTCACGAAGGACGAGGCCTTCGACGAAACGGTCCGCGCGCGCTTCCAGGACATCTACGAGCGCGCCGCGCTCGGCGAGTTCGCCGCCTGGGAGGAGGACCCGACCGGGGCGCTCGCCCTCGTCCTCCTCTTCGACCAGTTCCCGCGCAACATGTTCCGCGACAGCCCGCGCATGTACGCGACCGACGCCGAAGCCCTGCGCATCGGCCAGATGGCGCTGGAGCGCGGCGATCACGAAACGGTCGGCGAGGACCTCAACCAGTTCCTCGCCATGCCGCTGATGCATTCGGAGGACCTGGCCGACCAGGAGGCCTGCTGCCTCTGGATGACGCGGATCGGCCCCGACAACGTGCCCTTTGCCGAGGAGCACCGCGAGATCGTCGCCCGCTTCGGCCGCTTTCCCCACCGCAACGCCATCCTGGATCGGCCGACGACGCCGGAGGAAGCGGCCTTTCTCGAATCCGGCGGTTTCGCCGGGTGATCGGCGAGCGGTCGGCGCGATTTTCTTAACGTGGCGCCGGTAGGTTTCCCCCGACGGCCGAGCGGCCGGCGCGCTGCCGGCCCGGCGGCGAGGGAGACGGATGACCATGAGCGCGAGGCTGCTGCGGGACGATCACACGATCTCCGGATCGACGGTTCCCCCGCTTCAGCCGACCTTCGACGCGCCCGCCATCCCGACCCGGCCCGTCCTCGACGTCTTCCTGCGCGCGCCCGAAAGCGGCACGCGGCGGCGCCTGACTGTCCACGAGCCGATGGCCGCATTCGGCCTCATCGACGAGCTCGACTTCCTCACCGCCCGCGCCGTCGACCAGAACGTCTTCTTCGCCCCGCAATTCCTCGTGCCGGCGATGCCCCGGCTCGACGACCGCCGGGTGCGGCTGATGCTGGTGCGCGACGAGACCGCCACCCGCTCGCGCCTGCGCGTCCTTCTCCCCTTCACGGTGGAGAAGCCCGGCCTGTTCGGCGGCGCGCCGGTGATCCGCGCCTTCGCCCATCCCTTCGGCCGCCTCGGCACGCCCCTTCTCGACAGCGACGATCCCGCCGGCACGCTCGCCGATCTCGTGGTCGGGCTCGCCAAGCCCGAGCTCGGCCTTCCCGACGTCCTCGTCCTGCCGGAGGTTCGCCTCGACGGTGCCGCCGCCGGCTGGATCCGCGGTGTGGCGTCGCGGCGCGGGCTCGCCGCCGAGACGACCAACGTCTTCGAGCGCGCGGTGCTGAGCCGCGCCCGGCCGCCGGCCATGACGCCGAAGCGCCGACGCGAGCTGGCAAGAATGGCGCGCGTCCTCGAACGGCTCGGCGGGCCGGTGCGCAGCGTCACCGCGGCGGAGCCGGAAACCGTCCGCCTCGCCTTCGAGGAGTTCCTCGTTCTCGAGGCCAGCGGCTGGAAGGGCCGGGAGCGCTCGGCCCTCGTGATGGACCGCTACCGCTCGGCCTTCGCGCGCGAGGCGGTGAACCTCATGGCCGAGAAGGGCCGGGCGCGCATCCTGGAGCTTCGCGCCGGCGGCCGGCTCGCGGCGAGCCTCGTCTGCTTCGTGATCGACGGCGAGGCGGTCCTGTGGAAGATCGCCTATGACGAGGCCTTCGCGAAGGCCTCTCCCGGCTTCCAGGTCGTGGCCGAGGCGACGCGCCAGTTCCTCGCCGATCCCGCCATCACCCGCGTCGATTCCTGCGCCATGCCCGACAGCCTCCTCGTCAACCGGCTCTGGCCGGAGCGCACGAGCATCGGCACGCTGGTTTTGTCGCTGCGGCCGGGCGGCGAAGCGCGCGTCTCGCAGGTCGCCCGCGCGCTCCAGACCGCGTCGCGCTCGCGCAACGCCGTGCGCCTCATGCGCGAGCGGCTGGCGGGCCTTTTCCGGCGCTGAGCGAACGAGGTTCGGCTTCGGCCTCGGCCTCGGTCCTGGCCATGTCGCGGAAGACGCGGCGCATGATCTTGCCGGAGGTCGTCAGCGGCATCTCGTCGACGAAACCGATCTCGCGCGGATATTCGTGCGGCGAGAGGCGCTCGCGCACGTGGCGCTTCAGCGCCTCGGCGAGCGCTTCGTCGGCTCTGACTCCGTCCGCCGGCACGACATAGGCCTTCACGATCTCGGTGCGCACGGGGTCGGGCTTGCCGACCACCGCGACGAGCGCGCAGGCGGGGTGGGTGAGAAGGCAGTTCTCGACCTCCCCCGGCCCGATCCGATAGCCGGCCGAGGTGATGATGTCGTCGTCGCGCCCCACGAAGGACACGAAGCCCTCGGTGTCCATCACGCCCTGGTCGCCGGTCATCAGCCAATCGCCGCGCATCTTCGCCCGCGTCGCCGCGGGGTCGCCGAGATAGCCGAGAAACATCACGGGATCGGGCGCGGCGACGGCGATCTCGCCGGGCGTTCCCGGCGCCGCCTCGCGCCCGTCCGGATCGAGGATCGCGACGCGGTGGCCGGGAACCGCCCGGCCGATCGAGCCCGGCTTCGACACGCCCCAGCCTTCCGCCGAGGCGAGAACGAGGTTGCACTCGGTCTGGCCGAAGGCCTCGTTGACGGGGCACCCGAAGAAGGCGCGCGCCCAGGCATGCGTCGCCGCGGGCAGGGTTTCGCCGGCCGACAGGATCGTGCGAAGCGACAGGTCGGCGGGCGCGCGCTCCAGGTCCGACGCGGCGCTCCGCATCAGACGCAGCGCCGTCGCCGGCAGGAAGGCGTTGCGCACGCCCCGCCGCGCCATCAGCGCCAGGGCCTCCGCGCCCGAGAAGCGGGCGGCCGAGAAGACCACCGGCACGCCGAAGTGCAGCGAGGGCAGGAGCGCGTTGAGGAGGCCGCCCGCCCAGGCCCAGTCGGCCGGCGTCCACATCGCGTCGCCGGGCTGGGGCAGGTCCTCGTGCGCCATCACGAAGCCGGACAGGTGGCCGGCAAGGACGCGGTGGCCGTGAAGGGCGCCCTTCGGATTGCCCGTGGTGCCGGAGGTGAAGATCAGGAGCGCCGGATCGCCCGGCCCGGTCTCGGCCGTCGGCGTCCGCGCCGGATCGGCCTCGGCGGCGAGACGTGCGAGGTCGAGCGCGCCCTCCGCCGGACCGGACACCGACAGAACGCGCCGCAGCGCCGGCAACGGCTCGGCGAGCGCGCGCAGCGTGTCCAGCCCTTCCGCGTTGGTGACGAGCGCCGAGACGCCCGCGCGGGCGAGGCGGAAGCCGAGCGCTTCCGGCCCGAACCGGAGCGCCAGCGGCACGGCGACGGCGCCCAGCCGGTAGGCCGCGAGGTGGGCGGCGGCCGTCTCGACGCTCTGGGGCAGGACGATGCCGACGAAGTCGCCGCGCGAAACGCCGAGATCCGACAGGACGGCGGCAAAGCGCGCCGCGCGATCCGCCAGCGCGGCATAGCTGGTCTCGACCGGGCTCAGCCCCGCGCCGCGGTCCTCGATCAGGCAGATGCGCTCCGGCTCGGCGGCGAGCCACGGGCCGAGGCAGGCCTCGGCGATGTTGCAGCGCGCCGGCAGGTCCCAGCGGAAGGCGGCTCGCCTTGCGGCATAGATCGCGTCGCCGGGCGACAGGGGAGTGGTGCCGTCCATCACTCGAACAGAAGACCCTGTTTCGCCGGCGTCGTCGCCTCGTGCGCGGCCGCCCGGCGCGCGCGCTTCGTTCGGGCCGCGCCCGCGTTCTCGGTGCCGGTCGACACGGCGCCGCGCAGGCCGTCGGCGAGCTGCACCACGAATTCCGCGCCCATCGGCAATTCGCTCGCGCTGGTGATCGGCTGCCCGTCCGGCCCCGCGCCCGGCCGGCGCAGGATCGCGTAGCCGCGCGACAAAACATTGTCCGGGTTCAGGCTGAGTGCGACGCGCCACTGCGCGTCGAGGCCGGTTCGCAGGCGCTCCAGGCCGAAGCGCTGGGCGCGCGGCAGGCGTCGGCCGAGATCGACGAGACGCTGGCGATGCGCGTCTGAGCGGGCCGACATGGCGCGCGGCTGGAGGCTGAGGGAAGCGCGGTCGAAGCGCTGGCGCTTGGCGGCGAGGCCGCGCGAGAGCGCGTGGCCGAGAACGCCTTCGGCGTGGCGCAGGTCCGCGCGCTTGTCGCGCACGAGGCCGTCGAGGGCGTTCGGCGACAAGGGTGATGCCGCCTCGCCGAAGCGACGGCGGTTCTCGGACAGGCTCAGCCGCAGCGCCCGGCCGAGGCCCGTCTCGGCCTCGTCGACCCGGCGTCGCGGAAGCGCGAGCAGCATGTCGACGGAGGGAAGGGCGCGGGCGAGCGAGGTGACGTGCCGCCTTTCCGCGTCGATCCGGCGCGTGACCGACTGGCCGTGGCGGGCATGAAGCGAGGCGAGAGCGGCGTGGAGCTCGGCGCGCACCGGCACCGCCATCTCGGCCGCGCCCGTCGGCGTCGGGGCGCGGCGGTCGGCGGCGTGGTCGATCAGCGTCCAGTCGGTCTCGTGGCCGACGGCGGAGATCAGCGGGATGAGGCTGCCGGCCGCGGCGCGCACCACCGCCTCGTCGTTGAAGCCCCAGAGGTCTTCGAGGCTTCCGCCGCCGCGCGCGACGATGATGAGGTCCGGCCGCGGGATCGCGCCGCCCGGCTCCAGCGCGTTGAAGCCCTTGATGGCCGCCGCGACCTCGGCCGGACAGGTGTCGCCCTGGACGCGCACCGGCCAGACCAGCAGGCGGAGCGGGAACCGGTCGGCGATGCGGTGGCAGATGTCGCGGATGACCGCGCCGGTCGGCGAGGTGACGATGCCGATCACCTGCGGCAGGAAGGGCAGGGGCTTCTTGCGCTCGGCCGCGAAGAGCCCTTCCGCTTCCAACCGCACGCGCCGCTCGTTGAGGAGCGCCATCAGCGCGCCCGCGCCGGCCGGCTTCAGGTCCTCGATGACGATCTGGTACTTGGAGGAGCCGGGAAAGGTGGTGAGGCGGCCGGTCGCGACGACCTCCAGCCCTTCTTCCGGGCGGAAGGCCAGCTTGGCGAAGGAGGTGCGCCAGACCACGGCGTCGATGCGCGCCTTGTCGTCCTTCAGCGCGAAGTAGGCGTGGCCGGAGGAGTGCGGCCCACGATAGCCGGAGATCTCGCCGCGCACCCGCACGTGGCCGAAGGTTTCCTCCACCGTGCGCTTCAGCGCGCCGGATATCTCCGACACGGAATATTCCGCGACGTTTGTCGTGGGTTCCGGCAGGAGGTCGAGGTCGATGGCTTGGCTCATCGGCGCATCTCACGAGAACAAACAGGGAAACGCAAGGCCCAAAGGGCCGCAGTCCACCGCGAAATCGCGCGCCTTGGCCTACCAGCCGGCGACGCTCATGCTCGGGCGCAGGCGCTGCGAGCGGATCGCGCGGGTCTCGGGCAGATGCGAGGGCTTGGCCTGGGCCTCGGCCGGCGGCAGATTGTGAAGGCTTTCGCGCATGTGCTCGACGAGGGCGGAGACGATCGGCCCCTCGGCGTTGCGGTTCTTGACGATGCCGATGCGGGCGTCGTCGAGCTTCGGGAAGCCATCGGCCTCGCCGAGCACGCGCATGCCGCGCCTCAGCGAGCATTCCGCGAGAACCCCGACCGCGAGGCCCGCCAGGACAGCCGAGATGATGGTCTGCGCCGCCCAGGAGGTGAAGAGCACGCGGTGGCGCCGGCCGATCGTGTCGAGCGCCTTCAGCCCCTCGACGCGCCAGGCACAGTCGGCCCGGCCGAGGGCGAGCGGCAGGACGTCCTCGTTGTGGATGTCGTGGGCGGCGGAGGAGACGAAGTGCAGCGGCTCGGTGCGCACGATCTCCTTCGTCATGGTGGCCGTTTCGGCGCAGTCGGTGACGAGCGAGACGTCGAGGCGGTTCTTCTCGATGTGCTCCAGGAGATTGGCCGTCGGCTCGCAGACGACGTGGAGCTCGACGAGCGGGTTGGAGCGCGCGAAGCGGGCGAGGATCTCCGGCAGGAAGCGCTCGGCATAGTCGTCCGGCAGGCCGATCCGCAGGTGCCCCTGCATGGCGCCCTCGTCGAAGGCGAGCAGGGTTTCCTGCGAGAGCGCCATCATGCGTCGGGCATAGGCGAGGAGGCGGCCGCCCTCGTCGGTGAGCCGCATCGCGCGTCCGTTGCGCTCGAACAGGCAGGCGCCGAGCCGCTCCTCGAGGCGCCGCATCTGCATCGACACGGCCGACTGCGTCTTGAACACCTCTTCCGCCGCCCGGGTGAAGGATCCCGTGTCAACGATGGCGACGAAGGTGCGGAGCTGGTCGAGGTCGAGCGGCGCGGTCATGCTTTCCATTCATCACTTGCGTTGATGGACGACATCATAAACATTCGTTGGTCTGATTGATAGAGGCCCGCTACCTTCCTCCTCGTCAGGAACAGCCCGCGTCGACCCGACGCCCGAAACCGCCCCGAGGCGGCGCTTCGGGCGAATGGGAGAGGCGTGCCTTCCGACCGGCCAGGACATGAAGGAGCAAGGCCATGACCCTCACCACTCGCATCCCCTCGGTCACCAGAACCGAGCCCGTCGCCACCGGCATGGCCGGCCTCGCCGTCCAGTCGGTGCTGATGCTCGTGCGGGCCGTGATGAACCGCCGCGCGCTCTACCAGCTCGACGAGATGCCGGACTACCTCCTGAAGGATGTCGGCCTCACCCGCGACGACGTCCATTCCGCGCTCGCCTCCGACTGGCGCGAGGACCCGAGCGTCGCCGTCTCGGTCGCCGCCGCCCGGAGGCGGAGGAGGATCGCCTCCTGACGGAACCGCATCTTGAACCGGCGCAGGTGAAACGGGGGCTCGATCGGCCCCCGTTTCCGTTTTCGATGTTGTTCCCGGTCTGCGAGGGCGCAAGCCAGATGCCCGGCGCGGACGCGCGCTCTGCCCGCTCCCCGGCCTCTTCTCAGATCCCCGTGCCGCTTTCTTCCTTCTGCTCGGCCGGGTCGGCCGTCCCGTCGCGGGGCGGGATCAGGAGCAGCTTGTCGATGCGCCGACCGTCGAGGTCGATGACCTCGATCTTCCAATCGCCCGAATGGAAGCTTTCCCCGACCTCCGGAATGTGGCCGAGCCGCTCCAGGACGTAGCCGGCGAGCGTCGTGTAGTCGCGCTTCAAGGGGAACTCGATGCCCGGCACGAGGTGGGCGACGTCGTCCACCGGCAGGGCGGCGTCCACCAGCCAGGAGCCGTCCTCGCGGCGATGGGCGTCGACCTCGTCGTCGGCATGGCCCTCCGGCAGCGAGCCGGCGATGGCGATGAGGATGTCGGTCGGGGTCGCGACGCCTTCGAAGGAGCCGTATTCGTCGAGCACCACGGCCATGTGGATGTTGGAGGTGCGGAAGCGCTCCAGGAGCTTCAGGATCGGCAGGGTCTCGTGCACGTAGAGCGGCTCGCGCATGGCCGCCGCGAGGTCGATCGCGCCGGTGCGCCGCTGCTGCTCCAGGAGATCCTTCACCTGGACGACGCCGACGACGTCGTCGGTTTCCCGGTCGATAACCGGAAAGCGCGAATGCCCCGTCGTGACGATCTCCTCCAGCGTTTCGGACGCCGGGTCGCCGAGATCGAGCCACACGGTGTCGGGGCGCGGCACCATGATCGAGCGCACCGTCCGGTCGGCGATGCGCAGCACGCCTTCCAGCATCTGCCGCTCCTTGGGCTCGAAGACGCCGCTCTCCGTGCCCTCCGCGATCATGGCCTTGACGTCCTCTTCGGTCACGCCCTCCTCGCCCTTGCCGCCGACGCCGACGAGCTTCGACACCGCCTCGGTGGACACGCGCAGGAGCCAGACGATCGGGGCGCCGACCTTGGCGATCACCGTCATCACGGGCGCCACGAAGCAGGCGATGGCCTCGGCCCGGCGCATGGCGAAGCGCTTGGGAACCAGCTCGCCGAAGATCAGCGAGAGGTAGGTGATGCCGATGACGATGACGATGAAGGCGAAGGTGTCGGCGGTGCCGACCGGGGCGAGGCCGGCATTCTCGATGACGTCGGCGAGCGGGCCGGCGAAGGCCTGGCCGCCATAGGCGCCGGAGAAGATGCCGACGAGGGTGATGCCGACCTGGACGGTGGACAGGAAGGTCGTGGGATCTTCGAGAAGGTTGAGGGCGCTCGTCGCGCCCCGTCGGCCTTCCTTCTGCATCTGCGCGAGGCGGGAGCGGCGGGAGGAGACCAGCGCCAGCTCCGACATGGCGAAGTAGCCGTTCACGAGGATCAGGAAGAAGACGATCAGGGCGTTCGTCAGAAGCACGGGATCACCGAAGGAGAAGGGCAGGGAAGCCCGTTCCGCCGGCCCGGGTCGGGCGCGGCGGCGGGCGCGAGGTCGAAGGGGCTATGCGGAGGCCGCCGGCGGGGCGGCGCCCCTCGGAGACCGGGCGAGGCGGGAGGAGGGCCGGCGGGCGATGCCGCGGCCGCGAGGCGCGCGCGGCGGCGACGCCGCCGCTTCAAACGAGTCATGACGCCTGCCCGCCGCCCTCTCCACCCTCGCGAGGGGCCGGATGGTAGCGGCTGAACAGGGCCGTCATCTCGTTGATGTAGTCGTCCTGCATGCGGCGCCCGCTTTCCCACAGCGCGGAAAAGCCGGGATCCGCGGATCCGGCCGGCTCGCCACCGGGCGCCGCCTCCGCGCGCGGCGCGGGCGGCGCCTCGGGGACTTCGGGCGCCGGCGCCATGGGCGGCGTCTGGGATGCCGGAAGCTGCGCGGCGGCCGCGCCCATTCCGCGGGCGAAGGCCGCCATCATGGCGGCGAACGGCAGGAAGGGATCGAACCCGGCGCCCGCTTGGCCCGTGCCGGACCCGGGCGCGGCTCCGCTGGAGGCGGGAGCGGAGGCGGGTCGCTGCGCCGGCGCTGCGGGCTCGGCCATCGGCGGCAGCCAGGGCAGACGCCCGGTCAGCGCGTCGCGAAACAGCGCCTGAAGGTCGATGCCCCCCATCGGCGCGGGGGCCTTGCGGGTGCCGAACTCCTGCGACGGGCGGTTGAGCGCCTCGACGGCGTTGGCGCCGCGCCGCAGCGACTCGGCCATGGCCGCGCCGTAGTTCGACGTGTCGGGCAGGGCCGGCTGGTGGCGCGCGATGTTGGCGAGAAGCATGCGCGTCACCGTTTCCATGGTGAGCACGGACAGGCTCGCCATGAGCCGCTGCATCGTGTCGGGCGCGATCCCGCTGGCGAGCGAGGCGCGACGCGCCAGCGAGGCGGTGCGCTCGGGAGGGCCGAGGAGCTGCGCGGCCAGCGACCAGGCGGCGTCGCCCGCCCGGTTCTCGCCGAGTCCGAAGGCGCGGGGATCGGCGAAGGGAGCGAAGCTCGCGGCAAGGGCGCTCATCGCGCCCGGATCGGTCATGGCGTGCCGCAGCGCCTCCGTGAAGGCCGGTGCCAGCGCTTCCGTCGCGCGCCGCAATTCCTCGTGGCTGAGGCGGAAGCTCTCGGCGAGGCGGTCTGCCGTCAGCCCCGTGTCGGCGGCCGTCAGCCAATCGTAGAAATCAGTCATCACCCCATCCGGTCCGCCCGGCGAGTTGGAAACGGTCGGCGGACCCGCTCCGGCGCCAGAATGACCCGTTCGGCCGCCTCTGCCAACCCGTATCGCACGGTTAATCCGGCCGGTGGCACTCACCGGTCCTTCCGCGCTCAATAGGTCAGGTGCTTGAACACGCGTTCCATCGAGCGGTTCCACTGCTCCTCGTAGAGGCGCAGGAGCGTGCTCGCCGCGGTGGTGCCGCGGGCCGCAACCTCCTCCAAAGGCGCGAGAAAATGGGTCTCGTCGTCACCGTCCTCGTTGAGGCGCGCGCGCCGCTTCAGGCCGCCGCGCGCGATCTCGAGGGTCGCGCGCGCGACGTCGAGGATGCGCCCGCCGCGGAACGGCGCGTCGAGGCCGAGCTTCGGCACGGCGGAGCGCAAGGCGTCGACCTCTTCGAAGGTCCAGCCGACGGTGAGCGCGTCGGCCTCGCCGAGCGCGGTCTCGTCGTAGAGGAGGCCGACCCAATAGGCCGGCAAGGCGCAGATGCCCCGCCAGGGGCCGCCGTCCGCGCCGCGCATCTCGAGGAAGCGCTTGAGGCGAACGTCCGGAAAGAGCGTCGAGAGGTGGTTGGTCCAGTCGCCGAGATTCGGACGGGCGTCCGGCAGGCGACCTTCCAGCGCGCCGTCGCAGAACTGGCGGAAGGTGACGGTGGTGGCGTCGTGGTAGCGCCCTTCGCGGGTGACGAAGTACATCGGCACGTCGAGCGCCCATTCGACGTAGTCGCGATAGGTGTAGCCCGGCTCGAAGGCCGCGGGCAGCAGCCCCGAGCGGTTGTTGTCGACGTCGAGCCAGACGCCGGAGCGCCAGGACTGCTCGCCGTTGGGCGCGCCGTCGGTGAAGGGCGAGTTGGCGAAGAGCGCCGAGGCGACCGGCTGCAGGCACTGCCCGATCCGCATCTTGCGCGCCATGTCGGCTTCGCTCGAGAAGTCGAGGTTCACCTGGATGGTGCAGGTGCGGAACATCATGTCGAGCCCGCGCGTGCCGACCTTCGGCATGTAGCGGGCCATGATCTCGTAGCGCGACTTGGGCATGCGCGGCGTTTCGTCGAGGCGCCAGAGCGGGCTCGATCCCATGCCGAGAAAGCCGATGCCGAGATCCTTGGCGACCGAGCGCACGTCGGCGAGGTGGCGGTTCGATTCGCGGCAGGTGTCGTGGATCGTCTCCAGCGGCGCGCCCGACAGCTCGAACTGGCCGCCCGGTTCCAGCGAGATCGCGCCCTGCCCCTCCTCGCCGAAGAGGCCGATGATGCGCCCGTCGTCGAGGATCGCCTCCCAGCCCGACAGCTTGCGCATGCCCTCCAGGAGCTGCTCGATGCCGCGCGGACCCGCATAGGGCACCGGCGACAGGTCTTCGACGTAGAAGGGAAACTTCTCGTGCTCGGTGCCGATGCGGAAGCGCTCGGGCGGCTTCTCGCCGGCCCGGATGTGGGCGACCATGTCCTCGACCGAAGCGAGGGGCGTGGAATCGGACGTGTCGCGCGCCATGGCACCTGTTCCGCATGCGAAAGGCCGCAGCGCCCTCGAACAAGCGGACGCGCGGCGTTGGATCGATCGCCGCTGTTTCCGACGAAACCGGGCGATCCTGCAAGATATGATCGGTGAACGATCCGGCCAGCGCGCCGAACGACGCGCCCCCGTCCCGTCAGCGCCAGTCGCCGGCCGCGGCCTGGAGCACCGCGAGCGCGGCGACGGCCGCCGTATCGGCCCTGAGAATGCGGGGGCCGAGCGACAGGGGCGTGACGAAGGGCCGGCCGAGTAGCGCGTCCCGCTCGTCGGCCGAAAAGCCGCCTTCCGGTCCGATCAGGAGCGCGAGCGGTGCCGGGGGGAGGGCGCGCAGCGCATCCACCGGGTTCTCGCCCGCCGCCCGCTCGTCGCAGAAGACGAGGCGCCGGGCAGGGTCCCAGTTTGCCAGCACCTTCGCGAGCGGCTCGGGCTCGCGCGCCTCGGGCACGGACAGGATGCCGCACTGTTCGGCCGCCTCGATGGCGTTGGCGCGCATGCGCTCGACGTTCACCCGGCTTGCCTGGGTGTGCTGCGTCATCACCGGGCGCAGGACGCCGGCGCCCATCTCCACGGCCTTCTGCACCATGTAGTCGAGGCGGGCGTGCTTGAGCGGGGCGAAGAGGTAGTGGAGATCGGATGCCTGCGTCTGCTCGCGCAGCCGCTCCTGCGGCACGAGCTCGATCCGGCGCTTGGACGGGCGTTCCACCCGCGCCCGCCACTCGCCGCTCCGCCCATCGAAGACGAGCACCATGGCGCCGGCATCGAGGCGCAGGACGTTGCCGAGATAGTTCGTCTGGACGGGGTCGGCCTCGATCGGCCGTTCCGCTTCGATCGGGCCTTCGACGAAGAGGCGGTTCATGCGGAACTCGTAATCGGGCATGGGCGGCGCGTCATGTCTCGCTTCTGCGGCCGAACCGGATCGGCCGCCGCGTCGTTCCCACGCGAACGATCGCTTGGCAAGGAACGGACAGCATCCATGGATCTGGGCATCAAGGGGCGCGTCGCGCTGATCACCGGCGCGTCCGGCGGCATGGGGTGGGAAACGGCGAAGATCCTGGCGGCCGAGGGCTGCCGCCTCGTTCTCACCGACAAGGACGTCTCCGGCATCGAGGCCGAGGCTGCCGATCTCGGCGGCGATGCGATCGCCCTCGGCGCCGACGCGACGAAGCAGCCCGAGGTCGACGCGGTGGTGGCCGAAGCGGTGAAGCGATTCGGCACGCTCGACATCCTCGTCCACACCTCCGGCATCACGGGGGCCAAGGGCGACCCGCTGGAGATGACCGACGACAACTACCAGGAGGCCTATCAGAACGACTTCCTGTCGGCCGTGCGCTTCGCCCGCGCGGCCTTCCCGCACATGAAGCGCGGCGGCTGGGGCCGCTTCGTCTGCGTCACCTCGGAGAACGCCATCCAGCCCTATTGGGAGGAGGCGACCTACAACACCGCCAAGGCCGCGCTCGCCGCCTTCGTGAAGGGCCTGTCCTACAAGGCGGCAGCCGACGGCATCCTGTGCAACACGGTGGCGCCCGCCTTCATCGCCACCGACATGACCGATGAGATGATGAAGAAGCGTGCGAAGGAGAAGGGCGTCTCCTTCGAGGAAGCGATCGAAAGCTTCCTCGACGAGGAGCGGCCCGGCATCGTCCAGAAGCGCCGCGGCCGCGCCGACGAGGTCGCCGCCGTCATCGCGCTTCTCGTCTCCGAACGCGCTTCCTTCACCAACGGCGCCAACTACCGCGTCGACGGCGGCTCCGTGCAGGCCGTGGGGAACTAGGCGGCCGGCGAATCTGGAAGGGGGCGCTCCATCGAGCGCCCTCGTCCTCTCGTCAGTTGTTCGGGCCGTCGATCCGACTCGCCGCGATCGGATCGGAAGCCGGGAAGGTCTCGTCCACGGCTTCGTCGAGGCGCTCCTCGTCGGTCAGCGGCCGCTCCTGGTCACCGGGCGTGCGGCGGTCTTCGGCGATGAAGCCGGCGGTGCGCTCGGCCTCGTCGGGCTTTCGGGCTGCCGCTGCCTTCGGATCGAGAGGGTTCTGTGAAACGTCGGACATCGGGACATTCTCCTTGCCGGCAATGGCCGGTTCAGGACGTCAACGAGCGCTCGATGACGGTGTTCCGAGCCGCAACGGTTCTTCGGTTCGAGCCGATGCGGGAGCGCGTTCTCCCCATCGGCCCGACGCGTCGAGCCGGATCAGGTATTCGGTCGCTCGAAGCGCGAGAAGGAAGACCGCTGCGCCACCGAGCAGGTCGGCCGCGTGGTGCGCGCCATGGAGAAGCGTTGCCGGCAGCATCGCCAGATTGATCGCAAGGAAGGGCCAGCGCAGGGCCGAGAGACTCCAGGCGAAGCGGATGCAGAGAAGAGCGAGAACCGTGTGGAAGGAAGGAAAGCCGATCAAGCCGGTCATCGTGTCCGGCGCGATCCGGTCCGGGCCATGAGCCATGAACGAGCGCAGACGCTCCCCCTCGGCGCTCCCCAGCACCACGGACGCCGCCTTCTCCACATCCTGCGGCAGGGCCTCGAAGGCCGACGGACCGACCGAGGGGAACAAGCTCCAGATGAAGACGGTCGCGGTCGCAGCGATGACCAGCGTCATCAGCATGCGGTCGAGCTCCATCGGCCGGCCGGCTAGGGCGAGCAGGACGAGGAGGATGGCGAGTTGCGGAAGGCTCGACTGGTAGACGGCAGCCAGTGCGGCCGACATGGTGGCGTGACGCGCGCCCCATCCGACCAGCTCCGGCCAGCTGTAGCCGATCAGCTCGCCGAATCGAAACAGAACCGGGTCGATGAGCGGCCCAGCAGGAGGAAGGATGATGTGGTTGTAGGTCGCGAGCGCGAGGCTGAAGGCCAGCATCAGAGCCGTTGCGATCAAACCGGATGCGAGGCGCTCGCTCCGGCCGGTCAGGCGATAAACGAGCCCCGCCATGAAGGTGCCGGCGACGAGAAGAAGTCTCGGAAGGAAAGCCGCGACGTCGACGCGGGCCGGAAACAGGTAACTGGCGAAGACGCAAGCGACGAGGATCGCCAGCGTCGCCGTGAGAACGAAGCTCTCGGCAAAACGGAAATTGAAGCGTTCGGGAGCAAATTGTCGGACGGCTGGCGGCATGGACCGAACCCTACCACGCATGGATTGCCATCTCGTTGCCGGGGCGTCACCCGCCCGGCATCTGCTGGAGCACGCGCTCGTGGATCGAGGCGTCGGCCTCGCTGAAGCAGCAGAAGAGAATTCGATCGAAGGCGCCGGTCGCCGCCGCGCGGCGGCCTTCATCGATCGCGATCCGCGCCGCGCGCTCCTTCGGGAAGCCGTAGATGCCGGTCGAAATGGCAGGAAACGCGATCGTGCGGATGCCGTTCTCGGCCGCCAGCGCGAATGAGGCGCGATAGGCCGAGGCGAGTGCGACGTCCTCGCCGGCCGTGCCGCCGCGCCAGACCGGGCCGACGGTGTGGACGACGTGGCGCGCGGGCAGGCGGTAGCCGCCCGTCAGCCGCGCTTCGCCGGTCGGACAGCCGCCGATCCCGCGGCATTCTGCAAGGAGGTCCGGCCCGGCTGCGCGGTGGATGGCTCCGTCCACTCCGCCGCCGCCGAGCAGGCTCTCGTTCGCCGCGTTGACGATCGCGTCGACGTCGAGCCGCGTGATGTCGCCCGTCACGACGGCGATTCGATTCGCGTGGTCTGCCATGGCCGATGCTCCGGCATGGAGGAAAGAAGGAGGAGGCCCGTTCGCGCCTCCGGTGGACGATGGCAGATGGACCGCTTACCTTCGGGGCCAAGTGGTTGTTTTCAAGGGAGCGCCGCCATGAGCGTCCGGATGCCCGCGCCGAATGGGGCGATTCTCGCGCGCCGCCGCGAGATCGTCGAGGCTCTGCGCCGCATCGTGCCGGGCGAAGGGGTGGTCGCCGACGCGACGGAGCTGAAGCCCTTCGAAACCGACGGTCTCACCGCCTACCGGCAGGTGCCGCTCGCGGCCGTCCTGCCGCAGACCACGGCCCAGGTCGCCGCGGTGCTGCGCTACTGCCACGCCAACGACATTCCCGTCGTGCCGCGCGGCTCGGGCACCTCCCTGTCGGGCGGCGCGCTGCCGCTCGCCGACGGCGTGCTCCTCGTCCTGTCCCGCTTCAACCGGATCCTCGAGATCGACATCGACAACCGCTGCGCGGTGGTCCAGCCCGGGGTCACGAACCTCGGCATCACCAAGGCCGTGGAGCACCAGGGCTTCTACTACGCCCCCGATCCCTCCTCGCAGATCGCCTGCTCGATCGGCGGCAACGTCGCGGAGAATTCGGGCGGCGTCCACTGCCTGAAATACGGCCTCACGGCCAACAACGTCCTCGGCGTCGAGTTCGTGACCATCGAGGGCGAGGTGATCCGCCTCGGCGGCAAGCATCTCGACTCGGAAGGCTACGACCTTCTCGGTCTGCTGACCGGCTCGGAAGGGCTTCTGGGCGTCGTCACCGAGGTGACCGTGCGCATCCTCCAGAAGCCGGAAACGGCGCGCGCTCTGCTTCTCGGCTTCCCGACCTCCGAGCAGGCGGGCGCCTGCGTCGCCGCCATTATCGGCCAGGGCATCATTCCCGGCGGCATGGAGATGATGGACCGGCCGGCGATTCACGCGGCCGAGGCCTTCGTCCATGCCGGCTATCCGCTCGACGTCGAGGCGCTGCTGATCGTCGAGCTCGACGGCCCGAAGGCGGAGGTCGATCATCTTCTTGCCGTGGTCGAAGGGATCGCGGCCGCGGAAGGGGCCGTGACCGCCAAGGTGTCGCAGTCGGAGGAGGAGCGCGCCCGCTTCTGGGCAGGACGCAAGGCCGCCTTCCCGGCGGTCGGGCGCATCTCGCCGGACTATCTCTGCATGGACGGGACGATCCCGCGCAAGGAACTGCCGCGGGTGCTCGCCGGCATGCGCGCGCTGTCCGAGCGCCACGGCCTGGCGGTCGCCAACGTCTTCCACGCCGGCGACGGCAACCTCCACCCGCTGATCCTCTACGACGCGGCCAAGGACGACGAGCTGGAGCGCGCCGAGGCCTTCGGAAACGACATCCTGCGCCTCTGCGTCGAGGTCGGCGGGGTTCTCACCGGCGAGCACGGCGTCGGCGTCGAGAAGCGCGACCTGATGCCGGAGATGTTCTCGGAGGACGACCTTCGCCACCAGCAGCGGGTGAAGTGCGCCTTCGACGACAAGCACCTCCTCAACCCCGGCAAGATGTTCCCCGTCCTCCACCGCTGCGCCGAGCTCGGCCGCATGCACGTCCACCGCGGGCAGGTCCCGTTCCCCGACCTGCCGCGGTTCTGATGGGAGAAGGCACGCGATGAGCACGCTGCGACAGCCTTCCTCGCAGGCATTCGATCGGTCGAGCGGTCGATTGTCGGCCGAGGCCTTTCTCGACATGACGCGCGACCGGCCGGACACCGAGCGCTGGCAACTGATCGACGGGGAGCCGCTTTTGATGATGAACCCGCCCAGCGGGCGCCACCAACGCATTGCTGCCAATCTGGAGCGGCTGCTGAACGACGCGCTCGCCGAGCATCATCCGGGCTGGGACGCGATCCGAGAGCTGGGTCTCATGATCGAGGGGCGCCCGGACTTTCGCCCGGTAGCCGACCTAGTGGTCCTACCCTTCGACCTTGGAGACCAGCAGTACTTTTCCGAGTTCCATCTCGTGGCGGAGGTTCTCTCACCCTCGAACACGCACGAGATGATCAGCCGCAAGCGTCAGCTCTACGCTGAGTCGCCCTTCTGCCAGCACATCCTGATCCTTCGGCAGAACGAGATGTGCTGCGAGGTCTGGTCGCGCTCGGCCGACTGGCAGGGCCGGGTGTATCGCTCGGCCGCCGACCGAATCGAACTTCCCGAGTTCGGCTTTTCCTGCGCCCTTTCCGAGGTTTACCGCGGAACCGGCGTCTCGTGAGCGCTCTCGCCGAGAGCCCCGCAGCCGCCGAAACGTTTCGTCCCGCCGACGAGGACGGCGTGCGCGACATCGTCCGGGCGGCCGTCGCCGACGAGGCGCCGCTGCTTATCGAGGGCGCGGGCTCCAAGCGCGGGCTCGGCAAGCCGTCGGGGGGGCTCGCCAATGCCCGGCGCCTGTCGCTCGCCGAATGCCGGGGCGTCACGCTCTACGAGCCGGAGGAGCTGGTGCTCTCCGCCCGCGCCGGCACGCCGATCGCGGAAATCGAGGCGCTTCTGGCCGCCCATCGCCAGCGGCTCGAATTCGAGCCGATGGATCTCGGGCCGCTCTACGGCGAGGCGCCGGGTCTCGGCACGATCGGCGGCGTTCTCGCCTGCAACCTCGCCGGACCGCGTCGCATCGCCCGCGGCGCGGCGCGCGACCACGTGCTCGGTGTCACCGCCGTGTCGGGCCGGGGCGAGGTGTTCCGCGCCGGCGGGCGGGTGGTCAAGAACGTCACGGGCTACGACCTGTCCAAGGGGCTCGCCGGCTCGTTCGGCACGCTCGCGGTGATGACGAGCATCATCATGAAGGTCATGCCCGACGTCGAGGCGGAGGCGACGCTGGTGCTGCGGGGCCTCGCCGACGACGCGGCGGCCGGCGCCATGGCGGCCGCCATGGGCTCGTCTGCCGAGGTCTCGGGCGCCGCGCACCTGCCCTACGCCGTCGCGGCGCGCGTCGCGGAGGGCTCGCTCGGGCGCGAGTCGGCGACGCTGATCCGCATCGAGGGCTTTGGCCCCTCCGTCGAGGCGCGCGCCGCCCATCTCTCCGCCGGCCTGTCGCGCGTCGGCCGGCTGGAGCGGCTGGAGGGCGAGGCGTCTCGTGCGCTCTGGCGCGACGTGCGGGATGTGCGCCCCTTCGCCGACGGCACGGACAAGCCGGTCTGGCGCCTCTCGGTCGCGCCGACCCGCGGCCACGAGCTGGTGATGGACCTGCGCATGGCCGCCGCCATCGACGCCTTCTACGACTGGCAGGGCGGCCTCGTCTGGCTGCGCATGGAGGCCGGCCAGCCGGAGGCGGATCTCGTCCGCCAAGCCCTGGGCCGCCACGGCGGCGGCCACGCGACGCTGATCCGGGCAAGCGAGGTGGCCCGGGCGAACGTTCCCGTCTTCGAGCCGCAGGCGGACGCCCTAGCGCGCTTGTCCAAGCGCTTGAAGGACCAGTTCGATCCGGCAGGCATCCTCAATCCGGGGCGGATGGGTTAGGATGGCAATGCAGAAGGGAGACGATCGATGAACGAGAGCGAACTCTTCGACCAGAACCCGGAGGTCGTCAGCGGCGCCCTGGTGTTCAAGGGAACGCGGGTGCCGGTAGACGTCTTGTTCGAGAGCCTGCTCGGGGGCTCGACCTTGGATGAGATTCTCGAAGACTTTCCCTCGATCGGCCGTGATCGCGCCGAAGCGGCCATCAGGCTGGCGCAGCAATCGCTGCATCGCGACGCCGCGTGAGGCGCGTCCTCCTCGACGAGGGGGTGCCGCAACGATTAAGCCGCCTTCTTCGGGACCGCGGCGTCGACGCACATGCCTTTCCCGACGAATGGAAGAGCTTGTCGGATCGCGATCTCATTGATGCTGCCATGCAGGCAGGCTTTACGATCCTTGTCACGCAGGATCGCAACATGCCGTTCCAGCGCCCCCTGTCGGGACAGGCCATCGCGATCCTGATCGTGCCTTCGCTGGATCGAAGGGCGGTCCTCCGCAGGCTCGACGAAATCGCCGACCGCCTGCCCCGCCTCGAACCCGGCCGCTATGCCGTTCTCGGGCGCGAGGGCAGCCTGCCCAATCCGCCGCGTAAGCCACTCTAACGCTTCCGAAAGGTCGAACCCGGCCACGCCCATGCAGACCGCCTTCACGCCCGCCCAGCTCGAAAATCCCGACAACGCGCATTCCGCCGGCATCATCCGCAAGTGCGTGCATTGCGGCTTCTGCACGGCGACCTGTCCGACCTACGTGACGCTCGGCAACGAGCTCGACTCCCCGCGCGGGCGCATCTACCTCATCAAGGAGATGCTGGAGAACGACCGGCCGGCCGACGAGAAGACCGTCACGCACATCGACCGCTGCCTCTCCTGCCTGTCCTGCATGACGACCTGCCCCTCCGGCGTGAACTACATGCACCTCGTCGATCATGCCCGCGCCCATATCGAGCGGACCTACACCAGGCCGCTTCCGGACCGGCTGATCCGCGCCGTTCTTGCCCGCGTCCTGCCGCATCCCAGGCGCTTCCGCGCGAGCCTGACGCTGGCGCGGCTCGGCCGGCCCTTCGCCGGCCTCCTCGACCGGATGAAGCCCCTGCGCCCGCTCGCGGCGATGCTGCGCCTCGCCCCCGCCGCTCTGCCGGTGCCGGATGCGCTGCCGGAAACATCGCCGGCGAGCGGCCCGCGCCGCGGCCGGGTCGCGCTTCTCACGGGCTGCGCGCAGAGCGTCCTCGATCCCGGCATCAACGCCGCGACGGTGCGGCTCCTCAACCGTCTCGGCGTCGAGGTGGTGCGGCCGGCGGGGGAGGGGTGCTGCGGCGCGCTCGTCCACCACATGGGGCGCGACGAAGAAGCGCTCGACTTCGCCCGGCGCAACGTCGACGTTTGGGCCAAGGCCGCCGACGAGGGCGGTCTCGACGCGATCGTCATCACCGCCTCCGGCTGCGGCACGACGATCAAGGACTACGGACATATGCTGCGGCTCGACCCGGCCTATGCCGCCAAGGCGGCGCGGGTGTCGCTGCTCGCCAAGGACGTCACCGAATATCTCTCGACGCTCGACCTGCCGCTGCCGGCCAACGCCGCGCAGACCGACCTCGTCGTTGCCTACCACTCCGCCTGCTCGATGCAGCACGGGCAGCGCATCACGGCCGCGCCGAAGACGCTTCTGGCGCAGGCCGGCTTCACCGTGCGCGACGTGCCGGAAGGGCACATCTGCTGCGGTTCGGCCGGGACCTACAACATCCTCCAGCCCGAGATCGCGGGGCGGCTGCGCGACCGCAAGGTCGCCAACATCGAGAGCATCAGGCCGCAGCTCGTCGCCACCGGCAATATCGGCTGCATGACGCAGATCGGCTCGGGGACCGCGCTGCCGGTGGTCCACACGGCCGAACTTCTCGACTGGGCTTTCGGCGGCGAGAAGCCGGCGCGGCTCGCCGGCATCGTCCCGAAAGCTCACTCGGCGGCATCCCTCGCCCCCGCCGAGTGAGGGCGATCGGTCAGCTGCCGAAGAGGCCCGACAGGATGCCGCCGCGCCGGGGCGCGGCGTCGGCGTAGATCGCGCTCCGCCCGCGTCCGTCCGGCCCGATCACCACGACCTTGGCGCCAACACCCACGCGCTCGTAGAGGTGGCTGACGTCCTCGTTGGTCATGCGGATGCAGCCCGACGACATGCGCTGGCCGATGGTCCAGGGCTGGTTGGTGCCGTGGATGCGGAACAGCGTGTCGCGCCCGCCGCGGTAGAGGTACATGGCGCGCGCGCCCAGCGGGTTCTGCGGGCCGCCTTCCATGTAGGCCGGCAGCTCGCGGCCCTTGGCGCGCTCGCGGATCCGCATCTGCGCCGGCGGCGTCCAGCCCGGCCATTCGGCCTTGCGGGCGACCTTCACGTTGCCGGAAAAGCCGAAGCCTTCCTTGCCGACGCCGACCCCGTAGCGCGTCGCCGTGCCGCCGGGCTCCACGAAGAACAGGTAGCGACGCTCGGTGTCGATGATGATCGTGCCGGGCGCCTCGCGCGTTTCGAAGCCGACCTGGACGCGGCGGAACTCGGGCGCGGGCAGGCGCTGGCCCTGCGTCGCGCGGCGCTGACCGGGCTGGATCGTTTCCCAGCGCCCTTCGGCGTGGTTGTAGCGGCGCTCCTGGGCGGACGCGCCGGGCGCGGCGAGGCCGAAGCCGAGAAGAACCAGGCCGGCAAGGGCGGCGATGCGGCGACTGAGGATCATGCGGACGGATCTCCGTGGTGGTTGGGAACGCGCCGCGCGGCGCGCCGAAGGGGTGATGGGAACGAGACACGGATCCGGCATCGCCGCGAGGATGCCGCCGGGCGGGGCGAAAGCAAGCATCCGCGGCGTCGCGGCCGGCCTTCACGTCCCGCTTTGTCGGCGGGGTGTTGCCGGGCGGTGCCGGATTGCCGTCAGGACACGATCACCTTGGCGCCCACGCCCACGCGGTCGTAGAGGTCCATGACGTCCTCGTTGCGCATGCGGATGCAGCCGGACGAGACCGACCGGCCGATCGTCCAGGGCTGGTTGGTGCCGTGGATCCGGTAGAGCGTCGAGCCGAGATACAGGGCGCGCGCGCCGAGCGGGTTTTCCGGGCCGCCGTCCATGCGAACCGGCAGCTCGCGGCCCTTCCGGCGCTCGCGGGCGCGCATCTCGGCCGGCGGCGTCCAGGTCGGCCATTCGGCTTTCCGCGAGATGCGCTGCGTGCCGTTCCAGCCGAAGCCTTCCTTGCCGACGCCCACGCCGTAGCGGCGCGCCTGGCCGCCCTCCTCGACGAGGTAGAGGAACTTGTTGCGCGTATCGACGACGATCGTGCCGGGCGCATGGCCACCGTCATAGGCGACGGTCTGCGGCAGGAACTTCGGGTCGAAATCCGGGCGGGGCGCGACGTCGCGTGTCGCGGCGGCAGGGGCGGCGGCAAGCGAGGCCTGGCGGCGCGCGGTGCCGACGTTCGGCCGTGCGGTCGCGCCGTAGACGGCTTCGAAGCCGGCCGGCGCCCGGCGCACAGCCGGCTGACCGTAAATGGCCCGCGGCGCGGCGCGGCCGAGAACGACGCCGGATGCGGCCGGAGCAGGGGCCGCGGTGGCGCGGCGCGCCAGGTCCGGCCGCACATAGCCCGGTACGACGCCGCTGCCGGGCGACAGCTGCAGGATCCACTCGGCTGCCAGGTCGGGATCGAGCTCGACCGGCGGGCGCTCGGAATAGCGGCTCTGGCCGACGGCGGGCAGGGATGCGACGCCGAGCGCGGCAGCGAAGGCGAAGGCTGCCGCCGCGAGGTTGAGCGTGCGCTGGAGCATGGCGGATATCCTCGAAGAAGGCGTGTGGCGAAGGCGGCCCGCCGGTCGCGCCGCCGCAAGGCGTGAACCGGCACCGTCGAGGGCAAGAATGCGCTGCAAGGAGCGCCCGCAGGGTTAATCGGCCGCGATTGCCCCAGCGACTTTCCGTTGAGGTTAATCCCGACTTTGCGAGGAGGGTTAAGCGTCGGTATCGAGCCGGGAGGGGTGCCGCCGATCTGATCACGCCGCATTTGACCTTAGGGAAGGGCGATGGTGAGTGGAAGCAGGGCCCGAGCGGTTACTGTCTTGTGCAGCGCAGCATTCGATGGTTCACTGATGCCGCCGGCGGATCGCGCGCTTTGGGAGGGCGCGCGAGATCGAGAGCCCGCGCCGGCCACGCGCTTCTTGTCCGATCCGGGCGCGTGCAGGCCGCCGCCTCGCGCTTGCCTTGCGCGGCGATCGTGTCCCACCTGCCGCGGTTCGGCGCGGCCTGTCCGGAACCCTCCCATGATCGCCATGACGCTGATCGTCTGCCTCAACAGCCAGCCGGCGGAGTGCCGCCCCGAGCCCATCGCCTTCCAGGGCTCGGTCATGCAATGCGCCCTTTTCGGCGGCCACGTCGCCGCCGAATGGGTCGGCACGCATCCCAAGTGGTTCGTGTCGAAGTGGCGCTGCGGCGAGCGGCCCGGCCAGGACGCCTGAGCGCGACGCGTCGGCTTGTCCGGGCGCGACGGGCCTGCGATCCTGCCGCGCATGAACGAGACGACCGACGGCCTTCTTCGCGGCGAGGACGGTGTGGCGCGCTGCTTCTGGTGCGGCACCGACCCCGCTTATCGCCACTACCACGACCGCGAATGGGGCCGCCCCGTTGCGGACGACGACCGCTTGTTCGAGAAGCTGTGCCTCGAAGGCTTCCAGTCGGGCCTGTCCTGGGCGACGATTCTCAGGAAGCGCGAGAACTTTCGCCGCGCCTTCGCCGATTTCCGGATCGAGGCCGTCGCCGCCATGGGCGAGGCGGACGTCGAGCGCCTGCTCGGCGATCCCGGCATCGTGCGCCACCGCGGCAAGATCGTCTCGACGCTGAACAACGCCCGCCGTGCGGCGGCCCTGCGCGAGCGGACGGGGCGCTCCTTCGCCGCCTTCCTGTGGTCCTTCGCGCCCGAGCCGGGGGAGCGCCCGGAGGCGGTCACGCTCGCCTGGCTGCGCGAGAACCCGGCGACGCCGGCCTCGACCCGCTTGTCCAAGGCGCTGAAGCGCGAGGGCTTCACCTTCGTCGGCCCGACCACCGCCTACGCGCTGATGCAGGGCACCGGGCTCGTCGACGACCATATGGAGGGCTGCGCGGCGCGCGCCGAGGCCGAATCCGCCCGGGCGGCATTCGAGGTGCCGAAGTAGGAAAGATCGCGAGACGGTTCCGTGAGGGCGCCAAACTTGCCGCTCATCGGGTGATCGTCTAGGACCCCGTGCAAAATGCACGGCTCCCCCGTGCACCTCCCACGATTCACGGATACGACCGAACCGATGGCTTCCAAAAAGCCCACACGCGTGAAGGCGCGGCTGCCGCGCGGCTTCGTCGACCGCGAGCCCCAGGATCTTCGGGCGCAGGCGCGGATGCTCGACACGATCCGCCGCACCTACGAGACCTACGGCTTCGAGCCGGTCGAGACGCCGTTCTTCGAATACACGGACGCGCTCGGCAAGTTCCTGCCCGACAGCGACCGGCCGAACGAGGGCGTCTTCTCGCTGCAGGACGACGACGAGAGCTGGCTGTCCTTGCGCTACGACCTGACGGCGCCGCTCGCCCGCTACGTCGCGGAGAACTTCGAGACCCTGCCCAAGCCCTACCGCTCCTACCGGGCGGGCTATGTCTTCCGCAACGAGAAGCCCGGGCCGGGGCGCTTCCGCCAGTTCATGCAGTTCGACGCCGACATCGTCGGCGCGCCGAACGTGTCGGCCGACGCCGAAATGGCCATGATGATGGCCGACACGATGGAAGCGCTCGGCATCGAGCGGGGCCAGTACGTCGTGCGCGTCAACGACCGCAAGGTCCTGGACGGCATCCTCGACGCGATCAGCCTCGAAGGCGACCAGCCGCGCCGCCTGACCGTGCTGCGCGCCCTCGACAAGTTCGACAAGTTCGGTGCGGACGGCGTGCGCCTGCTTCTGGGCGCGGGCCGCAAGGACGAGAGCGGCGACTTCACCAAGGGCGCCGAGCTGCCGGCGGACAGCATCGAGCGCGTGCTCGCCATCTTCGAGGCGGACGGTCTCGCCGGCGTGTCCGGCGCCTTCGCCGGCCATGCAGGCGTCGACGAGGGGCTGCGCGAACTGACGGACATCGAGGCCTTCTGCCGGACGGCCGGCTACGGCACCGAGCGCATCCGCATCGACCCCTCCGTCGTGCGCGGGCTCGAATACTATACCGGCCCCGTCTTCGAGGCCGAGCTGCTCTTCGACGTCACCAACGAAAAGGGCGAGGTCGTGCGCTTCGGCTCGGTGGGCGGGGGCGGGCGCTATGACGGGCTCGTGTCGCGCTTCCTCGCGACGCCGGTGCCCGCCACCGGCTTCTCCATCGGCGTGTCGCGGCTCCAGACCGCGCTGAAGAACCTCGGGCGGCTCGGCGCCGCGGACGAGGCGCCGGGGCCGGTGGTCGTCACCGTCATGGATCGCGACCGCATGGCCGACTACCAGCGCATGGCCGCCGAGTTGCGCGCCGCGCTGAACGCGCCCGGCCGTCCCGTCGTGCCCGTGGAGGTCTTCCAGGGCAATCCGAAGCAGTTCGGCAAGCAACTGCAATATGCCGACCGGCGCGGCGCGCCCGTGGTGATCATCCAGGGCGGCGACGAGAAGGCGGCGGGTGTCGTCCAGGTCAAGGACATGGCGCTCGGCCGCGAGGCCTCGGAGGGCGTCGAGGACAATGCCGAGTGGCGGGCGATGCGCGCCGGCCAGGATTCCGTGCCGGAAGCCGAGCTCGTCTCCGCCGTGGCCGCGATCCTCGATCGCCGCCGCGCGGCGGGATGAGCCGGCCGGGTCCCGTGGCCGACGCGCCCGCTCCTTCCCGGCCGGCCGGCGGCCCCGAGGCCGTGCTGGCGGACTTCTTCGCGCGCCGCGGGGCGGTGCCGCTCGATGCGCCGATGCTGCAGCCGGCCGAGCCCTTTCTCGACGCCGCCGGCGACGCGCTGCGCCGCCGCATCTTCCTGACAAAGGGCGATCGCGGCGAAACGCTGTGCCTGCGGCCCGAATTCACCATTCCCGTCTGCCTCGCCCACATCGCCGAAGCGAAGAGCCTGCCGCGCGCCTACGGCTATCGCGGCCTCGTTTTCCGCCAAAGGAGCGACGAGCCGGCCGAGTTCGAACAGGCCGGCATCGAGGACTTCGGCGACGCCGACACGGCCGGCGCCGACGCCCGGGCGATCGGCGGCGCGCTGGAAGCCCTCGCGGCGCTCGGCCTCGACCCGGCCGGGCTCGACCTTCTCGTCGGCGACCAGAACCTCTTCGAAGCCCTCCTCGAAGCGCTCGATCTGCCGGCCGGCTGGCAGCGCCGGCTCCTGCGCTCCTTCGGCGACGAGGCGCGGCTGCAGGCGACCCTGACGGCCCTTGCCGCGGGAGGCGCCGCCGGCCGCCGCAGCCGGCTCGACCCGGAGATCGCCGCGCTCGCCAAGCCCGAAGCGCGCCCCGCGCTCGAAGCCGCGATCGCCGCGCGCATGGAGGCGGCGGGCCTGCCGCCCTTTTCCGGCCGTACGCCGGCGGAGGTCGCGGGGCGGCTGATCGAGAAGCGCCTCTTCGCCGCGGCCGGCCTCGCGCCCCAGGCGCTGGCGATCCTGCAGGACTTTCTCGGCCTCGAATGCCCGCTCTCGGAGGCCGGCCGGCTGCTGCGCGCCAAGGCGGACGAAGCGGAGATCGACCTCGGCCGGGCGCTTGCCCTCTTCGAGGCGCGCAACGCCGCGCTGGAGGCCGCGGGCGTCGACCTCGCCGCCATCCGCTATCGCGCCGCCTTCGGCCGCTCGCTCGACTACTACACCGGCGTCGTCTTCGAGGCGCGCGCGCGTGGCTCGGTTCTGCCGCTCGCCGGCGGCGGGCGCTACGACCGCCTGCTGATGCTGCTCGGCGCCGAGGCGCCGATCCCCGCCGTCGGCTTCTCGCTCTGGCTCGACCGCATCCGGCAGATCGTGGACCCGCAGGAGGCCGCGCGATGAGCGTCACCCTCGCCATTCCGTCCAAGGGCCGCATGAAGGAGGACGCCGTGGCGAGCCTGGCGCGCGCCGGCATCACGGTGTCCGCCGCCGCGGACAACCGCTCCTACCGCACCAGCGTCGCGGGGGCGGAAGGACTGGACGTGCTGCTTCTCTCGGCCTCGGAGATCGCGCGCGAGCTACGCGACGGGGCGATCGACTTCGGCATCACCGGCGAGGACCTCATCCGCGAGTCCGCCGCCGAGCCCGGCGACATCGTCGAGATCGTCGCGCGCCTCGGCTTCGGGCGCGCCGACGTCGTCGTGGCGGTGCCCGACCCCTGGGTCGACGTCGAGACGATGGAGGACCTCAACGACGTCGCCGCCGAGTTCCGCCAGCGCCACGGCCGGCGCCTGCGCATCGCGACGAAGTACTGGCGCCTGACGCAGGGCTTCTTCGCCCGGCGCCACGGCATCCAGTCCTACCGCATCGTCGAGAGCCTCGGCGCGACCGAGGGTGCTCCGGCCGCTGGCTCGGCCGACATCGTCGTCGACATCACCTCAACCGGCGACACGCTGCGCGCGAACCACCTGCGCGTCCTCGACGACGGCATCATCCTGCGCTCGGAGGCTTGCCTCATGCGCTCGCTCGCCGGGCCCGCTGATGCGGGGCTCGCGGAGGCCGTCGCCGCCCGCTTCCGCGCATCGTGACGAGAGTTCCGCACTGCACAAGGACTAGGCATCGGCGCCGCTGATCAGTGCTTGACCAGCTGGGCCGCGTCGGTCATCCTCGGTTTTGTTTATACATAACGGGGCGCGACGATGGTTTCACGGATCAGGCTCGCGGCGCTCGCCTTCCTCCTCTCCGGTGGAACGGGCGCCCACGCGACGGACATCAACCTCGGCTATTCCGGCTGGACGGGCTTTGCGCCGCTGACCCTGGCACGCGACGCCGGCATCTTCGAGAAGCACGGTCTCAACGTTACCTTGCAGAAGATCCCGCAGGCGAGTCGCCACCTCGCCATCGCCTCGGGCGACATCCAGTGCGCCGCGACCACCGTCGAGACCTGGATCGCCTGGAACGCCAACGGCGTGAAGACGACGCAGATCTTCCAGCTCGACAAGAGCTACGGCGCCGACGGCATCGCCGTGCGCGGCGACGTGGAAAGCTTCGCCGACCTCAAGGGCAAGTCGGTCGCGGCCTCCGCGCCGGGAACCTCGCCCTACTTCCTGCTCGCCTGGATGCTGCACAAGAACGGCATGACCATGCGCGACGTGCGCGTCGTCAACATGGAGCCGGGCCCCGCCGCTCAGGCCTTCGTCGCTGGCCAGAACGACGCGGCGATGAGCTACGAGCCCTATCTCTCCACCGTGCGCGCCGCCCCCGACAGCGGCAAGATCCTCGCCACCACCCTCGACTATCCCGCGGTCATGGACACGGTCGGCTGCACGCCGGAGTTCCTTTCGGCGAACCCGGAGGCCGGCAAGGCGCTCGCCGACAGCTACTTCGAGGCGCTGGAGATGATCGCGGCCGAGCCCGACAAGGCCTACGAGATCATGGGCCGCGACGTGAACCAGACGGCCGAGCAGTTCGCGGCCTCCGCCGCGAACCTGCGCTGGCAGGACCGTGCGGCGAACGAGACCTTCTTCGCCGGCGAGTGGGCGACCTTCTCGAACGAGGCCGCCGACCTCCTCCTCGAGATCGGCGTCATCCGCGAAAAGCCCGAAATCGCCCCGCTCGCCGATCCGAGCTACATCAAGTAGCCGCCTCGCGCCGTTCCGGCGGGGCCGCCCGAGGTCCCGCCGGCCGCCGTTCCAGTTGCCGGGGTTCCGAGCGCCGTCATGATCCGTCCCTTCCAGCCGGTGAGCGCGCGGGCCCGCGTGGCTCTCGGCCTTTCCTTCTTCGCCCTCTTCGTCGCGGTCTGGTCGGTCGCGACCTTCGGCGGCTTCGTGTCGCCGACCTTTCTCGCCGACCCGCTGACCATGCTGGCCGACGGCTGGTTCCTTCTCAGCCGGCAGGACTTCCTGTTCGACATCGGCATGACGGTCTGGCGCGTCGTCGGCGGCTTCGCGCTCGCCGCCGTCCTCGCCGTGCCGATCGGCATCCTGATGGGCGCCTACAAGCCGGTCGAGGCGCTGCTCGAGCCCTTCGTTTCCTTCTCGCGCTACCTGCCGGCCTCGGCCTTCGTGCCGCTCCTGATACTCTGGGCCGGCATCGGCGAGACGCAGAAGCTCCTCGTCATCTTCATCGGCTCCTTCTTCCAGATCGTGCTGATGGTCGCGGGCACGGTCGGCGCCACGCGCCAGGACCTCGTGGAGGCCGCCTACACGCTCGGCGCCCGCGACCGGGGAGTCGTCGCGCGCGTCGTGATCCCCTCGGGCGCGCCGGACATCGCCGAGATCCTGCGCCTCGTTCTCGGCTGGGCCTGGACCTACGTCATCGTCGCCGAGCTGATCGGCGCCTCGTCGGGCATCGGCTACATGATCATCAACAGCCAGGCGCTGATGGCGACGGGGCAGATCATCTTCGGCATCATCGTGATCGGCCTCATCGGGCTCGTCACCGACGTCTTGTTCAAGGCGATGAACCATCGGCTCTTCGCCTGGAGGTTCGCGTGAGCGCGCTTCTCATCTCGGGCGTCGGCCGCGTGTTTCCGGGCGTGCGCGGCGGCAAGCCCGTAACCGCCCTGCAGCCGACCGACCTCTCCGTCCCCTCCGACGACTTCGTCACCATCCTCGGGCCGTCGGGCTGCGGCAAGTCCACGCTGCTGCGCATCGTCGCCGGCCTCGACCGGCCGACTTCCGGCACGGTGACGCTCGACGGCCGGCCCGTCACCGGGCCGGGGCCCGACCGGGGCATGGTGTTCCAGTCCTACACCCTGTTTCCCTGGCTGACGATCGAGGACAATATCGGCTTCGGCCTGCGCGAGAAGGGCGCGAGCGCGGCAGAAGCGCGCGAGACGGTCGCCTACTATGTCGACCAGGTCGGGCTGACGGGCTTCGAGAAGCACTGGCCCAAGCAGCTCTCGGGCGGCATGCAGCAGCGCACGGCCATCGCGCGGGCGCTCGCCAACGATCCGAAGATCCTGCTCCTCGACGAGCCCTTCGGCGCGCTCGACAACCAGACGCGCGGCCTGATGCAGGAACTCCTCCTCGGCATCTGGGAGCGGCAGCACAAGATGGTGCTGTTCGTCACCCACGACATCGAGGAGGCGATCTTCGTCGGCTCGCGCATCGTGACGATGTCGGCGCGGCCCGGCCGCATCAAGTCGATCATCCCCGTCGACCTGCCCCATCCCGCCACTACACGCTGAAGTCCAGCCCCGAATTCAGCGCCTTGCGCGCCCAGCTGACCGAGGAGATCCGCTCCGAGGCGATCCGCGCCGACCGCGAGGCCTAGCTACAGGAGGCTCGTCAGGCGGTGGGTGCGCGGGTGGACCATGCGCACGGCGGTGACGGGACGCGCGACGAGCCAGGTGCGGCGCTCGCCGACGAGGACCGGCGCGTTCGGCTCGACGGCGAGGTGGCGCGCCTCCTCGGCGCTCGGCAGGTCGGCGAAGAAGGTGAACTCGCCGCGCGAGAAGGGGGCCGAGCCGACCAGCCACTCGTTCGGTCCGTGGGTCTCGAAGTCCTGTTCCAGCACCCGCGGGGCGGCGGCCGGATTGATGAGGCGGTCCTCGAACTGGTAGGGCCGCCCGCCCGCGAGGTGCAGGCAGGCGAGATGCAGCACCGTTTCGCCCGCGGGGACGTCGAAGCGTGCCGCGTCCTCGGCCGTCGCCGGCCGCTCGGTGCGCGAGATCAGCCGGTAGCCGTAGGCCGCGCCAGACGCGCGGATCTCCTCGGCGACGAGGGGAATGGCGAAGCGCGCCTCGCGGGGCGGGTGCATCGAGACGCGGGTGCCGACCTTCCGCTTGCGCTCGATGAGGCCGGCGCGGGCGAGTTCCTGCAACGCCCTGTTGACGGTCGCGCGGGCCGCGCCGAATTCGGCGGCGAGCGCTTCCTCGCCCGGGATGAGGCTGCCGGGCTTCCAGGCCCGCTCCCCGATGCGCCGGGCGATCTCGTCCTTGATCGCGCGGAAGGAGGAGCGGGCGGGCGGCTTCATAGGCGGGGCAGGATCTTCTCGAAGGCGGCGCGGTAGCGGGACTCGATCGCCTCGCGCCGGACATGGGTGCCACCGCACACGACGTGCCGGCCGGCGGACCAGACCTCCCTAACCGCCCGGCCGTCACCCGTGAAGAGCCAGCCGTCGAGGACGCCGTCGCCCTGTCCGTTGCCGGCGAAGCGAGCGGGATCGAGCCCGACGAGGTCGGCGAAGGCGCCCGGCCGAATCGCGCCGCTCTCGCGCCCCAGCGCCTGCGCGCCCCCGGCGAGCGCGCCGTCGTAGAGCCGCCGGCCGACCGAGCCGCCGGGCTCGGCGAGAACCGCGCGGCCGCGATGGCGCAGGCGCTGCGAATATTCCAGCTGGCGCAGCTCCTCGGCGGCCGAGATGCGGATGTTGGAGTCCGAGCCGACGCCGAAGCGCCCGCCGGCGTCGAGGAAGCGCACCCCCTCGAAGATGCCGTCGCCGAGATTGGCCTCGGTGACCGGGCAGAGCCCGGCGACGGCACCCGAACGCGCCAGCCGGTCCGTCTCGGTCTCCGTCATGTGCGTCGCGTGGATCAGGCACCAGCGCGGGGAAAGGTCGCAATGGTCGAGGAGCCAGTCGACGGGGCGCATGCCCGTCGCCGCCTCGACTTCGGCGATCTCGGCCTCCTGCTCGGCGGCGTGGATGTGGAAGGGGAGGTCGGGCAGGGCGCGCTCCAGCGCGGCGATGTCGGCCGCCGGCACGGCCCGCAGCGAATGCGGCGCGAGGCCGAAGCGCGCGTCGGGCCCGAGCCGCGGCAGCAGCGTCCGCGCGCCCTCGGCGAGCTTCAGGAAGCGGTCGAGGTCGTTGCCGAAGCGCTTCTGCCCCCCAGTGAGCGGGCGGCCGTCGAGCCCGCCCTGGCGGTAGTGGACGGGCAGGAGCGTCAGCCCGATGCCGCTCTCCGCCGCGGCCGAGACGACGCGCGAGGAAAGTTCCGCGAGGTCGTCGTAGGGCGCGCCGTCCGGCCCGTGATGGAGGTAGTGGAACTCGGCGACCGATCCGAAGCCCGCCTCCAGCATCTCCGCGAAGGCGAAGGCGGCGATGGCCTCGACGTCGTCCGGCGTCAGCACGTCGAGAAAGCGGTACATCAGCTCGCGCCAGGTCCAGAAGCTGTCGCGCCCGGCCGGGCTGCGCCGCTCCGTCAGCCCCGCCATGGCGCGCTGGAAGGTGTGGCTGTGGAGGTTGGACGGCGCCGGCAGGAGCACCGGCACGTGGATGTCGGCTGCGCCCGCCTGGCCGTCCGCCACGGTGGCGATCCGCCCGTCGGCGCCGATCTCCAGGATGACGCGGGACGCCCAGCCGCTCGGAAGCAGGGCCTGATCGGCCGAAACGCGCATGGCTCGTTCCTCGGTTGACAGCCTATTTGTCTATACATAACCTCGTTGCCGGTCGACGAACAAGCGCGAAAGGCGGGCGCCGCGATGACCCGGCAGGTGTGGACGGAGCTGACCCTCGCGACGATGCGCCCCGGCGGCGCGCCTTACGGCCTCGTGCCGGAGGCCGCCGTCGCCGCCGAGGACGGGCGCATCGCCTATGCCGGCCCGGCCGCCGAGCTGCCGGAGGCCTGGCGGGACGCGCCGGCCGAAACCTTGGGCGGGCGCCTCGTCACGCCCGCGCTGATCGACTGCCACACCCACCTCGTCTTCGGGGGAAACCGCGCCCGCGAGTTCGAGATGCGGCTCCAGGGCGCGAGCTACGAGGAGATCGCCCGGGCCGGCGGCGGCATCCTGTCGAGCGTGCGCGACACGCGCGCCGCGAGCGAGGATGCGCTGGTCGAGAGCGCCCGGCCGCGCCTGCGGGCGCTGCGCGCCGAGGGCGTCGCGACGATCGAGATCAAGTCCGGCTACGGCCTGACGGTGGCGGACGAGCTGAAGATGCTGCGTGCCGCCCGCCGTCTCGGCCGGGAGGAGGGCGTGCGCGTCCTGACGAGCTGGCTCGCCGCCCACGCCGTGCCGCCGGAGTTCAAGGGCCGGCCCGGCGACTACCTCGACGCGGTCGTGCTGCCGGGCATGGAGGCGGGCGCGGCCGAAGGATTGATCGACGCCGTCGACGGCTTCTGCGAGGGGATCGCCTTCCAGCCCGACGAGATCGCCCGCGTCTTCGACCATGCAAGACGCCTCGGCCTGCCGGTGAAGCTCCATGCCGAGCAGCTCTCCGACCTCGGCGGCGCAGCGCTCGCGGCCGGGTACGGCGCGCTCTCGGCCGACCACCTGGAGCATCTGAGCGAAAACGGCGCGCGGGCCATGGCCGCGGCCGGCACCGTCGCGGTGCTCCTGCCCGGCGCCTACTACGCGCTGCGCGAGACGGTGGCGCCGCCGGTCGCGCTGCTGCGGGACGCAGGCGTCCCCATGGCCCTTGCCACCGACTGCAATCCCGGCACCTCGCCGCTGACCTCGCTGCTCCTCGCCATGAACATGGGCGCGACGCTGTTCCGCCTGACGCCGGAGGAAGCGCTGGCCGGCGTCACCCGCGAGGCGGCCCGCGCGCTCGGCCTCTCGGGCGAGATCGGCACGATCGAGGCGGGAAAGCGCGCCGAGCTCGCCGTCTGGGACGTCGCCCACCCGGCCGAGCTGTCCTACCGCATCGGCTTCAATCCGCTCCACCGCCTGATCGCGAGCCCCGCCCCATGACGATCACCCTCGCACCCGGTTCCGTCGACCTCGCGACGCTGGAGCGCATCTATCGCGGGCAGGAGCCGGTGCGGCTCGACGCGTCCTGCGGTTCCGCGATCGCGGCGGGTGCCACGCGCATCGCCGCCATCGCCGGCGGCGACGAGCCGGTCTACGGCATCAACACCGGCTTCGGGAAGCTCGCCTCGATCCGCATCGCTGCGGGCGATGTCGCGACCCTCCAGCGCAACCTCATCCTGTCGCATTGCTGCGGCCTGGGAGCGGCGCTTCCGGCCGGCGTCGTGCGCCTCGTGATGGCGCTGAAACTCCTGTCGCTCGGCCGCGGGGCCTCGGGCGTGCGCCTCGACCTCGTCCGGCTCATCGAGGCGATGATCGAGCGCGGCGTCCTGCCGGTCATCCCCGAAAAGGGCTCGGTCGGCGCGTCCGGCGACCTCGCGCCGCTCGCCCACATGGCGGCGGTAATGATGGGGGAGGGGGAGGCGACCCTCGCCGGCGAGCGCCTGACCGGCGCCGAGGCCCTCGCCAGGGCGGGGCTGGAGCCGGTGGTGCTCGCGGCCAAGGAAGGGCTCGCCCTCATCAACGGCACGCAGGTCTCGACGGCGCTGGCGCTCGCCGGCCTCTTCGCCGCGCACCGGGCGCTTCGCACCGCGCTCGTCACCGGCGCGCTGTCGACGGACGCGGCAATGGGCTCCTCCGCGCCCTTCCACGCCGAGATCCACGCGCTGCGCGGCCATCGCGGCCAGATCGACGCGGGCGCCGCCTTGCGCGCGCTGCTCGACGGCTCGGCGATCCGCGCGAGCCACGTCACCGGCGACGAGCGCGTGCAGGACCCCTACTGCATCCGCTGCCAGCCGCAGGTCGGCGGCGCCTGCCTCGACATCCTGCGCCAGGCGGGTGCGACGTTGGAGATCGAGGCCAACGCCGTCACCGACAACCCGCTGGTCCTGTCCGACGGCACGGTGGTGTCGGGCGGCAACTTCCACGCCGAGCCCGTCGCCTTCGCCGCCGACACGATTGCGCTGGCGATCTGCGAGATCGGCGCGATCGCCCAGCGCCGCGTCGCGCTCCTCGTCGACCCCGCGCTCTCCTTCGGCCTGCCGGCCTTTCTCGCGCCCAAGCCCGGCCTCAACTCCGGCCTGATGATCGCCGAGGTCACCTCCGCCGCCTTGATGAGCGAGAACAAGCAGATGGCCCATCCGGCATCGGTCGATTCGACGCCGACCTCGGCCAACCAGGAGGACCACGTATCCATGGCCTGCCACGGCGCGCGCCGCCTGACGCCGATGGCCGAGAATCTCTTCGGCATTCTCGGCATCGAGGCGCTGGCCGCGGCCCAGGGCGTCGAGCTGCGCGGACCGCTGGAAACCAGCCCCGAGCTGAAGCGCGCGCTCGCCGCGATCCGCGCGGCCGTGCCGAGCCTCGGGCCCGACCGCTATCTTGCCGGCGACCTCCAGACCGCGGCCACGCTCGCCGCTTCGGGTGCCATCGAGGCGAGCGTCTCCCCCGGCATTCTGCCCGACCTCGGGGATGCGCGATGAGCGTCGTCGAAACTGTTCCGGGCGACTCGCCCGTCATCCTCGCCTTTCCCCATACGGGAACCGAGCTGCCGCCGGACGTCGCCGCGCGGCTGAACGCCAACGGCCGGATGCTCGCCGACACCGATTGGCACGTCGAGCGGCTCTATGACGGCCTCCTGCCGGGTGCCACGACGGTGCGCGCGGTCGTTCATCGCTACGTCGTCGACGCCAACCGCGACCCCGCTGGCGCGAGCCTCTATCCCGGCCAGAACACCACCGGCCTCGCGCCTCTGACCGACTTCGACGGCCAGCCGATCTGGAGCCCCGGCGAGGAACCGGACGAGGCCGAGGTCGCCGAGCGCGTCGCGCGCTTCCACGCGCCCTATCACGCGGCGCTCGCCGCCGAGATCGACCGGGTGAGGGGCATCCACGGCCACTCGGTCGTCTTCGACTGCCACTCGATCCGCTCGCGCATCCCCTTCCTGTTCGAGGGCACGCTGCCCGACTTCAACATCGGCACGGATGGTGGGCGCACCTGCGCGCCCGCCATCGAGGCCGCCGCCGTCGAGACCTGCCGGGCCGCCGATGGCTACACGAGCGTCCTCAACGGCCGCTTCCGCGGCGGCTGGACGACGCGCCATTACGGGCGTCCCGAAACGGGCGTCCACGCGATCCAGATGGAACTGGCGCAAGGCACCCATCTCGCCGCCGAGGCGCCGCCCTTCGCCTATGACGCGGCGAAGGCGGACCGGCTGCGCGCCGTCCTCGGCCCGCTCCTCGCCCGCGTCGAGCGGGCCGCCTTCGCCCTCAAGGAACCCAGCCGATGAGCCAGTCCCGCCACAACATCCGCGAGATCCGCGCGCCCCGCGGGCCCGAACTCTCGGCGAAGAGCTGGGCCACCGAGGCGCCGCTGCGGATGCTGATGAACAATCTCGACCCGGACGTCGCCGAGAACCCGAACGAGCTCGTCGTCTATGGCGGCATCGGCCGAGCGGCGCGCACCTGGGACGACTTCGACCGCATCGTCGCGAGCCTGCGCGCCCTCGAAGGCGACGAGACGCTGCTCGTCCAGTCCGGCAAGCCCGTCGGCGTCTTCCGCACGCACAAAGACGCCCCGCGCGTCCTGATCGCCAACTCCAACCTCGTCCCGCGCTGGGCGACCTGGGACCACTTCAACGAGCTCGACCGCAAGGGCCTCGCCATGTACGGCCAGATGACGGCCGGCTCCTGGATCTACATCGGCACGCAAGGGATCGTTCAGGGCACCTACGAGACCTTCGTCGAGGCCGGCCGCCAGCACTATGGCGGCAGCCTGAGGGGCAAGTGGATCCTCACCGCCGGGCTCGGCGGCATGGGTGGGGCGCAGCCGCTCGCCGCCGTCATGGCCGGCGCCTCCTGCCTCGCGATCGAGTGCAACCCGGATTCGATCGCCTTCCGCCTGCGCACCCGCTACCTCGACGAAAAGGCCGAAACGCTGGACGAGGCGCTGGCCATGATCGAGCGCTGGACGGCGGCCGGCGAGGCAAAGTCCGTCGGCCTCCTCGGCAACGCGGCCGAGATCCTGCCCGAGATGGTGAAGCGCGGCGTGCGGCCCGACATGGTCACCGACCAGACCTCGGCCCACGACCCCGTCAACGGCTACCTTCCCGCCGGCTGGACCCTTGGCGCGTGGCGCGGGAAGCGCGAGAGCGATCCGAAGGCGGTGGAGCAGGCGGCCCGCGCCTCGATGCGAACCCACGTCGAGGCCATGCTCGCCTTTCACCGGGCAGGCGTGCCGACGCTCGACTACGGCAACAACATCCGCCAGGTCGCCAAGGACGCGGGGCTGGAGGACGCCTTCGCCTTTCCCGGCTTCGTGCCGGCCTATATCCGCCCGCTCTTCTGCCGCGGCATCGGTCCCTTCCGCTGGGCGGCGCTCTCCGGCGATCCGGAGGACATCTACAAGACCGACGCCAAGGTGAGGGAGCTTCTCCCCGACAACCACCACCTCCACCGCTGGCTCGACATGGCGCGCGAGCGCATCGCCTTCCAGGGCCTGCCGGCGCGCATCTGCTGGGTGGGGCTCGGCGACCGCCACCGGCTCGGCCTCGCCTTCAACGAGATGGTGCGGACCGGCGAGATCAAGGCGCCGGTCGTCATCGGCCGCGACCATCTCGATTCCGGCTCCGTCGCCTCGCCCAACCGCGAGACCGAAGCCATGCGCGACGGCTCGGACGCCGTGTCCGACTGGCCGCTCCTCAACGCGCTCCTCAACACCGCCTCGGGCGCCACCTGGGTCTCGCTCCATCACGGCGGCGGCGTCGGCATGGGCTATTCGCAGCACGCCGGCATGGTGATCTGCGCCGACGGCACCGAGGAGGCGGCGCGGCGCCTGGAGCGTGTCTTGTGGAACGATCCCGCCACCGGCGTCATGCGCCACGCCGACGCCGGCTACGACGAGGCCCTCGACTGCGCGCGCGAGAAGGGCCTGCGCCTGCCCGCCATCCTCGGCAACTGAGGCCGTCTCGGGTCTCGGCTCAGGCTCGGCGGAGGATCTCGTCGACGAAGGCGGGCACGGCTTCGCTCGCCGGGCCGTAGCGCCGTTCGTCGAAGAGAAAGGCGTTGTCGGAGGGCTCGAGGTTGATCTCGCAGGTCGCGATCCCCGCATCGCGCGCCAGCGAGACGTATCCCGCCGCCGGGTAGACCGAACCGGACGTGCCGATCGCGACGAAGAGGTCAGCGCGAAGAAGCTCGTCCTCGATGCGCTCCATCTCGAGCGGCATCTCGCCGAACCAGACGACGTGCGGCCGCAGCGTCCCGATCTCGCCGCAGGCGAGACACACGGAATGAGGCCCGAGGTCGCCGCGCTCCGGCGCGACCGTCCCGCAGCGGGTGCAGCGCGACTTCAGGAGTTCGCCGTGCATGTGGATGACGTCGGACGAGCCCGCCCGCTCGTGGAGGTCGTCGATGTTCTGCGTGACGAGGACGAGCCGTCCGCCGTGCGCGGCGAACTCGCGTTCCAGCCGTGCCAGCGCCGCGTGGGCCGCGTTCGGCTCGGCCTCGACGAGGTTGCGCCGCCGGGCGTTGTAGAAGGCCTGAACCGTGTCGGGATCGGCTGCGAAGGCCTCCGGCGTCGCGAGCTTCATCGGATCGAACCGCGCCCAGATTCCGGTGCCCGCCTTGTCCCGAAACGTGCCGAGACCACTCTCGGCGGATACGCCCGCCCCCGTCAGAACGAAAATCCGCATCCTGCCCGCTTCTCCGCCGGTCGGCGCTCGCGCCCGCTGCCGCATATCGTGTTCCGCCTCACCCTATCGCAGGTCGTGACGCACGCCCCCTCCTGGATCGGAGCAGGGGCAACGAACGGCGCGAGCCATCCTTCGCTCCACGGAGCGATGCCCATCCGCATCGCGCCGGCTCACCTTGCGCGGAGCTGCGCGATGAAGGGTTGACGCCACCCCGGAAATCGGGGAAAGAGCGCGCGTCGCTGCGGTAGCTCAGTGGTAGAGCACTCCCTTGGTAAGGGAGAGGTCGAGAGTTCAATCCTCTCTCGCAGCACCATTTTCCTCAATCCTTTCATGCTGTTAGCGGTAGGTCCGGCTCAGGCCGATCTGACAGGTGACAGTTTCGATGAC
>NZ_VTOM01000050.1 GCF_009765365.1 Antarcticirhabdus aurantiaca
GCGATGACCTCACTGATTGTACCGATCATCATGGCGGGTGGTTCGGGCACGCGGCTTTGGCCTGTGTCGCGCGACACGATGCCCAAGCAGTTCATCCCGCTCTTCGACGAGGGGCGCTCGACGTTCCAGGCGACGCTGTCGCGCGTGTCCGGCCCCGAATTCGCGCCCCCCGTCGTCGTCACAAACGACGCCTTCCGCTTCGTGGTGGCCGAGCAGATGCTGGCGCTCGGCCTCAAGGGCACCATCGTCCTCGAGCCCGAGCGGCGCGACTCCGCCGTCGCCGTCGCCGTCGGCGCCACCATCGCTTCGCGCGAGCAGTCGCCCGAAGCGGTCTGCCTCGTGCTCGCCGCCGACCACGTCATCACCGACGTTTCGGGCTTCGTGACCGACTGCCTGGAAGCGGCAAAAGCCGCGGCCAAGGGCTGGATCATGACGCTCGGCATCAAGCCGACCAGCCCGGCCACCGGCTACGGCTACATCGCGCCGGGCGCCTCCATCGAGGGCGGGCGGGCGCTGGCGCTTCGCCGCTTCGTCGAGAAGCCCGACCGCGACACCGCCGAAGGCTACGTGGCGGAGGGCTACCTCTGGAACTCGGGCAACTTCCTGTTCCAGGCCGAGGCCATGCGCGAGGAGCTCGCCGCCCACGCCCCCGACGTCCTCAGGGCCGCGCAAGCCTCGCTCGCCTCGGCCAGCCGCGACCTCGACTTCCTGCGCCTCGCCCCCGAGCCCTTCCGCGCCGCCCCGAAGATCTCCATCGACTACGCCTTGATGGAGAAGACCGACCATGCCGGCGTTCTGCCCGCCCACTTCGCCTGGTCCGATGTCGGCGCCTGGGACGCCATCCACGACATCAAGGCCAAGGACGAGGACGGCAACGTCCTGGAAGGCTCGGTCTCGGTGATCGGCACCACCAACAGCCTGGTGCGCTCGGAAGGCCCGCTCACCACCGTCGTCGGCCTCGACGAGGTCGTCGTCGTCTCCACCCTCGACGCGGTGCTGGTCGCGGCCAAGTCGGAAGCGCCGCGGGTCAAGGACCTCGTCGCCCGGCTCGCCGCCGAGGGCCACGCCCAGGCCACCGACCACCTGCGCATCCACCGCCCCTGGGGCTGGTACCAGCGCATCGACATCGGCCAGCGCTTCCAGGTCAAGCACATCTGCGTTTATCCCGGCGGCACGCTCTCGCTCCAGCGCCACCACCACCGCGCCGAGCACTGGGTGGTCGTCCACGGCACGGCCGAAGTGACGATCGACGGGACGGTGAAGCTCTACCACGAGAACGAGGCGGCCTATCTTCCGATCGGCTGCACCCACCGCATGCGCAATCCCGGCAAGATCGACCTGAAGATCATCGAGGTGCAGGTCGGCTCCTACACCGGCGAGGACGACATCGTGCGCATCGAAGACATCTACGCCCGGAGCTGATCGCCCCCATGAGCCAGACGAGCAGCCTGAAGTTCGGAACCAGCGGCCTGCGCGGGCTCGTGAGCGACCTCGTGGGCGCGCCGAGCCGCACCTATGCGGGAGCCTTCCTGAAGCACCTGGCGGCGAGCGGGCGGGCGCCGCGCGCCGTTCTGGTCGGGCGCGACCTTCGCTCCTCGAGCCCGCGGATCGCCGCCGACTGCGCGCGGGCGGCGCGGGCGCTCGGGATCGAGGCGATCGACTGCGGCGCCCTGCCGACGCCGGCGCTGGCGGGCGAGGCGATCAAGCGCGGCCTGCCCGCCATCATGGTGACGGGCAGCCACATTCCCGACGACCGCAACGGCTTGAAGTTCTACGCCGCCACCGGCGAGATCACCAAGGCCGACGAGGCGGGCATCCTCGCGGCCCATGCCGCGCTGGAACCCGGCTTCGGCGAGGACGCCGACGAGACCGGGACCGGGACCGAGGGCTCGCCCTGGAGCGGCGAGGCCGGCGAGGCGGCGCGCGCCGCCTATCTCGCGCGCAACATCGCGTTCTTCGCCGACCGCGCCCTGTCGGGCCTGAGGGTCGGCGTCTACCAGCACTCCTCCGTCGCCCGCGACCTCCTGGTGGAGGTTCTGGAGGGGCTGGGCGCGAGCGTCGAGGCGCTGGGGCGCGCGGACCGCTTCGTGCCGGTCGACACGGAAGCGCACCGGCCGGAAGACCGGGCGCTGATCGCGCAGTGGACAAGGGACGGACGCTTCGACGCGGTGGTCTCCAGCGACGGCGACGCCGACCGGCCGCTGATGGCGGACGCCTCCGGCGCGATCCTGCGCGGCGACGTCCTCGGGCTTCTGACCGCCCGCTTTCTCGGCGCGGCGGTGGTGGCGACGCCCGTCACCTCGGCCTCGGCGATCGAGCGGGTGATGGGCGCGGCGGGCGCGCGCGTGTCGCGCACCCGCGTCGGCTCGCCCTTCGTTCTGGAAGCCATGGAGGCAGCGCTCGCCCAAGGCGCCTCGCCGGTGGTCGGCTTCGAGGCGAACGGCGGCGTGCTGCTCGGCTCGGACGTCGCGCTGGACGGGCGGCGCCTTCAAGCGCTGCCGACCCGCGACGCATTCCTGCCGATCCTGGCCGCGCTCGCCCTCGTTGCGCGCGAGGAAAAGCCGCTCGCGCGGATCGTCGAGGAACTCGGTGCCGGCTTCACCGCCGCCGACCGCCTCCAGGAGGTGCCGGCCACCGAGAGCGCGCCGTTCCTGACGCGCCTGGCACAGGAGGAGGGCTTTGCCCGGCGCTTCTTCGAGGGCGGCCCGGCGATCACCGGCCACGACACGCTGGACGGGGTGCGGGTGCTGTTCGACGACGGCTCGGTGGTGCACTACCGCGCCTCGGGCAACGCGCCCGAGCTGCGCTGCTACGTCGAGGCGCCAAGCCAGGACGCCGCAAACACCCGCCTCGCCTGGGGCCTCAAAGCCGCACAAAACGCACTCA
>NZ_VTOM01000051.1 GCF_009765365.1 Antarcticirhabdus aurantiaca
TCACGTCGCGCAACGACGCCGCCCAAAGCTCCAGCGTCGCCTCGATCGATGCCACCATCGCCATGACCTCCTCGTCATGGCTCCCTATCGATTCAGACTTCCATCAGAAACGCAACTGTAATGCTAGGGATCCTACGGGTGCCCGCAAGTTGTGCGGCGAGGGTAGGGAAGAGACGTGGTCGACCGGCGTCACGGGGTCGGCAGTCCGACAGGACCCGCCGTCGCCTGTTGTCGAACTGCAAATAGCCCTGAGGACGAGCGACTCCATCGCCGCGCAGCTCAGCGCCGTCAGGCCACGACGGTAGCGAATAGGATTCGAGGTGGACCATGAGCACCACTGAGGCCGAAGCAGACGCAGCGACGGCTGCTTCCATCACCATAGGCAAGCCAGTCTCCGACCTGCGCTCGCTCTGGCTGCGACCCGACACCCAGTCCCGGATCTGGTCGCACTTCGCCGAGGTGACGCCCTCCGGAGACCAAACCGCGGACTGGGTCGCGCACGGGCCCGCGGGCGGCGAGTATCGCTGGCGGACCAGAGTTTCCGAGAGCGATACGGACGGCATCCGCTGGACCACCGAAGAGGGCGCCGACGTGCCCAACGTCGGCGTGCTGACCTTCCGCCCCGCTCCAGGCGATCGCGGGACGGAACTGCACCTCGACGTGCGGTTCGATCCGCCCGGAGGAGCGATCGGGCAGGCGGTAGCCAAGCTGTTCCACATCGCCCCGCGCGAGATCGTGCGAACGGCTCTCTACAGGTTCCGCGCGCTCGCCCTCACCGGCGAGATCCCCACCACAGCCCCTCAGCCAGCCGCCCGCAACGGCGGCGTGGATCGCTAGGAGACAGGCCCATGCGTGCGCTCTGCTGGAACGGCGTCAACGATCTACGCGTCGAGACCGTGGCCGACCCCGAGATCGTCAACCCGAGCGACGTGATCCTGAAGGTCCGGCTCTCGACCACCTGCGGGTCGGACCTGCACCTGATCGACGGCCTCATCCCGACGATGCGGGAAGGCGACGTCCTCGGTCACGAGTTCATGGGCGAGATCGTCGATGTCGGCCGCGGCGTCACGAAGGTGAAGAAGGGCGACCGCGTCGTCGTCCCGTCCTTCATCTCCTGCGGCAAGTGCTGGTACTGTCAGCACGACCTTTACTCGCTCTGCGACACGACCCATCCCAAACCGGAGTTGCAGGAGCCGCTGCTCGGCTATCCGACGGCCGGCATCTACGCCTACTCGCACGCCTTCGGCGGCTATGCCGGCGCGCATGCGCAGTACGTGCGTGTGCCCTTCGCCGACACCGACTGCTTCAAGGTGCCGGACGGCGTTGCCGACGAGGACGCCCTCTTCATCTCGGACGCCGCGCCGACGGGCTTCATGGGTGCGGACTTCTGCAACATTCATCGGGGCGACGTGATCGCCGTCTGGGGCTGCGGCGGGGTCGGCCTGATGGCGCAGCAGAGCGCCATGATCCTCGGCGCCGAACGGGTGATCGCCATCGACCGCTATCCCGAGCGGCTTGCGCAGGCCGAGGCGTTCGGCGCCATCCCACTCGACTACACGAAGGTGGACGTGGTCGAGGCGCTGAACGAGCTGACGGGCGGGCGCGGTCCGGACGCCTGCATCGACGCCGTCGGGATGGAAGCGGGCGGCACGGGGCTCCAGCACGCCTATGACCGGGTCAAGCAGGCCCTCTACCTCGAGACCGATCGCGGCGCCGCCCTTCGGCAGGCGATGCTGGCCGTGCGCAAGGGCGGCACGCTCTCGATCCTCGGTGTCTACGGCGTGATGGACAAGTTCCCGCTCGGGCTGCTGATGAACAAGGGCGTCACCGTCAGGACCGCCCAGCAGCACGGCCAGGCCTACGTTCCCCGCCTGCTCGAACATGCTCAGCGTGGCGAGCTGACCCCTGCCGCCCGGGCCACCCACCGCTTCCCGCTCGAGGACAGCCCAGAGGGCTATCGCATGTTCAAGCACAAGGATGACGGATGTCTGCGGGCGGTGTTCGTGCAGTGACGGTTCCTCGCAGGTGAGGCGAGCCGACGGCCCGGCATCGCAGGGACGTATTCAGGAGCCTTTGGTTCGTCTTCTTCTTTGTTCCGCGAGGGTGGCATCGCAAATGTCCGCCCCCGTGATCGATCCGCTATCGCGTCGAACATTCACCCGAGGGACGGGTCATGCGTCAGCTTTACGGTACCGCCTCATCCCTCATGCCGAGCTTGCAGCGAAAGCGCATCCTGATCGTGGAGGACGAGTTCTTCGTCGCTGACGAGGTGGCGCAGGAGTTCGCAAGCATCGGCGCGGAGGTCATCGGACCTGTGTCCTCGCTGAGTGAAGCCTTTCGCATCATTGAAGGCGCTCCGCTCGACGGCGCGGTCCTCGACATCAAGCTTCGAGGCGAGGTGGTCTTCCCTCTGGCCGAGAAGCTGCGCGAGCGAGGCGTGTCGATCGTCTTCCTGACCGGCTACGAGCGCTGGTCGATCCCGCAGACCTACCAGTCCATCCCGCTGTGCGAGAAGCCGGCGGACAGCGAGCAGATCGCCAAGGCGCTGTTCGGGTGAACTCACGCCGGCAGACGATCGACTTGGCAGACCGGCGACGAAGTAGCGATGACGTTCTGCTATGGACACGGCTCAGTGCTAGAGCCGGCCGGCTCACGCTCGGCTGCCATAGCTCGCGGTCGATCGCCGCACTTGATCGATCCGAAGCGCGAGCACGAATCTCAGCATTCGGGTGTGCTGGTAAACCCGCTGAGGGTCTCAGAAGGGTCCAGGCCGTGTCAAAACGTCGAGCTTGGTTGTTGTTTGAGGTTTCGGGGCTGATCGCACGGTTGGGCGCAGAGATACGGCGCTCTACTGCTGCTTTTTGCGATGGTCGAGGGACAGAGCG
>NZ_VTOM01000052.1 GCF_009765365.1 Antarcticirhabdus aurantiaca
CCGGCATGAAGACGATCAAGGGACCTGGGATTTTTCTGGCGCAGTTTGCGGGGGATGAGGCGCCGTTCAACTCGTTCGAGGCGATCTGCGCCTGGGCGGCTTCGCTCGGCTATCGCGGCGTGCAGATCCCGACCTGGGACGCGCGCCTCTTCGACCTCAAGCAGGCCTCCGAGTCGAAGGGGTACTGCGACGAGATCGCCGGCATCGCCGCCTCGCACGGCCTCGCCGTCACCGAATTGTCCACCCACCTCCAGGGCCAGCTCGTCGCCGTCCACCCCGCCTACGACACCGCCTTCGACGGCTTCGCCGCGCCTGAGGTGCGCGGCAACCCGAAAGCCCGCACCGACTGGGCCGTCGACCAGGTCCGCCGGGCGCTGACCGCCTCGCGCCATCTCGGCCTCAAGGCCCACGCCACCTTCTCCGGCGCCCTCGCCTGGCCCTACGTCTACCCCTGGCCCCAGCGCCCCGCCGGCCTCGTGGAAGCCGCCTTCGACGAGCTCGCCCGCCGCTGGCGCCCCATCCTCGACCATGCCGAAGAGATGGGCGTCGACGTGGCCTACGAGATCCATCCGGGCGAGGACCTCCACGACGGCGACTCCTACGAGATGTTCCTCGAGCGCGTCGGCAACCATTCGCGCGCCAACCTCCTCTACGATCCCTCCCACTTCGTCCTGCAGCAGCTCGACTACCTCGCCTATATCGACATCTACCACGAGCGCATCCGCGCCTTTCACGCCAAGGACGCCGAGTTCAACCCGACCGGGCGCCAGGGCGTCTACGGCGGCTTCCAGCCCTGGGTTCGCCGAGCCGGGCGCTTCCGCTCGCTCGGCGACGGGCAGGTCGACTTCGGCGGCGTGTTCTCCAAGCTCACCCAGCACGGCTTCGACGGCTGGGCGGTTCTGGAATGGGAATGCGCCCTCAAGCACCCCGAGGACGGCGCGCGCGAGGGCGCCCCCTTCATCGAGGCCCACATCATCCGCGTCACCGAGCGCGCCTTCGACGACTTCGCCGGGGCCGGCACCGACGAGGCCGCCAACCGCCGCATGCTCGGCCTCGAGCGCTGAACGAAACCGGGAGACCCTTGATCATGGCCATCGAAGCCGGACGCAGCCCGACAAGCAGCAGGCAGGAGCGCATCCGCCTCGGCATGGTGGGCGGGGGACAGGGCGCCTTTATCGGCGCCGTCCACCGCATCGCCGCGCGCCTCGACGACCGCTACACCCTCGTTGCCGGCGCCCTGTCCTCCGACCCTGAGCGCGCGCGACGCTCGGCCGAGGCGCTCGGGCTCGACCCGGAGCGCGCCTACGCCTCCTTTGCCGAGATGGCAAAGGCCGAGGCCGCCCGGCCCGACGGCATCGAGGCGGTGTCGATCGTCACGCCCAACCACATGCACGCGCCGGCCGCCAAAGCCTTTCTCGAGGCCGGCATCCACGTCATCTGCGACAAGCCGCTCGCCGTCTCGGTGGCGGAAGCGCAGGCGCTGATCGCGCTGCAGAGGCAAACGGGGCGCATCGTCGCCCTCACCCACAACTACACCGGCTATCCCATGGTGCGCGAGGCGAGAGCCCGGGTTCAGGCCGGCGAGCTCGGCACGATCCGGCTCGTCCAGATGGAGTACGCGCAGGACTGGCTGACCGAGCGGGCGGAACTGTCCGGCTCCAAGCAGGCGGAATGGCGCACCGACCCGAAGCGCTCCGGGGGCGGCGGGTGCATCGGCGACATCGGCACGCACGCCTTCAACCTCGGCGCCTTCGTCTCGGGGCTGGAGCCGGAATCGCTGCTGGCCGAGCTGACCACCTTCGTGGAGGGGCGCGCGCTCGACGACGACGTGCGGGTTCTGCTTCGCTATCGCGGCGGGGCCAAGGGGCTTTTGTGGGCGAGCCAGGTGGCGGTGGGCAACGAGAACGCGGTGTCGCTGAAGGTCTACGGCACCAGGGGCGGACTGGAATGGCGCCAGGAGGAGCCGAACCAGCTGTGGGTGACGCCGTTCGGCAGTCCGAAGCAGCTCGTCACCCGCAACGGGGCGGGCGCGGGCGAGGCGAGCCGGCGCGTGTCGCGCATTCCGCCCGGGCATCCGGAGGGCTACCTGGAGGGCTTTGCCAACATCTATTCGGAGGTCGCCGAGGTGATCCTGGCCGCGCGCGAGAACCGCGCGCCCGACCCGGCCGTGACCTTCCCGACGCTCGCCGACGGCCTTAACGGCATGCGCTTCATCGAAACCGCCATCCGATCCTCAAACAACGCAAATACCTGGACACAGTTCGAATAGC
>NZ_VTOM01000053.1 GCF_009765365.1 Antarcticirhabdus aurantiaca
CCGGCACCAGCCGTCGTGCCGTGGCCGGCTGCGCCACCCCAACCCGCTTCGCCGGCCACCTCAAACGTCGCCGATAAGCCAACCATGCATTAGATTTGAACCGGGCCACCTAACGGGGGCAGGCCAGGACGGCCAGCCGATCCGCCGGGTGCGGGCCGTCGATGGCGTGTCGATCCTGTCGGGTCGGCGCTTGGCGCTTCACCTGATGGTGCAGCCGGACGCGGCGGCGGGCTTTCTGGCTGACGGCATGCTTCGTGATCAGGGGCTCCTGTCACGCATCCTCGTCGCGGCACCCCAGAGCATCGCCGGCACGCGGCTTTACCGGGAGGTCCGTCCCGAGGACGACTTCGCCATCAAGACCTATGGCGCTCGCCTTCTCGCCTGCATGGAAGCACCGCTTCCCCTAGCCGAGAACAAGCGCAACGAGCTGGCACCCCCCGCTCTCGAACTTACCAGCGAGGCGGCAGCGATCTGGCGGCAGTTCTACGACCATGTCGAGGAGCAGTGCGGAAAAGGCCGTGGGCTGTCCGGGGTCCAGGACTTCGCGGCCAAGGTCGCCGAGCACGCCGCGCGCATTGCCGGCGTCCTGACGATCATCGAAGAGGAGGAACCGCAGGAGATCGGGGCTGCCGCAATGTCGAGCGCGACGGCGCTCGCCGACTGGTACTTGAGCGAGGCTCAGCGCCTGCAGCAAGCAGCCCGCCTCGACCCGAAGCTCCTGCTGGCAAGCAAGCTCCTCGACTGGATGCGCGAAACGGGCGAGCAGGAGATCCACTTCCGCGACGTCCTGCGCCTTGGCCCTTCCGGCGTGCGGCTGAAGTCGGCGGCCGAGGAGGCGCTGAAGATCCTCTTGGCGCATGGGTGGATCTCGGAGGTGGCCGGACGGCCTCGCAGGTTCCGCCTCCACAAGGGGGCGAGCTGACGATGAGCTACAGGAGCTTTAGCCCGCCGAAAATCGATTGGGGGGCTGCGACAGTTGCGACAACTGCGACACTTTCCGAGCTAGCCGCCCGAACTGTCGCAAACGTCGCAACTGTCGCAAGGGGTAAGCCCGCCGCGCCTCTCGAAACCGTCGCAGATGTCGCAACTGTCGCAAGGGTCTTTGGCGAAAACGAAAATGCCAGCGACCTCGAGATGGAGGCCGAGGAGCGTGCCGCCATCCTCCAATACGATGCCGGGCTTCCTCGCATGGAAGCGGAGCGGCTGGCATTCGGTCGGCTGCCGACGCCCGGCATCACCGTCCGTGCGCCTGCCGTCGAGCTGCCCGCGGCCGAGTACGACATGCACTTGGACACGCTGATCATGGCGGCCGGCGCTGGCACACCGGAAGGGTCGCGGCTCGCCTATGCCAAGCGGAAGGGCTGGGTCGTGCCGCGTGGTGACGAGACCGTGTTTACGAGGGGGCGGTGATGAGTGCGAAACCCCGGCTTCTCGTGCCACCGGAGGAAGGGGCAACGCTCAAGGTTGCGGCGCGTCGCTTCAAGCTGTCGGTCGACACGATCCGCCGCCTCTACCGTGCCCATGGCATTGGGCGGCAGTCAGGACCGGGGGCGCCTATTATCGTCTCGCTGCCCGCTCTGATGATGCTCCAGCACGGTGACTTGGAAGCGCTAGCACTCCTGCAAGAGGGGAAGCGTGACGATCCTGTTGTGGGGCGGTACCTTCGACTGCTTGGCGCAGCTTAAGGACGATATCGGGACAAGGCACAATGATCTACAGATCTCAGCTGCAGCCTTAGATTAACCGCCACCACAGCTCCCGCATCCCTCGAACGACAAACACCACATCATGCACTCACTAAAAGATCGTACACCATGCTTCTAATCGGCTTTGGTCGCCGCAAATATAGGCAACCCTGAAGGAGGACTTGGTAATCGGTGGCCGCAGACATTATGCGACGGGCACCAAGCGTCAGGTCACGATGTCAGCAGCATCCTTCATCCTCAACAAGCGCGGCAACATTGCCACGGCCTCTGCCCTCCTCGCGGTGCCGCTGATCTTCGCCATGGGTGCGGGCATCGACCTTTCGCGCGTCTGGACGGAACGCAGCAAGCTTCAAACGGCGGTGGACGGC
>NZ_VTOM01000054.1 GCF_009765365.1 Antarcticirhabdus aurantiaca
GAACCACGCTCCGGCAGGCCGTCTTCACCACCATCCCAGATCCAGAACACGCCGGCAGAACCCGAACACGCCGACCCATCGGCCCGCATCGCATCAGCACGAGATCATCACCAAAGCCCCGCAGAGCAACACGCTCGCGGGGCTTTGACGCGTTTGGAGGGCGGCGCAGGCGTCGGACACTCTGAAGTGCCAGAGGAAGGACGCTTTGCAGCCCCTCCCCTTGCTTTAAGCCGTCTCAGGATAGGGCCGGCTCGCTCTGCCGCCGGCGCGCGGCATCCTTGGCGAAATAGGCGATGGTCTTTTCCAGGCCGAGACGCAGCGGCGTTCTGGGCTCCCAGCCGAGAAGCTCGCGCGCTCGCGAGATGTCGGGCCGCCGCTGCCGCGGATCGTCGATCGGCATCGGGCGAGACACGTAGGCGGGCCGCGTTCCGATCATCTCATGGACGAGCTCGCCGAGCTCGCGCACCGTGACCTCGACCGGATTGCCGAGGTTCACGGGAACCTCGATCGGATCGGGATGGCGCATCATGAGGAGGAAGCCGTCCACGAGGTCGTCGCGGTAGCAGAAGGAGCGGGTCTGCTCGCCGCCGCCGTAGAGTTCGAGCGGGCGCGAGGCGAGCGCGTTCACCACGAAGTTCGACACCACGCGCCCGTCCTCTGGGTCCATACGCGGGCCGTAGGTGTTGAAGATCCGCGCGACGCGTACGTCGACCTCGTACATGCGGCGGTAGTCGAAGCAGAGCGTCTCGGCAGCCCGCTTGCCCTCGTCGTAGCAGGCGCGCGGTCCCGTCGCGTTAACGGCGCCGCGATAGTCCTCGCGTTGCGGATGGACCTCGGGGTCGCCGTAGACCTCACTGGTCGAGGCCTGGAAGAAGCGCGCGTTCCAGCGCCGGGCGAGGTCGAGGCCGTTCCGCGTGCCCACGACGTTGGTCATCAGCGTGCCGACGGGATCGATCTGATAGCGCGGCGGCGAGGCCGGACTGGCGAGGTTCCAGATCTCGTCGAAGGGTCCTTCCGGCAGATCCTCGCAGACGCATCCTTCCACGAAGGTGAAGGCTTCGTCGCGCAGAAGGTGTGCGATGTTGGCTCGCGCGCCGGTCTGCAGGTTGTCGAAGCATACGACGTCCATCCCTTCCAGGAGCAGGCGCTCACACACGTGGCTTCCGAGGAAGCCGGCTCCTCCGCAAACAAGCGCCCGGCCTTTGTCGAGGTTCATCCTGCGTCCCATCAGATGCTCATCCGTCGGTTTGCCGCGCGTCGGCTCCTCGCCTCGTGGAAGATCTTCGTTCCCTTGAAGAGGGCTTGTGGCCGCTCTCCTCATCTGGAAATGAAGACATCCATCGTGCGATTGCCGATCAAGGTGTGGCGGGTCTTGATTGATCGCGCGTTGGTCCTGTAGCCATCCAACAAAGATCCACGAAGAACGGCCCTGAAAAGGATCGCTGACGTCGACCGGTCGACGTCCATTCCTCGTCGTCCTTTGTTGAAGACGATGATGAAGCTGCAAATGAAGCCGGAGCCGGATTTCTCAAGCCCCGAGACCGTTGTCGGAGTTGGAAACGGAGCGAAGCTCAGCATTTCCAGCATGATCGGTTTCGAGCTTTTCTTTGGCTGTGACCGGGCCTTGCCGTTCCGCAGGCACGATTGACCTCTGCCAGCCTGCGCATCTACCACTTGCGGCAACGACGGGGCCGCCGGGAGGTTGGGCCTGCCCCGTCCGCCATCGATCCGGGGGAGGACACGCCGGCATGAAGACGATCAAGGGACCTGGGATTTTTCTGGCGCAGTTTGCGGGGGATGAGGCGCCGTTCAACTCGTTCGAGGCGATCTGCGCCTGGGCGGCTTCGCTCGGCTATCGCGGCGTGCAGAT
>NZ_VTOM01000055.1 GCF_009765365.1 Antarcticirhabdus aurantiaca
GCTCTGTCCCTCGACCATCGCAAAAAGCAGCAGTAGAGCGCCGTATCTCTGCGCCCAACCGTGCGATCAGCCCCGAAACCTCAAACAACAACCAAGCTCGACGTTTTGACACGGCCTGGACCCTTCTAAGCCGCTTTCGGGAGATTGCCTTCCTGTCGGAAGCGGCCATCGCCTAAGCTGCGCTGAACGCCAACGGCAGACGCTTAGGGGATCATGCCCGCGCTTTTCTTCATCAGCCATCCCGAAGTAATCGTCGATCCCGGCAAGCCGGTCGAACGATGGTGCCTGAGCCCTACGGGCGTCGATCGCATGCGAACCTTTTCGCAGTCCCCGACTCCCTCGAACGTTCGATCGATCTGGTCCAGCACGGAGACGAAGGCGATCGAAGCCGCCGGCATTCTGGCCGGGGCGCTCGGCCTCGGGATCAGCGTGTCACAAGACCTTGGCGAGAATGATCGCAGCGCGACCGGCTTCCTTCCCCCGGACGAGTTCGAGAGCGTGGCCGATACGTTCTTCGCATCCCCTGCCGACAGCATTCGTGGATGGGAACGGGCTGTCGATGCGCAAGCCCGTGTCCGGAAGGCCGTCACCCAGATCGCAGACGATCACAGGGAAGGCGATCTTGCCATCGTCGCGCACGGCGCGGTTGGCACGCTTCTGTTCTGCACTTTATCTGGCAAACCCATCGGCCGGTCATTCGACCAGCCGTTCCAAGGGCACTATTGGACCGCAGCCCTTCCCTCGCTCGAGCCGATCAAAGGCTGGATGCCGATTGCCTCTCGAATTTGAGCGTCCGCCGATCCGCTAGACTCACGTGACCCTAACGGACTGGTTTCGACCCATCAGCGACGAACGATCAAAGCCGATGGATTTCTAAAACCTGTCATTCGCCTCCCGGACGATCGAACTTGCGGGGAACACGTCGTCTACGTCCAAGGGGATCGAGAGACCAAGTGCGCTTCAAGGGAATACCAGAGTAGTTCGTCGATGAACGTTGCCCGTTCCGATCGGCAACGCAGACCTCAACCCATAGAATGGATCGGCCCGCCCTGAAGGTCCCCGACAGTTCCCGGAAGTCGGTGCTTCTTGCTTCGTTCCGTCGACAGAAGGCGGGGAAAGCCTTCGCAAACCCCAGCACGGCAGAGCGTAGGTTGGGTGAGGCACGCCCTCGAACGATCCGACCGCGAAGGAAGTCGATCTCGATCAGGCCGTCTTCACTGGATGCTGCTTCACCGAACACATCCACCGGATGGTAGCCGATGACGAAGGCTTGGCCGCTCGCCAACGAGTCCATGATGTTGTGACCGATCGCACAGAGTTGATCATGCTTCATGGCTGAAGGGTTGCATGTGTCACGGCAGTTTTCCAGTCCGCCGAACGTAAAGCGGATGGGCAGGAAACCTGACGCCGCTGCCTTCCGCTCCGCTCGGCATGACCACCTCGGGGTCGTGTCCCAGGTGGTGGTGTAGCTGAGAGGCGGTCATCGGCGGTTGCCGGTTAGGATCGGGTTGCGACAGCCAACCCCGAACCGAGAGACCACCGATGACCGACCCGATGATGGCCCTGCGGG
>NZ_VTOM01000056.1 GCF_009765365.1 Antarcticirhabdus aurantiaca
CGGCCATCAGCCTTTCCCGCACGCGTTGCGCGACGTAATCCTCCAGCGCCTCGGCCTCCTCCGCCGAGAAGCGCAGGCCGAGCTTGGAGCGCCGCCACAGGATGTCGTCGGCGCTGCGCGCCCATTCCTGGTCGATCAGCCAGTCCACTTCGGCGGCGAAGAGCCCGTGGCCGAAAGCGCGGCCGAGCGCGCCGCTCCGCGCGAAACGCCGCGCATCCGTGCCGTAGGCGCGCACGAGCCGCCGCCGGGTGACGGCGTCGAGCTCGGGCGCCTGCCTGCCGAGCTCGGCTTCCAAGCCATCCGCCCCATCCAGCGCGAAGTCGCCGCCGGGAAGCGGCGCCTCGCCCGTCCAGGAGCCGCCCTTGCGGCCGAGCCTGCTCTCGATGCGCTCCAGCACCTCCTCGGCTAGGACGCGATAGGTGGTGATCTTGCCGCCGAAGCCGTGCAGCACCGGCGCGCCGGCCCCGTCCTCGAGCGTCAGGACGTAGTCGCGCGTCGCCTCCTGCGCCTTGCTCGCGCCGTCGTCGAAGAGCGGGCGCACGCCCGAATAGGTCCAGACGATGTCGGCCTTCGTGACCGGCACCTTCAGGTACTCGCTGACGGCGGCGAGGAGGTAGTCGGTCTCCTCCGGCGTGATCGCCGCCTGGCCCGGGTCGCCCTCGTAGTCGCGGTCGGTGGTGCCGACGAGCGTGAAGTCGTCCTCGTAGGGGATGGCGAAGATGATCCGGCCGTCGGCATTCTGGAAGATATAGGCCCGGTCGTGGTCGAAGAGGCGGCGCGTGACGAGGTGCGAGCCCTGGACGAGGCGCACGTGCCGCGCCTCGTTGCGGCCCATCGCGCCGCGGATCACCTCGTCCACCCAGGGGCCGCCCATGTTGACGAGGAAGCGCGCGCCGACCTCGCGCTCGGCTCCGCCGTCGGCGTCGCGCAATGTCAGGCGCCAGCGGCCGTTCTCGGCCCGGGCGCCAACGAGGCGGGTGCGAACGAAAATGTCGGCGCCGCGCGCCGCCGCGTCGCGGGCGTTGAGAACGACGAGGCGGGCATCGTCGACGCGCGCGTCGGAATATTCGAAGCCCTTGGAGAACGTGTTTTTCAGCGGCGTGCCGAGCGGGCCGGTCAGGTCGACGCTGGTCGTTCCCGGCAGGTTCCGCCGGCCGCCGATGTGGTCGTAGAGGAACAGGCCGAGGCGCAGCATCCAGGCGGGGCGCAGGCCCTCGTGGTGGGGCAGGATGAAGCGCAAGGGGCGCACGATGTGGGGCGCGATGCGCCAGAGCACCTCGCGCTCCTTCAGCGCGTGGCGCACGAGGCGGAACTCGTAGTGCTCCAGGTAGCGCAGGCCGCCATGGACGAGCTTGGTGGACCAGGAGGACGTGCCGGATGCCAGGTCGTTCATCTCGGCGAGGCCGACCGAATAGCCGCGACCGACGGCGTCGCGCGCCACGCCGCAGCCGTTGACCCCACCACCGACGATGAA
>NZ_VTOM01000057.1 GCF_009765365.1 Antarcticirhabdus aurantiaca
CCTAGCACTACAGTTGCATTTTTAATTTCAGGTAGGCTTTTCGCGCGGCGGCTTGATGGGCCCGTCGCCAGAGTGACCATGCGATGACACGGGCCGGCTGGATGCGTCGCCGTGCCAAGCGGCAGGCGATGCGGCGGATTTCCTGCATCGACCAGCCGATCAGCGGCGGACCATGGCCCTGGTGGTGACCCCCCTTTTTCTTGGATCGATGCCGTTGGCTTCACGGCGGATAGCCGCAAGCATCGCAAAGGCCAGCATGACCAGCGAGACGTGACGGTGCCAGCCGTGCCAGGAGCGTGTCTCGTTGTGGTCGAGACCCAACTCGTTCTTTGCGGTCTCGAAGCCGTCCTCGATCGCCCATCGGTGCCCCTCGACCCGGACCAGCGTCTCGACCGGCGTGCCGGCAGGACACCAGGTGGTGAAGAAGGCCAGCTCCCCGTCGGCAAGGTGGCGGCGGATCAGAAGGCCGCGCGTCCAAAGGCCGGATCGACCCTCGTCGTATTCGGCCGCCTCCAGATCGGCCAGTTCCAGATAGGCCCAGTCGTGCAGGCGCTCGCCCTTCGTGCCGGTGCCCGCCGACAGGCGCTGCCAGGCCACCGGGTCCAAACCTTCGGCGATCTCTGCGGCGGTCCCGGCCACCTCGGGCTTGCCGATCCAAGAGTTGAACTGGCTACTGGCGTTGACGCCGAGCACGTAGCCCTTGCCGACACGGCGGAGCGCCATCTCGACCTCGCCGACCCCGTAGACGCTGTCGGCCGCCACCCAGGCGAACGGCACCTCGGCTTGGATGGCGCGGTGGATCATCGCCAGCGCCAGGGCCGGCTTGGTGGCAAAGCCGATCCCGTCGGGCACGTGCGCCGCCTTCAGGCGCTCGCGATCGCCGGTCCAAGTCTTCGGCAGATACAGTGCCCGATCGATGAAGGCATGGCCGTGCCGCGAGGCGTAGGCGGCAAAGACGCCGATCTGGCAGTTGGTGATCTTGCCCGCCGAGCCCGTGTACTGGCGGGCGACGCCGCAGGACGATCGGCCCTGCTTCAGAAAGCCGGTCTCGTCGACCACCAGAACCGCATCCTCGTCGGCCAGGTGCTCGAGAACGTAGCCGCTCACGATGTCGCGCAGGGCATCGGCGTCCCAGCGGCCCCGCCCCAGGATCGCCTGCTGGCGCCACGGCCCGCGGTCGCCCGCCGCCTCCGCCCGCATCCAGCCGGTCTTGCGCCGCTCCTCGCCCAGCAACCCGTCCAGGAACTGACCGGCCGACGCCGCGACGCGGTCTTGCGTGAACAAAGGCCGCATCCGACCCTTCACGTCGCGCAACGACGCCGCCCAAAGCTCCAGCGTCGCCTCGATCGATGCCACCATCGCCATGACCTCCTCGTCATGGCTCCCTATCGATTCAGACTTCCATCAGAAACGCAACTGTAATGCTAG
>NZ_VTOM01000058.1 GCF_009765365.1 Antarcticirhabdus aurantiaca
GCTACCTGAACCGCATTCCCTCCAGTCGGCGTTTGGAGCGCGAGGCAGGTCGCAACGTCGAGGTCATGTGGCTGACAGCTCGGCTGTCGCCCGATCACAAGACCATTGCCGAGTTCCGTCGGCAGAACGGTTCCGGCATCGGGCGCGTCTGCGCCCGCTTCGTCGCCCTGTGCCGAGAGATGGGCCTTCTGACGGGCACGCGTGTCGCGATCGACGGCTCGAAGTTCAAGGCGGTCAACAACCGCGACCGCAACTTCACGAAGGCCAAGCTTGAGCGGCGCCGCGAGCAGATCGAGGAAAGTGTCTCACGCTATCTTGCCCAACTCGACACGGCAGACCGGCAGGAGCCGACGCCCGAACTCGCCGCCAAGGTCGCTCGGTTGAACGAGAAGATCGCCCGCCTTGGCCAAGAGATGGAGCGCCTCGCCAGACTAGAGACACAGATGGCGGCGGCCGCCGATCGTCAGGTCTCCTTGACCGATCCGGACGCCCGCTCGATGGCAACCAGCGGACGCGGGTCGGGCATGGTGGGCTACAACGTCCAGGTGGCGGTGGACACCGAACACCATCTGATCGTGGCCCACGAGGTCACCAATGTCGGATCGGACCGGGCCCAACTCAGCGGCATGACGCAGCAGGCCAAACAGGCGCTCCAGGTCGATCGGCTCGAGGCCATAGCCGACCGCGGCTACTACTCCGGCGAGGAGATCCTCGCCTGCGAGCGCGCCGGCATCGCCGTCACCCTACCTCGTCCCATGACGTCCGGCGCCAAGGCGGCGGGACGCTTCGGCAAGGAGGACTTCCTCTATCATCGCGAGAAAGACATCTACCGCTGCCCAGCAGGCGAGACCCTCATCCATCGCACCACCACGGTGGAAAGAGGGATGACGCTCAGCCGCTATTGGACGAACGCTTGCCAGGCTTGCCCATTGAAGGCGGACTGCACGACAGGCAAGGAGCGGCGCGTCACGCGCTGGGAGCACGAGGACGTCCTGGAGACCGTGCAACGCCGGCTCGATGCCGATCCTCAGGCGATGCGGGTGCGGCGCGAGACGGTCGAGCATCCGTTCGGCACGCTGAAGGCGCGAATGGGAGCCACCCACTTCCTGACCCGAACGCTGCCGCGCGTGTCGGCCGAGATGGCGCTCCAAGTCCTGGCCTACAATCTGACGCGTGTCCTCAACATCATGGGAAGCAAGAGGCTCCTCGCCGCAATCAGAGCCTGACCAGGCGGCCACGGCGTCTTGGTCCATCCCATCACGCGAGCCGACGGCATCGCTCTGTCCCTCGACCATCGCAAAAAGCAGCAGTAGAGCGCCGTATCTCTGCGCCCAACCGTGCGATCAGCCCCGAAACCTCAAACAACAACCAAGCTCGACGTTTTGACACGGCCTGG
>NZ_VTOM01000059.1 GCF_009765365.1 Antarcticirhabdus aurantiaca
GGTCGTGTCCCTTGGCGTGGTGTAGCTCGCGAAGGGCCACCACGGTTGCCGGCTTGGGCCGGGCAGATCAGACTGCGAGGGTTGGCAGGCTGACGAGGGGATCATCGCCGATCGGGGCGATGCTTTCCAGGGTGATGTATCGGGCGCGCTGGACGGCCCACTCGTCGTTCTGTTCCAGGAGGATGGCGCCGACCAGGCGCGTGATGGCGGCCTCGTTGGGGAAGATGCCGACGACCTCGGTCCGGCGCTTGATCTCGCTGTTCACGCGCTCCAGCGGATTGGTCGAGTGCAGTTTGACCCGGTGCTGGGCGGGAAAGCCCATGTAGGCCAAAACGTCCGGCTCGGCCTCGTCCATCAGGGCGGCGAGCTTTGGCACCTTAGGTCGAAGCTGATCGGCGACCCTGCGCCACTGCGCCTTGGCAGCATCCGCGTCATCCTGGGCGAAGGCTGTGGCGATGAAGGCCGAGACGACGCGCCGTCCCGAGCGCCCGGCATGGGCGAGCACATTCCTCATGAAGTGAACGCGGCAGCGCTGCCAGGTGGCGTGCATGACCTTGGCGACGGACGCTTTGATGCCCTCGTGCGCGTCCGAGATCACCAGCTTGACGCCGCGCAGCCCCCGCCGGGCGAGCTTTCTCAGGAAGGCGGTCCAGACCGTCTCGGCCTCGGACGGGCCGACGTCCATGCCCAGCACCTCGCGGCGACCGTCGGTGTTGACGCCCACCGCCACGATCACGGCGACCGAGACGATGCGCCCGGCCTCGCGCACCTTCACGTAAGTCGCATCGATCCAGAGATAGGGCCACTCGCCTTCGATCGGCCGGTCGAGGAAGGCGTCGACGCGTTCGTCGAGCTCCTCGCACAGACGGCTGACCTGGCTCTTCGAGATGCCGGTGCCGCCCATGGCCTGGACCAGATCATCGACGGAGCGCGTCGAGATGCCCTGGATGTAAGCTTCTTGGATGACAGCGGTCAGGGCCTTCTCTGCCATGCGGCGCGGCTCCAGGAAGGCTGGGAAGTACGAGCCCTTTCGAAGCTTGGGGATGCGCAGCTCCACCGTGCCGGCCCGCGTCTGCCAGTCCCGGTCGCGGTAGCCGTTGCGCTGGACCAGACGCTCCGAGCTCTTCTCGCCGTGGGCCGCGCCGGTCAGGCCGCCCACCTCCAGTTCCATCAGCCGCTCGGCGGCAAAGCCGATCATCTCGCGCAGCAGATCGGCGTCGGCGCTCTTTTCCATCAGCCCCCGCAGGGCCATCATCGGGTCGGTCATCGGTGGTCTCTCGGTTCGGGGTTGGCTGTCGCAACCCGATCCTAACCGGCAACCGCCGATGACCGCCTCTCAGCTACACCACCACCTGGGACACGACC
>NZ_VTOM01000006.1 GCF_009765365.1 Antarcticirhabdus aurantiaca
GGCTCGGTGGTGCACTACCGCGCCTCGGGCAACGCGCCCGAGCTGCGCTGCTACGTCGAGGCGCCAAGCCAGGACGCCGCAAACACCCGCCTCGCCTGGGGCCTCAAAGCCGCACAAAACGCACTCAAAGGGCGCTGACGACGGGAGCCGTCAGAAGGACCGCAGGCGGCCCTGTCCCCGTCCCGACCGGAAGGGCATGGCGAGGGGTGGGCACAGCACCTCCCCCTCCCCCCAAGCGCTATCGGGCAAGGACGCGGAAGAGATCGCGGGCTGCCTCGAACGTTTCGTCGAGAAGGGCGGTTTGCGCGGCGGCCGCCGATCCATCCAGGCTCGCGACGAGCTTCGAGACGACTTCGGGCTCGTTGCCGGGCTGGACGAAGGCCATGCAGTCGGCCCGCTCGATGGAACGCATGAAGGCGGTCAGCTTCTCGTCCCAGAGAAGCGCGAAGACCGGAACGCCGAGCGAGACTCCCGCGATGATGGCATGCATGCGATGAGCGACGAGGCCGGAGAACGAGGCGATGAAGCTCGCCAATTCCGTCGGCGTGTCGGGCCGCCGACGCTCGAAGCCGCTGCCGGCCGCCTCGCGAAGAACGGGCTCGATCTGGTCGAGCACCACCTCGTCCTCCGGGCTTCCGTTGGTGAAGGCGACGACCTTGAAGCCCTCAGCGGACAAGCCCTTGCAGAGGTTGGCGTACCATGTCGCAAGGTCCTCGTCGGACACGACCTGCGTCGAATGATACCGGATCGCGACGGCGCTCGTCACGCAGAGGCCGATGCCCTCTCGACGCCCGGCCGGATCGGTCGGCAGGTAGCGTCCGATCATCAGGCCGGGATCGCGGACCACGATCGCGAGACGCCCGGCGGCTGCGGCGAAGCGCGAGTCGAAGTTGCGCTTCGAGTTCTCGTCGCGCACCGAGACGTAGATGGGCTTGGCTCGCTCCAGCGCGCGCTGCATGAGCGCGGTTCCCTTGGCGGACCAGTGTGAGGCCACGCCGACGCCGTAGATGGCGGACGGCAGCCCCTGCCGGGCGGCCATCTCCAGGGCCGAGGCGACCTTGACGGGGAAGTTGAGGTCCATGTCGGTGAGGAGGTTGCCGCCGCCGATCACGACCGCGTCGGCGCCCTTCAGGTGCTGCTCGTAATGAGGGCGCCACTTGCGCCTGAGCAGCAGCTCCCGCGGCGGCGCGGTCGCCAGCGACCGCAGGGATGACGGCAGGCCGTCCAGCACTCTCAAGACGGTCGAGCGGGACGCATCGCCGCGCGCGTAGCGCGTGCGGGCACTGAGGTCGACCGAATAGGTCCCCGACGCGTCGCCGCCGCACTCCTTCATCGCCATCTCCAGGCATTCGGCCAGGAGCCCGTCGCCGAGATTGGGACTGAACTTCACGTTGAAGAGGCGGATGCGGGGCATGCGTTCGGTCATGTCGACTGTCCTGCCAGCTCAGGCCGGCTCTCGTGATTCGCTTGAAACTCCGCCGGCACCGCGAGGCGACGGCACCCGAAAATTCCCCTCGCGCACGCGAGGATCGGCACGCCCGACGCCACTCTAGGCGAGAAGCGTTTACAACGCATGTCGTCGAGAGTGGCGTCGGCCTCGTGGCGTTCGTCGCCTCAACATGTCCCGACTGTCATGGATGGGATCGGCAAACAGGATGATAAATATTCACACAAAACATTTGCTCGGCTTTACCACTGGTTGATCGTAGGAACGCGGAGCAGCATTTCCAATTCGGTGAGGATGATACTTCACCTCGAATTCAGGAGCGAGACTGATCATCGGGACATCAAGCCGAGGATCGCATCGTGAAACTGGATGTTCAAACGCACTTTTCTCAAGGTTGGAACACCAAGCTCATCGAGAAGGCCAAGCAGCTCGGTGTCGAGGAGATTCGGGACTCTCAGCCTTGGGGCAAGGTCGAAACGACGCAGGGGCAGTATGTGTTTCCCTCGCAGCTCGTCAACTATATGGACGCCGCCGACAAGGCCGGCATCGCCTCCCTCCTGACGTTCGCCAGTGCCAACGCGCTCTACGACAGCGGCCTGACGCCTTACACGGCCGAGGGCCGGCAGGCCTACGCGAATCACATCATGGCCGTCCTGAAGAAGTACGGCGACCAGGTCCAGGAAATCGAGATCTGGAACGAGTTCAACACCGGCAACTTCAAGGGGCCGGCCTTGAGCAACGAGGCGTTCTACTACACCGAGCTTTTGAAGGTGGTGTGGGAAACGGTCAAGACGAAGCATCCCGACGTCGTGATCCTCGGCGGCTCGGTGAACGTCGTCGGAACCGGCGCGCTGGAAGAGATCTTCGCCAAGGGCGCCCTCGACTACATGGACGCGGTGGCGATTCATCCCTACCGCCCGCAGCCCGAGCACGTCGATGCCGAGATCGCGCACCTGCAGAGCGTGATGGCGCGCTACGGAGAGGTCAAGCCGATCTATGCCACGGAGTTCGGCAAGGAGTTCGCCGACGCGTCCGAGGCGCCCGCCTACATGCTCAAGATGGCGACGCTCATGGCCTCGGCCGGCGTCAAGGAAAGCTACTGGTACGCGCTGATCGACCAGGACCACTTCAAGAACATGGGCCTCCTGACGCGATCCGGCGAGGATAAACCCGCGGCCGACACGTTCGAGTTCATCAAGAAGAACCTCCTGCCGCTGGGCGACCCGGTCCGCATAGGCGGCGACGACGACCTGACGCTCGTCTACCGCTTCGGGTCCGACACCTACGTCATGTGGGGCGTCGACCGGCCGGTCTCCTTCGCGGCCGGCGGAACGTTCTGGAACGCGCAGGGCCAGCAGATCGCCCGACCGGACACGCTCTCCGGCGAGCCCATCATCTTCAAGGGCGCCGGCTTTCAGCTCGCGGAAGGGACCGTCGTCGCCGATACGCTGATGCAGTTCGGCGGCAAGGAGTGGAGCTACTTCGCCGAGAACCCGAACGGTACGCTGACCGAACTCTCGCTGGTCGATTGGGATTGGACGTCCTATTACGGCAGCAAGTACACCAAGCCGCTGCGCGTCAACGCCGACTCCATCGCGCCGGCGGGCGACGGCAACAAGCCCGTCCGCGTGGTGGAGCGCTTCGTGTCCGACCGGGACCAAGTCCTGAGCATCGACGGCACCTGGCGCACGGGCCAAGGCGACGGCGTCGATCTCCACCTGCGCGTCAACGGGACCGAGATCCTCAGCCGCATCTTCGTCGGGCAGTTCAACCTCGAGGGCTTCGAGGTCACGCTGAAGACCGGCGACACGCTGGACTTCGTCGTCGGCCCCAATCAGTACGTCCAGGGCGACTCGACCTCCCGGCAGATCACGCTGACGCGCGTGTCGCAGGAGGGCGGGCACCAGCCGGTCGCCGCTCCGGAAGCGGGCGTGGAACTGCGGGCGTTTGCCGAGGGCGGGCCGCTCGTCGGCACGAATTTCGCAGACCGCCTCTTCGGAGGAATGGGCAACGATCAGATCTCGGGCGGGGACGGCGACGACCTTCTGGTGGGCGGCATCGGGCGCAACCTGATCGACGGCGGCGCGGGTGTCGACACGGTCAGCTATGCGGAGGCGGAGGCAGGCGTCGACGTGCGCCTGTCCAACCCGGCTCTTCAGAGGATCTCCGCCTCGATCGAAGATCGCCTCGTCGACATCGAGGCCGTCGTCGGCTCGCGCCATGACGACCGGTTCTCGGGATCGGACAACAGCGAGAGCTTCTTCGGCGGCGAAGGAAACGACACCTTCCACGCCTCCGCCGGGCGCGACCTGATCGACGGCGGTGCGGGCCGCGACACGCTGACCTTCCAGAGCTTCGGCGGGGGCGTCGTCGTGAACCTCGCGGATGCCTCGCCCCAGAGCTTCGCTCCCAACGGGACCTTGGAAATCCGATCGATCGAGGTTCTCGTCGGCTCCGAGTTCGACGACAGGCTTCAGGCGAGCGACGCGGGCACGACCATTGTCGGCGGGCGCGGCGACGACGTCATCCTGGGCGGAGCGGGCAACGACGACCTCAATGGTGGCGCGGGCCGCAACACCGTGTCGTTCGAGGCGACCTCGAGCGGCGTTCGGGTAAGCCTCGCGATCGAGACGGCGCAGGACACGGGCGGAGCCGGCACGGACACGATCCGCCGCTTCCAGGACCTGGTCGGCTCGCAGTGGGACGACAGGCTGACCGGAGACGCGGGCACCAACGAGATCAAGGGAGGTGCGGGCAACGACGAGATCCGCGGCGGCGGGGGAGCCGACATCCTGCACGGCGGATCGGGCTCGGACGTCTTCGTCTACGACGCCGTCGGCGACAGCCGGCCGAAGGCGATGGACACGATCGCGGACTTCTCGTCGGCGGACCGCGACCGCATCTCGCTCGCCGGCATCGACGCCAACACCCGCACGGCCGCGGACGACGCCTTCGTCCTGGTCGAGGCCTTCACGCGCCGGGCTGGCCAGCTGATGATCGAGAAGCAGGGAGACGGCTATCTCGTGTCGGGAGACGTGAACGGCGACGGCCTTGCCGACATCGCGATCAAGGTCGTCACGCACGGCCCGCTGGCGGCCGGCGACTTCATGCTCTGATACGTCCGACGATCTACGGCCGGCCGGAGGGCACGTCGTCCCGAGCCGCCAGAAGGATGCGCTCGAAGAGCCTGGCGCCCGCCGCCGACCACAGGAAGGCGCCGGCGCGCTCTCGGCCTCGCCTGATCCGCTCCTCCCGAAGGCCGGGCTCGTCCCGCAGTCGCCGCACGGCAGCGATCCAGTCCGACACCGCGTCGACATCGGCGTAGAGCACGGCGTCGCGGCAGACCTCCGGCATGGCGCCCGCCGGCGCGATGACGGCCGGGCACCCCACGCTCATGGCCTCGAGCGGCGGCAGGCCGAATCCTTCGGTTCGCGAGGGCATCAGGACGCAGAGGGCGTGCTCGTAGAGCGAGCGCAGTTCCCCGTCACTCACCCGGCCGGCGAACACGGTGCGAGGCGGCATGGCGATCCCGACCTTTGCCAGGGCGGCTTCTGTCGTTCCGACGATGACAGGAACGACGTCGCCCAACCGGTCATCCGAGAAGGCCTTCGCCAGGACGCCCGTGTTCTTGTAGGCCTTCGGGCTGCCGATATGGACCGCGAAGGGGCGATTTGAGAGCCCCAGACGCTCGATGACGCCGGCCTGCGCGGCTTCTTCCCGGAGGTGGTCGACGCCGTTGTGAATCACGACGGTGCGCTCGCGCGGCGAGACTCGGCACAAGTCGAGCATCTGCCGGGAAAACTCCGACACCGTCAGGACCTCGCGGCTCGTTCGCGCCATCCAGGGCGTGATCAGCCGGTAACCCCAGCGCTGGCGCGCCGGATAGGAACTGTCGGAGAACAGGAACTGCACGTCGTGGAGCATCAGGAGCTTGGACCGGTGCAGGACGGGCGCCAGGTTGCACAGGTTGACGAGCACCGCCCCCTTGGCGCGTCGCGGAAGGGTGAACTGCTCCCAGACCTGCGAGGTCGCCTTCGGGTCCTCTTCCAGCCGGATCGTCGTCAACTCCGGCGTCCAGTCGCGGCGTGTCGGCAGGATCAGCGACGCGGCGGGGCGGCTCGCCGGATCGGTCGCCGCCAGGAGCGCGTCGACCTCCCGAATCATCCGGTCGGCCACGCGATGGACGCCGTTCAGGCCGGCGCCGTAGAACTTTCCGTTGAACACTATCGGACGCATCGGATCTCGTCGTGGAAGGTGAGCGGAGTCGTGACGAGCGGATCGATAGCACGTCGCCTTCGGTGCACCACCCGGGTTCTGAACGGAGCGGCGAGCGCAAAGCCTGCTCGCCCCCTCCCCTCTTGGCGTCCGATTCTCAGCACGGCGTGGGCGCGGCGGCCTCGCCGGGTGCGAACAGGCGCAGCCGGTAGCGCAGAACATCGCCGCCGTTCTCCTTGTTCGGCCCGACGACGAGGTCGAGCCTGTCGCCCGCTTGGAGATCCAGCGCGAGATCGTCGAAGGACAGATCGGACGTGACCGTCTCCGATCTGAGAACCTCGTCATTGCGGCGAATCTCGACCTCGACGCCGTCGCCCTTCTCCTCCTTGGCGAAGCAGGCGCTGAGCGTGACGCTCTGCGCGGCGGGAGCGGTGTAGCGGACGACGGGCCGGTTCGGATCGGCCGGGTCCCCGCTCGGGGCGAGGCTGGAATCGTTGATGCGCAACGGACGCAGCCATCGGCTTCCCAGATAGGACGTCCATTCCCAGTCGTTCATGGAGAGGGTTTCCTCCTTCGACTTCGGCGTCGCCGCGAGATAGGACCAGGGCTCCTGCGCGAACTGAAGAAGCGTGTCGGCGACGACGGGGCCGCTGCCGAGCGTGAGGTCCGCCGAGCCGAGCACGATCAGGGGATCCTCGCCGAGACGGTAGGGCGGACGAACCTCGCGGCCCTCGACGTCGACGACGCGCGCGCCTTCCGGCACCTCGATGGCGAAGGGCGCGCCCCAGACCACCTGGGCGGTCTCGCCGAAGACCACGCGCTTGATCAGCGACTGCCCCATGTCGTCCGAGCGGGCCGGCCCCTCGCGCAGGAGCGCCTGGGCGAGCTCGAAGGCCCGGGCGGCGGGCTTGGTGGCGCCGTTCGGGCGCAGGAGGCCCATGTTGCGGAACCACCTCTGGTCCCGAAGCGCGTACCAATAAGCCCGCTCGACGCCGGCCGCGCTCATCAGCGCCGTCATCTTGACGAGACCCGAGGCCGCCAGTTCCGGCGTGGCGTAGTTGTCGCTGAACTCGGTCGCCCAGATCGGCTTCTCACCGCCGTGCCGCGCCATGGCCGCCTTCAGGCGGTCGAGCTCGAGAGCCACGTTCTCGGGATGGGAGCGGTAGGGGTGGACGACCACGGCGTCCATCGCCTCGAGGGCGCCGGCCTCGAAGAGCTGTTCCAGGAAGCCGGTCCCGATGACGTTGGTCGAGCCGCCGAGGATGGCGACGTCCGGATGGTCGGGCTTGACCGCGTCGTACACGGCCTTGAGGAGCGCGGTATAGGAGTGCGGCACGTCCTGCGCGGCAGGCCCCTTGATCCCGCCCTTGCCGTTGATCTCGTTGCCGATCTCGACAGCGACGATGCAGTCGGGGCCCTGGTCGAGCACGGCCCGCACGTAGTCGGCGAAGGCTCGCCGGCCTTCATCCGTATGGACGGTCTCACCGTTGTCGTAGTTTCGGTTCTCCGGGACGAGGGTGAGCATGACGTCGAGCCCGGCCTCGCAGATCGCCCGGATGTGCGACGAGCGCTCCTTGATGGCATAGGTGCCGCGGCTCGGCTCGCCCTGGTTCCATGGCAGCGAATCGCGAAGCGCCGGCGCCTTCAGCGCGACGGCCTCGTCCAAGGCCTCGATCGGCCAGCCTTGGCTGAAGTGCGTTTGGACACCGAGCTCCATGGCGTCCGCCGGGCGAAGGGGACCACCCATCGCCGTGAAGGCGACGGCGGCGAGAAGCACCCCCAGGCCTGACGGGGTACCGAGACGCATAGCAGGCATAGACCACCTCCGAAGGGCTTCTCGTCAACTATCGGTTGCGATTCGTTCGTCCCTTTTGAGAAACGGCACGAGTGTGGCGATTCTGCCGAAGCGGGCGACCGACGCGGTCACGAAGTCCGAAAAAGGAGCGGTCACGTCAACTTGAAGCGCCGATGCCGCACTGCCGAAGAAGGGTGCGATTTTCCTGCCGCATGGTTTATGTGGTCCGCCAACTAATGAGTGCAATGATGCCCCGCGCTCCAGCTGCTCACACTACTGGGAAGGGAATGATCGACGCGTCGGGCATCCCAAAAAATGCGGTGGCAGGGACGTAACGATCCGCTCTCACGCGAGATTCCACGCCACGTTGGCCCGCCGATCACAAAACAGCTCCAGATCTACCGTTGCGTAAAAAAATTTCTGATCCAGTGCACATTCGCCTGACGTCTTATAGCCCTCGAATGAAACAGCTGAACTTTCACAAAAATACTTTTAGAAGCGCGCTTCAATCAACTTTTCTTCGAGTTATCAAGGGCTCGAGGGGCAACGGAGCAAGCGTTTGCAGCGGGTCCCTCTAGGTTAGAAGCCGCTCTCCCCTCTAGCAATCACGCTTAAAAAATGCTTAAACGCGCCCATCGAGTTCAACCAAAGGGAAGTGATCGAAATGGCATCTGGACAGGGCGTTATTCTTCCGGACAATGAGACGTATTCTGCCGAGCCGAATCCGAACAATGATGGCACCCCGACCAAGGGCTTCGCCAAGGTGTTCGAAGTCAGCCCGGGCAAGTACACCGGCAGCGACGGCAACGATCGCGTCAGCATCTCCGACCTCGTCAAGGACAACGATCAGATCATCAAGACCGGAGCGGGCGACGACATCTTCAACTTCAACGGATCCGAGAGCCGGCTCCCGCAGAACGTCGATCGCGTCAACGGCATCGTTGACCTCGGCACCGGCGGCAACGACGGCGTGTTCCTCGGCTTCCAGCTAGACGACTACAAGTACACCGTCCGTTCGGATGGCGGTCTCAAGATTCAGTACGTCGGCGACAATGGCGACGTCGACGGCGTGGCGGTGACCTTCCGGGGCGCCGAGTACTTCACGTTCCGGAATGTCGACGACGTCACCGGCCAGAATTTCCAAACCTATACCATATCTCACGACGAGCTCGTCGCGAGGATTCTGGCTGCTTCTCCGAACCCGGATCAAGTTTGATTATCTCGTAAACCATCTCGTTCGTAGGCACGTATCAATGCGTGCTTGTAGCGCGAGACTGGAATAGATTGTCACAAGGCCGGCAGCGAAAACCTCGCTGCCGGCCTTGTGATCTCGGTCCTCGCAAGGCTTGATACCGCCGCACTTTTTGCGTGACTCGACGAGGGTTTTCCCGTCGTTCAGGACGTGATTCATTGCCGTGTCCCATGAGAGGGAGGCAGTGATGGCCCACGGTTTGCCGATCCGAACGGACGTGGCGAGCCCGTCCGAGCTACGACGCCTGGCCAAGAAGGAGCCGCGGCGGCGCACGGTGCAGCGGATGCTGGCGATCGCCAACGCGCTGGAAGGCCTGAGCCGGGCGGATGCGGCGCGGGCGGCGGGGATCGATCGGCAGTCGCTGCGCGACGCGGTGCTGCGTTTCAACGCCGAAGGGTTGGCCGGGCTGGTGGATCGCCCCAACGGCCGCCGGCCCGAGCGCCTGACCGATGGCGAGCAGGCCGCCCTGGTGGCGCATGTCCTGCGCGGGCCCGATCCCGAGCGCGGCGATCCGTCGAGTTGGACCCTGCCTGACCTTTGCCGCTTCATCGAGGCGCGGTTCAACAAGACGATGTGTCCGCAATCGATGTCGCGGGTCGTGCGCCGTCTCGGCCTGTCGCGGCAGAAGGCTCGGCCCGTGCATCCCCAGCGCAGCGCCAAGGCGGCGCAAGCCTTCGCAAAGGGGGGCTCTTTGCTGCCGTAGAGGCCACGCGGGCGGCCCATCCCGAGGCACAGATCGAGCTGTGGTTCCAGGACGAGGCGAGGGTCGGGCAGAAGGGGCGAACAGGTCACCGCTGGTGGCTGCGCGGCAGGCGCCCGCCCGGCCTTTGCGACAAGCGCTTCGCCTCGGCCTACCTGTTCGGCGCCGTGCGGCCCGCCACCGGCGACGCCTTCGCGCTGGTAATCCCGCACGTCTCGACGGCGGCCATGAGCGTCTTCCTGGCCGAGTTCGCCGCTACCATCGCGCCCGGCCGGCACGTCGTCATGGTGCTCGATCAGGCCGGCTGGCACGGGGCCAAGGCGCTCGTCGTGCCGAGCAATATCACGCTCGTGCCGCTGCCGCCCTACTGTCCCGATCTCAACCCGGTCGAGCGCATCTGGCTGTACCTGCGCGAGCGCTTCCTCTCGCATCGCATGCTGCCCGATCTCGACGCCGTTATCGACGCCTGCTGCCAAGCCTGGAATGCACTCGCCGACGAGCCGGAACGCGTCCGATCCCTCACCGCATACCCTTACCTGCAACAGGTCAATGCGTAGGTGCGGCGGTATGAGACCGCCGCTCCCCATTAAGCACACGATCGATCACATCAAGGCTTCGTCACAGCCGCGCCATGCGCCACCGCAACTTGGCAGTTCAGCCGCTCCGGCCTCCTCGCCACATTCGAGCGATTTGCCGGCCGGGGTGAACTACTGACCCATAGAACGGCCGCTGACGCCCTCTCCTGCGCAGATGCGATATACTTAGATGCAGGTCATCAGCAGTATCTATATCGCGTGAAGCCTCGCACAGGCGACGTTTATCCATCCTGAGAAGAAGCGGCGGTGACACTCATGGACGCACCTCTGCCGAACTTGGCCGAATCCTTCGATCGAGATCGACTCCGCCGATCTCCGGCTCAAGCGTGGTCCGATCATGGGCACCTCTATCGCAAGATGCCGCCTGACACGTCATGCACCGCAGCCATGCTCCGAGACCTGATGCGACCGGGGGCGCTTGCTGCTATTGCGGCCCGAGATGGTGGCGCCCCGCCTCCGGCCGTTGAGATCCTACGTCGATGAACCAGCCTTCGGGACGCCTGCGCAAGCTGTCTTCGGTCGCGTCCGTGGCCGTCGGGCCGGTCGCCCGTGCCTCCAACCAGCTCGTCACCTTCGCCTTGACCCTGGTGGCCATCCGCTACCTCAGCCCCGCCGAGTTCGGCGCCTTCGCGCTGGCCTCGATCGCCGTGACGGTGATTCGCACCCTGCTCTACAGCGGCGCGTTCGAGTATCTCCTGAAGGCGCCGTCGGCGCGGCAGGCCTCGACGGAAACGCTGGTCTTCAACGTCCTCCTCGTGACGGTGCTCAACCTCCTGGTGCTCGGCGGTTTGTGGCTGGCCGACAGCCTCGGCTATGCCGGAGACATCACCAGCCTTCTCCTGATCCTCGTTCCGTCGAACTTCATCGCGGCGCTCGGAGCCTGGCAGGAATCGCTTCTTCTCCGGTCGAATCGGCTGACGCCCTACTACATGCTGACCTTCGCGGCCGAGCTGCTCTCCATGCTGGTCGCGGTCGCGATGTTCGCGACCGGATTCGGGCTGCTGGCCCTGGTCGGCCAGATCTATGCGCGCAACATCCTCATCGCCGCCTTCTACCTCGCGCTCCAGCGGCCGGTGTTCTCCGAACGCTTCTCGACGACCGCCCTGCGAGCGATGACGCTGTGGTCGCTGCCGCGCTACGGCTCGATCTCGCTGAACATGACCTCGACCTACGCGGTCGACCTCCTCCTGGGCATCTTCATGTCGCCGGCGGCGACGGGCATCTATCGCGCGAGCAGCCGGCTCGTCACGGCCGTCGCGGACATCTTCAATCAGCCGACCCGCATCATCAGCATGACCATGATCTCGAGGAACGTCGCGGCCGGGCGCCCCGTGACCTCGACCTGGACGCTCATCTTCGCCGTCGCGGCCGTCGTCGGCCTATCCGCGCTGGCGGGCCTCGGCAGCGTTTCGGGCCTTCTCGTGCCCGTCCTCATGGGGCCGGAATGGAGCGCCGCAGCACCGGTCGTGGCCGTCCTGTGCGTGGCCCGGGCCTTCATGCTCTTCGATTCGGCGATGATGCCGGCTCTGGTGGCCCACAACCACCAGAAGTCCGTCTTCTACATGCAGGTCGTGACGACGGCGCTCCTGCTGGCGTTCATGATCGCCGCCGCCCCGCATGGCGTCCTCGCGGCGAGCGTCGCGGCCGCCCTTGCCGCGGCCTGCAACAGCCTGCTGATCTACAGCCTCGCGCATCGCCGCCTGTCGGGCTCCGGCACCGCGCTCGCGAAGATCCTGCCGGCCGCGCTCCTGCCGCCCCTCGCCACCTTCGCCGCCGCCGCGGGATTGATCCTGATGCTCGGGACCGCCGGCATGGATCCCATTGCGCTGCTGGTCGCGGCCATCGCCACCGGCATGGGCGGCTGGCTGATCGCGGTCCTCGCCCTTCTCCCCCGCCTGAAGCGTATCGCATCGATGCTCCGGCAACAGAGCAAGATGGCCTGACGCACCTCGGCGCGAGTCCAGCATGGGACGGGTTGCGGCTTGACCGCCGTCTGCATGGACGGCTTCTGGAAGCGACGCCGATCGAGAGCGATGCCGACGCCCTCCGCTAAGCGCGGTTCAGGCTCCGACGAGCGGCGCGTGAGCCTCGTAGATGCTGTCCAGGACCAGCTCGGCCTGGCTTCGCCAGGAAAAGCGCCTTTCCCGTTCGTGGCCGAGCCGGATCAATTCCGCCGCTCGATCCTGGTCATGCAGTACGCAGCGCGTGGCAGCCAGGATCGAAGCCACGTCGTAAGGGTTGCAATACTCGGCCGCCTCGCCGCAGCGCTCCACCATGGAGGGGATATGGGACGTCACGACGGGACAGCCGAAGTGCATCGCCTCGAGAGGCGGTATGGCGGAAGCCTCGTAGAACGACGGGAAGACGAGGCAGCGGGCCTTGCGATAAACCGCGCCCAGGAGCCGGGGGTCCTCGACCTGCCCGAGGAAGTGAACGTGACGGCGCACGTCGTCCGGCAGCTTCATGTCCACCGGCGTCAGGATGCGTCCGGCCGTCCCGACGAAGACGAAGTCGATCCCGTCCTCCCGCGCGAGCCGCACGGCGAGATCCCGAAGACCGGCGAAGTTCTTGCGCAGGGATAGGGAGCCGACATAGGCGACGAAGTTGGCGGGCAGTTCTTGGGCGACAGGATCCTCGCCCAACTCGTCACCCTCCCGGCTGCGGCGCCAGCCTCCGTTCTGCGCCACGACAAGCTTATGGCGCGAGGCGGGCGCCACGTCCGACAGGGCGTTCCGTTCCGTCTTGGACACGGTGAAGATCGGATCGGCGCGGCGCATCAGCGTCGGCAGGATCAGCGAGTGGAAGATCCGGTACCGCTTCCTGTAGGAGGCGGGGAACTGCCGATAGGACAGGTCGTGGATCATCACGCCGACCGGCTGGCGGCGCACCATGCTCAGGAGCGGAGCCGTGTTGCCGAGGCACAGCAGGCTGCTCTTCGGCGCGGCGAAGGGAAGCACGAACTGCTCCCATACCCATCCCTTGGCACCGGGCGCTTCGACGACATCGATCGAGCGCAGGGCGAGTGCGCCGAGATCGGGCGCGGGCTCGCAGATCAGCTGCACGCGGAACCGATCGTCTCCTTCGGTCACGATGTGATCGATCTCGCGCACCAGCTCGCGAGCGACGCGCTGAACTCCCGTAATCTTCTGGCTGATGAAGCGCCCGTTGATTGCAAGATCGATGACCCGACGCGTCACTTACACGGCACTCCGAAGGCGCGGGACACCCGATTCAGGCCAACGGATCACGCACCTCACCGGCAAAGGTCGACGTATCCGGTCGATGGGAGCAGCAGAGAGCCGGTCCGAGATCTCAGGCCGGCTGTCGAAGACGTCGCCGCGTCACGCCAGAATACCTTACGCTCCCGCATCGGCGCTGATGCAGGCACAAACGAAACATCGGACCTGTTCATCGCGCTCCCCATCCCGACTTCATCAGAAGCCGGAAACCTTCGAACCGGCAACCCCATTTCGAGCGACGCCAACAGTCTGCAGAGGGGGAGTCACATCAACCAGCTCGTGGCGTGTCGTGCGGGACCCACGCACCTTCACTTCTCGGTAGCGACGATCCAAACGCCTCCCGCAAAGAGCGAATCGGCGGCCTTGGAACAGGTGTGGCGACGCATCTGCGACCGATCGGTTCAAGCCGGCATCCCGTTCATTCCGCGTCGGCGCCGATCCCGCGACAGACTCTGGCGGGACGATCCATCCCGCGAGCTCGAGCCGAACCGGTTCCTTCGAAGCTCCGGTTACAGCTTGGATCGCACCTTGGCCAAGAAAGTGGCGCGGTATGATTGACGACACATTAATGCCCGGCCGAGAGCGCGCAGGGCGCGAAGCGACGCTGGTCGGGCAGCGGAGATCCGGCCTATCGAAGCTGGGCGGAACACGAGGGCTCAAAATAGCGCCCGCCATCGATTGCTTCGGAGCTACTTCATCTCGCGCTTTTTGAGATCGCGCGGCCACTGCCGGCGCAGGCAAACATCATGTTCAGCGCCTCTGGGTGACGCAGCCCCGCCTGCGGGATGGAAGGCAGACAACAAAAAAGCGGGACGAGACCCGCTTTCTTCGATGCCGATCGTGGCCGTGCGGGTGATCAGTGGTCGCCCGTCCCCAAGGCGACGATGCCGACGGTCTTGGAAATGATCCGCAAATCCTCGGAGAAGCTCACGTTCGAGGCGTATCGCACGTCCAGGGCGACCCGCTCGTTGTAGCTCAGCTCGTTGCGTCCGCTGACCTGCCACAGGCCGGTCACGCCGGGACGGACGGACTTGTAGTGGGCGAAATCCTGGCCGTAGCGGGCGACTTCCGATTGGACGATCGGCCGCGGACCCACGACGCTCATGTCGCCGCGCAGGACGTTGATGAATTGGGGAAGCTCGTCGAGGCTCGTCTTGCGCAGGATACGGCCCATCCAATGGATCCGGGGATCGCTGCGCAGCTTCTGGGTCTCGTCCCATTCGGCGCGGCACGACGGCGAACTGGCCAAAAGGGCCTGCAGCTGGGCGTCGGCGTCCTTGACCATGCTGCGGAACTTCAGGCACGAGAACATCTGCCCGTTCCGTCCGATCCGACGCTGGCTGTAGAAGATCGGCCGTCCGTCGGCGATCAGCAGCCCGGCCGCGATCAGGAGCAGGAGCGGCGCGAGAGCGAGCAGCACCGCAGCCGCGAAGACGACGTCGAACCGTCGCTTCCAGGCGGACCCGGCGATCGTCGGCGCCCCTGCGAGGCTCGTCTGCGACTGGCGGTGACGGCCGAGGCGTCGACGCGCCTCGAACGGCACGAAGCCGAGGCGGCGCCGAGGAAGAGGCTGCGTCACGTCTGCAGAATTATCTACCACCTAAAATCTCCAACGATCGGGACGCCGGGCGAGATGCCTAAGGTCAGACCATCGCGCTGCCGAAGACGGTTTACCGAACGTTAATGCTCCAGGTCAACTGGATTAGCCTCTGCACACCTAGCCATTTTCCACTGCGTTAACAGGATAGGTTAAGTCCCATATTGATACAATCAGGCGCACAGTCTGATTTCAAAGAGCTCTCATCTAGGCCAAATTGGGGCAAGGATGCATTAATCATCCGACGAGCGGACATTCTCTTTAATTCCACCTGCTTTACAGAAAAAACAGATCTCGTCGTAAGAACAGACGCAATATCCGAAGCCGATCCTAAGCTCGCTATGCAGCTTGTTTGCAGTGCAATAAATAAACTAGTAACTCTTACTAATTTTTTCGCACCCCGGTTATTGTTTGTAGCGATTGCATGCTTAGATTGGCCCTAAAGAATTCCGCAATGTGGAGGCTGCTATGAGGGTCCATCACGCCAACGCACACCACACGGTCTGGTCGATGAATGCCACGAAGCGCGACCGCGTACCGAACGACGCGCTCCGTCCGGCGCGCGGCCTGATGATCGGTCTGGGAATCAGTGCATTCTTGTGGGCTGGCCTGATCTCCGTCTTTTTCTGGTGATCATCAGCTTCCCTTGCGGATTTTCATCGCCTGTCGAGTCGCTTGATTTCAGACCGACGGGCCGCGATCTAGCGTTTCAACCTTTCCTGGAGCCCGCGCTTTCGCGTACGACGCCAGCCTGACCAGCTGGCGCCGCTCCTATACGTCATGCGATGCCACTACACCTCCCGCCCCGACAGGGTCGCGGCGGTCTGGATCAGGGCGAGGTGGCTGAGCCCCTGCGGCATGTTGCCGAGATAGTCGCCGGTCTGCGGGTCGACCATCTCGGGAAGGATGCCGCAGCCGGGATCGAGGGCGGCGAGAAGCGCGTCGAACCGCCCGCAGGCCTCGTCGTGATGGCCGAGAAGGGCGAGCCCCTCGATCACCCAGAAGGAGCAGGCGAGGAAGCAGCCCTCGTCGTTCTCCACCCCGTGATAGCGGTAATGGTATTCGCCCCGGCGCAGCTCCGCGTCGATGGCGCGTAGCGTCTGTTCCAGGCGCCCCTGCCCGTCGAAGCCGAAGCGCACGGCGAGCGCCAGACTCGCGTCGAGCTTCGTCGAGCCGGGGAAGATGGTGTAGGCCTGCCGCTCCTGCGACCAGCAATGCTCGTCGATCCAGGCCGCGATGCGGTCGCGTGTGCGCGCCCAGCGCTCGCGGCAGGTGGAGGGGATGTGGTTGCCGTCGGCGAGCTCCACCGCGCGCGCCAGCGCCTGCCAGGCGCTGATCTTCGACATGGTGTAGTGCTCGTACTCCTCCAGCTCCCAGATGCCGGCGTCCTTGCGCCGCCAGCCTTCCGCGCAGATGTCGGCGACGTCCGACAGGACCTTGGCACTGGCGGGATCGATGATGTGGCCGGCGGCGACGAAGCGCTTGGCGGTCTCGAAGATGTCGCCGAAGATGCCCTGCTGGAACTGGTCGGCGGCCTGGTTGCCGACGAGAACGGGCCGCGAGCCGCGATAGCCCGGAAGGTCCACCTCGCGCATGGGATCGAGCATGCGGCCGTCGAGCGCGAAGCAGACGCGGGGGCCGTGCTCGGCAAGGCGCTTGATCAGCCAGGTGAAGGCGGCCTTGGCCTCGGCCATGGCGCCGATGCGCATGAAGGCCTTGATCGTATAGGAGGCGTCGCGCACCCAGGCATAGCGGTAGTCGTAGTTCTTGGCGCCGCCGATCCCCTCGGGCAGCGAGGTGGTGGCCGCGGCGGCGATGGCGCCGGTGGGCGAGTAGAGCAGGAGCTTCAGCGCCAGGGCCGAGCGGATCACGAGCGGGCGGCGCTCGCCGTCATAGGCGACGTTGTCGCACCATTGCCGCCATTCCGCGTCGGTCGTGTCGATGCGCGCGTCGATCACGGCCGGAGGCTCGGAAACGAGCGGCTCGTTCTCGCCCGCGATGATCGCGACGGTTTCGCGCGTGCCGGCCGAGACGCGGATGCGCGCGGTGATGCCGCTATCGTCCTCGGCGACGATCTCGACGCCGTCGCCGTAGCGCAGCATGCCGGTGACGTCGCCGACGTGAAAGGTCGTGGCGTTGTCGTTGCGCGCGAGATAGGGGCAGATCGTGTCGGCGCGGGTGCCGAAGACGAGGCGCATCTCGAACTCGACGGTGCCCTCGAGGCCCTCGACGCGGCGCGCGAGCTCGCACCAGGGAAGCCGCCCGCCCGAGCCGCTGTTCAGCGCCTCGACGAGGCGCGCCCGCCCGCTCGCCGTCGCGAACTCGGTCTCGAGGACGTTGGAGTTCTCGCGATAGCTGCGGGTCGACGAGAAGGGCTCGGTCGGAGCGATCACGAAGCAGCCGCCGCAATCCTCGTCGAGGATGCGGTCGAAGAGCGCGGGCGAGTCGATGTTGGGAACGCACCACCAGTCGATGGAGCCGTCTCCGCCGACGAGGGCGACGGAGCGCCCGTCGCCAAGCGCGGCGTAGGCGCGCAGCGGCAGGAAGCCGTCGGCGCGGCGCTTGGCCGCCCGGTCGGCGGCGCGGGCCTGGATCGCGCGGGTGGCCATGCGCTCGGCCTCCGGGCTGGTAGCGGGGCCGTCCATCAGGCCTGTCCCACGGCAGTGGGCGCCGCGCGGTCGAGGAAGCGGTCGGCGGCACGCAGCGACAGGGCCATGATGGTGAGGGCGGGGTTGGCGGCGAGCGAACTCGGAAACACGGAATTGTCGCAGATCCAGAGGTTCGGGGTGTCGAAGCTCCGCCCGAAGGGATCGACCACGGCGCGGTCGGGATCCGTCCCCATGCGGCAGGTGCCGATCGTGTGGGCGGTGCGCTCCAGAACCCAGATGTCGGAGGCGCCGGCCGCTTCCCAGACCTGGCGCATGAAGGCGACGGCGTGGCGCTTCAGGCGCGCTTCGTTTTCTCCTTCGGAATAGCGGATCAGGGGCTTGGGCAGGCCGGTCGCGTCTTTCTCGTCGGACAGGGTCAGGCGGTTCTCCTCGGACGGCAGGCTCTCGCCGTTGATGCCGATGCCGGCGGTCCAGTTGTAACGGTCGAGATAGCGCACGAGGTCCCGGCCCCACAGGCCGCGGCCGCGCGCCACCTGGTCCGACCAGGTCTGAAGAACGACGCCGAGGCTCTGGACGAGATAGCCGCCGGCGAAGTCGGCGTCCTTCGGCCGCACCATGTCCTCGGTGATGATCGCGGAAGGGTAGCCCTTGTTCATGCGCATGGGCTTGTCGAAGGTGCCCCAGACCTGAGTCGCGACGTGGGCGGTGTAGTTGCGCCCGACCTGACCGCTGGAATTGGCGAGGTCGTTGACGAGGAGGAGGCGCGGCGTCTCGACGGCGCCGGCGCAGAGGAACACGGCGGCGCAGCGCTGGCGCTTCTCGACCTCGCCCTGGCGGTAGAGGACGGCGGTGATACGCCCCTGCCGGTCGCGCTCGAAGCCGTGGACGAAGCTGTTCGGGCGGATCTCGGCGCCGTGCCCCAGCCCGAGCGGCAGGTAGGTCACGTCCATCGAGGTCTTGGCACCGTTGCGGCAGCCCTGGTGGCAGTAGCCGCAATTGCGGCAGGGGACACGGGCGGGGATGCCGCCGACCGCGTAGGGCTCGGAGACCACGGCGACGGGACCATCGCTGGCTTTGACACCCAGTGCCTCGCACCCCGCGATCATGGCTTGAGCGGGCGCGTTGCGCTTCACCGGCGGGAGCGGATAGCGGCGATCCGCGTCCCAGGGATAGTTCGCCGGGCCGGAAACGCCGATGAAGCGCTCGACCTCCTCGTAATAGGGCAGGAGGTCGGAGAAGGAGAGCGGCCAGTCCTCGCCCTTGCCGGTTTCCGTCTTCAGGCGAAGATCGCGCGCGTCGGCGCGGGGAACGAAGGCGCCCCAGTGGAGCGTCGAGCCGCCGACGCCGACGCCGCTGTTGTTGGCGCCGAAGGCTTCGGGCGTCTTTCCACCGGATACGCGCTCGTTCATCCAGTAGAGGTCCGCCGACATCGCCTCGTCGGGAACGAATTCGGTGGCGGGGTCGCGATTGGCGCCGGCCTCCAGCGCCACGACGGTGAGGCCGGCGGCGGCGAGGCGCGCGAGAAGCGGCGCGCCGCCCGCCCCCGTGCCGATCACCACGACGTCGACGGTCTCGGTCTCGGCGTAGCGCCGCATCCTGTCGAGGTTCACGGGGCGCCCTCCCCGGGAAGAAGCGGCTCGAAGGACTCGCGCTCGCCGATGCCGACGGCGTCGAAACCGGCAAAGGCCGGGCCGCCCTCGTGGCCGTCGAGCGGGCCGGAATAGCCGAGCCGCGCCATGATGGCGGGATGGGCGACGAAGAGGCGGACGGCATCGGAGCGCACCTCCTCGAACCAGAGCGCGAGCTGGGCGGCGTCGAGGCGGCGCGGCCGCCCCTCCCCGCCCCTCGCCTCGCCGGCCTGAACGCGGCGCAGGAGTTCGTCCTGCTCGCCGCCCGAAAGTCCCGCGAAGCGCGAGGCGCCGAGCGCCTTGGCGAGGTCGTCCAGCGTGTCGAGGCCGTAGCGATAGGCGTCTGGGTCGGAGGGCAGCGCCTCGTAGCGCCAGCCGTTGCCGGTGGCCTCCGCCATCATCGCGTCGAGGCGGGCGGCGAGATCGATCGGCTCGTCCCCGTCCTGGGGCAGGATGCGGGAGGCGAGCGCGCGCAGCGCGTCGAGCTGCGCGTCCGACAAGGCGCGCGGCTCGTAGGCCGGATCGTCGGGCGCCGCGCGGCGCAGCAGCTCGGCGCGCAGGCGCTCGGGGATACGAGGCGAGGTCAGCAGCGCTCGAAGGGCATTCGACGAGGCGTCGGCGGGGCGATTCAGGATGTCCTGCAAGCGGTGCGGTCCGGCTCAAGAGGCAACGTTTGGCCAGCCAAATGCTTCACCGGGCGGATGGTGCCACCCCGTGCTGCGGATTGCCGCAGAGAATCGTGGAAAACTCAGCCGCTCTCGGCCAGCGCGGCGCGAAGGCTGCCGCCGGCGGCAGCCAAGCGGCGGTCGGCCTCGTCGGACGAAAGGCCGCGGGCGACGAGGATGGCGGGCTTGACGCGAAAGCCCGTGGCGTTGAGGGCGGCGCGGGCGGCGGGCTCGTCGCAGGGGACGAGGTCCTGGACCATGGCGACGGCGCGCGCCTGGAGCTTGGCGTTGGTGGGGCGCATGTCGACCATGCGGCCGCGATAAACCTTGCCGAGGCCGACCATGAGGGCGGTGGAGAGAAGGTTCAGCGCGATCTTCTGGGCGGTGCCGGCGGCGAGACGCGTGGAGCCGGCCAAAACCTCCGGGCCGGTGTCGAGGAGGACCGGGCACTGGGCGGCCTGGAGGAGCGGAGAGCCGGGATTGTTGGCGAGGCCGATCGTGAGGGCGCCGCGCGAGCGCGCCGTCTCCACGGCGGCGAGCGTGAAGGGCGTGCCGCCGCTGGCGGCGAGCGCGACCAGGACGTCGTTCGGCCCGAGCGCGTTCGCCTCGACGGCCCGGGCGGCGGCCTCGCGGTCGTCCTCGGCGCCCTCGCGGGCCTGGGCGATGCTGGCCTCGCCGCCGGCGAGGATGACGACGAGGCGCTCCGCCGGCCAGTCGAAGGTCGGCCCGAGCTCGACGCCGTCGAGCATGGCGAGCCGCCCCGAAGTGCCGGCACCGGCATAGGCGAGGCGCGAGGCCGGGCGGCGCAGGCGCTCGAGCGCGGGGGCGCGGGCGGCCTCGATGGCGGGAAGCGCGGCGCGCACCGCCGCGACGGCCGCGGCCTGGCCGTCGAGCAGGGCTTCCAGGAGAGCGCCGGGCTCCAGGGCGTCGAGCCGCTCGTTGCGCGCCTCGCTGCGCTCCGTCGCCCGCGTTTCGATCCCTGCCGCCATCGCCGCCGCCCGCCTTCCCGCCGTTTGTCCGCATCAACCGCGAAGGGCGGCAAATGGGTCCCGACAGAGCCGGTTGCATGCTATGGCGGACGCGTCCCAGGAGGAGTTCCGATGCTGCAGGACCGCAAGAACCCGTTCTACCGCCCGCTTTGGGTGCGGCTCCTGATCCTCGCGGTCTGCGCCGGCTGGTCCGCCTTCGAGTGGTGGAACGGCGAGCCGACCTGGATGATGATCGCGCTCGCGATCACGGCCTACGCCGTCTACTCCTTCTTCATCGCCTTCGACCCGGACGACCGCTCGGCCGGGTCGGAAAAGTAGGCGAGCGGCCTCAGACGCCCGAGAACAGCCACTCGTGCGGCTTCTCGTTGTGGAACTTCCAGGCCCGGTGCGGGCCGGCCATGACGTTGAGGTAGTAGCTGTCGTAGCCGTGGACGGTGGCGACGGGATGGTAGCCCTTCGGCACCAGCACGACGTCGCCGTCCTCCACCACCATCGCCTCGTCGAGCGCGCGCGCGCCGGTCTCGTCGGCGTCCGTGTAGACGCGCTGGAAGGCGTAGCCCTGGGGCGGGTTCAGGCGGTGGTAGTAGCTTTCCTCCAGGTAGCTCTCGCGCGGGAGGTCGTCCTGGTCATGCTTGTGCGGCGGGTATGACGAGGTATGGCCGCCCGGCGTGATCACCTCGACCACGAGGAGCTGGTTCGCCGCACCGTCGGTCTCGGGCATGATGTTGGTGACGTAGCGCGTGTTGGTGCCCTTGCCGCGGGTGGCCTGCGGATGGGTGCCGGGCGGGATCAGGCGGGCGGGAAAGTCGCCGCCGCCGGGCGCCGAGCAGAGGGCGAGCTCGGCATCCGTGGTCGCCTCGGCCGAGAAGCGCGAGCCCGCGGGAACGTAGAGCGCGTGGGGCGGGCCTTCGAAGGGGCTCATGCGCTCGCCGATCTCGCCGAAGTCACGACCGTCGACGGACACGCGCGCCTTGCCCGTGACGAGGACGAGGCAGACCTCGCGGTCGCCCGTTTCCGCCTCGACGCGGTTTCCGGGCTCCAGGCGGTGCAGGGCGAAACCGACATGTCCCCACCCCGCGCTTTGCGGCGTCACCTCGTGGACGAGCCCTCGCGCGGCTTGCGGCCTTACCTTCAGTTTCGACATGCTTCTCCCCTTTCGTGTTATGCGTGCGGACCGCGCGACGAGGCACGCCGTGCTTGCCCGAAGCTGTTTCAGCCAAAAATAGAACGAATGGTTGACGGGGCCAAGTCAATGAATTATTCATTCCATCACTGGAACGGCCGAACGATGTAAAATCAAGGCGCGGGAGAGGCGCCGACGGCCGGGTGGGAGGTTTGTCATGAAATTGCACGCGCTCGCCGCATCGCTGTCGCTCGCCGGGTCCCTGCTCGTTCCCGGGCTCGCCTCGGCCGAGCAGATCGGCGTCTCCGTGGCTCGCTTCGACAACACCTTCCAGACCATCGTGCGCAACGGCATGGAGGACGCGGCCGCCAAGCTCGACGGCGTCACCCTCCAGATGGAGGACGCGCAGAGCGATCCGAGCCGCCAGATGGACCAGATTCGCAACTTCATCTCGGCCGGCGTCGACGCGATCGTCGTCCTCGCGGTCGACTCGGACGGCACCGACGTCATCACCAAGATGGCGGAAGAAGCCAAGATCCCGTTGGTCTACGTGCTGCACCCGCCGGCCGACCCGGCGGCGCTGCCCGCCAACACCGCCTTCGTCGGCTCCAACGAGGTCGACTCGGGCACGCTCCAGGCGAAGGAAGTCTGCCGGCTGCTCGGCGGCAAGGGCGACGTCCTCCTGCTGATGGGGCCGCTCAACAACCATTCCTCGCTGATCCGCACCAAGGACGTCCACGACGTCCTCGCGACGGACGACTGCAAGGGCATGAGCATCGTCGAGGAGCAGAGCGCCAACTGGGACCGGCTCGAGGCCTCGAACATCATGACCAACTGGCTCTCGGCCGGCATGGGCTTCGACGCCGTGATCGCCAACAACGACGAGATGGCCATCGGCGCCATCCAGGCGATGAGCTCGGCCGGGCACGACATGAGCAAGGTGGTCGTCGCCGGCATCGACGCGACGCCGGACGGCCTGAAGGAGATGAAGGCCGGCAACCTCGAGGTCACCGTCTTCCAGGACGGCCTGTCCCAGGGCGCCGCGGCGGTGGACGCTGCGGTGAAGCTGGCGCGCGGCGAGGCCGTCGAGCGCAACATCTGGATCCCGTTCCAGCTCGTGACGCCCGAAACCATGGCCAAGTACGAGGCCGCCAACCGCTAGGCGGAGCCGCGCCGGCCGGAACGGCATCCGCGTTCCATCCGCCGGCATATGGAACATGCATTCCAATTCGGCCAACCCGTCCGGGGGGACGGGCGCCGTGATCATCGCCCGGCGTCGAGCGCGGGCTGCCGTTTCGCCCACCGGCGCGGCATCATCGGGAGGAGACACGCATGAAGAAGCTTCTGATCGGCACCGCCATGGCTGCCATGATCTCGGGCGCGGCCCATGCCGAGACCATCGGCGTGTCGATGGCGCTGTTCGACGACAACTTCCTGACCGTCCTGCGCGGCGGCATGCAGAGCCATGCCGACGGCATGGAGAACGTCACGCTGCAGATCGAGGACGCGCAGAACGACGTGTCCCGCCAGCAGAGCCAGATCCAGAACTTCATCGCCTCGGGCGTCGACGCGATCATCGTCAACCCGGTCGACACGGACGCCACGGCCGCCATCTCGAAGATCGCCGCCGACGCCAACATCCCGCTGGTCTACGTGAACCGCCAGCCGGCCAACGTCGACGAGCTGCCGGACCGCCAGGCCTTCGTCGCCTCCGACGAGAAGGAGTCCGGCACGCTGCAGACCCAGGAAGTCTGCAAGCTCCTGAACGGCAAGGGCAAGGCCGTGGTCATGATGGGCGAATTGTCCAACCAGGCCGCCCGCGTGCGCACCCAGGACATCAAGGACGTCATCGCCACCGACGCCTGCAAGGGCATCGAGATCGTCGAGGAGCAGACCGCCAACTGGTCGCGCACCCAGGGCGCCGACCTGATGACCAACTGGCTCTCGGCCGGCATCGAGTTCGACGCCGTGATCGCCAACAACGACGAGATGGCCATCGGCGCCATCCAGGCGCTGAAGTCGGGCGGGCGCTCGATGGACTCGGTGATCATCGCCGGCATCGACGCCACGCAGGACGCCCTCGCCGCGATGGAAGCCGGCGACCTCGACGTCACCGTCTTCCAGAACGCCGCCGGCCAGGGCCAGGGCGCGGTCGACGCGGCCCTGAAGCTCGCCCGCAACGAGCCGATCGAGAAGAAGACCTTCGTGCCCTTCGAGCTCGTCACCCCGGCCAATCTCGCCGAGTACCAGGCGAAGAACTGATCCGAACGGGCGGGCGCGCGTGACGAGCGCGCGCCCCCTTCCTCCGACCGTCAGCCGGCAAGGGACGACTTCGATGGTGCTCAGCCCGCAAACCATGGCGGCGGTCCGCCAGTCCGGCGCGATCCCCGGCGCCGAATACCTCCTTTCCGCCGAAGGTGTGCGCAAGGCCTTTCCCGGCGTCGTCGCGCTCGACGACGTGCAGTTCAAGCTGAAGCGCGGCACCGTCCACGCCCTGATGGGCGAGAACGGCGCGGGCAAATCCACGCTGATGAAGATCCTCGCCGGCATCTACCAGCCGGACGCGGGCGAGATCCGCATGAAGAACCAGGCGATCCGCCTGGCCTCGCCGCTCGATGCCCTGGAGAACGGCATCGCCATGATCCATCAGGAACTGAACCTGATGCCCTTCATGACGGTGGCCGAGAACATCTGGATCCGCCGCGAGCCCAAGAACCGCCTCGGCTTCGTCGATCACGGCGCGATGAACCGGCAGACCGCCGACCTCTTCCGCCGCCTCAACATCGGCCTCGACCCCGAGAGCCTGGTGGGCGAGCTGTCGGTGGCGAACCGGCAGATGGTCGAGATCGCCAAGGCGGTCTCCTACGAGAGCGACGTCCTGATCATGGACGAGCCGACCTCGGCGCTGACCGAGACGGAGGTCGAGCACCTCTTCACCATCATCCGCGACCTGCGCTCCCAGGGCATCGGCATCGTCTACATCACCCACAAGATGAACGAGCTGTTCGAGATCGCCGACGAGTTTTCGGTGTTTCGCGACGGCAAGTACATCGGCACGCACGCTTCCACCGACGTGACGCGCGACGACATCATCCGCATGATGGTCGGGCGCGAGATCACCCAGATGTTCCCGAAGGAAGAGGTGCCGATCGGCGACGTCCTCCTGAAGGTCGAGAACCTGACGCTCGACGGCGTCTTCCGCGACGTGTCCTTCGAGGTGCGCTCGGGCGAGATCCTCGGGCTTGCCGGCCTCGTCGGCTCGGGGCGCTCCAACGTCGCCGAGACGATCTTCGGCGTGACGCCCGCAACCTCCGGCACGATCTCGATCGACGGCCGCCAGGTCGACATCTCCTCCCCGACGGAGGCGATCCGCAACCGCATGGCCTTCCTCACCGAGGACCGCAAGGACACGGGCTGCTTCCTGCCGCTCGACATCCTGGAGAACATGCAGCTCGCCGTCCTCCAGGACCGCTACACGCGGGCCGGCTTCGTGCAGGAGGGCAAGCTCGCGCGCGACTGCCAGGAGATGAGCGCCAAGCTGCGGGTGAAGACGCCGAACCTCTACGAGCGCATCGAGAACCTTTCGGGCGGCAACCAGCAGAAGGTGCTGATCGGCCGCTGGCTGCTCACCAACCCGCGCATCCTGATCCTCGACGAGCCGACGCGCGGCATCGACGTCGGCGCCAAGGCCGAGATCCACCGCTTCGTCACCGAACTCGCCCGGCAGGGCGTGGCGGTGGTCATGATCTCCTCGGAGATGCCCGAGGTGCTCGGCATGAGCGACCGCGTGATGGTCATGCACGAGGGCCGCGTCACCGGCTTCCTCGACAGGGCCGAGGCCACGCAGGTCAGGGTGATGGAGCTCGCCGCGCAGTAGCGCGGGACCCCGGCCAAACGCATCCCAAGGACGACACGAACCCCGCCGCGCCGGGCGCCCGCCGCCCGATTTCTAGGAGGAGCACTCCCATGAGCAGCGACATCGCCAACCCGACCAACACGACCGCGGGGTCGGTCGCTGCCGGCGCCGGCACGACGCGCCCCGAGGCCATCCGCCGCCGGCGCATGCCGCCCGAGTTCAACATCTTCCTGGTGCTGATCGGCATCGCGCTGATCTACGAGCTGCTCGGCTGGACCATGATCGGCCAGAGCTTCCTCGGCAACCAGCAGCGCCTGACGATCATGATCCTGCAGGTGTCGGTGATCGGCATCATCGCGGTCGGCGTCACCCAGGTCATCATCACCGGCGGCATCGACCTGTCCTCCGGCTCGGTGGTGGGCCTCACCGCCATGATCGCGGCGAGCTTCGCCCAGGCCTCGACCTGGAGCCGGGCGCTCTATCCCGCCCTCACCGACCTGCCGGCGATCGTGCCGATCGCCATCGGCCTCGGCGTCGGCTTGGCGGCGGGCATCGTGAACGGGGTGCTCATCGCCTATACGAGGATCCCGCCCTTCATCGCCACGCTCGGCATGATGGTCTCGGCGCGCGGCCTGTCCAAGTGGTACACCAAGGGCCAGCCGGTCTCGGGCCTCACCGAGCAGTTCAACTTCATCGGCTCGGGCATCTGGCCGGTGATCGTCTTCCTCGCCGTCGCCGTGATCTTCCACGTCGCGCTGCGCTACACCCGCTACGGCAAGTTCACCTACGCCATCGGCGCCAACATGCAGGCGGCGCGCGTCTCGGGCATCAACGTCGAGCGCCACCTCGTGAAGGTCTACGCCATCGCCGGGCTCCTGGCGGGTCTCGCCGGCATCGTCACCGCCGCCCGCGCCCAGACCGCGCAGGCCGGCATGGGCATCTCCTACGAGCTCGACGCCATCGCCGCGGCCGTCATCGGCGGCACCTCGCTCACCGGCGGCGTCGGCCGGATCACCGGCACGGTGATCGGCACCATCATCCTCGGCATCATGACCTCCGGCTTCACCTTCCTCCGGGTCGACGCCTACTACCAGGAGATCGTGAAGGGCGTGATCATCGTCGCCGCGGTCGTCGCCGACGTCTACCGCCAGAAGAAGCGCGCCAAGCGCTGAGGACCACCTGGACGGGGCGGTGCCTCCCTGCCGTCCCGTCCCTTTTTCTCCGCCGTCTCAACTCCCATGAGGACTGCTCCGCCGTGACGCGCCTGTCTTTCGCCCTCAACCACATGGCCGCCCCCAAGCTGCCGCTCGACGCCTTCTTCGCGCTGGCGAGCCAGCTCGGCATGTCGGCGGTGGAGATCCGCAACGACCTCGCCGGCAACGCTATCGCCGACGGCACCTCGCCGCAGGCCGTGCGCGAGCTCGCCGAGCGGCACGGGCTCGAGATCCTCTCGATCAACGCGCTCTACCCCTTCAACATCTGGAACGGCGAGCGCGAGGCGGCCGCCGCCAAGCTCGCGGCCTATGCCCGCGACTGCGGCGCCAAGGGCCTCGTCCTAGTGCCGCTCAACGACGACACCAACGGCGAGGACGGCGTGCGCCAGCGCAACCTGCGCCAGGCGCTGGCGGGCCTCGCGCCCATCCTGTCGGATGCCGGAGTCACCGGCCTCGTTGAGCCGCTGGGCTTTCCGATCTGCTCGCTGCGCCTCAAGTCGGAAGCCGTCGAGGCGATCGGCGAGACGAAGGGCGGCGAGGTGTTCCGCCTCGTCCACGACACCTTCCACCACAGCCTGGCCGGCGAGGACCGGCTCTTCCCCGAGCTGACCGGCCTCGTCCACATCTCGGGCGTCGAGGATCCGGGTCTGGCGCTCGACGACATGCTCGACGCGCACCGCCTGCTCGTCGGCGAGAAGGACCGGCTCGACAATGTCGGGCAGATCCGCGCGCTCATGGCCGCCGGCTACAAGGGCGCCCTCTCCTTCGAGCCCTTCGCCGACGAGGTACGCGACGACGCCGACATCGCCGGCTCGCTGAAGCGCTCGGTCGACTTCATCGAAGCCAAGGTCTGAGAGGCCGGGCGATGAGCGGCAAGCCACGCCTGGGCGTCGGACTGATCGGCACGGGCTTCATGGGCAAGACCCATGGCCTGGCCTTCAACCTGGCGGCGCGCGCCTTCGACCTGCCGATGCGGGTCGAGCTCGCGGCGCTGGCCGACATCCGGCTGGATGCCGCTCGGGCCGCGGCCGACCGGCTGGGCTTTTCGCGGGCGACGGACGACTGGCGCGATCTCCTGACCGACCCGTCGGTGCAGGTGATCGCGATCACGACGCCGAACGCGCTGCACAAGGAGATGGCGCTCGCCGCCATCGCGGCGGGTCGCCACGTTTACTGCGAGAAGCCGCTCGCCCCGACGCTCGCCGACTGCCGCGAGATGACGGACGCGGCCGAGCGCGCGGGGCTCGTGACGCAGGTCGGCTTCAATTATCTCCGCAACCCGCTGATCGCGCTCGCCAAGGACATCATCGACTCCGGCGAGATCGGTGAGATCCGCTCGGTGCGGGCGATCCACGCCGAGGACTTCATGGCGGACGCGACCATCCCCTGGAGCTGGCGCCTCGATCCGGCCGGCGGCGGCGGGGCGATCGCCGACATCGGCAGCCACATCGTGGCGGCGCTGCGCCACCTCGTCGGGCCGGTGCGGCGGGTGCTCGGCCAGCTCTCGACGCATGTCGCGCAGCGGCCGGTCGCGCGCGGCTCGGCCGAGACGCGGGCCGTCGAGGTCGACGACGTGGCGCGGGCACTCCTCGATTTCGAGAGCGGCGCAAGCGGCTCTTTCGAGGCGAACTGGATCGCGACCGGGCGCCACATGCAGCACGATTTCGAGATCTACGGCTCGAAGGGCTCGCTCGCCTTCACCCAGGAGCGGATGAACGAGATCAGGCTCTTCAAGGTCGGCGAGCCGGATGTGACCCGCGGCTTCAAGACGATCTGGAGCGGGCCGGCGCACGAGCCCTACGGCGCCTTCTGCGTCGCGCCCGGCCACCACATCGGCTTCAACGAGCTGAAGGCGATCGAGGTCAAGGAGCTGGTCGAGGCCATCGCTGGCGGCGCCAAGCCCGCGACGGACTTCCGCGAGGCGAGCGAGGTCGAGCGGGTGATGGCGGCGGTGCAGCGCTCGGCGGCGGAATCGCGCTGGGTCGAGCTGGACTGAGCGGCCGGCCGCGCGGCGGCTGGCGGAACATGGACGGAATGGATATTCCATGGCGAGCTTTTCCATCGCGCACGAGCGCGGCGCCGAGCGCCCCCGGAGATCCAGCCGCAGCATGCCGTCCACCCCGCTTGACCCGTCCGAAACCACGCTTCCCGCCGACTTCGAGCAGTTGAAGATCGAGATCCTTCAGCGCAATGCGGGGCTTCCCAAGCGCCTGCGCGAGGTCGCGGCCTACGCGCTGCAGAACCCCGACGACATCGCCTTCGGCACCGTCGCCTCGATCGCGCAGGCCGCCAACGTCCAGCCCTCGACGCTGGTGCGCTTCGCCCAGTCGCTCGGCTTCGAGGGCTTCTCCTCGCTGCAGGCGCTGTTTCGCGACCGCCTGCGCGAGCGCCATCCCGTCTACACCGACCGCTTGAAGGCGCTCCAGGGCGAAGATTCCGAGCCGCCCTCGATCCTTCTCGGCTTCGTCGCCGCGGCCAAGACCTCGCTCGACCGGCTGGCGACGGGCGTCGACCTCGAAGCCTTTCAGCGCGCGGTCAAGCTTCTGGCGGGCGCGCGCACGATCTACCTCGTCGCCAAGCGCCGCTCCTATCCGATCGGCGTCTACATGGCCTACGCCTTCGGCAAGCTCGGCGTTCGCTGCCAGCTGGTGGGAACGGCGGCCGGCATCGACGAGGACATCCTGGCGCTGGCCGAAAAGGACGACGCGGCCTTCGCCGTGTCCTTTTCGCCCTACGCCTCCGAGACCGTCGCGCAGGCGCGCAGCCTGTCGCGGCGGGGCGTGCCGGTGGTGGCGCTGACCGACTCGGCCTTCTCGCCGCTGGTGGAGTCCTCGACCGAGTGGTTCGAACTCGCCGAGGCGGACCATGCGGGCTTTCGCCTGCTGTCGGCCTCCATGGCCTTCGCCATGGCGCTCACCGTCGCGGTGGCCGAGGAGCGGCAGGCGCGGGCGGAAGAATAATTCAGAACAAATAATCCATCTTGAAATAGAATGGATTATTTGTTCTATAACGACGAACCCATAGGGAGGAGCCGACGTGAGCGAGACCCAGAAGACCCTCGACATCGTGGCGATCGGGCGCGCCTCCGTCGATCTCTACGGCCAGCAGATCGGCACCCGACTGGAAGACGTCGCGAGCTTCGCGAAGTCGGTCGGCGGCTGCCCGACCAACATCGCCGTCGGCACCGCCCGCCTCGGTCTGAAGAGCGCGCTCCTCACCCGCGTCGGCAACGAGCAGATGGGCCGCTTCATCCGCGAGCAGCTCGCCCGCGAAGGCGTCGAGACGAAGGGGATCGTCACCGATCCCGAGCGGCTGACGGCCCTCGCCATCCTTTCCGTCGAGAGCGACAAGAGCTTCCCGCTCCTGTTCTACCGCGACAACTGCGCCGACAACGCGCTCTGCGAGGACGACGTCGACGAGGCGCTGATCGCCTCCTCGCGCGCGGTGCTCGTTACCGGCACGCATTTCTCCAAGCCGAACACCGATGCCGCGCAGCGCAAGGCCATGCGCCTCGCGAAAGCCAGTGGCGGGCGGATCGTCCTCGACATCGACTACCGGCCGAACCTTTGGGGCCTTGCCGGCCACGACGCGGGCGACAACCGCTACATCGCCTCGGCCGCCGTGTCCGACCACATGAAGACGGTGCTGGCCGACTGCGACCTCATCGTCGGCACCGAAGAAGAGGTGCTGATCGCCTCGGGCGAGGACGACCTTCTCGCGGCGCTGAAGACCATCCGCGCCCTGTCCAAGGCGACCATCGTCCTCAAGCGCGGGCCGATGGGCTGCATCGTTTATGACGGCGCGATCTCGGACGACCTGGAGGACGGGATCGTCGGGCGCGGCTTCCCGATCGAGGTCTACAACGTTCTCGGTGCCGGCGACGCCTTCATGTCCGGCTTCCTGCGCGGCTGGCTGCGCGGCGAGCCGCACGAGACGGCGGCGACCTGGGCGAACGCCTGCGGCGCCTTCGCGGTCTCGCGCCTCCTCTGCGCGCCGGAGATCCCGACCTTCACCGAGCTGCAGTTCTTCCTGGAGCATGGCAGCCCCGAGCGGGCATTGCGCAAGGACGCCGCGATCAACCACGTCCACTGGGCGACGACGCGCCGGCGCGAGATCCCGCAGGTGATGGCGCTCGCCTTCGACCACCGCATGCAGGTCGAGGACCTCGCGGAGGGCGACGCGGACAAGCTTTCCCGCATCCCCGCCTTCAAGGTGCTGGCCGTGGAAGCCGCCACGCGCGTCGCCGACGGGCGCTCGGGCTTCGGCATGCTGCTCGACGACAAGCACGGCCGCGAGGCGCTGTTCGCCGCGGCCAAGGCGCCGGGCTTCTGGATCGGCAAGCCGATCGAGGATCCGGGCTCGCGCCCGCTTCGCTTCGAGTTCGGGCAGGACCTGGGAAGCCGCCTGATCGACTGGCCGGTGGACCACTGCGTCAAGGTTCTGTGCTTCTACCATCCCGACGATCCGGCCGAGCTGAAGGCGACGCAGATCGACAAGCTGCGCCAGGCCTACGAGGCGGCCCGCAAGATCGGCCGCGAGATCCTGATCGAGATCATCGCCGGCAAGAACGGCAAGCTCGGCGACGACACGATCGCCCGCGCGCTGACCGAGCTCTACGATGCCGGCCTCAAGCCCGACTGGTGGAAGCTGGAGCCGCAGGCGAGCACGGCCGCCTGGGAGGCGATCGACCGGGTGATCGCGAGCCGCGACCCCTTCTGCCGCGGCGTCATGCTGCTGGGACTGGAAGCCTCGATCGAGAGCCTGGCGGAAGGCTTCGCCGCGGCCAAGAGCGTGTCCTCGGTCAAGGGCTTCGCGGTGGGACGGACGATCTGGGTGGACGCGGCGCGCAAGTGGCTCGCCGGGGAGATCGACGACGAGGCGGCGGTGGCCGACATGGCGGGGCGCTTCCGCCAGCTCACCGACCTCTGGTCGGCGCCGAAGAAGACGCTGGCCGCCTGAAACGGCTCGCAGCCTGACGACGAATGGGATGCGGCCGGCCTTCGGGCGCCGCGGGAGGAGATGAGGCCATGACGGCTCGGACGGTTCGCCTGACCATGGCGCAGGCGGTTGCGCGCTTCCTGACGCGCCAGATGACGGTGGTGGACGGCAAGACGGTGCCGATCTTCGGCGGCGTCTTCGCGATCTTCGGCCACGGCAACGTCGCCGGCATCGGCGAGGCGCTGTACGGCGTGAAGGACGAGATCACCACCTATCGCGCCCAGAACGAGCAGGGCATGGCGAACGCGGCGGTCGCCTTCGCGAAGGCCAGCTTCCGCCGCCGCTTCATGGCCTGCACGACCTCGATCGGGCCGGGCGCGCTCAACATGGTGACGACGGCGGCGCTCGCCCACGCCAACCGCCTCCCCGTCCTGCTCCTGCCCGGCGACGTCTTCGCCAACCGGCTGCCGGACCCGGTGCTCCAGCAGGTCGAGGACTTCAACGACGGCACGGTCTCGGCCACCGACTGTTTCCGCCCCGTGTCGCGCTACTTCGACCGGATCACCCGGCCCGAGCAGATCGTCCCCGCGCTGCGCCGGGCGATGCAGGTCCTGACCGATCCGGCCGAGTGCGGCCCGGTGACGCTGGCGCTCTGCCAGGACGTCCAGGCCGAGGCCTTCGACTATCCCGAGAGCTTCTTCGCCGAGAAGGTCTGGGTGCCCCGTCGCGCCCGGCCGGACGAGGCGGAGGTCGAGGCGGCCGTCGAGCTGATCCGGGCGGCCAGGAAGCCGGTGGTGGTCGCCGGCGGCGGCGTTCTCTATTCCGGCGCGACGCAGGCTCTGAAGGCCTTCGCCGAGAGCCACGGCATCCCCGTCACCGAGACGCATGGCGGCAAGTCGGCGCTGCCCCATTCCCACGGCCTCAACATGGGCGCGATCGGCGTCACCGGCTCCTCGGCCTCGAACGTGCTTGCGGCCGACACCGACCTGATCCTCGCGGTCGGCACGCGCCTCGCCGACTTCACCACGGGCTCCTGGGCGCTGTTCCGCAACCCGGACCTCAAGATCGTCGGGTTGAACGTCCAGCCCTTCGACGCGGCCAAGCACGACGCGCAGGCCGTGGTCTGCGACGCGCTGGCCGGCATCGAGGCATTGGAGGAGAAGCTCGGCGGCTGGCAGGTCGACCCGACCTGGACGGGGAAGGCCGAGGACGCCAAGCGCGAATGGATGGAGGCGACGAACGCGGCGATCGCCCCGACCAACGCGGCGCTGCCCTCCGACGCGCAGGTGATCGGCGCCGTGCACCGCGCCCGCAACTCGAACGACACCGTGCTCGTCTGCGCCGCCGGCGGACTGCCGGGCGAGCTGCACAAGCTCTGGCAGGCCGAGGCGCCGGGCGGCTACCACATGGAATACGGCTTCTCGACCATGGGCTACGAGGTCGCCGGCGGCTTCGGCGTGAAGCTCGCCCATCCCGAGAAGGACGTCATCGTGATGGTCGGCGACGGCTCCTACATGATGCTGAACTCGGAGATCTACTCCGCCGCGATGGTGGGCGCCGGGTACACGATCGTCGTCCTCGACAATCGCGGCTATGCCTGCATCAACCGCCTGCAGATGGAATGCGGCGGCGCCAACTTCAACAACATGCTGGACGACACCTTCCACGTCGAGCTGCCCCAGATCGATTTTGCCGCGCACGCCGCGGCCATGGGCGCGGTCTCGCGGAAGGTCGCCTCGATCGCCGAGCTCGAGCAGGCGCTGAAGGACACCAAGAACGAGAGCCGGCCGGTCGTCCTCGTCATCGACACCGACCACCTGATCACGACCACGGCCGGCGGCCACTGGTGGGACGTCGCGGTGCCGGAAGTGTCCGAGCGCGCGCAAGTTGTCGAGGCGCGCCGCGGCTACGAGAAAGCGCGCGCCTTCCAGCGGGTGGGGTGAGACGCTTCCGCCGCGCGTCCGAACGAGACGCCCTACCCCTCTCCCGCCCACGGGAACGGGTGCCCCGAAGGGGCGGGTGAGGGTTTTTCCAGAAGGCGCTGCGGCTGGAGACCCTCATCCGCCTGCCGGCACCTTCTCCCGAAACGGGAGAAGGAGGCAGCTTCGCCCACCCCATTCAATCCCATCATCCGCAAGGTCTCTTCCATGATCCGCTACGGCACGAACCCCATCGCCTGGACCAACGACGACGACTGGTCGATCGGCGGACACCTGACCCTCGAGGACTGCCTGTCCGACTGCCAGCGCATCGGCTTCGACGGGATCGAGAAGGGGCACCTGATGCCCTCCGACCCGCAGGAGCTGAAGGACAAGCTCGCCGAGTACGGGCTCGTCTTCGTCTCGGGCTGGCACTCCACCAACCTCCTCGTCAACGACGTCGAGGCGGAGAAGGCGGCGATCCAGCCGCATCTCGACCTCCTGAAGGCCAACGGCTCGACCGTCTGCATCGTGTGCGAGTGCTCGAACACGATCCACGGCGACGACACCAAGGCCGTGATCCGCGACCGACCGGTCCTGAGCGAGGCCGAGTTCCGCGACTTCGGGGCGAAGCTGGAGCAGCTGGCGGCCTATACGGCCGAACAGGGCATCGACCTCGTCTACCACCACCACATGGGCTCCATCGTCCAAACCGGCGAGGAGATCGACCGGCTGATGGCGGCCACCGGCCCGGCGACGAAGCTCCTCCTCGACACGGGCCACGCCTGGTTCGGCGGCTCCGACCCGGTCGAGGTGGCGAAGAAGCATATGGGCCGCGTGCGCCACATCCACTGCAAGAACGTGCGCCCCGACATCGCGCAGGAGGTTCGCTCCGAGAACCTGTCCTTCCTGGAAGGCGTGCGGCGCGGCGTCTTCACCGTGCCGGGCGACGCGGAAGGCGCGGTCGACTTCGTGCCGGTGCTGAAGGTCGCGGCCGAGCACAACTATTCCGGATGGCTCGTCATCGAGGCCGAGCAGGACTCGGCCGTGCGCAACCCCTTCGAATACCAGTCGCTCGGGCACCGCTCGCTGAAGGGCTTCGCCCGCGAGGCCGGGCTCGACCAGAGCTGACGACGAGACCGGGAGGAGACCAGCCATGAAGATCGCCCTCGACCCCTACATGCACCGGCACCTGCCGCTGGATGCGCTGTGCCGCAAGGCCGCCGAGCTCGGCTACGAATACATCGAGATGAGCCCGCGCGAGGACTTCCTGCCCTGGTGGGTGCGCCCGCGCGCCCACAAGGAACGGGTGGCCGAGTTCAAGAAGGCCCTTTCCGACCACGGCGTGAAGCTCGCCTCGGTGCTCCCGATGTATCGCTGGGCGAGCCCGCACGAGGACGAGCGCATAGCTGCGGTCGGCTACTGGAAGGAAGCCATCCGCGCGACCGTCGCGATGGACTGCGACACGATGAACTCCGAGTTCGGGCGCGGCCCCTCGCCCGACCGCTCGCACCGCTCCAACTGCTGCGGCGGCCACTTCAGCCACGAGCACTCCGAGGCCGCCTGGTGGCGCTCGATGGAGGAGCTGGTGCCGGTCTTCGAGAAGGAGGGCGTGACCCTCAACATGGAGCCGCACCCGGAGGACTGGTGCGAAACGCTCCACCCGGCGATCGACATGCTGAAGACGATCGGCTCCGACAACGTCAAGTTCCTCTACTGCGCGCCGCACACCTTCCACTTCGGCGACGACATGGCGCAGATGATCCGCGACGCCGGGCCGCTGATCGCCCACGTCCACGTCGCCGACACCTACAACCACCGGGCGTCGTCCGGCCTCCGCTACATCGTCAACCCGCCGGGCGCGAAGGTGACGATCCACCAGCACATGGACATCGGCAACGGCGAGATCGACTGGGACGTGTTCTTCTCGTCCCTGGCCGCCGTCGGCTTCGACGGCATCGTCACGGCCTGCGTCTTCGGCTGGGAGGAGCGGGCGGACGCCTCCGGGCGCTTCATGCGCGAGCGCATCCAGCACTACATCGACAAGCACTTTGGAAAGTGAGCGACATGACCCTCAATATCGGCGTCATCGGAACAGGCGCGATCGGCCGCGAGCACATGCGGCGCATCACGCAGGTCCTGTCGGGAGCGCGCATCTCGGCCGTGACCGACGTTAACCGCGCGGCGGCGGAGAGCGCCATCGCGCCCCTCGGGCTCGAGGCGGAAATCTTCCTGACCGGGCCGGACCTCATCGCCAGCCCCTCGGTGGACGCGGTGCTCGTCACCTCCTTCGGTGCCGCGCACGAGCCGGACGTCCTCGCCGCCGTGAAGGCGGGCAAGCCGGTCTTCTGCGAGAAGCCGCTGGCGACGACGGCGCAGGGCTGCCGCAACATCGTCGAGGCCGAGGTCGCCGGCGGGCGCCGCCTCGTGCAGGTCGGCTTCATGCGCCGCTACGACGCGGGCTACCGCATGCTGCGCAAGATCATCGCCGAGGACGGTATCGGCGCGCCGCTGATGGTCCACGCCGCCCACCGCAACCCGGGCGTCGGCACGAACTACGTGACCGAGATGGCCATCCACGACACGCTGATCCACGAGATCGACGTGCTGCGTTGGCTGCTCGACGACGACTACAAGACCGTGCAGGTGGTTTATCCCCGCCGCTCGCCGAATGCGCACGAGAACCTGCGCGACCCGCAGATCGTTTTGATCGAGACGGCGAAGGGCGTGCGCATCGACGTCGAGATCTTCGTCAACTGCGTCTACGGCTACGACATCCAGTGCGAGGTCGTCGGCGAGACGGGTCTGGCCAAGCTCCCCGAGCCGATGTCGATCCAGACGCGCTCCAAGGCGCGCCTGTCCAACGAGATCCTGACCGACTGGAAGGACCGCTTCATCGACGCCTACGACGTCGAGCTGCGCGACTTCATCGAGGCCGCCTCGAAGGGTACGGCCGCGGGCCCGAGCTCCTGGGACGGCTACGCCGCGGCGGTGGCGGCCGACGCTTGCGTCGAGGCGCAGAAGTCGGGCCAGATCGTGCCGGTGACCATGCCGGAGAAGCCGGCCTTCTATAACTTCTGAAATCCCGACGCCGCCGTCTTCGGACGGGGTGCCTCCCCTCTCCCTTGGGAGCGGGAGGAGATCACAGCGACCGCCGCGCGTTTTCCCGAACGCGCGGCGGTTCGCGTTTTCAGCGGAAGACGTCCTCGTCCGCCTTCACGACCTCGGCGATGTAGTCTGCGACGGCGCGGATGCGGGCCTGGCCTCGCGAGGTCTCGTGGAAGGCGAGCCAGTATTCGCGCTCGATGCGGTGCTCGGGCAGGACCGGCTCGAGGTCCAGACGGCGCGCGGCGACGAAGGCGTGGAGGATGCCGATGCCGGCCCCCGCGGCCACCGCCTCGAACTGGCCGAGCGCGGAGGAGATTTCCAGGCGGCTCCGCCAGTCGGCGGCGATCTCGGCGGCGTAATGCAGCGAGGGCGAGAAGACGAGGTCGTCGACGTAGCCGACGAGCCGGTGATGCTGGAGGTCCGCCGCAGTTTCGGGGCGGCCGAAGCGGTCGAGATAGGCGCGGGACGCGTAGAGGCCGAGGGCGTAGGGGACGAGGCGGCGGGCGACGAGGCGGCCCTGGCTCGGGCGCTCGACCGTGATCGCGATGTCGGCCTCGCGCCGGGAGATCGAAAAGGCCTGGGGCACGGGCACGAGCTGGACGGTGAGGCTCGGATGGCGCTCGATCAGCGCGGTCAGGCGGGGCGCGAGGAAGGCGGCGCCGAAGCCGTCGGGCGCGCCGATGCGCACCGTGCCGGCAAGGCCCGTTTCCGCTTCCGCCAGGCTCGCGCGGGCCGCCGCCATCTCGGCTTCCATCCGCTCGGCGAAGGCGAGAAAGGCGCCGCCCTCGCGCGTCAGGACGCAGCCGCTGGGGCGGCGCTCGAACAGGCGGTGGCCGAGCGAGGCTTCGAGCGCGTCGAGGCGCCGGCCGACGGTGGCGTGGTTCAGCCCGAGGCGGCGCGAGGCCGCGAGGATCTGCCCGGCACGGGCGGTGGCGAGGAAGACGCGCAGGTCGTCCCAGTCGGTTTCGGGGGCAGGACTCGATTTCATGCACAATGGATGCGCATGGGTTCTGCTTGCGTTCAAGTGCTGCGAAGCGCAAACCCTCGTCCAGACGAAAGCCAGCGGAGGAACAGGCATGAACGAGATCGGGCACTTCATCGACGGCGCGCGCGTGGCCGGCACCAGCGGCCGGCAGGCCGACGTCTTCAACCCCGCGACCGGCCAGGTGTCGGCGCGCCTGTCGCTCGCCAGCGAGGCCGAGCTTCAGACGGCCGTCGACGCGGCGAAGGCCGCGCAGCCCAAGTGGGCGGCGACCAACCCGCAGCGCCGCGCCCGCGTCTTCATCCGCTACGTCGAGCTCCTCAACGCCCACATGGACGAGCTCGCCGAGCTCCTGTCGGCCGAGCACGGCAAGACCGTTGAGGACTCCAAGGGCGACATCATCCGCGGCCTCGAGGTCTGCGAGTTCGTGATCGGCATCCCGCACCTCATCAAGGGCGAGTTCACCGAAGGCGCCGGGCCGGGCATCGACATGTACTCGATGCGTCAGCCGGTCGGCATCGGCGCGGGCATCACGCCCTTCAACTTCCCGGCCATGATCCCGATGTGGATGTTCGCTCCGGCCATCGCCTGCGGCAACGCCTTCATCCTGAAGCCCTCCGAGCGCGATCCATCCGTGCCGATGCGCCTCGCCGAGCTGATGATGGAAGCCGGCCTGCCCAAGGGCATCCTCCAGGTCGTCAACGGCGACGCCTCCGCCGTCGAGGCGATCCTGAAGCATCCCGACATCGGCGCGGTGTCCTTCGTCGGCTCGACCCCGATCGCGGCGCACGTCTATGCCGAGGCGACGCGCCACGGCAAGCGGGCCCACACCTTCGGCGGCGCCAAGAACCACATGATCATCATGCCCGACGCCGACCTCGATCAGGCGGCCAACGCGCTGATCGGCGCGGGCTACGGCTCGGCCGGCGAGCGCTGCATGGCGATCTCGGTGGCCGTGCCCGTCGGCGAGAAGACGGCGGACGCGCTCGTCGAGAAGCTGATCCCGAAGATCGAGGCGCTGAAGATCGGCCCCTACACCGACTCGGCCGCCGATTACGGCCCGGTGGTGACCAAGGCGAGCCAGCAGAAGATCCTCGGCCTCATCGACAAGGGCGTCGAGGAGGGTGCCAAGCTCGTCGTCGACGGCCGCGGCTTCAAGATGCAGGGCTACGAGGACGGCTTCTTCGTCGGCTCGTGCCTGTTCGACCACGTCACGCCGGACATGGACATCTACAAGCAGGAGATCTTCGGCCCCGTCCTCTCGGTGGTGCGCGCCAAGACCTACGAGGACGCGCTCGACCTGCCGACGCGCCATGAATACGGCAACGGCGTCGCGATCTTCACCCGCGACGGCGACGCGGCGCGCGACTTCGCCGCCCGCGTGCCGGTCGGCATGATCGGCATCAACGTGCCGATCCCGACCCCGCTCGCCTACCACTCCTTCGGCGGCTGGAAGCGCTCCTCCTTCGGCGACCTCAACCAGCACGGTCCGGACTCGATCAAGTTCTGGACCCGCACCAAGACGGTGACGAGCCGCTGGCCGAGCGGCATCAAGGAGGGCGCCGAGTTCTCCATGCCCGTGATGCGCTAAGCCCAACGACGTGTTTTGAACGATGGACGGCGAGGGCCGGCGGAGCGATCCGCCGGCCCTTCGTTCGTCGCGGGAGAGGTTTTGCAACGTTTCGCAATGCCGGGCTCACGCCCCTTTGCTCGCGGTAGGGTTGCCGTTCGGCGATCGAGCGGCAAATCTCGTGCTGCAACGCACACGAGACCGAATCGAGGGACCTTTCGATGCACTCGACCTCCCGCGCCGCCCCGCCAGCCAAGGGCCTGTCCGACACGCCGGCCGGCTACGGCCTCGTGTCGCGATCGCTGCATTGGTTGATGGCGCTCCTGATCGTCTGGCAGTTCACGTCGGCGCTGCTGCGCGTCTTCGCCGAGGACACGGCCATCGAGGGCTTCTTCTGGTCGACGCACTACTCCGTCGGCTTCACGATCTACGTCCTTGCGGTGGTTCGAGGCATCTGGGGCCTCGCCAACCTGAAGCGGCGGCCGTCGCATGGCGGCTCGCTCCTCGACCGAGCGGCGCCGCTCGGGCATCTGGCGATGTACGTCCTGATGATCGTCGTGCCGTTCCTCGCCATCCTGCGCGCCGCCGGAGGCGGGCGGGGCCTCTCGGTCTACGGGCTGCAGCTCGTCGCCCCCGGCGGCGAGCCGAACCCGATGCTGACCGAGCCGGCCAACGCGCTGCACGGCCTTCTCGGCTGGGTGCTCCTGGCGCTGATCGTCGGGCACGTCGCCATGGCGCTGATCCACGGCCTCGTCTGGCGGGACGCGACGCTCGACCGCATGACCCGCGGCGGCAGCGACAAGCCGGCACCGGGCGCCGCCTAGGGACGCCGACGGTCATGTACGGGCTGATGCGCTCCGACGGATCGGACCGGAACAGACGGTTCGCGGCAACGCGCGCCGTCTCGCCGCGTTCAGCGCGGCGCCGCGCTGGCCAGGCGCACGCCGGCGCCCGGATCCTCCGCTCCCTCCCCGGCAGCCGCGATCAGCACGACGCCAGCCCCCTCGAAGGCTTCGACGATGAGCTGCTCGGAGGAGCGGTTGAGGTGGTGGCGTTCCTTCTCGAAGTCGCGCACGGTCGAGCGCGACACGCCCGCCGCCTCGGCGAGCTGCTCCTGCGTCCAGTCCAGAAGGCCGCGAGCGGCCCGACACTGCTCGGGCGTCAGATTCATCGGATTGGCACCTTGAATACGGCAGCATAGTCAACCATATTGGGCGAGCTTTAGCAACAATCCGGTCTGAAGGCCCCACGCAAGGAGGCAGATCCCGCCCATGCTGGACGAGTACCTGCTTCTCGTTCTCCTCCTCCTGCCCTTCCTGGGAAGCGTCGCGGCCCTGATCCTGCCGACGGACGCGCGCGGCGTGAACGCCGTTCTGGCGGGCTCGGTGGCGCTGGCCGGCCTTCTCGCCACGATCGCGCTCTATCCCGCGGTGACGAACGGCGGCGTCGTCTCCTGGCGCATCGGCTGGATGCCGAGCTTCGGCCTCGACTTCGTCCTGCGCATCGACGGCCTCGCCTGGCTCTTCTGCCTGCTCGTCACCGGCATCGGCCTCCTCGTCGTCATCTATGCCCGCTACTACATGTCGCCGGACGACCCGGTGGCGCGCTTCTTCGCCTTCTTTCTCGCCTTCATGGGGGCGATGCTCGGCGTCGTCCTGTCCGGCAACATCGTCCAGATCGTCTTCTTCTGGGAGCTGACGAGCCTCTTCTCGTTCCTCCTCATCGGCTACTGGCACCACAACCTCGCCGCCCGCGACGGGGCGCGCATGGCGCTGACGGTGACGGGGATGGGCGGCCTGGCGCTTCTCGCCGGCACGCTGATGCTCGGCCACATCGTCGGATCCTACGACCTCGACGCGGTGCTGGCCGCCGGCGCCCGCGTCCAGGCGCACGAGCTCTACACGCCCACGCTCGTCCTCATTCTCATCGGCGCGCTGGCCAAGAGCGCGCAGTTCCCGTTCCACTTCTGGCTGCCCCAGGCCATGGCCGCCCCGACGCCGGTCTCGGCCTACCTCCATTCGGCGACCATGGTGAAGGCGGGCGTCTTCCTTCTCGCCCGCTACTGGCCGGTTCTCGCCGAGACCGAGACCTGGTTCTACATCGTCTGCTCGTCGGGCCTGATCACCCTCGTCCTCGGCGCCTGGATCGCGATCTTCCAGCAGGACCTCAAAGGCCTCCTCGCTTATTCCACGATCAGCCATCTCGGGCTCATCACCGTGCTTCTGGGCCTCGGCAGCCCGCTCGGGGCGATCGCGGCGACCTTCCACATCCTCAACCACGCGACCTTCAAGGCCTCGCTGTTCATGGCGGCGGGCATCATCGACCACGAGACCGGCACGCGCGACATGCGCCGCCTGTCGGGCCTCTACCGCTTCATGCCGGTGACCGCGACGCTCGCCATGGTCGCCTGCGCCGCCATGGCCGGCGTGCCGCTGCTCAACGGCTTCATCTCCAAGGAGATGTTCTTCGCCGAGGCCGTGGAGTTCCACCAGGGCTCGCTTCTCGACCGGTCCCTGCCCTACGCCGCGACGCTCGCCGGCGCCTTCTCGGTAGCCTATTCCATCGGCTTCATGCACCGCGTCTTCTTCGGCCCGCCGCCGACGGACGTGCCCAAGGTGCCGCACGAGCCGCCGCGCCTCATGCGCTTTCCCGTCGAGTTCCTGGTCGTTCTCTGCCTCGTGGTCGGCATCGTGCCGGCGCTGGCGGTCGGCGGCATCCTGAACACGGCGGCGCAGGCCGTGGTCGGACGCGACCTGCCCTACTACTCGCTCTCGCTCTGGCACGGCTTCAACGAGCCGCTGATGATGAGCATCATCGCCATGGTCAGCGGCGTGATCCTGTACCTCCTGCTGCGCCGTACGCTCGAATCCGGCGTCGAGGGGCCGCCGCTGCTGCGCCGCCTCAACGCGCCGCGCATCTTCGAGGCTGTGCTCGTCACCGTGTCCTGGCGCTGGGCCCGCACGCTGGAAGGCTGGGTCGAAACGCGCCGCCTGCAGCCGCAGATGCGCCTTCTCGTCGGCGCCGCGCTTCTGGCGGGCGTCGCCCCGATCGCCACCCACGGCTTCGGCTCGCGCCAGGAATGGCCGATCGACATCGACGCGCCCTTCGCCCTTCTCTGGCTGATCGGCATCGTCTGCGCCATCGGCGCCGCGCTCAGCGCCAAGTTCCACCGCCTCGCCGCCCTCGTTCTCCTCGGCGGCGCCGGCCTCGTCACCTGCGTGACCTTCGTCTGGCTCTCGGCCCCCGACCTCGCCATCACCCAGCTGCTCGTCGAGGTGGTGACGACCGTGCTCCTGCTTCTCGGCCTGCGCTGGCTGCCCAAGCGCGTGCGCGGCCACGACGGCGACGAATCCACGAGCATCGTCGCGCGCCTGCGCCGCTCGCGCGACCTCGTTCTCGCGGTCTGCGCCGGCCTCGGCACGGCGGTGGTCGCCTTCGCCGTGATGAACCGGCCGCTGACCGACTCCATCGCCGGCTTCTTCCTGGAGCGGGCCTATTCGGAGGGCGGCGGCACCAACGTCGTCAACGTCATCCTCGTCGACTTCCGCGGCTTCGACACCTTCGGCGAGATCGTCGTGCTCGCCGCCGTCAGCCTCACCGTCTTCGCGCTTCTTCTGCGCTTCCGGCCGGCTGCCGATTCCCGGCAGATGCCCGAGCAGCAGCGGCTCCAGAACGAGCTGGACGAAGCGGCGGAAGGGCGAGAGGCCGGCGACACGGTGGCCGACGCGCTGCTCGTGCCGAGCGTCATCATGCGCTTGATGTTCCCGCTGATCGGGACGCTCGCCGTCTACTTCTTCCTGCGCGGCCACGACCTTCCCGGCGGCGGCTTCGCGGCGGGCGTCACGATGTCGATCGGCTTCATCCTGCAATACATGGCGGGGGGAACGCGCTGGGTGGAAGCGCGCCTGCGCATCCGGCCCGTGCGCTGGATGGCCTTCGGCCTCCTGCTCTCGCTCGTCACGGGCGCAGGCGCCTGGGTCTTCGGCTATCCCTTCCTGACCTCCTTCTTCCAGTACACGGACATCCCCTTCATCGGCGAGGTGCCGACCGCGAGCGCCCTCCTCTTCGACCTCGGCGTCTTCGCCCTCGTCGTCGGCGCGACGGTTCTGATGCTCATCGCCATCGCCCACCAGTCGATCCGCGCGCCGCGCGTCGCACGGTCGCCGGGTGCCCAACCCCCGCCCGTCGGGTCAGAGACCGGAGGCCGCTGATGGAACTCGTTCTTGCCGCCGCCATCGGCGTCCTCGTGGGTTCCGGCGTCTGGCTGATCCTGCGCCCGCGCACCTATCAGGTGATCATCGGCCTCTCGCTGATCTCCTACGGGGTGAACCTCTTCATCTTCTCGATGGGTCTCGGCAAGCCGATGCTCGGCCTGCCGCCGATCCTCGAAAAGGGCGAGGCCGGCGCCCTCGGAATTCATGCCGACCCCCTGCCGCAAGCCCTCGTCCTCACCGCGATCGTCATCGGCTTCGCCATGACGGCGCTGTTTCTCGTCGTGCTGCTCGCCGCGCGCGGCCTCACCGGCACCGACCATGTCGACGGGCGGGAGAGCGGCTCGTGAGCGGCTTTCTCGCCCATCTTCCGGTCCTGCCGATCCTCGTGCCGCTTGCCGGGGCGGCGATCATGCTGTTCTTCGACGAGCGGCGTCGGCGGCTGAAGGCCCGCATCAACGTCGCGACCACCATCGTCCTCGCCCTCGCTTCCCTGGCGCTCCTCGTCGAGACGGCGGCCGATCCGAACACCGCCCAGGTCTACCGCCTCGGCGACTGGCCGGCGCCCTTCGCCATCGTTCTCGTCGCCGACCCCTTGGCGTCCCTGATGGTGATGCTGACGAGCCTCCTCGCGCTCGCCAGCCTCACCTTCTCGCTCGCCCGCTGGCACCGCTCCGGCGCGCACTTCCACTCGCTGTTCCAGATCCTCCTGATGGGCCTCAACGGCTCGTTCCTGACCGGCGACCTGTTCAACCTCTTCGTGTTCTTCGAGATCATGCTGGCGGCCTCCTTCGGCCTGCTGCTGCACGGCTCGGGCGCCCCGCGCATCCGCGCGAGCCTCCAGTACATCGCGATCAACCTCGCGGCCTCCTCGCTCTTCCTTCTCGGGGTGAGCCTCATCTACGGCGTCACCGGCACGCTCAACATGGCGGACCTGAGCCTGCGCATGGCGATGGTGGCGCCCGGCGACCGGACGCTCCTGGAGGCCGGCGCGGCGCTCCTGTCGGTCTCCTTCCTCGTGAAGGCCGGCATGTGGCCGCTGTGCTTCTGGCTGCCGCAGGCCTATTCGGTGGCCTCGGCGCCGGTCGCGGCGATCTTCGTGATCACCTCCAAGGTCGGCATCGCCGTGATCCTGCGCTTGTCGCTGCTGATCTTCGGGCAGGAAGCGAGCTTCGGCTCGGAGGTGCTGCTCGCCGGGGGATTGGCCACCATCGCCTTCGGGGCGATCGGCGTCCTCGCCTCGCAGGCCATGGGCCGCATCGCCAGCTTCTCGGTTCTCGTCTCGTCGGGCACGCTTCTCGCCGCGATCGGCTTTTCCAGCCCCGCGGTGACGGCCGGCGCGCTCTTCTACCTCGTCTCCTCGACGCTCACGATCTGCGCCTTCTTTCTCCTCATCGAACTCGTGGAGCGCGGCCGCGAGCCGGGCGCCGACGTCTTCGCCGTGACGGCCGAGGCCTACGGCCTCGACGAGCCGGACGAGGAGGAGGTGCTGCACGAGAGCGAGGAGGTCGGCGTCGCGATCCCCGCGACCATCGCCTTCCTCGGCATCGGCTTCTTCGCCTGCGCCCTCCTGATCGCCGGCCTGCCGCCCCTGTCGGGCTTCGTCGCCAAGGTCGCGATGCTGACCGCCGTCCTCAACCCCGCCGGCTTCGGTGCCGAGAGCGCGAATGCCCCCGTCGGGGTCTGGGGCTGGAGCTTCGTCGCACTCCTGATCCTGTCGGGCCTCGCCACGCTTCTCGCCATGCTGCGCACCGGCATCCGCATCTTCTGGGTGCCGAACGAGGGATCCATGGTCCAGCGCGTGCGCGTCATCGAATACGCGCCCGTGGTCGGCCTCCTCGCGCTCTGCGTCGCCATGACCGCCGCGGGCGAGCCGGTCATGTCCTTCATGCGGGCCGCCGCGACCGCGGTCCATGCGCCGGACGCCTATGTCAGGGGCGTCCTGCCCGACGGCTCGCCGGCCGTGCCGGACGGCGAGAACGAGAACGGCGTGGAGGCGATCCAATGATGGCGCGCGTCTTCGCCTATCCCCGCCTGTCGGTGTTCGTGCTGATCGTCTGGCTGACGCTGAACCAGAGCATCTCGCCGGGACAGATCATCATCGGCACCGCGCTCGGCCTCTTCGCCGCCGTGACCCTGTCGGCGCTCCAGCAGCCGGGCCTTCGCGCCGGCAATCCGGTCGCGATCCTGCGCCTGGTCGGCTTCGTCGGCTTGGAGATCGTGCGCTCCAACATCGCCGTCGCCCGCATCGTCCTGCGACCGCGCGCCGAGCGGCGCTCCGGCTTCCTCACGATCAAGCTGGAGATCGACGACCCTTATGCCCTGACCGTCCTCGCCTGCATCCTCACGGCCACGCCCGGCAGCCTGTGGGTCAACTACGACCCGCGCACCGGCCTCCTCTTGCTCCACGTCCTCGACCTCATCGACGAGGCGGAATGGGCCAGCATCGTGGCGGGCTACGAGGCGCGCCTGAAGGAGATCTTCCGATGAGCCTCGTCATCCTCAGCTGGTCGATCACGATCGCCCAGGTCATGCTGGGCCTGGCCTGCGCCTGCGCCACCTCCCGCATCCTGGCCGGCCCCCGCGCCCAGGACCGCATCCTCGGCCTCGACACGCTCTACGTGACGATCATGCTGGTGCTTCTCACCTTCGGCATCCGCTCGGGCACCAACATCTTCTTCGAGGCCGCCCTCGTCATCGCCGTGCTCGGCTTCGTCGGCACCGTGGCGCTGGCCAAATTCCTGATGCGCGGCGAGGTGATCGAATGAGCGGCCTGACCGACCTGCCGCTCTGGGCGGCCATCCTCGTCTCGATCTTCGTCCTGGCCGGTTCGGCGATGACGCTGATCGGCGCGCTCGGCCTGCTGCGCTTCCGGACCTTCTACGAGCGCGTCCACGCCCCGACGCTCGGCGCCAGTCTCGGAACGGTCGGCGTGCTCGCGGCCTCCATGCTGTTCTTCTCGGTGACGCGCGAGCGCGTCGTCGTTCACGAGGTTCTGATCTTCCTGTTCATCACCATGACGACGCCGGTGACCCTGATGCTGCTGACGCGCTCGGCCCTTTATCGCGACCGGGCCGAAGGGCAGGACGACCTGCCCGACGTGAGGTCGGTGGAAGACCGCTGACGTCGCGGCGATTCATCCTAGGGTCGGAATAAATCAGAATGAATTATTTTTAAGCTGCCGCGGCATCTGCGATCCTGTAGAAGCTGCCGGCTCGCAGGGTTCCGCCCTTCGACCGACCAGAAGGACGGACCCATGCCTCAGCTCCTGCCCGGCAGCGACCTTTACTTCCTCCTGTGGGACGTGGCCCGCCTTTGGCGCCAGGCCCTGGAACGCGCCGTCGGCTCCTCCGGCCTCGCGTTGACCGCCGGCGAGGTGCGCACCCTCGCCAACGTCGCCCATTACGGCGGCCTGCGCCAGACCGCGCTCGCCGAGCGCATGGGCATCGAGCCGATGACGCTGTCGGGCTTCCTGGAGCCGCTGGAGAAGCAGGGTCTGGTGACGCGCTCGGTGGATCCGACCGACCGCCGGGCCAAGGTCATCGAGGCGACGCCCGCCGCCTTCGAGGTGTTCGAGCGCCTGCGCGTGCCCGTCGGATCGATCTTCGACGAGGTGACGACCAGCGTCGGCCCGCTCTCGGTGGAAACGCTGGAAGCGCTGCTTCTCGCCATGCGCGGTGCGCTGGGTAGCGTCAGTGCCGCGCCGACGCCCGCGCCGGCCGTGCTTCCCAAGGTTGCCTGAGGCGCGCTCGCGTCGAGCCCGGCAAAAAAGTCTTACTTTTGCATTCGCCGGGCGGGACAAGCGCGTTTCGAGCGGCTAAACAGCTCGTCGGAGCGCCGCTTCGGGGAGAGGCGGATCCGGCGCGGCATCGCGCGGGCCAGTCCCGCCGCCCGTTCGATCCCGATTTTCCCCTTCCCGTCCGGCGCGGCAACGCAATGATGGGACCTGGGCCATGACACTGACCGGAAGCCTCCTGATCGGGGGCACCGAGCGCCGCGGCACCAACGGCGAGATCCGCGGGCTCGACGCCGCCACGGGCGAGAAGCTGGAGCCCGCCTTCGGCGGCGCGACGCTTCAGGACCTCGACGAGGCCTGCCGCCTGGCGGCCGAAGCCTTCGACACCTATCGCGAAACGAGCCTCGAGGACCGCGCCAAGTTCCTCGAGACGATCGCGCAGAACATCCTCGACATCGGCGACGAGCTCGTCGAGCGCTGCGTCCTGGAAAGCGGCCTGCCGCGCGCCCGCGTCGAGGGCGAGCGCGGCCGCACCGTCGGCCAGCTCCGCCTCTTCGCGAGCGTCGTGCGCGAGGGCTCGTTCCTCGGCCTGCGCGTCGATCCGGCGATCCCCGACCGCAAGCCCCTGCCGCGCGTCGAGCTGCGCCTGCGCAACGTCTCGGTCGGCCCGGTCGCCGTCTTCGGCGCCTCCAACTTCCCGCTCGCATTCTCCGTCGCTGGCGGCGACACGGCTTCGGCGCTCGCCGCCGGCAGCCCCGTCGTCGTGAAGGCGCACTCCGCCCATCCCGGCACCTCCGAGCTGGTCGGGCGCGCCGTCACCAAGGCGGTCAAGGACTGCGGCCTGCCGGCCGGCACCTTCTCGCTCCTCTTCGATTCCGGCCGCGCCGTCGGGCAGGGGCTCGTCGCCGACCACCGCATCAAGGCGGTCGGCTTCACCGGCTCGCGCACCGGGGGCACGGCGCTGATGAAAATCGCCGCCGAGCGCCCCGAGCCGATCCCGGTCTATGCCGAGATGAGCTCGATCAACCCGGTGATCCTCTTCCGCGCCGCGCTCTCGAACCGCGGCGAGGCGATCGGTAGGGCCTTCGCCGCCTCCCTCACCATGGGCGCGGGGCAGTTCTGCACCAATCCCGGCCTCATCCTCGCCGTCGAGGGAGACGGTCTGGAGAGCTTCATCGCCGGCGCCTCCGAGGCCCTGAAGGCCGCGCCCGCCTCCACCATGCTGACGCCCGGCATCCACAAGAGCTACTGCGAGGGCGTCGCCAAGCTGACGAGCCACGGCAGCGTCGAGAAGCTGGCCGAGGGTCAGGTCGGCGAGCGCTTCCAGGGCCAAGCGGCCCTCTTCGCCACCCGGGCGGCCGACTTCCTGTCGCACAAGGAGCTCCAGGAGGAGGTCTTCGGCTCGTCCTCGCTGATCGTGCGCTGCCGCGACGAGGCGGAGCTCGCCCGCGTGATCGACGCGCTGGAAGGCCAGCTCACCATCGCGCTCCACATCGACGAGCCGGACCATGCGAGCGCCAAGGCGCTTCTGCCCAAGCTCGAGCTGAAGGCCGGGCGCCTTCTCGTCAACGGCTTCGGCACGGGCGTCGAGGTCGGCCATGCCATGGTGCATGGCGGGCCGTATCCGGCGACCTCGGACGGGCGCACGACTTCGGTCGGCAGCCTTGCCATCGCCCGCTTCCTGCGGCCAGTCTCCTACCAGGACATGCCGCAGGACCTGCTTCCGCAAGCCCTGCGCGACGGCAACCCGCTGGGCCTGCCGGTGCGCACCGACGGCAAGCTCGGCTGAAACGGAACGGGGGAACGCGGGGATGGACGGGACGCATGCCGACGAGCCCGCCCCTCCCCGGTCCCGCCGCGCGCTCTTTGCGGACCATCCGGACCGGGCGGCCGCGCAGGACGAGATCCACGCGCGGCCCATCGTGCCGATCGTCGCCCCGGCGCGCGTGCGCCGGGTCGTCTTTCTCCTGCCCCGCGAGCCCGAGGCCGGGCGTGCCGCCGCCGAGCGGCTCGCCGCCTGGTGCCGGGCGAACGGTCGGCCGGGGCCCTCGGCCGACCTCAGGCGCTTCAGCTACCGGGTGGGCGAGCGGCAGGTCGTCTGGGAGCTCCACAACGAGTTCGTCACCTTCACCTGGACCGGCCGGGCAGACGATGCCGAGCCCTGGCCGGACACGATCGGTCTCGAAATGGAGACCGAGGCGGGGAACAGCGTCGGGCTCGCCACGCGGGTCGACCTCCTCGATCTGGCGACGATCCCCGTCCAGGCGATCGCCGGCTTCGACGGGCTGCATCTCTGCCGCTCGGTGATCGAGGAGGGCCGCGCCGAGATCGCGACCGACTTCACCATCGACGCGGCGGGCTACACGCGCTTCGAATTCGCGGCCGGGCAGCTCGGGCCCACGCTCACCGGCATCATCGTGCGCCGCATCCTGGAGATCGAGACCTATCGCGTCCTGTCGCTGATCGGCATCCCGCTCTCGCGGGCCGTGTCGCCGGCCATCGGCGCCCTGGAGCGCCGGCTCGCCGAGGTGCTCGAAGCGATCGGTCGCGCCAGCACCACGGCCGACAATCAGGCGGCCCTGTCGCGCCTCCACCAGCTCCAGATCGAGGCCGAGGCGCTGGGGCACGAGACGCGCTACCGCTTCGCCGCGAGCCGGGCCTACGGCCGCATCCTGGCGCGGCGGCTCGACAGCATGGGTGAAACGCCGTCCGGCGAGTTCCGCTCGCTGAAGCGCTACCTGACGCACCGGCTCGACCCGGCGCTCTGGACCTTCGAGTCGATCCAGCGCCGCCAGGATGCGCTGAACGAGCAGATGGCCACCACCACCGCCATGCTGAACGCGCGCATCGGCATCGACGTCCAGGCCCAGACGCAGACGATCCTCGCCACCATGTCGCAGACCACCCAGAGCCAGCTCCGGCTGCAGACGACGGTCGAGGGTCTTTCGACGATCGCGATCTCCTACTACGCGCTCGGCATCGTCTCGACGGTGCTGAAGGGCGTCTATGACGGGACGGAGCACCAGAAGGCGCTGATCCTCGCCGCGCTCGCGCCGCTCGTTCTGCTCCTCACTTGGCTCGGCATCCGCCGGATCCACCGCCGCCACAAGCACTGACGAGGAGCCGGGCAGCTGCCCGCCTCCGCAAGACCGCCCGGAAGCGGCGGCGTCAGCCCTCCAGCAGCGCTTCCAAAGCGAGGTGGTAGGAGCGGTCGCCGAAGCCCGCGATGACGCCGCGGCAGACGGGCGACAGGTAGGAATGGTGGCGGAAGCTCTCGCGGGCGTGGACGTTGGAGAGGTGCACCTCGATCGCCACGGCCTTCGACGCCTTGATCGCGTCGGCGAGGGCGATGGAGGTGTGGGTATAGGCGCCCGCGTTGATGATGACGCCCGCGCCGGCAAGGCCCGCCTCCTGGACGAAGGACACGAGCTCGCCCTCGATGTTGGACTGGCGGAAGACCAGCTCGGCGCGGGTCCCCGCCCGCGCGCGCAGGTCACGCTCGATGTCGGCCAGCGTCTTGGCGCCGTAGATCCCCGGCTCGCGCGTGCCGAGAAGGTTGAGGTTCGGTCCGTTGAGGACGACGATCGTCGAGAAGCCCATGAACCCAGGGATTCGCAGCGCCCGGGGCCGGCGTCAAGACCCACCTCAGGCGAGCGCCAGGACCGCCGCGCGCAGGCTCTCGGTGAGCTGGCGGCCGTCCGGCAGGACGTCGGCCTCCGGCGCGGGAATGACCTCGCCGACGGTGAGGCGGATCGAGCGGCCGTAGAGCTTGGCGAAGGCGCCGATCAGGAGCCCGTAGCGCATGGTCTGCGACCACTTGCTGACGAGGTGGAAGAGCGGCCCGTTCTGGCCCCGGACATGGACGGGCAGGACGGCCGCCCGGCCGGCGCGCACGAGCCGGGCGGTGAACTGCTTCCAGGGCAGGTCCTCGGCCGCGCCGAACATGCGATTGGCGGTGGCGACGCCGCCGGCGGGAAACACGATGATCGTCGTGCCCTCGGCGAGGAGGCGCATCGCCTCGCGGCGGGTGGCGAGGTTCAGCGCCTGCGCCTCCCGCGTCTCCTGGAAGGAGACAGGCAGGCCGTAGGCCGCCATCTCGCGGACCTTCATCAGGTCGTTGGCGATCAGGATGCGGAACGGGCGGCCGAGCGACTCGGCCAGCGCCAGGAGCGCCACGCCGTCGCCGATGCCGAAGGGATGGTTGGCGACGATGATCAGCCGCTCGGGCACCGGCCGGGGCACCGGCCAGGCGCCGCCGACGTCGAGCCGGATGCGCATGAGATCCAGCATGGAGCGGAACTCCCAACCCGGCGCCTCGGCCGCCCGCTGGCGCCAGACGCCGTAGAGGCGGGCGAGCTTTCGCCGGCCGGCCGCCGCCTCCATCGAGCGGATCACGACGCGGCGGATCAGCCGGTCGTTCGGGCGGGCATAGGTGAGTTCGGGATAATGCATGGCGGCGGCCGGAAGCGGGTTCGGGTCGCCGGGTTCTTCCAGAAGTCTGCGAAGCTGCGATGACGCCGCGGCGTCAGCTCGATGACGCCGGACCGAAACGGGCGACGGTGCGGGCCGCCCCGTCCGAAAGAAGGGACGACAGCCCCCGCGCCACCGCCGCCCGGAAGGGCTCGGAGGCCGGCAGGTCCGTGCCGAACACCTCCGCGAAGCCGAGATAGGCGTCGAGGAGGCCGTCGACGTCGCGCGGCCGCTCGCTCGTCGCCTGCGCGAAGCGGTCGGCGAGCGGGTCGCGCACGTCGATCGGCTCGCCGGCCTCGTTGCGGCCGGTGGCGTAGACCATCCAGGCCGCGACGCCGAGGGCGGCGCGGTCGATCGGACGGCCGGCCGCGAGGTTGTCGCGGATCGTGCCGAGGAGGCGCTGCGGCAGCTTCTGCGAGCCGTCCATGGCGATCTGCCAGGTGCGGTGGCGCAGGGCCGGATTGCGGAAGCGGTCGAGAAGCTCGGCGCGATAGGCCGCCAGGTCGAAGCCGGGCAGGCTCGGCAGGGTCGGCGAGGCTTCGCGTTCCATGAGGCCCGCCAGGAGCTCGGCGAAGCCCGGCGCCGCCATGGCGTCGGCGACGGTCTCGTGGCCGGCAAGGTAGCCGAGATAGGCGAGCGTCGAGTGCGAGCCGTTGAGGAGGCGCAGCTTCATCAGCTCGAAGGGCTCGACATCGGCAACGAAGGTCGCCCCAGCCGAACCCCAGTCGGGCCGGCCGGCAGGAAAGCGGTCCTCGACCACCCACTGCGTGAAGGGCTCGGTCATCACCGGCCAGGCGTCGTCCTGGCCGAGCGCCTCGGCGACCATGGCGCGGTCGGCGTCGGTGGTCGCCGGCACGATGCGGTCGACCATGGTCGAGGGAAAGGCCACCTCGCGCTCGACGAAGGCGCCGAGCTCGGGGTCGCGCAGGTGGGCGAAGCGGGCCACAACGCGCGCCGCGGTGTGGCCGTTGGCCGGAAGGTTGTCGCAGGACAGGACGGTGAAGGGCGGCACGCCCGCGGCGCGGCGGCGCGCCAGCGCCTCGACCAGGAAGCCCGGCGCCGAACGCGGCGCGGCCGGATTCTCGAGGTCGTGGCGGATGTCTGGATGGGTCTCGTCGAGCTCGCCCGTCGCCGGACGGTGGCAGTACCCTTTTTCCGTGACGGTGAGGGACACGATGCGCGTGTCCGGCGCGGTCATCGCGGCGAGCACGGCCTCCGGGTCCTCCGGGGCGACGAGGCAGCGCAGGATCGAGCCGACGACGCGCAGGCGCGTGCCCTCGCCGCTGCGCACCGCGAGCGTGAAGAGGTCGTCCTGGGGCGCCAGCGCGTCGCGCGTGTCGGGGCTGCGCAGCGACACGCCGACGATGCCCCAGGCGGGATCGCCCGCCGCCAGCGCGTCCTCCGTGTAGACCGCCTGGTGGGCGCGGTGGAAGGCGCCGAGGCCGAGATGGACGATGCCCTCGCGCAGGGCCGCGCGGTCGTAGGCGGGGCGGGCGACGCCCTCCGGCAGCGCGGCGAGCGTCGTCTGCGACAAGCGGGTCATGCGAGGTCCTTTCAGTGTGCCGGCTGCGACTGCTTGGCGCGCGCCACGATCTGCGTCGGGTTGACGAAGCGCAGCGCCAGGACGAGCCAGAAGAGCGTCGTCACCATGTAGACGACGGCCATGGCGTCGATCGACTGCGAGGCGCGAACACCCGAGGCGAAGACCGCGTAGTAGAGCGAGACGACGAGGGTCTGGCTGGTCGGCCCGGCGACGAGGAAGGTCAGCTCGAACATCGCGATGGTGCGGACCAGGACGAGAAGCAGTGCCGCCAGCATGCCCGGCAGGAGGAGCGGCAGGAGGATGCGCGCGAAGAGGCTCCAGGTGCCGGCGCCGAAGACGCGGGCCGCCGCTTCGACGCGGGGGTCGATCTGCTCGATGAAGGGGATCATCACCAGCACCACGAAGGGGATCGAGGGCACGAGGTTGATGATCACGACGCCCCAGAAGGAGCCGCCGAGACCGACCTGGTAGAGGAGGGTCGCGAGCGGGATGCCGTAGGTCAGCGGCGGCACGAGGAGCGGCAGAAGAAACAGGAGGACGGCGAAGCGCTTGCCGGGAAAGTCCCGCCGCGCCAGCGCGTAGGCCGCGGTGATGCCGATGAGGCCCGACAGGAGCGTCACCAGGAAGACGATCTGGAAGGTGACGAGAAGGACGTCGGTGAGCTGGAACTCGCTCCAGGCGGAGAAGTACCAGCGCGTCGTCCAGCCGACCGGCAGGAGCGTGCCGAGCCAGCGCGTGGCCAGCGAGTTCGTCACCACCGCCGCGATGACGCCGAGGAGGTTGAGGACGAAGAGGATGGCGAGCGCCCAGACGGCGGCGCGCCAGAGTTTCGAGCCGATGCCCTGATCGCGGATCATGAGGTCAGCCTTTCGTTCCGCCGGCCGGGCCGCGATAGAAGAGCCCGCGAAGGCCGAGGACCGCGAGCACCACGGCGAGCTGGACGACGCCCATGATGATGGCGATCGCCGAGCCCAGGGAATGGTTGTATTCCTCGAAGGCCGCCGAATAGGCCGCGATCGAGATGACGCGCGTGGGGCCCGCCGGCGCGCCGAGAAGCACGGCCGAGGGGAACACCGCGAAGGCCTGGACGAAGGCGAGGCAGAAGGTGACCGCCAGGCCCGGCACCAGGAGCGGCAGGAAGACGCGGGTGAAGCGCCGACGGGCATTCGCCCCGAGGGTCGCGGCCGCCTGCTCGATCGCCGGGTCGATGCCCGACACGTAGGAGAGCGTCAGCAGGAAGGCGAAGGGAAAGCCGGTGATCAGGAGCGAGGCGAAGACGCCCCAGTAATTGTTGGTGAGGCGCAGCGGCCCGTCGATGAGGCCGATGAAGAGAAGCGCCTGGTTGAACCAGCCGCGCGGCCCCAGGAAGTTCAGGAGCCCTTCGGCGACCAGCACGGTGCCAAGCGTGATCGGCAGGACGAGGATGGTGGTGAGCAGGCGCTGGCGCCGCATCAGCCGCACCCGGAAGGCGATCGGCACGGCGAGCGCGAGGTTGACCAGCGTCACCGGCAGAGCGAGCCAGAGCGTCGCGGCGATCGTGTTGTAAAGGAAGGGCTCGGAGAAGAAGCGCCGGTAGTTCTCGTACCAGGCGCCGGTCTCCGGCGTGACCGAATCGACGATCCCGTAGACGAAGGGGTAGACGAAGAGCGCCAGGATCGCGAGGAGACCGGGCAGGACGAGAAGCGTCGTGCCGTCGAGCCCACGCGCGGCGAGCCGCGTCTTCAAGGAGAGCCGTTCGGGGGCCGAGGACCGGCCCGGGGCGGAAAAGGCCGCGTCGGTCATCGCCCCCCTCCCGCGAACACGAGGGTGCGGGCCGGGTCGAAGCGCAGCGTCACGCTCTCGCCGCTCGGCAGCGAGGTTTCGGCCCGGAAAAAGACGACCGTGCCGTCGTTCAGCGCTGCCGAGCCGAACCAGGCCCGGCCGCGATATTCGATCGAGCGCACGCTCGCCGGCACGCCCTCGCCGGTCCCGCGCGTCGCCACGAGGTCCTCCGGCCGGACCGACACGGTGACGCTCGCGCCCGGCGCGTGGTCGCGCGCGGCGGGAAGCGTCAGGCGCCCGCCGGCCGCCTCCACCAGTCCCGACGCGTCCGCGACGCGGCCGGCGATGCGGGTGCGAAAGCCCATGAAGTCGGCGACGTCGACGTGGTTCGGCCGCTCGTAGAGGTCTTCGGGGCCGCCGACCTGGCGGATCACGCCGTTCGACATGACGACGATCCGGTCGGCGAGCGAGAGCGCCTCGTCCTGGTCGTGCGTGACATAGATGGTGGTGGAGCCGATCGCCTCGTGGATCGCCCGGATCTCGGCGCGCATCTCGAGCCGCAGCTTGGCGTCGAGGTTAGACAAGGGCTCGTCCATGAGGACGATGGGCGGGCGGATGACGATGGCACGGGCGATCGCCACGCGCTGCTGCTGGCCGCCGGACAGCTGTCCCGGCAGCTTGGCGCCCTGCTCGCGCAGGCGCACGAGGTCGAGCGCGGCGTCGATGCGCTCCTCGGCCTCGGCCTTGGGCACGCCCCGCATGGCGAGGCCGAAGCCGACGTTCTTGCGGATCGTCAGGTGGGGAAACAGCGCGTAGGACTGGAACACCATGCCGAAGCCGCGCTTTTCCGGCTCCAGCTCGTGGATCGGCCGCCCGTCGAGGCGGATCTCGCCACCGGTGAGGGCGAGAAGACCGGCAATGCAGTTCAGCGCCGTCGACTTGCCGCAGCCGGAGGGGCCGAGCAGCGCGATGAACTCGCCGCGCTCGACGGTGAGGTCGATGCCGGCCAGCGCGTTGTAGTCGCCGAAGGCGCGCTTGAGCCCGACGAGTTCGAGGCGTCCGCCGCCCGCCTGGGGCGGGACGGCGCGAGCCGCGGCCTTGGGGCTGATCGTGTGGGCGTTCATCGCGATGGCTCCGGAACGGATCGAAGAAGAAGCGCCGGGCGCGAGGCCGGCCGCCGAAGCGCCCGATCCGGGCGGCTTCCTGTCGTGACGGGTCGCGGCCCCTCCCCGACCGGGAAGGAGCCGAAACGTCGATTGTCTCTGTTGACCGGGCTCAGCCCTTCTTGGCGCCGATGCGCTCGTCCCAGAGGCGGAAGGCCGTCACGAGCTTGTCGGCGTCGAGCGGCGTTTCCATCGGGTTGTTGGCGATCCACTCGTCGTATTGCGGACGGCCGAACTCCTCGATCGCGAGGCGGCTCTCCTCCGGCGCCATGGAGAGCGGCACGTCCTTCACCGCCGGGCCGGGATAGAAGTAGCCCTGGTCGTAGGCGTAGGCCTGGCTTTCGGGCGTCAGCATGAAGTTCATGAGGTCGAGGAGAACGGCGAGCTTCTCCTCCGGCACGCCCTTCGGAACCACCATGTAGTGGGCGTCCGTCACCCAGTGGAAGCCGGCGAGCGTGCCGACCTCGGCTTCGGCCGGCACCGTGCCGAGAACGCGCGGGTTGATGTCCCAGCCGGTGGTGGTGACGACGATATCGCGCGTGCCCTCGCCGAACTCGCGCATGGTCTGCGTCGTGCCCGAGGCGTAGTACTCGATGTTCTGGCCGAGCTCCTCGAGATAGGCCCAGGTCTTGTCCCAGCCCTTTTCGGGATCGCGCGGATCGGCGTCCTTCAGGAGGTAGGGAAGGCCCATCAGGAAGGTGCGCCCCGGCCCGGAATTGGAGGGGCGGGCGTAGATGAACTTGTTCGGGTTCGCCTTGGTCCAGGCGAGGAGTTCCTCGGCGGTCTTCGGCGGCGTCGCCACGCGGTCGGGCATGAATTCGATCAGCGGGCCGGACGGATAATAGGACACGACGACGCCGTGGTCCTTGGCCATCCCCTGCATCTTGAAGGCCTGGGGGATGTAGATGCCTTCGAGGTTCGGCAGGTCGGCCTTATAGGGCGAGAGGTCGGTCCAGATGCCCTGGTCGAGGCCGGCCGAGAGCGCGTCCGTGCCGGTCAGCACGAGGTCGATGTCGACGCGGCCGGCGGCCTGCTGCGCCTTCAGCTTGGCGGGAAGCTCGGGCGCCGGCGCCTTGGTGAAGGCGATGCGGCTCGCCCATTCGGGCTTGGCCTCGGTGTAGCGCTCCATGGCCGCCTGGGTCAGCGCCAGGTTACCGGCGACGTCGGCGACGGTGATGGTCACCGGGCTCGACGGGGCGGCGAGCGCGGCGAAGGCCTTGCCGCCGAAGAGCGTCGCGCCGGCGGCGGCCGCGGTGGTCCCCATGAAGCGTCTGCGGGTCATGCGCATGGTGTGGTCCTCCCTTGTCGCCCGCGGCTCCCGACCGGGGCTGGCATTCTTCAGAGCCGGTAGGCGTTCTTCGCCAGCCGGTAGGCGAGATCGTGGGCGACCTCGTGCGCCTCGTCCTCGTCGAGCCGGCCGTCGCAGACGAGCCGGGCGAGGAAGGCGCAGTCGACGCGCCGCGCCATGTCGTGCCGCGCCGGGATCGACAGGAAGGCGCGCGTGTCGTCGTTGAAGCCGACGGTGTTGTAGAAGCCGGCCGTTTCCGTCGTCGTTTCGCGGAAGCGGCGCATGCCCTCGGGGCTGTCGAAGAACCACCAGGCAGGCCCCAGCCGAAGCGCGGGATAGTGCCCGGCAAGCGGCGCCAGCTCGCGCGAATAGGACGTCTCGTCGAGCGTGAAGACGATCACGGTGACGCTTGGATCGTTGCCGACGGCGGCGAGCAGCGGGCGCAGCGCCTCGACGTAGTCCGTGCGGCTCGGAATGTCGGCGCCCTTGTCGAAGCCGAAGCGGGCGAAGAGCGGGGCGTTGTGGTTGCGCACCGAGCCCGGATGGATCTGCATGACGAGGCCGTCCTCGCGGCTCATGCGGGCCATCTCGGTCAGCATCTGGGCGCGGAACAGCTCGTTCTCGGCCGGGTTCGAGCGGCCCGAGCGCACCGCCTCGAACAAGCGCTCGCAGTCGGCCGCGGGAAGGTCGGCGGTTCGCGCCGAGGGATGGCCGTGGTCGGTGGCCGTCGCGCCGCGCGCCTTGAAGTAGGCGCGGCGGGTTCTGTGCCCCGCGAGATAGCCGGCCCAGGTCTCGGTCTCGCCGGTCAGCTCGAAGAAGCGCGCGAGGGCGTCCTGGAAGCCCGGACGTTCGGGATCGACCACGGCGTCCGGCCGGTAGGTCGGAAGCACCCGCCCCCGCCAGCCGCTGGCGCGCACCGCGTCGTGGTGCCTCAGATCGTCGAGCGCCGAATCCGTCGTCGCGATCGCCTCGATGCGGAAGCGCTCGTAAAGGGCGCGCGGGCGCATGTCGTCGCGCCCGAGCGCCTCGGCGATCCGGTCGTAGAGCGCGTCGGCATTGTCCGCCGTGAGCCGCTCCTCGATGCCGAACACCGTCTGGAGCGAGTGCTCGAACCAGAGGCGCGAGGGGGCGCCCCGGAAGAGGTGGTAGTGCTCGGCGAAGAGGCGCCAGATCCGGCGCCCGTCGGTCTCGACCGCGCCGCCGTCGGTGCGCGGCACGCCGAGCGCTTCGAGCGGCACGCCCTGCGAGAACAGCATGCGGAAGATGTAGTGGTCGGGAACGACGAACAGTGCCGCCGGGTCGGGAAAGCGCCCGTTCTCGGCGTACCAGGACGGCTCGGTATGTCCGTGCGGGGACAGGATGGGCAGCATCTCGACGCCCGAGAACAGGCGCCGCGCGACATCGCGCGCTTCCGGCTCGATCGGCAGAAGCCTATCCGGGTGCAAGCCCATCCGTCCTCCCTTTCGCCGGCCCGCCGCGCGGGTCTCCGTCCGGCCTTGGCAGGTTGGTACAATTGATATACTAGCATGTCAATTCCGGACCGTAAGGAATCCTGATGTCCGACGAGGCCCTTCTCGATGCCGTCTCCGCCGCGGCGCGTCCCGTCGCCAAGGCGCGCCGGATCACGTCCGCCACCCAGATCTTCGAGGCCCTGCGGGCCGAGATCGTCGCCTCGCGCCTGCCGCCCGGCACGCCGCTGCAGGACCGGATGCTGATCGAGCGCTTCGGCGTCAGCCGCACGCCCGTGCGCGAGGCGCTGATCCGCCTCGCCGAGATCGGGCTCGTGGACGTGCGCCCGCAGGCCGGGACCTTCGTGTCGCGCGTGCCGGTCAACGCGATCCCCGAGGCCGTCCTGATCCGCAAGGCGCTGGAAGGCATCACGGTTGAAAAGGCCGCCGAGCGCGCGACGGAGCTTGGCCTTCGCGGCGTCGACGCGACGATCCGCCGGCAGAAGCAGGCCGCGGCCGCCGACGACGTCGACGCCTTCCACGAGGCGGACGAGGCCTTCCACGCGGCGATCGCCGAGGTCGCCGGCCATCCCGGCATCTGGTCCCTGCTCGCGCTGGTGAAGGTGCAGATGGACCGGGCGCGGCGCCTGACCCTGCCGGTGCTCGGGCGCATGGAGCAGGTCATCGCCGAGCACCAGACGATCCGCGCCTGCCTCGCGGCCAACGACGCGGCGGGAGCCAAGGCGGCCATGACCGTGCATCTGAGCGCGGTCATCCCCGACGTCGACGCGCTGAAGGGGCGCTACCCCACCTATTTCGTTTGAGCAGAGTTCCGGCAACCAGAACGGGCCGGACGGGAGGACAGGCATGCGCCAAGGATGGCGATGGTTCGGGCCGGCGGCGCCGGTGACGCTGGAAGAGGTGCGCCAGGTCGGAGCGACGGACGTCGTGTCCGCGCTGCACGAGGTGCCGATCGGCGCGGTGTGGAGCGCCGAGGCCGTCGAAGCGCGGCGCGAGATGATCGAGACGACCGCGCCGGGGCGCGTGCCGCTCCGCTGGTCGGTGGTGGAGAGCATCCCGATTCCCGACGCGGTGAAGCGCACGGGCGGGGCGGCGAAGCCGGAGATCGAGGCCTGGATCGCGAGCCTCGAGAACGTCGGCCGGGTCGGCATTCCGATCGTCTGCTACAACTTCATGCCGGTGGTGGACTGGTGCCGGACGGAGCTCGACTTCGTCACCGACACGGGCGCGACCGCCATGCGCTTCGACGTCGACACCTTCGCGGCCTTCGACCTCTTCATCCTGGAGCGCCCGGGCGCAGAGGCCGACTGGTCGGCCGAGGACCGCGCCCGCGCCAAGACCATCTTCGAGGCGATGGACGACCAGGCGGTCTCCAATCTCGTGCGCAACATCGCGAGCGCCCTGCCCGGATCGACCACCGAGCCGCTGACGATCCCCGCCTTCCGCAACAAGCTGGAGCAGTATCGCGCGATCGATTCGGCCAAGCTCCGCCAGCACCTGATCGAGTTCCTGGCAGCGGTGACGCCGGCGGCCGAGAGCGTCGGCGTGAAGCTGACGCTGCACCCGGACGATCCGCCGCGCCCGCTCTTCGGCCTGCCGCGCGTGGCGTCCACGGCCGAGGACTACGCCGCCCTCTTCGAGGCGGTCCCCTCCCCCGCCAACGGCATGTGCTACTGCACGGGCAGCCTCGGCGCGCGGGCGGACAACGACCTGCCCGCGATCGCCCGCCGCTTCGCGTCCCGCATCCACTTCGCGCACCTGCGCAACACGCGACGGGAGGCCGATCCGAGGACCTTCCACGAATCCGCGCATCTCGACGGCGACACCGACATGGTCGCGGTGCTCAAGGAGCTGGCGGCCGAGGACAAGCGGCGAAGCGCCGGCGAGACGATCGTGTTCCGCTCCGACCACGGCCACCGGATGCTGGACGACCTGTCGAAGACGGTGACGCCCGGCTACCCGGCGATCGGCCGGATGCGGGGACTGGCCGAGCTTCGTGGCATCCTTCATGCGCTGGGCCACCCGCCGGAGACGGTACGAGCGGCTTGAACGCTCGGAAGCCGATGTTCCGACGCTGCTCCCTTCTCCCGCTGGCGGGAGAAGGTCGCGGCAGCGGGATGAGGGGCCCGAAGGGCGGGCGAGACGCGTGGCTCGCCCAGGGGTGCCGAAGGCGAGCGTCGCGGTCGCGAAGTTCCTCGTTGGGCCGCTTGCGCGGCCGACACCCTCACCCGGCCAGCTGCGCCGGCCACCCTCTCCCGCAAGCGGGCGAGGGAAGGCAGCGCCTTATCCTGAAAAGCCGCTCAGCCCGCCGCGCGGCGCTTGGTCTTGAAGGGCTCCATGCCCGCGCGCGCCAGGGCGTCGGCGCGCTCGTTCTCGACGTGGCCGGCATGGCCGCGGACCCAGTGGAAGGTCACGTCGTGGCGGTCGCGCTCGGCATCCAGGGCCTGCCAGAGCTCGGCGTTCTTGACGGGCTTGCGGTCGGCGGTCTTCCAGCCGTTGCGCTTCCAGCCGTGGATCCACTTGGTGATGCCGTCGCGCAGATATTGCGAGTCGGAATGCAGGTCGACGACGCAGGGACGCTTGAGGAGCCTCAACCCCTCGATGGCGGCGAGGAGCTCCATGCGGTTGTTGGTGGTGACGGGCTCGCCGCCCTTCAGCTCCTTCTCGGTGCCCTCGAAGCGCAGGATCGCGCCCCAGCCGCCGGGGCCGGGATTGCCGGAGCAGGCGCCGTCCGTGAAGATGGCGACGCGCTTGGGGGCGGTGGTGGTCGTCTCGGTTTCGCTCAACTCGTCAGCCTTTCCGCGGGCACGCCATATTCGGCGACGCTTCGCACGCGCTGGTGAAAGAGGAGTTTCCGAAGGTACTCGACCGGATCCTTCTTCGTCACGAAGCTGCCGTCCGGCGTGTTCAGCCAGTCGTAGAGGCGGGTGAGGCAGAAGCGCATGGCCGCGCCGCGGGCGAGCAGCGGCAGGGCCTCGATCTCGGCCGGTGTGAGCGGGCGCACGCCGGCGTAGCCGCCGAGCATCTTGGCGCCCTTGGTCGCGTTGAACGAGCCGTCGGGCTCGAAGCACCAGGCGCAGAGCGCGATGGCGAGGTCGTAGGCGAGGAAGTCGTTGCAGGCGAAGTAGAAATCGATGAGGCCCGACAGCTCGCCCCCGAGAAAGAAGACGTTGTCGGGAAAGAGGTCGGCATGGATGACGCCGGCGGGCAGATCCGTCGGCCAGTTCGCCTCGAGGTGGTCGAGCTCTGCCTGGATGGTCTCGCCCAGACCGGGGCGGACCTCGTCGGCTCGGCCGTCGCAGGCCTCGAAGAGCGGGCGCCAGGCGGCGACGGACAGGGCGTTGGGCCGCGGGATGGGAAAGTCCGCGGCGTCGCGGTGCATGCGGGCCATGGCGGCGCCGACCTCGCGGCACTGGTCGGCCGAGGGGCGGCGCGTCCACATGCCTTCCAGGAAGGTGAAGATCGCGGCCGGGCGCCCGGCGAGCTCGCCGAGCGTCTCGCCTGCCCCGTTGGCGACGGGCAGCGGGCAGGACAGGCCGCGGGCGGACAGGTGCTCCATCAGGCCGACGAAGAAGGGAAGGTCGCCCCTGGCGACGCGCTTCTCGTAGAGCGTCAGGATGAACGTGCCGGCATCGCAGCGCAGAAGGAAGTTGGAGTTCTCCACGCCTTCCGCGATGCCCTTGTAGGACAGGAGGCGGCCGAGATCGTAGAGGCCGAGAAAGGCCGAGAGATCGGGCTCGGTGACGTCGGTGTAGACGGCCATGGGTCTCGCTTCGGCTCTCAGGCGGCGTCGGAAACGGGGCTCGAGCGGCGCTCGCCGTTGACGAAGGCCATGTCGGCACTCTCCAGCGGCACGTCGCGAAGCGTGCGCAGGACGGGGAAGTTCTCGTCCTCGATCGCGGTTCGCACCAGCTCGATCGTCACGTCGAACCGGGCGCGCAGGGCCTCGACGATGCCGTCGATGAGGACTTCCGGGGCCGAAGCGCCGGCCGACATGGCGAGGACGCCGCCGGCCGGGATGCGGTCGAAGGGCAGGTCCTGCGGGCCTTCCACGAGGATCGAGCCCTTGGCGCCGGCGCGCGTCGCGACCTCGACGAGGCGCTTGGAGTTGGACGAGTTCGGCGCGCCGACGACGAGAAAGAAGTCTGCGCCGGGCGCCGCCGCCTTCACCGCTTCCTGGCGGTTGGTGGTGGCGTAGCAGATCGAGTCGCTGGAGGGCGCCGCCATCTGAGGAAAGCGCGCCTGAAGCGCGGCGATCACCTCGGCGGTGTCGTCGAGCGACAGCGTCGTCTGCGTCACGAAGCCGAGCTGCGCGGCATCGAGCGGCTGGAGCCGGCCGACGTCCTCCGGCGTTTCGACGAGAGTGATCGTGCCCTCCGGCAGCTGGCCCATCGTGCCGACGACCTCCGGATGACCCTTGTGGCCGACCAGGATGACGTGGCGGCCGCGCTTCACGTGCAGCATGGCCTGCTTGTGGACCTTGGAGACCAGCGGGCAGGTCGCGTCGAGATAGAGCATCTCGCGCGCTTCGGCCGCGGCCGGCACGGACTTGGGCACGCCGTGGGCGGAGAACACCACCGGGCGTCCGTCGTCGGGGATCTGGTCGAGCTCCTTGACGAAGACCGCGCCCATGGCCTTCAGGCCTTCCACGACGTAGCGGTTGTGGACGATCTCGTGGCGCACGTAGACCGGCGCCCCGTGCTTCTTCAGCGCGAGCACCACGATCTGGATCGCCCGGTCGACGCCCGCGCAGAAGCCGCGCGGCTCGCACATGCGGAGCGTCAGCGGCGGCAGGGTCGGGCGGCGATCGAGGATGGATGACACGGGGATGGTGGCTCCGGGAGCGGGGCGGCGGGGCAAGGCGAGGCGAGGCTTGGCGGCTCCGGCCGAATGAAGGGATGGCGCCGCTCGCTGTCAAGGCGTGGCCGGTCGGCGCCAGCGCTTGACGAGGAAGCCGCCATACATGACGGCGAGGGTCAGCGCGAGGCCGTACCAGGTGATCGCGTATTGCAGGTGGTTGTTGGGCACGTCGACGATGGTCGTGCCGCCGACCGGCCAGCCGCCGGGTGCGGCACCCGGGCCGGCATCGAGAAGGAAGGGCAGCACGCGCTGGCCGGCGGGAAGGTCGAGCCCGGCCGAAAGGTCGGCGATGTCGGCCCAGAAGAAGACGTTTCGTTCCGGATCGTTCTCCGGCACGAACCAGCCGGACTGGCTCGGCCGCTCGTTGCGGGCAAGGCCGCGCACCTCCGTGCTGCCCTCGCCCTGACCTTCGCGCCGCGTCGCGGGATCCTTGCGCTCGTAGGGGACGAAGCCGCGATTGACGAAGAGGATCCCCTGCCCGTCGTCGAGCACCATGGGCACGTAGACGTTCCAGCCGGCCTGGCCCGCATGGGTCGACAGGAAGAAGCGCTCGTCCGCGTTGAGAAAGCGGCCCTTGGCGACCGCGGGCCGGTAGTCGACGTCGCCGGTCTCGGCAGCGATGGCCGCGATCTCGGCGATCGGCATGGGCGCGGCGCCGAGGCGCGCCTCGATCGTGTCGATGATGCCCTGCTTCCAGTGCAGCCGCTCGACCTGCCAGGTGCCGAGAGCCAGAAGGATCGCGAGAGCGACGAGGACGCCGGCATGGGCGACCCAGCGGCGCAGGCGCGAGGGCTCGCGCGGCTCGGCGAGCATCGTTTCGGTCCCGCTCATGCCCGCGTTTCCGGCGGCACGTCGAGGCGCCCTTCCGCGGCCTTGTTGCGATACTGCACGGCGACCAAGAGACCCTTCATCATGCGCAGGAGCGGCAACGACAGGATCAGCGTCAAAGGGAGCCAAAGGACGAAGTGGACCCAGATCGGGGGCGCCAGCGTCAGCTCCAGCCAAAGCGCGCCGCCCAGGATCACGAAGCCGACGAGAAGGATCACGAAGGCGGTCGGACCGTCGCCCGAGTCGATGAAGGCGTAATCGAGCCGGCAGCGCGGGCATTCCGGCGCGAGCTTGAGGAAGCCGGAAAAGAGCTTCCCCCGGCCGCAGCGCGGGCAGCGGCCGGACAGCCCCGCCTTGACCGGGTCGGCGGCGGGCGCGGCGCGAAGCGAGGGGGCGTCGGCCATGATCGTGGGTCCTTCAGAACGCGCGAAAGGCGACCGGTCGGGCCGGCCGCCTTTCGCGGATATGGCGATCGTCGCGGGCGGCCGCCACGGGGCGGCACGCCGCGGCCCGTCAGCCGGCGTGGAGCGGCGCGCCCCAGCTGCCCCAGACGTAGATGGCGAAGAACAGGAACAGCCAGACGACGTCGACGAAGTGCCAGTACCAGGCCGCCGCCTCGAAGCCGAAGTGCTTCTCCGGGGTGAAGCCGCCGCGCACCGCGCGGATCAGGCAGACCAGGAGGAAGATCGTGCCGACGAGGACGTGGAAGCCGTGGAAGCCCGTCGCCATGAAGAAGGTCGAACCGTAGATCGAGCCGGCGAAGGCGAAGGGCGCATGGGCGTATTCGTAGTACTGGACGTAGGAGAAGATCGCGCCGAGGATGACCGTCAGCGTCAGGCCCCAGACGAGGCCCTTGCGGTCGTTGTGCAGCATGGCGTGGTGCGCCCAGGTGACGGTCGTGCCCGAGAGCAGCAGCGTCACCGTGTTGAACAGCGGCAGGTGCAGCGGATCGAGGACCTCGATGCCAGCCGGCGGCCAGACGCCGCCGAGGACCTGCGTGCGGGAGACCTGCACGGCCTCGTTCGGGAACAGACTGGCGTCGAAGAAGGCCCAGAACCAGGCGACGAAGAACATCACCTCGGAGGCGATGAACATGATCATGCCGTAGCGCAGGTGCAGCGCGACGACCCGGGTATGGTGCCCTTCCTGGCCTTCCTTGATGGTGTCCGACCACCAGGCGTACATGCAGTAGAGGACCAGCGCGAGACCGAGGAAGAAGATCCAGGGCGTCGCGAAATCGATCCCGAACAGCAGCATCTGCTGCGCCGAGATGTGGCGCATCCAGGCGACGGCGCCGAACAGCATGACGAAGGCGCCGAGCGAGGCGAGGAAGGGCCACGGGCTCGGGTCGATGATGTGGTAGTCGTGATGCTTGGCGTGCGCCTCGGCCATGGGTCTTCCCGCTTCCTCAGTTCGGCGTGCCGTCGCGTCCCCCCGGGCGGCGCCCGTCGACACTCCGACGTCTGGTTCCGTGCCGGCGACCGCGAAGCCAAGCTCCGAGCGGCCGCCCTCGTCTTCATTCATCCCGCCGCGGCGGGATCGTCAAGCCGGGCCCGCAAGGGGTCCGGCCCGGCTGATCAACCGCCTCGGGGCGCGGGGATGGCGTCGCCGACCGTCGGGGTGACGGCTCCCCCGGCGACGTCTGCCGGCCCCTCGACGGGGAAGAAGGTGTAGGACAGCGTGATCGCCGGCAAGCTCTTCAGCTCCGGCACGGTCGCGACGTCCGGGTCGACGAAGAAGACGACGGGCATGTCGACCTCCTCGCCGGGCTTCAGCGTCTGCTCGTTGAAGCAGAAGCACTGGATCTTGTTGAAGTAGACGCCGGCGAGCGGCGGCGACACGTTGAAGGTCGCGCTCGCGGTGACCGTGCGATCCGAGTCGTTGCGGACGCGGTAGGCGATCTGCCGGGTTTCGCCGAGCTTCACGCGCACCTCGCGCTCCACCGGCCGGAAGGTCCAGGGCACGCCGGGAGACGCGTTGGAATCGAAGCGCACCGTGACGCTGCGGTCGGAGAGCGTCGTCGTGTTGGCCTCGGCGCGCTGGGTCGTGCCGCCGTAGCCGGTGACCTGGCAGAACAGCTCGTAGAGCGGGACGGCGGCGTAGGACACGCCGACCATGCCGAGCGCGAAGGCGGCGCAGGCGACAGCGACGGTGACGTCGCGGCGCATCGAGCGCGGCGGGGCGGGATCGCGCGTCATGAGGACCAGCCGCTCGTCATCTTGGCGAGCGAGACGAAGTAGAAGATCACGACGAGCGCCACCAGGAAGAGCCCGATGGCGATGGAGCGGCGGCGACGCGCCTTGGCCTGCGCGGGCGTGAGGGTGACGCGATCGTCGTCCATCTCAGCCCCCGATCAGCGGCAGGCCGAGCCCGCGCGCGAGGAGCGCCTCGCACAGGAGGATGGCGAAGAGCGCGAAGAGATAGAGGATCGAGAAGCCGAACAGGCGCTTGGCCGGCACCATGGCGGCGTCGCCGTCGGCCATGCGGTAGACGGCGAGCGCGTGGCGCAGGAAGTTTGCACCGAGAAGGATCGAGGCGACGCCGTAGACGGGCGAGGCGAAGCCGAGGGCGAAGGGCGCGATGCCGACCGGTACGAGCACGAGGCTGTAGAGGAGGATCTGCAGCCGCGTCGCTTTCTCGCCGGAGACGTTCGGCAGCATGGGCACGCCGGCCGCGCCGTAGTCGCGCATCTTGAAGAGCGCGAGCGCCCAGAAGTGGGGCGGCGTCCAAAGAAAGATGATCAGGAAGAGGGTAACGCTCTCCACCGTCACGTTGCCGCTCGCCGCGGCCCAGCCGACCATCGGCGGGAATGCGCCGGCGGCCCCGCCGATCACGATGTTCTGCGGCGTCGAGCGCTTCAGCCACATCGTGTAGATGACGGCGTAGAAGAAGATGGTGAAGGCGAGGAAGCCGGCCGCGACCCAGTTCGAGGCAAGACCGAGGGTCATCACCGACAGGAGCGAGAGCGCGACGCCGAAGGCAAGCGCCGATTCCGGCGCGACGCGGCCGGTCGGCACCGGGCGCTTGGCGGTGCGGGTCATCAGGCGGTCGATGTCGGCGTCGTACCACATGTTGAGCGCGCCGGCCGCGCCCGCCCCGACGGCGATCGACAGCATGGAGATGAAGCCGAGCACCGGGTCCAGCGTCGCCGGCGCCATGGCATAGCCGGTGACCGCGGTGAGGAGCACGAGCGACATCACGCGCGGCTTCATGAGCGCCAGGAAGTCTCCGGGCTCCGCCAGGCTCACCGTCGCGCCCGCGGCGCGGCCGTCGTCGATCTCGATCAGGCTCAACTCGTCACCTTGAACAGGAGTGCCGGGCGAAGGATCCGCCCGGTTCTTTCGGGGAAGGGTGCGGCGCCATCGATGGCGGCCGCTTCCGGAACGGGCCCGGCGCGACGGCCGGGCCTCCTATGGGCGCCGGGATCAGCGGACCCGCGGCAGCTGCTCCCACTGGTGGAAGGGCGGCGGCGAGGACAGCTGCCACTCGAGCGTGGTCGCGCCCGCGCCCCAGGGGTTCGCGCCGGCGATCCGCTTCTTCTGGAAGGCCTCGTAGATGCCCCAGAGGAAGACGAGGACAGCGAAGCCGGAGATGTAGGAGCCGATCGAGGAGACCATGTTCCAGCCGGCGAAGGCCTCGGGATAGTCGACGTAGCGGCGCGGCATGCCGGCGGCACCCAGGAAGTGCTGCGGGAAGAAGACGAGGTTCACGCCGATGAAGGTGATCCAGAAGTGCGCCTTGCCGATCGTCTCGTTGTACATGTAGCCGCTCATCTTCGGGAACCAGTAGTACCAGGCGGCGAAGATGGCGAAGACGGCGCCGAGCGACAGCACGTAGTGGAAGTGCGCGACGACGTAGTAGGTGTCGTGGAGGTAGCGGTCCACCGAGGCGTTGGCGAGCTTGACGCCCGTGACGCCGCCGACGGTGAACAGGAAGATGAAGCCGATCGCCCAGAGCATGGGTGTGCGGAACTGCATCGAGCCGCCCCACATGGTAGCGATCCAGGAGAAGATCTTGATGCCGGTCGGCACCGCGATCACCATGGTCGCGAACATGAAGTAGCGCTGCGTGTTGAGCGAGATGCCGGTCGTGTACATGTGGTGCGCCCACACCACGAAGCCGACGACGCCGATGGCGACCATGGCATAGGCCATGCCGAGATAGCCGAAGACCGGCTTCTTCGAGAAGGTCGAGATGATGTGGCTGACGATGCCGAAGGCCGGCAGGATCAGGATGTACACCTCGGGGTGGCCGAAGAACCAGAACAGGTGCTGGTACAGGATCGGGTCGCCGCCGCCCTCGGGCGCGAAGAAGGTCGTGCCGAAGTTGCGGTCGGTTAGGAGCATGGTGATCGCGCCGGCGAGAACCGGGAGCGACAGGAGAAGCAGGAAGGCGGTGACCAGCACGGACCAGGCGAAGAGCGGCATCTTGTGCAGCGTCATGCCGGGGGCGCGCATGTTGAGGATGGTGGTGATGAAGTTGATCGCGCCCAGGATCGAGGACGCGCCCGACAGGTGCAGCGCGAAGATCGCGAGGTCGACGGCTGGACCGGGATGTCCGGAGACCGAGAGCGGCGGGTAGAGCGTCCAGCCGGTGCCGGCGCCGTGCGAGCCGGGCGCGCCTTCCACGAACATCGACAGGACGAGCAGCGGGAAGGAGCAGGCGAGCAGCCAGAACGAGATGTTGTTCAGGCGCGGGAAGGCCATGTCCGGGGCCCCGATCATGATCGGGATCATCCAGTTGGCGAAGCCGCCGATCAGAGCGGGCATCACCATGAAGAAGATCATGATGAGGCCGTGGCCGGTGGTGAAGACGTTGTAGACGGCCGGGTCGGAGAAGATCTGGAGCCCGGGCTGCTGGAGCTCCATGCGCATCGCGACCGAGAGCGCGCCGCCGAAGACGCCCGCGCAGATCGCAAAGATCAGGTAGAGCGTCCCGATGTCCTTGTGGTTCGTCGAATAAACCCAGCGGACCCAGCCGTGCGGCTTGTGGTCGTGGTGGGCGTCGTCATGTACGGCGCTGGTGGCCATGGTGCGAGGCTTCCCTGATGAGGTCCGTCAGCGGGCGGCGACGGCGACGCCGCCCCGAGCCGTCTCGATCGACGCGTTGAGCTGGGCGTTGGCGCCCGCCAGATCGGTGCCGGCGGCGGTGTACCACTGCTGGAACTGCTCCTTGGACACGACGCGGATGGCGATCGGCATGTTGTAGTGGCTCTGGCCGCAGAGCTCCGAGCACTGGCCGTAGAAGATGCCTTCGCGCTGCGGATTGAAGAAGTACTCGTTGATGCGGCCCGGGATGGAATCGACCTTCACGCCCATGGAGGGCATGGCGAAGGAGTGGATCACGTCCGCGGAGGTCGACAGGAGGCGGATCTCGGTGTCGACGGGAACCACGAGCTCCTGGTCGACGGCGAGGAGGTGCGGGTACAGAACGCGGTCGACCTTGCCCGAGGCCTCGCGGTCGTCCTCGCCGAGCGGATAGGAGCCGAAGGACACGTTCGGTGGCGTCTCGGCGCCCGGCTCGGGCAGCGCGGCCGGCTGGTACTCGTACTCCCAGTACCACTGGTAGCCCGTCGCCTTGACCGTCATCTCCGGCTCGCGCGGCGGATTGTACTGCGCGGTGAGGAGCTGGAAGGACGGGATGGCGAGGCACACGAGGACCAGAACCGGCGCGACGGTCCAGATCACCTCGATCACCGTGTTGTGGCTGGTGCGCGAGGGCGTCGGGTTGCGATGCTCGGCGAAGCGGACGATCACGTAGACGAGGAGCGCGGCGACGAGGATCGTGATCGGGACGATGAACCAGAGCGTATAGTTCGAGAACCAATGGATCTGGGACTGGATCGGGGAGACCGCCTCCTGGAGGTCGATCTGCCAGGGATGCGGCTGACCGGGCGGAAGCTCCTCCGCCGATTGCGCCAGAGCCGCCCCGGCCGAGCCGAGAAGGGCCGCTGCCCCGAAGAAGGATCGTCTCACCAATGCTCTCTCCTGTCGCGCGCGGACCGGCCGCCTCGCCCTCGTCCCTTTCGCGCACGGGCGCGCGGCTCGCGAAGCCGCGGAGGCGCCGGTGGTGCGTTGGGGTCCCGCCCGGCTTCAAACCACGAAAAAGCCGGTTTCGCAACATTCCAAACTAGCGCACATCTTGCGACAGAAAGGCGCCTCCGGCGACGGCTTGCGGGAGAAAACCTTTGGACGTCAATGGTTTCTTCGGGCCACAGCGGAGCGTCGCCGTTTGGCCGACGAGCCTTGGACTGGCGCGAGGCCGTTCGAACAGGGCCTCGAAGCCTCCTCGTAACCATTCATTCGCCATGAGGCTGCAGAAGCTTGTGGCACCTCTTCGATTCGGAAAGCCGAGATGCCGCTCCTCCTTTCTCGCCACGTCGCACGGTCGGTTCGCGCCGCAGCCGCCGGCCTTCTCGCTCTTCTCGCGGCCGCCGCGCCGGCCACGATCGCCCGCGCGCAGTCCGACGTCACCGGGACGGTGCGCTCGCAGCACGGGGCCTGGGCCGTCGTCTGCGACCAGCCGCCCGGGGCGTCGAGCGAGCAGTGCGTGCTTCTGCAGCGCGTCGTCGACGAGGCGCGGCCGGAGATCGACCTGTCGGTGGTCGCCTTCAAGACGGCGGACGGCAAGGCCCGGATCCTGCGCGTGCGCGCCCCGCTCGGCGTCATCCTGTCGCCGCCGCAGGGCGGGCTCGGCCTCTTCGTCGACGGAAAGAAGTTCGGCTCGATCAACTTCCTGCGCTGTTATTCGGACGGCTGCTACGCCGAAACCTCGCTCGACATGATCGCCGACAACCAGCGCAGCGTCTCGCTCCTGGACGTCCTGTCGAACGGCAAGAGCGCGGTGTTCTCGATCTTCCAGACGCCGGAAGCGGGCATCGGCGTCGACGTCGACCTCACCGGCTTCAAGGACGGCTTCGCCGCCCTTCCCTGAGGCCGCATTGGCAGCGCGGGCGCGCGTGCTTATGTGCGGGCCTCCAGTTCGACGATTCTTGCTTGAAGTCCGAGGAGTCCCGCATGGCCGCGTCGCTGATCGAGCGCTTCGACATATCGCAGGCCGAGATCGAGGCGATCCTCGGCGAAACGCTCAAGAGCGCCGATGACGGCGAGCTCTTCCTGGAATACCGCGAATCCGAATCGCTCGGCTTCGACAACGGGCGCCTGAAGGGGTCGAGCTTCAACACGGCGCAGGGCTTCGGCCTGCGCGCGGTGTCGGGCGAGGCGGTCGGCTTCGCCCATTCCGGCGAGATGACGGAAAGCGGCCTGCGGCGCGCGGCGGACGCCGTGTCGGCCGTGCGCGCCGGGCGCTCGGGCACCTATTCGGAGGCGCCGCCGCGCACCAACCAGAAGCTCTACGGCGACGAGAATCCGATTCCGGCGCCGAGCTTCGAGGAGAAGGTACGCCTCCTCCAGGCCATCGACGCGCATCTGCGCGCGCAGGGCGAGGACGTGCGGCAGGTGTCGGTCTCGCTCGGCTCGCAATGGCAGGTCGTCGAGATCCTGCGCGCCGACGGGCACCTCGTGAAGGACGTGCGCCCGCTCGTGCGCATCAACGTGTCGGTGGTTTGCGGCGAGGGGTCGCGGCAGGAAACGGGGTCGTCCGGCGCCGGCGGGCGCACCGGCTTCGGCGAGTTCCTGGTTGAAGCCAACTGGAAGCGGGTCGCCGACGAGGCGCTGCGCCAGGCGCGCGTCAACCTTACCGCGGTCCCCGCGCCGGCGGGCGTCTTCAACATCGTGCTCGGCTCGGGCTGGCCGGGCGTCATGCTGCACGAGGCGGTGGGCCACGGGCTCGAGGGCGACTTCAACCGCAAGAAGACCTCCGCCTTCGCCGGCCTCCTGGGCCAGCAGGTTGCCGCCAAGGGCGTCACCGTCGTCGACGACGGCACGGTGGCCGAGCGGCGCGGCTCGCTCACGATCGACGACGAGGGCACGCCGACGCGCCGCAACGTCCTCATCGAGGACGGCAAGCTCGTCGGCTACATGCAGGACCGCCAGAACGCCCGACTGATGGGCGTCGCCCCGACCGGCAATGGCCGGCGCCAGTCCTTCGACTTCGCGCCCATGCCGCGCATGACAAACACCTTCATGCTGGGGGGCTCCTACACGCCGGACGAGATCCTCGCCTCGGTGACGGACGGCATCTACGCCGTGTCCTTCAACGGCGGCCAGGTCGACATCACCTCCGGCAAGTTCGTGTTCAACTGCACCGAGGCCTATCGGATCCGAAACGGCCGGGTGGAGGAGCCGCTGAAGGGCACGATGCTGATCGGCAACGGGCCGGAAGCGATGCACCGCGTCTCGATGGTCGGCAACGATCTCGCCCTCGATCTCGGCATCGGCATGTGCGGCAAGGCCGGCCAGGGCGTGCCGGTCGGCGTCGGCCAGCCGCACCTGCGCATGGACCAGGTGACGGTGGGCGGCACGGAGGCCTGAAGCGCGGGCGATCGCGGCACCGAAACTTCTCCCTTCTCCCGCTCGCGGGAGAAGGTCCCGGCAGGGGGATGAGGGGCCCGAAGGGCGGGCGAGACGCGTGGCTCGCCCTGGGGCGACGAAGGCGAAGGACGCTTCGCGACGCTGGTCTTTGCTTGGCCGCTTTCGCAGGCCGACACCCTCACCCGACCGGCTTCGCCGGCCACCCTCTCCCGCAAGCGGGCGAGGAAAACAGCGCCCTGCCGCCGATTGTCAGATCAAGCTCAACCGCCGTTCCTCACACCGCCGGCCAGTGGTGGTGGAAGGTGCCTTCCTTGTCCAGCCGCCGGAAGGTGTGGGCGCCGAAGAGGTCGCGCTGGGCCTGGATGAGGTTGGCCGTGCCGCGCGCCCGGCGGTAGTCGTCGAAGTAGGCGAGCGCGGCCGAGAGCGCCGGCACCGGCACGCCGGCGAGCGCCGCCTTCGCCACCACCCCGCGCAGCGCCCCCTCCCCCGCCGCGACGCGGCTCGTGAAGCTCGGCGCCTGCAGGAGGTTCACCACCGTCTCGCCCGTCTCGTAGGCCTTGGTGATGTCGTCCAGGAACACCGAGCGGATGATGCAGCCCGCCCGCCAGATGCGGGCGATCTCGCCGAGCGGCAGGTTCCAGGAAAAGGCCCGGCTCGCCTCGGCCATGGTGGCGTAGCCTTGAGCGTAGGCGATGATCTTGGCCGTTTCCAGCGCCGCCTCCAGCTCCGACAGGCCGACCTCGCCGGCCGCGAAGCCCGAGGGCTCGGTGGACACGCCGCCGTAGATCCTGGCGGCGGCGAGCCGCTCGTTCCGGCGCGAGGACACGCCGCGGGCCGACACCGCGGCTTCAAGCGTCGTCGCGCCGATGCCGAGCTTCTGCGCCTCGATCACCGCCCAGCGGCCCGTGCCCTTCTGCCCCGCCTCGTCGAGGATGACGTCGACCATGGCCTGGTTCGTCTCAGGGTCGACCTCCTTCAGCGTGACCGCCGCGATCTCGATGAGGTAGGAGGACAAGCCCCCTTCGTTCCAACGGCTGAACACCGGCGCCATCTCGGCCGCGGTCATGGTCAGGGCGTCGCGCATGATGCCGTAGATCTCGGCGATCATCTGCATGTCGGCATATTCGATGCCGTTGTGGATGGTCTTGACGAAGTGCCCCGCCCCGTCGGGTCCCAGCCAGGCGACGCAAGGCGAGCCCTCGTACTTGGCCGCGATCGGCTCCAGAAGCGGCTTCAGGCGCTGCCAGACCGCCTCGTCGCCGCCCACCATGATGGAGGGTCCGTGGCGCGCGCCGAGCTCGCCGCCCGAGACCCCCATGCCCACGAACAGGATGCCCGAATCCTTCAGCGCCGCGTCGCGGCGCACCGTGTCGTTGAAGTCGGCATTGCCGGCATCGATCAGGATGTCGCCGGGCGAGAGCAGCGGCACGAGGTGCTCGATCTGCTCGTCGACGGGGGCGCCGGCGTTCACCATGACGACGACGACGCGCGGGGCCTTGAGCGAGGCGACGAAGGCCTGCAGCGTGTCGGCGGGGGCGAGGCGGGACGCGAGCTCGGGATTGTCGGCGGGCACGCGCCGGGCTTTCTCGACCGTCCGGTTGAACAGGGCGACGGTGAAGCCGCCCTGGTCGGCGAAGTTCAGCGCCAGGTTCGCGCCCATCGTTCCCATGCCCAGAACGCCCAGATCGGCAACCGCTTCGCTCATCGTTCCACTCCCATCGGCTTCTGCCCCGGAGCGGCCCTTCCGGCCGGCTCCTCCGCTTCACTGACCTTCTATCCCCGCGCGCGACGCTTTGGCACCCCGTCGGCGCGAGCAATCCGCGCTTTACATATGAATAGATCGTTCGTATTTAGATGACGCGACGAGATCGGCTTGGGAGGGCACCGGGATCATGCGGCTTCACAACAAGCGCGTCTTCGTGTCCGCCGCCGGCCAGGGCATCGGTCGCGCCAGCGCGCTCGCCTGCGCCGCGGAAGGCGCAAAGGTCGTCGCGACCGACGTCAACGAGGCGGCGCTCGAAAGCCTCGCGGCCGAGAACGCGGCCATCGAGACGCGGCGGCTCGACGTCATGGACGCGGCGGCGATCGCGGCCTTCGCCCATTCCCAGGAGCCCTTCGACGGCATCTTCAACTGCGTCGGCTTCGTCCACAACGGCACGATCCTGGAGGTCGAGGACGCCGACTGGGACTTCTCCTTCGACCTGAACGTCCGCTCGATGTTCCGCGTGACCAAGGCGCTGCTGCCGGGCCTCCTCGACCGCGCCGACGCGAACGGCGACGCCTCGATCCTCAACATGGCCTCCATGGCCTCTTCGGTGAAGGGCTTCCCGAACCGCCTGCTCTACGGCACGACCAAGGCGGCGGTGATCGGCTTCACCAAGGGCGTCGCGGCCGACTACGTGCGCCGCGGCCTTCGCTGCAACGCGCTCTGCCCCGGCACGGTCGACACGCCCTCGCTGCGCGGGCGCATCGCGTCCGCCGCCGATCCCGTGCAGGCGGAAAAGGACTTCGTCGCCCGTCAGCCGATGGGGCGCCTCGCCACCGTCGACGACATCGCGCCCATGGTGGTCTTTCTCCTGTCCTCCGAATCGCGCTTCGTCACGGGCCAGGCCGTCCTCGTCGACGGCGGCGTGACGATCTGAGCGGGACGACGGAAATGTCCGCTCCGCTCCTCCAGATGGACGGGATCGACAAGTCCTTTCCCGGCGTGCGGGCGCTGCACCAGGCCCGCTTCGATCTTCGCGCCGGCGAGGTCCACGCCCTGATGGGCGAGAACGGCGCGGGCAAATCCACGCTGATGAAGATCCTGTCCGGCATCTACCAGCCGGACGCGGGCGAGATCCGGCTCGACAACAAGCCCGTCCAGGTGCCCTCCCCCCGCGCGGCGCAGGACCTCGGCATCGCGATCATCCATCAGGAACTCAACCTGATGCCGGACCTGTCGGCGGCCGAGAACATCTTCATCGGCCGCGAGCCGCGAAAGCGCCTCTCCTTCTTCACCGACGACGCCAAGCTGAACGCCGACGCCGCGGCCATCTTCGAGACCATGCACCTGAAGCTCGACCCGCGAACGCCGGTCGGCACGCTCTCGATCGCCAAGCAGCAGATGGTGGAGATCGCCAAGGCCCTGTCCTTCCGCTCGCGCGTCCTCGTGATGGACGAGCCGACGGCGGCGCTGAACGACGCGGAGATCGCCGACCTCTTCGCCATCATCGCGCGCCTCAAGGCGGAAGGCGTCGGCATCGTCTACATCTCGCACAAGATGGACGAGCTGAAGCGCATCGCGGACCGGGTCACGGTGATGCGCGACGGCGAGTACGTCGCGACCGTGCCGATGGCCGAGACGCCGGTGGAGCGCATCATCGCCATGATGGTCGGGCGCGCGCTCTCCGACGAGCGCCCGCCGGCGCCGGAGGAGAACGGCCGCGAGCCGCTCCTGGAGGTGCGCGCGCTGAACCGCGGCGCCGCGATCCGCGACGTGTCCTTCGCGGTGCGGCCGGGCGAGATCCTCGGCTTCGCCGGGCTGATGGGCGCGGGCCGCACCGAGGTCGCCCGCGCGATCTTCGGGGCCGACCCCCTGGATTCGGGCGCGATCCTGGTGCGCGGCAAGGAAATCGCGATCCGCCGGCCGCAGGACGCGGTGCGCGCCGGCATCGGCTACCTGTCCGAGGACCGCAAGCATTTCGGTCTCGCCACCGGCATGGACGTTCGCGACAACGTCGCCATGGCCTCGCTGTCGCGCTTCACGACGCCGGGCGGCTTCCTGCGCGAAGGCGCGATGTCGGAAACGGCCAAGCGCTACATCGCCCAGCTCGCGATCAAGACGCCCTCCGATCGGCAGGAAGCGCGGCTCCTGTCGGGCGGCAACCAGCAGAAGGTCGTGATCGCCAAGTGGCTGCTGCGCGACTGCGAGGTCCTGATCTTCGACGAGCCGACGCGCGGCATCGACGTCGGCGCCAAGGCCGAGATCTACAAGCTCCTGAACGCGCTGGCGGCGGAAGGGCGCGCGATCATCGTGATCTCGTCCGAGCTGCCGGAGGTGCTGCGGCTCAGCCACCGCATCGCGGTCATGTGCGAGGGGCGGCTCACCGGCGTCCTGCCCGCCGGCGCCTCGCAGGACGAGATCATGCGCCTCGCGACCCAGCGGGGCGAGACGAGCGGAGACACGCGCCCGAGCGCGGCCATGGGAGGACGGCGATGAGCTCGACCACGGGAACACCGGCAGGCACGGCGGCTCCGGGAGCCGCGGCCAAGGCGCGCTTCTCGGGGGCGCAGCAGCGGCTCCTCGCCTTCGCGAGCCTCATCGTCCTCGTGGTCGGCTTCTCGCTGGCTTCGCCGAACTTCCTGCAGACCTCGAACATCCTGGCGATCCTGCAGGCGACCTCGGTGAACGGCGTCCTGGCCGTGGCGGCGACGCTCGTCATCATCACCGGCGGCATCGATCTGTCGGTCGGCACGCTGATGACCTTCTGCGCCGTGATCGCCGGCGTCGTCCTCACCAATTGGGGCATGCCGCTGCCCGTCGGCATCCTCGCCGCGCTCGCGGCGGGTGCGGCCTCGGGCGTCTGCTCGGGCACCATCATCGCCAAGCTGAAAGTGCCGCCCTTCATCGCGACGCTCGGCATGATGCTGATCCTGAAGGGGCTCTCGCTCGTCATCTCCGGCACGCGGCCGATCTATTTCAACGCGACGCCCGGCTATACCGACATCGCGCAGGGGTCGCTCGTCGGAACGCTGATCCCCTCCGTGCCGCTGCCGAACGGCGTCCTGATCCTGTTTTTGGTCGCGCTCGTCGCGCATATCATCCTCAGGAAGACCATTCTCGGTCGCTTCACCTTCGCCCTGGGGTCGAACGAGGAGGCGGTGCGGCTGTCGGGGGTCAACGTCGATCGCTGGAAGATCGCGGTCTACACGCTCGCCGGCGGCATCTGCGGCGTCGCGGGCCTCCTCATCTCCTCGCGCCTCAACTCCGCCCAGCCGGCGCTCGGCCAGGGCTACGAACTCGACGCCATCGCGGCCGTCGTGATCGGCGGCACGTCGCTCTCGGGGGGACGGGGCACGATCGTCGGCACGCTGATCGGCGCACTCATCATCTCGGTTCTCACCAACGGTCTGCGCATCCTGTCGGTCGCGCAGGAATGGCAGACGGTGGTGACCGGCTCGATCATCATCCTCGCCGTCTACACGGACATGCTGCGCCGCCGGAAGGTGTGACGCGGGCGAGGAAAAACAGGCTCCCCGCAAGGGGTGAAACGGGAGGAAGACGCATGATCACCAGACGCAACGTTCTCGCCGCGCTCGCCGCCGGCACGCTGCTCGCCGCCACCGGGGGCATCGCCCTCGCGCAGGAGAGCGGGCAAAAGATGTACATCCCCGTCATCTCCAAGGGCTTCCAGCACCAGTTCTGGCAGGCGGTGAAGTCGGGCGCCGACAAGGCCGCGGCCGAGTTCGGCGTCGAGATCACCTTCGAGGGTCCGGACACGGAGTCCCAGGTCGACCGGCAGATCGACATGCTGGCCGCCGCGCTCGCCAAGCAGCCAACCGCGATCGGCTTCGCCGCGCTCGACAGCCAGGCGGCGATCCCGCTCCTGCAGCAGGCCAAGGACGCGAACATCCCCGTCATCGCCTTCGACTCGGGCGTCGACAGCGACATCCCGGTGACCACGGCCGCCACCGACAACGTCGCGGCCGCCGCGCTCGCCGCCGACAAGATGGCCGAGCTCATCGGCGGCAAGGGCCAGATCGCCCTCGTCGTCCACGACCAGACGAGCCGCACCGGCGTCGACCGCCGCGACGGCTTCACCAACCGCATCACCGAGAAGTACCCGGAGATCGAGATCGTCTCGACCCAGTACGGCGGCGGCGACCAGCTCCAGTCGACCGAGATCACCAAGTCGATCCTCCAGGCCAATCCCGACCTCAAGGGCATCTTCGGCGCCAACGAGGGCTCGGCGATCGGGGTGGTCAACGGCGCGCGCGAGCTCGGCCGGCAGATCGTGATCATCGGCTACGATTCGGGCGCCCAGCAGAAGCAGGCCATCAAGGACGGCGTGATGGCCGGCGCCATCACCCAGAACCCGGTCGGCATCGGCTACGAGACCGTCAAGGCCGCCGTCCAGGCCGCCAAGGGCGAGAGCGTGCCGAAGACGATCGACACCGGCTTCTTCTGGTACGACAAGTCCAACATGGACAGCCCCGAGATCGCGGCCGTCCTCTACGACTGAGACACCTTGTTCGGGGGCGGCCGGGCTCGTGCGCCGGCCGCCCCTTTCCTTTCGACGACCAGCCATCCGAGAGTTCCCATGAAACTCCTCCGCTTCGGCCCGAAGGGCGCCGAGAAGCCCGGCCTCCTCGACGCTTCGGGGCGCGTGCGCGACCTGTCCTCCCACGTCGAGGACATCGCCGGCGAGGCGCTGACGCCCGAGGGGCTGAAGCGCCTCGCCGCGATCGACCCGGACAGCCTGCCGCTCGTCGAGGGCGTGCCGCAGCAGGACCTGCGGCTCGGCGCCTGCGTCGGCCGGATCGGCAAGTTCGTCTGCATCGGCCTCAACTACGCCGACCACGCCGCCGAGAGCGGCCTGCCGATCCCGAAGGAGCCGGTGGTGTTCAACAAGTGGACGAGCGCGATCGTCGGGCCCGACGACGACGTCGAGATCCCGCGCGGCTCGGTGAAGACCGACTGGGAGGTCGAGCTCGGCGTGGTGATCGGCCGCGGCGGGCGCTACATCCCGGAGGACCGAGCGATGGACCACGTCGCCGGCTATTGCGTGATCAACGACGTGTCTGAGCGCGAGTACCAGATCGAGCGCGGCGGCGGGCAGTGGGACAAGGGCAAGGGCTGCGACACCTTCGGGCCGACGGGCCCCTGGCTGGTGACGGCCGACGAGGTGCCGGACCCGCAGAACCTGCGCCTCTGGCTCGACGTCGACGGCAAGCGCTACCAGGACGGCTCGACGCAGACGATGATCTTCACCGTCCGCCAGATCGTCTCCTACCTCTCGCAGTTCATGAGCCTCCAGCCCGGCGACGTGATCTCGACGGGAACGCCGCCCGGCGTCGGCCTCGGCCAGAATCCGCCGGTGTACCTCACCGCCGGGCAGGAGATGCGGCTTGGCATCGAGGGCCTCGGCGAGCAGCGCCAGCGCACCGTTTCCGCCTGATCCGCGCCACCCCACAAGCGACGAGCCCCGGCCCATGACGACGATCACCGGCATGCAGGTCCTCGACCTGCGCTTTCCCACGTCCCAGGCGCTCGACGGCTCGGACGCGATGAACCCGGACCCGGACTATTCCGCGGCCTACGTGATCCTCGAGACCTCGACGCCGGGGCTTGAAGGGCACGGCCTGACCTTCACGATCGGGCGGGGCAACGAGGTCTGTTGCGCCGCGATCGAAGCGATGCGCCACCTCGTGGTGGGTCTCGACATGGCCGCGGTCGCCGCAGACATGGGCGGCTTCTGGCGCAAGGTGACCTCCGACAGCCAGCTGCGCTGGATCGGGCCCGACAAGGGCGCGATCCATCTCGCGACCGGCGCGGTGGTCAACGCGGTCTGGGACCTGTGGGCCAAGATCGAGGGGAAGCCGGTCTGGCAGCTCGTCGCCGAGATGAGCCCGGACGAGCTCGTCGCCTGCGTCGACTTCCGCTACATCACCGACTGCATCACGCCGGCCGAGGCGGTCGAGATGCTGCGCGCCATCGAGCCGGGCAAGGCCGAGCGCATCGAGACGCTGCGCCGTGAAGGCTACCCCTGCTACACGACCTCGGCGGGCTGGCTCGGCTATTCCGACGAGAAGCTGCGGCGGCTGGCGAAAGAGGCCGTCGATGCCGGCTTCCGGCACGTGAAGATGAAGGTCGGGCGCGACCTCGCCGACGACATCCGGCGTCTCACCATCGCCCGCGAGGCGGTGGGGCCGGACGTCAACCTGATGATCGACGCCAACCAAGTCTGGGAGGTGGACCAGGCGATCGACTGGGTGAAGAAGCTCGCCTTCGCCAAGCCGTGGTTCATCGAGGAGCCGACGAGCCCCGACGACGTCGAGGGCCATCGAAAGATCCGCGAGGCCGTTGCCCCGGTGCAGGTCGCGACCGGCGAGATGTGCCAGAACCGGGTGATGTTCAAGCAGTTCGTCATGCGAGGCGCGCTCGACGTCGTGCAGATCGACGCCTGCCGGATCGGCGGCGTCAACGAGGTCCTGGCCGTCCTCCTGATGGCGGCGAAGTACAAGCTCCTCGTCTGCCCGCATGCGGGGGGCGTGGGCCTGTGCGAATACGTCCAGCACCTGTCGATGATCGACTACGTCGCGATCTCGGGCACCCGCGAGGGCCGGGTGATCGAATATGTCGACCACCTCCACGAGCACTTCAAGGATCCCTGCATCATCCGCGGCGCGGCCTACATGCCGCCGACCGCGCCCGGCTACTCGATCGAGATGAAGCCGGACACGCTGCGCGACTACCGCTTCCAGGCCTGAGGACACGATGGATCTCGAACTGACGGACAAGGTCGTCATCGTCACGGGCGGCGGGGCCGGCATCGGCGGGGCGATCACGCAGCGCCTCGCGGCGGAGGGCGCGATCCCCGTCGTGGTCGCCCGCTCGCCGCTCGACCCGGCTTTCGCGGACAGGCTCTCCGCGGCCGCCCCGATGGCGCGCTTCGTCCAGGCCGAGCTGACCGACGACGCGGCCTGCGCGGCGGCGGTGGCCGACACGCTCGACGCCTTCGGGCGGATCTACGGCCTCGTCAACAATGCCGGCGTCAACGACGGCGTGTCGCTCGAAGCGGACCCAGCGGCGTTCCGCGCCTCGCTGGAGAAGAACCTCGTCCACACCTTTGTCATGGCCCATCACTGCCTCGCCGCCCTCAAGGCGGCGAAGGGCGCCATCGTCAACATCTCCTCCAAGACCGCGCTGACCGGCCAGGGCGACACTTCGGGCTACACTGCCGCCAAGGGCGCGCAGCTCTCGCTGACCCGCGAATGGGCTGCCTCGCTGCGCCGCGACGGCGTGCGCGTCAACGCCGTGATTCCCGCCGAAGTGATGCCGCCGCTCTACGAGCGCTGGATCGCGACCTTCGAGGATCCGGACGCCAAGCTCGCCGAGATCACCCGGCGCATTCCGCTCGGAGGACGCATGACCACCGCCGAGGAGATCGCCGACACGACCGTCTTCCTACTGTCGCCGCGGGCCAGTCACACCACCGGGCAGTGGCTCTTCGTCGACGGCGGCTACACCCATCTCGACCGGGCGCTGGACTAAACACCAACGCATGGTCGCATCGCGCGCCCGATGCCGCAACGTGACCTTCATTTCTCGCCCGTAGTCTCGGCGCCGAACCGAGCCGGGGACAGGCGATGCGAAGGACGACGGCGTTCCGGAACTGGATGGCGATCAAGGACGTCCAGCCCGAGCTGGCGGTCGCCCAGTTCATGGGCCTCAGCCGGCAGGTGCCGCTGCTCTACGCGCTCCTGTCCGTCAACGCGGTCGCGGTCGCCTATACCCATGCCGACATGGCGCCGGCCTGGCTCACGACGATCGTGCCGGCGATCCTCGTCGTCCTGTCGACGCTGCGGTTCGTGTTCTGGATCCGGCACAAGGGCGAGGCCCCCTCGCCAGCGCGCGCCGTCGCCTTGCTGCGCCGCACGAGCGTGATCGCGGCGATCCTGGCCGGCGCCTACATCGCGTGGGCGCTGTCGCTCGGGCTTTACGGCGCGCGGGCCGAGCATGCCCATCTCGCCATCTTCATCTCGATCACCGCCGTCGGCTGCGTGTTCTGCCTCAGCTACCTGCCGCAGGCCGCCGTTCTCGTCGTCGCGATCATCTCGCCGCCCTACCTCGCCTACTACGTCGGCAGCTCGGACCCGGTCTTCATCGCCATCGCGCTGAACATCTTCCTCGTGACGGCGGTGATGCTGCGCGTCCTCCTGAACGCCTTCGCGGGGCTCGCCGCGCTCGTGCGCTCGCAGGCGGAAACCGAGCGGCTCGGGCGGGAGAACGCGCGCCTCGCCCACACCGACGCGCTGACGGGCCTGCCAAACCGACGCCTCTTCTTCGCCGAGCTCGACTCGCACATCGACAGCGCCGCGGAACAGAACCGCGCCTTCGCGGTCGGCGTCGTCGACCTCGACCGCTTCAAGCCGGTCAACGACACGTTCGGCCACCTCGTCGGCGACCGGCTCCTCGAGGCCGTCGCCGGGCGCCTGCGGGCGGCGGCCGGTCCGGACGCCCTCGTCGCGCGGCTCGGCGGGGACGAGTTCGGCCTCATCGTCACCGGCACGGGCTCGCAGGCGCTGGCCATCGCCCAGCGGGTCTGCTCGGCGCTGTCCGAGCCGTTCGACCTCGGCGAGGTCACGGTGACGATCGGCGCCACCTGCGGCCTCGCGACCCCGACCGGGGAGGGATGCACCGCCCACCTCCTGTTCGATCGCGCCGACTACGCGCTCTACAGCCTCAAGGCGTCGCGCCGGGGCGCCGCGGCGCTGTATTCCGCCGAGCACGAGCTGCGCCTTCGCTCCGGCCACGCGGTCGAGGCGGCGCTCCAAACGGCCGACCTCGCGGCCGAGATGGAGGTCCACCTCCAGCCGATCGTCCAGGCGGCGGCCGATGCCCCGACCGTGATCTCCGTCGAGGCGCTGGCGCGCTGGACGAGCCCGACGCTCGGGCGCGTGCGGCCCGACGTCTTCATCCCGGTCGCCGAGCGGACCGGAATGATCCACCGCCTCACCACCACGCTGTTCGGCAAGTCTCTCGCCGCCCTCGAAACTCTGCCGGACACGATCCGGCTCTCGTTCAACCTGTCGGCCCACGACCTCACCAATCCCAAGACCGTGCTCGGCCTCCTGTCCGCGATCCGCCGGTCGAGCGTCGCGCCCTCGCGCATCATCTTCGAACTGACAGAAACCGCCGTCATGCGCGATTTCGCGATCGCAGAAGCGTCGATCCGGCTCCTGCGCGCGCCCGGCGTCAGCTTCGCGCTCGACGATTTCGGCACCGGCCATTCCAGCCTGAACTACCTGCACCGGCTCCCGATCGACGCGATCAAGATCGACCGCAGCTTCGTGACCGGCGTCGCCGACGAGGCGGGCCGCACGCTGCTCGCGGCGATCCTGGCGCTCAGCCGGTCGATGAAGCTGGCCTGCGTGGCCGAAGGCGTCGAGGATGCGAGCCAGCTCGCGGCCCTGCGCGACCTCGGCTTCGACACCTTCCAGGGCTATCACTTCGCCATGCCGATGCCGCCGGCGCAGTTCCTCGCCAGCCTTCCGGCAAGCGCGGACAAGGACAGGCGAACAACAGGCGCGGCCTGACCGGCGCGTCAGCTTTCCGCGGGATCCGCTCCCCGCAGCCTCGACGCAAGGGCCGCGACCGCGGCGCGAAGGCGCTCCGCCTCGTCGGCGCGAAGGCCGGCCTGCTGCGCGATGCAGCGGGGAATCGCCTGACCGGCCTGCGCGAGGCTCCGTCCCGTCTCCGTCAAGCGAATGCGGACCTGCCGCTCGTCGGCGGCGTCGCGGCGACGCTCAAGGTGGCCGGCGGCCTCGAGGCGCTTCAGGAGCGGCGTCAACGTGCTGGATTCGAGCGACAGGGCCGCGCCGAGCTCGCCCACCGTGCGGTCGTCGCGCTGCCAGAGCAGCGTCATCACCAGGTATTGCGGATAGGTCAGCCCGATCGCGTCGAGATGCGGCTTGTAGATCCGGTTGAAGGCGTGGCCGGCCTCGTAGACGGCGAAGCACAGGAGCGCGTCGAGCGCCGTGCCGTCATCCGGATCGGAGGGTTGGTCGGCCATTGCGAGACTCCCGAAAGCGTGACGGGCACAAAATAAATCGCGCGCGATCGAATGCAAGCGGTTGACCAATTAGGATCTCACGCTCTATCAAATCGCACGCGATACAATCGCGATCGATATGAATTGCCGGCCCGGCCGGCTGAACGCGAAGGAAGCCCCCATGTCCGTCAACGTCCTTTACCGCGCCACGGCGCGTGCCACCGGTGGCCGCGACGGCCGCTCCGCCACCACCGACGGCGCCGTCGACGTCAAGCTGACCACCCCCAAGGAACTCGGCGGCGCCGGCGGCGACGGCGTCAATCCCGAGCAGCTCTTCGCCACGGGCTATGCCGCCTGCTTCCTCGGCGCGATGAAGTTCGTCGCCGCGCAGGACAAGACCAAGCTGCCGACCGACGCCACCGTGACCGCGACGGTGGGCATCGGGCCGCGCGCGGCGGGCGGCTTCGGGCTTGCCGTGGACCTCGTCGTCGACCTGCCAGGCGTCGATCCCGCCACGGCCGAGACGCTGATCGAGAAGACCCACCAGGTCTGCCCCTATTCCAACGCGACGCGCGGCAACATCGAGGTCACCTCCACCCTCGCCTGAGCCGCGCACGCGCCGGGGGCGGACGAGCCGGCCCGTCCGCCCCCGCGAGAATTTTCGACGCGCAAGCCCTGCGCATCTGCCGGCGCGCCTTACATCGCCGGGACAAGCGTCCCGAGGTGAACCGAAGACCCCATGTCCGATCCGAGCGAGACAGGCGCGCCGCCCATCGACGCGCCGGGGCGACCGGCCGCCGCGGTCGCCCCGCGCCGGGACGCGGCGACCGCGGCGGCGGAGCCGAGCGCGACGGATCCTTCACGCGAACCGGCCGACCCGCCTCCTCCCCCGGCCGATGACGCGACAGGCCTGACCATGCCGCGTGGCCGGGCACTGCTCTACTGGTGCGCCTCGCTCGTCTTCGGGATCACGCAGGGCCTCGGCATCAACCTCGTCACCGCGAACCTGCCGGCCCTCCAGGGCTATTTCGGCGTGACCACGGTGGAAGCCTCGGCGGTGACAGCCGCCTACTACGCGACGAGCGCCACGGCTTCGCTCGTGCTCTTCAAGATCCGCTTCCAGTTCGGCCTGCGCATCTTCGCCGAGCTCGGGCTCGTCCTGTTCATCGTGGTCCAGGCCGCCCACCTCCTCGTCAACGACATCCCCTCGGCCATCGCGGCGCGGGCGGTGCTCGGCCTCGTCGCCGCGCCGCTCACCTCGATCGCCATCCTCTACGCCTTCGAGCCGCTGCCGCAGGCGCGGCGCTTCACGCTGGGTCTGTGCATTGGCCTTGCCGGCACGCAGTTCGCGGCGCCGATCGCCCGCATCATCTCGCCCGACCTTCTCCAGGCCGCGGGCGACTGGCATGGGCTGTACCTCTTCGAGATCGGCCTCGCCTGCCTCTGCCTGCCGCTCCTCTACCTCCTGCCGCTGACCCCGCCGCCGCGCATGGTGCTGTTCGACCGGATGGACATCGTCACGCTGCCCCTCCTCGCGCTGGGCTTCGGACTGGTGGTGGTGGCGATGACCTTCGGGCCGATCCTCTGGTGGACTTCGGTGCCCTGGATCGGGGTCTGCCTGGCGCTCGGCATCCTCTGCCTGACGGTGGTGGTCGCGGTGGAGCTGAACCGGGCGCGGCCGACGATCAACCTTCGCTGGATCTCGACCTACGACATCCTGAGCCTGGCCGGCGCGCTGCTCGTGTTCCGCTTCCTGCTGTCGGAGCAGACCTTCGGCATCGTCCAGTTCCTGCGCCTCTTCGGCTTCACCAACGAGGGGGAGCAAGCGCTCTTCCGCGTCATCCTCCTGTCGACGGCCGCGGGCTTCGCCACCAACGCGCTGATCCTGAAGCCCGGCCGCGAGCCGGCGATCCACATGGCGGCGCTCGCCCTCATCGCCTTCGGCGCCTTCGCCGACGCCCAGGCGACGAGCCTCTGGCGGCCGGAGCAGTTCATGACGAGCCAAGCGCTCATCGGGTTCGCGGGCGGGCTGTTCCTGCCCTCAGCGCTGATGGCCGGCATGCGGCGGGCGATCATCCACGGGGTTCCCAACCTGATGAGCTTCCTGATCGTCTTCGCCGCGACGCAGTCGGTGGGCGGCCTCGTGTCCGCCGCCGCCCTCCAGAGCTTCGTGACGGTGCGCACGCAGGCCCAGCTCCAGCACATGGGCGCGGCGATGCCCGGCACCGAGCCGCTCGTGGCGGGCCGCATCGCCCAGCTCGGCGCGGGCTACGCGCCGGTGCTGCCCGATCCCGCGCTCGCCCAGGCGCAGGGCTTCGCCAGCCTCAGCCAGAGCCTCGGCCTCGAAGCGCAGGTCGCGGCCTATCGCGACACCTTCGCGCTGGTGGGCTGGGTGGCGCTCCTCGCTCTCGCCTTTCTTCTCGTCAACTCGCTTCTGGCGGCCGTTCGGGCGCGCGGCGATCCGGCGCCGGCGCCCGAAAGCTCGCCGCCCGCCGCAGCCCCCTCGCCCCGATCCCGTCCCGCCTGACGCAGCCTTTCAGGAGACGCCATGGCCGCTCCGGCCTTTCTTCGCTCGTCCACCACCCTCGCGGCCCTCGCCGTCGGCGTCGCGGGCGTGCTTCTCGTGCTCCATGCCTGGAATCTCCCGCCCTTCGCGTCGAGCGTCCAGACCACCGACGACGCCTATGTCCGGGGCGCGGTGACGGTGATCGGCTCGCAGCTCGCCGCGCCCGTCGCCGCCGTTCACGTCAAGGACTTCCAGGCGGTGAAGGCGGGCGACCCGCTTCTCGACCTCGACGACCGGATCTATCGCCAGCGGCTCGCCCAGCAGGCGGCGAACCTCGCCGACGCGCAAGGCTCGCTCGCCGGCTTCGACGCGCAGCGCGCGAGCGCGCAGGCCGAGGTCCAGGTGGCCGAGGCGCAGCTTCGCAACGCGCAGGCCGGCCTCCAGGGCGCGCAGACCGCGCGCGCCCGCGTCGCCCCGCTCGTGAGCGAGAACTTCGCCAGCGAGGCCCAGCGCACCGAGGCCGACGTCGCCGTGGCGCAGGCCGAGGCGAGCGTCGCGCAGGCCGAGGCCTCGATCGCGGCGGCGCGCCAGCGGGTGGAAACGGTGGAGCGCAGCCGCGCCAACCTCGAAGCCGCGGTGCAGGGGGCGGAGGCCGCCCTGCGCCTCGCCGAGATCGACCTCGCCAACACCCGCATCACCGCCCCCCAGGACGGCCGTCTCGGCGAGGTACGCATCCGAAAGGGGCAATACGTCGCGGCCGGCACGCAGCTCGTCTCGCTGGTGCCGCCGGAAGTGTGGGTGATCGCCAACTACAAGGAAACGCAGGTCGCCGGCATGGCGGTGGGCCAGCCCGCCACGGTCCGCGTCGACGCGCTCGGCCGCGCCGCGTTGGAAGGGACGATCCGCTCCTTCTCGCCGGCGACCGGCTCGGAGTTCAGCGTAATCCGCACCGACAACGCCACGGGCAACTTCGTGAAGATCCCGCAGCGCGTGCCGATCCGCATCGAGTTCGAGCCCGACCAGGAGGCGGTCGCCCGCCTGAGCCCCGGTCTTTCGGTGGTGGTGAGCGTCGACGTCGCGGCGCAGGCCACGCCCCAGCCTGCGGTGCCGGTCGACCCTGCGCGCTGACGGGGCGCCGTCAGCGCAGGTGCTGCATGAACTCGTCCATCGGCATCATGTTGTGGTGGAGGTTGGCCATGATCCAGATCGAGCCGAGAACGACGAGGGCGACGATCAGGACGCCGAAGGCGAGCGCCAGGATGTTGTTGAGGTTGTCCGGCCCGGTCGTCACGTGAAGGAAGAAGACGAGGTGGACGCCCATCTGGGCGATGGCCAGCACCACCAGTGCCGAGATGATCGCCGGCTGGTAGATGAGATCGCTCTGGGCTGCGAGAAACGAGGCGCCGGTCAGGAGGAGGGCGAGGCCGTAGCCCAGCGCGTAGCCGCGAAGGCCGCTCGCGACCTCGCCGGTGTTGATCCGCTCCTCGCCGGGCGCCGAGCCGCCGGGCTGTCCGAAGTCCTGGTCCAGGCTGCTGTCGCTCATCGGCCCGCTCCCATGAGATAAACGATCGTGAACACGGCGATCCAGACGATGTCGAGCGCGTGCCAGAACAGGTTGAAGCACAGAAGCCGGCGCAGGATGTCGGGCCGGAAGCCCTTGAACCAGAGCTGCGCCATCATCGTGCCGAGCCAGAGAAGGCCGACCGAGACGTGGAGGCCGTGCAGCCCGACCAGGGCGAAGAAGGCCGACAGGAAGGCGCTGCGGCCGGGGCCGGCCCCCTCCCCGATCATCTGCGCGAACTCGTCGACCTCCAGGTAGATGAAGGCGGCACCCAGAAGCCCGGTGACGAGGAGCCACCCTTGCGTCCACACCATGTCGCGCCGCTCGGTGGCGAGACTCGCCAGGCCGCAGGTGAAGCTGGAGGTGAGGAGCAGGAAGGTCTGGAGCGCGACCCGCCAAAGCTCGAAGAGGTCGGCGCCGGACGGCCCGCCCGCAGTCTCGCCCGACAGGACGGCATAGGCCGCGAAGAAGGCCGAGAACATGATGATGTCGGAGAGGAGGTAGATCCAGAAGCCGTAGCCGGTGACCACGATCTTCGAGGCCATGCCGCCTTCGCGGTGGCTGCCGACGCCGGCCCCGTGGCCGGCATGGCCGTGCCCGAGATTGTAGGGATCGTGGCCGGCCGTGGTCGCGCCGATGTGCCGGGGATCGCCCGATGCGGTGGTGGCGCTCATGCGGTGCGTCCTCCGTGCTCGGCGAGCCAGGCCTGGGCCGCCGCGCGGCGCTCGCGCTCGGCCTCGACCACCGTTTCGAGCGGGACTTCGTATTCCACCTCGTCGCGCCAGGCGAAGACCACGAAGGTCGCGTAGGCGCCGACGAGGCCGAGAACCGCCAGCCACCAGATGTGCCAGATCAGGGCGAAGCCGATGAGGGTCGAGAAGAAGGCCGTGACGAAGCCGGTCGGGCTGTTGCGCGGCATCTCGATCGGCTTGTAGTCCGGCTCCTCCCCCAAGGACTGCGAGCGGATCGCCGACTGCTTGATCGACCAGTAGGCCTCCTCGTTCTCGACGTCGGGGATCACCGCGAAGTTGTAGGGCGGCGGCGGCGAGGGCGTCGCCCATTCGAGCGAGCGGCCGTCCCAGGGGTCGCCCGTCGTGTCGCGCAGCTCGTGGCGGCGCCGGATCGAGACGACGAGCTGGACGACCTGGGCCGCCACGCCGCCGATCATGACCACGACGCCGGCGAGCGCCACCATCAGCCAGGGCTCCCACTGCTCGACCTCGATGTGCTGGAGACGGCGCGTCATGCCCTCGAGGCCGAGGATGTAGAGGGGCCCGAAGACGAGCACGAAGCCGAGAAGCGTCAGCCAGAAGGCGACCTTCCCCCACCATTCGTCGAGGGTGAAGCCGAAGGCCTTGGGAAACCAGTAGGTGTAGCCGGCGAACAGGCCGAACAGGACGCCGCCGATGATGACGTTGTGGAAGTGGGCGACGAGGAACAGCGAGTTGTGGAGCATGAAGTCGGCCGGCGGCACCGCCAGGAGCACGCCCGTCATGCCGCCGACGACGAAGACGAGGATGAAGGCAACCGACCAGAGCATGGGCGTGGCGAAGCGCAGCCGCCCCCCGTACATGGTGAAGATCCAGTTGTAGACCTTCACCCCGGTGCCGACCGCGATCACCGAGGTCGCGATGCCGAAGGCGGCGTTGACGTTGGCCCCCGCGCCCATGGTGAAGAAGTGGTGGAGCCAGACGGTGAAGGACACGACCACGATGAACAGGGTCGCGGCCACCATCGAGCGGTAGCCGAAGAGCGGCTTGCCGGAGAAGGTCGCGAAGATCTCGGAGAAGATGCCGAAGGCCGGCAGGATCAGGATGTAGACCTCCGGGTGTCCCCAGGCCCAGATGAGGTTGACGAACATCATCATGTTGCCGCCGGCCTCGTTGGTGAAGAAGTGGAAGCCGAGGTAGCGGTCGAGGGTGAGCATCGCGAGCGTCGCCGTCAGGATCGGGAAGGCGGCGACGATGAGGAGGTTGGCGGCGAGCGAGGTCCAGCAGAACATCGGCATGCGCAGGAGCCCCATGCCGGGCGCGCGCATCTTCAGGATGGTGGTGACGAGGTTGACGCCGGACATCAGCGTGCCGACGCCGGCGACCTGGATCGCCCAGAGATAATAGTCGACGCCGACTCCCGGCGAATAGTCGAGCTCGGAGAGCGGCGCGTAGGGCAGCCAGCCGGTCCGGGCGAACTCGCCGACGACGAGCGAGACGTTGACGAGGAGCGCGCCGGAGGCCGTCAGCCAGAACGACATCGAGTTCAGCGTCGGGAAGGCGACGTCGCGGATGCCGAGCTGGAGCGGCACGACGAAGTTCATCATCCCGACCACGAAGGGCATGGCCCCGAAGAAGATCATGATCGTGCCGTGGGCCGAGAAGATCTGGTCGTAGTGGTCGGGCGGAAGAAAGCCCTCCGCGTTCACCGCCATGGCCTGGTGCGAGCGCATCATGATGGCGTCGACGAAGCCGCGGATCAGCATCAGGAGGGCGAGCGCGATGTACATCACCCCGATGCGCTTATGGTCGACGGAGGTGATCCATTCGCGCCAGAGATAGGGCCAGAAGCCCTTGACGGTGATCCAGGCGAGAACGCCGAGGACGCCGAGGCCGATGATTCCGGCCGCGACGAGCGGGATCGGCTCGTCGAAGGGGATGGCGGACCAGTCGAGCTTGCCGAGCATGTTCTGCTATCCCTCGTGATGCGCGCCGTGGGCGGATGCGGAGGCGGGTGCCGCGGCCGGCGCGGGCTGCTCGGCGGAGGCTTCCGGGCTGCTTTCGGGATGGATCTCCTCGGCCCCGCCTCGGCCGGATTCGGGCCCCGGCCCCGGCGGCAGCGTCTGGTCCACCACCGACTCGAAGAGGCCACCCTGGACGTGGCTGTAGGTGTAGGGCAGGACGTCGCGGCTCTGGCGCGACAGCTCGCGATAGGTCTCGACGTTGAGAACCGGCCCAGCCGCCTTGAGGCCGACCGCCCAGGCGGAGAACTCGGCCTCCGGCACGGCGCGCACGTCGAAGTTCATGCCCGAGAAGCCGTCGCCGCTGTAGTGCGCCGACTGGCCGTAGAAGGTGCCCTCCCGGTCCGCCTGCAGGTAGAGCTTCGTTTCCATCCCGTTCATTGCGTAGATCATCGAGCCGAGATTGGGGATGAAGAAGGTGTTCATCACGCTCGCCGAGGTGATCCGGAAGCGGACCGGCCGTCCGACGGGGATCACCAGCTCGTTGACGCTGGCGACCTGCGCCTCCGGGTAGATGAAGAGCCACTTCCAATCGAGCGAGACGACCTGGACCTCCAGGGTCGGCTCGTCGGAATCGAGCGGCTTGAATGGGTCGAGCTCGTGCGAGCCGTACCAGATCAGGCCGCCGATGAAGAGGATGGTGAGGATCGGGATGGACCAGACGATGACCTCGATGCGGCCGGAATAGGTGAATTCCGGCCGGTACTTGGCCTTCGGGTTGCCGGCCCGGAACCACCAGGCGAAGGCCAGCGTCGCGATCATGGTCGGCACCACGATCACCAGCATGACGGCCAGCGAGTTGAGGAGGATCTGCCGGTTGCCCTCGCCGATCGGGCCGGCGGGCCGCAGGATCGAGATCTCGCCGCAGCCGGCGAGAAGAAGGGCGCAGGCGCCCAGCGCGAGAAGCGCCCATCCGTGCCGGCCGCGGCTTCGAACCGGCGCCGCCGCGCCGCTGCGGGGGATGGTCACGGCCGCACCGGCGCGCGCACCGCCCGCGCGAGCCCCACGAGGACATCGGCAACACCACGCATCGGCAGCCCCTCACTTCGCGTCCGGCCGCGAGGCCGATCCACCCGCAGCACCCGCGACCGAGCAGGGCGCAGGTATCCCGAGGCCGACCCGTCCGGGCGCGAGGATCGACATAGGGGTGCGCCCGAGCAAGGGAAGCATCGCGTCCCGACGAAACTTCGCCGGCTCCCCGACGCCGGCGCGGCTTGCCGTGGCGGGGCCGGGCGCTGTATCGCCGACGGGTGCAAGGGAGGGGTGGGATGAACGGCTTCGACGACATCTGGACGGGCGGCGCGCCCGTCGCCGACTGGGACGCCGCCTACGACAACAGCGGCTCGATCAGCGGCGCCGAAGCCTTCGTGCCGCGCTGGCAAAGCGAGGCCGCAGCCTTCCGGGACAGCCTGTCGGCCAAGGGCCGGGCGCGGCTCCGCGTCCCTTACGGCGCCGCGCCCCGGCGGCACTACGACCTGTTCCTGCCGGACGGGCCGCCGCGCGGCCTCTTCGTCTTCGTCCATGGCGGCTACTGGAAGAGCCAGGACATCAACAACTGGTCGCATTTCGCCGGCGGCATGCTGGCGCGCGGCTTCGCCGCGGCGCTGCCGGAATACACGCTCTGCCCGAACATCGGGATCGCCGGCATCGTGGCGGAGGTCGGCGCCTGCCTCGACGCGCTGGCGCTCGCCGTGCCGGAAGGCGACATCGTTCTCGCCGGCCACTCGGCGGGCGGGCACCTCGTCTCGCGCATGCTCTGCCGGAACGCGCCGATCCTGCCGGGCACGGCCGCGCGGATCGCGCGGGTCCTCTCGATCAGCGGCGTCCACGACCTGCGCCCGCTCCTCGCGACCGCCATGAACGAGACGCTACGTCTCGACGCGATCTCGGCGGCGGCCGAGAGCCCCGCCCTCCTCCTGCCCCGGCCGGGCGTTTCGATCACCTGCCTCGTCGGCGGCGCCGAGTTGCCGGAGTTCCGGCGGCAGAACGCGCTTCTCGCCAATGCCTGGGCGGGGCTGGGCGCGCGCACGGTTGCGCTGGAAGCGCCGGGGCGCCACCATTTCGACGTGGTCGACGAACTTCTCGACCCGGCGAGCCCCCTCGTCGCGCATCTCGCGGACGGGTCCAGCCAGGAAGGCATGTCATGAAAGCGATCTTCGTCCAGTTCAAGTGCCGCCCGGGACAGGCCTACGAGGTCGCGGACGCGCTGGTGCAAGGCATCGAGGAGATCTCCGAGGTGTATTCCACCTCGGGCCAGTACGACCTCCTCGCCAAGTTCTACCTCGACGACGGGCAGGACACCGGCCGCTTCGTCACCGAGCAGCTGCAAACGATCAACGGCGTCGCCGACACCTTCACGACGGTCGCCTTCAAGGCCTTCGGCTGACCGGCGACCATCCGAGCCCGCGCCTCGAACCATCAGCGCCCTCGCCTCGTTGACATCGGACAACAGGCAGACGCGACGAAGGAGAAGCGCCTTGGAAACCGCCCCGCTCGAACACAAGCTGAAGCAGGCCGTCCTCGACGAACTGCGCCGCCAGGCCGAGAACAGCGACGGCGAACTGACCGTGCGCGACCTCGGAGAATACCGGCTGAACGTCGCGGGCACGATCGACCTCGGCGACCTCGTGATGGTGATCACCGGCTCGGTCGCGGGCGGGCCCTGACCCCCCTCATGCAACCATAACGGGACATTCTGCCCGGCAAAGCATGTTGCGGCCTTGAAACCTTCGGCGCCCTTCGCAGTTCCTGCGAAAAGGCGACGGGAGTGCAACACCATGATTCAACAGGATTTCGACGAGGCCGTGCGCCGTCGCGCCTATGAGATCTGGATGCGCGAAGGCTGCCCGAGCGGTCGCGAGCACGTGCATTGGGCGCAGGCGGCCGCGGAGATCGAGAGCGAGGTGGTGACGGCGCAAGCGGCGCCCGAGCCCGAGCCCGAGCCGCTCGTCGTCGCGCAGCCCTGGCAGAGCGGCGCCTTCACCGGCCGGGCCGAGATCGAGCGGCTGCGCCGCGCCCTGTGGGAGCCGCAGCCCTTCGCGGCCTGAGACGCCGAACACCGCGACAGTTAAGAAAACGGGCGGATGCGTTGCGCATCCGCCCGTTTTCGTTCGTCGCGTCGACCGCGCTTTACTCGGCCGCGGGGCGCAGGTCGGCGTTGCCGCGGGCGTCGTCCTCGCGCTGCTCGTCCGCCAGGCGGTTGCGGTACTCGGTCACGCGCTTCCAGCTCGCCCGCATGTCGTTCTCGCCCGCGGGCAGCGCCGCGACGGCCGGCAGCCCGTGCCCGCCGGCCGTGACGGGCGCTGCGTGCGTCAGGTCCTCGGAGGCGTTGGGCTTCAGGGCCCAGCGGAAGAGGCGCCCGACGATGCGGCTCAGATCGTCCATGATCGTGTAGACGGACGGGATGAAGACGAGGCTGAGGACGGTGGAGACGAGGAGGCCGCCGATCACCGCGATCGCCATCGGCGCGCGGAACTCGCCGCCCTCGCCCGTCGCCATCGCCGCCGGCACCATGCCCGCGGCCATCGCGAGCGTCGTCATGATGATCGGCCGGGCGCGCTTGCGGCCCGCGTCGATGATCGCCTCGCGCTGGCTCATCCCGTGCTTCTCCTGCTCCACGGCGAAGTCGACCAGCATGATCGAGTTCTTCGTCACGATGCCCATCAGCATCAGGATGCCGATGACCACGGGCATGGAGATCGCCGTGTTGGTCAGGAGCAGCGCGCCGACGACGCCGCCGGCCGAGAAGGGCAGCGCGGCGAGGATGGTGATCGGCAGGAAGACCGAGCCGAAGAGGAGGATCAGAACCACGAGCACCATCATGATGCCGGCGCCCATGGCCGAGGCGAAGCCGGAAAAGACCTCGGCCTGGATCTCGGCGTCGCCGACCTGCTGGAGGCGCACGCCGGGCGGCATGGTCCGAACGGCCTCGGAGGCCATGATGCGGTCGGTGCCCTCGCCGATCTCGTGGCCCGGTGCCATGGAGGAGCCGACCTTGACGAGGCGCTCGCGGTCGTAGCGGTCGATCGTCGAGGGCCCCTGGCCGAAGTCGATCGCCGCCACGGCGTCGAGCGGCACCGTGCCGCCGGCGCCCGTCGCCACGCGCAGGTTCGAGATCACGGCGAGGTCGCGCCGCTCGTCTTCGGCCAGCTGCACGCGGATCGGCACCTGGCGCTCGCCGGCGTTGAACTTGGCGAGGTTCGCCCCGACGTCGCCGATGGTGGCGACCCGCACGGTCTCGGAAATGGCGCTCGGCGCGATGCCGAGATCCGCCGCCTCGTCGAGGCGCGGGCGGATGCGGATCTCCGGCCGGGCGAAGGAGGCCATGGCGCTCGGGTTCACGAAGACCGGGTCGCGCCGCATCTCGGCCTCGAGCGCCGCCGCGGCCTCGGACACCGCCTCGCCGTCTTCGCCGAGGATGCCGACCGACAGCTCGCGCTCGCCGCGCTCGTTGACGTAGAAGGAGCGCAGATCCGGGATCGCCGCGAGCCTGTCGGCGATCACCGGCTCCAGCTCGGCTTGCGAGCGGGTGCGCTCGAACTTGCGGGTGAGCGCCACGGTCATCGCGGCGCGACGCACCTCCAGGGTGCCCGTCGGGCTCGATCCGCCGATGATCAGGACGGAGCGGACTTCGGGCAGCTCCTTGATGCTCGCCGCGGCCTTGTCGGTGATGGCCTGCGTTTCGGCCAGCGTCGCGCCGGGCGGCAGCTCCAGCGACACCACGATGCGCGAGGCGTCCTCCTTCGGGATGAAGCCGGTCGGCAGGTACTGGATCGAGTGGATCGCGAGGGCGAAGAGGCCGATGCCGACCGCCAGCGTCAGCCAGCGGACCTTCACCGTGATGGCAAGGAAGCCGGTATAGGCCCGCATCAGGAGGCCGTCGCGATGCTCCTCGCGGTGCGGCCGGTTGAGGAAGGCGAGGAGCACCACCATCACCGCGGCGCCGATCAGGATGTCGCGCGAGAGCGCGCCCGCGCTTTCCCAGGAGACCGGCGGCAGGTGCACCGCGAGCGGCTGCAGCGCCACCGCCGCACCGATGCCGCGGGCGGCGGCCTCCGGCAGGGCGGCGAGCGCGAACAGCGCGCCGGCGCAGAGGCCCGCGAGCGGACCGAGGATCAGAAGATAGCGCGCGAAGAGGCGGGAGAAGCCCGGCCCTTCGCGGCGCAGCGGCCGGAAGAAGTAGGCCGCGAGCATCGGCGTGATGAGGCGCGCGACGAGCAGCGAGAAGAACACCGCCACCGCGACGGTCAGGCCGAACTGCTTGAAGTACTGGCCGGCAACGCCGCCCATGAACGAGACGGGCGCGAAGACCGCCATGATCGTCGCGGTGATGGCGATCACGGCGAGGCCGATCTCGTCGGCCGCCTCGACGGACGCGCGATAGGGCGTCTTCCCCATCTCCATGTGCCGCTCGATGTTCTCGATCTCGACGATGGCGTCGTCGACGAGGATACCGGTGACGAGGGTGATGGCGAGGAGGCTGACGAGGTTCAGCGAGAAGCCGAGCATGCTCATCGCCCAAAAGGTGGGGATGGCGGCGAGCGGCAGGGTGATGGCCGCGACGATCGTCGCGCGCCAGTCGCGCAGGAACAGGAGCACCACGACCACGGCGAGGAAGGCGCCCTCCCCGAGCGTCTCCATGGCCGATTCGAAGTTGCCGTAGGTGTAGGTGACGCTGTCGTCGATGCGGCTGAAGCGGACCTCGGAATAGGCCGCGCCGAGTTCGGTCACCTTGGCGGCGACGACTTCGGACACGTCGGTGTCGCTGGCGCCCTTGGCGCGGTAGATCGAGAAGGCGACGATCGGCTGGCCGTCGAGCCGGGCGAAGGAGCGCGGCTCCTCCCAGGAATCGGCGACGGTGCCGAGCTCGTCGAGGCGCACCTCGCGCCCGCCCGGCAGCGACAGCCTCGTCGAGGCGAGGCCCGTGACCGTCTGGGCCGAGGACAGGGTGCGGATCGCCTGCTCCTGGCCGCCGAACTCGGCCCGGCCGCCGGAAAGATCGACGTTGGTCGCGCGCAGCTGCGCGTTGACGTCCGCGGCCGTCACTCCCAGCGCGGCGAGGCGGTCGGGATCGAGGCGGACCTGGATCTCGCGCTCGACGCCCCCCATGCGCTCGACGCGCCCGACGCCCTTCAGGCTCTGGAGCGCGCGCACCACCGTGTCGTCGACGAACCAGGAGAGCTCCTCGGGCGTCATGCCCGGCGAGGAGGCGGCGTAGGTGACGATCGACTGGTTCTCGACGTCGATGCGCTGGACGATCGGCTCGTCGATCGTGCGCGGCAGGTCGGAGCGGATCTTTGCGATCGCGTCCTTCACGTCGTTGACGGCGCGGTCGGTCTCGATCTCCAGGCGGAACTCGGCCGCCGTCACCGACTGGCCGTCGGTGATCGTCGAGGTGATGTGCTTGATGCCGGACACGCCGGCGATGGCGTCCTCGACCTTCTTGGTGATCTGCGTTTCGAGCTCGGACGGGGCCGCACCCGACTCCGTCACCGTGACCGAGACCACGGGCACGTCGATATTGGGAAACCGCGTGATCGGCAGGTTCATGAAGCTGATGACGCCCAGCGCCATCAGCACCACGAACAGGAGGATGGGCGGAACCGGGTTGCGGATCGCCCAGCCGGAAATGTTCCAGTTCATCGGGCGGCCTCCGCCGTCACAGTCGCGGCGTCCGCCTCGATCGGCCGGACGCGGTCGCCCTCGCGCACGAAGGTGCCGGCTCGGGCGACGACGCTCTCGTTCTCGGCGACGCCCTCGCGGATCTCGACGCGCGCCTCGTCGGCGAGCCCGAGCGTCACCGCCCGCGTCTCGACGACGTCGTTCGTCACCACCTGCACGGTGGTGCCGCGCTCGTTGGTGACGACAGCCGTGCGCGGCACGAGGATGCCCTGCGCGCTCGCCGTCTCGACGACGCCGCGGGCGAAGGCGCCGACGCGAAGCGTGTCCGAGGCCGGCAGCGCCACGCGCACCCGGCCGAGCCGCGTCGCCTGGTCGACGCGGGGCGAGACGAGCCGCACGGTTCCCTGCACCGGCTGGCCGCCGGCCGGGGTCACCGTCACGGGCTGCCCCTTGGCGAGGGCGCCGAGCACGGTCTCGCTGACGTCGGCGTCGAGCTCGATCTCGCCGTCGCGGGCGATCTCGAACAGTGCCCCGCCCGCCACGGACGCGATCTGACCGAGCCGCGCCTGGCGCTGCAGCACGAGGCCGGCGGTGGGCGCCTTGATCTCGGTCTTGGAGAGCTGAAGCTCCAGCTCGCGCCGCTCGGCCTCGGCCGCCGCCTTGTCGGCCTCGGCGAGCGCGATGCCCTGGCGGGCCGACACGAGGCGCGCGCGTGTCGCGGCGGCGCCCGACACGCGCTGGTCGAGGATCTCCTGGCCGACGATCCCCTTGCCCGAAAGGGCCTGCGTGCGCTTCAGCGCCGCTTCCGCCTCGACGGCGGCCGACTCGGCCTCGGCCACCTGCGCCTCTGCCTGAGCGATGCCCGCCTCGGCGCGGGCGATCTGCGAGTCGGACCGGGCGAGGTTGACCTCGATCGTGTCGGCGGCGAGCCGCGCCAGGACTTGGCCCGCCTCGACCCGGTCGCCCTCGTCGGCGAGCAGGGCCTCGACGCGCAGGCCCTCGACGTCGGCGCCGACGCTCACCGTCTCGCGCGGGGTCAGCGTGCCGGTGACGCTGGCGCGCTGGGCGATCGGCGCGGCCGTCGCGCGCACCACGGTGATCGCGGGCGCGGCGATCGGGGCCGGCGGCGGGTCCCCCTCCCCTTCGCCGGCGGCGATGGCGGGCGGAGCGAGGACGACGAGCGCCAGGGCGAGAGCCGAGGCACGAGAAAGACGGCGCTGCGGCATCACGGGCGCTCCTTGCCCACGAGGGCGGAGAGCATCCGCCTGAGATAGGGTTCGACGGAATCGAGCTCGATGTCGCGCTCGATCTGGAGGCGCATCATCAAGCCGTCACCGATGGCGAAGAGAAGGGTCAGGATGACATCGATCTCGGCGTCCTGGCGCAGCTCGCCCTGCGCCTGCGCCTGCTCCAGGGCGGTGTGCAGCGCGAGCCGCACGCCCTTCTGGATCTCGTAGAAGCGGGCGCCGACCGTGGTGTTGCGCAGCGATTCCGAGCAGATCTCGACGAGAAGGCCGCCCGTCTCGGAATCGCGGGCCGCGCGCAGATAGTCCATCGCGACGGTCGTCATGCGGTCGACGAGGTCGCCCTCGCCGAAGAGCGCGGCCATGCAGGCGCCGGCCGCCACCTGCTCCTCTTCCGCGATCGCCTCGATGATGGCGTCTTTGGAGGGGAAGTAGCGGTAGACCGCGCCCGGGCTCATCTGAGCCTCGGCGCAGACCTGGTGCATCGAGGCGCCATGGAAGCCCGAGCGGGTGAAGGCCCGGCGGGCGGCCGCCAGGATCTGCTGGCGCCGTCGGTCCGCGGGAGCGAGCTCGTCGGAAGGAATCGATGACAGGGACAAGGCGGAAGCCGATTGAGAACGAACACTCGTTCGCATATCGTAGCAAGCCGTCATTGTCGAGTCCGCCTTGACGCATGGGTGAGAGTCGGGGCCGTCGGCTCGCACTCTCCGGAGGTAGGATGGCCGAGCCGGATTGAGGAAGCCTTGCACGAGCGCGAAACGGGCGCTGGCGCCGTGGCCGGACGGGGGATCGGTCTGGCCCGGGCATCTCCCCGTCACCTCATCGAGCCGTGATCCGCCGCCTCTTGCAATCTCCGGCTTGGGAACCAATTCCCAGGCATCGGGAGTACCATCATGAACATGCAGGTCATCGAACCGGGTGCGCGGCGGGAGCGGCGCGGCACCGGACCGGAGAAGGACGTCGTCGAGATCGAGCGGGCCGCGCGCGAAGCGGTGGCCCGCGCCTGGGCCGCCGGCTCGTTCCTGATCGTTCGCGACACGGCGCGCCGGATCTCCGGCGCGGACCGGGACGAGAGCCGCGAGGAACTGTCGGACGTGGCGGCGCGCATCCTCATCGAGGAATGCGCGCGCACGGGCGTGTCGATGATGTTCGACGCGCGCGAGGCGGCCGAGCGGTTGAAGCGCGACGGCACGGGCGCGGTTCTGGCCCTTTAGGGTCGCGGTTAGGGTCGCGGGCGGCCCGCAGAACAATCTTAGGTCTCGTCGGCGTATGGGTTGAGCCTCACTACCCTCGCGGATTGGACCTGCCATGCTGACGAGGATCAAGACCTGGGCGCGGGCGCTGAAGCGGGACGTCGTCGCGCTGTGGATCGCCGCCCGCGATCCCCGCACGCCCTGGCGGGCCAAGCTCGCCGCGGGCGCCGTCGCGGCCTATGCCCTGAGCCCGATCGACCTCATCCCCGACTTCATCCCGATTCTCGGCTATCTCGACGAGATCATCCTCCTGCCGCTGGCCATCGCGCTGATCGTGCGGATGATCCCGCCAGACCTGATGCGGGAGTACCGCGCCGCCGCAGCCGCGCGGGATCGCCCCGCCAGCCGGGCCGGCATGATCGCGATCGTCCTGATCTGGATGGCTCTCGCCGCCGCGCTCGCCTGGTGGCTGTGGCCGGCCGTCGCTTCCCCGCTGGAACCGGTCTCGTGAAAAGGCCCGCCCGGCAGAGCCGGGCGGGCCGTTCTGTCGCGTCGGAAGCAGGGATCAGTGGGCGCCGGCGCGCGCACCGTTCTTGGTCTTGCCGCCGGTCTGCTCGGCCGCGCCCGCCGCGGGAATGCTTTCGGCGATGCGGGTGAGAAGCTCGTCGGTCTTCTTCTCCTCGGCCAGCGTTTCCTCGATCAGGGACGCGGCCTCGTCGTAGCCGAGCTTGGCGGCCCAGCTCTTCAAGAGGCCGTAGCGGGCGATCTCGTAGTGCTCCATCGCCTGCGCGCAGCCGATCAGCACGTCGTCGGCGGCCTCGGTGGAGCCGAAGTCCTCGAGGTCTTCCTCCATCTCGGCGGTCAGACCCTGCATCGCCTCGCAGGTCTTGGCGCGCGGCGCCTTGCCGATGATCTCGAACACCTTTTCCAGGCGCTGGACCTGGGTGGCGCTTTCCTCGGCATGGGTCTCGAAGGCGTCCTTCAGCTCGGCGGACTGCGCTGCCTTGGCCGACTTCTTCTGCGCGCGCACGGACTGCTTCTCCGCGTAGTAGACGTCCTTGAGGGTCTCGTAGAAGGCGTCTGCGAGCGTCTTTTCCTTGGCCATTCTTGTCGCTCCTCGGGCGTTTGGCGAACCGGCCGTTGCCGGCCCGCGATGCTTCATCAAGACGGGCGGCCTGTGGGCTGTTCCTGGCCGGCCCGTTCTTGTTCGCGTGGACGGCTAGAGGTGCAACCTCAGCGGCGCTTCAGCGGCTCGATGCGCCCGCTGCTGTCCTCGGGCTGCGCGCCGGCCTCGGCGTCGGCCTGCACGTCGGCGGCCGCCGTCTGGTGGAGATCGGGATCGGGCGAGCGGGGATCGGCCCGGATCTCGGTGTCGGAGGGGCTCGCCGCCATCGCGTCGGGGCGCACGCGCTCGCTTTCGGGCGCGGTCGGCGACTGGTCCAGCCGGCGGGTGGTTCCTGATCCACGATCCATGACTCGTCTCCTTGTCGGGGGTTTCCTTACGAAAGCATCGCCCGAAGCCGATCGTTCCAACGACGGCGGACGGGCAACCGCGCGACCTTGAGGAACAAGACCACCAGTATTTGTACGTAAAAGGCCTTGATCCACTCGTTTCGCCGGGCCGAGCCACGGCGTTCGTCAGCCTTGGGTAATGTCATCATGGCCAATTAACTTCGTTCCCGAGGAAACTCCGATCGGCCCCCGATGACTTCAGATCACGACCTCCGAGCCCGCCTTCGCTTCCTCCAGTTGACCGGGCAGGAAACCGCCCTGGCGGCGAGCCACACGGATCTGATCCGCGAGGGCGTTTCGGCCGGCCTCGACGAGTTCTACGCCCGCGTCACGCAGACGCCCGAACTCTCCCACTTCTTCAAGAGCGGCGAGCACCTGGCCCGGACCAAGTCGGGCCAGGCGCGGCACTGGGACCGGCTGCTCTCGGCCGAGCTCGACGACGACTATGTCGGCCACGCCCAGGAAATCGGCCGCCGGCACGCCCGCATCGGACTCGAGCCGCGCTGGTACATGGGCGGCTACGCCATCGCGCTCGGCCGGATGGTCCAGGTGATCCTGCCGCGCCTCCTCGCAGGCCGGATGCCGCTTTCCAAACGGCGCGGCGAGGAGGCTGCCGAGCTCGTCGCGCTTCTCATCAAGCTCGCCGTTCTCGACATGGATTTCTCCGTCTCAACCTATATCGAGGCGCTCGAGAGCCAGCGGAACGCCGAGGCCGAAGGACGGCGCACCCTCGCCAAGGAACAGGCCCACTCGCTGGAGCAGGCCTCGACGGCGATGGAGGAGATGACGGCCAACATTCGTCAAACGGCCGATAATGCCGCGCGCACCGAGCGCCTCGCCGCGGAGGCGGCTTCGAGCGCGACCGCAAGCGGCGACGCCATGCAGCACTCGGTGCAGGCGATGCGCGACATCGCCGACAAGATCCGCGTGGTGCAGGAGATCGCGCGCCAGACCGATCTTCTCGCCCTGAACGCCGCGATCGAGGCGGCGCGCGCCGGGCAGAACGGCAAGGGCTTCGCGGTGGTGGCATCGGAGGTGCGCAAGCTCGCCGAACGCGCGGCCGTGGCCGCGGCCGATATCGGCGCGCTCACGGCCAAGACCGTCGGCATCGCCGAGGAGGCCGGCGCCAAGGTCGGAGCCCTCGTGCCCGACATCCGCCAGACCGCGGACCTCGTGTCCGAAATCTCCAATGCCTGCCGGGAATTGACCATCGGGTCCGACCAGATCAACGGCGTGATCCAGCATCTCGACCGGATGAGCCAGGAGGGCCTCGCCGAAGACGTGGGGAAGGCGGGCGCCGCCCCCGCGGGCGGGCGGCGAGCGCAGGGCAGCGTGGCGCCGGTGGGTCGCCGGGCCGCCTGAACGGCGGAAGGGAGGCGGGCGAGACCGAACTCGGCCTCGTCCGCCTCCCGTTCAGGCTTCGTCGCTCGAATCGTCGGCGCGCTCGCCGCGGTTCATGACCGTGTCCTGGAATTGTTCGACCTGCGTCGCCTTGCCGTCGAGGCCGCGGGCGCCGGTATGCTGGGCCTTGTCGCGGTTGCTCAGCACCATGTTCTCTTCCAGGAGATCGGCCGGCACGTCGGTCATCGCGCCGGTTCCGGCCCGCTTGCCCTGCGCGCCCGCGCCGATGTGGTTCCTGCTGGCATTGGCCATGTCGGAGTCTCCCTGTTCTATTGCTCGATCTGATCGGCGGCCGACGTGGTGGGGGCTTGTTCCGGCGTCATGAGGCCGAAGCCGCTCGTCAGGACGCCGATCACGACGACCGCAGCGACGATGGCTCCCACGGCGACCATCCAACCCATACCCTTGTCGCGGCTCTTGCCGCCGCGTTGCGCGTCCATGCGTCCCAAGCCTCCGCTTCTCGTCAGCGCCCCGCCTCAGTTTCGCGAAGGCCGCTTCATGGGGAGCAACGGCGCAACGCTCGCGCCGGTTCGGCCGATCGCCCAACCGCTTCCTTGGCTGTCTAAGTCATGGGAGATGCTCGCTGTTTTCAGGGTCGAGGCTACGCGTTTCGTGATCCTTGCCGAGCAACCGATCCGACCTGCGAGGTCTTCTTCCGCGCGACGAAACCCCTCGCGAACGGACGACGCCGACATGCAGACACGAACCCGATTCCTCGTCCCCGCCATGATCGCTGCCGCCCTGGCGCTCGGTGCCTGCGACGGCTCCGGCAGCGGCAGCGCCGGCAATGCGGGCAACTCCGCCGGCAGCGGCGACGGGCCCACCAACGGCGCCGGCTCCGCCAACAGCCCGGACCAGTCCTCGGCCGGAACGCCGCCGGCCAACTGAGGCGACGCGCCCCTTCGCAGCGCGACGAAACTACGTCGCCTCGCGGTTGTCCGCGGACTAACGAAGTCGCGCTTGATTTGTGCAACGAAGCGCTGACCTTCTGGTGCCCTGTGGAGCGGAGGCGGCGCGGCCGCTCCGCGTCCCTGGCGCGGGCCGAAGGCGAAGCGAGGCGGCGGATGAACGACATGGCCATGCGACACAATCAGGCCCGACCCGCACGGCCCCGGCCGGTCTCCAGCCTTCGAGACAAACGCATCCTCGTCGTCGAGGACGAGTACCACATCGCCGACGACGTGGCCTTCGAGCTTCGCGGCCTCGGCGCGGAAGTGGTGGGGCCGGTCCCGACGGTCGACGAGGGGCTCGCCGCCCTCGACGCCGAGCGGGCGATCGACGGAGCGGTGCTCGACGTCAACCTGCGGGGAAAGCCGGTGTTTCCGCTCGCGGACGCGCTGCGGGCGCGCGGCGTGCCCTTTGTCTTCTCGACCGGCTATGACCGCCGGTTCATCCCCTCGGTCTATGACGGGGTGGTCCTGTGCGAGAAGCCCGTCGATGCCCGGGCTCTCGCGGCGACGCTGTTCGGCTGAAGCCGGGGCGCCGGCCTCACCAGGAACGGTGACGCCGCTCGCCGAACCCGGAGGCGTTGCGCCGCCGGCCCGCGAGAAGGCCGATCACACCCACGGCCCCCACCGCCAGGACGAGGGCCGCGGAGCCGGGATGGCGCTCGGCGGCGGTGTAGAGGCTGGTGCGCCGCGCCGGCTGAGCACCGGAGCGCTCGTATCCGCCAGTGCCGGCCGAGAACAGCGAGCTGCCCGGCGTCCTGGACCGCGACCGGTCGGTCAGGATCGGCATGATGAGACCCGACAAGCGATCCACGATTCCGGGGAAGTGCTCGGCGAAGAGGACCTGCGCCCGGCCACCGCCGCCCACCGTCATGTCGCGGCGGGGATGCTCGGCGGCGTGGAGGATCGCCTCGGCCACCAGTGCGGGATCGTAGACCGGCGGAGGCAGCGCCGCCTCGTCCTCGAAATGGTTCGCCGCGTGCTGGGTGATCGGCGTGTCGATGCCGGAGGGCTTGATCAGCGTCACGGAGACGGGAGCGCCTTCCGCGATCAACTCGCGGCGCAGCGCCTCGATGAAGCCGCGCACCGCGTGCTTGGAGGCGGAATAGGCGCCCTGCCCCGGCACGGCGAGATCCGACACGATGGACCCGACGGTGACGATCGCCCCGCCGCGGCCCCGCAGGTGCTCCAGCGCGACCAGCGCGCCGTTGACGACGCCGAAGTAGTTGGTGCGAAACAAGCGCTCGTGCTCGTCGAGGGGCGTGTCGGCGAGCTTGCCGTAGATCACGACGCCGGCGTCGTTGACCCAGGTGTCGATCCGGCCCCAGCGGGCGATCGCCTTGTCGGCGGCGGCCCGCACCTCGGCGATCTCGCCGACGTCGGCGACGGCGTAGTCCGCTTCGCCGCCGGCCGCCACGATGCCCTCCACCGCCTCGCGCAGCGCAGCCTCGCCGCGCGCGACGAGGAGCACCTTGGCGCCGCGCTTGGCGGCCTCGCGGGCTGTGACGAGGCCGATGCCGGAACTGGCTCCGGTGATCACCATGACCTGGGCGTTGAGGGGCTGAAGCTTCAAGGGCATGGGAGGGTTCTTCCGTCCGGTTCGCTCAAGAGGTCCGAACCGGGCGCGGCCCCCGGCGTTCCCGAGGCCCGGAGCCGCCTACGAAAAGCCTCGGCCTCAGTCCTCCGCGCCGCGCAGCGCCAGCGAGGCCGCCACCGGCCCCAGAACCGAGAAGAACAGGGTCAGCGCGAGAAGGATCAGGAAGGGTGGCAGGAACGGGTCCGGCTCGTTGACGGCGGCGTAGGTGGCCGAAACGCCGAAGACGAGAACCGGGATCGCCAGCGGCAGGACGAGAACCGAAACGAGGAGACCGCCGCGCGGCATCGACACCGCGACCGCCGCCCCGACCGCGCCGATGAAGGCGAGCGCCGGCGTTCCCGCAACGAGCGTGAGGACGAGGGCGCAGAGGGCCTCGGGCGGAACGGCGAGGATCAGGCCGAGAACGGGCGCGGCGACGACCAGCGGCAGGCAGGTCGCGCACCAGTGGGCGAGGCACTTGGCGAGAACCGCGAGGGGCAGCGGCACGGGGCCGCGCAGGAGTAGGTCGAGCGTGCCGTCGTCGCGGTCGGCCTGGAACAAGCGGTCGAGCGACAGGAGTGCGGACAGGAGGGCCCCGATCCACAGCACCGCCGGCCCGATGCGGGACAGGAGCGCGAGATCCGGCCCGACCCCGAAGGGGATCGTCGCCACCACGGCGAGAAAGAAGACGATGCCGACGAGACCGCCGCCCCCGGCCGACAGGGCGAGCGCGAGGTCGCGCTTGAGGAGCGCGATCACAGCCATCCCTCGGCGCGGGCGAGCGCGGCCTCGTCGAGGTCGAGACCGGGGGGCGCGGAGAGCGGCGCGCCGGCGAGGCGCAGCTCCGACGCGCCCGTCAGGCCGAGCGCGAGGTGCGTCGCCGCGACGAGGATGCCGCCCCCGGCGCGGTGCGTGGCGAGGATCTCCGACATGCGCTCCTGCGACGCGGCGTCGAGGCTCGTGGTCGGCTCGTCCAGGATCCAGACCGGGCGACGCGCGACGAGGAGGCGGGCGAAGGCGGCGCGGCGCGCCTGCCCCGCCGACAGGCGGCCGGCCGGCAGATCGCCGACGCCCTCCAGCCCGACACGCGCCAAGGCCTCGCCGACGGACATTCCCGGCTCGCCGAGGAAGCGCTGCCAGAAGCCGAGATTGGCGGCGACCGTCGCCGCCGGCTTCAGGGCGTTGCGGTGGCCGAAGTAGTGGGCGATCTCGAAGAGGCCGAGCGGCGCCTCGTCGTCGGCCATGACCATGCCGGACACGCAGATCCGGCCGGCGAGGGGCCGCAGGAGGCCGGCAAGCGTTCGAAGCAAGGTCGACTTGCCGGCGCCGTTCGGCCCGGACACGACGAGCGCGTCCCCGGCCGCGAGATCGGCGTCGACGGGCCCCGCCGCCGCAACCCCGCCGCGGCCGCAAACAAGGCCCTCGATGCGCACGCGCAGCGCCGTCATCGGCCGCGCCCGCTCCGGCGCGGCGCCGCCTTCACCCGATCTTGACTCAAACTCATCGCTCCGGCGGGCTTTTCGCGTGCGCTGCGATCTTCGCCCTTTATAGCCGTTACAAACTTCATTATAAGGCCCCCAACCCCTCCAGCGACCGGAGGGCCCCAACATACAGCGCCGATCTCATCGCCTTGCCCCATCGCGGCAAAGCGAGGGGCGGACGAGCGGAAATGGTCGCACCCGCATCTTCGAGCGCGTTTTCCGCCGCGCTCAAGCCGTTCGCCCTTCGGACTCCCGGTTCGGTTCGAAAAGGTTGAGAACGTGTCCCAGAACATCGACACCTTCAAATCCCGCAAGACGCTCACCGTCGACGGGCGCCCCTACGTTTATTACGACCTGAAGGCGGCCGAGGCGAACGGCCTCGACGGCGTCTCGCGCCTGCCCTTTTCCATGAAGGTGTTGCTCGAGAACCTGCTCCGCTTCGAGGACGACCGCACCGTCAAGGCCGACGACATCCGCGCCGTCGCCCGCTGGCTCCAGGACAAGGGCGCGGCCGGCCACGAGATCGCCTACCGCCCGGCGCGCGTCCTGATGCAGGACTTCACCGGCGTGCCGGCCGTGGTCGACCTCGCCGCCATGCGCGACGCGACCGCCAAGCTCGGCGCCGACCCCCAGAAGGTCAACCCGCTGGTTCCAGTCGACCTCGTGATCGACCACTCGGTCATGGTCGACTATTTCGGCCAGAAGGACTCGTTCCAGAAGAACGTCGACGTCGAGTACGACCGCAACGGCGAGCGCTACACCTTCCTGCGCTGGGGCTCGGGCGCCTTCCAGAACTTCCGCGTCGTGCCTCCGGGCACCGGCATCTGCCACCAGGTGAACCTCGAATACCTCGCCCAGACCGTCTGGACGCGCGAGGAGAACGGCGAGACCGTCGCTTATCCCGACACGCTGGTGGGCACCGACTCGCACACCACCATGGTCAATGGCCTGTCGGTCCTCGGCTGGGGCGTCGGCGGCATCGAGGCGGAAGCCGCCATGCTCGGCCAGCCGGTCTCCATGCTCCTGCCGGAGGTCATCGGCTTCCGCATCGAGGGCAAGCTGCCGGACGGGACCACCGCGACGGACCTCGTCCTCACCGTGACCGAGATGCTGCGCAAGAAGAAGGTCGTCGGCAAGTTCGTCGAGTTCTACGGACCGGGCCTCGCCAACCTCACCCTCGAGGACCAGGCGACGATCGCCAACATGGCCCCGGAATACGGCGCGACCTGCGGCTTCTTCCCGATCGACAAGGACACCCTCGCCTATCTCGAGGCGACCGGCCGCGACAAGCACCGCATCGCGCTCGTCGAGGCCTATGCCAAGGCGCAGGGCATGTTCCGCGACGAGTCGAGCGAAGACCCGATCTTCACCGACACGCTGTCGCTGGACCTCTCGACCGTCGTCCCCTCGCTCGCCGGCCCGAAGCGCCCGCAGGACCGCGTCGCGCTGACCGAGGCGTCGGAGAAGTTCGCCGCTGCCCTTCCCGAGCTCCAGGGCGGGCGCAAGAAGACCACGGCCGCCCAGTCCGCGGGTGACGAGCGCTTCATGGCGGAAGGCGCGGCGCAGGCCGGCCAGACGCCTGAAACCTCGCCGGCTGCCCAGCGCTTCGACGTCGAGGGCGCGGCCCACGGCATCGCCGACGGCGACGTGGTGATCGCGGCGATCACCTCCTGCACCAACACCTCGAACCCGAACGTGCTGGTCGCCGCCGGCCTCGTCGCCCGCAAGGCGCACGAGAAGGGCCTGACGGTGAAGCCCTGGGTTAAGACCTCGCTCGCGCCGGGCAGCCAAGTCGTCACCGAGTACCTCGAGAAGGCCGGGCTCCAGAAGGACCTGGACGCCATGGGCTTCAACCTCGTCGGCTACGGCTGCACGACCTGCATCGGCAATTCGGGCCCGCTGCCGGAGCCGATCTCCGAGGCGATCAACAAGAACGACCTCGTCGCCGTCTCGGTGCTGTCGGGCAACCGCAACTTCGAGGGCCGCGTCAATCCGGACGTGCGGGCGAACTACCTCGCCTCGCCGCCGCTCGTCGTCGCCTACGCCATCGCCGGCTCGATGTTCGTGGACGTCACCAAGGATCCGCTCGGCAAGGACAAGAACGGCAACGACGTCTTCCTGAAGGACATCTGGCCGACGACGCAGGAAGTCTCGGAGATCGTCCGCAAGACCGTCACCCGCGACCTCTTCGAGACGCGCTATTCCGACGTCTTCAAGGGCGACCAGCACTGGCAGAAGATCCAGACGTCCGGCGGCGAGACCTACGAGTGGGACGACCGCTCGACCTACGTCCAGAACCCGCCCTACTTCGAGGGCATGACGATGGAGCCCAAGCCCGTCACGGACATCCATGACGCGCGGATCCTCGGCCTCTTCCTCGACTCGATCACCACCGACCACATCTCGCCCGCCGGCTCGATCAAGGCGAACGGCCCGGCCGGCGACTACCTCGTCAGCCACCAGGTCCGTCCCGTGGACTTCAACTCCTACGGCGCCCGCCGCGGCAACCACGAAATCATGATGCGGGGCACCTTCGCCAACATCCGCATCAAGAACCAGATGGTTCCGGGCATCGAGGGCGGCATCACCAAGCACTTCCCCTCGGGCGAGCAGATGCCGATCTACACGGCGGCGATGAAGTACAAGGACGAGGGCGTGCCGCTCATCGTCTTCGCCGGCAAGGAATACGGCACCGGCTCCAGCCGCGACTGGGCCGCCAAGGGCACCGTGCTTCTCGGCGTTCGCGCCGTGATCGCCGAGAGCTTCGAGCGCATCCACCGCTCGAACCTCGTCGGCATGGGCGTCGTGCCCTTCGTCTTCGCGGAGGAAGGCACGTCCTGGCAGACGCTGGGCCTCAAGGGCGACGAGACGGTCACCATCGAGGGCCTCACGGAAGTGAAGCCGCGGCAGATCATGGAGGCCACGATCGCCAAGGCCGACGGATCGAAGCAGACGGTGAAGCTCCTCTGCCGCATCGACACGCTGGACGAGCTCGAATACTTCCGCGCCGGCGGCATCCTGCACTACGTGCTGCGCAAGCTCGCGGCCTGAGACCCGCCAAAGCGGCGCGGGAGCGATCCCGCGCCTCCTCCCATCACAGCGCCCGGCCCCGCGCTTCGCGGGCCGGGCGCTGTCGCATTCGTGACCTCGACCGCAACGGCGTCACCCGCTTTTGACTGGAGAGTCAAACGGGCCGCCTCTAGGTTCGCCGCCATGACCGAGCGCCGCATCCCCTCCCCGTCCCACGACCGAGCCGCCGATCCCGCCGCCGCGCAGGTCCGGCCGTGACGGTTCCGGCGCGGGGCCTCGGGCGCGGGCGCGCGCTTCTCGCCTCCGCCCTCCTCCTCGCCGCCACCGGGCTCCTCGCCGCGTCGCCGGCCGGCGCGCAGACGGCAACGAGCGACGAGATCCACGGCGTCGTCGAGCTCTTCACCGCGCAGGGCTGCGCGTCCTGCCCGCCCGCCGAGCGGGTGCTCGCCGATCTGGCGGACGAGACGGGCATCCTCGCCCTCGCCTATCACGTCGACTACTGGGACTATATCGGCTGGAGCGATACCTACGGCTCGCACGCCAACACCGCCCGCCAGCGCGCCTATGCCAAGGCCTTCAAGACCTCGATGCTCTACACGCCCCAGGCCGTGGTGAACGGCGTGGCGGAGATGGTCGGCTCGCACGAGGGCAAGCTGCGCGCCGCCCTCTCGGCCGGCCTCGACACCGAAGGGCGCGACGGCGCCGTTTCGGCGCGCTTCGCCCTCGGCGGCAACTCCCCCGCCTCGCCGCCGCCGCGCCTCGTCCTGCGCCGCGCGGGCGACATGCTGCGCATCAGCGCCCAGCCGAGGGGCGTCGCGCCCGGCTCGGAAGGGCCGGCCGCCCCTGCAGCCGCCGCCGGGCCGCCGCCGGTGCTCCTTCTCGTCACCTTCGACGACCGCGCCGAGGTGCCGGTATCCGAGGGCGAGAATGCCGGGCAGACGCTCGTCAACGCCCATGCCGTGCGCGACTGGCGCGTCCTCGGGACCTGGCGGGGCGAGCCGATGGAGGTGTCGATCCCGCTGGCGCTCCTGTCGGACGCGGCGCTGGCCGGCACAGGCTGCGCCGCCATCCTCCAGGCCACCAGCCGCAAGGGCAAGCCGGGCCGCATCCTCGCCGCCGCCAAGCTGGAATTCACCGCCGACGAGGCCGAGCCGGACGCTCCCTGAGCGCCGCTCCGCCCCTCAGTTTCGAGCAAGCCCCCCTGGAGAACGGGCTTGCCGATTGCCAACTTCGTGTCACGATGCGTTCATGAAACGCTGCATGCGAGACGAGGTGCCTCTCCCTTGATCGACCCCGCATCCGCCGCCGAGCTGCCGTCCAACCTCCTGGAATTTCCCGGCTCGGCCCGCGCACAGGCGCCCTTCGTATCCTTCGATCGGCGCGAACTCTCCGAAATCCTGCGAATCTACGGCCGCATGGTCGCCAGCGGCGAATGGCGCGACTACGCCATCGACACGCTGAAGGACCGGGCGGTCTTCTCCGTGTTCCGCCGCTCGTCCGAGATGCCGCTCTATCGGATCGAGAAGAATCCGAAGACCGCGCGCCGCCAGGGCGCGTTCTCCGTGATCGCGGCCGGCGGCCTCGTGATGAAGCGCGGTCACGACCTCGCCCAGGTTCTCAAGGTCTTCGACAAGGCGCCCCGCGCCGTCTGACGGCGCAAGAGCCACGCGCCCCGCCCGGCGCGATCAAACGGCCGCGCCCGAATCCTTTCGCCGGAACCCGACTTGCCTCGGGATCGCTGCGCCGCGTGCCGCGTTGAGCCGACAGGTCGACCAGCGAGGGGCGGGATACAAGGCATGGCAGCGACGGCGAGCGGAGCGGCGGGGAAGCACGGTGAGGGGCGCGGGGCGACGCGGCCGACCGAAATCCCCGTGAACGGCTGGAAGGACGTGCTCTGGCGGGTCTATGCCGAGATCGGCAAGGACCGCGTGACTCTCATCGCGGCCGGCGTCACCTATTACCTCCTCCTCGCCCTCGTTCCCGGGCTCACCGCGCTCATCTCGCTCTACGGCTTCTTCGCCGACCCCGCGACCATCACCGAGCACCTGCAGGCGCTGAACGGCTTCGTGCCGGCCGGGGGCATGGACATCCTGCGCGAGCAGGTGACGCGCCTCGCCTCGACGCAGGAATCGACGCTCGGCTTCGCCTTCCTCCTGTCCCTCGCCGTTGCGCTGTGGAGCGCCAATGCCGGGGTGAAATCGCTCTTCGAGGCGATGAACGTCGCCTATGACGAGGTGGAGGAGCGCTCCTTCATCAAGCTCAACCTGGTGTCGCTGTTCTTCACCTTCTGCATGCTGGTCGCGGCCCTCCTCCTCATCGGCTCGGCGGTGGTGGTGCCGATCGTGCTGCAGTTCCTGCCGCTCGGCAACGCGCTGCAATGGGCAATCGGTGCCGTCGCCGCGGTCCTCACGCTCCTCGTCCTGTCGTTCGGCGTCGCCGCGCTCTATCGCTGGGGACCGTCGCGCGCCCAGGCGAAGTGGCGCTGGATCACGCCGGGCGCGATCCTCACCCTCGTCGTCACCGCGATCGTGTCGGTGCTCTTCTCCTGGTACGCCGCGAACTTCGGCAGCTACAACGCCACCTACGGCTCGCTCGGAGCCCTGGTCGGCTTCATGACCTGGATCTGGCTGACCATGCTGATCCTGATCGTCGGGGGCGAGTTGAACTCCGAACTGGAGCACCAGACCGCGCGCGATTCCACTACGGGCCGCGAGGAGCGCCTCGGCCGGCGCGGCGCGACGATGGCCGACCGGATCGCCGGCGGCGCCGATCCCGACCACGACCTCGCCGACCGGTCGCAGGGCGGGGCCCACCGCGACGGCGAGCCGGCCCCGGCACGGACCCGCGGCGAGCGCCGCCCCGAGCCGATCTCCTTCGGCCGACTGGCGGTGGCCGTTCCGGCAGCGTTCATCCTGTCCTGGGCCCACAAGCGCGGCGGACGCTAGCGCCGGCACCTCGCTCCGACGGAAACGAGGTCGGGCGGACGGACTCGGCTCCTTGGCGCTGCGGATGCCGGGCGTCGCGACGACGCCCGCTTTCTCAGCCCAACGTGCCGGGATAGCGCGACTCGTCCGGCAGCGTGTCCTTGCCGTCGCCGAGCGGCATCTGCATCAGCACGGTGTCGACCCAGCCGCCGAGCTTGAAGCCGGAGCCGGGCAGCACGCCGACATGGGCGAAGCCGGCCCGCTCGTGGACCCGGACGGAGCCGTGATTGTTCGCGCCGCCGATCACCGCGATCATCTGGCGGAAGCCGAGGCCCTGGCAGCGCTCGACGAGGATGGTGAGGAGCGCGCGCCCGACGCCCTGGCCGCGCGCCGCGCGGGCGAGATAGATCGAATCCTCGACCGTCCAGCGATAGGCCGGCCGCGCCCGGAACGGACCGGCATAGGCGTAGCCGATCACCGCGCCATTGGGTCCGGCCGCGACGAGATAGGGGTAGCCCTGGCCCCTCAGCGACTGGAAGCGGCGGCCCATCTCCTCCTCGTCGGGCGGATCGAGCTCGTAGGTCGCGGTGCCGGTCAGCACCTCGTCCTCGTAGATGGCGGTGATGGTCGGGATGTCGCCGGCTTCGGCGTCGCGGATGGTGAAGGCGCTCATGGGGCGAACATTAGAGCATTTACGGGCGAAGCGGATACGCTTGCCGGCGGGATAATGCGCTCTCGCCGGGCAAGGCTCCCGGGCAAACGAAACGGGGCGGCCCGAAGGCCGCCCCGCGCATGGATTCCACCGGGTTTTCGGCGCCGCTTACTCGCGGTTGCCGAAGAGCTGGAGGAGGAACATGAACATGTTGATGAAGTCGAGGTAGAGCGTCAGCGCGCCCATCACGGCCTTGCGGCCCGCGACCGCCGCGTCGTCGCCGACATAGTACATCTCCTTGATGCGCTGGGTGTCGTAGGCGGTCAGGCCGGCGAAGACCAGGACGCCGATGATCGACACGGCCCAGGCCAGCGCGTCGGACTGGATGAAGATGTTCAGGAGCGAGGCGATGATGATGCCGATCACGCCCATGAACAGGAACGAGCCCCATCCCGAGATGTCGCGGCGCGTCGTGTAGCCGTAGAGCGACAGCGCGCCGAAGGCGGCGGCGGTCGCGAAGAAGGTCTGCACGATCGAGTCGGGCGTGAAGATGATGAAGATCGAGGACAGCGACAGGCCGACCAGCGCGGCGTAGAGCCAGAAGGTCGCCTGGGCCGCGCCGACGCTCATCTTGTGCACGCGGAACGACAGGAAGAAGACGAAGGCGAGCGGCGCCAGCATCAGCACCCACTGCAGCGGCGACTGGTAGATCGCGACGCCCGTGGAGGTGAGCAGCGTGTCGTTGATCTGAGCGACGGCCTGGTTCGGATCGCTCGTGGTGGCGACCGAGAACAGGCCATAGGCCGCGACGCCCGTGAGCGCGAGGCCCGCGGCCATCAGGTTGTAGACCTTCAGCATGTAGGCCCGGAGGCCCTGGTCGATCGAGGCGTCGACCCGGCTTCCGGCAACGGGCACGGTGCGCGCGCCGGTGTTGCGATAGTCAGCCATGGACAAAATCCCTTTCTGCGCGTCCCGTCCGGTGTCCACGGGTCCCGTGCCGGGACCCGGAGGCGCCGCTGGCGGGACTCCAGCAGTTCCTGCGATCAATATGCGAAGGGGCGGGCACGCGCACAAGGGCGAAACGGGCGGCGAACCAACCGTTTCGGCCCTGATACGGTGAACCTTTCGTTAGGAGCGGCCCTCCGCCCGCCCCTTTTAGAGCTCGCGCAGGACGGGCGCCGCCTTCTGCCCGAGAATGCGCCAGGTGCCGACGAGCCCGAAGGCGACGGTGAGCACCAGGGACACGACGAGGGTCACGAGCGCCACCGTCCAGTCGAACACGAAGGGCAGCTCCATGATCCGCTCGACGACGAACCAGGCCGCGAGCGCCCCGGCACCGACGGCGAAGACGCCGGTGAAAAGGCCGAGCAGCATGTATTCGGCCGCGAAGGCCTGGATCAGCGTCACCCGCGTCGCTCCCAGCGTCTTCAGGACCACGGCATCGTGGATCCGGCCGCGCGAGCCGGCCGCGAGCGCTCCCGACAGGACGAGCACCGAGGACACGAGCGCCACCGCGGCCGCCGCGCGGATGGCGGTGGCGAGCTGGGCGACGAGGCCGTTCACCTGGTCGAGCGCTTCCTTCACGCGCACCGTGGTGACCGCCGGGAAGCGGTTGGTGATGCCGTTGACGAGCGCCTGCTCGCGCCGCTCGGTGGCGGCGGGATCGGCCTCGTCGGGCGCCGACAGGGTGGCGAGCCAGGAATGCGGCGCGCCCGCGAAGGCGGCGGGATCGAACACCATCACGAAGTTGATCGAGAGGGTTTCCCACTCCACCGTGCGCAGGTTCGCGATCCTCGCGGTGATGGAGCGGCCGAGAACGTTCACCGTCACCGTGTCTCCGACGGTGAGGCCGAGCTCGCCCGCTTCCTCCGCCGAGAAGGACACCAGCGGCTCGCCGGCATAGTCGGCCGGCCACCATTCGCCATCGGCGAGCGAGGCCCCCTCGGGAAGGGTCGCGGAATAGGTGATGCCGCGGTCGCCGCGCAGCACCCAGGCGCCTTCGGGCGGCACCTCCATCTTGGCGACGTCCTCGCCGTTCAGCGCCGTGATGCGCCCGCGCAGCATCGGCGCGGTGTCCAGCGTCGAGCCCGGCGAGAGCTCGGCGATGGCCGCGCCGAAAGGCTCGATCTCGGTGTTCTGGATGTCGACGAAGAAGAAGTCCGGCGCGCGCGAGGCGAGGTTCGTGCCGATCTCGCGGCGAAGGTCGTGGTCGATGGTCGCGAGGGTGACGAGAAGCGTCAGGCCGAGCCCGAGCGACAGCACCACGGAGGGCGTCAGCGCCCCGGGCCGGTGGATGTTGCCGACGGCGAGGCGCAGCGGCGTCGAGGGCACGCGCGGGAGCTTGGCGGCACCGGCCGCCAGCCCCCAGGCGACGAGGCGCAGCACCCCGAAGGCGACGATCGTGCCGCCGAGAAAGACCAGCGCGACGATCCTGTCGTTGGCGAGGCCGATCGCGAGGCCCGCTACGGCGAGCGCCGCCGCGAGCGCGCCGCCGGCATAGGCCCAGCGGATGCGGCGCGGGGAGCGGGTGATGCCGGCCTGGCGGAACAGCGCCGTCGCCGGCACGTCGCGGGTGCGTCCGAGCGGCAGGAGCGCGAAGCCGAGCGCGGTGAGGAGGCCGAAGAGCGCGGATACGGTCAGAGCGCCCGGATAGAAGCCGGCATTGGCCGCGACCGGCACGAAGCGCTGGATGAAGCCCGAGGCGATGAAGGGCGCGATCGCGCCGATCAGGAGGCCGGCCAGCACCCCGACGCCGGCCAGCGTCATGATCTGGATGAGGTAGATGGTGGATACGAGGATGCCACCCGCTCCGAGGCTCTTGAAGGTGGCGATCACCGCCCGCTTCTTGTCGAGATAGGCGTTCACCGCGTTGGCGACGCCGACGCCGCCGACGATGAGCGCCGACAGGCCGACGAGGGTCAGGAACTGCGCGAAGCGGTCGATGCTGCGCTGGAGCGAGGGGGCGGCCTCGTCCGAGGTGCGGATGTTGAAGCCGCCGTCCGGAAAGCGCTCGCGGAACGTGTCCTCGACCTCGGAAGCCGGCGGAGCGCCCTCGGCGAGGCGCAGCTTGACGATGTTCTGGACGAGGCTTCCCGGCTGGACGAGGCCGCTCGCCGCGAGCGCCTCGCGCGACAGCATGAGGCGCGGGGCGAAGGCGAAGCCGTCGGACAGGAGGTCGGGCTCCTTCAGGAGGCGGGCGCGCAGCTCGACCTCGATCGAGCCGAGCGCCACGCGGTCGCCGGGCCGCAGGCCGAGGCGCTCGAAGAATTCGGGGGCGGCGACCGCGCCGAAGACGCCGTCGCGCTCGGCCAGCGCCTGCTCGAGCGTCAGGCCTTCGGGATCGAGCGCGACCGCCCCGAAGAGCGGATACAGGCCGTCGACCGCCTTCACCTCGGCGAGCGCCTGGTTGGTGCCGTCCGGCAGGCGGGCCATCGAGCGCAGCGTCGCCGAGCGCGACAGATCCCCGAGCGCTTCCAGGGAGCGGATCTCCGCCTCCCCCGGCTCGCGCTGGACGAGCGACAGGCGCAGATCGCCGCCGAGGATGGCACGGCCCTCGCGGGCGATGCCCTCGGTCATCATGGACGACACCGAGCCGACCGCGGCGATCGCACCGACGCCGAGCGCGATGCAGGCGAGAAAGATCCAGAAGCCGGACAAGCCGCCGCGCATCTCGCGCATGGCGAAGCGGGCGGCGAGGCGCAGGTCGCCGAGGAGGCGGGCGCGCCGGGCGGCGAAGGCGGAGGGCGCGGTGGCCTCGCCGGCCGGAGTGGAGCCGACGGCCGTCATTCGGGCGCGGCTTCCAGGGCGCGCACGTGCCGGTCGACATGCTGCGGCAGAACCGCGCGCGGGGCACCCCCGTCGTCGTGGATCTCGCCGGTGCGCACCTTGATCTCGCGATCGCAGCGGGCGGCGAGCTGGGCGTCGTGGGTGACGAGGACGAGGGTCGTGCGCCGGCGCGTCTGCTCGGAGAACAGGAGGTCGGCGACCTGGCGGCCGATCTCGGAGTCGAGGTTCCCCGTCGGCTCGTCGGCGATGAGGATGTCGGGCTCGATGGCGAGCGCCCGGGCGAGCGCTACGCGCTGCTGCTCGCCGCCCGACAATTCGCCGGGATAGTGCTCCAGCCGCTCCGACAGGCCGACGAGGCCGAGCTCGCGCGCCGCGCGCTCGAAGGGGTCGGGAACGCCGGCCAGTTCGAGCGGCACCGCGACGTTCTCGATCGCGGTCATGTTGGGGATGAGGTGGAAGGACTGGAAGACGATGCCGATATGGCGGCCGCGAAAGCTCGCCAGCTGGTCCTCGGTCATGCCGCCGAGCGACTGGCCGGCAATCTCGACGAGCCCCTCGTCGGCGCGCTCGAGGCCGGCGAGCACCATCAGCAGCGTCGATTTGCCCGAGCCCGAAGGGCCAACGATGCCGACGCTCTCGCCGCGCGCGATGTTGAGGTCGACACCCTTGAGGACGTGAACGGAGGAGCGCCCCTGCCCGAGGGTGAGGTGGACGTTACGCAATCGGATCGCCGGTTCCGCCACGGGCACTGCCTTCCTATATCGGATAGTCGTTCTTCACGGCCGGCGACGCGGCCGAGCGAAAGATGGGTTCTCCATGCAGCGCTTCCAATCGCTTTTTCCCGTGCTGACGCTTTTGTCATGGCTGGCGCTGGCGCTCGGCGCGCCCTCGGCGAGCGCGCAAGGAACGCGGCCGATCGAGGTCGTGGCCTTCGGCGACAGCCTCTCGGCCGGGCTCGGCGTCGGGCCGGGCGAATCCTTTCCCGAGCAGCTCCAGGCGGCCTTGCGGTCGCGCGGCTACGAGGCGAGCGTCGTCAATGCGGGCGTGTCGGGCGACACCACGACGGGCGGCCTCGCGCGGCTCGACTGGTCGGTGCCGGAGAGCGCCGACCTCGTGATCCTGGAGCTCGGCGCCAACGACGCGCTGCGCGGCGTGTCGCCGGACGTCGTGCGCCGCAACCTCGACGCCATGCTGGGGCGTCTCGCCGCCCGCCCGAACACGCGCGTCCTTCTCGCCGGCATGATCGCCCCGCCCAACATGGGCGGGGGCTACGGCGAAGCGTTCAACCGCATCTATCCGGAGCTGGCGCAGAAGTACGGCGTTGCGCTCTATCCCTTCTTTCTCGACGGGGTCGCCGCGGTGAGCGACCTCAACCAGGACGACGCGATGCATCCCAATGCCCGCGGCGTGGCCGTGATCGTGGAGCGCATCCTGCCGGCGGTCGACCGCGAGCTGCAGGCGCTCGGCGCGGCGCCGCGAGCCGGCTGAGCGGCCAGCCTCGCGCCGCCTTCGAGTGCCAGCCTCGCATCGTGGCGCCGCGAGATTCACCATCGCGAGCCTTATGCACAAGACGAGTGCGGTCGCGAGGTGTCTGCGTTCTTGAAACCGCCTCGCCGAGGTGAACATCCTACCAAAGAGCTGGCCCGCGAAAGGACGCTGAGATGCCCCGATTGTTCGTCGCCCTCGAAATCCCACGCGATGCCGCCTTGTCCCTGTCCTTCCTGCGCGGCGGCCTCGCCTCCGCCCGCTGGATCGACGCGGAGAACTACCACCTGACGCTTCGCTTCATCGGCGACGTCGAGGCGCGCCTCGCTGACGAGGTCGTGGCCTCGCTCGACCGGATCGTGCGCGCGCCCTTCCAGATCGCCCTCAAGGGCGTCGGCAGCTTCGGCACCAAGAAGCCCCACTCGGTCTATGCCGGCGTCGAGGCCTCGCCCGAGCTGGAAGCGCTCCAGGCCGAGGCCGACCGGGCGGTGCGCCGGCCCGGCCTGCCGGCCGATCCCCGCCGCTTCACGCCGCACGTCACGCTGGCGCGCCTGCGCAACCCCAAGGACGCCGAGGTGGCGCGCTACCTCGACGGCCGCGCGAACTTCCGCACGCCGCCCTTCAAGGTCGACCGCTTCGTTCTGTATTCCTCGCGCGAGTCGGTCGGGGGCGGTCCCTACGTGATCGAGGAGGCCTTCCGTCTGTCCGGCACGCCGGCGCGGACGGGCGGCGCCCCGATCCAGGCCGGCGCCCACCTCGCCCCGCGCTGAGGCGGCCCCTCGCTCCTCGGCTTCTCCCCGGCGGGCTTGTTCCGCCGGGCGGCGCGACCCATCTTCGCCGCGCCAGCATGGCGTCCGGCGGCAGGAACCGGCGCCCGTTCGCGAGGAGCCGAGATGAGCGAGCCGAGAGCCACGGGAACCGACGTCATCGACGCGGAAACGGTTGGCGAGATTCTCGTGCCGGGAAGCCCGGAGGAACAGTCGCGCCAGGAGGCGCGGGTCCGGCGCACCTTCTTCGCGACGGCCAAGCGCGCCTTGTCGCGCATTCCCTTCATGGACGACGTCGTCGCCAGCTTCTACTGCGCGACCGACCCCCGGACCCCGCCGGCGGCCCGGGGCATCCTGCTGGCCGCCCTGGCCTATTTCGTCCTGCCGATGGACTTCGTGCCCGACATCCTGTTCGGCCTCGGCTTCGTGGACGACGCGGCGGTGCTGCTCGCCGCCTTTCGCACCGTGAACGACAACATCCGGCCCGAGCACTACGACCGGGCGCGCGAAACGCTGGCCGAGATGCGCGAGGCCTGAGGGCCACCGAGCCGAAACGGCGCCCAACTCTCGCCACCTTCGTTCGCTTGACCGTAACCTCGCGCATTTTAATCAGGATGCGATGCCGTTTCGCCACGGCCCCGGGGATCCCGCGGGCCCGCTCGTCTGCGGGATCTGCGGTCGGAACCTCCGCGGCGACGTCGGATCGTCGTTAACCGCGGGTAAAGACCTTCCTGTTGAAATGCAGCAAAGGCCTGGCCCGGACCGCCCTCGCGGGCAAGTCGGGGCGCGGGCATGTCATCGAGAACGAGCGGAGAGCGGGGACCCCCATGTTGAGGAAGGTGTTTTCGGCGACGGCGGCCATTCTGATCATGTCGAGCCTGGCGAGCGCCGCGCAGACGCCGACGCGCATCAATCAGTTCAACGCCTGGGGCAGCTATTCCTACGACGCGGCCGGCGGCAAGGTCTGCTACATCCTCTCGCAGCCGACCGAGAAGTCGCCGGCGAGCGTCGACCACGGCGACATCTTCTTCCTCGTGTCCCAGAAGCCCGGCCAGAACGTGTCCTTCGAGCCGCAGGTCGTGATGGGCTACCCGCTGCGCGAGGGCTCTAAGGTCAACGTCGACATCGACGGCAAGAAGTACGCGCTGTTCACCAAGGGCGAGTCGGCCTGGATGGAGAACGCGGCGGAAGAGCCCCAGCTCGTGGCGGCGCTGCGCAACGGCAAGGCGATGACCGTGCAGGCGACGTCGCAACGCGGCACCCCGACCAGCTACAAGTACTCGCTCGCCGGCGTCACCGCCGCGCTGAAGTCGATCAGCACCTGCCGGTAAGCGCACTCGCCCCAGGCATTTGCAGGAAGGCGCCGGCGATCCCGGCGCCTTTCTTCGTTTCCGTCGATCAGTCCTGTTTCGCGGACAAAGCTCCGCGAAGGTTCCCGAGACGGCTCGAAAGCACCTGGGAGGTGCGCGTCAGGTCATCGAGGACGTCGTCGGCCTCGGCTTGCGTCACGACAACCAGCTCGTCGGCAAGCTTTCCACCGCGAAACGCCGCGAAGCGCAGAACCAACGTCCATCGTCCTCGGCCGTCCAGAGTGATGTGACCGACGCCGTGGCACAGGGCGGGGCGTAGGCGATCATGTTCGCGGAACCGTTCGAGCGCTTCCGCGGCGCATGCGCCTTCGCGATGAAACGGACCGCTTGACGCAATCGCGCTGGCAAGGGCCTCGAAGCGTTGGCCGACGAGATGAGGCAGGGCAACCTGTCCACCGCGATGGGGACAGTGCGACATCGCAGCAAGGGTCTTCGCAACCGCCGCCTCGGTCCGGCTGAAGACGTCGATGCAGCGTCCGCGCCATTCGTTGGCTCGCGTCGTCGCGACGATGAAGGGCTCGAGCGGCAGGGTCGTTCCGGAGACTTCGGCGATCGCGTCCATGCTCGCAGCGTCATGCCGCCGAGTTGATATCGCGTGATCGGCATTCTTCGACTTGGAGCGATCGAGGCCGAGTCTTGCGAAAACCGCCCGAAAAGCGCATGTGCAGGGACCTGAAGCCAGATTATGCGCGACGGCGCGTCCACGGCGCGCCCGGCCGGGCGTCCCGGACGGGCACCTCCTGCGCTGATCCGAACCGATAAGACCCCGCCACAGGATCGCGGCGTGGGCGCGAAGGACCTTTGAAGCATGGCGCTCTCCCTCGACCTCACCGTTCCGGCCAGCGCGCGCCCGCGCGTTCCCGCGGCCGTCCTCGCGGCGCCGCTCGCGCCCGCCGGCGAGAAGCCCTCGCTGATCGGGCTCGACCGGGATGGCCTCGCGGAGGCGCTGGCGTCGATCGGCGTGCCGGAGAAGCAGCGGCGCATGCGCGCCAGCCAACTCTGGCACTGGCTCTATGTCCGCGGCGTCGCCTCCTTCGACGCGATGAACAACGTGTCGCGCGACATGAAGACCGCCCTCGCCGACGCCTTCACGCTCGAAGCGCCGGAGATCGTGTCCGAGCAGATCTCGGTGGACGGCACGCGCAAGTGGCTGTTCCGCTTTCCCGCCCGCGGCGCCGGCCGCCCGGTGGAGATCGAGACCGTCTACATTCCCGAGGAAGGGCGCGGCACGCTCTGCGTCTCGTCCCAGGTCGGCTGCACGCTCACCTGCTCCTTCTGCCACACCGGCACGCAGCGCCTCGTGCGCAACCTCGAGCCCTCCGAGATCGTCGGACAGGTGATCGCCGCGCGCCAGCGCCTCGGCGACTTCCCGGACGCGGCGACGCCGGCCGGCGCGATCGTGCCGAGCGAGGGCCGCCTCGTGTCGAACGTCGTGATGATGGGCATGGGCGAGCCGCTCTACAACTTCGACAACGTCCGCCAAGCGCTCGCCGTCGCGAGCGACGGCGACGGGCTGTCGCTCTCCAAGCGCCGCATCACGCTCTCGACCTCCGGCGTCGTGCCGATGATCCCGAAGACCGGTGCCGAGATGGGCGTGATGCTGGCGATCTCGCTCCATGCCGTCCGCGACGATCTGCGCGACGTCCTCGTGCCGATCAACAAGAAGTATCCGCTGGACGAGCTCCTCGCCGCCTGCCGGGCCTATCCGGGCCTGTCCAATGCGCGGCGCATCACCTTCGAATACGTGATGCTGAAGGGGATCAACGACAGCCTCGCCGACGCGCGCGAGCTGGTGCGGCTCCTCAAGGGCATTCCGGCCAAGATCAACCTGATCCCGTTCAATCCCTGGCCGGGCTCGCCCTACGAGTGCTCGGACTGGGACCAGATCGAGCGCTTCGCCGACCTCGTCAACGATGCCGGCTACGCCTCGCCGATCCGCACGCCGCGCGGCCGCGACATCTTCGCCGCCTGCGGTCAGCTGAAGTCGGAGACCGAGCGCATGAAGAAAAGCGAGCGGCTGGCGGCGGACGCCGTCGCGCAAGCCTGACGGGAGCGGGCGGGCGTGCCGATCCTCGTCCGCCTCCTGCGGATCGCGGGCGCCTATGTCTGCGCCTGTCTGGCGGCGGGCTTCACGCTGATCCCGCTCCTGCTAGGCATCGGGCTTCTGGCTGATCGGCTCTCTGGCGCCGTGCCGCACATGCCGCCGGACCTCGTGGGCGGGATCGGCGAACGGATCCTCGCCATCCTGCCGATCATCGTGCTCGTTTCCGCCCTGATCGCCTTCTGGGCCGCGCCGCTGGCCGTCGTCGCGATCGTCCTCCTGGAATGGCGCGGCGCATCCCGCGTCCTCGGCGCCGCCTTGGGCGCGGGGAACGGGCTGGCGTCCTCGCTCTGGCTTGGAAGCGCTCCCTCCTGGGTCGGGCCGGTCTGCATCGTCCTCAGCGGCGCGGTTGCCGGCTGGACCTATGCCGCGGCCCGCTTCGACTGGCTCGCCGCGCGTCCGTCCGCGCTCCGACCCGCCTGACGCCATGGCGACGCTGTTCCGCTTCCTGTTCCTGATCCCGCTCGGCTTCATCGCCGCGACGGTCGCGGCGGCGTTCGCGCTGCTCTGGCCCTTTCTCGACCCGGGTGCGCTGGCGGCGAGCGACCCCGCCTACCTCGCCGAACTCGCCGTCGGCTTCCTCGCCCAGGTCGCGCAGATCGGCTCGGTCGTGCTCCTGCCCTGGGCGGTGTTCATGGTGGCGACGGAGGTTCTCGGCCTGTCGTCGATCCTGCTCCACGTCGCGGCCGGCTTTCTCGGCGGAATCGTCCTGTCGCTCGCCGCCTACGGCACGCGCCCGCCCGCGCTCAGCGTCCAAACGGCGATCGTGGTGGCGAGCCTGTCCTTCGCCCTTGTCTACTGGATCGTCGCCGGGCACGCGGCCGGCCGCTGGCGCCGCCGCTTCCGCCGCGAGCCGGCGCCGCCCGTCGCCTCGCCCGCCGAGCCCCCGCCCCTCGCCTGACGGCCGGAGGGGATCAGGCGCGTCCGGGCACGACCCGGCGGTGCAGGAGACGATTGTCGACGATCACCGGCGGCTCGGCGAGGGCGTGGATCTCGACGCGGTTCCGGCCCCCTTCCTTGGCGCGGTAGAGGTTCGCGTCGGCGATCTCGTAGAGCCGCTCGAAGCTCTCGCCCGAGGTGAAGGCGACGCCGCCGATGCTGACGGACAGGCGGCGCGCCAGGGCGCCCTCGCCGATCTCGACCTTCTCCACCGCCCGGCGCAGGCGCTCGGCGACGAGCATCGCCGCGGGACGGTCGACGCCGCGCAGGAACACGGCGAACTCCTCGCCGCCCAGGCGCCCGACGACGTCGCTGGTGCGCACCGAGCGGCGCACGACGTTGGAGATCGCCCGAAGCGCCGCGTCGCCCACGGGATGGCCGAGCTGGTCGTTGATCCGCTTGAAGTGGTCGGCGTCGACGACGAGAAGGGCGTAGGCCGTGAACTCGCTGTATTGCCCGCGGATCTGGCGCAGCTCCTTCTGCACCTTCGACACGAAGGTGGCCCGGTTGAGAAGGTTGGTGAGCCGGTCGGTGGTGGCAGCGGTGGCGAGGACGCGGTTGGCGCGCACCAGGCTGTTGAGGCGCAGGAAGACCAGCGCCCCGAGCGGCAGCGCCGCAAAGCCCGCGCAGAGGACGCCGAATCCCATGGCGAGGCCCACCACCTGGGCGCCGAAATCCTCGAAGACGTAGTAGGCCGCGATTCCGCAGATTGCTGCGAGGCAGAGGGCGAGGAGCGCGAACTCCCCGGCCATCGTCTTCACCATATCTCTAGGTTCTGTCACCGTATTCTCCAGTTGCGAGCTGCCGTCTTCACAACGTCCGAGCGGTTGGATCTTAGGAAGGGTTGCCACGGGCGATCTAAGAAGCACCTAATCCAAAAGGGAAATTTCGAACGAACGGGTCGGAAGGATTGCTCGCGGCCGGATCTGCCCGTCCTCGCGAGAAATCCATTTCCCTCCGGAGGCCACCTTTGGCATGCCCGTTCCTGGCGGGGTGCCGTCGGCCGATTAGACTCCGCGCCCGATCTTCGCTTCGACCACCGCGCGATACGTACAGGGAGTGCCCAGCATGGACAGCCTCAACGAGTCCTCCGCCGCCCGCACGAAGGGCCGCGGGCGCATCTACGACTCCATTCTCGACACGATCGGCGACACGCCGCTGGTGCGCCTCGACAAGCTCGCCGCCGACAAGGGCGTGAAGGCGACGCTTCTCGCCAAGCTCGAATTCTTCAATCCGATCGCCTCGGTGAAGGACCGCATCGGCGTCGCCATGCTGGAAGCGCTGGAAGCGCAGGGGCGCATCGTCCCGGGCAAGACGACGCTCATCGAGCCGACCTCGGGCAACACCGGCATCGCGCTCGCCTTCGCGGCCGCCGCCAAGGGCTACCGGCTGATCCTGACCATGCCCGAGACCATGTCGGTCGAGCGGCGCAAGATGCTGCGGCTGCTCGGCGCCGACCTCGTCCTCACCGAGGGGCCGAAGGGCATGAAGGGCGCGATCGCCAAGGCCGAGGAGCTCGTCGCCGAGATCCCCGACGCGGTGATCCCGCAGCAGTTCGAGAACCCGGCCAATCCCGAGATCCACCGCGTCACCACGGCCGAGGAGATCTGGAACGACACCAAGGGCCAGGTCGACGTCTTCGTGTCGGGCATCGGCACGGGCGGCACGATCACCGGCACCGGGCAGGTCCTCAAGAGCCGCAACCCGAACCTCCACATCGTCGCCGTGGAGCCCGAGGCCTCGCCGGTCCTGTCCGGCGGCAATCCCGGCCCCCACAAGATCCAGGGCATCGGCGCGGGCTTCGCCCCGGCGATCCTCGACCGCTCGATCTACGACGAGGTGGTGACGGTCTCGAACGATTCGGCCTTCGACCACGCCCGGCTCGTCGCCCGGCTGGAGGGCGTGCCGGTCGGCATCTCGTCGGGCGCGGCGCTCGCCGCGGCCATCGAGGTCGGCCGCCGCCCGGAATTCGAGGGAAAGACGATCGTCGTGATCATCCCCTCCTTCGCCGAGCGCTACCTCTCGACGGCGCTGTTCGAAGGCCTCGTGCCGGAAGGCGACGGCGACGAGCCCAAGCGCGGCACGCCCTCGATCTGAGAACGCTCTCCGGAGCCGGCGGCCATGCCCGCCGGCTCCGGCCCCCGACCCGGCTCTTACTGGCCGATCCGCACCACGGCGCGCGTCGCCATGTCGACGATGATCGGCTGGCCTTCATAATAGAAGTAGCCGAAAGGGCCGCCGCCGTCCGGCACCTGGAGCTGCACGTTGGGCGGCACCGAATCGCCGATGGTCGGCCGCACGCCCAGGCCCGCATCCGGCACGGGGTGGGACACGGCGTAATCGTAGATGCTGTCGGCCGCCCAGGCGGGCCCCGCCGCCGCGGCCGACAAAGCGAGGCCCAGGGCCGCTGCGAAGATCGCCAGTTTCGTCATCGAACATCCATGCCCTTGCATTCGCCGCGCCTGCCGCTCGAAATCCCGGCACCGCGCCGCCCGCCCGACCTGTCGCGCATCGCGGATGAACCGCAGGTGAAGCGGACAGATGGCCGCTCGCGGACCGAAAACCAACCGACCCGGCATCAAGCTTCCGGGGATTTCGCTCCCCGGTGCTGGAGGCGACCCGCACTCCTGCTTTAATGCAAGCTGCTGCGTTCCGCGTAAAGTACGGGTTCTCGAAATGGACGTCATGAGCGAACTCCTCGACGCCGACCTGCCGGACGGCCCTTCCAAGCCCGCTCCGCCCGCCGCCGCCGCTCCGACGCCGATGATGGCGCAGTACATCGAGATCAAGGCCGCCAATCCCGACTGCCTCCTGTTCTACCGGATGGGCGACTTCTACGAGCTGTTCTTCGAGGACGCGGCGGTCGCCGCGCAGGCGCTCGGCATCCAGCTGACCAAGCGCGGCAAGCACCTGGGCGAGGACATCCCGATGGCCGGGGTGCCCGTGGCCAATGCCGACGACTATCTGCGCCGCCTGATCTCGCTCGGCCACCGCGTCGCGGTCTGCGAGCAGATCGAGGATCCGGCGGAAGCCAAGAAGCGCGGCGCGAAATCGGTGGTGAAGCGCGACGTCGTGCGCCTCGTCACCCCCGGCACGATCACCGAGGAAGCGCTGCTCGAGCCCGGCCGCGTCAACGCCCTCGTCGCGCTCGCCCGGCTCGGCCCGGCCGGCCCCGCGGCCGAGTTCGCGCTCGCCTGGACGGACCTGTCGACCGGCTCCTTCGAGACCGGCTCCTCCGACCTCGCGCGGCTCGGCGCCGATCTCGCCCGGCTCGATCCGAGCGAGATCGTCATGGCCGACCCGGTCTTCGCGGACCCGGAGGTCGCCGCCGCGCTCGGCCGCTTCCGCGCGATCGCCCGGCCCGAGCCCGCCAGCCTCTTCGACGGGGCGACGGCGGGCGAGCGCGTGGCGCGCTTCTTCGGCGTCGCCACGCTCGACGGCTTCGGCGATTTCCCGCGCGCCGAACTCTCGGCCGCCGCCGCGCTCCTCGCCTATCTCGGCAAGACGCAGCTCGCCGCCCGGCCCGCGCTCTCGCGCCCGCGCCGGCACGAGCCGGGCGCCGTCATGCTGATCGACGCGGCGACGCGCGCCTCGCTGGAACTGACGCGCACGACGTCCGGCAGGACGGCGGGCAGCCTCCTGTCGGTGATCGACCGGACGCTGACGGGCGCGGGCGCCCGCCTTCTCGCCGCCCGCCTCGCCGCGCCCTTGACCGACACGGCCGCCATCGCCGAGCGGCAGGGCGCCGTCGCCCGGCTGCACGGCGACGGGGGCCTGCGAACGGCGCTTCGGGCGGGGCTGAAATCCTTTCCCGACATCGAGCGGGCGGTCGGCCGCCTCGCGCTCGGTCGCGGGGGCCCGCGCGACCTCGGCTGCCTGCGCGAGGCGCTGAGCCGCGGACGCCTCCTCGCGGACATCCTCGGGAAAGCGGGCGATCTGCCGGCCGAGACCGCGGAGGGGCTGGCGGCCCTTCTGGCCCTGCCGGAAACGCTCGCGGCCGAGCTCGACCGGCTCCTCGCCGACGACCTGCCGCTTCTCGCCCGCGAGGGCGGCCTCGTGGCGGCGGGTGCCATCCCGCAGCTCGACGAGGCGCGGGCGCTCGCCGACGATACGCGGCGCGTCATCGCCGCGCTGCAGGCGCGCTACGCCCAGGAAACGGGCCTTCGCTCGCTGAAGATCCGCCACAACAACGTCCTCGGCTACTTCGTCGAGGTGCCCGAGGCACAGGGGCCGGGCCTGATGGGGCGCGAGGACGGCACGCGCTTCACCCACCGCCAGACCCTGGCCTCCGCCATGCGCTTCTCGACGCTCGAACTCTCCGAGCTGGAAACCCGCATCGCCGGCGCCGGCGCCGAGGCGCTGCGCCTCGAGCTCGACGCCTTCGCCCATCTCTCCGCCCTCGCGGTCGCGCAGGCCGAGCCCTTAAAGGCGGGCGCGGCGGCGGTCGCCGCGCTCGATGTCGCGGCCGGGCTCGCCGAGCTCGCCAGCGCCGAGGACTGGTCGCGGCCGAGCGTCGACGACAGCCTCGCCTTCCGGATCGAGGGCGGTCGCCATCCCGTGGTGGAGGCCGCCTTGCGGGCGAGCGGATCGAGCCAGCGCTTCGTGTCCAACGATTGCGACCTGTCGCCGCCCGCCGGAGCAAGCCGGGCGAAGGGGCGGGGCGCTGCCGGGGACGCCGGCGCGATCTGGCTTCTCACCGGCCCCAACATGGGCGGCAAGTCGACCTTCCTGCGCCAGAACGCGCTGATCGCCGTTCTCGCCCAGATCGGCGCCTTCGTGCCGGCCAAGCACGCCCATATCGGTGTCGTCGACCGCCTGTTCAGCCGGGTCGGCGCTTCGGACGACCTCGCCGAGGGTCGCTCGACCTTCATGGTCGAGATGGTCGAGACGGCCGCGATCCTCAACCAGGCGGGTCCGCGCGCCCTCGTGATCCTCGACGAGATCGGCCGGGGCACGGCGACCTATGACGGCCTGTCGATCGCCTTCGCGAGCGCCGAGCACCTCCACGAGGCGAACCGCTGCCGCGCCCTCTTCGCCACCCACTTCCACGAGATGACCGTGCTCGCCACCCGCATGAAGCGGGTGCGCAACGCCACCATGCGCGTGAAGGAGTGGGAGGGCGAGGTGATCTTCCTGCACGAGGTCGTGCCGGGCGTCGCCGACCGCTCCTACGGCATCCAGGTCGCGCGGCTGGCGGGCCTGCCCGCCGTCGTGGTGGAGCGGGCACGAACGATCCTGAACGATCTCGAACGCTCCGAGCGCGGCGAAAAGCGCGGCGTGGCGCTGGACGAGCTGCCCCTGTTCTCGGCACTGGCCGCCGCCCCGGCGCCCACGCCCGCGCCGCCGCCAGCCCGCACCGATCCTCTGCGCCCGGCCATCGACGCGCTCGACCCGGACACGATGACGCCGCGCGAGGCGCTGGAGGCGCTCTATCGCCTGAAAGGACTGGCTCGGGACGGCGTCATCTGAGCGTCAAGCAATCGACACATTTTGTCTTGGTGGCAAGCAACCTTCTCGGAAAGGGCACGTTAGGGGTCCAACGATGCAAACTCCGGGGAATGTAAAGATGAAGTTCTCGACCCTCTTCGCCGCCACCGTTCTTGCCACCGCCGGCTTCGGCGGCGCCGCCTATGCTCAGCAGAGCGCCGTCAGCCCGACCAACCAGGACGTTCCCGGCTCGACCAGCCAGGAGAACAACGCCGAGGCGCTGCAGCGCCAGGGCGTCGCCGAGCAGTCCGGCAGCATGGCCATGGACGCGCCGAGCACTACCCCGGGCTGCCAGATCCCGGTCGGCTCGCAGGACAGCGGCATCCAGGAGTGCGAAGAGGCCGACCGCGCCGCTGTCGCGGCCGGTACCGCCGCGACCGGCCAGACCGTGGGTCCGGACGGCTCGACGGATCCGGCCACGACCAGCTCGGTGCAGGAGCTGCCGACCGACGCCAGCCCGACGGCTCAGGACGTCCCCGGCTCCACCTCGCAGGAGAACAACGCCGAGACGCTGGAGCGCGAGCAGGTCGCTCAGTAACCGGCACAAGCGGGCTTCGGCCCTGCTTCAAACAAGCGTGACGAAAGGCTTCGGACCCCTGGTCCGGAGCCTTTTTCGCGTTCGTGCGCCGGGGGCATGAGACTCTCGGCGTCGACCAAGCATCGGGAATGATGGAGCCATTCGCTTATTCTGCCTGTTTGTGCACGAAGCATCCGAAAGTTCCGCGATGCGGGCGCACGGACCGTTCACGATCTGCGCCTTTATGCGGGATCGGAAGGAGGCCATATCGCTGTCATCGAGCGACGCCGCCGGGTTGCCGGATTCGGAACTCCCGTCGCTGCGACAGACAACAGAAAGCCAATGCCATGAAGATTTCGAACCTCGTCGGCGCCGCCGCCATTGCCGTAGCAAGCCTTGCTTCGACCTCCGCCTTCGCCCAGGTCCCCGGCTCGAACTACTACTTCGACCGCAGCGACGAGATCGCCCGCCAGGACGTTTCCGCCTCCACCGGCAGCGCCGTCAGCGTGCGCACCGAGGCCGAGCGGGTCCCGGGCTCCAGCTATTATCGCGACCGCCGCGAAGAACTCGTCCGCCAGAACATCGCCGCCTCGGCGACCGATGGATCCGCGACGCGCCAGGGAACGGTCCGGGCCTACGGCTATGCCGCCGGTGACGGCATCGCTACCGCGCCTCGCACCGGCGTTCCCGGCTCGCGCTTCTTTATGGACCGCAACGACGAGATCGTCCGCCAGCAGATCCGCTGACCCCTCCTCGCCCCGTCGCGGGCGCCACCCGAGCCACCCAATGACCACGACGGCCGCTCCCATCCCGGAAGTGGCCGTTTTTGCTTTCTTCAGCCCGCTCGTGGTTTTCTGCCCGGCGGCCTCGGCGGAGGCGACGGCCTTGCGGGGCCAACGCCTCGCGACTGCGGGACAAATGGGCTATAGGCGCCCGTCCGCACGACGAGCCGCCGGGTTCGTCGCACCCGTCCGAACGCCGGTGTTGAGGGTTTGATGTCCACGACCGTGATCGATCCTCGCCACGCGTCGGCGCCGTCCGCCGCGCCCTTCGACGAGACCATCGACCTGTCCGGCATCTTCGACGAGCCCTTCCTGCGCCAGCGAATGGCGGCCATCGCCGGCGAGGACGGCACGGCCGGCGCCTCGCCGCAGGCGCGGGCGGCGGTGCTCGCCCTCCTGAAGGAAGCCGTGCGCGAGGGGCGGCGCGAATGCGAGGAGCGCCTCAAGGTCGACGGCGGCGGCTATCTCTGCGCGCGCCGCCTCGCCACCCTCCAGGACGCGCTGATCCGGCTCGTCCACGATTATGCCCTGCGCCACGTCTTCCACGCCTCGAACCTGTCGTCGGGCGAGCGCATGGCGATCCTGGCCGTGGGCGGCTACGGCCGCGGCACGCTGGCGCCGGGCTCGGACATCGACCTCCTGTTCCTCCTGCCCTACAAGCAGACGGCGCTGGGCGAGCAGGTCGCGGAGTACCTGCTCTATCTCCTGTGGGATCTCGGCTTCAAGGTCGGCCACGCGACGCGCAACGTCGAGGAGTGCATCAAGCTCTCGCGCTCCGACTTCACCATCCGCACCGCCATCCTGGAGCGCTGGCTGATCGCCGGCGACGAGGCCCTGTTCGACGAGCTCGGCCGCCGCTTCGACGAGGAGGTGGTGAAGGGCACGAGCCAGGAGTTCATCGCCGCCAAGCTCGCCGAGCGCAACGCGCGCCACGAGAAGAGCGGCGACACGCGCTACCTCGTCGAGCCGAACGTCAAGGAGGGCAAGGGCGGCCTTCGCGACCTCAACACCCTGTTCTGGATCGCGAAGTACCACTACCGCGTCGACACGAGCGCCGCCCTCGTCGCGCTCGGCGTCTTTTCGGCCCGCGAGGCGCGCCTCTTCCGCAAGGCCGAGGACTTCCTCTGGGCGGTGCGCTGCCACCTCCACTTCGTCACGGGCAAGGCCGAGGAGCGCCTGTCCTTCGACCTCCAGCCGGAGATCGCCCGGCGCCTCGGCTACATCGCCCATCCGGGCCTTCGCGACGTCGAGCGCTTCATGAAGCACTACTTCCTGATCGCCAAGGACGTCGGCGACCTCACCCGCATCTTCTGCGCCGCGCTGGAGGAGGAGAACGCCAAGGACGCGCCGGGCCGCTTGAAAGGCTTGATGCTCTCGCTGCGGAGGCGCGCCCGGCACATTCCCGGCACTCTCGACTTCCGCGTCGACAACAACCGCATCACGGTGGCCGACCGCGAGGTCTTCCACCGCGATCCGGTGAACCTCATCCGCATCTTCCGGCTCGCGGCGCTCCACGAGCTGGAATACCATCCGGACGCGCTGAAGCTCATCCGCCGCTCGCTGCGCCTCGTCGACGCGGACCTGCGCGTCAACAAGGAGGCCAACAGCCTCTTCCTCGACGTCCTGACCGACCGGAACGATCCCGAGCTGCACCTTCGCCGGATGAACGAGGCCGGGGTGCTCGGCCGCTTCATCCCCGAATTCGGCAAGATCGTCGCGATGATGCAGTTCAACATGTACCACCACTACACGGTGGACGAGCATCTCCTGCGCTCGGTGGCGATGCTGTCGCGCCTGGAAAAGGGCGAGCAGGCGGCCGAGATGCCGCTGACCTCCTCCTTCATCAACCAGATCCGCGACCGCACAGCGCTCTACGTCGCGCTTCTCCTCCACGACGTCGCCAAGGGGCGGCCGGAGGACCATTCGGTCGCGGGCGCCCGCATCGCCCGCGAGCTCTGCCCGCGCCTCGGCCTCGACGAGCGCGAGACCGAGCTCGTTTCCTGGCTCGTTCTCGACCATCTCACCCTCTCGATGACGGCGCAGCACCGCGACCTCAACGACCGCAAGACCATCCTCGACTTTTCCGAGCGGGTGCAGACGCTGGACCGCCTGCGGCTGCTGACGATCCTCACCGTCTGCGACATCTCGGCCGTCGGGCCCGGCGTCTGGAACGGCTGGAAGGGCCAGCTCATCCGCACGCTCTACCTCGAGACCGAGCCGGTTCTGACCGGCGGCTTCTCGCCCGCCTCGCGCGAGGAGCGCTACGAGAACGCCCGCCGGCGCCTTGCCGGGCGCCTCGCCGACTGGCCGGCGGAGGAGCGGGAAAGCTATCTCGACCTGCACTATCGCCACTACTTCCTGACCGTGCCGCTCGACGAGCAGGTGCGCCACGCTGCCCTGATCCGCGGCGCGACCGACCGCACGGCGCTCTCGACCGCGACGCGCACGGACGCCTTCCGCTCGATCACCGAGATCACGGTGATCGTGCCCGACCATCCCCGCCTCGTTTCGCTGCTCGCCGGCGCCTGCGCCGCGGCGGGCGCCAACATCGTCGACGCGCAGATCTTCACCCTCACCGACGGGCGGGCGCTCGACATCATCACCGTCAACCGCGAATTCCCGACCGACGAGGACGAGCTGCGCCGGGCGGGCCGCATCGGCGACACGCTGAAGCGCCTCCTCACCGGCCAGGACCAGCTCCCCACGCTTCTCGCCCGCCGCAAGCCCTCGCGCGGCGCCAAGGTCTTTCCCGTGCCGCCGCGCATCCGCGTCGACAACGAGGTATCGAACCGCTTCTCGGTGATCGAGGTCGAGGGGCTCGACCGGCCGGGCCTCCTGTGCGACCTGACCTCGGCGATCTCCGACCTCAATCTCGACATCGGCTCGGCGCACATCTCGACCTATGGCGAGAAGGTGGTCGACGTCTTCTACGTCACCGACCTCATCGGCGCGAAGGTCACGAGCGCTTCGCGGGCCGAGCGCATCGAGCGGCGCCTGAGCCAAGTCTTCGACGCGCCCGAGCGCGAACTCTCGGCGCAGGGGTCGATGCCCTCGCCCCAGGCCTTCGGCATCGCGAGCTAGTTTCCCATGAACCTCTTCGGCAAGTTCGCGACCGTCGGCGGCGCGACGCTCCTGTCCCGCGTCTTCGGCTTCGGCCGCGAGATGATGATGGCGTCCGCTTTGGGTGTGGGCCCGGTGGCGGACGCCTTCAACCTCGCCTTCCGCTTTCCCAACCTCTTCCGCCGGCTCTTCGCGGAAGGCGCCTTCAACGCCGCCTTCATCCCGCTCTTCGCCCGCTCGCTCGAGTCCGACGGCGAGGGCGGCGCCAAGCGCTTCGCCTCCGAGATCTTCTCGACGCTCTTCGTGGTCCTGACGACCCTGACCGTGCTGGCGATGATCTTCATGCCGACGCTGGTGAGGACGATCATCGCGCCGGGCCTCGCCGTCTGCGTCGACACGGTCGACACAGGGCGCCAGGCGATCTCCTGCGAGACGCGTTTCGACCTGACGGTCACACTCTCGCGCATCATGTTCCCCTATCTCGCCTGCATGTCGCTGATGGCGATGGTGTCGGGCATCCTCAACGCCTTCCGCCGCTTCTTCGCCGCGGCCGTCGCCCCGACGCTCCTCAACATCATCCTGATCGCGGTCCTCCTCTACGCGCACTGGGTCGGGGCGGACACGGTGACGATCGGCCACCTCATGAGCTGGGGCGTGCTCGCGGCCGGCGTCTCGCAGCTCGCCCTCGTCGTCGCGGCGATGCGCCTAGCCGGCTTCTCGGTGGCGCTCGGTGTCCCGCGCTGGACGCAGAACCTGAAGCGGCTCCTGATCCTCGCGGGCCCGGCCGCGCTCATCGGCGGCATCACCCAGATCAACCTCTTCGTCGGCCAGGCCATCGCCTCCTTCAAGCCGGGCGCCGTGTCGATCCTCCAATATGCCGACCGACCCTACCAGCTGCCGCTCGGCATGGTGGGGGTGGCCATCGGCGTCGTGCTCCTGCCCGAGCTCGCCCGCGCGCTGAAGGCGGGGCACCTGCGCGAGGCCCAGCACACGCAGAACCGCTCGCTCGAATTCGCGCTGTTCCTGACGCTGCCCGCCGCCGTCGCCCTCTTCCTGATCCCCGAACCGATCATCCGCGTCATCTACGAGCGCGGCGCCTTCGACCCGACGGCGACGCCGGCGGTGGCCAGCGTCCTCGGCCTCTACGCGCTGGGCCTGCCGGCCTTCGTCCTCATCAAGGTCTTCTCGCCCGGCTTCTTCGCCCGCGAGGACACCAAGACGCCGATGCGCGCGACGCTGGTCTCGGCCGTGGCGAACACGGTGCTTTCTTTCGTCCTCTTCCAGTTCTACGCCGAGCAGGGCATCGCGCTGGCGACGACGCTGGCCGGCTGGCTGAACGCCGGGCTTCTCTTTCTCGGCCTCTGGCGGCGAGGCCTGTGGGAGATCGACCGCGCGCTGGTGAAGCGCGGCGCCCTCGTGCTCCTCGCCTCGCTCGCCATGGGCGCCCTTCTCCTCGTCGAGCTCCACCTCCTGTCGGACTGGCTGGTGCCGGCCGCCGGCCTCCACCGCCAGCTCGCCGCCCTCGCCTTTCTCGTCGCCTCCGCCATGGCCGTCTACTTCGCCTGCACCGTCCTCTTCGGTGCGGTGGACCGCTCGATGCTGATGAAGCTCGCCAAGGGCCGCCGCGGCCGGGCGAAGGCGGCGGAATGAGCAGTCGGGTGCGCCGACCGCTCTTCCCTTCTCGCCTCCACTCGCCGCACTCTTCCGCTTCGTCATCCCGGGCTTGACCCGGGATCCATGCATCGGCGCCTGTCATGGCAGAACCGGTGGGCGGCAGGCGCTCGCCGATCCACCCCCGTGAACTCGTCCGACGATTTAGAATGGATCCCGGCGCAAGGCCGGGATGACGAGGTGGAAGGGTTGGAGGTGGTGCGTCCTGTTCGGCTGCGGCTCAGCGCCCCAAAAACGCCAGCACCGCCGCCGCGACGGGCTCCGGAAACTCCTCGTAGACCGACAGGCGACCCGTCTCCAGGCGCACGGTCTCGACGTTGGGAAGTTCGGCCAGCGCCTCCATCTCGGCGCGCGAGCGCGGGGGCGTTTCCTCGCCGAGAACGAGAAGGATCGGCAGGCCCGACCGTCGGGCGAGGTCGAGGAAGGCCTCGCGGCTCGCCACCCGGTCGAGCGCGCCGGTGACGAAGCGCACCGAGCCGTGGCGGGCGCCGGGGGCTTTGGCCACGGCCCGCTTCTCGCGGGCACGGGCCGGCTCGGACACGAAGGCGGGATCGGAATAGACGTGGGCGCGCGCCATGCGCCGCACCATCGGGCCGGACAGGTTCAGCGCGTAGAGGAGATGGCCGAGCCCGAGCGCGTCGACGGCGCCGCGCACGCGCCCGAACCAGGGGCGCGTCCCCCCGGTCATGGTGGGAAAGGGTCCGCGCCAGGTCGGCGCGAGGAGCACGAGGCGCTTGGCGTCGGCGGGCCGCGCGGCGAGGTGGTGCAGCGCGTAGGTGCCGGCATGGCCCGCGGCGACGACGGCCTCCAGCGGGGTGGGCATCTGGGCGACGAAGCGCTCCAGGAACTGCGACAGGAGCTCCGGCCGCCAGTCGGCTCGAGGCTTGGCCGCCGCGCCGAAGCCCGGCCAGTCGGTCGAGACGCAGCGATAGTCGGCGCCGGCCAGGCGCCCCATCAGCGGGCGCATCTCGGTGCGGGTGGAGATCGAGGAGAGCGCCGGCAGGAGCAGAAGCGTGCCCGCCGCGCCCGATCCGGTTTCCTCCGTGCCGATCTCCATCGCGGCCCCGTCCGCGGTGAAGCCGATCTTGCGCGTGTCCATGGCCCGTCCCGTTCCTCGTCCTTGGCGGCGTGCCGGGCGACCTATGACGGTGAGGGCCGTCTTCCAAGGGGCGGCGCCTTGATCGATCGTCGCGCTTGCCCGATAAGGCGCCGTTTCAGATCGCCCGGCGCCGCTTCCACCCGGCGCCCCCGAGGAGTTCCTCCCCCATGTCCGCCTTCAAGCCCCTGGTGTTCTCCGGCGTCCAGCCGACGGGAAACCTCCACCTTGGCAACTATCTCGGCGCGATCCGGCGGTGGGTGGAGCTGCAGGCGAGCCACGACTGCATTTATTGCGTCGTCGACCTCCACGCCATCACCGTCTGGCAGGAGCCGGCCGAGCTGGAGCGCTCGATCCGCGAGGTGACGGCCGCCTTCATCGCGAGCGGCATCGACCCGAAGCGCCACATCGTCTTCAACCAGAGCCGGGTGCCCGAGCACGCCGAACTCGCCTGGGTCTTCAACTGCGTCGCCCGCATGGGCTGGCTGAACCGCATGACGCAGTTCAAGGACAAGGCCGGCAAAGACCGCGAGAACGCCTCGTCCGGCCTCTTCGTCTACCCCAACCTCATGGCCGCCGACATCCTGGTCTACCGCGCGACGCACGTGCCGGTCGGCGAGGACCAGAAGCAGCACCTGGAACTCGCCCGCGACATCGCGGCGAAGTTCAACCACGACTATTCCGCCCGCATCGCCGAGAAGGGCATCGGGGTCGAGATCGCCATGGGCGAGGAGGTCGTCAACGGCTACTTCCCGCTGACCGAGCCGCTGATCGAGGGACCGGCGACGCGCGTGATGAGCCTCAAGGACGGGGCGAAGAAGATGTCGAAGTCGGATCCGTCCGACCTGTCCCGCATCAACCTCACCGACGACGCCGACGCGATCTCCAAGAAGATCCGCAAGGCCAAGACCGATCCCGATGCCCTGCCCTCGGAGGTCGCGGGCCTTGCCGGCCGGCCGGAAGCGGACAACCTCGTCGGCATCTTCGCGGCGCTCGCGGGCCGCACGAAGGGCGAGGTGCTCGCCGATTTCGGCGGCCGGCCCTTCTCGGAGTTCAAGCCGGCGCTCGCGGACCTCGCGGTCGACAAGCTCGGGCCGATCGCCGGCGAGATGCGGCGCATCCTCGCCGACCCCGCCGAGATCGACGCCGTGCTGCGCGACGGGGCGTCGCGTGCCCGCGAGATCGCGAGCCGCACCATGAAGGACGTCCGCTCGATCGTCGGCCTTCTCGGCGACTGAGCCTCGCCGTCGTGCACAGGCGGCTGCGCGAGGAGCGCGGCCGCCCCATTGCCCGGCGCCCCGCACTTTGTCATGGGTAGCGGCATGGTTTCCAAGCGCATCGGCCGGGCCGCCGGCGGCAAGCGAAAATTCCTCGCGATCATCGACGCGACGACCGAATGCGTGCGCGCCGCGACCTATGCCGCCTATCGCGCCAAGGCGAGCGGCGGCGGGGCGGTGTTCCTCTTCGTGATCGAGCCGGGCGATTTCGGCCACTGGATCGGCGTCGAGAAGATCATGCGCGCCGAGGCCGAGGAGGCCGCCAATGCGCGGCTCGCCAAGGTCGCCGACGACATCCGAGAGCGCATCGGCATCGAGCCCGAGTTGGTGGTCCGCGAGGGCAAGGTGTCCGAGGAGATTCACGCCCTCATCGAGGCCGACCGCGAGATCGCGATCCTGGTGCTCGCGGCGGGCGACGCGAAGGAGGGTCCCGGCCCGCTCGTGTCCGCCGTCGCCGGCCGCGGGCCGAGCTTCCCGATTCCCGTCACCGTGGTTCCCGCGAGCCTCACCGACGAGGAGATCGAGGCGTTGAGCTGACGGGCTGAACGGGCCGTTCGACGCCGCTTGCTTGCGGGGGCCGGCCGCGGCGCTTATCTCGGGGGTGAGAGTTTTTGCCCGAAGAGCCGAGACGAGCGCCATGTTCATCCAGACCGAAGCGACCCCGAACCCCGCCACGCTGAAGTTCCTGCCCGGCCGGATCGTGCTGGAAAGCGGCACGGCCGAGTTTCGCGAGGGCGAGGACGCGGCCAGCCGGTCCGGGCTCGCCGCCCGGCTCCTGGACGTCGACGGCGTTTCCGGCGTCTTCTTCGGCTTCGACTTCATCACCGTCACGAAGGCGGGCGGCGACTGGGCGCACCTGAAGCCGGCGATCCTCGCGGCGATCATGGAGCATTTCATGTCGAACCGGCCGGTGATGGCGGCGTCCGCCGTCGGATCGGCCGCGGTCGGCGCGGAGGTCGGCGAGGAGTTCTTCGCGGAAGGCGACGAGGCGATCGTCGCGACCATCAAGGAACTGCTCGACACGCGCGTGCGGCCCGCCGTCGCGCAGGACGGCGGCGACATCACCTTCCGCGGCTTCCGCGACGGGACGGTCTATCTCAACATGCGCGGGTCCTGCGCCGGATGCCCCTCCTCCACGGCAACGCTGAAGCACGGCATCGAGAACCTGCTGCGCCACTTCGTGCCGGAGGTCGAGTCCGTCGAGGCGATGGAGCCGGCCTGACGCGCCGCCTATGCCGGAGGGGACCGTCCTGATCCTCGCGCTCGACACGGCCGGGGATGCCTGCAGCGCCTGCGTTTTCGACGCGGGCGCTTCGCGCGTCGTGGCCGAGCGGAGCGAGGCGATGGCGCGCGGACACGCCGAAGCGCTGTTTCCGATGATCGAGGCGCTGCTCGTTGAAGCGCGGCTCGCGCCCGGCGCCCTCGCCGCCGTGGCGGTGACGACCGGCCCCGGCTCCTTCACCGGCGTGCGCGTCGGCCTCGCGGCGGCCAAGGGGCTCGGCCTCTCGGTCGGCCGGCCCGTTCTCGGCGTGACCACCCTGGAAGCCCTCGCCGAACCGTTTCTCGGTTACAGCCAGCCGGTTCTCGTCGTTCTCGACGCCCGGCGGGGCGAGCTCTTCGTCGCGCTCTTCGGCGCAGACGGCGCGGCGCTGGGAGAGCCCGCGGCGGTGGCACCGGAGGACCTCGCCGCCTTCGTCGATGCGGCGGGCGGCTCGGGCGGCGGGCTCGTCGCCGTCGGCTCGGGCGCGGCGCTGGCGGCGCAGATCCTCGGCCCCGCCGTCGCCCGGCAGGACGCGGCGGCGGTTCCCGGCATCGGCGCGGTCGCGCGAATCGCCGCGCGCCGCCTCGGCGCGCCGGACACGGCGCCGCCCGTGCCGCTCTATCTGCGCGGCGCGGACGCGAAGCCCCAGCTCGGCTTCGCCCTGCCCCGCGCCTGAGGGCCGGGCGGGATGGCCGCGCCCGGTCGCGTCGGATTGCGTCGCGGATCTTATTCCCACGTTCGCTTTCCTGTCATAGATTTGGCGTCGGCCGGTTGGAGGACCGGTCGAAGAGCCGCCCCGAAAGGGGCGAATGACGCGGGAGGGTCGTCGTTTCGTGTACTGGTACCTGCCCTGGGTCTGGACCCTGTCCTTCTTCGACGGCCTGATGGCCGGCAGCGGCGAGCTGATGGCGACGCCGCTGACGCTGAACGATGCGGACGCCGCCGCCGAGCTGCATTCCGAGGCCTTCGCCCGGCCCTGGAGCGCGGAAGAGTTCGCGACGCTGCTCGGCCAGGAAGGCTCCTTCGGCTTCGCGGTGCGCCGGGTGGGTCATCCGGACACCCCGCCGGCCGGCTTCGTTCTCGCCCGCAAGACGCTCGACGAAGCGGAGATCCTGACCATCGCGGTGGACAAGCGCCTGCGCGGCCGGGGGATCGGCCGGCAGCTCATGGATGCCGTGCTCCAGCACCTCTACGCCGAGCGCGCCCGCTGCCTCTTCCTGGAGGTGGACGAGGAGAACCAGCCGGCGCTCAAGCTCTACAAGCGCCTGCGCTTCGAGGAAGTGGGCCGGCGGCCGGCCTATTACAGCGACCGCTCGGGCAAGCGCACCAGCGCCCTCGTTCTGCGCCGCGACTTCGCCTGAGCCGAGCTGGCCCCGCCATCCCGGGCGCCGCACCGTGATCGCCAACCTGCGGGTCGCCCTGGTCGCGGCGACGCTCGTGGCCCTGACCCTCGTGCTCCTGCCGCCGCAGCTCGTCGCGCGGCGGCTCGGGCACCCGCTCGCCCGGCGCATCCCGCGGCTCTGGCACCGCGTTGCCTGCCGGGTCGCGGGCCTGCGGATCCGCCTGCGCGGCACCCCGCCGCCCCGGGGCCGGCCCGCGCTGATCGTCGCCAATCATTCCTCCTGGGCGGACATCATGGCGCTCGGGAGCCTCGGCGAGCTCGCCTTCGTCGCCAAGGCCGAGGTGCGGGATTGGCCGCTCTTCGGCTGGCTGGCGCGGCTCCAGCACTGCGTCTTCGTCGACCGGGCCGACCGCTCGGGAGCGGGACGGCAGGCGAATGCCATGGCCGAGCGCCTCGCGTCAGGCGAAGCCATGGTGCTCTTCGCGGAAGGCACGACCTCGGACGGCAACGAGGTGAGGCCCTTCAACTCCTCGCTCTTCGGCGCGGCCGAGGCGGCGCTGCGCGCGGGCGACCTGGCGCTCGTCGAGGTCTGGCCGGTGTCCGTCGCCTATCTCGCCGCGAACGGCCTGCCGCTCGGACGATACGGCCGGCCGCTGACCGCCTGGACGGGCGACCTCGACCTCCTGCCCCACCTCCTCGCCTTCCTGCGCGAAGGGGCCGTCGACGTCGAGATTTCGGTCGGCGAGCCGCTTCCCTTCACCGCCGGCACCCGGCGCAAGGCGGTCGCGCGCGAGGCCGAAGCGCGGGTGAGGGCGATGTTTTCCGACAGCCTCGCCGAGGGCGTCGGGCGCTGCCTTCCCGCGAAGGGCGAGCCGGCGCGCCGTTCCGCGCTTGCGCGGCCCCGCCCTCCCCATGATATACAGGATCTGATACCAGCGGATCGCCGCCTCGCGCCGGCCGTGCCCCGCCCGCCCGCCGTCGACGCGAACGCAAAGGACTGATGACCGTCGAATCCACGAAAACGCCGTCCATTCCGGAAGGCGCCGCGGCCCGCAAGGTCTTCATCAAGACCTATGGCTGCCAGATGAACGTCTACGACTCGCAGCGCATGGGCGACAGCCTGGCGCGCGACGGCTACGTCGCGACGGACCGGGTGGAGGACGCCGACCTCGTCCTTCTCAACACCTGTCACATCCGGGAAAAGGCGGCGGAGAAGATCTATTCCGAGCTGGGGCGCCTGCGCGTCGAGAAGGCGCAGCGCCGCCTGGCAGGGCGCGAGCTGACGGTCGGCGTCACCGGCTGCGTGGCGCAGGCCGAGGGGCGCGCCATCATCGAGCGCGCGCCCGTGGTCGACCTCGTCGTCGGCCCGCAGACCTATCACCGTCTGCCGGAAGCCCTGACGCGCGTGCGCCGCGGCGAGCGCGTGGTCGAGACCGACTATGCCGTCGAGGACAAGTTCGAGCACCTGCCGGCCCAAAGCCGTGCACAGATCGCGAGCCGCGGCGTCACCGCCTTCCTCACCGTCCAGGAAGGCTGCGACAAGTTCTGCACCTTCTGCGTCGTGCCCTATACGCGCGGCGCGGAGGTTTCGCGGCCGCTCGCCCGCATCCTCGCCGAGGCCGAGGGACTGGCCGCTGCGGGCGTGCGCGAGATCACGCTGCTCGGCCAGAACGTCAACGCCTGGGCGGCGGAGGACGAGGCGGGCCGGCGCATCGGGCTCGGCGGTCTCCTGCGGCGTCTGGCACGGGTGCCGGGCATCGCGCGGCTGCGCTACACGACCTCGCATCCCCGCGACATGGACGACGACCTCCTCGCCGCCCATCGCGACCTGCGTCAGCTGATGCCCTACCTGCACCTGCCGGTGCAGTCCGGCTCGGACCGCATCCTGAAGGCCATGAACCGGCGCCACACGGCGGCCGAGTACTTGGGCCTCCTGGAGCGCATCCGCGCGGCGCGGCCGGACATCGCGCTCTCGGGCGACTTCATCGTCGGATTCCCCGGCGAGACCGATGCCGACTTCACCGAGACGCTGCGGCTCGTGGAAGAGGTCGGCTACGCCTCGGCCTTCACCTTCAAATATTCGCCCCGGCCCGGAACGCCGGCCGCCGACCTCGAGGCCCAGGTGCCGGAGGCGGTGAAGACCGAGCGGCTGGAAGCGCTGCAGGCGGCGATCCGCAAGAGCCAGGACGCCTTCGCCGAAAGCCTCGTCGGGCGCGACATCGAGGTTCTGATCGAGAAGCCCGGCCGCCGGCCGAACCAGATGGCGGGGCGTTCGCCCTTCCTCCAGCCCGTCGTTCTGCCGGGCGATGCCGGCGCGGTCGGCGAGATCGTCACCGCCCGCATCGCCTCGACGCTGCCGAACTCCCTCGTCGCTCAAGGCGTCGAGGCTCACCCGTCCTTCCCCGAGGAGATGAGAAAGAGCGCATGAAGATGCCCCGCTCGGGCGGCCCGTCGGCCTCCGGCGCCTCGGACATGGCGCACATCGTCCTCACCTACGAGAACAACCGGCTGGCGAGCGCCCTGTTCGGGCAGTTCGACCAGCATCTCGCCCTTGTCGAGCAGCGGCTCGGCATCGACGCGCGGGCCCGCGGCAATCTCGTCGAGATCCGCGGCGAGGCGCTCGCCGCGGAGCAGGCGCGGCGCGCGCTCGACTATCTCTACGAGCGGCTGCAGGGCGGCGCCGACGTCCAGCCCTCCGACGTCGAGGGCGCGGTGCGCATGGCGATCGCGGAAGGCGACCAGCTCGTTCTGCCGACCCTGGAAAAGAAAGGGCGCATGACGCTCGCCTCGATCTCGACGCGCAGGAAGACCATCCACGCCCGGACCCCGGCGCAGGACGCCTATATGCGCGCGCTGGAGCGGGCCGAGCTCGTCTTCGGCGTCGGTCCCGCCGGCACCGGCAAGACCTATCTCGCCGTCGCCTTCGCCGCCCAGCTCCTGGAGCGCGGCCAGGTCGACCGCATCATCCTGTCGCGCCCCGCCGTCGAGGCGGGCGAGCGCCTCGGCTTCCTGCCGGGCGACATGAAGGAGAAGGTCGACCCCTACCTTCGCCCGCTCTACGACGCGCTCTACGACATGATCCCCGCCGACAAGGTCGAGCGGGCGCTGACGGCCGGCGCCATCGAGGTGGCGCCCCTCGCCTTCATGCGCGGGCGCACGCTCGCCAACGCGGCGGTGATCCTCGACGAGGCGCAGAACACGACCTCGATGCAGATGAAGATGTTCCTGACGCGCCTCGGCGAGAACGCCCGCATGGTGGTGACGGGCGACCCCTCGCAGATCGACCTGCCGCCGGGCCAGAAGTCCGGCCTCGTCGAGGCCCTGCGGATTCTCGAGCCGGTGCAGAGCGTCGTGACCGTCCGCTTCGGCTCGGGCGACGTCGTGCGCCATCCGCTGGTCCAGGCGATCGTCGAGGCCTACGAGGACGACGCGGCGCGCGAGCGCGGTGCCGTCGGCTCCGGCCTCATCGGAGCGGGGCGATCGTGACACAGGACGGCGACAGTCGAAGTCCCGAGGGACTGAGCATTCTCCTCGCGATCGAGGACGAGCGCTGGCTGGCGCCCGCCCTGGCTCCGGGTCTCGGCTTCAGCTCCGAGCCGGACGCCTCGGACTTCGTCGCCCGCGCCGTGCGGGCGGCCCTGGCGGGCGCCGGGCTCGACCCGAACGCCTCCACCGAACTCTCCGTGACGCTCGCCGACGACGAGACGGTCCGCGGCGTCAACGCCGAATGGCGCGGCAAGGATAAGCCGACGAACATCCTCTCCTTCCCCATGGCCGACCTCGCTCCCGGCGAGACCCCCGGCCCCATGCTGGGCGACCTTCTCGTCGCCCTGGAGACCGTGCTTCGGGAAGCCGAGACCGAAAACAAGCGCCCCGCCGACCACCTTTGTCATCTTCTCGTGCACGGGACCCTGCATTGTCTGGGGTTCGACCACGAGACGGAGGACGAGGCGGAGGCCATGGAGGCGCTCGAAATATCGGTGCTGGCCGGCCTCGGCCTTCCCGATCCCTATGCCGATCCGGCGGCGCCGGAGCGGTCGATTTCGATGAGAACGGACGCGATATGAGCATTCTCGATCACAGCCTGCCGCAGTCGGCGGGCCGTCCCGCCCAGGGCGACGGCGACGCCGCGCTCGGCGACGAACGAAGTCTCGGACCTGGCGAGGGGCGGCACGAACGCGGCCTCTTCGCCCAGGTCCTCCACCGTCTGCGCCCGCGCATGCCCCGCATGGTGCGCGAGGAGCTGACCGAGGCGCTGAGCCGGCAAAGCGGCTCGGACGACGCCTTCTCGCCCGCCGAGCGGGCCATGCTAAACAACATCCTTTCGCTTCGCGAGGTGCGCGTCGAGGACGTCATGATCCCGCGCGCCGACATCGAGGCGGTGGAGATCACCGCGACGCTCGGCGAGGTGCTGCGCCAGTTCGAGAAGAACGGCCATTCCCGCATGCCGGTCTACGGCGAAAGCCTCGACGATCCGCGCGGCATGATCCACATCCGCGACCTCCTCGCCCACCTCACGCGCTCGGCGCGCCCCGTGAAGCCGGCCGAGCACGGCGAGGCCGCGGCCAAGTCCCGCGCCGACATCCGCCAGGTGAACCTGTCCCGCCGCATCGACGAGCTGCGCCTCGTGCGCAAGGTCCTGTTCGTGCCGCCCTCCATGCTCGCCTCGGACCTGATGGCCCGCATGCAGGCGACGCGCACGCAGATGGCGCTCGTCATCGACGAATATGGCGGCACCGACGGACTCGTCTCACTGGAGGACATCATCGAGCGCGTCGTCGGCGACATCGCCGACGAGCACGACGACGAAGCGCCGATGATCGTCGAGACCGCCGACGGCGTCTTCGCGGTGGACGCGCGCGCCGACCTGTCGCACGTGCGCCGCGTCGTCGGCGAGGACTTCGACATCGCCGCCTTCGAGAACGAGGCGGATACGATCGGCGGCCTCCTGTTCTCCGAGCTCGGCCGCGTGCCGGCGCGCGGCGAGGTGGTGCAGGCCGTGCCGGGCTTCGAGTTCCAGGTGCTCGACGCCGATCCGCGCCGGGTGCGGCGCGTGCGCATCGTGCGCCTGCGTCAGGGCGACAAGCGCCGCCGCGTCGTCCAGGCGCTGGCCGGAGAGTCGCGCAACTGATACTCGACCGGAGAGACCGGCCGCGCCGTGACGCGGCCGGAATGTCGGGAGTGCGGATGAGCGGGTGGGCGACGTGACCAGGATCGCGGCGGCCGGCGGGGCCGAACCGAAGCGCTCGGCGCTCGAACGATTGGCGGACCGCATCCTCCTCCTCGAAGGCTGGCGGCGCGCGCTCGTCGCCTTTCTGGCCGGCGCCCTGGCGGTGCTCGGCCTCGCGCCCTTCAACCTGCCGCTCGTCGGCTTCGTGTCCTTTCCCCTTCTGGTCTGGCTGCTCGACGGGGCGGCGGGCGACCCGCATCGCGGCGCGCTCGGACGGCTCGGCCCCGCCTTCTTCACCGGCTGGTTCTTCGGCTTCGGCTACTTCGTCGCCGGCCTCTGGTGGCTGGCCGCGGCGGTGCTCGTCGGGGGCGACGCGTTCCTTTGGGCGATCCCCTTCGCCGTCTTCGGCCTGCCGGCGCTGCTCGCGATCTACTTCGGCCTCGCGGCCATTCTCGCGCGCCTGCTTTGGAGCGATGGTCCGCTGCGCATCTTCGCGCTCGCCTTCGCTTTCGCGCTCGCCGAGTTCGGCCGCGCCCGCCTTCTCACCGGCTTCCCCTGGAACGAGATCGGCGCGATGGCCGCTCCGGTGCCGCTCGCCATGCAGAGCCTCGCCTTCGTCGGGGTCCACGGGCTGACGCTCGGCGCCCTCGTGGTCTTCGCGGCGCCCGCGGTTCTCGCCGACCGGCGCGGCCGCTGGCCGGTGCTGTGCCTCGCCGCCCTCCTCCTCGCCGCCCATCTCGGCACCGGCGCCTGGCGCCTTTCCGGGGCCAGCGAGGACGACGTGCCGGGCCTGACGCTGCGCGTCGTCCAACCCAACATCCAGCAGTCGATGAAGTGGGACGAGGCGGCGGCCGAGGCGAACTTCCAGCGCCTCCTCGACCTCACCCGCGCGCCAGCCCCCGAGATCGGGCGCATGCTCGTCGTCTGGCCGGAAACCGCCTTTCCCTTCCTTCTCACCGAACGTCCCGACGCGGTGGAAAAGCTCGCCGAAACGCTGCAGCCCGGCCAGACGCTCGTCGCCGGAGCCGTGCGGATCGAGGACCTGCCGAACAACGACTACCTCGCCTACAACTCCGTCTACGTCATCGACGAGACGGGCGAGATCCGCGACGCGCGCGACAAGCTGCACCTCGTGCCCTTCGGCGAATACCTGCCCTTTCAGGAGCTCCTCGAGTCCTGGGGGGTCAACCAGCTCACCAACATGCCGGGCGGCTTCAGCGCCGGCGCCGCCCGCCGGCCGGTGCCGATCGACGGTGCGCCGTCCTTTCTGCCGCTCATCTGCTACGAGATCATCTTTCCCGAAGAGATCGCGGCGGGCGAGGGCGCGGACCGCGCGGGCTTCATCGTCAACGTGACCAACGACGCCTGGTACGGCAACACGCCCGGCCCCTATCAGCACCTGCGCCAGTCGGAAATGACGGCCGTCGCGCTCGGCCTGCCGCTCGTGCGCAGCGCCAACACCGGCATCTCCGTCGTGACCGACGCCGTCGGTCGTTTGAGGGACGGCCTCGCACTCGGCTCGACGGGCACGATCGACACTCCCCTTCCGGTTGCAGCACCGGAAACGGTCTATGCGCGCTGGCGCGACCTGCCCTTCCTCGCCGGCCTCGCCCTCGCAGCCCTTGCTGCGCTGGGGGGACGCCTGCGGGAGCGGCCGCGCAGACATTGACATTCCCACGGCACGAGAGAAAACTTATGACGCGAATGTTATGCCGGCTCGACAATCCGGAGTCGGTTGCGGGATCGAAAATGTGCGCACAAGACTAGCCGGCAAACAAGGGACCGGGCGCGCCGTGTTTTGGCCCTTGTCGTTAGGGCTCCGTCGATGCAGTTGAACAAGAAGAAACCCAATCCGGTCGACAGCCACGTCGGATCAAGGGTCAGGCTTCGGCGCACGATGCTCGGCATGAGTCAGGAGAAGCTCGGCGAGAGCCTCGGCATCACGTTCCAGCAGGTGCAGAAATACGAGAAGGGATCGAATCGCATCGGCGCGAGTCGGCTGCAGAAGATCTCCGAAGTCCTGAGCGTTCCCGTCGCCTTCTTCTTCGAGGAGCTTCCCTCCGGCGAAGCGCAGATCGACGGCTTCGCCGACGGGGGGCAGGCCGACTACGTCGTCGACTTCCTGTCGACGGCCGAGGGCCTGCAGCTCAACCGCGCCTTCGTGCGGATCGGCGATGCCAAGGTCCGGCGTCGAATCATCGACCTCGTGCGCACCCTCGCCGACAGCGCGCCCGGTGCGGACGACGCGCATTAGCCTGCGTGGCCTCGTTGCTTCGTGAGGCTTGAAAACGTTCGCCCGCGCCTGTCCGGACGGCTGATCGGCCGCTTCTCGCTTGCTTTTGATCTCCGGGCCGGCCAAATGCGGTGCCCGCCTCGGCTCCGCGCCACCCTTGTTTCCCGCGATAGCCCGATCGGTGGGCGGACGGTTCTCCCGCCCGCGCCGGCACTTCGCCCGCGCATCGGCGGCGACTTCCGTCCTGACCGCAACGACGCAGAGGGCACGGAACCCTTCATGGCACGCAGCGAATACCTGTTCACGAGCGAGAGCGTTTCCGAAGGGCACCCGGACAAGGTCTGCGATCGCATCTCGGACGAGATCGTCGACCTCGTCTACAAGGAGGCCAAGAAGGCCGGCATCGATCCCTGGACCGTCCGCATCGCCTGCGAGACGCTGGCCACCACCAACCGCGTGGTGATCGCCGGCGAAGTCCGCCTGCCCCCGACGCTGATGAAGCCGGGCAAGAACGGCGAGCCGGTCATCAACCCGTCCAAGTTCAAGTCGGTGGCCCGCAAGGCCATCCGCGACATCGGCTACGAGCAGGGCGGCTTCAACTGGAAGACCGCCAAGATCGACGTGCTCCTCCATTCGCAGTCGGCCGACATCGCGCAAGGGGTCGACCGGGCGGCGGACGCCGACAATTCGGAAGGCGCGGGCGACCAGGGCATCATGTTCGGCTATGCCTGCCGCGAAACGCCCGAATTGATGCCGGCGCCGATCTTCTACGCCCACAAGATCCTGGAACTCCTCTCGGCCGCCCGAAAGAAGGGCGAGGGCGAAGCCGGCAAGCTCGGGCCCGACGCCAAGAGCCAGGTGACGGTGCGCTACAAGGACGGCAAGCCCGCCGAGGTGACGCAGATCGTCCTGTCCACCCAGCACCTCGACGAGAGCTGGGACTCGGCCAAGGTCCGCTCCGTGGTGGAGCCCTATATCCGCGAAGCGCTCGGCGACCTGCCGGTGGCCGACGACGCCAAGTGGTACATCAACCCGACCGGCAAGTTCGTGATCGGCGGCCCGGACGGCGACGCCGGCCTGACCGGGCGCAAGATCATCGTCGACACCTACGGCGGCGCGGCCCCGCACGGCGGCGGCGCCTTCTCCGGCAAGGACACGACCAAGGTCGACCGCTCCGCGGCCTATGCCGCGCGTTACCTCGCCAAGAACGTCGTGGCCGCCAAGCTCGCCGACCGGTGCACGATCCAGATCGCCTACGCGATCGGCGTCGCCCAGCCGCTGGCGATCTACGTCGACCTTCACGAGACCGGCAACAAGGTGACCGAGGACGAGGTCGAGGACGCGATCCGCAAGGTCATGGACCTGTCGCCGTCGGGCATCCGGCGTCATCTCGACCTCAACAAGCCGATCTACGCCCGCACGTCCGCCTACGGCCATTTCGGCCGCAAGGCGGGCCGGGACGGCTCCTTCTCCTGGGAGAAGACCGACCTCGCGCCCAAGCTGAAGGCGGCCCTCGCCTCCTGAGGACCGAAGACCCGTGACGAACGAGGACGAGACGGCGGCGGGCGCGCCCCGCCGCTTCCGCCAGCGCGAAGGCTTCTTCGGCCGCACGCGCGGCAAGACGCTGACCGAGCGGCAGGCCCGGCTGGTGGACGAGCTCCTGCCGCGCCTGGCCGTCGACGTATCGCGGCCCGCGCCCCCTGACCTCGCCGCGCTCTTCGACGCGCCCGTTTCGGGCGTGCGCGTCGAGATCGGCTTTGGCGGCGGCGAGCACCTGCGCTCCATGGCCGACCGCTTCCCCGGCACCGGCTTCATCGGCATCGAGCCCTTCCGTAACGGCATGGCGAAGATGCTCGTCGCGCTGGAGGAAGAGCCGCGTCCGAACGTGCGGCTCTCGGAAGAGGACGCCCTCGTCGTCCTCGACTGGCTGCCGGAGGGATCGATCGCCGGGCTCGACCTCCTCTACCCCGATCCCTGGCGCAAGAAGCGCCATTGGAAGCGCCGCTTCGTGTCCCCGGCCAATCTCGACCGGATCGCGCGCGCGCTTCGGCCGGGGGCGCTGTTCCGCTTCGCGTCCGACATCGACACCTACGTCAACTGGACATTGCGCCACTGCGCGGCGCACCCCGCCTTCGAATGGACCGCGCGGCGCGCGAGCGACTGGCACACCCCCTACGAGGGCTGGCCGGGCACGCGCTACGAGGAGAAGGCGATCCGCGAGGGCCGGCGCCCGGCCTATCTCGCCTTCCGGCGGCTCTGACGACCCTTCCCCGAGCCGTCGCCCTGCGGCCGCGGCCCGATGCCATGCGTCGGCGCCCCCCTTCCGCCCGGCCGGGTCGATGACATCCGCCCGCTCACCCTCGGGTTGCAGCCAACATTTGACCGGCTATAATGCGCGTTCCTTAGGCGGCCATAGAATCTGCTCAAAAGAGCGGCGGCGCCGTGGAGATCGGTCGGGGCATGGCGTCGGGGCGTGAGGGGACGATGATGAATTTCAGGATGCGCGCGGCGCTCGCCGCGCTGGCATGTTCGGTCTGCGGTCCCACCTGGGGACAGGACACCGGGTTCGGCGACTTCGCGATGGAAACGCTGCGTCCCCTCACCATCGACTTCCCGGGGCGCACGAGCGGGTCGGCGGCCTTCGCGGGCGCGTCCGACCTGATGGAGCAGCGCTTCACGCTCGGGGGCCTCGCCGTCACGCGAGAGGACTTCACGACGCGCGCCAACCGGCCTTCGCAGAACGTCATCGGCACGATCGCGGGCGCCTCGCAGGATCTCATCCTCGTCGGCGCCCATTTCGACGCGGCGACGGCGCGGCTCCAGGGGGTCGACGACAACGGGTCGGGCGCTGCGGTTCTCACCGAGCTGGCGGCGCATCTCTCGGGGCTGGACCTGGAGACCGGCCTCGTCTTCAACGCCTTCGGCGCCGAGGAGACCGGGCTCGAAGGGTCGAACTTCTACCGTCGGCAGCTGCAGGCGAGCGGGGAGATCGCCAATCTCAAGGGCATGATCAACATCGACAGCCTGGTCACCGGCGACTTCATGTATGCCCATGCCGGCACCAACTATCTCGCCGACCCCGCGCTGAAGTCCTACTGGACGCGGGTCCATGCGATTGCGAACGAGCTCGGCATCGACCTGCGCAGCAATCCCGGCCTCAACCCGGACTATCCGATCGACACCGGCTGCTGCAGCGACGGCGCCTCCTTCGAGAGCCTCGACATTCCGGTCCTGTGGCTGGAATCCACCAACTGGGACATCGGCGACCTCGACGGCTACACGCAGACCACCAATCCTCTGATTCCCGGCGGCGCGACTTGGCACGACCCGGTGGAGGACAACTGGGCCTTCCTGGAAGCCGCGTTCGGCAACGAGCGTATTCCGGACCGGCTGGAGGCCTATTCGCGGCTCCTGACCTATCTGCTCGTGCGGCTGAGCGGTGCCGATCTCGCGGCTTCCGCCCGCTCGGGCGCCACGATCTCGCTGGGCATGGCGGACCAGCTCATGCGGCAGAACGAGGCCTTCCAGGCGGCGGTCGACCGCGCGGCGCTGCGCCTCCTGGCGGTGCGGCCGGCGGTGGGCGAGGTGGGCGGCAGCGCCTTCGTGGAGGGGCTGTGGCGGCCCAAGGGCGCGTTCGACGCGGATGCGGTGCCGGGCGAGGAGGAGCTCGGCGGCCGCATCGCGCTGCGCGGCGATTACCAGTATTCCGCCCTTCTCGGTCTCGGGGCCGATCTTCACGTGTCGCGCAGCCGCGACGATCTCGCCGAGGGCTCCGATCTCGACGCGACCACGGTCGCGCTCGGCCTCGACCTTCTCCTCAGCGACGGCACGCCGCCCTGGCTCGCCGCCTCCCTGTCGGGCGCCTACACCCGCTTCGACGGAACGCGCGACTTCCTGCTGCGCTCCGGTCTCGGCGCGACGCTCGTCGACGAGAGCTTCGACTTCGACACCGATGCGACGACGCTCGGCGCGCGCGTCGAGGGCGGTTACGATTTCTCGGTCGCCGGGATCGCCACGGGCCCCGTCGCGGGCCTGTCCTACGTCCATTACCGCATCGACGAGTTCCGCGAGGGCGGCGGGCGGCGGACCGCGCTAGACTACGACGCGCAGAGCTTCGATTCGCTGGAAGGCGAACTCGGCTGGCGCGTGCGCGGGCACTACGCCCTCTCCGATACGATCGTGCTGTCGCCCTACGGGCGGATCGGCTTCGTGCGCGACTTCGCCGACGGGCGGCCGGGAAGCGCGGGCTTCGTGGCGCTCGCAGACGGCTCGGCTCGCACCGTGAGCTTCGCCGCGCCGGATCGGTCTTTCGGGCGCGCGAGCTTCGGCGCGGAACTCGCTTTCGACGAGGCCGCCTCGACCTTCGTCGAGATCGGCACGCGCTTCGCCCACGACGACGGCGAGGCGACGTCGCTCTCCTTCGGCCTCGGCGTGACGTTCTGACCGTGGCCGCCCGGCCGGTCCGCGCGAAAGCGGGTTGATCCGGCCGGGCTTCTTCTGTATATCGGCTTCAAATTCTCTGCGATGAAGCGAGAGTGGGTCCCACCGGTCCCGCTCTTTTTTATTGCCGGCGCGGGTCCGAATCCCCCTGGCGCGTTTCGCAGGCGAAAGGAAATGCGCCCCCGCGGCGCCTGGGACTGGAAAGCCGGTTTGAGCGAAGCACGCATCGTCAAGGAACAGGGACTGGAGGCCAAGGTCGCCGCGATCGTGGAGCCCGCGATCGAGCAGGTGGGCTACCGCCTCGTCCGGGTGCGGCTGTCCAACATGAACGGCGCGACGCTGCAGATCATGGCCGAGCGGCCGGACGGGACCATGACCGTCGAGGATTGCGAGGCCGTCTCGCGGGCGATCTCTCCCATTCTGGATATGGATGATCCGATCGATCGGGCGTATCATCTCGAGGTCTCCTCGCCGGGCATCGACCGGCCGCTGGTGCGGATCGGGGACTTCCGCCTCTGGGCCGGACACCTGATGAAGCTCGAGACCAACCGGCTGCTCAACGAGCGCAAGCGCTTCCGCGGCAAGGTGGTCGAGGTGACGGACACCGAATTCGTGCTCGACCGCGACCAGGTCGCCTACGGCGAGGAGCGCAGCGTACGCATTCCCTTCGACGCCGTCGGCGAGGCGCGCCTCGTTCTGACCGACGACCTCATCGACGCCTCGCTCAAGGCCGACAAGGCGGCGCGCAAGGCGCGCGGCGAGGGCGAGAGCGAGAGCGAGCCGGGCGACGCGGACGACGCGCCCAGCGCGCGCAACTGAATAACGGAATTCATCGCGGCCCGGCCCGACACACGAACGAAGCGGCGCCGGCCGGGACCTCAGGAGACCATCCGATGGCAGTCAGTGCGAACAGGCTCGAGCTTCTGCAGATCGCGGACGCGGTCGCGCGCGAAAAGTCGATCGACCGCGAGATCGTGATCGAGGCGATGGCCGACGCCATCCAGAAGGCGGCCCGTTCGCGCTACGGCCAGGAAACCAACATCCGCGTCGACATCAACACGCGCACCGGCGAGATGAAGCTCCAGCGCCTGCTGGAGGTCGTCGAGCAGGTCGAGGACCCCAACACCCAGATCTACCTGGATCTAGCCCGCGACAAGAACCCGGACGCCGAGCCCGGCGACTTCATCGCCGAGCAGCTGCCGCCGATGGACTTCGGCCGCATCGCCGCCCAGTCGGCCAAGCAGGTCATCGTCCAGAAGGTGCGCGAGGCCGAGCGCGACAAGCAGTACGACGAGTTCAAGGACCGCGTCGGCGAGATCGTCAACGGCACGGTGAAGCGGGTCGAGTACGGCAACGTCATCGTCGACCTCGGCAAGGGCGAAGGCATCATCCGCCGCGACGAGCAGATCCCGCGCGAGCTGTTCCGCTACGGCGATCGGGTGCGCGCCTATATCTACGACGTGCGCCGCGAGCAGCGCGGACCGCAGATCTTCCTGTCGCGCACCCATCCGCAGTTCATGGCGAAGCTCTTCACCATGGAAGTGCCGGAAATCTACGACGGCATCATCACCGTGAAGGCGGTGGCCCGTGATCCGGGCTCGCGCGCCAAGATCGCCGTTGTCTCCAACGACTCCTCCGTGGATCCGGTCGGCGCCTGCGTCGGCATGCGCGGGAGCCGCGTCCAGGCGGTCGTCGCCGAGCTCCAGGGCGAGAAGATCGACATCATTCCCTGGTCGCCGGACGCCGCCTCGTTCCTCGTCAACGCCCTGCAGCCGGCGGAAGTCGCCAAGGTCGTGCTCGACGAGGACGCCGAGCGCATTGAAGTCGTGGTCCCCGATGACCAACTATCCCTTGCGATCGGCCGCCGCGGACAGAACGTACGCCTCGCCTCGCAGCTGACGGGCTGGGACATCGACATCCTCACCGAGCAGGAGGAGTCCGAGCGCCGCCAGAAGGAATTCAACGAGCGCTCCGCCCTGTTCATGGACGCGCTCAACGTCGACGAGATGGTCGGCCAGCTTCTCGCCTCGGAAGGCTTCCGCACGGTCGAGGAAGTCGCCTACGTCGACGCCGACGAGGTCGCCTCGATCGAGGGCTTCGACGAGGACACCGCCGCCGAGATCCAGGCGCGCGCCCGCGAGCATCTCGAGGCCCGCGAGGCCGAGTTCGACGCCAAGCGCAAGGAGCTCGGCGTCGAGGACACGCTGAAGGAGATCGACGGGCTGACGACGCCGATGCTCGTCGCGCTCGGCGAAGAGGGCATCAAGACGCTCGAGGACTTCGCGGGCTGCGCCGCCGACGACCTCGTCGGCTGGACCGAGCGCAAGGACGGCGAGGTCAAGCGCTTCCCCGGCGCGCTCGCCGCCTTCGAGGTCAGCCGCCAGGATGCGGAAGCCATGATCATGCAGGCGCGCCTCAAGGCCGGCTGGATCGAGGCCGAGGCCGAGCCCGCCGAGGACGAGATCGAGGACGAGGCGGAAACCGCCTGAGGAACGACCGAGGCGGGAAGAGCCTTTAAGGACGGAGACGCATGGCCGAGGCGGTGGATATCGAGCGGGACGAGGAGGCTGACGGGATCGTGAACGAGCGTCAGTGCATCGTCTCGCGCGCCCGCCTCGCCCCCGAGGCGATGATCCGCTTCGTGCGCGCGCCCGACGGACGCGTCGTGCCGGACCTGCGGCGGCGCCTGCCGGGACGCGGCGCCAACGTCGAGAACCGCCGCGCCGCCGTCGAGACGGCGGTCAAGCGCCGGCTCTTCGGCCGGGCCCTGAAGGCCGAGGTGCGCGCCGACGAGACGCTGGCCGACGAGGTCGACCGGCTGCTCGCCCAGAGCGCGCTGGGAAGCATGGGTCTCGCCCGCAAGGCGGGACAGGTCGTGTCGGGCGCGGCCAAGGTCGAGGCGGCCGTGCGCTCGGGCAAGGCGCTCGTTCTCGTCCAGGCGTCGGACGGCGCCCCGGACGGCCTGCGCAAGATGGACGGCGCCCGCCGCGCCGCCGCGAACGGGGATGCCGATGCGGCAATTCCCCGGTTTCGTTTGTTCGAGTCGGCCGAAATGAGTTTGGCCATCGGCGGGGTGAATGTGATACATGCGGCCATCCTTGCCGGAAGCGCGGGCTTGGCTTGCTTGAAGCGCTTGGAAGCGCTCGCGATTTACCGGGGCGACAGCCCGGACGATGTGGATGATGGGCGTGGGCCGACCCCCGCGCAGGAAACGGAAGCGTAAATGAGCGATACCAAGTCCGGCGACGACAAGACGCTGAGCGTGAATACGAAGAAGCCCCTGTCCTTGAAGCCGGGTGGCGTCCAGCAGTCGACTGTCCGGCAGAACTTCAGCCACGGTCGGACGAAGAACGTCGTGGTCGAGACCAAGAAGAGCCGCCTGCCGGCCAAGCCCGCGGCGCCCGTCGCGGCTGCGCCCGCTGTCGCGGCCGGTCTCAAGCCGCGCGCGCCCGGCGCGACGCCGGAGGCTGCCGCGGTGGCGGCCCCGGTGACGGCTGCCCCCGAGGCGCCGGTCGCGGCTCCGGCTGCCCCGTCGAGCCCGGCCCCGGCACCCGCCGCGGTGGCCCCGGAGGCGCCGACGGCGACCGCTGCCGCGCCAGCCGCGCAGGCACCGGCTCCCGCGCCGACGCCGGTCGAGGCGCCCGCGGCCGAGAGCGCCGCTCAGGCGCCCGTCGCTGCCGCCCCGGCGGTCGAGACTCCGGCTCCGGCTGCCCCCGCTGCACCGGCCGCGACCGCGCCGGCTCCCGAGGCTCCGGCGGCGCCCGTTGCCGCCGCTCCGTCGAGCCCGGCTGCGACTGCCGCACCGGACACCGCTTCGGCGCCCACCGCTGCCGAGTCGAGCGCGCCTGCCGCGACGGCGCCCGCCGCCGCGCAGGCATCGGCGACGTCTGCCGCTCCCGCTGCGACGCAGCGCCCGGCAGCGCCTTCGGCTCCGGCGCGTCCCGCCGCTTCGGCGCCCACCGGCGCGCCCGCCCGTCCCACCGGCAGTGCGCCCGCGCGCCCCGGCCAGGGCGCTCCGTCGGGCTACGGCCAGCGTCCGGGCCAGCCCTCTTCCAACAACCGTCCGGGCCAGCCCGGCGGCCCGAACCGCAATGCCGGTCCCGGCGGCCAGCGCCCGGGGCAGCCCAGCAACAACCGCCCCGGCGGCCGTGACGACCGTCGCCCGCAGAGCGGGGCGCCCGGCGCCCGCCAGCCGCGCGGCGCGGTGCTGTCCGATCTGTCCTCGAAGGAGATGGACGCGCGTCGTCGCGCCCTCGAACTGGCGCGCCAGCGCGAGGTCGAGGACCGTCGCCTGTTCCTCGAGGCGGAAGCCCGCCGCATCGCCGAGGACGAGCGCCGCCGCGCCGAGCGCGAGGAATCCGAGCGCCGTCAGGCCGAGGAGGCCGCGCGCCTGGAAGCCGAAGCCGCCGCCAAGAAGAAGGCCGAGGCCGATGCGGCGCGCAGAGCTGCCGCCAAGCCGACCACGGCCGGCTCGAAAGCCACGCCCGTCGTCGTCAATCCGGCCGACGCCGAGGCCGCGGCCGCTCGCACCGTGCGCGCCGACGCGCGCCGTCGCACGGCCGACGAGGATGATCGCGGGGCCGCGCGCGGTCCCGCCGGCGCTCGCCGCGGCGTCGCGGCCAAGGCTCCCGGCAGCGATCCCGCCAAGCCCGCGCGCCCCGGCCGCGAGGATGCGGGCCGCCGGTCCGGCAAGCTGACGCTCGACCGCGCCCTCGTCGGCGACGACGGCGCGCGCGGACGCTCGCTCTCCTCGATCCGGCGCCGGCAGGAGAAGTTCAAGCGCTCGCAGCAGAACCAGACACGCGAGAAGATTGCGCGCGAAGTGATCATTCCAGAGACCATCAGCATCCAGGAACTCGCCAACCGCATGTCGGAGCGGGCCGTGGACGTCATCAAGTTCCTGATGGCGCAGGGGCAGATGTTGAAGCCCGGCGACATCATCGACGCCGACCTCGCGGAACTCATCGCGGCCGAGTTCGGCCACACGGTCCGCCGCGTGGCTGAGTCGGACGTCGAAGAAGGCATCTTCAACGTCGCCGACAATCCGGAGCTCCTGCAGGCGCGTCCGCCGGTCGTCACCATCATGGGCCACGTCGACCACGGCAAGACCTCGCTCCTCGACGCGATCCGCAAGACCAGCGTCGTGTCGGGCGAAGCCGGCGGCATCACGCAGCACATCGGTGCCTACCAGGTCGACCACGACGGTCAGAAGATCTCGTTCATCGACACGCCCGGCCACGCCGCCTTCACGGCGATGCGCGCCCGCGGCGCCCAGGCGACCGACATCGCCATCCTGGTGGTGGCGGCGGACGATTCCGTCATGCCGCAGACGATCGAGTCGATCAGCCATGCCAAGGCGGCGGGCGTCCCGATCATCGTGGCGATCAACAAGGTCGACAAGCCGGCCGCCGATCCCCAGCGGGTCCGCACGCAGCTCCTCCAGCACGAGGTGTTCGTGGAGTCCATGGGCGGCGAGGTGCTCGACGTCGAGGTGTCCGCCAAGACCGGCGCCGGCCTCGACAAGCTCCTGGAGGCGATCATCCTCCAGGCCGAGCTGATGGACCTGCGCGCCGATCCGGCCCGCACCGCCGAGGGCGTCGTCATCGAGGCGCAGCTCGACAAGGGCCGCGGCGCGGTCGCGACCGTGCTCGTCCAGGCCGGCACGCTGAAGACCGGCGACATCATCGTCGCCGGCGACCAGTGGGGCCGCGTGCGCGCCCTCGTCGACGACAAGGGCAAGCAGCTCAAGGCCGCCCCGCCCTCGATGCCCGTCGAGGTGCTCGGCATGCAGGGCACGCCGCAGGCCGGCGACCGCTTCGCGGTGGTCGAGAACGAGGCCAAGGCGCGCGAGATCGCCGAGTACCGCCAGCGGCTCGCCCGCGAGAAGGCGGTGGCCAAGTCCGCCGGCCAGCGCGGCTCGCTCGAGCAGATGATGAGTCAGCTCACCGACGCGGGTCTCAAGACCTTCCCGCTCGTGATCAAGGGCGACGTGCAGGGTTCGGTCGAGGCCATCGCGACGGCGCTCGAGAAGCTCGGCACGGACGAGGTGCAGGCCCGGATCGTTCATTCCGGCGCCGGCGCGATCACCGAGTCGGACGTGTCGCTCGCCGCGGCCTCCAACGCCGCGATCATCGGCTTCAACGTCCGCGCCAACGCGCAGGCGCGTCAGGCCGCCGAGCGCGAAGGCATCGAGCTTCGCTACTACAACATCATCTACGACCTCGTGGATGACGTGAAGCAGGCGATGTCGGGCCTCCTGTCGCCGGAGCGCCGCGAAACCTTCCTCGGCAATGCCGAGATCCTGGAGGTCTTCCAGATCACCAAGATCGGCAAGGTCGCGGGTTGCCGCGTCACCGAAGGCAAGGTCGAGCGCGGTGCGGGCGTGCGCCTCATCCGCGACGGCGTCGTCATCCACGAAGGCACGCTCAAGACCCTCAAGCGCTTCAAGGACGAAGTCGCCGAGGTTCCCGGCGGCCAGGAGTGCGGCATGGCCTTCCAGAACTACGAGGACATCCGCCAAGGCGACGTCATCGAGTGCTTCCGCGTGGAGCACGTCGCCCGCACGCTCTGATCCACCACGGGGCGCGAACCGTCGCGCCCCAGCATCCTTTCGCGAAAGCCCGGTGGAAACGCCGGGCTTCTTGCATGCGTTTGTCCCCGAACGGCGAAGGCGTCCGATCCGCCTCCCGCTCCGGCAGGAAGAAGAATCATGGCCAAGCATCATCAAACCCCGAAAGGGCCCTCCCAGCGCCAGCTCTCCGTCGGCGAGAAGGTCCGCCACGCCCTCACCGAGGTTCTCGGTCGCGGCGAGATGCGCGATCCCGAGCTAGAGAACGCGCTGGTTTCCGTCTCCGAGGTCCGCATGTCGCCGGACCTGAAGCTCGCCACCGCCTACGTCACCGTTCTCGGCCGGACCGATACGAGCCGCGAGATCGAGGCCCTCAACCGCAACGCCCGTTTCATCCGCGGCCGACTTTCCCCGGCCCTGCGGCAAATGAAGTACATGCCCGAAGTGCGATTCCGACCCGACACCTCCTTCGACAACTTCGCCCGCATCGACGCGCTCCTGCGCTCGCCCGAGGTCGCCCGCGACCTCGGGGCCGACGCCTCCGACGAGGCGGCCGGCGGCGAGGAGACCCGCTGATGGCGCGCCAGGGACGCAAGCCCAAGGGCCGGCCGGTCAACGGCTGGGTGATCTTCGACAAGCCGCGCGGCATGGGCTCGACCGAGGCGGTGTCGCGCATCAAGTGGCTGTTCTTCGCCCAGAAGGCGGGGCACGCCGGCACGCTCGACCCCCTGGCCTCCGGCATGCTGCCGATCGCGCTCGGCGACGCCACGAAGACCGTGCCCTTCGTCATGGACGGCGAGAAGACCTATCGCTTCACCGTCCGCTGGGGCGCGGAAACCACCACCGACGACCTCGAAGGGCCGCAGGTCCGCACCTCCGAGGCGCGCCCGAGCCGCGCCGAGATCGAAGCGCTGATCCCGCGCTACGTCGGGGAGATTTCCCAGGTGCCCCCGACCTTCTCGGCGATCAAGATCGAGGGCAACCGCGCCTACGACCTCGCCCGCGACGGCGAGCCGGTGGAGATCCCCGCGCGCACCGTCACCGTCCACAGCCTCGTCGTCGTCGACATGCCGGATGATGCCACCACGGTCTTCGAGGCCGAGTGCGGCAAGGGCACCTATGTGCGCGCCATCGCCCGCGACATGGGCCGCGACCTCGGCTGCTTCGGCCACATCGTCGACCTGCGCCGCACGGCCGTCGGCGCCTTCGACGAGGACGACCTCGTCACCGTCGCCGAGATCGACGCGGCGGCCGATGCCGGCCTTGAAGCGCTCGACGCCGAAGCGGTGGAGGCGGGCGCCAAGGCGCGCGTCACCGACTTCCGGCCGCTGGATTCGCTCATGCTGCCGGTCGAGACGGCGCTGTCCGACCTTTACGAGGTGCAGCTGACGCCCGACCAGGCCTCGCGGGTCCTCGCCGGCAATCCGGTGCTCCTGCGCGGGCGCGACGCGCCCGCCTTCATGGACGATGCCTATGCCGTCGGGCACGGCCGCCTCGTCGCGCTCGGCAGCGTCGAGGAAGGCGCCTTCAAGCCTAAGCGCGTCTTCGGCGGCAAGGGATGACGTCCCGCGGGCGGCGCCGCGTTGCGGCCGCCGCCCAAGCCCTCAACACCTGCGGATGGCTGGGCAGCCCGCTTCAGCGCAGCGGCTGCGTGGCCAGTGCGGACAGGGGCATCGACCTCTACGTCTTTCCCCTGCGCTGAGGCCGCGACGCGGCGTTCAGCGCGGCAACCGAACGATGCGCCGCGCATTGCGGGCGGGCATGCCCGTTGCCAGGAGACGCGCTTCGTGACCATCGACCCGCAAGCCCAGGCCGTTCTCGACGCTATGGCGCAGGCCAGCCGCGACGAGCCCGAGCCCAAGACCGACGCCGAGCGGCTCGCCAAGGCGCGTCGCGACGTCGTCGGTCTCGCGCGCTTTTCCGGCGAGCCCTCCTCGATCGCCTCCGTCACCGACGTGGAGGCCAAGGGGCCGGACGGGGCCGTGCTCCCGATCCGCCTCTACCGTCCCGCGACGGGCAGCGCCTCGCCCGTGCTCCTCTGGATGCACGGCGGCGGCGCGATCGCCGGCTCGATCGAGACGCACGATTCCGCCCTTCGCGCGCTCGCCAACCGCACGAACTGGGCGATCGCCTCGGTCGGCTATCGTCTCGCACCCGAGCACCCCTTCCCGGCGCAGCACGAGGACGGCTGGGCGGCGCTGCGCTTCGTCGCGCAGAACGGCGAGCGGCTCGGCCTCGACGCCGCGCGCCTCGTTGTCGGCGGCGATTCGGTCGGCGGGCTCTACGCGACGGTGCTCGCGCGCTTCGCCCGCGACGCCGGCGGCCCCGCGCTTCTCGGTCAGGTCATCCTGTATCCCAACACCGACCTGCGGCTCGACCGCGACTGGCCCTCGCTCGCCGAGAACGAGGGCAACGTCATGACGCGCGATTCGCTCGCCTTCGAGATCTCCTCCACCGTTCCGGACGCGGCGACCCGCGCGAGCCCCCTCGCCTCGCCGCTCCTTTGCGACGATCTCGCCGGCCTGCCGCCGGCGCTTCTCGTCACCTGCGGTCTCGATCCCCTGCGCGACGAGGGCATCGCCTATGGCGACAAGCTGGCGGCGACGGGCGTCGGCGTCGAGCACCGGCACCATCCGCGCATGATCCACGCCTTTCTCCAGATGGGCGGCTGGATCGCCGACACGAACCGGCTGCAGGGCGAGATCGCCGAATTCCTCTCCCGGGTCGGGGCCGTTCGCCCGGCCTAGCATTCGTCGGGCCGATCGCTTATATCGGCGGCGGGCACTTGTCCGGGGCCGCTCCCTCAGGGGAACGCGGCCCTTTGCCCGTTTTCGCGACCCGCGCTGGACGACATCCCGGCGCCGGGCGAACCCGAACCCTCACCACCGAAGAAAGGGGAACACGATGTCGATCACGCCCGAGCGCAAGGCCGAGCTGCTCAAGGAATATGCCACCAAGGAAGGCGATACCGGTTCGCCGGAAGTCCAGGTGGCGCTGCTCTCCGAGCGCATCTCCAACCTCACCGAGCACTTCAAGGACCACAAGAAGGACAACCACTCCCGTCGTGGTCTCCTGAAGATGGTCTCGCAGCGCCGTCGCCTCCTCGACTACCTGAAGTCGCGCGAGGAAGATCGCTACCAGGCGCTCATCGGCCGCCTCGGCCTGCGCCGCTAAGGCCGCACGCCTCCCGCGCCGCTCGCCGAGAAACGGGCGCGGCACGATCCGGCCTCCGGCGCCGGGAGCGAAGCGCTCCCCCGCCGCGGGCCACCTCAGCCAATGCCCCGCCCCGCACAGATCCGCGACGTGACGCGGGACGCCGGGCGAGACCGCATCAACCGACGGTCATGGGGCAGGATTGCCGGACGCTCGCTTCCCTTCGTTTTCGAGCGTCCTGTCGTCTTGCCCGTGGCCCGTTCAACGAGATCCTGCGCCGGCGGGCGGTTTCCGCCGCTTTTTCGGTTTCGAGAACCGATCCGGCGCCAAGCAAAGGCAAGACATGTCCATGTTCAAGACGCACAAGGTCGAAGTCGACTGGGCCGGCCGCCCGCTCACCCTCGAGACCGGCAAGGTCGCCCGCCAGGCCGACGGCGCCGTTCTCGCCAGCTACGGCGAGACTGTCGTTCTCGCCACCGTCGTGTCCGAGAAGCAGCCGAAAGCCGGCTTCGACTTCTTCCCGCTGACGGTGAACTACCAGGAGAAGACCTACGCCGCGGGCAAGATCCCCGGCGGCTTCTTCAAGCGCGAAGGCCGTCCGAGCGAGAAGGAGACGCTGGTCTCCCGCCTCATCGACCGCCCGATCCGCCCGCTCTTCGCGGCCGGCTACAAGAACGACACCCAGGTCGTCGTCACCGTCCTCCAGCATGACCTGGAGAACGATCCCGACGTCCTCGCCATGGTCGCGGCCTCGGCCGCCCTCACGCTCTCGGGCGTGCCCTTCATGGGCCCGATCGGCGCGGCGCGCGTCGGCTACATCGGCGGCGAGTACAAGCTGAACCCGCACGTCGACGAGATGAGCGAGTCGAAGCTCGACCTCGTCGTCGCCGGCACCGACGAGGCCGTGCTCATGGTCGAGTCGGAGGCGCAGGAGCTCTCCGAGGAGATCATGCTCGGCGCCGTGACCTTCGGCCACAAGGGCTTCCAGCCGGTGATCGACGCGATCATCAAGCTGGCCGAGCACGCCGCCAAGGAGCCGCGCGAGCACAAGGCGCCGGACTATTCGGCGCTCGAGACCGAGATGCTCGGCGTCGTCGAGGGCGACCTGCGCGAAGCCTACAAGATCACCGACAAGCAGGCGCGCTACGCCGCCGTCGACGCCGCCAAGAAGAAGGTGACGTCGCACTTCCTGCCCGAGGGTGCCGAGGCTCCGGCCTACACCAAGGAGCAGGTCGGCTCGGTGTTCAAGGAGCTCCAGGCGAAGATCGTCCGCTGGAACATCCTCGACACGGGACACCGCATCGACGGCCGCGACCTCAAGACGGTCCGCCAGATCGTCGCCGAGGCCGGCATCCTGCCGCGCACCCACGGCTCGGCCCTCTTCACCCGCGGCGAGACGCAGGCGCTGGTCGTCGCCACCTTGGGCACCGGCGAGGACGAGCAGTTCGTGGATGCCCTGACCGGCACCTACAAGGAGCGCTTCCTCCTCCACTACAACTTCCCGCCCTTCTCCGTCGGCGAGACGGGCCGCATGGGCTCGCCCGGCCGTCGCGAGATCGGCCACGGCAAGCTCGCCTGGCGCGCCATCCGCCCGATGCTGCCGGCCCCCGAGCAGTTCCCCTACACGATCCGCGCGGTCTCGGAGATCACCGAGTCGAACGGCTCGTCCTCCATGGCCACCGTCTGCGGCACCTCGCTGGCCCTCATGGACGCCGGCGTTCCGCTGCAGCGCCCCGTGGCGGGCATCGCCATGGGCCTCATCCTCGAGGGTGAGCGCTTCGCGGTGCTTTCCGACATCCTGGGCGACGAGGACCACCTCGGCGACATGGACTTCAAGGTGGCCGGCACCGCCAACGGCATCACCTCGCTGCAGATGGACATCAAGATCCAGGGCATCACCGAGGAGATCATGAAGATCGCCCTCGAGCAGGCCGAAGGCGGTCGCCTGCACATCCTCGACGAGATGTCGAAGGCCCTGGGCGAGGCGCGCGCCGAGCTCGGCGAGTTCGCGCCCCGCATCGAGGTCATGCAGATCCCGACCGACAAGATCCGCGACGTGATCGGCTCGGGCGGCAAGGTGATCCGCGAGATCGTCGAGAAGACCGGCGCCAAGATCAACATCGAGGACGACGGCACGGTGAAGATCGCTTCCGCCTCCGGCAAGGAGATCGAGGCGGCCCGCAAGTGGATCCACTCGATCGTGGCCGAGCCCGAGATCGGCGCGGTCTACGAGGGCACCGTCGTGAAGTGCGTCGAGTTCGGCGCCTTCGTGAACTTCTTCGGTTCGCGCGACGGCCTCGTCCACATCTCGCAGCTCGCCGCCGACCGGGTCCAGAAGACGCAGGACGTCGTCAAGGAAGGCCAGAAGGTCTGGGTCAAGCTCATGGGCTTCGACGAGCGCGGCAAGGTCCGCCTCTCCATGAAGGTCGTCGATCAGGCGACCGGCGAGGAGATCAAGAAGTCCGGCAACGACGACGCGGCCGCCTGAGGCTGCCTCGATCGGAACAAGAAAAGGGGCGGTGCCGCGAGGCGCCGCCCCTTTTTTCGTCAAGCGGGCCTGTCCCGAAGGAGGCACTCCCCTCGCCCGCTTGCGGGAGAGGGTGCCGAGCGTGAGCTCGGCGGGTGAGGGTGTCGGCCGCAAAGCGGCCAAGCCGAGACCCTTCGACCCAGCGCCATTGCGGCTTCGCCGCCCCAGGGCGAGCCACGGGTCTCGCCCGTCATTCGCACCCTCACCCCGCTGCCGGCACCTTCTCCCGCCAGCGGCGGGAAGGGAGCGGCGTTGACGTGGCGGTTAGGCCGCGAAGCGGTCGGCGCTCTCGCCGTAGTGGCCGACATAACGGGGGTTGATGCGCTCGCGCAGGAGCACGACGAGGACGTCGGTCGTACCGAAGCGAGCGTCGATCACGGGCTCGGGGGAGATGAAGCCGCCGAGGCGCAGATACCCCTTGAGGAGCGGCGGCAGCGTCGTCATCGCCCGGCGGGGATCGGAGCAGGCCGCGTTCGGCGGCAGGCGGACGGCCCGGCCGGACCGGGCCGATACCTGCCACTCCGCGGGCGGGGGCGCGTGCTCGCGCAGGAAGGCGAGCGGCTCGGCAAGCGCGGCCGGGTCGACGCCCTCAAGCGAAGCGCAGCCGAACATGGCGTCGATGCGATTCGCCACGACATAGGCCCAGATGCCCTGCCAGAGCAGTTCCACCGTCCGCTTGCTGCGATAGGGCTTGAGGACGCAGGAGCGGCCGAGTTCCAGGAAGCGGCGATCGGCGTGGCGGCGCAGCATGGGGGCGAGGTCGAACTCGTCCTCCGAGTAATAGCGGCGCGCCTTGGCCGCGGCCTCGGGGCCGTGCAGGCGATAGGTGCCGACGATGCGCTCGGCGTCCGGACCGGGCAGCGTCTCGTCGATCACGAGCAGGTGGTCGCAGAAGCGGTCGAAAGGATCGGAATCCCGCTTGGTCAGGCGCTGGATCGGCGAGGGCCGCGCGCTCATCTCCTCGAAGAACACGGCGTAGCGCAGCGCCTGCGCCGCCCGCAGCTCGGCGGCCGAGCGGGCGAGGCGCACGACCAGCGGCCCGATGCGGCCGAGGAGCCGCGCGTCCGGATCGAAGCGCCGGTTGCGCGGCCCCGCGGTCGCGAGCCCGCCCATCAGCGGAACCAGCGCGCGGCGCAGAAGGGTCTGGCCCTTCTGGAACGGCGCGCCGGCTCCCGCGGGCGGATGATCGATCGTGTCGGCCGAAACGGTGCTCATCGGTGGCTCAGCTCCCAGCATCGCGGCGTTCAGCGGCGGTCTCGCCGCGCGCGCCCCTCCTAGCGGCGCGGAGCGAAACTTTTGTGACCCGGCAGCGGTGGCGATAGCGGTGGCGGCGCGGCTGACCGGGCCCCCGTCAGTCCCGCGCCATATCGACCACGACGCGGCCGCGCACTTGGCCCTCGACGATGGCGCGGGCGACCTCCTCGACCTGCGAGAAGCCGATCGTGCGCGTCATCGCGGCGAGCGTGTCGCGATCGAGGTCGGCGGCGAGACGCGTCCAGGCTTCCTCGCGGCGCGCGAGCGGGGCCATGACCGAATCGATGCCGAGAAGCGAGACGCCGCGCAGGATGAAGGGCGCGACCGTGGCGGGCAGGTCCATGCTCTGGGCGAGGCCGCAGGCGGCGATCGCCCCGTGATAGCGCGTGGAGGCCAGGGCGTTGGCGAGGGTCCGGCCGCCGACGGCGTCGATGCCGGCCGCCCAGCGCTCCTTCATCAAGGGCTTGCCCTCACCGCCAAGTTCCGAGCGCTCGATGATCTCGGCCGCGCCGAGACCGCGAAGGTAGTCGCCTTCCTCCGACGCGCGCCCCGTCGAGGCGACGACGTGCCAGCCGAGCCGGGCGAGGAGCGCGACGGCGACCGAGCCGACGCCGCCCGCCGCGCCCGTCACCAGGGCCGGGCCGTCGGCCGGCGTCAGGCCGTGGCGCTCCAGCGCGATCACCGCCATCATCGCGGTGTAGCCGGCCGTGCCGATCGCCATGGCCTCGTGCGGCGTGAAGGCGTCCGGCAGGCGCACCAGCCACTCGCCCTTGACGCGGGCGCGGGTCGCATAGGCGCCGAGATGCGTCTCGCCGGTGCCCCAGCCGTTGAGGATGACCTTGTCGCCCTCGCGCCATTTGGAATTGCGCGAGGCGATCACCGTGCCGGCGAAGTCGACGCCGGGGATCATCGGCCAGCGCCGCACCACCGGCGCCTTGCCGGTGATGGCGAGGCCGTCCTTGTAATTGACCGTCGACGCCTCGACGGCGACGTCGACGTCCCCGTCCATGAGGTCCTCGGCACTGAGCGTCACGCGCTCGACGCGCTGGCTCTTGTCCTCTCCCCGCGAGATCAGAATCGCGCGAAACGCGTCGGCCATGGGTCCTCCCCTCCCCGTTCGTTCGGCTTCCAAGGGAGGGCGCCGCTCTCCCGAAGTCAATCGGCGGCGCGCTTTTCCCCGGCGGCGGCCTTCTTCTCCCGCTGCGCGACGACGAACTCGTCGAGGATCAGGAGGCCGGCGCCGACCGTGATGAAGGTGTCGGCGAGGTTGAAGACCGCGAAGGTGAACACCGGCGTGTGGAAGAAGAAGTAGTCGACGACGTAGCCGAGCCGGACGCGGTCGATGAGGTTGCCGATGGCGCCGCCGACGATGAGCGCGAAGGCGAGATGCGACCATTTCCGCTCGGCCGGCGTCTTCCACCAGAGCCAGCCGACGAAGCAAAGGACGGCGAGCGCGAGGAGCGCGAGGCCCCAGTCCTCCAGACCCGAAAACATCGAGAAGGCGATGCCCTCGTTGCGGGCGTGAAGGAGCGCGAAGAACGGCAGGAGCTCGATCGCCGAGCCGAGCTCCATCTTCGCCACGACGAGCGCCTTCACCGCCTGGTCGAGGACGACGGTGACGAGGATGACGGCGGCGGAAAAGCCGAAGGGATGGCGGACGGACGACGCGGCGGTCACAGGGTCAGCGCCTTTCGACGCGCTTCGAAGAGCATGAGGGCGGTCGCGACCGCGAGGTTGAGGCTGTCGGCGCGGCCCGCCTGCGGGATGCGCAGGAGCGTGTCGCAGCTATCCGCGAGCCGGTCCGTCAGGCCCGCCTGCTCGTTGCCCATGAGGAGGCAGACGGGGCGGCCGGCATAGGCCGGCGCCCGGTAGTCCTCGCTCGCCTTCATGTGGGTGCCGGCGACGAGACCCTTGAAGCCCTTCCGCCAGTCGAGAAAGGCGTCCTCGGACACCTTGGCGACGGGTACGGAGAAGATCGAGCCCATGGTGGCGCGCACCGTTTCCATGGAGAACGGATCGACGGTCTCGCCGACGAGCACGACGCCCTTGGCGCCGACGGCGTCGGCGGTCCTGAGGATCGTGCCGAGATTGCCGGGATCGCGCACCCGGTCGAGCGCGACCACCACGCCGTCGGCGCCGAAGTCGAGGCGGCCAAGGCTCGCGAAGCGCTTCTCGAAGACGCCGACGACGTTCTGGGGATTGTCGCGCCGGGTGATCGCCTCCAGCACCTTGTTGTTGGCTTCCAACACGTCGGCGCCGGCCGCGACGGTGCGCGCGGCGACCCGCCCGACGAGGCCGTCGGTATCGGCCGCCTTGGAGATCACCAGGGTGCGGATGCGCCAGCCCGCGTCGAGCGCGTCGAGGACGAGCTTCAGCCCCTCGGCGAGGAAGAGCCCGGTCTCGTCGCGGTTCTTCTTCAGCGCGAGTCCGCGGATGTCCTTGACAATCGGGTTGGAGACGCTGGTGACCTCCTTCACCCGGCCGGGCGCGACGGTGCCCCTGTCGTGTCGTTCGGGGCGGTCAGCCATGTGTGGGGGTCCAGCGCGAGAAGAGGGATGTGGAGAGGAGCCGGGGCTCGGCGCCCGCCTCGCGGATGACGAGCTCGCCCGATTGGAGTTGGCCGCCCCGCCCGCGCATCGCCTCGCCCATCAGGGCCGAGAGCGAGAAGAAGGAGGCGCGGATCGAATAGGCGGTGAGGATCACGAAGAGCGGCTTGTCCGACAGGAGCGCGCGCACGAGCGAGAGGAGATAGGGCAGGTCCTCGAAGAGCTGCCATGTCTCGCCCTTGGGGCCGCGGCCGAACTTCGGCGGGTCGAGCACGATCGCCTCGTAGGCATTGCCGCGGCGCACCTCGCGCTCGGCGTAGCGAACGGCGTCCTCGCAGATCCAGCGAATCGGCGCGCCGCCCATGTCCGCCATTTCGGCGTTCTCGCGGGCCCAGCCGATCGCCTTCTTCGAGGCGTCGACGTGGGTCACCTCGGCACCGGCCTGCGCGGCCGTCAGCGAGGCGAGGCCGGTATAGCCGAAGAGGTTGAGGAGGCGGATCGGGCGGCCGGCGCCTCGAATGGCCTCCGCCGCGAAGTCCCAATGCGCCGCCTGCTCGGGAAAGACGCCGACGTGGCGGAAGGAGGTGAAGCGGCCGAGATAGGGCAGGCCTCGATAGTCGAGCTCCCAGGTCTCGCCGAAGGCGCCGCGCGGGAACCGCCAGCGGCCCGTCCCCTCCTCGTCGGTGTCGCCGGTGAACGCGGCGTCGACGTCCTCCCATTCGGCGTCGGGCAAACGGCGCGGCCAGATCGCCTGGTTCTCCGGCCGACGGATCGCGAGGCGGCCGTAGCGCTCCAGCTTCTCCCCGGCGCCGGAGTCGAGAAGCGCGTAGGTGTCGCCCGGCTCGACGGTCAGGATCAGCGGGCCGGTCTCGGGCGGGCGCGGACCGGTCGGAGCCGGCAGCTCCATGCGCGTCGGCATGGGCGCGGGCGCCGGCGGCGGCGCGGCCGGGGCGGCGCGCTCGCCTCGCGCGGGGCCGCGCTCGCGCTCGCCCTGTCGGCGGTTGCGGCTCACGACGGGTCAATCCGGGACTTGGTCATGGCTGACGCCTTAGCCGCTCGGCATGGCCGAGAAAAGGCCGTGGCGTGCGTCCTCGCCCTTTGTCCGGCTTGTGGGCAGGGGGGCGCAGGCTCCATAAGTCGTGCCGGGAGGAGTTCGCGAGGCTCGAAGCGCGGCTCCGGACGAAACCGAAAGGCGGAAAGCTTCATGGATCTCAAGGGCGAATACCGACTGCCGGCGCCGCGCCAGACGGTGTGGGAAGCGCTGAACGACCCGGACGTCCTCAAGGCCTGCATCCCCGGCTGCGAGAAGCTGGAGAAGACCGGCGAGAACCAGATGGCGGCGACCGTCGTCGCCAAGGTCGGGCCGGTCAAGGCGACGTTCACCGGCGAGGTGCGGCTGGAGAACATCGTCGCGCCGGAAAGCTACTCGATCGTCGGCGAAGGCAAGGGCGGCATCGCGGGCTTCGCCAAGGGCGGCGCGGACGTGCACCTGGCCGAGGACGGGCCCGACGCCACGATCCTCACCTATTCCGTCAGCGCCCAGGTCGGCGGCAAGATCGCCCAGCTCGGCGGCCGCCTGATCGACTCTTCGGCCAAGAAGCTGTCGGGTCAGTTCTTCGACGCCTTCGCGGCGAAGGTCTCGGGCGGAAATGCCACGGCGGAGGGAACGGCCGAGGCGGTGTGACCTGCGTTCCTTCTCCCGCTGGCGGGAGAAGGTCCCGGCAGGGGGATGAGGGTCGTTCTTGACGGCCGCGGCAAACAGCGCCCGCCGGGGCGCTGCGCGACGGACACCCTCACCCGACCGGCTTCGCCGGCCATCCTCTCCCGCAGGCGGGCGAGCGGAACTGCGCCTCGTACTGCGAAAGAATTGCGCGGGATCAGGCCGCCCGGCTGCCGATCAGCGGCGTCGACGGTCCGGCCGAGGTCACGGCCAAGGCGCTGCCGTTCGGGGCGGGACGGCCGGCGAGGTTGGTGCGCTCGCGCTCCTCGTCGAGCATGCGCAGGCGCTCGCGGCTTTCCTCGGCCTCGCGGCGCAGCTTCTCCAGCTCGTACTTCCGCTTCCAGGACTTGCGGCGGTAATGCGCCTGCGTGAACCAGGTGCCGATGCCGCCGAGAACGACGCCCAGGATCACCGTCGCCATCAGGAGGATGAACAGCGGAACCTGGAACACGAACTGCGGCATGGTGCCGAGCGGGTCGAGCGAGACCGGGACCGCGTCGCGGTTGGCCACGCAGAACACCACCAGCAACACCGCCAGCGGCACGAGGATGATCAGGGAAAGGATGCGTCCGAACATGGAACCCGTTTGTGTAGCGCGCTGAGCCGAACCGTCAGGCAAGTATGGAGGCGCAACCCGCCGCGTCAATCCGCGGGCGGGTCCGATCGGCGGCGCGCCGGCTGCGATCGGGCCTCAGTCCGAGTTCAGGCGCTCGCGCAGTTCCTTGCCGGCCTTGAAGAAGGGAACCCACTTCTCCTCGACGCTGACCGCTTCGCCGGTGCGCGGGTTGCGGCCCGAGCGGGGCGGCCGGTTCTTCACGGAGAAGGCGCCGAAGCCGCGCAGCTCGACGCGGTTCGATTCGGCCAGCGCTTCGGTGATCTCGTCGAAGATCGCGTTGACGATCGTCTCGACGTCGCGCTGGTAGAGATGCGGATTCTTGCTCGCGATGGTCTGGACGAGTTCGGATTTGATCACGGGCAGCTCCTTCGTGCTCGGCCTTTTTAACCCGATAGTCGGAACCCGATCAATCCGCCGCAGGCCCGCGGAAGCAGGTGCGGCGGGAATTCGAATGGGCCGGCTAAGGGGCGCCCGGGGTTCCCGGGCTCCAGAGCGAGACGAGGCCGGTCATCGGCTCGGCGATCGTCGGGTCGAGGCCGATCGTGGACAGGACGAGCGCCTTCGCCCCGCCGAGCAGCGGGATGCCGTAGCCGTCCTTGTCGGGCTCGCGGTCGACGATCGCGGTGCCGGCCGGGATGCCGCGCTCCTTTTCGAGCCACGCGCGCGCGGCGTCCTCGCCCCCGAGCGCGTCGATGAGGCGGCGCTCCAGCGCCTGGCGCCCCGTCCAGACCGAGCCGTCGGCGAGCACCTGGGCCTCGGCCTGCGTGAAGCCGCGGCGCTCGGCGACGAGCCCGACGAACCAGGCATAGGAATCGAGAATCATCCGCCGGATCATCTCGATCGACTCAGGGGGCGCCGGCGCAAAGGGCGAGGGCTCCGCCTTCATCGGCGAGGACTTCACCGCCAGGACGTCGACGCCGATCGTCGACAGCAGCTTCGAGGCGTCGACGTACTGGAAGATGACGCCGATGGAGCCGACGATGGACGTGTCGTGGGCGACAATGTGGTCGCTCGCCATGGCGATGAGGTAGCCGGCCGACGCCGCGAGCGTGCCGACCTCGGCGACCACCGGCTTCGTTTCCGCGATGCGGCGCAGGGCGTTGAAGATCGTCTCGCCCCCGACCGTCGTGCCGCCGGGCGAATCCACCCGGACGATCACCGCCTTGACGTAGTCGTCCTCGGCGAGGCGGTCGAGGAGCTCGAGGAGGTCGCGGTCCTCGGTGATCAGCCCTTCGACCGAAACGCGGGCGATCTGGTCGATCCCGACCGTCGCGGGCTTGCCCGTCCAGCCGGCGGCGAAGGGCAGCGCCAGAACCGCCAGCGCCGCGACCAGGATCGCGGCCACGCGCCAGAAGCCGAGCTTGCGGCGCAGGCGGCGCCTGTCGATCATGTCGTCGGGCGAGAGCGCCATGCGAAGAAACCTTCCAGAAACCGAAATGCGCGAGAAAGGCTGGAGGTGCCCGGCTGCCCGCGGCCCGTCCATATCCCGTCCCCTTCTTCGGCGAAAGGCGAGGCCGCATTTGGTCGCGAATGCTTTGATCGATGCGGACGGGGAGGTTGCAGGGGGTGCGAAGCGGACGCATTATCCCCATATTCCTGCAGCACGCCTCGCCGGAACGGATCCCCGTTCCGGCGAGGCGCGTTCGCGCGCCCTGCCGTACGGAGAGATCACGGACCAGGATGGACGTTTGGCTTTGACTTCGATGCAGCGACCGGCCGCCGTCCCGGCGGTGCCGACGACGACCCTCGGTGGCGAATCGACGCGCCTCGCGCGCGAGTTCGCGCGGGCCCGCCGGCATTCGCGCGTGGTGCGCCTCCTGAAGCTCGGCCTTCCCGTGTTCGCCGCGCTGATCGTTCTCGTCGGGGTGGGCGTCACCTGGCTGGCGCGGGCCATGCCGGAGAACCTGTCGCTCGCCTCCGCCGGCATCGAGGACGGGCGCATCGTCATGGACGGGCCGCGCATCGACGGCTTCGACAAGTCGAACCGCCCCTATTCCATGAGCGCCGAGCGCGCCGTCCAGGCAATCGACGGCAGCGGCGTGGACCTCGAGGGCGTCAGCGCCCGCCTCGCCGTGTCGAACGACCTCAGCGTCGACATCACGGCCCGCGGCGGACACTACGATGCCGGCACCGAAACGCTGCTCCTGAGCGACGCGATCCACGTCGCGACCTCGGACGGCATGACGATCGAGCTCAGCCGCGCGACCCTGCGCCCGGCGGCCGGCACGCTCGACGGCGAAGGTCCGGTCGCGATTCGCACCGCCACCCAGTCCATCGACGCCGGCGCCGTGTCGGTGTCCGAGAACGGCGACCGCTTGCGATTCTCAGGCGGACTGAAGATGATCCTGCAACCCCGATCCACCCACGCCGCCGGGACGTCCGATGACGACCTCGCCTCCGCGCAAAACTGAGCTGACACGATGAAGACGCCCTTCCGCTCGCCTGCCGCCGCGGCCCTGGCACTCGGCCTCCTCGCGGCCGTGCCCGCCGCCGCGCAAGGGTTCGGTCAGAACTTCGGCGGCCTCCAGGTCTCCGGCGACCAGCCGATCGCGATCGAGTCGGAAGCGCTCGACGTCGACGACGCGCAGGCGGTGGCGACCTTCACCGGCAAGGTGACGGTGTCGCAGAACGAGACGCAGCTCGTCGCCGACCGCCTCGTCGTCCACTACGTGCGCGGCGCCGAAGGCGGGGCCAAGCCCTCCGCCGCCTCGGCCGCGCCCGGTGGCTCGGGCCAGATCGAGCGCCTGGAAGCGGCCGGAAACGTGCGCGTGCGCGCCGCCGACCAGCTCGCCTCGGCCGACAACGCCAATTTCGACATGAAGAGCCAGGTCGTCGTCATGAACGGCAACGTCGTCCTGACGCAGGGCGAGAACGTCGCCGAAGGCTGCCGCCTGACGATCAAGATGGACACTGGCGTCGCCCGCCTCGAAAGCGCCTGCGGCGGCGGCAACCAGGGCGGCAACGGCCGCGTGAAGATGGTCCTGACGCCCGGCCAGGGTGCGGCCGCGCGCAACTGACCGGGCGGCGGGGCCCGCCGCGTGCCGGCCGCGCCCCGCATCTGAAATCATGCCCGCCCGCTGGGCCGCGGCTTCGCGCCGCCGGCCCCGGTGGCGGGCCTTGCCGCACGTGCGGCAACGCCAGACTGCGGAGATGTCCGTGACCAGCATGACAACCGGCGGCATGCCCGGCGCCGCCGCTCGCCGCCCGGCGACGGGCCAGCAGAGCCCGGCCGACCTTCTCGCCGAACTCGAGGAAGGCTTCTCGCGCGATCCCACGGTCGGCGTGCGCGGCACGCTGTCGGCGAGCGGCCTCACCAAGACCTATCGCGGCCGCCGCGTCGTCCACGACGTCGGCCTCGTCGTGCGGCGCGGCGAGGCGGTCGGCCTCCTCGGCCCGAACGGCGCCGGCAAGACCACCTGCTTCTACATGATCACCGGCCTCGTGCCGGTGGATGCCGGCCGCATCCACCTCGACGGGCACGACATCACCGGGGTTCCGATGTATCGCCGCGCCCGGCTCGGCATCGGCTACCTGCCGCAGGAGGCCTCGATCTTCCGCGGCCTGTCGGTGGAGGACAACATCCGCGCCGTCCTGGAGGTGGTCGAGCCGGACCGCCGTGCCCTCGAGGAGCAGCTGACCGCGCTTCTCGAAGAGTTCCACATCGAGCATCTGAGGAAATCGCCCTCGACCGCGCTTTCGGGCGGCGAGCGCCGCCGCCTCGAGATCGCTCGGGCGCTCGCCACGCGCCCCGGCTTCATGCTGCTCGACGAGCCCTTCGCCGGCGTCGATCCGATCGCGGTATCGGACATCCAGGCGCTGGTGCGCCACCTGACGCAGCGCGGCATCGGCGTCCTCATCACCGACCACAACGTGCGCGAAACGCTCGGCCTCATCGATCGCGCCTATATCATGCATGCCGGCGCCGTCCTGACGGAGGGCAGCCCGCAGGAGATCGTCGACAACGCCGACGTGCGCCGCTTCTACCTGGGCGATCAGTTCACCTTCTGACAAGTTGTCGCCACGACCCCGTGAAGAGCGGGGGACGGCCGATTGACAGGCAAGTTCCGGACCAGCTTTGATGGCCCGGCGTCGATCGCCCTTCGGAGGGCGGCCGGCCCGGTCTCCAGGGAGGACGCTGCGTCCGATGGCCTTGTCCGCCAAGCTCCAGCTCCGTCAGACGCAGTCGCTCGTCATGACGCCGCAGCTGCTGCAGTCGATCCGGCTGCTGCAGTACAGCCAGTCGGAGCTGTCGAGCTTCATCGAGGCCGAGATCGAGCGCAACCCGCTTCTGGAGGCGGGCGGCGCGGGCGCGCCAGTCCAGCCCGCCGACGGCCTCGACCCGCCTCCCCCGGCGTCCCTCGCCGCGAGCGAGAGCCCGCTCACCGGACGGGCCGAGCACGACGAGGCCTTTGCCGACGGGCTCGCCGCGCGGCTGGAGGATGTCTCCCCCGGCGCGGCCCATGCCGGCGAGGGCGCGAGCCACGGGCCCGGCCCCGCCGCGCCGGACACGCGCCTGCGCGACGCATCCGCCGGCGGCGCCTTCGACGGCTCGGTCGAGGACTTCGCCGAGGGCCGCCCTTCGCTTCTCGCCCACGCGCTCGCCGAGATCGCCGACCTCCTGTCCGACCCCGTCGAGCGCCGCCTGGCCGAAAGCCTCGCCGCCCATCTCGACGAAGCGGGCTACCTGCGCTTCGAGGCAGCGGAGCTCGACGCGCTCGGGGTGAATCCCGCGCGAGCCGAGGCCATGCTGGCGCGGCTTCAGGCCGAGGCGGAGCCTGCCGGCCTCTTTGCCCGCGACCTCGCCGAATGCCTCGCGATCCAGCTGAAGCGGCTGAACCGCTACGATCCCGTGATGGCGGCGATCCTCGACAATCTCGACCTCCTCGCCCGCCGCGACTTCGCCAGCCTGAAGCGGCTGACCGGCGAGGACGACGAGGGACTGCTCGAAGCCTTGTCCGAGATCCGCCGCCTCGACCCCAAGCCCGGTCACGCCTTCGCGAGCGATCCGGGCGAGGCCGTCGTGCCGGACGTCGTGGTGGAGGAAGCGCCGGAGGGCGGCTGGCGGGTCGAGCTGAACCCGGAGGCGCTCCCGCGCGTCCTGGTGCGCGGCGATTATGCCGAAACGGTTCTGGCCGGCCAGGGCGCCGCGCCGCGCGAGGAGGACCGCGCCTGGCTCGCCGAGCGCCAGCAGTCGGCGCAATGGCTGGTGCGCTCGCTCGACCAGCGGGCGCGCACGATCCTGAAGGTCGCCGTCGAGATCGCCCGGCGCCAGGACGGCTTTCTCGCCCACGGCCTGTCGGCGCTGAAGCCGATGACGCTCGCCGCCGTCGCGCAAGCGATCGGCATGCACGAATCGACGGTGAGCCGCGTCACCAACAACAAGTACGTCGCGACCCCGCGCGGCACCTTCGAGATGAAGTTCTTCTTCACCAACGCCATTCCCGCCACCGGCGGGGGCGACGCGCATTCGGCCGAAGCGGTGAAGCTGCGCATCCGGCTGATGATCGAGGGCGAGCGCGACGGGCGCGTCCTGTCCGACGACGAGATCGCCGAGAAGCTCGCCGAGGACGGCGTCGAGGTCGCCCGCCGCACCGTCGCCAAGTATCGCGAGGGCATGGGCATCGCCTCCTCCATCCAGCGCCGGCGCGAGATGAAGGCGCGCCGGTTGGCCTCGTGAGGCGCGGCCGGGACGGGCGGGCGGGACCCTGCCATGCCCGCGCTTTGTTGACAGGAGAGGGTGAAGCTTCCTATGAGGCGCCACTTCTACGGGGCGGGAGGCATCCCGCCCAAGCCGACCCCGACCAGGAGGCAGCGCGCCGATGCTCAAGGCAGCGTCGGCACGGCTCGACCGATAGGGAACGAAGCATAGGTTCCCCGCGGGAGACACGCGCGCCGAACCCTTACGATCCGGCGGATCGTTCGGGCCGATCGCGGGTTTCATCCCGGAACACAAGGGAAGGAGCAGCAGCATGAGTCTGCGCGTATCGGGCAAGCACATGGATGTCGGAGAGGCATTCCGCACCCGGATCGACGAGCGCCTCAACGAGGCGGTCGCGAAGTACTTCGATGGAAACTTCTCCGGCACGGTGGTCGTGTCGAAGGAGGGGCCGCGCTTCGCCACCGACTGCAAGCTTCATCTCGACACCGGCGTCGTCTTCCAGGCCGCGGGCGAGGCCCACGACCCCGAGGCGAGCTTCGCCGACGCCGCCGAGCGCATCGAGAAGCGCCTGCGGCGCTACAAGCGGCGCTTGAAGGATCACCACGCCGCAGCCAGCGGTGCGGTCCGCGAGGAGATGGCCGCCTACTCCGTCGTCGAGGCGATCCCCGACGACGAGGACGAGGTGCCGACCGACTACGCTCCGACGATCGTAGCGGAAACGTCGCTGTCGGTGCGCACCCTGTCGGTCGCGGGCGCCGTGATGGAGCTCGACCGCCAGGACGGCCCTGTCGTGGTGTTCCGGAACGCCGGCAGCGGCGTCGTCAACGTCGTTTATCGACGCAAGGACGGTCATTTCGGTTGGATCGACACCGCCGCCGTCAACAGCGGCGGTTGAGGATCACGCAAGCTTCGCGTCCCATACCGGTGCCGGCGGGTCCGCGCGACGAGCGGAAGGTAAAATGGCGATAGAGATCATAAACCTCATCGGACCCGACGCCATCGTGCCGGGCATGAAGGCCAACTCGAAGAAGCAGGTCCTCCAGGACCTTGCCGAACACGCGGCCGGCCTTTACGGCCTCGACGAGCGGGACGTCTTCGAGACGATCCTGCAGCGCGAGAAGCTGGGCTCCACCGGGGTGGGCAACGGCATCGCCATTCCCCACGGCAAGCTGGACGCCCTGCCGCACATCACGGGCGTCTTCGCGCGCCTGGTGCGGCCGGTGGACTTCGACGCGCTGGACGATCAGCCGGTGGATCTCGTCTTCCTGCTTCTGGCGCCCGAGAATTCGGGCGCCGACCACCTGAAGGCGCTGTCCAAGGTGGCGCGGCTCCTGCGCAATCCCGAGATCGTCTCGCAGATCCGGGCCTCGCGCGATGCCGGCTCGATCTTCGCCGCCATGACCGCCGGCGCCTCGCAGAACGCCGCCTGACCAGCGCGGAACACCTGACGTCCAGACATGAAAAAACCGGCGCGTTCGCCAGAACGCCGCCGGTTTTTGTATCAGGGTCGCGGACTGGCTCCGCGACGGCCGTCCGATCAGTGGATGCTGACGGTCTGCAGCTCGTTGGCGCTGGCGCTGGCCAGGATGCTCGTGCGGTCGTCGGAGACCGCCAGCGGGGTGCCGTCGGCGGAGAACAGCGCCCAGAGCTTCAAACCCGGCTGGATGGCCTGGGCGGCGGGAAACTTGGCGCGGATATCGTCCGAGGACATGCGGCGCAGATAGGCGATGGAACCGTCGCCGATGCGGGCGAGCTCGTTCTGCGTGACGGAGTGGTTCTCGAGGTTCATGATGTCGTCTCCTTCAAGAGGCAAACGGTTTTGACCGGACCCGTCAGTCCTCGACAGCGATTTCGATCCGACGGACAAGGCGCTCGGGCTCTGGTTTGGCAAGGTCGATGAGCAGCAATCCGTTCCGCAGCTGCGCGCCCACGACGCGCATGCCTTCGGCGAGGAGGAAGCCCTTCTGGAACTGCCGGGCAGCGATCCCCCGATGGAGGAAGTCGCGGTCCTTGTCCTCGGTCTGGCGGCCTCGGACGGTGAGCTGGTTTTCTTCCAGCGTCACTTCGAGGTCCTCCGGTCGGAAGCCCGCGACCGCCAGCGTGATCCGCAGGAGGTTGCCCTCCTCCTTGCTCGCGCCGCGCAGCCGCTCGATGTTATAGGGCGGATAGCCGTCGCTCCCCTTGCCCAGTCGCTCCAATGTCCGCTCGACGCTGTCGAAACCGATCAGGAGCGGGCTCGAAAACGGCGTCAACCGGCTCATGCCTTGTCGTCCTTCATACAAGCGACCCGGAAGGAAGCGGCCCTGAGTTCGGCACCGTTTCCCTCGTTCACGACATCAATATGATGTGCCGGCCCCCTGGATTCAACGGCTTGAGACCGCGATGGTTTATGGCCTCCGACCTCAGCCGGCGACCGCCTCGGACCCCGGCGCAAAGCGCAGCGCGACGCCGTTCAGGCAGTGACGCTGGCCGGTCGGCGGCGGGCCGTCGTCGAAGATGTGGCCGAAATGCCCGCCGCAGTTCGCGCAATGCACCTCGGTGCGCGGGTAGACGAGGACGTAGTCGGTGCGCGTGCCGATCACCTCGGACGAGATCGGCTGCCAGAAGCTCGGCCAGCCGGTGCCCGAATCGTACTTCGCCGCGGAGGAGTAGACCGCCGCGTCGCAGCCGGCGCAGTGGTAGATGCCCTCCTTCTTGTTGTTGTTGAGCGCGCTCGTGAAGGGGCGCTCCGTCGCCTCCTCCCGCAGGACCGCGAAGGCCTCGGGCGACAAGCGCTTCTTCCACTCGTCCACGGTGAAGGACACGGGGAAGGTCTCGGCGGCGGCCGCGCCCGCGGCGCGCAAGAGGCCGAAGCCGCCGGCCGCGATCGTCGCGAGAAGCGCGGTGCCGGACAAAAGGAAGGTGCGGCGGTGCATGGCGGGCATGTCCTCTGCCTGGGGGAACGATCCGATATGGAATGCGCGAGAGCCGGCGCCAGCGGAATCCGCCGGCACCGACTCTCGCGACCTTGAACGGTCGAACGGGCCGGATTACGGCATCAGCACCGTGTCGATGACGTGAACGACGCCGTTCTTCTGCATGACGTCGGCCTGGGTGACGGTGGCGACGTTGCCCTTGGCGTCGGTGACGGTCAGCTTGTCGCCGTCCATGGCGAGCGTCAGCTGCTCGCCCTCCACCGTCTTGACCGCGTGCTTGCCGCCGTCGTCCTTGATCATCTGCATGGCGGCGTCCGCCGTCGCCTTGGCCGGCACCACGTGATAGGTCAGGATCTGCGTCAGCTTCTCCTTGTTCTCGGGCTTCACCAGCTCGTCGACGGTGCCGGCCGGCAGCTTCTCGAAGGCGGCGTTGTCCGGCGCGAACACGGTGAAGGGACCCTCGCCGCCCAGCGTTTCCACGAGCCCGGCCGCCTTCACGGCCGCGACCAGGGTCGTCAGGTTCGACGCGTTCGGCGCGTTCTCCGCGATGGTCTTGTCCGGATACATCGGCGCTCCGCCGACCTCGACCGGTGTGGTGGACGCGGTCTGCGCGAGCGCGCCGCCCGCCGACAGGAGCGAGAGCGCCGCGGCGCCGGCGATGAGGAGCTTCTTCATGATCGTTCCATCTCGTTGATCTCGTGTGCCCCGGACACCCGGAGGCCGTTCGAGATACGACGGGGAAACGATGCCGGCTTCAGCCGCTCTCCATCACGGCTGCGTGACCCAGGCGAGGCTCAGTCGGCCACGCGCCCGCGCATGCGCTTCACGTCGGAGCGCCCCTTCTTGGCCTGAAGCCGCCGCTCGATCGAGCCCTTCGACGGCTTGGTCTTCCGGCGCGGCGGCGGAGGCGGCACCAAGGCCTGGCGCACCAGCGCGGCGAGGCGCTCGCGCGCGTCCTCGCGGTTGCGCTCCTGCAGCCGGAAGCGCGAGGCCTCGATCAGGACGTCGCCGTCCTTCGTTGCACGCTGTCCGGCCAGCTTCCACAGCCGCGCCTTCACCTCGTCCGACAGAACCTCCGAGCGCCCCGCCAGAAAGCGCAGCTGCACCGCCGTCGACACCTTGTTGACGTTCTGCCCGCCCGGCCCCGAGGCGCGCACGAACACCTCCTCCAGGTCGGAGGCCGGGATGAACACGCGGCTCGACACCGCCAGCCCGTTCGGATCGATCATGGTGCGGGACTCCTGCCGGCGTCGCGATGGCAGGGGACTACCCGTCCCCCGCACCACGAGCCAGGGGAAATGATGTTCCTTCGGCACCTCTTCACTTCGAAAACGCCAAATCCCGCCAGGGGCGGAGCCCCTGGCGGGATTTGAAACTGGCGAACTGAAGGACGGGTTCGAAAAGCCGCTCCGTCCGAAGGACGGGCGAGACCCGCGGCGCGCCCGTTGGGCGGGGGACGGGGCGGCAGCCCCGCCGGCGCGACGCCGGCGGGGTTCCGGATCCTTACTCGGCTGCGATCGGAAGCACGGCCGGGGCGGCGCCGAGGACGTCCTCGTCGACGTGGTCGGCGAACTTCTCGAAGTTCTTGGCGAACATGTCGACGAGCTTGCGGGCCTGGGCGTCGTAGGCGGCCGGGTCGGCCCAGGTCGAGCGCGGGTCGAGGATCGCGGTGTCGACGCCGGGAACGGCGACGGGCACCTCGAAGCCGAAGTTCGGGTCGGTGCGGAACTCGACTTCCTTCAGCGAGCCGTCGAGGGCGGCGGCGAGAAGGGCGCGCGTCGTCTTGATCGGCATGCGCTTGCCGGTGCCGTAGGCGCCGCCGGTCCAGCCGGTGTTGACCAGCCAGCAGTCGACGCCGTGCTGGGCGATGAGGTCCTTCAGGAGGTTGCCGTATTCCGACGGATGGCGCGGGATGAAGGGCGCGCCGAAGCAGGTCGAGAAGGTCGCCTCGGGGTCGACGACGCCGCGCTCGGTGCCGGCGACCTTGGCGGTGTAGCCGGACAGGAAGTGCACCATCGCCTGGGCGGGCGTGAGCTTGGCGATCGGCGGCATCACGCCGAAGGCGTCGGCCGTCAGCATGACGATGTTCTTCGGCTGGCCGGCAAGGCCCGTCTCGCTGGCGTTCGGGATGAAGTGCAGCGGATAGGCGGCGCGGGTGTTCTCGGTGAGCGAGCCGTCCTCGAAGTCGGGAACGCGCGCCTCGTCGAGGACGACGTTCTCCAGCACCGTGCCGAAGCGGCGGGTGGTGGCGAAGATCTCGGGCTCGGCCTCGGGCGAGAGGCGGATGGTCTTGGCGTAGCAGCCGCCCTCGAAGTTGAAGACGCCGTTCTCGCTCCAGCCGTGCTCGTCGTCGCCCAGCAGCGTGCGCGACGGGTCGGCCGAGAGCGTCGTCTTGCCGGTGCCTGACAGGCCGAAGAACAGGGCGACGTCGCCGTCATCGCCGACATTGGCCGAGCAGTGCATCGGCATGATGCCCTTCTCGGGGAGAAGGTAGTTGAGGACGGTGAAGACCGACTTCTTCATCTCGCCGGCATAGGCCGAGCCGCCGATGAGGATGCGCTTGCCGGTGAAGTCGCAGCCGATGACCGTTTCCGAGCGCGAGCCGTGCACGGCCGGGTCGGCGCGGAAGGACGGCAGGTCGATGATCGTCAGCTCCGGCTCGAAACCGGCGAGCTCCGCGCGCTCGGGGCGGATGAGCAGGTTGCGGATGAACAGCGAGTGCCAGGCGAACTCGGTGACGACGCGCACGCGGATGCGGTGCTCGGGATCGGCGCCGCCGTAGAGGTCCTGCACGAAGAGGTCGCGGCCGGCTGCGTGCGCCTTGAAGTCGGCGAAGAGCTTGGCGAAGTGCTCCGGCTCCATCGGCTTGTTGTTGTCCCACCAGATCTGGCCGTCGGTGGTCTCGTCGCGCAGGACGAACTTGTCCTTCGGCGAGCGGCCGGTGTGCGGGCCGGTGGTGGCCACGAAGGCGCCGTGGGCGGTCAGCTTGCCCTCGCCGCGGCGCACCGCGATCTCGACAAGCTCGGCTTCGACGAGGTTCCAGCGGATCGAGGCGAGCCCTTCCAGGCCCGTGGTCTCGATGCCCTTCGCAGCGTTGCGCACACCGATTTCGTTCATCGCTCGTCCTCGCCCATGTGGGAAGAATAACACCGGGTCAGGGCCCGTAATGCTTGGCAACATACCGTCCGCACCGCGGCGCAGCAAGTGTCACGCCGAAGAAATGCTTAACCTCCATGAAGAACAAATCGATTGAATTTGAGCATGGCGCGGTTCAATCGGTTTTATGGCAGTCTAAATCGGTTAGGTCACGGCAAATGCTGATGATAGCCGATCACCTGTTTGCCGGCCCTGCGAGGCCGGACCGGGCTTCCGGGAGCCGGCGCGACGCGGCCCGGGCCGCAAAATACCCGCGGCCGACCCTGGCACCTTCCGGCTCGCCCTGCATTTCCCCGACATCACGGCGCGACGCGCCATGTCTGGGAAAGGACCTGCGATGCAAAGCCAAGCGGACACGAAGGACTTCTGGGAGCGGATCGGCAAGTACGATACCTGCATGGTCGTGACCCACGACGGCACGCGGCTGCGCGCCCGGCCGATGGCGCCCAAGCTGTCCGACCTGGCGCCGGGGCGCCTCCTGTTCCTGACCGAGCGCCCGACCGCCAAGACCGAGGAGGTCGAGGCCGACCACGAGGTCGCCTGCACCTTTTCGCGCCACGGCGAATACCTGTCGCTGTCCGGCCATGCCCGCGTGTCGGGCGATCGCGCCCTGGTCGATTCGGTCTGGGACGCGGAGGCCGAGGCCTGGCTGCCGGAGGACCGCAACGACCCCAAGGTCGCGCTGCTCGTGGTGGAGCCGGAGATGGCCGAGATCTGGGACGTGAAGGCCAACGCCGTCACCCGCGCCTATGAATTCGCCAAGGCGGCGGTCGGCGGCAAGGACCGGCCCGACACGACGGAGAACCGCAAGATCGAGTTTTGACCGTCTCGTGAACGCGCCGCTCCGGGCCCGATGCCAGCCTCGTCAAAGGGTTGGCCGCGAGCCCGCGGGCGGGCGAGACTTGGCGCGGGCGTGACGAACGCTTATAAGAACGGCATCGGGACGCACCTCACGGCAGGGCGATCCGGTGCCGGGCCAAGGTCTCGCGACTTGCGGCTCGGCTCCATGACGTTACGTTAGCTGCGACGGCCGGCGGGGCCGGAGGATCGAAAAGCCAGGCAGCGGACGACGACGAGGACGAACTGCCGCGCGCGGAGCCTGTCCGCGCGAGACGACGGACGGGCGCGCCCTTGCGCGCCGGCCAAGCTGGAGAACAAGGATCCATGCCCACCATCGCCCTCGTCGACGACGACAGGAACATCCTCACCTCCGTGTCGATCGCGCTGGAAAACGAGGGATACCGGGTCGAGACCTACACGGACGGCGCCTCGGCGCTGGAAGGGCTGCAGGAGCATCCGCCGCACCTCGCCATCTTCGACATCAAGATGCCCCGCATGGATGGCATGGAGCTCCTCCGGCGCCTGCGGCAGAAATCCGACCTTCCCGTGATCTTCCTGACCTCCAAGGACGAGGAGATCGACGAGCTCTTCGGCCTGAAGATGGGCGCCGACGACTACATCCGGAAACCCTTCTCGCAGCGCCTTCTCGTCGAGCGCGTCCGGGCGATCCTGCGCCGCGGCGCCGCGCGCGAGGCGATGCCCAAGGGCGCCCCGCCGACGGCGGAATCCTCGCTCGAGCGCGGCCAGCTCGTCATGGACCAGGAGCGCCACACCTGCACCTGGATGGGCCAGCCGGTGACGCTGACCGTCACCGAGTTCCTGATCCTCCACGCCCTCGCCCAGCGCCCCGGCGTCGTCAAAAGCCGCGACGCGCTGATGGACGCGGCCTATGACGAGCAGGTCTACGTCGACGACCGCACCATCGACAGCCACATCAAGCGCCTGCGCAAGAAGTTCAAGGCGATCGACGACGACTTCGACATGATCGAGACGCTCTACGGCGTCGGCTACCGCTTCCGCGAGGCCTGAGCGGACAGGACGGGGACGCGCCGATGGTGGCCCATGCCGACGCAGAGGCCGACCGGGCGGACGCGCCGTCGGGCGAAGGCTCGCGCGTGCGCGCCCGGCGCCGGGACGCCGCCGCGCGCTCGCGCCTGCGCCGCCTGCCCTTCATCCGCCGCACGCTTTATCGCGTGCGCTGGCTTCTCGGGCATTCGGTCTTCTCGTCCCTCACCCGGCGCATCGTCTTCCTCAACCTCGTGGCGCTGGTGGTGCTGGTCTCCGGCATCCTCTACCTCAACCAGTTCCGCGCCGGCCTCATCGACGCGCGCGTGGAAAGCCTGCTGACGCAGGGCGAGATCATCGCCAGCGCCATCGCGTCCTCGGCGACGGTAGAGACGAACTCGATCTCGCTCGATCCCGAACGCCTCCTGGAACTCCAGGCCGGCGACACGCTGTCCCCGTCCGCGGAAACCACCGAGAGCCTCGACTTCCCGATCAACCCGGAGCGCGTCGCCCCGCTCCTGCGCCGCCTGATCTCGCCGACCAGGACGCGCGCCCGGCTCTACGACCGCGATGCCAACCTCATTCTCGACTCGCGCCATCTCTACTCGCGCGGCCAGATCCTGCGCTACGACCTGCCCCCCATCACCGAGGCCGAGGACACCTCGATCCTCCAGGAGGTCGACAACTGGTTCCGGCGCCTGTTCCGCCGCTCGGACCTGCCGATCTACCGCGAAACGCCGGGCGGCTCGGGGACGACCTATCCGGAGGTGATGAACGCGCTCACCGGCGGCCCGGCGACGGTGGTGCGCGCGACCGAGCGCGGCGAGCTGATCGTCTCGGTCGCGGTGCCCATCCAGCGCTTCCGGGCCGTTCTCGGCGTCCTCCAGCTCTCGACGCAGGGCGGCGACATCGACAAGATCGTCCAGGCCGAGCGCATCGCGATCGTTCGCACCTTCGCGGTCGCTGCGCTCGTCACGATCTTCCTCTCGACGCTCCTCGCCTCCACCATCGCGACGCCGCTGCGGCGCCTGTCGGCCGCCGCGATCCGCGTGCGCCGGGGCGTTCGCGAGCGCGCCGAGATCCCGGACTTCGGCGACCGCACCGACGAGGTCGGCAACCTCGCCTCGGCGCTGAAGGACATGACCAACGCGCTCTACGCCCGCATGGACGCGATCGAGCGCTTCGCCGCGGACGTGTCCCACGAGCTGAAGAACCCGCTGACATCGCTGCGCTCGGCCGTCGAGACCCTGCCACTCGCCCGCAACGAGACCTCCCAGAAGCGCCTCCTCGACATCATCCAGCACGATGTGAGGCGCCTCGACCGCCTGATCACCGACATCGCCGACGCCTCGCGCCTCGACGCCGAGCTCGCCCGCGAGGACGCGGCCAACGTCGACCTCGACGCGCTTCTCCACCTCGTCGTCGAGGCCGCGCGCGGCCACACCAAGGACGGGCGCACGCCGACCATCATCCTGCGCCCCTCCTCGACCACGCCGGGCTCCAAGAGCGCCGTCATTCCCGGCCACGACCTGCGCCTGTCCCAGGTCTTCACCAACCTCATCGACAATGCCCGCTCCTTCGTGCCCGAGCAGGGCGGGCGCATCGTCGTCACCGTCCGCCGCCGCGGCACCCGCGTCATCGTCACCGTCGAGGACAACGGGCCGGGCATCCGCGTCGAGGAGATCGAGCGCATCTTCGAGCGCTTCTACACAGACCGGCCGGGCCCCGAATCCTTCGGCCAGAACTCCGGCCTCGGCCTGTCGATCTCGCGCCAGATCGTCGAGGCCCACGGCGGCACGCTGACGGCCGAGAACATCGAGGACGAGAACGCGCCCGACGGGATCGGGGGCGCGCGCTTCATCGTGTCCCTGCCGACGCCGTGACCCCGACGCCGGTTCACGTTCACGGCACCGCCATCGCGCTCGCCGGTCACGGAGTCCTGATCCGCGGGCGCCCGCGCTCCGGCAAGAGCGCGCTCGCCTTCATGGCGCTGCGCCGGGCCGAGGCCGCGGGACTGACCGCCGGCCTCGTCGCCGACGACCAGGTGCTGTTGGAGCCGGGCGCCGACGGCCGGCTCGCCATGGCGGCGCCCGCGCCCATCGCCGGCCTTCTCGAACTGTCGGGGGTCGGCATCCTCGGCGAGGCGCGAAGCTCGGGGACGCCGGTGCTCGACCTCCTCGTCGATCTTCTGGCCGAGCCGGACGCCGAGCGCCTGCCCGATCCCGCCGCGGGGCGCCTTGCCGGCCGGCCCGTGCGCCGCATCGTCCTGCCCGAGCGCGAGGCGGCGCTCGGCGCCGAGATCCTCGTCCACCTTGCGCGAAACGGCTTCGCCGGCTTCGACGCGCGCGCCGACGCGCCGTGACCGGAAGGCCGCAGGAGGCAAACAGTCGCGGCGACGGGCTTGCCTATCGGGCGCGCCGTGACAAGATGCGCCGCCGAAACCGTGCCGCGCCGCAGACAACGAAGGGGCAGCGCACGGACGGGGCAGGCGCGGCGCCGACCGCGGCTGCCGTCTCAGCGGAGTTCGATGCCATATGATCGGTTTGGTGCTCGTCACGCACGGGCGTTTAGCGGAGGAGTTCCGCAACGCTCTCGAGCACGTCGTCGGGCCTCAGGACGCCCTCGAGACCATTTCGATCGGTCCGGACGACGACATGGAGCAGCGCCGCACCGACATCGTCGAGGCGGTCGCCCGCACGAACCGCGGCAAGGGCGTGATCCTTCTCACCGACATGTTCGGCGGAACGCCCTCCAACCTCGCGATCTCGGTGATGAGCGGCGAAGGCATCGACGTCCTCGCCGGCATCAACCTGCCCATGCTGATCAAGCTCGCCAAGGTGCGCGCCGACATGTCGATGGCCGAGGCGCTCGGCCTCGCCCAGGAGGCGGGACGCAAGTATATCAACGTCGCCAGCCGGGTGCTCAGCGGCAAATGAACCCCGAACGCTCGCCCGGCCCCGCGCCGCGGCACCTCACCATCTGCAACAAGCGCGGCCTTCATGCCCGCGCCTCGGCCAAGTTCGTGCTGGTCGCCGAGAAGTTCGATGCCGAGCTGACCATCTCCAAGGACGGCCTCAGCGTCGGCGGCCAGTCGATCATGGGCCTGATGATGCTCGCCGCCGGCCAGCACAGCACCATCGAGGTCTCCGCCTCCGGCCGGGAGGCGAGCCAAGCCCTCGACGCCATCGAGGCGCTCGTCGCCGACCGCTTCGGCGAGGAGTGCTGAGGGGACGGCAGGCCGAACCCTGAACGACCACGCTCAGTTCGGCGAGGCCGGCCCGCCAGCCGGCGGCCCCGCAGCCCCATCCTCGTCCAGAAGGTCGGCCCAGAGCAGCCGCGCCGATTCGCGCGCGGCGCCAAGGTCCAGGGCAAGGCTGCCCTCGCGCGCGGCGCGGGCGATGTCGTCGCGAAGGCCTGCCGCCAGCCCGTCGCCGCCGGCCGCCGCCGCGCTCGCCAAGGCGAAGGCCTGCGTCAGGTCGCGCGGCCGGCCGCGCCCCTCATAGGCGTCGAAGGCCTCCTGCCGAAGGGCCGCGAAGTCGCGCCCGCGGACCGCTGCGTTCAGCCGTTCGACCCAGGCCGCGCCGTCCGGCGTTCCGGCGAAGCGGTTGCCCGCCTCGACTTCCGCCTGCGCGAGTTCCGCCGGACCGAGCCGTCCGCGCAGCACCTCGATGCCGGCGGAAACGCCAGGGACCGCCGGAACGCTCGCGAGCGCGACGTAGAGGCCCTGCGCCTCGTCCGGGTCGAGGGCGATGGAGGGATCGACGCCGAGGGCCTGGCCCGCCAGCCGCACGGCCGCCGGATCGCCCGCCAGCGCTTCGGCTCGCACCAGGGCGAGGCCGGCCGCCGCGTCCTGCGGCGCGCCGCGCCCGGCGATCAGCCGCTCGGCCAGCGCCAGTCGCTCCGCCGCGGGAGCGTCGAGGTCGAGCGCCAGCGCGCCCGGCGCGAGGAGCGGCGTAGCGGGCGGCGGGCCGTCCACCACGCTCGGGCGGAGCGACAGGATGGTCTCGGCCGTCATCGCCTCGTTCCGCAGCGCCGCCAGCTCCACCGGCTCTTCCGGGTCGAGGCCGATGAAGATGCGGTTCGGCTCGGCGATGAAGCGCTGGAGGGCGGCGCTCCATTCCCCGGACTGCCGCACGACCTTGGGATCGTCGGCGCCCGGGCGGCCCACCAGCAGGTGCTGGGGCATCGTCGCCGCCATCATGCCGGCAAAGCCCCGCATCGCGTCCGGCGTCATGGCGTTCTCGCGCGCCGCGGCCGCGATCCCCGCCTCGACGAGCCCGCGATCCTCGAAGCTCGCCTCGAAGAAGCGCAGGCGCCCGAGGATTTCCGGGCGCGGCTCGACAACCGTGCCGTCCGCCTCGACCGTCGCCTCCGCCAGCGGCACGAGGATGTGGAAGCCGTCGATCCCGATCGCCGCGTCGAGCCGGCCGAGGTTCGGCAGGTCGAGCGTCACGTCGACGTCGAAGGAGGCCGAGGGCTCGTCCACGGTTGCGGCGACGAGAACGCTGCCGCGCAGCGTCTCGATGTCCAGCTCGCGCAGCATGGCGCGGGTCTCCTCGTCGAGCGGCAGGGCGCGGGTGTCGAGCGACACCGCGTCGAAGGCCTGCGTCGTCGCGCCGACGCTCCAGCGGCCGATCTCGACGACGACCCCGCCGCGTTCCAGCCGCAGGTCGCGCGCGACGAAGCGCTTCGTCACGGGATCGTAGGCCCGCGAGCCGTAGGTGACCCCGACGAAGGAGCGGGCGAACTGCACCGTGAGGTCGAAGATCGTCGGCGAATAGGTGAGAAGGCTACCGGCGAGGCCGGCACCGGCGTCGGTGCCCGGCGTCGACGGCAGGCGCTCGGCGGCGACGGCCGGAGCGCCCGCGCCGATCCCCGCGGCGAGCGCGAGAGCGAGCACCGCGATCCGGCTTGCCGAGTGGCGGCGTGTTCCACCGATGAGAGCCTTGCGTGCCATGATCAGAGCGTCTCCCTGCCTCGCGTCGATCGCGCGCCCGCCCCGTGCGGGCTTCGCGCCATCGACATAGAGTTGCGCATGAGGGCTGACATGCCTGGGTTGCGGCCGTCGAATCCGAGCGATCATATAAAGAGATACTTATATCAGCTTGTGCGAAAAGCGCATTCCTGCTAGATCGCCGCCAATCCCGCTCCCCCGAACGATCCACGGACATCCCATGGCCACCACGCTCGACTACGTCGTCAAGGACATCGCGCTCGCCGATTACGGCCGCAAGGAGATCATGATCGCCGAGACCGAGATGCCCGGTCTCATGGCCTGCCGCGCCGAGTTCGGCGCCGAGCAGCCCCTGAAGGGCGCCCGGATCACCGGCTCGCTGCACATGACGATCCAGACTGCGGTCCTCATCGAGACGCTGAAGGTGCTCGGCGCCGAGGTGCGCTGGGCCTCCTGCAACATCTTCTCGACGCAGGACCACGCCGCCGCCGCCATCGCCGCCACCGGCACGCCGGTCTTCGCGGTGAAGGGCGAGAGCCTGACCGAGTACTGGGACTACACCGATCGCCTCTTCCAGTGGCCGGACGGCGAGCCCTCCAACATGATCCTCGACGACGGCGGCGACGCCACGATGTACATCCTGCTCGGCGCCCGCGCCGAGGCCGGCGAGGACATCCTGAAGAACCCGGGCTCGGAAGAGGAAGAGATTCTCTTCGCGCAGATCAAGAAGCGCCTGGCTGCGACGCCCGGCTTCTTCGCCCGCCAGCGCGACGCGATCCGCGGCGTGACGGAGGAAACGACGACGGGCGTCAACCGGCTCTACCAGCTGCAGAAGCAGGGCCGCCTGCCTTTCCCGGCGATCAACGTCAACGACAGCGTGACGAAGTCGAAGTTCGACAACAAGTACGGCTGCAAGGAAAGCCTCGTCGACGGCATCCGCCGCGGCACCGACGTGATGATGGCCGGCAAGGTGGCCGTCGTCTGCGGCTACGGCGACGTCGGCAAGGGCTCGGCCGCCTCGCTCGCGGGCGCCGGCGCCCGCGTCAAGGTCACCGAAGTCGACCCGATCTGCGCCCTTCAGGCCGCGATGGACGGCTTCGAGGTGACGACGCTGGAGGAGGCCGCGCCCACCGCCGACATCGTCATCACGGCGACCGGCAACAAGGACGTCGTCACCCTCGACCACATGCGCTCCTTCAAGGACATGTGCATCGTCGGCAACATCGGCCACTTCGACAACGAGATCGACGTGGCGGGCCTCAAGAACCTCAAGTGGGTGAACGTCAAGCCGCAGGTCGACCTCGTCGAGTTCCCCGGTGGCAAGCGGATGATCCTTCTCTCGGAGGGCCGCCTCCTCAACCTCGGCAACGCGACCGGCCACCCGTCCTTCGTGATGTCGGCCTCCTTCACCAACCAGACGCTGGCGCAGATCGAGCTCTTCACCAAGGGCGAGAAGTACCGCAACGAGGTCTACGTTCTTCCCAAGCACCTCGACGAGAAGGTCGCCCGCCTCCACCTCGACAAGCTCGGCGCCAAGCTGTCGACACTGTCGGAAGGCCAGGCCTCCTATATCGGCGTCACGCCGCAGGGCCCCTTCAAGGCCGAGCACTACCGCTACTGAGACGAACGGCCGGGGTGCCAGACTTCGCAACCTCGGGGTGCATTGCCGCATTTTCGCCACAGGCCCGCCGGAAATCCTTCCGGCGGGCCTTGATCTTTTTCGAACCCGCCAAAGCCCTGCCAAACCTGCTCCAAGCTTGCCGATCGGCAACGCCGGCGCCGGTTTTGACTGTCAACCCCCGTTTTCAGCTTTGCCCAGATTCGGCCATAGAATAGATTGGCCGCTCGCGGGGCGTGGTGCGTGTCCAGCCCGCCTCGCGAGGCAGGATGTGGCGTCTTTTCCTGTTGATGCGGCAATCGAGACGGGGGCGGACGAATGCGGATGCGTCGAGGGTCCGGATGCGCGGATGCGCGCCGGAGAGCATCGGATTCGTGCAAAAATTCGGGCTCGTGTGAGCCGGGGGCGGAGACCCGCTCTTCGCGGCGTCCGCTCGCCCGGATTCTGCAGGCGCTGCGGCTGGGCACGGCCGCGGCCGGTATCGCGCTCGTCGCGGCGACGCCCTGCGTCGCGCAGGAGGCGAGCGCGGACGGCCTCGTCGGCGGCTTCCTGGCGCCCGGCGAAGTCTTCTATCTGTCCTTCAGCGCCTTTCTGATCGGCGGCGGCATGCTGGCCGCCGTTTATCTCCTGCGCCGCCGCCAGGAAGTCGCAGTCGAGAACGAGGCGCTGAAGGCGGCCCTCGCCGAGGCCCGCGGGATCGCCGAGCAGCGCGGCGCGCTTCTGGCCGCCGACGGCGAGCGCATCCTCGTCTTCAACGGCCCGGGCGGGGCGGCCGACATCGTCGGCACCCTCGACCCGGCGCTCGGCGTTCCCGTCGATCCCCAGCGCTTCCTCGCCTTCGACACCTGGCTGCCGCCGGACGTCGCCCGCCAGCTTCCCGCGCGCATCGAAACGCTGCGCGCCGAGGCCGCGGCCTTCACGCTCTCCGTCGACCTGCCTAAGGGCGCGATCATCGAGATCACCGGCAAGCCGCTCGGCGGCGAGGCCGTGGTGCGCTTCACGCCGCTGAAGGGCCTGCGCGAGGCGCAGGCCGCGCTGAAGGCCGACCACGCGCGCGCCGCCGCGACGATCGCGACCCTCCAGAGCCTCTTCGACGCGGCGCCGCTTCCCGTCTGGCTGCGCGGCCGCGACCGGCGGCTTGCCTGGGTCAACGCCGCCTACGGCCGCGCCGTCGACGCCCCGAATTCCGAGGCCGCCTTGAAGAACGGCGCCGAGTTCCTCGGCGAGGCCGACCGCGCCGCCATCGCCGCGCGGATCGAGGCCGGCGAGACCTTCGACGACAAGCTGTCCACCGTGGTCGACAACGACCGGCGCACCTTCCACGTCGTCGACGTCGCCGGCCCGTTCGGCTCGGCGGGACTGGCTGTCGACGTGTCCGAAGCCGAGGAAGCGCGGCGCGTCCTCGCGCAGACGCTGGCCAACCACGCCGACACGCTCGACCAGCTGACCACGGCCGTCGCCCGCTTCGACGACCGCACGCAGATCACCTATCACAACGCCGCCTTCCAGAAGCTCTTCGGCCTGTCCTCCGCCTATCTCGGCTCGAAGCCCGACCATGTCTCGATGATGGACATGCTCCAGTCGCGCGGCACGCTGCCGATGGACCGGCCCCTGCGCGAGCTGAAGAACGAGGTGCTCGCCGCCTATCGCGCCACCGCGCCGGTCGAGCTGATGTGGCACCTGTCGGGCGGGCGCACGCTGCGCGTCTTCGCCAATCCGCAGCCGCAGGGCGGCGCGACCTGGGTCTTCGAGGACCTCACCGAGAAGATCGAGCTGGAGAGCCGCCTCAACTCGCTCGTGCGCCTCCAGCGCGAAACCCTGGACTACCTCAAGGAAGCGGTCGCCGTGTTCGGGCAGGACGCGCGGCTGCGCCTGTTCAACCCGGCCTTCGCCGAGATGTGGGAGCTGTCCACCGAGTTCCTCGACACCAAACCCCGCATCCAGAAGATCGCCGAATCGGCGCCCGGCCGCATCGCGGCGGGCACTGGCGCCGAAGCCGGGGGCGCCGCGGCCTGGGACCGCTTCGTCCTGGCCGTCACCGCCATGGACGAGGGCCCGCGCGAGAGCGAGGCCGGCACGCTCGAATTCGGCGACGGCCGCGTCTACTCCTTCGGCATCGTGCCCCTTCCGGGCGGCCAGACCATGCTGACCTTCGCCGACATCTCCACCGCCCGCCAGGCCGAGCGCATGCTGCGCGAGCGCAACGAGGCGCTGGAGCAGGCCGACCAGATCAAGACCGACTTCGTCCAGCACGTGAACTACGAGCTGCGCTCGCCGCTGACCAACATCATCGGCTTCTCGGCGCTCCTGCGCTCGCCCGACACCGGGCCGCTCAACACGCGCCAGAGCGAGTATCTCGACTACATCTCCTCCTCGACCGCCGCGCTCCTGACCATCGTCAACGACATCCTGGATCTCGCGACGCTCGACGCCGGGATCATGGACCTCGAGCTCGGCGAGGTGGAGATCGCCAAATCCGTCGAGCAGGCCGCCGAGGGCGTGCGCGACCGCCTGCTGGAAAGCGGCGTCGACCTGCAGCTCGACGTCGACGGGGCGGGGCGCACCATGATCGCCGACGGCCACCGCCTGACGCAGGTTCTGTTCAACCTCCTCGCCAATGCCGTGAACTTCGCCCCCGCCGGCTCCACGGTCACCCTGTCGGCCCAGCGCGAGGCGGGCGACGTCGTCTTCCGCGTGTCGGATCGCGGCCAGGGCATCCTGCCGGCCCAGCTCGCCAAGATCTTCGAGCGCTTCGAATCGAACCCGGCCGGCGGGCGCCGCTCCGGCGCCGGCCTCGGCCTCTCCATCGTCAAGAGCTTCGTCGACCTCCACGGCGGTTCGGTCACCGTCGATTCCGGCATCGGCCGCGGCACGCAGATCGTCTGCCGCTTCCCCGCCGACCCGAACGCCCCCGCGCCCCCGCCCTCGCGCGGCGCCAAGCCGAATTCGAGCGAGCAGCGCGAGAAGGGCGACGGGCTGCCCCGGGCCGCCGAATGATCGCGGCGCCCGACAGCGCCGAGCCCCCGACCGTCGAAGCCGTCGCGGTCGAGCTGCGCGACGAGGCCGCGAGCCTCCTCTTCGCCGCCGACCTCGCCCGCGCGGTGAAGCCCGGCGACCTCGTCTCGCTCGCCGGCGACCTCGGCGCCGGCAAGACCTTTCTCGCCCGCGGCCTCGTGCGCGCGCTGGCCGAGGCGCCGGACCTCGAGGTTCCCTCCCCGACCTTCACCCTCGTCCAGGCCTACGACGAGTGCCGCCCGCCCGTCATCCACGCCGACCTCTACCGCCTCGCCGATCCCGCGGAGGTCGAGGAACTGGGCCTCGCCGACGCGCGCGAGAGCGGAAGCCACGTCCTTCTCGTGGAATGGCTCGACAAGGCGGAGGGGCGCCTGGGCGCGCCGAGCCTCGCCGTCGCGCTCGAACATGCCGGCGCCGACGGGGAAAGCCGCCGCGCGATCGTTTCCGGCGACGCGGACGCGCTGGCGCGGCTGCGCCGCTCGCTCGCCATCCGCGACTTCCTGCGCGCGCACGGGCACGGCACGGCGCGCCGCCGCCACCTCACCGGCGACGCCTCGGCGCGCGCCTACGAGACGGTGGAGACGGAGAACGGCGGGATCCTCGTCCTCATGGATTCGCCGCGCCGCCCGCCCGGGCCGGTGATCCGCGACGGCCTGCCCTATACCCGCCTCGTCCACGTCGCCGAGGACGTCATGCCCTTCGTCGCGGTCGACGAGGCGCTGCGCACGGCCGGCTTCGCCGCGCCCGCGATCCACGCCGCCGACCTCGAGGCCGGCCTCCTCCTCATCGAGCACCTCGGAACGGACGGCGTCCTCGACGCGGCGGGCGCGCCGATCCCCGAGCGCTACGACGCGGCGGTCCGGCTTCTTGCCGCGCTTCACGCCCGCGCCTGGGACCCGCGCATCGAGATCGCGATCGCGCCCGGCACCGTCCACACCGTCCCGGTCTTCGATCCCCGCGCCATGGGCATCGAGGTCTCGCTTCTCCTCGACTGGTTCCTGCCGCGCATGCGCGGCCGGCCGGCCTCGGCGGAGGAGCGCGCGCGCTTCGCGGCCGTCTGGGACGCGCTCTTCGAGATCGTCGGCCGGGCGGAAGCGAGCCTCGTCCTTCGCGACGTCCATTCGCCGAACCTCATCTGGCGGGCGCACGAGACGGGCCACCGCCGGCTCGGGCTCATCGACTTCCAGGACGCGATGATCGGCCCGGCGGCCTACGACGTCGCCTCGCTCGCGCAGGACGCGCGCGTCGACGTCTCGCCGGATCTGGAAGCGCGCCTCGTCCTCGCCTATCGCCGGGCGCGCGCGAGCGCCGACACGCGCTTCGACGCCGCCCGCTTCGAGGAAGCCTACGCGATCATGGCGGCGCAGCGCGCCACCAAGATTCTCGGCCTCTTCGTGCGGCTGGACGAGCGCGACGGGAAACCCCACTATCTGCGCCACCTCCCCCGCATCCGAGACTACATGCGCCGATCCCTGAACCACCCCTCGCTCGCCGCCCTCCGGCAGCTCTATGCGGACTGGAGCGTCCTCGACGAGGCCCCCGTCCCGCCGCGCACGACCGGGACGCGGTCGTGAGCGAGGCGCCCCGTCGCGCGGCCGGTACCGGCCGGCCGCGCCCGAAAACCGCGATGGTGCTCGCCGCCGGCCTCGGCAAGCGCATGCGCCCGATCACATCGACCATCCCCAAACCCCTCGTCGAGGTGCGCGGTAAGGCGCTGATCGACTACGGGCTCGATGCCCTCGCCCGCGCCGGCGTGGAGCGGGTCGTCGTCAACGTCCACTACCTCGCCGACCAGCTGCGCGCCCATCTGCGCCGACGCACCGACATGGAGATCGTCCTGTCCGACGAGACGGAGCAGCTCCTCGATTCGGGCGGCGGCATCGTCAAGGCGCTGCCGCATCTGGGAAGCGAGCCCTTCTTTCTCCTCAACGCCGACACCTTCTGGATCGAGGGCTGGCGCGACAATCTCGACCTTCTCGCCGACCTCTTCGACCCCGCGCGCATGGACATCAGCCTCCTCATCGCCAACATGCGCCAGGCGACGGGCTACGAGGGGCGCGGCGACTTCACCATGGACGTCGAGGGGCGCCTCGCCCGCGTGCCGGAGCGGGACCTGTCGCCCTTCATCTATGCCGGGGCGGCGATCCTGAAGCCCGAGATCTTCGCCGGGATGTCGCCGGAGCCCTTCTCGCTGAACCGCTGCTTCGACCGCGCCATCGAGGCCGGCCGCCTGTTCGGCGTGCGCATGGACGGGCTGTGGATCACCGTGGGGACGCCCGGCGCCATCGCCGAGGCGGAGGCCGCGCTGGTCGCGAGCGCCGCCTGAAGGCGGCTATGCGATTCGCGTGCGGCCGCCGGCTGCGGTAGGGCATTCTTTCAGCCTTCGCATCAGACTGGCGCCATGCAGCTCCGTGTCCTCTCGATCCCACCCGGCCTGCCGTTTCTGAAGACGCTCGCGCGCGAGTTTCTCGACGGGCGGATCGTGCCGGGCTTCCGGCACGATCCCGCCGATCCGCTGAAGCTCGCCGGCGCGACCATTCTCCTGCCCTCGCGCCGCGCCGCGCGCCTCCTGGCGGCCGAGTTCGCGGCGGCCCTCGGCGGCGGGCCGGCGATCCTGCCGACCCTGCGCGTGGTCGGCGAAGCGGATGAGACCGCCGCCTTCCTGCTGCCCGGCGGGGCCGAGGCCGCGCTCTCGCCCGTGGTCAGCGGCATGGAGCGCCGGCTGATCCTCGCCCGCCTCGTGCGCCGCTGGCGCCGCCTGACGACGCGCGAGGAGGTGGAAGCCCTGATCGAGCACGACATCCCCCCGCCGGCCTCCGCGGCCGACGCGCTCTGGCTCGCCCGGGACCTCTGCGAACTCCTCGACGAGGCGGAAAACGAGAACGTCTCGCTCGATGGCCTCGCCGAGCTCGCCCCCGAGCGCCTCAGCGACTGGTGGCGAATGACGCTGGACTTCCTCGCGATCCTCACCCGCCACTGGCCGGACATCCTCGCCGCCCGCGGCCTCGTGTCGGAGGCGAGCGCGCGCAACGCCGCCGAGCGCGCGCTTGCCGAGCGGCTGGCGCTGGAAGGCTCGCCCGGCGGGCCGATGGTGATCGCCGGCTCCACCGCCACGGCTCCCGCGAGCGTCGAGCTGATGCGCGCGGTCGCCCGCCTGCCGAACGGCGCCCTCGTCCTGCCCGGCCTCGACCGCGACCTCGACAAGGCCGGCTGGGACGCGATCGACGTGTCCCGCGCCATCGCCTCGCCCGGTCATCCGCAATATCCGATGAAGCGCATCCTCGGCCGCCTCCTGCTGCCGCCCGAGGCGGTCGACCACGTCGGCGGCGCGGACGATCCCGCCGATCCCCGCCGCGCCCGCGAGCGCCTCCTGTCCTTCGCGCTCCGCCCCGCCGAGACCACCGCCGTCTGGGCCGAGGAAGCCGGCGCGATCCCGCCCGCCGCCATCGACGGCCTCGCGCTCGTCGAGGCGCCGGACGAGCGCACGGAAGCCCTCGCCGCAGCCATCGCCATGCGCCATGCGCTGGACGTGCCGGGCGCGACCGCGGCCCTCGTCACGCCCGACCGCAATCTCGCCCGCCGCGTCGTCGCCGAGCTGCAGCGCTTCGGCATCGAGGCGAACGATTCGGCCGGCCGGCCGCTCGCCTCCACCGCGCCCGGCACGCTGCTCTCGCTCGTCCTCGACGCGGCGCTGCGCCCCGGCGATCCGCTCACCCTCGTCTCGCTCCTCAAGCATCCCCTGATGCGCGCCGGCATGATGCCGGGCGAGGCGCGCCGCGCCGCCCGCGCCATCGAGACGATCGCCCTGCGCGGGCGCGTCGGCGTGCCCGACGTCGCCAAGCTCCCCGAACTCCTGGCGTCCGCCCTGGAAGATCTCCTCGAAGCCACCAACGTGCCGCGCCCGGTGCGCCTCGTCGGCCCGAACGACCGCGAGCTCGCCAAGACCCTCGCGGCCAACCTCGCGGCGGCCCTGGAGCCCTTGACCGCGCTGCGCAATGCCGAGCCGTCCGAGCTCGGCGACGTCGCCCCGCTCGTCACCCGCGCCGTCGAGGCCGCGGCGGCCGATCCCGAGGGCAGCGCCGCCAAGCTCTACGCCTTCGAGACCGGCGAGGCGCTGGCCGCCTTCCTGTCGGACCTCGTCCAGGCGCCGGCGACGGGCTTCGGCGTCGAGCCGGGCGACCTGCCGGACGTCGTGCGCGCCCTTCTCGCCGACCGCACGGTTCGGCCGCGCGGCGGCCTGTCGACCCGCGCCTTCATCCTCGGCACGATCGAGGCGCGCCTCGCCCATGTCGACCTCGCGGTGCTCGCCGGCCTCAACGAGAACACCTGGCCGGGCGGCGCCAAGTCCGGCGCCTTCCTGTCGCGGCTGATGCGCTCGGAAATGGCGCTGGAGCCTCCGGAGCGGCGGATCGGCCTTGCCGCCCACGACTTCTGGATGGCGATGGGCGCGCCGCAGGTCGTCCTGTCGCGCTCGACGCGCTCGGGCGGCGCGCCGACCATCGCCTCGCGCTGGCTGCAGCGCCTCCTCGCAGTGGCGGGCAAGGAGGGCGCGGCCGCCATGCGCCGCGAGGGCGAGCCCTATCTGGCGCACGCCGTCGGCATCGACCGGCCGGCACCCGGCGCCCCGGCGCCCGCACCCAGCCCGCGGCCCGCCCCGCGTCCGCCGCTCGGCTTCCGTCCGACGAGCTATTCGGTGACCGAGGTCGAGACGCTGATCCGCGATCCCTACGCCGTCTATGCCCGGCGCGTCCTGCGCCTGGAGCCGATGCCGGACCTCATCCGCAGCCCGGGCGCCGCCGATCGCGGCATCCTCTTCCACCGCGTCCTCGGCGACTTCGTCGCGGACGGCAACGATCCGGCGGGCCCCGAGGCCGAGACGATCCTTCTCGCCTATGCCCGCGAGGCCTTCCAGGAGGAGCGCCTTCCGGCCGAGATCGAGGCCGTCTGGTGGCCGCGCATGGAGGCGATGGCGCGCAACGTCGTCGCCTGGGAGCGCGAGCGCGCCCCCCGCGTGGCCAGGCGCCTCGCCGAGCTGAAGGGCGCGCTGGACGTTCCCGACATCGAGGTGAAGCTGACGGGCCGCGCCGACCGGGTCGACGTGATGACCGACGGGAGCCTCGAGATCATCGACTTCAAGACCGGCAGCGGGCCGTCGGTGAAACAGGCCCGCACGCTTCTCGCGCCCCAGCTCCCGCTGGAGGCGGCGATGGCGCGGCATGGCGGCTTTGCCGCAGGCGGCGCGCCGGCAGCCCCCGTCGGCGAGCTCCTCTTCGTGCGCCTCAAGGAGCGCGCGGTCGAGCCCGAGCCCCTGTCGAAGGCGGCGACGGCCACGAGCGAGGCCATCACCGCCGACGACCTCGCTTGCCGCGCCTACGACAAGTTCCGGGCCCTCGCCGCCCTCTACGCCAAGCGCGACACGCCCTATCCGTCGCGCGCCCGTCCCTATCTCGCCAGCGACTTTTCCGGCACCTACGACCACCTCGCGCGGGCGCGCGAATGGTCGGCGGGGGTGGAGGGGGAGGAATGAGCGTGCCCCTCCGTCGGACGGCTCCCCCCGTGCAGAACGAGGCGCCTCCCCTCGCCCGCTTGCGGGAGAGGGTCCCGCCGGAGGCGGGGGGTGAGGGTGTCGGCCGCGCAAGCGGCCGAGCGAAGAACCTTCGACGCGGCTGCGCCACCACCCTCATCCGCCTGCCGGCACCTTCTCCCGCCAGCGGGAGAAGGGAGAAGCTTCGCCGTCCGCTCCTCCCTGGAGCCCGCCCGTGAGCTTCACCGTCAGCCCCCGCACGAACGCCGCGCAGGCCGAGGCCTCCGATCCCGCGCGCTCGGCCTTCGTGTCCGCCAATGCCGGCTCCGGCAAGACGCACGTGCTCACCCAGCGCGTCGTGCGCCTGCTGCTCGCCGGCGCCGAGCCCTCGCGCATCCTGTGCCTCACCTACACCAAGGCGGCGGCGGCGGAGATGGCGAACCGCGTCTTCGGGCGGCTCGCGCTCTTCGCGACGCAGCCGAAGAAGGCGCTCGACGCGGACCTCAGGAGCCTTCTCGGCCGCGCGCCCCGCGATCCCGACCGGACCCGCGCGCGCCAGCTGTTCGCCTGCGCGCTGGAAACGCCGGGGGGCCTGAAAATCCAGACCATCCACGCCTTCTGCGAGGCGATCCTCCACCAGTTCCCGATCGAGGCGGGCGTTCCCGGCCACTTCGAGGTCATGGACGATTCGGAGAGCGCGCTGCTTCTCGCCGAGGCGCGGCGCCGGCTCGTCACCGGCGGCGGCCTGCCCTTCGGGCGCCAGCCGAGCCAGGCCGAGCGCGACGCGCGCGTGGCCGCCTTCGCCGACGCCCTGAGCCTCGCGGGCGAGAAGGGGCTCGACGGCCTGCTGCGCGAGATCGTCTCCAAGCGCGACGCGATCCGCCGCCACATGGAGGAAACGGGCGAGCTTCCCGGCGCGCTCGACGCGCTCGCCGAGTCGCTCGGCCTGCCGCCCGGCGCCGACGAGGCGGCGGCGCTCGCGGCCGTCTGGCCCTGCCCCGGCCTCGACGAGGCGTTCCTGCGCGACCTCGGCCGCACCTGCCTCGCGACCGCGAAGTCCTCCGACGAGAAGGTGGCCGAGCGCATCGACGCCTGCTTCGCGCCGCCTGCCCTGGCGGAGCCGTCGACGCGCTTCGCCGCGCTGTCCGCGCTGCTGCTCACCGAGAAGGGCGAGCCGCGCAAGCGCATTGTCACCAAGGCGGTGGCGGAAGCGTTCGGCGACCTCGACGACCGCCTCGCCGCCGCGGTTGCACACGTCGAGGCCATGCGCAACCGCCTGGCCTCGCTGCGCCTTTATCGCGCGAGCGCCGCGGCGCTCATCCTCGCCGACGCGCTGGAGCGCGACTACGCGCTGCTCAAGCGCCGGCGCGGGCGGCTCGACTTCGAGGATCTCATCGTCGCCACCGCCGACCTCCTCACCCGCTCCGACGCCTCGGCCTGGGTCCACTACAAGCTCGACCAGGGCATCGACCACGTCCTCATCGACGAGGCGCAGGACACGAGCCCGCGGCAATGGGAGGTGATGCGCTCGCTGATCGACGAGTTCTTCGTCGGCCAGACCGCCCGCGAGGCCAGGCGCACCATCTTCGCGGTCGGCGACGAGAAGCAGTCGATCTATTCCTTTCAAGGGGCGCTCCCGCGCATGTTCGCCGACGAGCGGCGGTCGCTGCTCGCCCGCGCGCAAGGGGCCGAGCGCGCCTTCTCTGTCGTCGAGCTGCACCAGTCCTTCCGCTCGTCCGGCATCGTCCTCCAGGCCGTCGACCGCGTCTTCTCGCTGCCCGAGAACCGGCGTGGCCTGTCGGCCGACGACCGCCCGCCCGCCCACGAGACCGTGCGTCAGGGCGCGCCCGGCCTCGTCGAGCTCTGGCCGCCCTTCGTGTCGGGCAGCATCGAAGAGCCGGAGGACTGGCTGGAGCCCGTCGACGTCCAGCCGGAGAACGCGCCGACGAGCCGCCTCGCCCGCCGCATCGCCGAAACGGTGAAGGGGTGGCTCGGCGACGCCATCGAGACGCGCGACGGCCCGCGGCCGCTCGGCCCCGGCGACGTCCTCGTTCTCGTGCGCAAGCGCTCGCCCTTCGTGGACGCGATGGGCAAGGCGCTGCGCGACGCCGGCATCCCCGTGGCGGGCGCCGACCGGCTGCTTCTCACCGACCACATCGCCGTCTGCGACCTCATCTCGCTCGGCCGCGCCGTCGTGAACGTCGACGACGAGCTGTCGCTGGCGGAAGCGCTGAAGAGCCCGCTCTTCGACTTTTCCGAGGACGAGCTGATGGCGCTCGCCCTCGTGCGCGATCCCTTCGAGCCCTTGTCCCTGTCGCTGCGCCGCCTGGGCACGACGGAAGGCGTCTCGCGCGCCTCGTACCTCGAGCTTCCGGGCCTCAACCTCGAAACCCTGCGCGAGAAGTCGGCGCTGGCCGGCGACCGGCTCGACGCGATGCGCGACCGCGCCGGCTTCTCCGGCCCCTTCACCTTCTTCGCGCGGGTGCTGGCCCGGGAGGGCGGGCGCGGTGCCCTGGTGCGCCGGCTCGGCGAGGACGCGGGCGAGGTCATCGACGCCTTTCTCGACCTCGCGCTCGCCCACGAGGACGCGCACGGCCCCGGCCTCGACGCCTTTCTCGCCGAGCTCGTCGCCGAGCCGCCGCAGATCAAGCGCGAGATGGAGCACGGCCGCGGCGAGGTGCGGATCATGACCGTCCACGCCTCCAAGGGCCTGGAAGCGCCGGTGGTCTTCCTGGTCGACCCCGGCTCCGCCCCGTTCCACCCGAGCCACGGGGCGAAGATGATGCGCTGGGAGGACATGCCCGGCCTGCCGCCGGACGCGGCCCCCGGCTTCCTGTGGCGCGCCTCGACGAGCGCCCGCAACGCCGCGCTGCAGGGCCTCGCCGAGGTCGAGAAGCGCGGCGCCGAGGACGAGTACCGCCGCCTCCTCTATGTCGGCATGACGCGCGCCGCCGACCGCCTGGTCCTGTGCGGCACGGCCGGCGCGAAGGGGCCGCACGACGAGTGCTGGCTCCGGATCGCCGAGCGGGCGCTGGAGCCGGTCTGCGAGGAGGTGCTCGACGCGAACGGCGAGCGCCTGTGCCTGCGCTTCGGCTCGGCCGAGGACGGCGCGGCGGCGGCGGCCCGCGCGCCCCGCGGCGCCGAGCAGCTCGCCTTCGACCTGACGCCGCTGGCCCCCGAGCCGCGCCTGCCGCGCACTCTCGCCCCGTCGGGCGCGGCAAGCGCCGTCGCGGTGGAGGCCTCGCCGGCGCTGGAGGAGGCCGGGCCGGCGGCGGGGCGCATGCAGGACGGCGCCTACCTCTCGCCCGTCCTCGACGGCGGCGCCGAGCCCGGCTTCGCCATCCGCCGCGGCATCGCCGCCCACCGCCTCCTCCAGGTCCTCCCCGAACTCGCTCCCGAGGCGCGCGAGCCGGCCGCCATGGCCTTTCTGGAATCGGCCGCGGGCCTGCCGGATCCCGCCGCGCGCGCCGCCCTCTGGGCGACGGTGCGGCGGATCATGGAGGAGCCGCGCTTCGCGCCGGCCTTCGCGCCGGGCAGCCGCGCGGAGGTGCCGATCGCCGGCACGATCGAGGTCGGCGGGCGGCCCGTCCAGGTTTCCGGCTCGATCGACCGTCTGGCGGTGAGCGAGACGCGCGTCCTCGTCGTCGACTACAAGACCAACCGTCCGGCGCCCCGCAGCGTCGAGGAGGTGCCGGAGGAATACCGGCTGCAGCTCGCGCTTTATCGCGCGATGCTCCAGCCGATCTATCCGGGACGCCGCGTCGAGGCCGCGCTGCTCTTCACCGAGGGGCCGCTCTGGATCGAAATGCCGGACGAGGTTCTCGACGCCGCTCTCCGGGGCGGCGGACGCGAAACGGCGGAGGCGCCGGCGCCCCCCTCCGCCGCGCAAGTAGGGGAGGCGCGAAACGCGGCGGGGCGCCGTCGTTTCCAGCCTGTTGACGGCGCGTGACCATTCCGGCGATCCGCTTGATTTCGGGCGGGGGCGCTTCTACCTGATGATCCGAACAACGGTTCAAGGAGCCATGAGATGGCTACGACGAAGGTCGACACCAACAACTTCAAGTCCGACGTCCTCGACAGCGACAAGCCCGTGGTGGTGGACTTCTGGGCCGAGTGGTGCGGCCCCTGCAAGATGATCGCGCCCGCGCTCGAGGAAATCTCCGAGGAGATGGACGGCGTGCGCATCGCCAAGGTCAACATCGACGAGAACCCGGACATCGCCGCCGAGTACGGCATTCGCTCGATCCCGACCCTGATGCTGTTCAAGGACGGCAAGCAGGCGGCGATCCAGGTCGGCGCGCAGTCCAAGTCGAAGCTCGTCGACTGGATCAAGGGCTCCGCCTGAGCCACGAGCCGCCTCGGCGGAGACGAGTTTCGAAGCGCCGGCGGGGACACTTGCCGGCGCTTTTTTCGTAGGGCCGGGAACAGCGGCACGACCGGAAAGGGCGCTGCGCCCCTCGCCCGCTTGCGGGAGAGGGTGGCCCGAAGGGCCGGGTGAGGGTGTCGGCCGCGAAGCGGCCAGGCAAAAAACCTGGCGAAGCGCCGCGACCTTCACGAACCACCCTCATCCCCCTGCCGGGACCTTCTCCCGCCAGCGGGAGAAGGGGAAAGCGTCACCGCGGCGCCAAGCCGCTCGCCTTGAGGACGTCGCCGACGAGGTAGAGCGAGCCGCAGATCAGGAAGCGGGGCGCGGGCTCGACGCTCCAGCCGGTCGACACGAGGCGGATCGCCTCCTCGACGGAGAAGCAGGGCTCGGCCTCGAGTCCCGCGTCGATCGCCGCGTCCGCCAGTTCGTCCGGGTCGAGCCCGGCATCCGAGGAGGCGATCGGAACGGTGAAGACGCGCCGTGCGATCCCGGAAAAGGCCTCGAAGAAGCCGACGGGATCCTTGGTGGAGAGCATGCCGGAGATCAGGAAGAGCGGGCGCTGCACCCGGTCCTCCATGCTGGCCAGCGCTTCGGCAATTACCGCGCCCGCGCCCGGATTGTGCCCGCCGTCGAGCCAGATCTCCGAGCCCGGCGCGGCCGCCGCGACCAGCGGGCCGCTCGTCAGGCGCTGGAGCCGGCCCGGCCACTCGGCCGACAGGAGCCCGGCCTCGATCGCCTGCGGACTCGGGTCGAAGCCGCCGCGGCGCAGCGTCGCGATGGCGGTGGCGGCGTTGCCGATCTGGTGGCGCCCGGGCAGGCGAGGCAGCGGCAGGTCAAGAAGCCCGTCCTCGTCCTGGTAGACGAGGCGGCCGTTCTCGGCGAAGGCGAAGACGTCCTCGCCGTAGACGAAGAGCGGCGCGCGCTGGCGGGCCGCCGTCGTCTTGAACACCTCCAGCGCCGCCGCCTCGCCCTGGGGCCCGACGACGAGCGGCACGCCGCGCTTGACGATGCCCGCCTTCTCCGCCGCGATCAGCTCCACGCGGTCGCCGAGATAAGACTGGTGATCGAGCGAGATCGAGGTGATCGCCGTGATGGCCGGGCGCTCGATGACGTTGGTCGCGTCGAAGCGTCCGCCGAGGCCCACCTCGACCAGCGCGACGTCGGCCGGATGCTCGGAGAACAGGAGAAAGGTGACGGCGGTCAGGATCTCGAAGACGGTGATCGGCTGGCCGCCATTGGCCGCCGCCGCCCGCTCCACCGCTTCGGCCAGCACCGCGTCGGACACGAGCGCGCCGCGCCCGTCCTCGCCCGTCCCACCGATACGGTACCGCTCGTGCCAGTTCACCAAGTGCGGGGAGGTGTGGACGTGGACGGTGCGGCCCGCCGCCTCCAGGATCGCCCGGCAGAAGGCGACGACCGAGCCCTTGCCGTTGGTGCCGGCGACGTGGATCGTCGGGGGCAAGCGGTTCTGAGGGTTCCCGAGGTCGGCGAGGAGCCGCCGGACGCGGTCGAGCGTCAGGTCGTAGCCCTTCGGATGCAGTTCCATCAGCCGGGCGATGACGGCGTCCGCCCGGCTCCCGGGCGCCGGGTCGGTCATGACGGCGAGGGCTCCGTGGCCGCGATCAAGCCGCCTCCTCGGCCCGCGCGGTGTCGGTCGGCGCGCCCTCCGGCTCGGTCGCGGAAACGAAGGCCGGCTCGTTGGCGTTGGCCGCGGCTGGCGCCTTGGTCAGGAGGCGCAGGAGCGTCGCGATCTTCCCCTTCAGCTCGTGGCGGTGGACGACCATGTCCACCATGCCGTGCTCCATCAGGTATTCGGCGCGCTGGAAGCCCTCGGGCAGCTTCTCGCGGATGGTCTGCTCGATGACGCGCGGGCCGGCGAAGCAGATCAGCGCGCCGGGCTCGGCGATGTGGACGTCGCCCAGCATGGCGTAGGAGGCCGACACGCCCCCCGTCGTCGGATTGGTGAGGACGACGATGTAGGGCAGGCCCGCCTCGCGCAGCATGTCGAGCGCGACGGTGGCGCGCGGCATCTGCATGAGCGACAGGATGCCCTCCTGCATGCGCGCGCCGCCCGAGGCCGCGAAGAGAACGACGGGGCGCTTCAGCTCCAGCGCCGTCTCGAAGCCCTTCACGATCATCTCGCCCGCCGCCATGCCGAGCGAGCCGCTCATGAAGTTCGGCTCGTGAGCGATGGCGACGATCGGCACGCCCTCGATCGCGCCGGTCGCGGCGATCACCGCGTCCTCGGTCTCGGTCTTGCCGCGCGATTCCTTGAGGCGGTCGGTGTAGCGCTTGGAGTCGCGGAAGCGCAGCGGGTCCAGGGCGGTCTTCGGCTGGTCGAGCAGCTCGAACGCGCCCTCGTCGAAGAAGGTGCGGAAGCGCTCCTTGGCGCCGATGCGCATGTGGAAGCCCGAGGACGGGATCACGTACTGGTTGGCCTCGAGGTCCTTGTGGAAGACCATCTCGCCCGTTTCCGGGCACTTGATCCACAGGTTCTCCGGCACCTCCGTACGCGTGAGGAGGCTGGTGATCTTGGGGCGGACGTAGTTGGTGATCCAGTTCACGGCGGACTATCCCGATGGAAGGCGGCCGGTGCGGCACCGGCGAAAACGAGAAAGGTGGGGGCGAAATCAGGCCGCCGCAAGACGGGCCCGGCGCACGCCGCCGGCGATGTCGCGAACGATGGTCAGCACGGCTTCGGCCGGATCGCGGCCGGCGGCCTCGGCCTCCTCGATGGCGGAGACCAGAACCGAGCCGACGACGACGCCGTCCGCCGCGCGGCCGATCTCGGCCGCCTGCGCGGCCGTGCGCACGCCGAAGCCGACGCAGACCGGCAGGTCGGTATGGCCCTTGATGCGCGACACGGCCTGCGACACGCGGGCGGCGTCGGGCGCCGCCGAGCCGGTGATGCCGGTGATCGAGACGTAGTAGACGAAGCCCGAGGTGTTGGCGAGGACGGCCGGCAGGCGCTTGTCGTCGGTCGTGGGCGTCGCGAGGCGCACGAAGTTGAGGCCGGCATCGAGCGCCGGCAGGCAGAGCTCGTCGTCCATCTCCGGCGGCAGGTCGACGACGATCAGGCCGTCGACGCCCGCGGCCTTGGCCTCGGCGAGGAAGGCCTCGACGCCGAAGACGAAGATCGGATTGAAGTAGCCCATGAGGACGATCGGCGTCGCGTCGTCGCCCTGGCGGAAACGCGCGACGGCGGCGAGCGTCTTCTTCAGCGTCTGACCGGCCGTCAGCGCGCGCAGGCCCGCCTTCTGGATCGCCGGCCCGTCGGCCATGGGATCGGAAAAGGGCATGCCGAGCTCGATCACGTCGGCGCCCGCCTGCGGCAGCCCCGCGAGGATCCGGTCCGTCGCCCCCTCCTCCGGATCGCCCGCCATGACGAAGGTCACGAGCGCCGGGCGGCCCTCGGCCTTCAGGGCGGCGAAGCGGGTGTCGAGGCGTGTGGTCATGGGTGGCTCTGTTGTCCGGCTGGTCGGCAGCACCGCGAGATGCGCGTTCCCCGCGATATACCGCTTTGAAAGAACGCGAAAGCGCAAGGACGCGACGAAGTCAGGCGCGCGCGAAACGCTCGATCGTCGCAAGGTCGCTCGACAGGCGCTCGGCCGCCACCGCGAGGTCGAAGGCCTGCTGGAGGTTCAACCAGAACTCGGCCGAGGTTCCGAAGAAGGCCGAAAGGCGGAGGGCAAGCTCGGCCGTCACCACGGATTCCTCGTCCAGGAGGCGGTGCACGGCGGCGGCCGGCACGTGCAAGGCCTCGGCCAAGCGTTCCGGCGGGAGGTCCAACGGCACGAGGAGCTCCTCGCGCAGGTACTCGCCCGGGTGGAGCGGCGGTGAGATCATCAAGGCCATCGATGCGCAGCTCCCTCAATGATCGTCCACGATCTCGACGTCTTCCGCCGCGCCGTCCACCCAGCGGAAGCAGATCCGCCACTGGTCGTTGATGCGGATGGAGTGCTGCTCGGCGCGATCGCCCGACAGCTTCTCCAAACGGTTTCCCGGCGGCACGCGAAGGTCGTCGAGGCCGGTCGCGGCTTCGATCGCCGCGAGACGACGCTGGGCCGACCGCAGAAGATCGGTCGGGAAGCCCTTGGGCGCAACCCCACGGGCGACGGCTTCGACGTGCCGGCCGCGAAACGACCGGATCATGGGAGCCGCGCTCCTGCCTTAGAGCGCCACGCCCAGGTGCTTGGCGGCGGTGAAGACGTCCTTGTCGCCGCGCCCGCACAGGTTCATCACGATGATCTGGTCGGGGCGCATGGTGGGCGCGCGCTTGATCACCTCGGCGAGCGCATGGGCCGGCTCCAGCGCGGGGATGATGCCCTCGATGCGGGTGAGGAGCTGGAAGGCGGCGAGCGCCTCCTTGTCCGTGATCGGCACGTAGTCGACGCGGCCGGCATCCTTCAGCCAGGAATGCTCGGGGCCGATGCCGGGATAGTCGAGGCCGGCCGAGATCGAGTGCCCTTCCTTGATCTGCCCGTCGGGTGTCTGGAGGAGATAGGTGCGGTTGCCGTGGAGGACACCCGGGCTGCCGGCGGTCAGCGAAGCGCAGTGCTCCTCGCCGTCGAGGCCCTTGCCGCCGGCTTCCACGCCGACGATGCCGACCTCGCGGTCGTCCAGGAAGGGGTGGAACAGGCCGATGGCGTTGGAGCCGCCGCCCACCGCCGCGACGATGAGGTCCGGCAGGCGTCCTTCGGCCTTGAGGATCTGCTCCTTGGTTTCCTTGCCGATCACGGACTGGAACTCGCGCACCAGCTCCGGATAGGGGTGCGGGCCGGCGGCCGTGCCGATGAGGTAGTAGGTCGACTCGACGTTGGTCACCCAGTCGCGCAGCGCCTCGTTCATCGCGTCCTTGAGCGTGCCGTGGCCGGCGGTGACGGGGATCACCTCGGCGCCGAGGAGCTTCATGCGGAAGACGTTCGGGGCTTGGCGCTCGACGTCGGTCGCGCCCATGTAGACGACGCATGGGAGGCCGAAGCGCGCGCAGACGGTTGCGGTCGCCACCCCGTGCTGGCCGGCGCCCGTCTCCGCGATGATCCGCGTCTTGCCCATGCGCCGGGCCAGCAGGATCTGGCCGAGGCAGTTGTTGATCTTGTGGGAGCCCGTGTGGTTCAGCTCGTCGCGCTTGAAGTAGACCTTGGCGCCGCCGAGCTCGGCCGTCAGCCGCTCGGCGAAGTAGAGCGGCGACGGGCGGCCGGTGTAGTGCGTGTTGAGGTGCTCGAGCTCCGCCTTGAAGGCCGGGTCGGTCCGCGCCGCCTTCCACTCGGCCTCGAGGTCGAGGATCAGCGGCATCAGCGTTTCGGCGACGAAGCGCCCGCCGAAGATGCCGAAGCGGCCGTCCTCGTCGGGTCCGGCGCGGAAGGAGTTGGGAGCGGAGAGCTGGTTCATGGGGACAGCGCCTCCTCGGGCGCGGCGTGGGCGACGGGCGCGCGGGCGAGCGCGTCGAAGAAGCTGCGGATGCGGGCCGGGTCCTTGACGCCCGGCGCGGATTCGAGGCCGGACGAGGCGTCGAGGCCGCGGGGCCGGGCGATGCGAAGGGCCTCGGCGACGTTGCCGACGTGGAGGCCGCCGGACAGGACGTAGTCGAGTCCTGGATCGAGCTCGGACAGGATGCGCCAGTCGAAGGACACGCCGTTGCCGCCGGGCAGGACGGAGCCCTTCGGCCGCTTGGAATCGAGGAGCAGCCGGTCGGCGACGCCGCGATAGGCCTGGAGGGCGGAGAGGTCCTCGGGTGCGGAGACCGACAGCGCCTTCATCACCGGCAGGCCGGTTCGCGCCTTCACCGCCGCGACGCGCTCGGGCGTTTCCTTGCCGTGGAGCTGCAGCCAGTCCGGGCGGACCTCTGCGACGAGGCGGTCGAGGAGGCCGTCGTCGGGATCGACGAGGACCACCACCACCCTCGCGCGATCGGCCGCGCGCTCGCGCAGCACCTTCATCGCCGGCAGCTCGACGTGGCGCGGGCTCGGCGCGAAGTGGACGAAGCCGACATGGCTGGCGCCGGCGGCGATCGCGGCCTCCAGCGTCTCGGCCGTCGACAGGCCGCAGATCTTCACGTCGAGGGTCAAGGAAAGCGCGTCCCGCAGGCGAAGGGGTTGATAATCCGCCCCTTATCCGCCCCTCGCCCGGCCCTGTAAAGGCGGCGCGCTACTCGAAGCGGATGGCGTGCAGCTCGTGGCCGCGGGTCTTCAGCCAGTCGCGCGCGGCCGGCGTTTCCGGGCAGAGCCGGCGGCACAGCGCCCAGAAGTCGGCGCCGTGGTCCATGTGGCGGAAATGGGCGACCTCGTGGGCGGCGAGGTAGTCGAGCACCTCCGGCGGCGCCATGACGATGCGCCAGGAAAAGGCGAGGCGCCGGTCGACGGTGCAGGAGCCCCAGCGGCTGACCGTGTCCTTGAGGCTCATCGCCGCGGGCTTCATTCCCGTCCCCGGCGCGTGGCGGGCGACGGCGGCTTCGAGGTCGGCTCGCGCTTCGCGCTTCAGGACGTCGCGCACGCGCCGGGCGAAGTGCTCGGGCTCGCCACCGACGAGGAGGGCGGCGCTCCCCTCCCCTGCCTCGAAGCGGTGGCCGCGAAGGCCGGGGGTATGCTCCAGGCGCAGCGGCGTCCCGCGAAAGGGGATGACGACGCCGGGACGGATGGCGAGGGCGGGCGCGGCGCGCGTCATCCGCTCGGCGATCCAGGCCTCGTGCCGCACCACGAAGGCCGTCACCATGCGCGGCGAGGCGGAAGGCGGCGCGGTGACGCGGATGCCGGCGCCGTCCTTGGCGAGGCGCAGGATCATCCGGCGGGCGCGGGGGTTTCGCGACACCGCGAGCGGCACGGCGCCCAGGCCCGGCAGCTCGACGGTGGGCGGGAAGTCCGGCACGGGCGCCGGGCGCCGGGCGCGGGGCCGGGCACCGCGCCCGGGCGGGTCAGGCGTCGGGCGCAGGCCGAGAAGGCGCTTCAAGGGATCGAGGCTCATCGCCCGCACTATTCCCTCGGGAGCTTGCCCGAGGAAAGAGCGGGCCGCGAACGAACGACGCCGCGGCCGGGGATAACCCGGCCGCGGCGCTCGTCATGTCAGGTCCCGGGGCGTGCGGCCGTTCAGCCGACGACGGGCGAGACGTCGCTCGGACGGTTGCGGCGCTCGGCCATGAAGCGGTCGAACTCCTCCTGGTCCTTGGCGCGGCGCAGCTCGCGGGCATAGGCCTCGAACTCGGCGCTCGCCTCCTGGAGGCGGCGGCGCTCGGCGTCGAGGCGGGCGAGCTCGCGGTCACGCCAGTCGTCGAACGCGACGTTGCCGGTGCGCGGCGCACCGAAACCGAAGCCGCCCTGACCCTTGCGGAACGAGCCGGCGACGCGGTCGGTCGCAAGGTTCACGTCACGGCGGAAAGCTTCGAGGCGGTCGCCCCAAAGAATATAGGCGATCATGGCCAGACCAAGCGGCCAATAGACCATGAAGCCGATCACCATCAGAGCAATGGTCGCAGGCGTCCAGGCAGGTCGTATCAGGGCACGGGATGTCATCGGCGTGTCGATCCTCTCTTTAAGTCTCGCGGCGCGTTGCTGCGCGAAACCCGCGAGGGCATCTTCGTCTACGAATTGGAGATGGGTGGGCAAAAAACCTTGTTCAATCGGGAAAGCGCAAAAAATCGGATGCGTGCAGCGCCGCCCTTTCGCGCGCGCCCGCGTGCCGCTAGCCAAGCAGGGCATGTCCGACCCGCTCCTCGCCTTCGGCCTCTTCGCCAACGCCTTCCTGTCCGCGACGCTGCTGCCGGGCGCGTCCGAGGCGATGCTGGCCGCCCTCGTCGCGACGGGCGCGGGCGACCCCTGGCTCCTCGTCGCGCTCGCCACGCTCGGCAACACGCTGGGCTCGGTGGCGAGCTGGTGGCTCGGGCGCTATCTCGCGCGGTTCGAGGACCGGCGCTGGTTTCCCGCGAACCCCGCGGCTCTCGCGCGGGCCAGCCGGCTGTTCAACCGCTACGGGCGGGCGGTGCTGCTTCTCGCCTGGCTGCCGGTCATCGGCGACGCCCTGGTGGTCGCGGCCGGGCTCCTGCGCGTTCCGCTCCGCGTCTTCGTCCCGCTGGTGGCCGCGGGAAAGGCGGCGCGCTACGCCCTCGTCGCCGCGGGAACGCTCGGCCTCCTGCCCGACTGAACGCGTCAGAACCGGGCGAGGAATGGGTGGACAAGTCTGGATTGTCGGCGCGGAGGACCCCGTTGTCGCCGTCGGTCGGGATTAAAAGTCCAGCCCAAGCCTCGCCTCGACTTCGCTCCCCTTGCCTTGAGGCGAGACCGCCGAAGTGGATCCGCGCGTTCCGCGCGGCGCTGCGTCACGCGCTTGTTGCGAACAGGCTTTATGATCCCTTTCGGAGGCCTCGTAGCGCGCCGTTCACGGCGCTGCTGCGTGCTGAAGGTGAAGATTCAATGAAGGCGCGGAACGCCCCGTTGCGCCGCGCATTCAATGAAGACGACACATAGATCGCGGCTCCGCTTTGCGGCGCTCGGACAGGGAGGAGAGACCGATGCTCGACTGGATTCAGCAGACCTTCTCCGGTGTTCGCGCCCTGCCGATCGAGGCCCCGCGCTTCAATCATCCGGACATCGCGGAAAGCGTTTCCGCGTCGGCAGCCATCGAGACCAGTGCCGCGCGTTCGCGCAAGCGCCTGGACCGCGGCCCCAAGACCGTCGACGAGCTCTACCTCGCGGCCCGGGCGGCCGGGAGCACCGCCGCTTTCGAAGCGCAGGACAACGAGAAGTCACCCGTCGCCTTCTGAGACCCGAGCTGGCGCAACGCGCCGCAGGCCAATTGAAGATTCGCAAACGAAGAAGGGCTCCCGATGCCAAGCGCCGGGAGCCCTTCTTCGTTTCGATGCGTCCAGGCCGCGCTTGCCGCGTGCGGCCCGTCGATCAAGAAAATGGCCGGGCACCTCCCCCGAAGTGCCCGGCCGCGGCGGATTGTCCCCCGCCTTAACTCTGCGGCCCCGCGCGTTCCCGCGGGACCGGCTTCGATCGCTCGGCTCCGCCCCGCTCAGCGCGAGGCGACGCGCTCGCTGCCCTGCTTGACGACGACGCGGGCGTTCATCGGCACGCGCTCGTAGAGGTCGATGATATCCTGGTTCATCAGGCGGATGCAGCCCGAGGACGCGGCCGTGCCGATCGACCACCATTCCGGCGTGCCGTGCAGGCGGTACAGCGTGTCCTTGTTGTTCTGGTAGAGATACAGCGCGCGGGCGCCGAGCGGGTTCGACAGGCCCGGCTGCATGCCCTCGGCGTAAGGCTTGAGGTCCGGACGACGGGCGATCATCTCGGCCGGCGGAAACCACTTCGGCCAGTGCTGCTTGTCCTGGATGCGCGCCTCGCCGGCCCAGGAGAAGCCGCTCTTGCCGACGCCGATGCCGTAGCGCATCGCCGTGCCGCCGGCCTCGACCACGTAAAGGAAGCGCGTCGCCGTGTCGACGACGACGGTGCCCGGCTCGTAGGTCAGGCCGTCCTGGTAGAGGACGCGCTGGCGCAGGTACTTCGGATCGATCTTCTCGGCCGGAATGCGCGGCAGCGCGAAGCCGTCGTCGACCTTGGCGGCATAGGCCTCCACCGGCACGGCGCCGAAGGCGCCGTCGTCCAGCGGCAGGTCGGGCGCGGTGTAGGCGACCACGCTCGCGCCGGCGTTGGGACCCGACGCGACGCGCGGCGAGGTCGCGCAGCCCCCCAGGGCCACGGCGAGAAGAGTAACGGCCAGGCCGCGCGTCAGCAGGAATCTGTTCATCGTCATGGGCGCCGTGGTTCGAGGCGATGGGAGGATCGACCGGGATACGCGCGAATCGAGCGCAACCGAGGACCTCACCATTGGCAGATCCATCGTTAGGCCGCGTGTCGCAACGTGACAACGCGTGTCATTCCAACCCAACATGGTTAAGGAAACCTTGTTGCGGTCGCGTCACAGTTGACGCAGCGCTGCAACGCGACATCTCCTTTTCGTTGGGGGACGCCTACGGTCGACGAGGAATTCGATGAACATCGGAGAAGCGTCACGACGGTCCGGGCTGCCTCCGAAGACGATCCGCTACTACGAGGAAGTCGGGCTCGTCCAGCCGCAGCGCGCGCGCAACGGGTATCGCGACTATGCCGAGCGGGACGTCCACGTCCTGCGCTTCCTGCAGCGCTCGCGCTCGCTCGGTTTCTCGATCGACGAGGTGCGTCGCCTCCTGTCGCTCTACGGCGACGAGAAGCAGCGCACCTCCGACGTGCGCCAGCTCGCGCGGCATCGCATCGCCGAGATCGACCGCAAGATCGAGGAGCTGATGTCGCTGCGCCGGGCGCTGGGCGAATTGGCGGAGCTGCGCGAAAGCGCCTCGGCGCCGGACTGCCCGATCCTCGACGAGATCGCCGGCGAGCGCGTCCCGGCCTGAGGACGGGCCGCCGGCGCTGCGGCGCCGCGTCCCGCTTGTTCGGGCCGGGCCGGGCGGGCTAGACTCGGTCCATGCCCATCGTTTCCCTCGTGAAATCCGAGCCGCTCGTCGACGGGCGCCAGTCCGAGCGCGCCATGCTGGTGCGCCGCGGCGTGCAGCGGCTGATGGCGAGCCTGCGCGTGTCGGTGCTGCCGGAGATGCCGCTCGCCTCGGGCCGGCGGGCCGATCTCGTGTGCCTCGGCGAGAAGGGCGACATCGCCATCGTCGAGATCAAGTCCTCGATCGAGGACTTCCGCGCCGACCGCAAGTGGCCGGACTACCGGCTGCATTGCGACCGGCTCTTCTTCGCCACCCATCCCGGCGTGCCGGTGGAGATCTTTCCCGAGGAGTGCGGGCTGATCCTGTCGGACGGCTACGGCGCGGAGGTCCTGCGCGAGGCGCCCGAGCACAAGCTTCCGCCGGCCACCCGCAAGGCGCTGACGCTGCGCTTCGCGCGCTTGTCCGCCGACCGGCTGACCCGCGCGGAATGGGCCGCGAACCCGTTCCTGACGGGTTCGGACCTGATCTTCGACGAGGACGTGTGAGTCCTCAGCGCGGCGCGCGCTTGGCAAGGATGCGCTGGAGCGTGCGGCGGTGCATCGACAGGCGCCGCGCCGTTTCCGACACGTTGCGGTCGCACATCTCGTAGACGCGCTGGATGTGTTCCCAGCGGACCCGGTCAGCCGACATCGGGTTCTCCGGCGGCTCGGCACGGTCGCCGGGATCGCGCAGGAGCGCGGCGATCACCTCGTCGGCGTCGGCGGGCTTGGCGAGATAGTCGATGGCGCCGAGCTTCACCGCCGAAACGGCCGTCGCGATGTTGCCGTAGCCGGTGAGCACCACGACGCGGGCGTCCTCGCGGGCGCGCTGCAGGCGCTCGACGATCTCCAGCCCATTGCCGTCGCCGAGCCGCAGATCGACCACGGCGTAGGCGGGCGCCGAGGTGCGCATCGCGGCCAGCCCCTCGGCGACGCTCTCGGCGGTGGCGACGGCGAAGCCGCGGCTTTCCAGCGCCCGGCTCATCCTTTGGAGAAAGGGCCGGTCGTCGTCGACGAGCAGCAGCGAGCGGTCGCCCTCGGGAAGCCGCGCCTTCGCCGGCGCGGCGGCAATGTCTTCCATCAGCATGTTCGGCTCCCTTTGCTTCGGCTTAGATGGCGATCGAGCGGGGCTTCGGCAACGGCGGGAGGGGGGTCTGCTCCGCTATTCGTGAATGCTGGGACGCCGGGATGCGAAGGCTTCGCGCGTCCAGACGAGGCGCACCACGGCGCCCGTGGTCGGCTCGCGGGGGCCGCGATTGCGGATGTCGATCTGGGCGCCGGAGCGCTCCAGAAGCGTCTTGGCGATGAACAGGCCGAGGCCGAGGCCGCCGCCGGCCTTGCGGTGCGGCGCGTCGCGCTCGGACATGTAGGGATCGCCGATGCGCTGCAGCACCTCGGGCACGAAGCCCGGACCGTCGTCGAGAACGGTGACGGACACGGTGGTGGTGGTCCAGCCGGCGCGCACCCGCACCTCGCCCCCGGCGAAGTCGACGGCGTTCTCGACGATGTTGCCGAGCCCGTAGAGGACGCCGGCATTGCGGCGCAGCGTCGGCTCCGGCCCGTCGCGCTCGGCGACCTCCACCACCACCGAAACGCCGAAGTCGCGATGGGGGCTCGCCACCTCCTCGAGGAGCTGCATCAGGCTCATCTGGCCGAGATGCTCCTCCGACGACGACGACAGGCTGGCGAGGCGCCGCAGGATCGAGCGGCAGCGCTCGGACTGGGCGACGAGGAGCTCGACGTCGTCGGCATGCGGGCTGTCGGCCGGCAGCGAGCGGCGCATCTCCTTGGCCACCAGATCGATCGTGGCGAGCGGCGTGCCGAGCTCGTGCGCCGCCGCGGCCGCCAGACCGTCGAGGGCCGACAGGTGCTGCTCGCGCTGGAGCACCAGCTCGGTCGCGCCGAGCGCGTCCGCGAGCGTCCGCGACTCGGCCGCGACGCGGTAGACGTAGATCGCGGCGAAGACGATGGTGGTGGCCACCGCGAACCAGAGGCCGCCGACATAAGGGATCGGCAGCACCATGGTCTCGTGCTCGCTCCAGGGCACGGGCAGGTGGACGAAGGCGAGAAACGTCGTCGCGACCACGGCGAGGAGCGCCAGGACCGCGGCCGAGAGCGGCGGCTGCGTCGCCGAGGCGATCACCACGGGCACGACCAGGAAGACGGCGAAGGGGTTCTCGACGCCCCCCGTCAGGAACAGGAGCCCGGCCGGCTGAAGGATGTCGAAGGCGAGAACTGCGGCCGAGGCGGCGGGCGAGAGGCGCCGGCTCTTGGGGTAGGTGACGCCGAGCCAGACGTTGAGCGCGGCCGAAAGCGCGATGAGGCCGAGGCAGAGCCAGACCGGATAGGGCCACCACAGGCCCCAGGCGACGAAGACGCAGGCCGCGAGCTGGCCGGCGACCGACAGCCAGCGCAGCCGCACGAGCGTGGCGAGGCGCAGCCTCTGGCTCTCGCGCGTCGAGGTCGCGAAGGCCGGCAGTCCGAACGTGTAGGTCTGGTTGGAAGCCTGGTCCATCGGCGCGGGTCAGCATGTCGTCGGGAAAAACGTCCCCATGACATAGGGCCGCCCGGCCGTTCTGGCAGCGCGGCAGGACGCCCCGCGGCAAAGCGGCCGTTTTTTCACGACGGCGGAGGCGGAGCGGTGGAGCCGCGAACCACGAGTTCGGTGTCCAGGGTTTCGCGCCAGATCTCGGTCGGGCGCTCGACGATCGCGCGCACGGCGCGGCGCCCGAGCTCGGCGATCGGCTGGCGCATCGTCGTGAGCGGCGGGTCCGAGGCCTCGCCTTCCGGCACCCCGTCGAAGCCGACGAGCGACACGTCGCCGGGAACGGCGATGCCCCTGGCCGTCAGCCAGTCCAGCGCAAGGAGCGCGATGCGGTCCGACTGCGCGATGAGCGCGGTCGGCGCCGGCCCTGTGGCGAAGATCTCCTCCAGCGCGGCGCCCACGGTCGCGTCCTCGCCCGTCGTCTCGAATATCGGGACGCCGGCCGTGTCGATCCCGGCCGCTTCGAGCTCCCGGAAGGTGCCGATCACGCGGTCGCGCGAGGTCGTGTAGATCGCCGCCTCCACCTGCGCCATCGTCGCCCGCCCGACGCCCTCGTTGTCGAAGTCCATGGCGAGCACGGCGAAGCGGCGGTGGCCGAGATCGAGAAGGTGGCGGGCGAGGCGGCGCGAGGCGGCGATGTTGTCGATGCTGATCGCCGACAGCGTGTCGCCGGCATCGCCGAAGTCGAGCGCCACGAAGGGCAGGCGGCGCTCGCGCGACTGCGCGATCAGCTTCTGCGCGCCGGTCAGGCAGAAGAGCACGAAGCCGTCGACGAGGGCGCTGTGCATGTTCCAGGCGAGGTCCGCCTCGTCCGAGGCCGAGATCAGGGAGACGCCGAGCCCTTCCGCATCGCAGGCCTCGGCGATCCCCTTCATCAGGATGCGGGCGAAGGGATCGTCGAAGAAATAGGCGAGCGGCTCGGTGGTCGCGACGCCGATGGCGTTGACCCGGCCCGTGCCGAGAAGGCGCCCCTTCGGATCCGGCCCGGCATAGTTGATCGAGCGGGCGACCTCCAGCACGCGCTCGCGCACCTCCGCCCGCACGATGTCCGGCCGGTTGAAGACGTTGGACGCCGTGCCCTTGGAAACGCCTGCCGCCTTGGCGAGGTCGCCGAGGGTTGGGGGTCTGTCGGTGTCGTTCCTGCTCACGTCGCCCTTTCGATCATCGTGGCCCGCAGCCGAGTTTTTTCTTGAACCGGTCCAAATTTTCCATTGACCAGGCGGGCGGACCGATTATCATTGAACCGGTTCACAAGCGGTGGAGCTGTCGATTGAACCGGTCCACTCGTCGATCCAAGCGCCACCTCCCCGCTGCCAGGAAGGGCTCAGCCATGACCACGCTCGCATATCGCGCCGGCCTCGACCATGCCGGGCAGACCTTCGATCCCGCCGCCGCGCTCATCGCCCTGTGGACGCGGTTCCGCGACCGCCGCCGCGAGCGGCGCGCGCTCGTCGCCCTGGCGCGCCGCGATCCGCGCCTTCTCGAAGACATGGGCCTCGATCCCGAAACGATCTACGCGGCTCTGGACGGGACGACCGACGCGGTCGGCCCCGCCCATCTGAGCCCGCTCCTGCGCCCCGAGATGTCGAAGCCGCGGCGCAAAGCATGAGGGTCGGCGCGGCGCGCATCGCTCTGCGGTTCCCTCAGGTTCCGCGCGGCTTGGCGCGGGCGGTGGGCGGGGCGGAGGCCGGGTCCTCCGGCCAGGGATGCTTGGGGTAGCGGCCGCGAAGGTCGGCGCGCACGTCGCGCCACGAGCCGGCCCAGAAGCCCGGCAGATCGCGCGTCACCTGGATCGGCCGCTGGGCGGGCGACAGGAGTTCCAGGATCAGCGGCAGGCGCCCGCCCGCGATCGCCGGATGCCGCGTCAAGCCGAAGAGCTCCTGGACGCGGATCGCCAGCACCGGCCCTTCCTCCTCGAAGCGGATCGGATGACGGTTGCCGGTCGGCGCCTCGAAATGCGTCGGTGCCAGCGCGTCGAGCTGGCGCGCGGCCTCCGTGGGCGCCAGGGCGCGCAGCCCCGCCTCGATCACGTCCGGCGACAGGTCGGACAAGCGCGAGGCGCCGGGCGCATAGGGCAGGAGCCAGTCCTCCAGCCCGTCGAGGAGAGCCTTGTCGGACAGGTCCGGCCAGGGCGGCGAGCCGTAGGCGGCAGCGAGAAAGCGCAGGCGGCGCAAGAGGCGCCCGTTCTCCTTCGACAGCGGCAGGGCGGCAAAGCCGAGGCGCCGGATGCCGTCGCCGAGCGCGGCGGCCACGCCCTCCCCTTTCGGGCTGGCGAGCGGCGTTTCCGCGATCACCGCCTTGCCGATCCGGCGCACGCGCCGGGCGCGCACCTCGCGCGCACCGGCGTCGAAGGCGATCTCGTCCTCCTCGATCAGACGACCGGCCGCGACGCGCGGCAGCGACGCCTCGTCCACGCTCGCCGCGGCGCGGATGCGCCCGCCCTTCGCCTGACCCGTCAGGTCGGCGACGCAGAGAAAGCGCGCGCGGGCGAGCGGCGAGGCCTCGTCGATGACGCCGCCGCGCCCGCTCGCCAGCGTGAAGCGGCCGCTGCCGCGCCCGACCGCCAGCCGGTCGGCATAGCCGAGGGCGAGGATCGCTCCGATCTCCTCCGGCTCGATCGCGGCAACGGGGGCGAGGTCGCGCGGCACGAGACCGGCGATGCGCCGGGCGAGCCCGCGCGCGCCCTGGGCGCGGCCGCTCCGTTCGGCGCGGTAGCGGCGCAGGCGCTCGGCGAGGTCCGGATCGGTGCCACCGAGGCCCGGCTCGGTAAGGAGCACGGCGAGTTCCGCCGCCGTTTCGCGCGCGGGAACCGGCGCGCCGGCCACCATGCGGGCGAGGCGCGGCGGCAGCGGCAGGGCGCGCATCGCCTCGCCGAGCGGGGTCAGGCGATCGTCGGGGTCGAGGGCGCCGAGGGACTGGAGGAGCGCCCGCGCTTCCTTCAGCGCGGGCTTCGGCGGCGGGTCGAGGAAGGCGAGGCTCGCGGGATCGGCGAGGCCCCAGGCGGCGGCGTCGAGAAGCAGGCCGGACAGGTCCGTCGACAGGATCTCCGGCTGGTCGAAGGCGTCCAGGGCCGCCGTCTGCTCCTCGCGCCACAGGCGGATGGCGGTGCCCGGCGCGGTGCGGCCGGCGCGTCCCGCCCGCTGGTCGGCCGCCGCGCGCGACACGCGCGCCGTTTCCAGCCGCGACAGACCGGTCGCCGGCTCGAAGACGGGCTTGCGGCGATAGCCGCCGTCGACCACCACGGTGACGCCGTCGATGGTGAGCGAGGTCTCGGCAATGGAGGTCGCGAGCACCACCTTGCGCCGCCCCGCCGGGGCGGGCTTCACCGCGACGTCCTGCGCCGCCCCTTCCATCGCGCCGAAGAGCGGGGCGAGGATCACGTCGGGCGGCAGGCTGCGCTCCAGGCGCTCGGCGGTTCGCTCGATCTCGCGCTGGCCCGGCAGGAAGGCGAGGATCGATCCGGGCTCTTCGCGCAGCGCCTCGCGGATCGCCCCCGCCACGGCGTCCTCCAGCGGCTCGGTGCCCGGCCGGTCGCGGTAGCGGATCGCGATGGGAAAGGCGCGGCCGGCGCTCTCGATCACCGGCGCGTTGCCGAGAAGCGCGGCGACGCGCGCGCCGTCGAGCGTCGCGGACATCACGAGGATGCGCAGATCCTCGCGAAACACGCCCGCCGCGTCGAGCGCCAGCGCGAGGCCCCAATCGGCGTCGAGCGAGCGCTCGTGGAACTCGTCGAAGAGGACGGCCGCGATGCCCGTCAGCTCCGGATCGCCGAGGATCATGCGCGAGAAGACGCCTTCGGTGACGACCTCGATCCGCGTCACCTTCGAAACGCGGGTGTCGAGGCGCATGCGCCAGCCGACGGTGTCGCCGACCTCCTCGCCGAGGATCGAGGCCATGCGCCGGGCGCTGGCGCGCGCCGCGAGCCGTCGCGGCTCGACGAGAAGGATGCGCCCCTGCCCCAGCCAGCCCGCCGACAGGAGATGGAGGGGCACAAGCGTCGTCTTGCCGGCGCCGGGCGGGGCGACGAGAACGGCGCGGCGCGCCTCCTCCAGGGCGCGCGACACGTCCGGCAGGACGGCCGAGACTGGCAGCTCGGGCAGAGCCGCGGTCATCGCGCCGCCTCGGCACCGATCGAAAGGACGCGGCCGCCCGCGGCCTCGGCGTCGGCCGGATCGTGGGTGACGAGGATCGCCGGGATGCGCCGCTCGGCCACGAGCGAGACGACGAGCGCGCGCACCGTGCCGCGCAGCGCCTGGTCCAGCCCGTTGAACGGCTCGTCGAGGAGAAGCAGCCGGGGCTCGGCGAGAAGCGTGCGGGCCAGCGCGGCGCGCTGGCCCTGGCCGCCGGACAGAGTCGCGGGATCGCGGTCGAAGAAGCCGGCAAGGTCGACGCGGGCCAGCATGGCGTCGGCGGCGGCGCGGCGGGCGGCCCGGCCGCTGACAGTGGGCGGCAGCGCGAACAGGAGGTTCTGCCCGACGCTCATGTGGGGGAAGAGCAGCGGGTCCTGGAAGATCAGGCCGGCGCCGCGCCGCTCGGGTGGAGACGCGAGAAGATCCTCGTCGCCGAGGCGCGCCGCGCCGCTCGCCGAAAAAGCGGGGTCCAGGAAGCCGGCGATCAGCGCCAGCAGCGTCGACTTGCCCGAGCCGGAAGGGCCCATCACCGTCAGCACCGCGCCGGGCGGCACGAGCGCGTCGACGTCGAGGAGGCGCCGTCCCCCGAGCGCGATGGAGACGCGGTCGAGGCGAAGGCTCGGAAACATCGGGGCGGCGGGCGGCATCAGGTCCTCATGCCGCGCCGGCCGGGGAAGCACAAGCCGTGGATGGCCGGCACCAGCGCGAAGGCGAGGCAGGGCAGCGCCGCCTGGAGGAGCGCATAGGCGCCGATGATCCGCCGGTCGCCGCCGGAGGCGAGCGCGACGGCCTCGGTGGTGATCGTCGGGTAGAGCCCGGCGCCGAGGACGATGGTCGGGAGATAGAGCCCGGCGGACACGGCGAAGCCGATGGCGAAGGCCGAAAGCAGAGGCTTGAGCAGCAGCGGCAGGCGCACCCGCAGGAGGCGGGCGAAGCGCCCGCGGCCGAGGCTCGCCGCGACGCGCTCGAAGCGCGGATCGAGCCGGGCCCAGGGCTCGGCGAGCGCGAGAAGGACGTAAGGCAACACGAAGACGAGGTGGAGGGCCGACAGAACAAGAAGGCTCGGCCGGCCGCCGAGCGCGAGGAGCCCCGTCGACAGGCCGAACACGAAGGCCGGCTGCGGCACGAGGAGCGGCAGGGCGAGGAGCGCCGCGAGTCGCCGCGGCAGGGGCGAGGCGGCGGCCAGAAGGAGGATCGCGAGAAGCACCGCCGCGCCCGCCGACAGGAGGCCGAGCGCGAGCGTCGTGCCGAGCGGGCCGGCGGCCGAGCGCAGCGCGGCGCTCCAGGTGCGGCCCGAAAGGCTCGGCGGCAGAAGGTCCGGGAAGCTCCAGAAGCCGGCGACCGACCAGAGAGCGAGGCCGACAAGGCCGAGCCCGACCACGATGACCGGCAGGAGCGCGGCGCCGAGCCCGAGGCCGCGCATCGCCGCCTCGAATGGCAGCCGCCCGCCGCGCGCGAGGCGGCGGCGCAGCCAAGCCGCCGCGCAGCGCTCGACGCCGAGCCAGAGAAGGATCGCGGCAAGCGTCGCCCCGCCCTGCAGCAGCGCGCCGGCCGAAGCCTTCAGGCGAAGGCCGAGGTCGGGATCGCCCATCCAGCGCAGGAGCTGGACGGCGAGCGTCGGCGGCGTCGAGGGGCCGAGGATCAGCGACACGTCGACCACCGAGGAGCCGAAGGCGGCGACGGCGAGAACCGGCAGGCGGATCTCGCGATAGAGCGTCGGCCAGACCGCGAACAGGAAGGCCGCCGCGCGTCCCTGTCCGAGCGAGCGGGCGACCGCGGTCCGCCGCGCCGGCTCGGCCCGCGGCAGGCTGGCGAGCGCGACGAGGAGGATGAACGGCATCTCCTTGGCGACGAGGCCGAGGATCAGCGACAGGCCGAGAGGATCGCCGACGATCAGGAGGTCCGGCGGCCGGCCCAGCCCCAGCGGGACGGCGGCGAGGCGGAACAGGAGGCCGGAGGGTGGGATCAGGAGCGCCACGCCGAAGGCGGCGGCCGCGTGCGGCACGGCGAGGAGCGGCGCCAGCATCCGCTCGACGCGGGTCAGCGCCCGCGTTCCCACGAAAGCCGCCAGGGCCAGCATGGCGAGGAGGACGGACAGCGCCGTCGCGGCGAGCCCCGTCCAGACCGAGAGAAGACCGGAGCGACCGATCCCCGGCGTCGCGAAGAGCTCGTGGAAGGGCTGGAGCGAGAGGGCATCCGCGCCGAGCGCCGGCAGGTAGCCGAAGGCCGGCAGGAGCGTGCCGAGAAACCCCGCCGTGACGGGCAGCGCGACGAGCGCCGCGACGAGGACAGGCACGAGGCGCAGGCGAAACGTCACGCCGACCTCACCGCGGCAGGTCCCGCAACGCCTGCGGCAGGCTGTCCTGGATGCAGCGGATGGTCAGTACCGATCCCTCAGATCAGGCTCGCCCCGACGTTCACCGCCAGCGCCAGGACCAGCGTGTTGAACAGGAAGGCGAGCGCGGTGTGGGCGAGAACGAGGCCGCGCATGCCGCGGGAGGTGACGGACACATCCGAAGTCTGGCAGGCGGCGCCCATGGTGAAGGCGAAATAGAGGAAGTCGAGATAGTCCGGCTCCGCGTCGCCGCCGGGAAAGTCGAGCCCTCCTTCCGGACCGTCGGTGCCGTAATACTCCCCGGCATAATGCGTCGCCATGACGACCTGCGTGGTGATCCAGGACAGGACGATGGTCGCCGCGGCAAGCGCGAGGCTCCAGCCGTCCGGCGCCTTCTCTCCGCCGCCGACATGCAGCTCGGCGACGATGGCGGCGAAGGAGAAGGCGATGGCCAGCGTCGTCACGCCGAGAATGGCAAAGCGCCCCTCGTCCTGCGCCCGCGCGATGCGCCGGATGTCGCCGATCTCCGCCCGCAGCATCGCCCGGCCGGTGGCGGCGAGATAAACGAGAACGCCCGTGTCCCAGGCGATCAGCGCCCGCGCCGACCAGCGCAGCGCCTGCGGCAAAGCGAGCGCGACGACGAGCATCACGAGGGCGCCGAGAGCCAGGCGCGCGTGGCTGCGGAAGAGGTGGCGCGGATCCAAGCCGCCTCAGCTCCCGTAGCGCGCCTGCCACTCCGCTTCGAGCCGGCCGACCCAGGACGGGTGCGGCTCGGGCAGGACGGGCCCGAGCGCGTCCGGCGCCAGGGTCGCCACGCCGCGGTCGATGGCCTGGAAGGCGGCGCGGTCGGCCTCGGAAAGCTTCGCCATGTCGAGAACGGTCGGGTCGCCCCAGATGCGCGGGTCTTCCTTGCGGGCCTGCGCTTCTGGCGAAAGGAGGAAGTTCGCGACCACCATCGCCGCCTCGCGGTTGGCGGCGTTGAAGGGGATCGCGACGAAGTGGGTGTTGCCGAGCGTGCCCGCCTCGAAGGTGAAGGAGCGCACCGTGTCCGGCAGCTCGCCGCTGGCGATGGCGCTCGACGCCTCGGCGGGGTTGAAGGCGAAGATGATCCCGAGCTCCCCGTCCGCGAGGAGCTGCTTCATCGCGGCGTAGTTCTCGGGATAGTCGCGCCCCTGCCGCCAGGACACGGACTTCAGCGCGTCGAGAAAGGCCCAGAGGGGAGCCGTGGCGGCGGCGAAGTCGGCCTCCTGGACCGGCCGCGACAGAACGGCGGGATCGGGCGTCAGCTCGATCAGCACCTGCTTGAGAAAGGTCGTGCCGGTGAAGTCGGGCGGCGCGGGGTAGGATACGAGGCCGGGGTTCGCTTTCGCCCATTCGAGGAGGGCGCCGGCCGAACGCGGCATGGCGGCGGCGGGACCGGTGCGCGCGGTGTCGGCGAAGAAGACGAGCTTGGCCCCGCCCCAGGGGCTCTCCAGCCCGTCGGTCGGCACGGTGAAGTCGGCAGAGAGGCTCGGATTGGCCGTGTCGAGAAGGGCGGCGTTCGGCAGGTCAGCGGCGAAGGGGCTTCCCAGAAGCCCTGCCTCCTTCATCGCGGCGAAGTTCTCGCCGTTGATCCAGACGAGATCGACCGCGCCGCCCTCCGCCCGGCCCGCGCTCTTCTCGGCGAGGATGCGGGACACGGCCGTCGCGGTATCCTCGAGCTTCACGTGGGTCAGCGTCACGCCGTACTCGGCCTGCAGCCGCTCGTTCGCCCATTCCAGATAGGTGTTGATGTTGGGCGAGCCGCCCCAGGCGTTGAAGGCGACGGTGTCGCCCCGCGCGGCGTCGAGGACCGCCTGCCAGTCGGCCGTCGCCTGCGCGGCAACCGGCAGGGGCGCGACTGAACCGCCGAGAAGGAGGGCGAGGGCGAGAAGCGTCTTTCGCATGAGCGCGGGGAGCCTTAAGGAGACGGGTCAAGGATTATGGCGCGGCCGCTGCGGGAAAACAGCGGCGCGCCCTCGCGCTGCGGGCGCAGGCATCAGTCGGAGCGGAACGATGGCGGACGGGGCCAAGGACGAGCGCAGGACCCTGGTTCTGACGGGCGCCTCGCGCGGCATCGGCCACGCGACGGTGAAGCGCTTCTCGCGCGAGGGCTGGCGGGTCATCACCTGCTCGCGCCAGGATTTTGCCGAGAACTGCCCCTGGCCGGCGGGCCCCGAGGACCACATCCGCGTCGACCTGTCGGATCCCGAGGACGTCGGCTTCGCCGTCTCGGAGATCCGCCGGCGGCTGGAAGCGAACGGCTCGCGCCTCGACGCGCTCGTCAACAATGCCGGCATCTCGCCCAAGGACGACAAGGGCGCGCGGCTCGACTCGATCGCGACGCCCATGCATGTCTGGCGCGACGTCTTCCAGGTGAACTTCTTCGCGCCGATCATGCTGGCGCGCGGCCTCCACCGCGAGCTCGCCAACGCGCAGGGCTCGATCGTCAACGTGACGTCCATCGTCGGGAGCCGCGTGCATCCCTTCGCGGGCACCGCCTACGCGACGTCCAAGGCGGCGCTGAACTCGCTGACGCGCGAGATGGCGGCCGATTTCGGCCCGCACGGCATCCGCGTCAACGCCATCGCGCCGGGCGAGATCGAGACGGCGATCCTGTCGCCCGGCACCGAGAAGATGATCGACGACATCCCGCTGCGTCGCCTCGGCCAGACGGCCGAGGTCGCGGACGTCATCTACTTCCTGTGCTCGAAGCAGTCCTCCTACGTGACCGGCGCCGAGCTGCACATCAACGGCGGCCAGCACGTCTGAGCGACCGCGCGGCTCACCCCGCGCGGCGGGCCGAGATCGCGGCGAAGAGCAGCGCGATCCCCGACGACAGGAACGAGATGCCGATAAACAGGCCGAGCGCCCAGACCGCCGTGCCCGGCAGGCCGAGGATCAGGAACACGGCGAGCGCGACGTCGATGATCCCGGAGATCACCAGCCACCAGTTCCGCCCGCCCGGCGCCGCGCCGGAGAACGAGAAGTTGAGGAAGCCGGACAGCATGAAGTAGGCCGCCATCGCCCAGGTCAGCGTCACCGCGCCGGCGGCCGGGTTGTAGAGGATGACGCCGCCGAGAATCAGGGCGAGAACCGAGAGCGCCAGCCGCGACAGGAAGCCGGGCGACTGGCGCGAGGCGAAGGCCGCGACGATGCCGGCGATGCCGACGAAGACCAGGAGCCAGCCGAAGAACAGCGTGGAGGCGAGCGTCGCGGCGAAGGGCGCGAGGATGGCGAGGGCGCCGGCGACGATCATCAGGATGCCGTGGAAGACATAGCCCTTCCAATGGTCCCGCAGTTCCCGCTGCAGCGTCGCCGACGCGGCCGGCCCGCTTGCACCCGGCACTCGGCCGGGGTTCGAAGTACCCTGTTCCAGCGTCATGACCCGTGGTCCTTCTCGTTGGGGATCGAGAAAAACAACCAGCGGTCGAGCCCGTTCCGGGCTGAATGATCAGCCGGCGCGCCGAAGCGCGATGGCGATGTCGACGAGCGATTCGACGAGCTTCTCCAGGGCGTCGCGGTCGTTCGGGCGGGACAGCCGGCCTTCGGCATCGAAGGCCTCGCCCGCCTGGACGATCGAGCATTGGCGCGCGATCACTTCGGAGCCGAGCGAGACGAGGATGTCGCGCAGGTGCGACAGGCTCCGCGCGCCGCCGAAGCGGCCGGGCGAGGCGGAGGCGAGGCCCACCACGAGGCCGCGGAAGGGCAGCACCGGACGGTTGTCGAGGCGGCGCACCCGGCTCGCCCAGTCGAGGGCGTTCTTCAGGAGGGGCGGAACGGACGCGTTGTATTCGGGGCTGACGAGAAGCGCCGCGTCGCTCGCCGTCAATTGACCCGCGAGCTTGAGCGCCGCGTCCGGCAGGCCGGAGGCGGCCTCCACGTCGCCGTCATAGATCGGCAGGGGGTAGTCGGCGAGGTCGAGCCGGACGACCTCCACCGCTTGGCTCGCGGCGAGAAGCCCGACCGCCTCGTCCGCCAGGCGCCGGTTGAGCGAGCCGGTGCGGTTCGAACCGGCGAGGACGAGGATGCGCGTCAATGGCCGGCCGCCGGGCCGGTCGGCGTGTAGATCCAGACGCGCGCCGGCGGAATGTTGGCCCAGACGAGCGGCGAGGACGAAGGCTCGAAGAGCCCCGGCACCGCCTTCACCGGCGCTGTCGGCGCGTAGGAGAGCTGGGTGATGTTGCCGCCCGGCCGCAGGCGCCGGACATAGGACGAGAACAGCGCCTGCCGCTCGGCCTGCTTCATCTGGAGGATGGGGATCGCGAAGAGGATCGCGGCGAAGCGCGTCTCCCCGCCGTCCTTGAGCGTGGCGTCGAGGTCGAAGCCGTCGCCCCAGACGACGTTGACGCGGGGAAAGCGGGTCTTCAGCGTTTCGGCGAAGGTCGGATCGTACTCGATCGAGGTGATCCGCGCGGGGTCGACGCCGGCCTCCAGCAGCGCCCGCGTCACGACGCCGAGGCCGGGGCCGAGCTCCAGGATCGGGCCGTCGACGCCGATGCTGGCGTGGCGCACCATCATGGCGCAGTAGGCGCGGCTCGACGAGGCGACGGCGCCCATCTTCTTCGGATCGCGCGCCCAGGTGGCCAGGAAGCGCAGCCAGTCCGCGGCTCCCTTGGTGTCGGCGCCCGATCGGTTCTGCGGCTCGGCCATGGATGTTCCGCTCCGTGACGGCTTCGAAGGCATGAAAGGACGGGACCCCGCGTCAGGCGCCGGGACGCTCGTAGACGATGACGCGGGCCGGCGGCAGGTTGAGCTTGATCCAGGGGCTCAGCCGGACCTCGGCCGCCAAGCGCGCCGGCTTCACCGGCAGCGTCAGCGCGTAGGAGAACTGGACAAAGGGGCGGCCCGCGGGAACCGCGTCGAGCGCCGCGCCGATCAGCGCCTCGCGCTGGGTGTCGGGCCGGGTGAAGAGCGGCAGGCTGGACACCACGGCCTCGATGCGCCGGCCGCCGACGAGGGCGTCGAGCGCCTCGCCATGGGCGTAGGCATCGCCCTCGACGATGCGGGCGGCGGGAAAGCGCTCGGACAGGAGGCGGCAGAAGTCGGGGGAGTATTCGACGCAGACCAGCCGGCTCTCCGGCACGCCGCGCTCGATCAGGCACTGCGTGACGACGCCGGTGCCGGGGCCGAGCTCGACCACGCAGGATTGGTCGTCGAAGGTCGCGGGGTCGGGCACGAAACCCGCCATGGTGCGGCCGAGAAGGCGCGAGGAGGGGGTGACGGCGCCCATCGTCAGGGGCGAGCGCAGCCAGCGGCCGAAGAAGCGAGCCTCGTCGAAGACGCGCTCGCGGGCCTCGACCAGGGCCTCGCGCCGCCTGCGGGCGGGTTGCTGGCGCGCCACCGATTGCCGCATCGAATCGTCTCCTCCCACCTCGTGGCAGCGACATAGCCGCCTCGATCGTGTCGCGCGACCCTAAAGTTGCCGACGACCCGTTCGAAGCGACTTAAGCGCTCCTAGCCGATCCGCAAGTCGGATCGATGACGAGGAGGCATCACGTCTCGCCGAGGCCCTCGAAGAACTCCTTCATGCGGGCGAAGAAGCCGTTGGACTGCGGGGAGTTCTCGGTCGAGGAGATCTGGTCGAACTCCTCCAGGAGCTCGCGCTGGCGCCGCGACAGGTTCTGCGGCGTCTCGATCGTGACCTGGATGAAGAGGTCGCCGGTCTGGGGCGAGCGCAGGACCGGCATGCCCTTGGCCTTGACGCGGAACTGCTTGCCGGTCTGCGTGCCTTCGGGGATGCGCACCCGCGTCGTGTTGCCGTCGAGGGTCGAAACGTCGATGTGGCCGCCGAGCGCGGCCTTGGTCATGGAGATCGGCACCTTGCAGAACAGGTCCGACCCGTCGCGCTGGAAGAACTCGTGCGGCTTCACCGACAGGAAGATGTAGAGGTCGCCCGCCGGCCCGCCGCGAAGACCCGCCTCCCCCTCGCCCGCGAGGCGGATGCGCGTGCCGTCCTCGATGCCGGCCGGAATGTTGACGGAGAGCGCGCGCTCCTCGGGCAGGCGCCCTTCGCCCGCGCACTTCTTGCACGGGTCGGCGATCATCTCGCCGCGTCCCGCGCAGGTCGGGCAGGTGCGCTCGATGGAGAAGAAGCCTTGCGCGGCGCGAACGCGCCCGACGCCGCCGCAGGTCGGACAGGCCTTGGGCGCAGTGCCGGGCTTGGCGCCGGTCCCCGAGCAAACGTCGCACTGGATGGTGGTGGGAACGGAGATCTCGGCGGTCTTGCCGGCGAAGGCCTCTTCGAGGCTGATCTCCATGTTGTAGCGAAGGTCCGAGCCGCGCTCGCGGCCCGATCCGCCGGCGCGCCCGCGCCGCCCCCCGCCGCCGCCCATCATCTCGCCGAAGATGTCGTCGAAGATGTCGGCCATGGAGGAGGCGAAGTCGCCGCGGAAGCCGCCGGCGCCGGGGCCGCCGCCGTTCTGGAAGGCGGCGTGGCCGAAGCGGTCGTAGGCGGCGCGCTTCTGCGGGTCCTTGAGGACCTCGTAGGCCTCGCCGAGCTCCTTGAACTTGTGCTCGGCTTCGGCGTTACCCGGATTGCGGTCGGGATGATATTGCATGGCGAGCTTGCGGAAGGCGCTCTTCAAGCCCTTCTCGTCGACCTCGCGGGAGACGCCGAGCATCTCGTAGTAATCGGCCTTCATCCAGAACTTTCCAGCGCTCAAGCGAAACAACAGCTCGCAAAAAGAAGCGCGGCGCCGGTCAAGGGCGCCGTCGCGGCGAGCCGTCCGGCATGTAGGAACGGTGCACGGCGGTTACCATAGAGCGGCGATCCTGGCAAAGTTCGGCGGGTCTCCCCGATCGCCCTCGCCGCCCCGCCTCAGGCCGGAACGCAGGCCGGCATCGGCCGCGGGCGCGCAGGCCCCGCAACCAGACGGGCAAGGCGCGGCTCGACGAAGCGTTCGGACAGGAGCGCCACCACGATCGTCGCCGCCATCGGCACGGCGAGATAGGCGTAGAAGAGAAGCAGGCTCGGCTCGGGCGGCGACAGCACCCGCTTCCAGAGCAGCGACAGGAACAGCGTCTCCATCACGGGATGAAGGAGATAGATGCTGAAGGCGAGGCGGCTGACCGGGGCGAGCGGGGCGAGGATGCGCGTGGAGTCCGGGCGGGCGCTCTCGGCGCAGGCGGTGAACAGCATCGCCGCGGCGAAGAGGGCGATGGTGAGATAGGGGCTCGCCTGGAGGAGCATGGTGGCGACTGCGAGGCCGAGCGCCAGGAAGCCTGGACGATGGGAGAGCGGCCGGCCGGCCGCCGCGGCGAGCCTGCGCTCGACGAGCACCGCGACGATCGCGCCGAGAACGAAGTCTGCGAAGGCGCGCCAGGCCCCGAAGGTGTCGGCCTTCAGCCAGTGCTCCCGCGGAAAGAAGCCGGCGGCCGAGGCGGCTTCCAGCCCCGCCACCCAGACCGCGAGGAGGAGGACGAGGCCGCCAAGGCCGCCACGGCGGAGGGCGAAGACGACGAGCGGAAACAGCGCGTAGCAGAAGATCTCGGCGCTGACCGACCAGGACACGTAGTTGAAGGTCAGCGCGCTCGTCGTGCCGAGGGCGTGCAGGGCCAGGATGTTGGCGGGCAGCGCCGAAAGATCCCAGCGCTCCGGCTCGGCGCTCGCCACGAGGCCGCTCGCGAAGACGAGGCCCATGACGGCGAAGAAGCCGAGCGTCAGGAGGTGGAGCGGATAGACCCGCGCGATGCGCCGGCGCATGAAGCCGACGAAGTCCGCCGGGCTCGACAGGCGCCGGGCGTAGCGGGCGGCGATAAAGAAACCCGACATCATGAAGAACATGTCGAGGAGCGGCAGTAGGCGGTAGAGAAAGGCGATGCCGGGCGTCTCGTGCGCCATCGGGCCGGCATAGAGGAAGTGGTAGGTCATGATCAGCAGGGCTGCCGTCAGGCGCCACGCGTCGAAGATCCGAAAATGCATCGCGCCCCTGCCCCGCAACCGACCGTCGGGACCAGTATAGGCCCGCGGGCCGGCGCAAGGCGTTAACGCCCCGATCATTCCTTAAGAAAGGGTAAACCGCCGCCCGGCATGCCAGAACGCGAAAGGGCCCGACCGCCTCGCGGCGGCCGGGCCCTTCATGCTTGAAACGCGCTTCGTCGGATCAGGCCGACTTCTTGCGGTTCTGGTCCTCGTCGACCTCCTCGAAGTCGGCATCCACCACGTCGTCGTCCTTGGCCGCCTGCTGGCGGGCGCGAGAGGCGGCGGCCGCGTCGGCCTCGCCGTCGTCCGCTCCTTGCGCGGCCTCGTACATGGCTTGGCCGAGCTTCATCGAGGTCTCGGCGACGCGGTCGGTCTTGGCCTTGATCGCGTCGGCGTCGGCATCGCTCTTCTCGAGCTCGGCCTTGAGGTCGTCGATCGCCGTGCGGATGGCGGTGCGGTCGGCCTCGGAGACCTTGTCGCCGTAGTCGGCGAGGCTCTTCTCGGCCGAATGCACGAGGCTCTCGGCATGGTTCTTCGCCTCGACGCCGGCGCGCCGCTTCTTGTCGGCCTCGGCATTGGCCTCGGCTTCCTTGATCATCTGCTCGATGTCGGCGTCAGAGAGACCACCGGAGGCCTGGATCGTGATCCGCTGCTCCTTGTTGGTGCCCTTGTCCTTGGCCGACACGTTGACGATGCCGTTGGCGTCGATGTCGAAGGTGACCTCGATCTGCGGCACGCCGCGCGGCGCGGGCGGGATGCCCTCGAGGTTGAAGCGGCCGAGGAGCTTGTTGTCCGCGGCCATCTCACGCTCGCCCTGGTAGACCTGGATGGTCACGGCGTTCTGGTTGTCCTCGGCGGTGGAGAACACCTGCCCCTTCTTCGTCGGGATCGTCGTGTTGCGGTCGATCAGGCGGGTGAACACGCCGCCCAGCGTCTCGATGCCGAGCGAGAGCGGGGTGACGTCCAGGAGCAGGACGTCCTTGACGTCGCCCTGGAGGACGCCCGCCTGGATGGCGGCGCCCATCGCAACCACCTCGTCGGGATTGACGCCCTTGTGGGGCTCCTTCCCGAAGAAGTTCTTCACGACCTCCTGCACCTTCGGCATGCGCGTCATGCCGCCGACGAGGACGACCTCGTGGATGTCGCTCTGCGAGAGGCCGGCATCCTTGAGCGCGGCCTTCATCGGGCCGACGGTGCGCTGGACGAGATCGTCGACGAGGCTCTCGAACTTCGAGCGGGTGAGCTTGAGGGTCAGGTGCTTCGGGCCGGTCTGGTCGGCCGTGATGAAGGGCAGGTTGATCTCGGTCTGCGAGGCCGAGGACAGCTCGATCTTGGCCTTCTCGGCCGCTTCCTTCAGGCGCTGAAGGGCGAGCTTGTCGTTCTTCAGGTCGATGCCCTGGTCCTTCTTGAACTCGGAGGCCAGGTAGTCGACGAGGCGCATGTCGAAGTCCTCGCCGCCGAGGAACGTGTCGCCGTTGGTCGACTTCACCTCGAAGACGCCGTCGCCGATCTCGAGCACCGACACGTCGAAGGTGCCGCCGCCCAGGTCGTAGACCGCGATCGTCTTGCCGTCGTTCTTGTCGAGGCCGTAGGCGAGCGCGGCCGCCGTCGGCTCGTTGATGATGCGCAGGACCTCGAGGCCGGCGATCTTGCCGGCGTCCTTGGTGGCCTGGCGCTGGGCGTCGTTGAAGTAGGCGGGAACCGTGATGACCGCCTGCGTGACATTCTCGCCGAGATAGGACTCGGCGGTCTCCTTCATCTTCTGAAGGATCATCGCGGAGATCTGCGAGGGCGAGTACTTGTCGCCGTGGGTCTCGACCCAGGCGTCGCCGTTGTCGCCGCGCACGATCTTGTAGGGCACGAGGCCCTTGTCCTTGGCGACGGTCGGGTCGTCGTAGCGGCGGCCGATCAGGCGCTTCACCGCGAAGAGCGTGTTTTCCGGGTTCGTCACCGCCTGGCGCTTGGCGGGCTGGCCGACGAGGCGCTCGCCGTCCTCGGTGAAGGCGACCATCGAGGGCGTGGTGCGCGCGCCCTCCGCATTCTCGATGACCTTCGCGTTCTTGCCGTCCATGACGGCGACGCAGGAATTGGTCGTGCCAAGGTCGATACCGATAACCTTCGCCATGAGCCTCATCTCCTTGTTGAGCGAACCGCCCGGACCCTCCATCGAGGCGTGCCGGTGGGCGGCTCCTTCGGATGCGTTGAATTCCTTGAGCCTTTGCCGGCACGGGCCGGCGGGGCGTCGATGGCGGCTATATATGAACCGCCCGAGGGGCACGCAAGACGAGCGCTCGCGGCTTCGTGAGGCCAATTCGACGCCGCGCAGCAACCGCCTTCCGCACCTCTGTCAAGATCTGTGCCCTGCCACCGATCGACGCGGAACCGCCGGCCCCTTCCTTTGGTTAGGAGGCGACACGAACGCGTGAGTGTTCCGCGCCCTGTACAGAGCCCGAGAGGCCCAATTCTCGCGGGACAGTCGAAGGAGGAACGACCGTGCACAGCATCATCTACCTCATAGGCCTGATCGTCGTGGTCTTGGCCGTTCTTTCGCTTCTCGGACTTCGCTGAGGCTGACATCATGACCACCGACTGGAACAAGCCGGAGGGATCCTCGGGATCGGCCTCCTTCGATCGAACCAAGGACGACGCGGCACAGGCGCGCAGCGCCGTCGACCGCGAGGCCGAAGAGGCCAAGCGCCAGGCGAGCCAGGGCTACCGCGCCGCGCGCGACGAAGCCTCGAACCTCGCCGCCAAGGCCCGCGAGGAAGCCGGAGCCCGCGCCGAGGGCGCCAAGGACTTCGCCGCCGGCAGCATCGAGGACTTCGCCGCCGCCATCAAGAAGGCCTCCGACGAGCTCGGCGGCCGCGATCAGTCGATGGCCGCCAACCTCGTCCGCCAGGCCGCGGGCGGCCTCGAGGACGTGTCGCGCTCGCTGAAGGGCCAGAGCATCGAGGACATCGCCCGCTCGGTGTCCGGCTTCGCCCGCCGCCAGCCGGCCGCCTTCCTGATCGGCGCGGCGCTGGCCGGCGTCGCCATCGGCCGCTTCGCCCGCGCTTCGAGCGAGCATCCCGACGGTTATCGCGGCGATCGCGGCTACGACCGCGACGAGCGCGATTACGGCCGCCGCGGCTACGATTATTCCGACGACCGCAACGATTATTCGCAGAACCGCGCGGGCGCACGCGCCCACGCCTCCGGCACCTCATCCTCCGGCAGCTACGGCACGCAGGGGCCCGGCACGGCCTCGACGTTGCGCAGCGGCGACACCAGCCTCGGCGGCACCGTGTCCGGCACGACGGGCGCTGCGGCGGGACTGACCGGCACGGGCAGCACGGGGGCAGGGTCGAGCACGGGTTCGGGCTCGGGTTCAAGCTTCGGCGCGCCGGGCACCGGTGCCGGCTCGGTCGGACCGGCGGCGACCGCCGGCTCAACGACGGGCGCGGGCCTCACCGGCTCGAACGCCTTCGGCTCCGGGATGAGCGGGGCGGGCGCAAGCGGCGGCGCTTCGACCACGACGGCAAGCTCCGGCACCACGCCCCCGATCAGGCATGCCGGCGGCACCGGAACGGGAGGATCGAACGATGGCCGCTGATTACCGCGACACCCAGGATTATCGCGACACCGCGGCGGCTTCAGGCGCCGCGGGCTCGGCGCCTCCCGGCGACAACGGCCTTCGGGCCGTGCCGGACCTCCTTGCCGGCCTCATCCGCGAAGCGGGCGAGCTCTTCCGCACGGAAGGCCAGCTCGTGCGCGCCGAGCTCTCGGACAAGATGCGGCAGGCCCAGGTCGGCGGCGGCTCCATCGCCGCCGGCGCCATCTGCCTCCTGGTTTCCCTCTTCGTCCTGTCGCAGGCGCTCGTGGTGGCGCTCGGCAAGTACATCGACACCGCCTGGGCGGCGCTGGCCGTCGGCGTCCTCTTCGCGGTGATCGGCGCCATTCTCCTGATGAAGGGCAAGAAGGACCTCGAACCCACCAGCCTGACGCCGGACCGCACCGTCCGCCAGCTCGGCAAGGACACCGAACTCGTGAAGGACCAGACCCGATGAGCACGGAAACCGATCGTCTCGAGCGCGAGGCAGAGTCCCGCCGCGCCAATGTCGACGCCACGCTCGACGCGCTGCGCGACCGCTTGTCGGTGAACAGCATCGTCGACGAGGTCACGACGCTGGTCCGCAACGGCAACGGCGCGGATCTCGCCCGCAATTTCGGCCGTCAGGTGCGCGACAATCCGCTCGCCCTCGGCCTCGTCGGCGCCGGTCTCGCCTGGCTCTTTGCAGGGCCGGGCGTGCGCGACGGCGCCGGAAACCTGCGTCGGTCCTACGACGACTGGCGCTACGACCGCTTCGAGGAAGCCTTTCCGCCGGACGGCCAGGGTCGTCGCGACGCGGACCACGCTTATCGCGGCAGCAGCGGCTACGGGCGCGACACGGCCCGCGGCTACGCCTCGGACTACGGCGCGGACCGCGCCCGCGACTTCTCATCGGGCCAGGCTTACGGATCGCACCGTCCGGGGACCGTCGGCTATACCGGCCCGAGCGGCGGCGAGCACGATGGTCCGGGCTTGAGCGAGCGGGCGCGCGATGCGGCAAGCTCGGCCGGAAGCCGCATCTCGGGTGCCGCCTCCTCGGCCGCGAGCGGCATTTCGGGCGCGGCCTCCTCGACGGCCGACGGCATCTCCGGCGCCGCCTCTTCGACGGCGGACGCGGTCTCGGGTGCGGCGCGCTCGGCCTATGGCAGCGCTTCGCGCTTCGGTGAGAGCGCCCGCGAGGCCGCCTGGCGGGCGGAAGAAGCGGCCGAGCGCGGCCTTCGCAGCGCCGGCGACAACCTCGCCTATGCCGGGCGCCGGGTGCGCCGCAGCTTCCTCGACACGCTGGCGGAGGAGCCGCTGGTGGTCGGCGCGGTTGCGCTCGCCATCGGCGCGGCGATCGGCGCGGCGATCCCCTCGACCCGCCGCGAGGACGAACTGTTCGGCGACGCGCGCGACCGGCTGCGCGACGAGGCCTATGCCTACGGCCGCGACGCGATGCACCGGGCCGAATCGGTCGCCGAGAAGACCTATCAGGCGGCGAGCGAAGAGGCCGAGAAGAAGGGCCTGAAACCCACCGGCGAGGGCGAGACCCTGGCCGAGAAGGTCGGCTCCGTCGCCCGCACGGCCGTGGAGACGGCGCGCTCCGAGGTCAAGAACGAGACGCAGGGCGCTCGCGGCGACCAAGGCCAAGGCCAGGACAAGGACCAGGGCCAGCAGCGCGCCGGCGGTGCGTCCTCGGCGGCGTAGGCGACCAAAGCGACGCGACAATGCAGGAAGGCCCGGCGCTTCGACGGAAGCGCCGGGCCTTCGTTTGTTCGTGAACGAGCGACGGGGAGGAGCGCGGCGCTTCTCGGCGTTCTAGCCGCCGAAGAGGCCGCGGAACAACGAGCGATCGCCGGCGCGCCCTTCCAGAACCGCGTCGGGCGGAAGCTGGCTCGGATCGATGCGCGCGGGCGGCTCGACGTAGACGTCGCCGGGCGGCATCGGGCGCCCGCCCGCTTCGTCGTAGTAGTATTCGTCCGGCGGCAGTTCGCCATATTCCGGCAGGCCCGGATCGGCGCCGTAGGGCGACAGCTCCGGATCGGCGCTCTCGCCGCGATAGGTCGGATCGTCCGGCATCGGATATTCGGTATAGGCCGGCTCGCCGCGGCTTGCCTGCTGGGGTTGGGGCTGAGGCTGCCCTGCCGGCGGCTGGATCGGCTGGCCGGAGGCGTCGAACGGGTCGATGCCGGATGCGTAAGGGTCGGCGCTCGTCGGCAGCTGGCCGCCGGCGGCCGGGTCGAGACCGACCGGGTTGCCCTGAGGATCGATGCCCTGCGGCTGGCCGGCGCTCGCCGTCAGCGGCGGGTGCTCGGCCCCGATCACGTAGTTGCCGGGCAGCGGCATGGGGCTGAGCCCCTCGTGCGCGGCCGTCATGAAGCGCGAGAAGGCCTCGGCCGGCAGCGAGCCGCCCGTCACCTTCTTCATCAGGGCGCCGTTGTCGTTGCCGAGCCAGACGCCGGCGACGAGGTTCGAGGTGTAGCCGACGAACCAGGCGTCCTTGAAGTCCTGGGTCGTGCCGCTTTTTCCCGCGGTCTGCCAGCCCTCGACCTGCGCCTTGCGGCCCGTGCCCTTGGTGACGACGCCCATCAGCATCGAGTTCATCATGCCGACGTCCTCGCTCGGCACGACGATCGGCGGCACCTCGGCGCCGCGCTCGTAGAGGACGCGGCCGTTCTCGGTGGTCACGCGGTTCACGAGGTGCGGCTTGGCGAGATAGCCGCCGTTCGCCCAAGGGGCATAGGCGCCCGTCAGCTCCATGAGGGAGACTTCGGAGGTGCCGAGCGCCAGGGACGCGTTGTCGACCATCGGCGAGGCGATGCCGAGCCGGTTGGCGGTCTGGATCACGGTCGCCGGGCCGACGTCGGCGGTGATCTTGGCGGCCACCGTGTTCAAGGACTTCGCGACCGCTTCGGCCATGGTCACCTGGCCGCGGAACTTGCCGTCGTAGTTCTGCGGCTGCCAGTTGCCGATCCGCACCGGCGTGTCGTTCATCATCGATTCCGGCCGCCAGCCGAATTCGAGCGCCGCCTCGTAGACGAAGGGCTTGAAGGCCGAGCCCGGCTGGCGCTTGGCGTCGACCGCCCGGTTGAACTGCGAGGACGCGTAGTCGCGCCCGCCGACCATCGCCCGGATGGCGCCGGTGCCGTCGATGGCGACGAGCGCGCCCTGGGAAACGTTCTGCTTGGCGCCGTCGACGGTCTGGCGGATGGCCTTCTCGGCGGCGGCGTTGAGGTCGAGGTCGAGCGTCGTTTCCACGACGACGTCCTCCTTCACCTCGCCGACGAGGGCCTTGATGTCGCGCATCACGAGGTCGGCGGCGTAGTTCTCGGCGCCCGTCCAGAAGGCCTTGGCCTGCGTCGGCTCTCGCCTGCGGGCGGCGTCGAACTGCTCGCGGGTGATGAAGCCCTCCTCGAGCATCGCCTGCAGCACGACCTCGGCGCGAGCCTGGGCCGCGGCCGGGTCGTTGGCGGGCGACAGCCGCGAGGGCGCCTTCAGGACGCCGGCGAGAAGCGCCGCCTCGCCGAGGTCGACCTCGTCCGGGCTCTTGTTGAAGTAGCGCCGGGCCGCCGCGTCCACGCCCGTCGCGCCCGAGCCGAAATAAACGCGGTTGAGGTACATCTCCAGGATCTGATCCTTGGAGAAGCGCGATTCCAGCCAGAGCGACAGGACCGCTTCCTGGATCTTGCGCTGGATGGTCTGGTCGGGATTGAGGAAGATGTTCTTGGCGAGCTGCTGGGTCAGCGTCGAGCCGCCCTGGACGGTCTCGCCCGCCGCCATGTTCTGCGAGAAGGCGCGCACGATGCCGATGGGGTCGACGCCCCAATGGTCGTAGAAGCGCCGGTCCTCGATGGCCATCACCGCCTGCGGGATGAAGGGGCTCATCTGGTCGAGCGCCACCTCCTTGCCGCCGGTGATGCCGCGATTGGCGACGAGGTCGCCGGTCACCGAGACGATCTTGACGTTGGGCGGCCGGGCCGGGATCTCCCAGGCCTCCTGCGGCAGCTTCACCGCGAACCAGCCGACGACGCAGGCGACCGCGACGCCGCCCCAGAGGCCCATGAACAGGAACAAGCGGAACACGTGGCCGAGAAAGGAGCGCCGGCGCTTGGGAGCCCGGCCGCCGCCGCCCGAGGACGAGCCGCCGCCGCCGCGCCCGCCGAACCAGCCGCGCCGGGCGCCGCCGCTCTTGGTCGCCGCGCGGGTCTTGGCCGCCTTGGGCGCGGCGCGCGTGGAACGGGACGCTGCGGCGCGGGCCATGGAATCGTCCTCGTGGTCGTCGATCCCGTCGAAGAACTCGTCGCGGCCGCGGCCGGCCCCATCTGGGCCGCCGAAGCCGGGATCGCGCGGGCTGGCACGGCGGGCGGTTGCGCGCGCCGGCCCCACCACCGCCCTGTCGTCGGTGCTGATCGAGAAGTGTCCCTCGTCGCGGTCGTTCGCCGCGCCGCCGAAGGTCGGCTCGATGCGCTCCTGGCCGTTACGTCGCGCCATTGATCCCCGTTCGCAGCATTCGCGGCGGACGGCTTCCCGCGCGCCGGCAGGTGCCGGCGGCGCGAAGCGCGAACGCCTCCGCATCCCCTCGCCGCCCACCGCCGCGCCCTTCTTTTCGGGGCAACTCCTGCCGTGGACGAAATCCGATCGGCCCACCTGTCCGCAGCTCTCCTGCAAGGGAAGCGGCGGGGCGGGCGCGACCGGGACGGGTGGAGACTAAATGCGGCGATTTAACGTGTCGTTAGCCAGAGGGGCCGCCAGTCCGTCAGGACCAGCAGGCACGCTCGGGTTGCGGACGTGCGGCGCTCCGCTTGCTTGCCCCCCTTCAGCTCGGGACGCGGAATTCCCCTGGGCCGATCGATCGCCGCGCGAGACAGGGCCATGGCGGCCAACATCTCGAGCCGGCCGGCCCGCGCCGTTTCCTCGTCGCCGTCGCCGTCCTTGCGGCTCTCGGCTTCCCGGTGGGATCGTCAGAACAGGTCGACGGAGAAGCGCTTGGACAGGCCGAGGCCGAACGTGAACTGGTCCTCCGAGCCCTCCTCCTGCACGACGGGCGAGTCCTTGGCGTCGCCGACGAGGCGCATGTAGGAGCCTTCGGCATTGAGGAACCAGGTGGGCGCGAACTCGTAGCGCGCCGAGGCCTCGAGGCCGACCGACTTGAAGCCGCCATCGGCCTCGAAGGCGTCGAACTTGCCCCCCGAACGGACGAACTCGTCCGGGTCGACGCCGAAATAGGTGTCCATGTAGTCGTCGGAAGCGAAGGTGGCGCGCGGGCCGGCCTTCAGGAGCAGCGCCTGGCTCGGACGGGCGATGGCGTTGGCGCCGAGCGCGCCGACGAAGCCCTCCGCACCGCCGAAGGCGTAGCGCGCCTCGCCGTAGATCTCGGCGTTCTCCCACTCGTAGCCGAGCTTCAGGCCCGCCTCGTAGGTCGCGTCGACGTCGTCGAGACCGTCGAGGTCGTCGTCGTCCCGCTCGCCGTTGTAGCCGAAGGACGGACCGATCGAGAGGCCGCCGCCCTGCGGGTTGATGCTGCCGAAGGTGACGAGGCCGGGGATGCTGAGATAGTCGAGGCCGAGGATCGGCCAGGGCGAGGCCTCGTAGTCGTCCGAGCCCTCGTATTCGGGCGAGACCGCGACGCCCGCGCCGAGTTCGAACACCGCGTCGATGCGCTCGTCGGGCGTGGCCACGCCCTGCGGCGGCAGTTCGTAGGGGTCGGCGGCCAGCGCCGGCGCGTCGCTCGCCGCAGCCAGAGCGAGAACGGCGAAGGAAAGAACGGCGCGGCGGCTCATGAACGGTCTCCGGATAAGGGTCGCGGGAGGGTCGAGGACCTGCGCGCCTCGGCATCCGGTGTACCGCAGGGGCCCTTACCGGCAAGCTGCATCCGGGCACGCCGACGCCGCGAAAGCGTCGCGGCTGCGCTTCGCCGCGCCAGCGTGGCAGCGGAGCCACATGCGAATCGATGCGATCGGCGGCTTTTTCCCGCCCCTCCGGTTCAGCTCAGGGCTGCGATGGTCTAACTTCGGCGCGCGTCCGCGTAAGGCTGCCGGAAAGCGGCACCCGGCGCGGCTGCGAGTTTCGATTTGGGAGGATGTTTGGTGAAACGCAGATCATTCCTGGCCAGCGCGGTCGCCGCGCTCGCCGTCGGCTCGGCCCTCGTCTTCGGCAATCCGGCCCACGCGCAGAGCGACTTCCCCTCGCAGCCGGTCACGCTGGTCGTGCCCTTCGCGGCGGGCGGCTCGACCGATCTCGTGGCGCGCCTCATCGCCCAGAAGATGAGCGAGACGCTCGGCCAGCAGGTGCTCGTCGACAACAAGGGCGGGGCCGGCGGCAATCTCGGCGCGGGCTACGTCGCGCAGGCCGAGCCCGACGGCTACACGATCCTGATGGGCACGATCGCCACCCACGCCCTCGCCCCCTCGCTCTACAGCAACCTGCCCTTCGACCCGGTGACGGACTTCGAGCCGATCGCCCTCCTCGTCACCGTGCCGAACGTCCTCACCGTCAACAAGGACTATCCGGCCAACACGGTGCAGGAGCTGATCGCCAAGCTGAAGGAGAACCCGGGCGGCGAGACCTGGTCGTCCTCGGGCAACGGCACGCCGCTGCACCTGTCGGGCGAGCTCTTCATGAAGCTGACCGGCACCGAGATGGTGCACGTCCCCTACAAGGGCTCGGGCCCGGCGCTCATCGACGCGATCTCGGGCGCGGTGCCGATCAACTTCGACAACCTTCCCTCCTCGACCGAGTACATCAAGGCCGGGCAGCTCAAGGCCCTGGCGGTGACGACGAAGACGCGCGCCGCGAGCTTCCCGGACGTCCCCACCATGGAGGAGGCGGGCGTCCCGGGCTACGAGACCAACACCTGGAACGCGCTCTTCGCCCCCGCCGGCACGCCGCCGGAGGTGATCGCCAAGCTGAACCAGGCGGCGAACGAGGCGATCTCCGATCCGGCGCTGAAGGCCCGCCTCGCCGAGGTCGGCGCGACCACGGTCGGCGGCACGCCCGAACAGCTCGCCGAGCACGTCAAGACCGAGATCGCCCGCTGGAAGCCGGTGATCGAGGAAGCCGGCGTCAAGATCGAGTAGCGCGCCCCGCCAAGGCCTCCCGCGGCAGGTCGCGGGAGGCTTCGATTCACCAGTTCGACGAGTTTCGCCGAGGAAACCCATCCACGGCCACGGAACGTGAGGACGTGGCGACCGACTTCCCTTAAGGCAGGGACGCGCAGACGTTGCGCGGCTAACGGCGGCTGGCGGCCCGTGGAACGGGCGCGGGGCCGGCGCGGCTGTCACCTCACGAAAGCCATCTCAGCGATGAAGACCCTTCTCCTCGGGGCGCTTGCCGCCCTCGCTCTCGGTTCCGCCGCCAGCGCCGAGACCCTCCAGTTCCCGAGCGACGCGCCGGTCGCGTCGATCACCGTGCCGGAGGGCTGGACGGGCGAGGAGACCGAGGCCGGAGGAATCCAGGCCTTCTCGCCGGACGAGACCGTGTCCTTCTACGTCGACGTCGCCGCGTCCGAGTCCGCCGAGAAGGTGCTGACCGACGCGGCGAGCTTCCTGGACGAGAACGGCGTGACCATCGACGCGGCGAGCCAGCAGGACGGCACCGGAACGATCAACGGCATGCAGGCCGGCCTCACCAGCTGGAACGGCCAGGACGAGAACGGTCCGGTCAAGATCACGCTGGCGGCCGTGACCGCCTCGCCCCAGAACCTTCTGATCATCACCTACTGGGCGAGCCAGGAAGGCGGCGAGACGAACGACGCCGCGGTCCAGGCGATGGTCAACTCGCTGACCCCGGCCCCGTAAGCCGAACCGCGACGCGCTCAACGAAGGGCCGGGGGATCGGCGATCCCCCGGCCCTTTTTCGCGTTCGCGAGCAGGCTCAACGCGCCCCGAGCGCGGCCAGGATGCGCGCCCAGGAGCGCTGGCCCTTGGCGTAGGACGTCATCTCGTACTTCTCGTTCGGGCTATGGATGCGGTCGTCGTCGAGGCCGAAGCCGACGAGGAGCGAGGGCATGCCGAGGCGGCGCTTGAACTCGCCGACGACGGGGATCGAGCCGCCCATGCCGATCAGCACCGCAGGCTTCGGCCATTCGTCCGACAGCGCCTGGCGGGCGGTGGCGACGACGTCGGAATCGAAGGGCAGCTGGATCGCCGGCGAGCCGCCGTGCTCGTGGAACTCGACGGTCACGTCGGCCGGCAGGCGCTCGCGCACGAAGCGGCGGAAGTTCTCGCGGATCGCCGCCGGATCCTGGTCGAAGACGAGGCGGAACGAGACCTTCGCCCGAGCCTCGGCCGGGAGCACCGTCTTGAAGCCGCGGCCGGTATAGCCGCCCTCGATGCCGTTCACCTCCGCCGTCGGGCGGGCCCAGATCTTCTCCAGGACCGAGCGCCCCTCTTCGCCCGCCGGCACCGACAGGCCGACCGCGCCGAGGAACTCGGCCTCGGAGAAGGGCAGCTCGTTCCAGAGCTTGCGGATGTCGTCCGGCAGTTCCGAGACGCCGTCGTAGAAGCCGGGGATCGTCACCCGGCCGGTCTCGTCGTGGAGGCTGCCGAGGATCCGGGCGAGGATGGTGATGGGGTTGGCCGCCGCACCGCCGAACATGCCGGAATGCAGGTCCATCGAGGCCGCGCGGATCGTGATCTCCTCGCCGACGAGGCCGCGAAGGCCCGTCGAGATCGCCGGTGTTTCGCGGTCCCACATACCGGTGTCGCAGATCAGCGCGACGTCGGCGGTCAGCTCCTCGCGGTGGGCGTCGAGGAAGGGCAGGAGCGAGGGCGAGCCGGATTCCTCCTCGCCTTCCAGGAAGATCGTGACGCGGCAGGGCAGCGAGCCGGTCTCGGCGATAAAGGCGCGGCAGGCCTCGACGAAGGTCATCAGCTGGCCCTTGTCGTCGGCCGAGCCCCGCCCGACGATGCGGGCGGTTCCGTCGGGCATGGTCACGACCCGCGGATCGAAGGGATCGGCCTCCCAGAGGTTCAGCGGGTCCACCGGCTGGACGTCGTAGTGGCCGTAGAACAGGACGTGCGGCGCACCCTCGCCGGCGCCGTCGTGGTGGGCGACCACCATCGGATGCCCCGGCGTTTCGACGAGGCGGGCCTTGAAGCCGATCGCGTCGAGGTCGCCCGCGAGCCACTCGGCCGCGCGCCGGCAGTCGCCGGCATAGGCGGGGTCGGTGGAGATCGAGGGGATGCGCAGGAGGTCCTTGAGGCGCTCCACCGACCGGTCGAGATTGAGGTCCAGGCAGGACAGGACGGCGTCGAGATCGGCCATGGCGGGATCCTTCGTGAAGGCTGTTCGTGCGCTCCTGGTTAGGCGCAGCCTTCCCGGCGATCAAGCCGCGCCGGCCGCGTCCGCCCGGCTGGGCGCGGCGGAGCCCCTAGTCGTCCAGCTTGCGCGCTTCCGAGGCCAGCATGATCGGGATGCCGTCGCGGATGGGAAAGGCGAGCTTGGCGGCGGCGGAGACGAGCTCGTTGCGCCGGTGGTCGTAGCTGAGGGTCGTCTTGGTGAGCGGGCAGACCAGAAGCTCCAGGAGCTTGGGGTCGGGCCGCGTGTCGCGGGAGCGCGGCGCGGCGGGCTGCACGGGCGCCGCTGGTGTCTCGTCGGTCATGCCTGATCCGTCCCTATTGCAGCGTCGGCGTGCTGCCGTCGTCGGTGCGCTCGCGGGCGACGCCGATCTCGGTGATGGCGACGAGCGTTTCGGCGCGCGTCTTGAGATCGCCGGCTTCCAGGAGCGCCTGCTTCTCCGGCGGGCCGTAGGGCAGCATCATCGACAGCGCGTTGACCAGGGTCTCGTTGGAGGACTTGGTGACGCTTTCCCAGTCCGCTTCGAGCTGGTTGGCCTCGAGATAGAGCCGGAAGGCGCGCAGGAGCTCGCTCCGGTCGACCTCCGCGGCCCCAGCGGAGGGGTCGAGGTCGCTCAGGAACGGCGCGATCCGGCAGCGGCGATAGGGATCGTCGCTCGGCAGCTCCGCGTCGACGCGGAAGCGCACGACGCCGTGCAGCGTGATGATGTAGCGCCCGTCGCCGCTCTCGGAAAAGGAGGTGATGCGCCCCAGGCACCCGACCGCGCAGAGCTCGGGCTCGCCGTCGGCGCGCTGCGCGCCGTCGAGCCGCGGCTGGATCATGCCGATCAGGCGGTCGGAGGCGATGGCGTCGTCGATCAGGGCGAGGTAGCGCGGCTCGAAGATGTTGAGCGGCATCTGCCCGCCGGGCAGAAGCAGCGCGCCGGCGAGCGGAAACACCGGAACGATCTCCGGCAGATCCTTCTCGTCCGCAAAGGTGCGGTTTCCGGCTTGAACCACGTCGACATGCTCCCCTGGCCGCGCGGCGCAGGGGCCGCGGGGATGGTGATCTGGATCGCGGCCGCCCGCCGCCAAGTCCCGGAGGAAAAAAGCGAAGCGGGCGCGCGAACCGTTACGAGAAGAGCAGCGAGGAAAGGCGGCGGCGCGCTTCCTTCGTCGCCGGGTCGGTCGGCCCCCAGGCGTCGAAGAACTCCAGGAGCTTGCGCCGCGCGCCGTCCTCGTTCCAGGCGCGATCGCGCCGGATGATCTCGAGGAGCTGCGTCGCCGCCTCGTCGCGGTTCCCCTTGGCCTGGGCGATGAGGGCGAGGTCGTAGCGCGCCTGGTGGTCGTCCGGGTTCGCCTGGAGCCGGCCGGCGAGCGAGACGGGGTCGCCGAGCTTGGCGATCTCGTCGAGGAGCTTCAGCCGGGTGCGCACCGCGGCCAGCGCCTTGTCCTCGTTCGCCTCGGCCGGCAGGGCGTCGACCAGCGCCTTGGCGCGGGCCGCGTCGCCGGCGTCGAGGAAGCACTCGGCAAGGCCCGCCGTCGCCGGGCCGTTCTCCGGCTCGTGCTGGAGGACGGCGGCGAAGAGCTGCGCGGCGCCGGAAGCGTCGCCCGCCGCCAGCATGGCACGGGCCTGGGAGAGCGCCTCGGCGACCGGGTCGCCCCCGGCCTCGCCACCGCCGCCCGCCATCGCCACGAGGCGGTCGATGAAGGCCTTCACCTCGCCCTCGGGCAGCGCGCCCATGAAGCCGTCCACCGGCTGGCCGCCGACGAAGGCGAACACGGCGGGGATCGACTGGACGCCGAGCTGGCCGGCGATCGAGGGGTGCTCGTCGATGTTCATCTTGACGAGCTTCACGCGGCCGCCGGCCGCGCGCACGGCCTTTTCGAGGATCGGCGTCAGCTGGCGGCAGGGGCCGCACCAGGGCGCCCAGAAGTCGACGAGGACGGGCTGGCGGCGCGATTCCTGGAGGACGTCGGCGGAGAACTTCGCGGTGGTCGTGTCCTTGACGAGGTCGGCCGCCTCCGCGTCCGGCGCGGGCGCCGCGCCGGCAGGCGCCTTGGAGACGGTCTGCGCGCCGTAGGGATTGCCGTAGCCGCCGCCATTGCCGCCCCGGGCATTGCCGCCGCCGAAACCGAAAGGAGAATTGCTCATGCGTCGCCCTGCGTGTCGCTCGGGTTCTCGGGCCTTGCCTCCGGGGCGGGCAGATCGAGAACGAGGGGTTCGTGCCCGGTGGATCGAAAGAACGCCATCAGGTCCGCCGGCCGAAGCGACGTCGTCGCCTCGTTCGTCAAGGGATGGCAGTTCACCATATCGTGCGACAGAAGGGTGCGATCAAGCACGACCTCGACGCGGCGGGACTCGTCGTTGATGACGCCGAAGGCGGTGACGGCGCCGGGGGTCACGCCGAGGAGCTCCATCATCGCTTCGGGGCTGGCGAAGGAGAGGCGGCCGGCCGCGCCGAGCATCTTGGACAGGGCCTTCAGATCGATCTGCGCCTCCTCGTCGGCGACGACGAGGAAATGGCGGCCCTTCTTGTCCTTGGCGAAGAGGTTCTTGGTGTGGGCGCCGGGGATGGTGCCGCGCAGGGCCTGGCTGTCGGCGACGGTGAAGAGCGGCGGGTGGGTGACGGTCGAGACCTCGATCCCCTGCACACTAAGATAGCGGAACAGTTCCTCCGGCGTCGTCGCCATTCCTCGCCCTCGCGGTCGTCATAGCCCCGAGTCGGGCCGGGGCGGATCGGCAGACATCTAGGGGGAGCGAGGGTGCGGGGGCAAGCGCGTGAGCGTTTCAGCACAAGGCGCTGCGACCCTCGCCCGCTTGCGGGAGAGGGTGGCCCGAAGGGCCGGGTGAGGGTGTCGGCCGCGAAGCGGCCATGCAAAGAACCCGCACGACGCAGCGCCTGCGATGAGCCACCCTCATCCCCCTGCCGGGACCTTCTCCCGCCAGCGGGAGAAGGGAGCTTGCCTCACCTCGCCGGGACGAAGTCCTCGCGCATGGGGGTGAAGACGTCGAGGAGGACGCCGGCTTCCAGCGCCCTGGCGCCGTGGATCGCATCGGGCGGCACGAGGAAGCTGTCGCCGGCGGTCAGGCGCCGGGGCTCGCCGGCGATCTCGATCTCGAAGGCGCCGCTCTCGACGAGCGAGCACTGGATGTGCGGGTGGCTGTGGAGCGGGCCGACGGCGCCGGCCTCGAAGCGCACGCGCACCATCATCACGCCCGGGCCGTAGGTCAGCACCTTGCGGGTGACCCCCTCCCCCGCCGGCTCCCAGGGCAGGTCCGCGTCGTGGGCGAAGGGCTCGTTCAGTCGGTTCATCGGGCTTGTCCTCATCGTGTTCAGCGGGCGAGCCAGCCGCCGTCGACCGGCAGCACGATCCCGTGGACGTAGTCGGAAGCGGGCGAGGCGAGGAAGACGGCGGCCCCGCCGATCTCGCTCGGCTCGCCCCAGTGGCCGGCGGGGATGCGCGACAGGATCGCGGCGTTTCGCGCCTCGTCGGACCGAAGCGCCTCGGTGTTGTTGGTGACGAAGTAGCCGGGCGCGATGGCGTTGACGTTGATGCCCTTGGCGGCCCACTCGCAGGCGAGCAAGCGCGTCAGGCCGGCAAGGCCGCTCTTCGAGGCGGTGTAGGAGGGAATGCGGATGCCGCCCTGGAAGGACAGAAGCGAGGCGATGTTGATCACCTTGCCGCCCCGCCCGTCCGCGAGCATGCGCCGGGCAAGGGCCTGCGTCAGGAAGAAGGTCGTCTTGAGGTTCACGTCCATCACCGCGTCCCAGTCGGCTTCGGTGAAGTCGATGGCATCGGCGCGGCGGATGATGCCGGCATTGTTGACGAGGATGTCGACGCGGCCGGGCTCGGAAGCTTCCGCCACCACGCGCTCCACCGGCTCGATGCTGGACAGGTCGGCCAAGACGGCGCGGAAGGGGGCGCCGGCCTGTCCGACAAGCGCCTGCGTCTCGTCCATGGCCGAGCGGCCGACCGCGACGATGCCGGCGCCGGCCTGCGCGAGCGCAACCGCGATCGCCTGGCCGAGGCCGGTGTTGGCGCCGGTGACGAGGGCGGTCTTGCCCCGGAGGTCGAAGGGCGATGCCGCCATCAGCGCAGGTCCTCGATCGCCACCATGTCCATGTCGGTGAAGTCCTGGTTGTCGCCGCCCATCGCCCAGATGAAGGCGTAGGCGCTGGTGCCGACGCCGGAATGGATCGACCAGCCGGGCGACAGGACGGCCTCCTCGTTGGCGACGACGAGGTGGCGCGTTTCCTGCGGCTCGCCCATCAGGTGGACGACGCGCTGGCCGGCGGGCAGGTCGAAGTAGAGGTAGACCTCCGAGCGTCGGTCGTGGACGTGGGCCGGCATCGTGTTCCACAGGCTCCCCTCCTCGAAGACGGTGAGGCCGAGAAGGAGCTGGCAGGAGCGGCAAACGTCGGGGTGGATGTACTGGTTGATGGTGCGCCGGTTGGCCGTCCTGTCCTCGCCGAGCCGCACCTTGCGGGCGGTCTCGGCATTGATCGCGACGGTGGGATACGAGGCGTGGGCCGGGGTCGAGACGAGGTAGAACTTAGCCGGCTTTTCAGGATCCAGGCTCTCGAAGACGACCTCGCCGGCACCCATGCCGACATAGAGCGCGTCGCGGGCCGACAGCGCGTAGGTCTCCTCGCCGATCCGGACCCGGCCGGGCCCGCCGACATTGACGATGCCGAGCTCGCGGCGCTGGAGGAAGCTCGCCGTGCCGATCGCCTTCGGGGCGGGCAGCGGCAAAGGCTCGGGCCCGGGCACGGCGCCGCCGACGACGAGGCGGTCGATGTGGCTGTAGGTGAGCGTCACCTCGCCCGGGCGGAACAGGCTCTCGATCAGGAAGTGGCGGCGCAGCTCGGCGGTGTCGAAGCGGCGGACGGCTTCGGGGTGGCAGACCTGGCGGATGTCGACGGACGTTTCGGTCATGGGATGCCTTTTCAGCGGAACAGGCTCGGCAGCCACATGGACAGTGCCGGCACGTAGGTGACGAGGAGGAGAACGGCGACGCTGGCGCCCAGGAACGGCCAGATCGTCTTCATCGCCTCGCCGATGGTGATCTTGCCGACCGCGCAGCCGACGAAGAGCACCGAGCCGACGGGCGGCGTGTTGAGGCCGATGCCGGCGTTGAGGATCATCACGATGCCGAAGTGGACCGGGTCGATGCCGAAGGCCTTCACCACGGGCAGGAAGATCGGCGTGCAGATGATGATCATCGGCGCCATGTCCATGAAGGTGCCGAGGAGAAGGAGCGCGATGTTGATCAGGAGAAGGACGACGATCGGGTTGTCGGAGATCGACTGCATGAAGGCGATTGCCGCCTGCGGCACCTGGAGGAAGGCCATGAGCCAGCCGAAGGAGGTCGCCGTGCCGATGACGAGGAGCACCATGGCCGTCGTTCGCACCGCGCCGAGGGTGGCGTGGACGAAGTCGGTCCAGGTGAGCTCGCGGTAGACGAAGGCGGTCACGGCCGCGGCGTAGAAGACCGCGATCACCGAGCTTTCGGCCGCCGTGAAGATGCCGGAGCGCACGCCGCCGAAGATCAGGCCGATGAGGAGGATGCCGGGCATCGCCGAGAGGAGGTAGGCGAAGACCATGGCGACGCCCGGGAAGGGCTCCGACGGATAGCCGCGGCGGACCGCGACGACGTAGGCGGTCACCATCAGCGCGGCGGCGAGAAGCAGCCCGGGGATGATGCCGGCGGTGAAGAGGTCGGCGACCGACACGATGCCGCCGGCGGCGATCGCGTAGATGATCATGTTGTGCGAGGGCGGCACGAGCAGCGCGATGATCGCGGCGTTGACGGTCACGTTGACCGCGTAGTCCTTGGCGTAGCCGCGCTTCTCCATCTGCGGGATCATGATGCCGCCGACCGCCGAGGCGTCGGCGATGGCCGAGCCCGACACGCCGCCGAAAAAGGTCGAGGCGACGATGTTGACCTGGCCGAGGCCGCCGCGCAGGTGCCCGACCATGGAGGCGGCGAAGCGGATCAGCCGGTCGGCGATGCCGCCGCGGATCATCAGGTCGCCGGCGAAGATGAAGAAGGGGATCGCCATCATCGCGAAGGCGTTCATGCCCGCGTTCAGCTGCTGGAACACGACCACGGGCGGCAGGCCCATGTAGAGGACGGTGGCGAGCGAGGCGATGCCGAGGCAGAAGGCGACCGGCGTGCCGATCATCAGAAGAAGGGCGAAGGTGCCGAAGAGGATCGCGAGGGCCATGGGCGTCACTCCGGCCGGATGATGATGGGGCGGTCGAGGGGGATGTCGGCCGCTTGCGGGTCCGCGTCGGGCGCGACCAGCGGTTCGGCCTCGCCGAGGAGGACGAGGCGCGCGAGCTTCTCGGCCGCGAAGAGGGTGATCAGCGCCCCGCCGACGGCGAGCGGCAGGTAGTCCATGCCCTGGGGCACCGCGAGGCCGGCCATCTTGGCGGGCCAGGTCTCGATCGTGAGCTGTGCCCCGTACCAGGCCATGCCGGCGCCGAAGAGGATCACGAGGACTTCCGTCACGAAGAGCATGGCGAGGCGAAGCGGGCGAGGCGCGTAGTGGAGCCCGGTTTCGAAGCCGAGATGGTTGCCCTCGCGAACGCCGACCGCCGCGCCGAGGAGGATGAACCAGCTCATCAGGAGGAGCGAGGCCGGCTCGGTCCAGCTGGGCGAGGCGTTCAGCGCGTAGCGGCCGAAGACCTGCCAGCCGACGAAGAGGGTCATGAGCACGAGGCCGACGCCGGAGATCCAGAGCGCGAGGTTCGACAAACGCGAAAGGAGGGGCGGCAGCGCGGAGGCGAGGACGCGCATGGAGGTGCCTGTCGATGGGGACGGGAGATGACGGGTCGGCGGGGCGCGTCGGCGCCCCACCGGACGGGAGAACGCGCCGCCTCACTCGGTGGTGCGGATCGCCTCGACCATGGCCTTGAGCTCGGGGGTGCCGGCATACTTCTCGTAGATCGGCTGCATGGCCGCGACGAAGGGCGCCTTGTCGACCTCGTTGGCCTCGATGCCGGCGGCGCGGACCTTGGCCTCGGCCTCGCCGGAGCGGGCCTCCCAGAGCTCGCGCATCCTGGCGACCGACTCCTTGGCGGCGGCGCGCACGATCTGCTGGTCCTCGGGGGTCAGCCGGTCGTAGCTCGTCTTCGACATCACGAAGACTTCCGGCGAGAGCGAGTGCTGGGTGATCGAATAATACTTCGCCACCTCGAAGTGGCGGAAGCTCTCGTAGGAGGGCCAGTTGTTCTCCGCCCCGTCGACGACGCCGGTCTGGAGGGCCGAATAGACCTCGCCCGGAGGCATGGGCGTGGCGTTGGCGCCGAGCGCGTTGACCATGTCGAGGAAGAGGTCGGACTGGATGACGCGGACCTTGAGGCCCTTCATGTCGTCGAGCGTCCTGATCGGGTGCTTGGAATTGTAGAAGGAGCGCGCGCCCGAATCGTAGAAGGCAAGGCCGACGAGGCCGAGCGGCTCGAAGCTCTTCAGGATCTCCTCGCCGACCGGCCCGTCCATGACGGTGCGCATGTGCGCGGTGTCGCGGAAGATGAAGGGCAGCGCCGGGACGACGGTCGCGGGGACGAGGTTGTTGAACGGCCCCATGTTGACGCGGTTGAGGTCGATGACGCCGAAGCGCGTCTGCTCGATGGTTTCCTTCTCCTGGCCGAGCTGGGCGGAGTGGAAGACCTGGACGGCGATGCGCCCGTCGGTGCGCTCCTTGAGGAGCTCGCCGAAATACTTCACCGCCTCGACGGTGGGGTAGCCGTCGGGGTGGATGTCGGCCGAGCGCAGGGTGACCTCCTGCGCGAGAGCGGAGGTCGAGGCCGGGCCGGCGGCCAGAAGGGCGAGCGCGGCGACCGTGCCGAGGGCGATTGCGCGGAATGTCATGACGATCCTCCCGAAGAAGTGCCCCCGCCACGACACGCGTCGCTTGTCCTCCCAGACGGCGGGCACGAGAATGGTGCAGCGGGCTCGGATTGCCCGGCGCGACTTGTATGGTAGTATAGGCTTGAATGGCGCGCAAGCCGCGAGGGAGAACCGCATCCATGAGCTTGTCGATCGCCGCGCCGCCGGGACTCCCCTCCTCGCTGTCGAGCGCCCAGCGCGTGGAGGCCGAGCTGCGCCGCGCGATCGTGTCCCTCGACCTGCCGCCGGGCACGCGCTTGTCGGAGCAGGAGATCGCGCTGCGCTACGGCGTGTCGCGCCAGCCGGTGCGCGAAGCCCTGATCGCTCTCGCCCGCACGCGCCTCGTCGAGATCCTGCCGCAGCGCGGCACCGTGGTGGTGAAGTTCTCGGCGCGGAAGATGATGGAGGCGCGCTTCGTGCGCGAGGCGGTGGAGTGCGCCGTGGTGCGCCGCGCCGCGCAGGCCTTCGCGCCGCAGAGCCGCGAGCGGATCGCCGACCTCCTGGTGATGCAGGAGATGGTGGCGGCGCGCGGCGACCATGCGAGCTTCCAGCGCTACGACGAGATGTTCCACGTGGAACTGACGGAGGGCGCCGGCTTCGGCCTCGCCTGGGAATCGATCCGCGACATCAAGGCCCACATGGACCGGGTCTGCCACCTGACCCTGCCGGGCGCCGAGGCGATGATCCCCCTGATCGAGCAGCACAAGGCGATCATGGCCGCGATCGACGCAGGGGATGCCGAAGCGGCGGAGGGCGCGATGCGCCACCACCTGACCGAGATCCTGCGGGCGCTCCCCAAGGCGGAGGCCGCCCATCCGGACCTGTTCGAATAGGACCGGTCGAACCCTGCGCTTCACGCGATTGCGATTTGAAGCGGCGGGCCGCGGCACAACGTTTCGGGGAACGCGACACCGCCGATCCTCGTGAGCCCCGCCATGACCGTTGCCGCCCGCGCCCTTCGCCCGCGCACCACCCTCGTCGGGGTCGCGGCGCTCGCCGCGCTCACCACCACCGGGGCGCTCGCCCATCACGGCTGGTCCTGGGCGGAGGCCGACCAGATCGAGCTCACCGGCGAGATCCGCGAGATCTATGTCGGCCCGCCCCATCCGGTGCTGCGCGTCGCCGCGGCGGACGGCGACTGGACGGTCGAGCTCGGCAACCCCAATCAGACGCGCCGCGCCGGCTTCACGGACGAATCGGCCGCCGTCGGCGACAGCATCACCGCGCTCGGCAACCGGTCCGAGGACGCCTCGGAAAAGCGCATGAAGGCCGTGCGCATCACCGTGCGCGAGCGGACCTACGACATCTATCCCGACCGCATCCGATCGAACTGACGCGGCGGTGGAGGGCTTCGCCGAGCTCGTCGCGGCCTGGCCGGGCGCGCGATTCCTTCGCCAGTCGCTCGTCGCCTACCCGCTCGTCAACGCCCTCCACATCCTCGCCATCGCGCTCGTCGCCGGGCCGATCCTCGTTCTCGACCTGCGCATCCTCGGCGCCTTTCGCGCCATCCCCGCCGCGCACCTCGCGCGGCCCCTCGCCCGCACCGCGGCGGTCGGCGTCGGGCTCGCCCTCGTCACCGGCGCGCTCCTGTTCTCGACGCGGCCGGCCGGCTACCTCGCCAATCCCGCCTTTCTCCTGAAGGTCGCGCTCGTCGGCCTCGGCATCCTCAACGCGCTCGTCATCCGCGCGACGCCGGGCTGGCGCCGGCTCCTCGCGGGCGCAGAGCCGGGCGCTCCCGACCGGGCCCTCGCCCTGGTCTCGGCCGCGACCTGGATCGCCGCCATCCTCGCCGGCCGCTGGATCGCCTTCGTCGAGTGACGCCAAGTCTTGCGTCAGGCCGGGGCGGAGGGCGGCGCCGACTGGGGAAGGATGAAGGGAATGCCGGGTGCCGGAGCGCGGCCGACGGGAAGGGCGAGGCCGTAGACCCGCGCCACGAAGCCGTCGTCCACCACCTCGGCGGGCGCTCCGTCCGCGACGATCCGGCCGCCCGCCAGCGCGACGATCCGGTCGGCGGCGCGGATGGCGAGGTTGAGGTCGTGGAGGATGGCGAGAACGCCGAGGCCGCGGGCGGCCATCGCGCGGGCGACGCCGAGCGCGTGCAGCTGATGGCGAAGGTCGAGGCTCGCGGTGGGCTCGTCGAGGAGAAGGAAACGCGGCACACCGCCGTCACCGTCGCCTTCCGCCGCCTCGACCTGCGCGAGGGCGCGGGCGAGGTGGACGCGCTGGGCCTGCCCGCCCGACAGGGTCGAGACCGGGCGGTTCTCGAAGCCGGCGAGGTCGACGCGGGCGAGCGCGCGCCGCGCCAGCTCCTCGCCGCGGCGCCGCGGCGCGCCGCCGGCCTCGGCGCCGAAGGCCACGATCTCGGCGGCCGTGAAGGAAAAGGCGAGCTGGCTCGCCTGGGACATGACGGCGCGCCGCCGGGCCAGCGCGCGGGGGTGGAGCGTCGAGAGCGGCCGGCCGTCGAGGCGCGCCGCGCCGGCGCTCGGGGCAATCTCGCCGGCGAGGAGGCGCAGAAGCGTCGACTTGCCGGCGCCGTTCGCCCCGACCACGGCCACGACCTCGCCGGGGCCGAGGCGGATGGTCACGCCGGACAGAACCGGCGCGCCGCCGAGCGAGACCGAGCAGTCCACCGCGTCCAGCATCTCAGGCACCGAGCGTCGCGCGGCGCTTCAGCACCAGCCACAGGAAGACCGGGGCGCCGAGGCAGGCGGTCAAGATGCCGATCGGCAGCTCGGCCGGGGCGACGAGGGTGCGCGCTCCCAGATCGGCGAGAAGCAGGAGCGTCGCGCCGAGAAGCGCGCTCGCCGGCAGGAGCGCGCGGTGGTCGGGCCCGACCGCGACGCGCAGGAGATGGGGCGCCAGAAGCCCGACGAAGCCGATGATGCCGGACACCGCGACGGCCGCGCCGACGCTCGCCGCCACCGCCAGGACGCCGAGCCGTTTCAGCCGCTCGACGTCGATGCCCAGGTGAAAGGCCTCCGCCTCGCCGAGCGCCGCGGCGTTCAGCCCCCGCGCCATGAAGGGCGCGGCGCAGGCGAGCGGCAGCATCAGCGGCAGGGCGCCGAGCGCCTTCACCCAGGTCGCGCCGCCGAGGCCGCCCATGGTCCAGAAGGTCAGTTCGCGCAGCTGCCCGTCGTCGGCGACGAAGACGAGAAGGCCCGTCAGCGCGCCGAAAAGCGCCGTCAGCGCGATGCCGACGAGCAGCATGGCCGCGACCGAGGTGCGGCCCGAGACCGTCGCGAGGCGCTTGAGGACGAGCGTCGCCGCGAGCCCGCCGACAAAGGCCGCGACGGGCAGGAGATAGGGGCCGAGCCCCGGCGGCAGCCGTTCTTCCGCCCCGCGCCCGAGCACGATCACCGTGACCGCGGCGAGCGCCGCCCCCGACGACACGCCGACGAGGCCGGGATCGGCCAGCGGGTTGCGGAAGAGGCCCTGCATCACCGCGCCCGACAGGCCGAGCGCGGCACCGACGAGGATCGCGAGAACGGCGCGCGGCAGGCGGATGTCGAGAACGATGGCGGCCGTGGTCGGATCGAGGGCGGCGCGCCCGTCGCCGAGCGCCGTGCCGAGCGCCCGCGCCACCGCGGCGGGACCGAGGCCCGCGGCGCCCAGCGACAGCGAAGCGAAGGCGGCGAGCGCCAGGAGGACGAGCCCGACAAGGATGCTCGCCCGGCCGAGCCGGCGCGGCCGCGCGGCGGGAAACGGGGCGAGCGCGGACGCTCTCAACCGTTCGACCCGGCGGCGGGCTCGGGAAGAACGAGGCCGGGATGGAGCTTGGATGCGAGGTCCCGCAGGGCCGCGGCCGTGCGCGGGCCGAAGCCGAGGAGATAGGAGCCGTCGAAGGACAGGATCGCGCCGGCCTTCGCCGCCGGCGTGCCGCCGAGCGCGGGGTCTGCGGCGATGGCCGCCGTCATGGCGGCGTCGGGGGCGGCCCCTCGCGCCATGGTGACGATCACCGCGGGCGCGGCGACGAGCGAGGCCTCGGGCGTCGCCGGCTTGTAGCCGGACAGGTCGGCGAAGACGTTTGTCGCCCCCGCCAGCTGCAGCATGGCGTCGGCCGCCGTGCCGCGGCCGGCGACGAGCGGCGCGGCGCGCGGCGGCGTCATGACGAACGCGACGCGGGGCTTGGGCGCGGCGGCGAGCGCGGCCGCGACGGCGTCGATCTCGGCCTTCGTGCGCGCCGCGAGCGCCTCTCCCTTCTCCGGCTCGCCCGCGGCGGCCGAGACGGCGCGGATGAGCGCGGCGACGCCCTCGGCGCTCGGCTGGTTGGGAACGGTCACGAAGGGAATGCCGGCGGCCTGGAGCACCGCGATCGCTTCGGGCGGGCCGGAGCCCTCGGCTGCCAGGATCAGGCTCGGACGCGCGGAGAGGACGCCCTCCGCGCCGAGCTGGCGCATGTAGCCGACGTCGGGCCGGGCCTCGGCCGCGGCGGGATAGGTGCTCGTCGTGTCCACCGCGACCACCCGCTCGCCGAGGCCGAGCGCGAAAAGGGTTTCCGTGACGGCGCCGCCGATCGAGACGATGCGCGAGGTGTCGGAGATCTCGACCGAGCGCCCGGCCGCGTCGGTGACGCGGATCGGCCCGGCACCGGCGGGCGTGGCGGCGAGAAGGCTCGTCGCGGCGAGAAGGAGGGCGGCGAGCCCGCGGCGGAACGGCATGGGCGGCGTCCTCACTTCGTCAGGATGAGCTTGTTGTTGGAGGTCAGGCGCAGCCGGTAGAGCTCGGCGCCGTGCGCGATGAGGAGCTCCCGGCGGCCGCCGAGAAGCGTTCGCGCCTCGACGGGCACGGCTTCGTCGGGGCGGCTCGACGCTCCGGCCGGCTGCGGTGCGCGCGCGTCTTCGACCATGCTGCTCGCCTCCTGTGGCCGATCCGTCACAGCTCGTGGGCGCCGGACCGGATTGGCCGTGGAAACAGCACGGGCTAAAGTTGACTGTCAAGATCAACATATTCTACCGGAAGGACGCGCCGGGACCGGCGCCCTGACCCGCTAGCCAGCCACGCGCGTCCCCCGCCCAGCCAGCCAGTCGGCCGCTTCCCGTTGTTTCGAGGATCCGCCCCATGGCCCGCCGCTTTCCGTCCCGTCACGCCACACGCCTCCTGCGCGGCGGCGGTCTCCTGGCGCTGTGCGCGCTGCCCGCCGCCGCGCAGGAGGCGCCCGCGGCCGGGGACACCCCATCCGGCATCGTCGTGAACCTCGACACGGTGACGGTGCTGGCGGACCGCCGGCCGGCCTCGGCGATCACCTCGCTCGGCGGCGTCAGCGTGGTGACGCGGCCCGAGATCCGCCGCTTCGAGCCGGACACCATCGGCGAGGTGCTCGCCACGATCCCGGGCGTGGCGGTCGCCTCGCGCGACGACGATCCCGGCGTGTCCCCCAACATCCGCGGCCTTCAGGACTACGGCCGCGTCGCCGTGCTGGTGGACGGCGCCCGGCAGAACTTCCAGGTGACGGGGCACAACGCCAACGGCGCCTTCTACGTCGACCCGGCCCTTCTGGCCGGCGTCGACGTGGTGCGCGGCCCCGTCGCCAACGCCTACGGCTCGGGCGCCATCGGCGGCGTCATCTCCATGCGCACGCTGGGCCTCGACGACCTCCTGGACCCGAGCGAGGCCTACGGCGCGCGGCTCGGCGGCAGCGCCGGGCTCAACGGGCCGAACGGCTTCGGCACGCTGGAAGCGGGCGCCTATCTCAGCGACGACGTCGACGTCTTCGCCGCCGGCGTCCTGCGCCGCGTCGAGGACTACGACGACGGGGACGGAAACGAGGTGAGGAACACCGGCTTCGACGTCGGCTCGGGCGTCGCCAAGGCGCGCCTGCGCCCCTTCGAGGGCCACGAGGTGGAGCTGTCCGGCCTCCTCTACGACACCGACTTCACCTCGTCGACGGGCGGCGGCGCGGACCGCGACACGGACGTGACCAACCGCACCTACCGCCTGTCCTACGCCGTCGACGATCCCAACACCGACCTTCTCAACCTGAACGCCGCGGTCTACCGCACCGAGACCGACTACCGGCAGCGCTTCCTCGACGAAGGCGGGGGCGAGCGAAGCGTCGACGTCGAGACCACCGGCTTCGACGTTTCGAACAGCGCCGAGGCGATCCTCACCGAAAGCCTCCTCGCCACGCTGACGGTCGGCGGCGACCTGTTCCGCGACGACGTCGAATCGCGGGACTCGGTCGGCACCACCGAGCTCTTCACCCCGTCCGGCCGGCGCACGGTCGGCGGCGGCTTCGCGCAGGCGCAGTTCGACTACGACGAGTGGCTGCAGGTGACGGTGGGCGGGCGCTACGACCGCTTCAGCCTCGACAGCGGCGCCAACGAGAACGAGGGCGACCGCTTCTCCCCGAAGATCGGCGTCGGCGTGACGCCGGTGCAGGGCTTCCAGATCTACGGCCTCTACGCCGAGGGGCTGCGCGCGCCGGCCCTGTCGGAAGCGATCGTGTCGGGCTTCCACCCGGCGCCGGCGGCCTTCGAGTTCCTGCCCAATCCCGACCTGTCGCCGGAGGTCGGCCGCACGCTCGAGGCCGGCGTCAACCTGTCCTACGACGACCTCCTGATGCCCGGCGACGCCTTCCGCGCCAAGGTCTCGGTCTATCGCAACGACGTCGAGGATTTCATCAACACGGTGACGACCGACCGCGCGGGCGTCCTCAACCCGTGCGTGGCGAGCGTTCGCGGGCGCTGCGTCGCGCGCCTGCCCTTCGACGCCATCACCTACGCCAGCATCGAGGAGGCGCGGCTGCAGGGGCTGGAGGTCGAGGCCGCCTACGACGCCGGCTGGGGCTTCGTCGGGCTGGGCGGCACGCTGAACGAGGGCGAGAACAAGGACACGGGCGCGCCGCTGAACAGCGTTTATCCCGACCGCCTGACGGCGACGGCGGGCCTTCGCGCCCTGTCCGACACGCTGACCTACGGCGCGCGATTCCACCTCGTCGATTCCAAGGACGCCGACGAGGTGTCGGACGCCGCCCTCGCCACGTCCGGCTACGGCCTCGTCGACCTCTTCCTCGCCTACGAGCCGACGGAGAACCTGCGCTACCACGCCGAGGTCAAGAACCTGTTCGACAAGCGCTACGTCGAGTATTCCGGCGGCGGATCGTCGGAAGCCTTCCCTGCGCCCGGCTTCGAGGCGAAGGTCGGCATGAGCATCAAGTTCGCCGCGCCCAAGGCGCTGAAGTGACCCCAAGGAGAACACGAACCATGTTCATCGCGATGAACCGCTTCAAGGTGGTGAAGGGATCGGAGGAGGAGTTCGAGGCGATCTGGCGCGGGCGCCGCTCGCAGCTCGACGCGATGCCGGGCTTCCGCTCCTTCCACATGCTGAAAGGACCCGAGCGCGAGGATCATCGCCTCTACGCCTCGCACACGGTCTGGGCCTCGCGCGCCGACTTCGAGACCTGGACGCGCTCCCAGGCCTTCCGCGACAGCCATTCCGGCGCCCCGCGCTCGAAGCCGCTCTACCTCGGCCATCCCGACTTCGAAGGCTTCGAATCGATCGAGGACCTGGAGATCGACGCCCGCGCCTGAGGCGGGCGCCCCGGGGCGATGCGGTCGCGCCTTCGCATATCGCGACTGCACGCCGGGCGGCGCTGCTCCATCTCGGCTGGCGCATCGAACCGCCGACCGGGGAAAGGCGCCGGCCCTTGGATTTCCTGACGCTGGACGCGCTGACCTCCCTGGCCCAGATCGTCATGATCGATCTCGTGCTGGCCGGCGACAACGCGCTGGTGATCGGCCTCGCCGTCGCGGGGCTGGCGCGCGAGCAGCGCTCGAAGGCCATTCTCGCGGGCATCGCCGCGGCGACCGTTTTGCGCATCGTGCTGGCGCTCAGCACGCAGGCGCTGCTCGGCTTCGGCGGCGCGCTGCTCGTCGGGGGCGGGCTCCTGCTCCTCTACGTCTGCTGGCGCATGTGGCGCGAGCTGCGCGCCTCCCGCCGCCGGCGCGCCGAGGCCGAGGCGGGCGAGGAGACCGCGGCGCCCAAGTCGCTCGCGCAGGCCGTGCGCCAGATCGTCGTCGCCGACGTGTCGATGTCGCTCGACAACGTTCTGGCGGTGGCTGGCGCCGCCGGGGGCCACCAGGGCGTCCTGGTCGTCGGGCTCGTCTTGTCGATCGCGCTGATGGGGCTCGCCGCGAGCTTCATCGCCCGCCTGCTGCAGCGGATGCCCTGGATCGCCTATCTCGGCGTCGCCATCATCCTCTACGTCGCCGTCGAGATGATCCTGAAGGGGATCGAGCAGCTGTGGCCCGGCACGGTTCCCTCCGTCCTGGTGTGACGTGAGCCAGGGCCGCGGGCACGCAACCGTGACCGCTCCGCGACTGCAGCCCAGCCATGCAAAAATAAGGGGTACCGCAGCGCACGCGGATCCTTATCTTCGGTTTGTCATTCGCAGGGTAGTTTCTCCTCCCATCAGCTCCCTGCGGATCGCCCCGAGGCATCCTCCTCCCAGCCAAGGGGCACTCTTCAGCGCCTGCCGGTCCTCCCCCGGCAGGCGTTTTTGTTTGTTTCCCAAGCATGCTTGTTCCGACGAGCGAGGGTGGGCGCCGCGGCCCTCCCAGACCACGGCGCCCGAGCGCGAGACGTCACCGCCTGCAAGCGCTTGAGGTCGCGTTATAGCGCTGCGTCTGCGCGAAAGCGAACCGGTCCGCGCCGACCGCGGCGCCGCCCGGGACGCGCCCCGATCCGCGGGTTTCTCGCATCCACCCGCCGGTAAGGACGATCGGGAAAAGTCAGGCGCGCTTAACTTCGAGCGCATCGTCCGGGCCCTAGAACGCTGGCGGGTGCCGTTCTCCGGAGGGTCGGGCGTGTTTGTGGAAGAAGTTCTCGTCCGCTCGATCAGCGACCTCGGCGCCACCGCCCCGGTCGCTTCGATCGCGCCGGACGGCCGGGCCGTCCTCGGGCGCTCCGCCGCCGGCCCGCGCGGGGCCCCCGCGTGACGATCCCGCCCTGCCGCCTCCGGGCGATCCCGCCTGCACCGACCGGTCCTTGCCGAAGGGCGAGCCCCTCGCCGTTCCCTCGCCGCTTTCCAGAAGACTTGCGCGACCGCGCAGGAGATGCCGCATGACCACGTCCGACACCGCCGACCGCCTTTATCGCCTCCTCGTGCAGGGCGTGTCCGACTACGCGATCTACCTGCTCGACGCGGACGGGCGGGTGCGAACCTGGAACGCCGGCGCGCGCAAGGCCAAGGGCTACGAGGACGAGGAGATCGTCGGCCGAAACTTCTCGGTGTTCTATTCCGAGGCCGAGCGGGCGCGCGGCGTGCCGCGCGAGAACCTTCGCCTCGCCCTGGAGACGGGTCATTTCGCCGAGGAGGGCTGGCGCTACCGCAAGGACGGCTCGCGCTTCTGGGCGAGCATCCTGATCGACCCGATCTTCGACGAGGACTGCGGCCTCCTGGGGTTCGCCAAGATCACGCGCGACCTGACGCGCCAGCGCGAGACCGAGCACCGCCTCGCCCATCAGGCCGGCCACGACGCCCTGACCGGGCTGTCGAACCGCACGACCTTCTTCGACAGGCTGGACGACGAGATCGGCCAGATCGTCTACGGCGGCAGCCTCGCCGTCCACTACGTCGACCTCGACCGCTTCAAGCCGATCAACGACACCTTCGGCCACCAGGTCGGGGACGACGTCCTGCAGATGGTGGCCGCGCGGCTGAAGACGCTCGCCGGCCCGAAGAGCCTCGTCGCGCGCTTCGGCGGGGACGAGTTCGCCGTGCTGCAGTTCGGCAGCCCGACGGTCGAGATGGCGGCGGGGCTGGCCGCGCGCATCGTCGCCGCGCTGTCGGAGCCCTTCGCCGTCAAGAACGCCATCGCGATGATCGGGGCTAGCGTCGGCATCGCGCACGCGCCCACCCACGGCGAGGATGCGGCGAGCCTCCTGCGCAACGCGGATCTCGCGCTCTACAAGGCCAAGGAGGAAGGCCGCGCCCGCTTCCGCGTCTACGACGAGGCGATGAGCGCGCGCGCTCTGTCGCGCGGGGTCATGGAGCTGAAGCTGCGCCAGGCGCTGCGCACGAACGACTTCGAGCTGGCCTTCCAGCCGATCCTCGACGCGGGCGCGATGCGCACCATCGGCTTCGAGGCGCTGCTGCGCTGGCGCGACCAGACGGGGACGCCGATCTCGCCGGCCGAGTTCGTGCCGATCGCCGAGGATCTCGGCCTGATGCCGGAGCTCGGCGAATGGGTGCTCCGCACGGCCTGCCGCGAGGCCGCGGCCTGGGACGAGGAGCTCGGCATCGCCGTCAACGTGTCGCCGACCCAGCTTCGCGACCGCAACTTCGTCGAGATCGTGAAGCGGGCGCTCGCCGACACCCGCCTACCCCCGCACCGCCTGGAGATCGAGATCACCGAGACGGCGATCCTCACCGACGTCGACCTGATCCGGGACGTCCTGGAGGCGCTGCGGTCGCTGGGCGTCCAGGTCGCGCTGGACGACTTCGGCACCGGCTTCTCGTCGCTGGCGCTGGTGAAGCAGCTTCCCCTGACCCGCATCAAGATCGACCGCAGCTTCGTCAACAGCCTGGACGGCACGAGCCGGTCGACGGCCGTCGTCCGGGCCGTCCTGTCGCTGTGCGAGGGCTACGGCCTGACGAGCACGGCGGAAGGGGTTGAGACGCCGGAGCAGCTCGCGATCCTGATCGAGCACGGATGCCACAACGTCCAGGGCTTCCTGACCGGGCGCCCGATGCCCGCCTCGCAGGCCTCGGCGCTCCTGCGCGGAAGCCGGGCGGAGGGCGAGGCGCCGAGCGAGAGCGCAAGGGGCGACCGGCGCCGGACGGCGTGAACGCGAAAAGCGGGGCGGCCGCTGCACGGCCGCCCCGCCAAGATCTTACTTCGCGGCCTGGGCCGCCTCCTCGATCACCTTGGCGACGGCTTCGGCCTGCGAGATGTAGAGAGCGTGGCTGCCCTCGATCTCCGTCACCTTGGCGCCGGCGCGCTTGTACATCGAGCGCTGGAGGTCGGGATTGAGCGTCATGTCGTCCTTGGCGACGATGCCGTAGCTCGGCTTGTCGTGCCAGGACGCGACGGGCACCGGCGCCTGGAAGGCGGAGACCGCCACCGGCATCTGGGATTGCGCCATGAACTCGGCCTGCTCCTTGGGGAGGTCGGCGCCGAAGTCGGCCGGGAACTTGGCGGGGTCGAGGAACAGGAAACCGTCCGGCGTCGGCTTGATGTCGCTGGTCGGCGAGGGCATCGAGCCGACGAGGCCGGCCGTCGTCTCGCCCTTCTCCGGCTGGAGCGCGGCGACGTAGACGAGCGCCTTCACCTTCGGGTCGTCGCCGGCCGCGGTGATGATCGTGCCGCCGTAGGAATGGCCGACGAGCACGGTGTCGCCGTCCTGGCGCTCGAGAACGCGCTTGGTGGCGGCGACGTCCTGATCGAGGCCGGTCAGCGGCTGCTGGACGACCGAAACGGTGTAGCCGTCGCGCTTGAGGATGTCGTAGACGCCGCGCCAGCCCGATCCGTCGACGAGCGCGCCGTGGACGAGGACGACGTTCTTGGCCTGGGCGAAGGCGGGCGCCGCCAGGGCCGCCGAGGACAGGAGCATCGCGGCGAAGGCGAGGCCGGCATTCCGGAGCTTGGACATGGTCGAGTTCCCTTCGGGTTGATCGAGCGAAGCGGGCATCGCTCGCTGGACAAGGGATCTAGCGCGCGGCATGCCGGGGCGCGCTTGGCGAAACCGACATCGAGCGGGGCGGAACTGACAAATGGCGGCAGCGACGCGGGTTCTCTCCGAGATCGGCCTTCTCATCTATCCCGACGCGCAGCTCGCGGCCGTCCACGGGCTGACCGACCTTTTCCGCATCGCCGGGATGATGGTCGCGGGCGGGGGCGCGCCCGAGCCGCCGGAGGTGCGGGTCTCGCACTGGCAGGTCGGGGAGGACGGCGAGCCGGCCTGCGTCTACGACAGCCATCCCGGGCCCGAGCACCGCTTGTCGCACGTCATCGTTCCGCCGAGCCTCGTGGTGCCCGGCGAGATCCGCGCCGTGGACGCGTCGGCCCGCTGGCTCGCCGGCCTGCATGCCGGCGGCGCGACGCTCTGCTCGGTCTGCGCCGGCGCCTTCGTGCTCGGCCGCACCGGGCTCCTGGAAGGGCGGCGGGCGACGACGCACTGGTACTTCGCCGCCGAGCTCGCCGCCCGCTTTCCCGACGTCCGGGTCGATGCCGACCGCATGGTGATCGACGAGGGCGACATCATCACCGCCGGCGGCATCCTCGCCTGGACCGATCTCGGCCTGACCCTGGTGGAGCGCCTGCTCGGCCCCTCGGCCATGCTGGAAACCACGCGCTTCCTGCTGATCGATCCGCCGGGGCGCGAGCAGAAGCCGTTCGGGCGCTTCGTGCCACGCCTCGACCACGGGGACGGCGCGATCCTCAAGGTGCAGCACTGGCTGCACGGAACGCACGCCCGCGACCACGCGCTGGCCGGCCTCGCCGAGCGGGCCGGCCTGGAGGAGCGGACCTTTCTGCGGCGCTTCAAGAAGGCGACCGGGCTGCGGCCGACCGAATATGCTCAGGCCGTGCGGGTGGCCAAGGCGCGCGAGGAGCTGGAGCTCACCCGCCGGCCGATCGACCAGATCGCCTGGGACGTCGGCTACGGCGACCCGTCGGCCTTCCGCAAGCTCTTCGCGCGGCTGACCGGCCTCGGCCCGGCCGAATACCGCCGGCGCTTCTTCGTCGGCTGACGCGGAGGGCGGGGCCGGGCATGGCGCGGAGGCGAGCCGCCGCCGCGGCCGCGGTCACCATTGGGCAAGGCCTTTGCCGTAGAACCGGATCAACGCCTGCGGCCTCGCGGCTCCGCCCTCGCCGCCGCGGACACATCCCTCATGGACCGCGCCGATGCCGATCCGCCGCCAGCATCGCTACTTCTACCCGATCGACTGGCAGGAGTTGTCGAACGTCATCCGCTTCGGCCGCGCCAAGGGATGCTGCGAGAGGTGCGGGCGTCCTCACGGCCGAACCGTCGCCCATCTCGGCGACGGGCGGTGGTGGGACACGGACCGGGACGCGTGGCGCTCGGGCCGCGGCCGGGTGCTGCGCTCGCTGGCGCCGCCGAGTTCCGAAACGCCCGTGCAGCTCACCAAGGTGTCGCTGTCGACGGCGCACCTCGATCACGACCTCGGCAACAACGCGTCCCGCAATCTCAAGGCGCTCTGCCAGCGCTGCCACATGCTGCACAACAAGCTCGAGCACGTGCGCCAGCGGCGGATCACATATCGCAAGAAGCGCGCCCTCGGCGACCTGTTTCTCGGCCGCTACGTCTGAGCGCCGAGCCGCTCGCGCCGGCCATCGGCCGGCCCGGCGCGAGAAAGCCTCGCGCCGGGCCGCTCGTCCCCTTACTTCGGCAGGAGGACGTTGTTGACGACGTGGATGACGCCGTTCGACTGATTGACGTCGGCGATCGTCACGACGGCCGTGCCGCCGCTCTCGTCCATGACGCCGAGGCCCTGGCCGGAGGGCATGAAGGTCAGCGTGTCGCCGGACACGGTCTTGACGGCGTACCTGCCGCCGTTCGCCCTGGCCTTGCCGAGGAGCTCGCCGGCCGAGTGCTTGCCGGGCACGGCGTGGGCGGTCAGGATCTTGGTGAGCTTGGCCTTGTTCGCGGGCTTCACCAGCTCGTCCACGGTGCCCGCCGGCAGCTTGGCGAAGGCGGCGTCGGTCGGCGCGAAGACGGTGAAGGGCCCGCGGCCCGACAGCGTGTCGACGAGGCCCGCGGCCTTGACCGCCGCGACGAGCGTCTTGTGGATCGGCGAGTTGACGGCGTTCTCGACGATGTTGCGCGAGGCGGGCATGGCCGCGCCCCCGACGGTCGGGTTGCCCGCGGCCATCTGGGCGAAGGCGGCGGGCGCCGCGGCGAGCGAGAGCGCGGCGGCGAGAAGGATCGCTTTCGGCGCGATGCGGGTCATGCGGGTCATAGGGCTGAACTCCTCCATATCGGTCCCGAGGCGCCCGCCGGTTCCGGGAGGCTTCCCGAAAAGCACGCCGGCCGGTGCGTCGGCACGAGCTACGGAGGCGACGGGCTCGCGGATGCAAAAATATCCGCAAGCGGTCTCGCGCGCCGGCTTACGCGATAAGGCAAGTCAAGCATAGCATTGATCCGGAAGGGATAATCGTTCCCCTGCGGCGCCGGCGCAACCTCCGCCTCAGCCCTGGGTGGTAGGAATGCACGGATCCGGGAGGGCGTCGGCGCCCTCAAGCAGGCTTCCAACGCGGCGAACATCCCATGACGTCTTTCAAGCTCATCCCGCCGTCCGGGAACCCGGTCGTCGACGGCCTGATCATCGAATATGCCTGGGCCGATCCCGTTCTGACCTACAGCTTCGGCGCGGGCGACATGAACCGCAACGGCGTGCCCGACTTCGAGGAAGGCGATTGGAAGGCCTTCTATCGCGAGCTGGTCGCCAACGTCGAGTCCTTCACGCAGCTCCGCTTCCAGGAGGTGAGCGGCACCGGGACCATCAACTTCCTGCTCTTCGAGGGCGGCGGCGGATGGTCCGGCATTCCGGGGCCGTGGGCCACCTCGGTCGAGACGGCGGTGGGCATCCATCCGGACGTTCCGGCCTCCGCCGCGGTGGTGCGCCTCGGCACCTATTCCTCGACCTGGTTCCACGAGCTCGGCCACGCCCTCGGCCTGAAGCACCCGCACGAGGTGACGAGCACGCCCGTCCTGCCGGGCGTGAGCGACCCGGCCTCCAAGGGCACGGGCAACCTGAATTCCGCGCTCTACACCTCGATGGGCTACACCTACGCCTTCCTGGGCGAGGACAATCCCTTCACCCCGGCGAACGATCCCGGCGCCGCCGTCCGCGCCCAACCCGGCTCCTTCGGCGCGCTCGACATCGCAACGCTCCAGCACATGTACGGCGCCCGCGCGGCGAACACGGGCGACGACACCTATCGCTTCTCCGACGACGTCGACGCCAACCGCGGCTACACGACGATCTGGGACACCGGCGGCACGGACACTATCGAATATGTCGGACCGAGCCGCGCCAAGATCGACCTGCGGGCGGCCACCCTCCAGGCGGAGATCGGCGGCGGCGGCTGGGTGTCGACGTCGCAGACCCTGACCGGCGGCTTCACCATCGCCCACGGCGTGACGGTCGAGAACGCCGTCGGCGGGAACCAGGACGACATCCTCGTCGGCAACGAGGCGGCCAACATCCTGCGCGGCGGCGCGGGCGACGACCGGCTGACCAGCCATGGCGGCGACGACCGCCTGGACGGCGGCGCGGGCATCGACACCGCCGTTTATGCCGGCGCCTTCGCCGACCACCGGATCGTCAGGACCTCCCAGACGGAAGCGGTGGTCTCCGTGCCGGGCGGCGAGACCGACCGCCTCGTCGACGTGGAATGGATCGCCTTTTCCGATCGCCGCATCGAGCTGTCGACGCTGGCCATCGCATCCACCGGCGTGGTCGACAACGGCGGCGGCGGCGGCGGCGGGGGCGGGACGGGCGGCGGCGTCGTGGTGACCCCGCCCCCGTCCGGGCCGGTCACCGTCGTGACCAATCCGGACGGCTCGGCCACGATGACGCTGACCAGGGCGCTCACGCCCGAGCAGTTGGCGAGCTTCGCCACGCCCGGCGTCGATACGGTCAATTCGCCCATCTCCGTCACGCTGCCGACCGGCATCGAGAACGTCGTTTTGACCGGCACCGACAAGGCCACGGCCGCCGGCAACGGCGGCAACAACCGGATGATCGGCAACGGCGCCGACAACGTCTTCAAGGGCGGCGGCGGCCACGACGTCATCGAAGGGGGCGCCGGCTTCGACCGCGTCGACCTCGCGGGCAGGAGCCTTGCCGACTACGACATGGCGATCGCGAACGGCCGCCTCGTGCTGACGCAGACGGGCGCGGCCGGCGGCGAGGTGCTCCAGCTCGGCGGCATCGAAGCGCTCGGCCTGGCCGGCGGCGGCGTCATCAGCCTGGCCGAGAGCCCGGTCGGGACCCTGTTCCGGCTCTATGAAGGCCTGTTCGACCGGGCGCCGGACCTCGCAGGCATGAACTTCTGGCTGGCTCACCTCAATGACGGCTTCGGCCTCAGCGCGATCTCGGGCGCGTTTGCCAACTCTCCGGAGTTCCAGAGCCGCTACGGCACGCTGAGCAACACCGACTTCGTCCGGGCGATGTACCGCGACGTCCTGGAGCGGACCGGGGAGGACGGCGGCGTCGCCTACTACGTGGAGCGCCTCGACGACGGCCGGCTTTATCGCGGCGACGTCCTCCTGAACTTCGCCTCCTCGCCCGAGGACGTGGCCAGGACGGGCGTCCTGGACACCTCGTTCGCGCTGATCTGACGGAACCGGCCGTGTCCAGAGACGGGTTCGCCATGCCCGAGATCAGGAGCGGTCGGTGTCCTGAAGTTCGGGCGCGACCTGGCCGAAGTTGAAGCAGGCGACGAGCGCGACGCCGCCCAGCATGTTGCCGAGAAGCGTCGGCAGGAAGAACATTCCGGCATAGTCGCGCAGCGTCGCCGCGCCGATGTGGACGAGAAAGGAGGCCTCCACCGAACCCGCGATGATGTGGGCGAACTGGCCCATCGCCACGACATAGGTGACGATGACGATCACGAAGGGCTTGGAGTCGCCCGAGGCCGGCATCAGCCAGACCATCAGCGCGATCAGCCAGCCGGCGAAGACGGCCTTCAGGAAGGTCGTCCAGAAGGGCGAGGCCATCGTCGTGCGCGAGAACTCGGCCAGAGCCTCCTTCGTCTCCGGATCGAAGACGGGCGTGTAGGCGAGAACGGCCGAAAAGATCCAGGTGGCGACGATGTTGGAGGCGAGAACGATCGCCCAGAGCCGCAGGACGAGCCCGAGGCGCCGCCAGCTCGGCCCGCGCAGGAGCGGCAGGACGGGCGTTAGGGTGTTTTCGGTGAAGAGCTGCTGGCGGCCGAGCACCACGATCAGGAAGCCGACGGTGTAGCCGAGCGAGGTGAGGAGGTGCTCCCAGCTCGTGTCCGGCAGCGCCACCATCAGGATCGCGGGCACCACCACGGAGAAGCCGATCGACAGGCCGGCCGCCAGCCCCGACATCATCAGCGCGACGGCGCTGCGCTCCAGCTCGCGCTCGCCCTCGGCGCGGATGGTCTCGTGGATCAGCGCGGCGCTCGGCCGGCTCTGATGATCCACCGCCTTGCGCTCGCCCCGCGTCAGGTCGTCGGCCGAGGAGGCGGGGGTGAGACGGTTCGCGGTGTGGTCGTCCATCTCGTCGCCTCGTTCTGGAAAGAGCGGCCTCGATGGCCGTGACGATCAACTTCGGCCCCGCGGCTTCGGTCCGGTAGCGAGGCGGCGAATTCCGGCGCCTCCTATGCAATGGAGGGCGAGCGCGCGACCGCGCTCGAGGCGACCTCGCGATGTTCGAATCGCCGTCCGGCGATCGCGTTGTGCGCGACATGGCTTGCCGATAGAAGCGGCGCCAGCAAGAACGATCGATGGCTGAGACTGTGCAGACTCCTCTGACGCGCGACGAGCTCGAGGCTGAAAACGCGCGTCTGCGCGCCGCTCTGGAAGCGGCCGGCATCGACGCGGCGCGCGCGGGCGCGGGCGCGGCACAAGCCGAACGCGATGCGCTCCATCATGCGGACCTCGTCGCATCCCGGGATTCCGTCGCCGTCCTCGAGGTCGGTCGGGCCGCGCTGTCGCACAGCGAGTCGCGCCAGCGCGCCATCTTCGAGAGCGCCATCGATTTCGCCATCGTCGTCACCGACCCGGCCGGCCTCATCACCGACTGGAACCGGGGCGCGGAGCGCACCATCGGTTGGACGGCCGCGGAGATGCGCGGCCACGGCGCCGACCGCTTCTACACGCCCGACGATCGGGCGAGCGGCCGCGTTCAAGAAGAGATGGAGGAGGCGCTGCGGGACGGACGCACCGCGGACGAGCGCTGGCACCTGCGCAAGGACGGCGAGCGGTTCTGGGCGTCCGGCGAGATGATGCCGCTGCGCGACGAAGCGGGGACGCATGTCGGCTTCGTGAAGATCCTGCGGGACCGAACCAGCGAGCACCTGGCCGGCCTCGCCCTCAAGGAAACCAAGGAACGCTACCGCCTGGCGGTGAAGGCGACCAACGACGCGATCTGGGACTGGGAGTTCTCCAGCAACCACGTGCTGTGGAACGAGGCGCTGACGCAGGCCTACGGCCATCCCCGGGACACCATCGAGCCGACGGGCGACTGGTGGATCGGCCGCATCCACCCCGACGACCGCGCCCGCATCGAGGCCTCGATCCACGCCGTCATCGACGGGACGGGCACGGCCTGGTCCGACGAGTACCGCTTCCAGCGGGCGGACGGCTCCTATGCCGACGTGCTCGACCGCGGCCACGTCATCCGCGACGACGACGGGCGCGCCGTGCGCATGATCGGCGCCATGCTCGACCTGACGGGCATGCGCAGCGCGGAAAACGCCCTGCGCCTCAGCGAGGAGCGCTTCAAGACGATCCTGGAGACGATTGAGGCGGCCTTCGCCATCGTCGAGGTCAAGTTCGACGCCGAGAACCGTCCGGTGGACTACCGCTTCATCGAGGCCAACCCCGCGTTCGCGCGCGAGGCCGGCGTCGACCTGCGCGGCAAGTGGGTCACCGAGTTCGCGCCCGACCTCGAGGCGTTCTGGTTCGAGACCTACGGGCGCGTGGCCAGGACCCGCGAGCCGGCGAACTTCGAAAGCTACGCCGAGGCGTTCAAGCGCTGGTTCGACGTCCGGGCGGTGCCGGTCGGCCCGCCGGAGGACCGGCAGATCGCGATCATCTTCAACGACGTGACCGAGCGGCGCAACGCGCAGGACCGCCTGCTCGTCAGCGAGGCCCTGGCGCGCGAGAACGTCGAGCGCGTGCAGCTGGCGCTGGCCGCCGGCGCGATCATCGGCACCTGGCACTGGGATCTGCCCACCGACCGGTTCACCGTCGACGAAGGCTTCGCCCGCGCCTTCGGGCTCGACCCGGCGCTCGGCCGCGAGGGCATTCCGCTCGCCCAGATCGTCGAGACCGTGCATCCGGACGACCAGGCGGGCCTGGCCGCGGCGATCAACGAGGTGATCGCGCGCGGCGGACCTTACGCGCACCAGTACCGGGTGCGCCGCCATGACGGACGCTATTACTGGATCGAGGCCAACGGGCGCGTCGACCACGCCCCCGACGGCACGCCGCAGAGCTTTCCCGGCGTCCTTCTCGACGTCGAAGAGCGCCGGGCCGTCGAGCAGGAACGCGACCGCGCCATCGCGCAGCTGCGCGGCCTCACCGAAACGCTGGAGCAGCGCATCTCGGCGCGGACCGCCGAGCTGATGAACGCCGAGGAGCAGCTGCGCCAGAGCCAGAAGATGGAAGCCGTGGGCCAGCTGACCGGCGGCCTGGCGCACGACTTCAACAACCTCTTGGCCGGCATCTCCGGCAGCCTGGAATTGATGAACAACCGCATCAACCAGGGTCGGATCAAGGAGATCGAGAAGTACATGGTCGCGGCGCAAGGCGCGACCAAGCGCGCCGCCGCGCTCACCCACCGGCTTCTGGCCTTCTCGCGCCGGCAAACGCTCGATCCCAAGGCGACCGACGTCAACGCGCTGGTCACCGGCATGCTCGACCTGATCCAGCGCACCGTCGGACCCGGCGTGCGGATCGAGACGGTCGGCAAGGACGACCTGTGGCCCGCCCTGGTGGACCCGTCCCAGCTCGAGAACGCCCTCCTGAACCTTTGCATCAACGCGCGCGACGCGATGCCCAACGGCGGCCGGATCATTATCGAGACCGCCAATCGCTGGATCGACCAGGGCGCGGCGCGCCGGCAGGACATGCCCGAAGGACAATACCTGTCGCTCTCGGTGTCGGACACCGGCACCGGCATGGCGCCGGAGGTCATCGCCAAGGCCTTCGACCCCTTCTTCACGACCAAGCCGATCGGCCAGGGCACGGGCCTCGGCCTGTCGATGATCTACGGCTTCGCCAAGCAGTCCGGCGGACAGGTGCGCATCCATTCCACGCAAGGCGAAGGCACCACCGTCAGCATCTACCTTCCGCGCCATCGCGGCGATGCGGAAGAGGACGAGGCCGCGCCGCAAGGGGACCTTCGGCCGCTCGCCCAGGCCGGCGAAACGGTTCTGGTGGTCGACGACGAGCCGACCGTGCGCATGCTGGTGACGGACGTCCTGGAGGATCTCGGCTACGCCGCCATCGAAGCGGCCGACGGCGCCGGCGGCCTCCAGGTGCTGCAATCCAACGCGCGCATCGATCTCCTGATCACCGACGTCGGGCTGCCCGGCGGCCTGAACGGCCGCCAGATGGCCGATGCGGCGCGCGTGAACCGCCCGGACCTGAAGGTCCTGTTCATCACGGGCTTCGCCGAGAACGCGCTGATCAGCAACGGCCAGCTCGAGGCCGGCATGGCGGTGCTGACCAAGCCCTTCGCCGTCGACACCCTGGCCGCGCGCATCCGCGAGCTGATCACGTCGTAGCGAGAGGCGCGGCCCGCCCAGGTCGCTCCGATCGTTGTTCGGGCACGCTCTTGCCGAGGATCGGACGGCGCGCTCCGGCAGTTGAACGCTCATGTCCTTTGCCGGCGAATGGGCGCCCGAGCCCTACATCCTCGTTCTGACGGGCTTCGGCTTCCTGATCGCGCTCGTGGCGTGGCTGCCGCTCGCGCTGAAGAAGCTGCCGCTGTCGCTGCCGATCGTCTGCATCGCCATCGGCATGGGGCTGTTCTCGCTGCCCGTCATCTCCGACCGGCCGCTGCCGATGCGCTACCCGGACTTCACCGAGCGCTTCACCGAGTTCGTCGTGATCATCGCGCTCATGGGCGCCGGGCTGAAGCTCGACCGCGTCTTCAGCCTTCGCCGGTGGAACGTCACCTGGCGTCTGCTCGGCATCACCATGCCGCTCAGCATCGCGGCGATCACGCTTCTCGGCGTCTGGCTGCTCGGCCTTCCCTGGTTCGCCGCCCTCCTGATGGCCGCGAGCCTGGCGCCGACCGATCCGGTGCTCGCGGCCGACGTCCAGGTCGGGCCGCCCCGCACGGGCGAGGAGGACGAGGTGCGCTTCGGGCTGACCTCGGAGGCCGGCCTCAACGACGGCGCCGCCTTTCCCTTCGTGCACCTCGCCATCGCGCTCGGCACGGCGGGGATCGCCGGCCAGCCCTGGGTCGTCGAGTGGTTCACCTACAACGTCCTGTGGGAGATCGGCGCGGGCATCGCCGGGGGCTGGCTGGTCGGCTACGCCTTCGGCTGGCTGACCTTCCACATCCCGGCGGAAACCAAGCTCGCCCAGACCGGCGACGGGCTGATCGCGCTGGCTGCGACCTTCGTGTCCTACGGCCTCACCGAGATCATCCACTGCTACGGCTTCCTCGCCGTCTTCGTGACGGCGCTGACGCTGCGCGGCGCCCACCGGAACCACGCGTTCCACGAGGAGCTGCACGACGTCACCGAGCAGATCGAGCGCCTGGCGATGATGGTGCTCTTGATCCTGTTCGGCGGCGCGCTCGTCAGCGGTCTTCTCGCCCCCTTGCGCGCCATGGACGTCGTCGTCGCGGTGGCGATCCTGGTTCTGGTGCGCCCGCTGGCCGGCCTCATCGGCCTGGCCGGGTTCAAGGCGTCGCTCGGCGAGAAGCTGACGCTCGCCTTCTTCGGCATCCGCGGCGTCGGCTCGATCTACTACGTCGCCTACGGATTGAACCACATGGAGGTGGAGGGCGGCGAGCACCTCTGGGCGATCATCGGCCTCGTCGTCGTCTTCTCGGTGCTGCTGCACGGGCTGACGGTGACGCCCGTCATGCGGTGGCTCGACCGGAGCCAGGGGCGCGACCCCGACGCCGAAGCGGCGGTCCCGCCGCCGGGACTGCAAGGACCGGCCGCGGCCAAGGCCGACTGAGAACGGCAGACGGGGGTGCATGGCGCCAGCGCCGCGATCCGGCCGGCGCGCGGGAAGATGGTGTCTATGGAGGACGCCTCACTTAGTCTTTATACCATTGATCCAATTGATTTTATTCTGAAGTGGATGGGTACGTCCCCACTTTTGTCCCCACTCCGCTTCTGCGCTGTGCGTCCTTGTTCGCCGGCGTCCGCGATCTGCAACAGGTGCAGCGGTTAGCCCTTCGTCAGTTCGAAGTTCGCAACGATCTGACACACGCCTCCAGTTGGGTGACGAGGACTGACCGACGATCGCGAGGACGATGCCGGCGACAAGCGCGAGCCTGAGGACAACCGCGAGCCGATCTTTGGACAAACCGACGCGGGCTCACAAGAATTGACGTTAACGGCAGATATTCGCCTACTAAGCGTAGAGGAACCATGAGAACGGCATTGCCGTTCGTCAGCCTGAGCTGTTGGTTTTGCAGGGCGCGGACGAGCCCCAGAAGAGCTTGGCCTTCCTCGACGAGATCCACCGGAACGTCGCCGAGACGATCAAGCGCCACCCCTTTGGCAGCGACTAGGCGCGGGAGCCGACGTAGCCTATCTCGCTTCCCCTTGCCTTCCTTGAGCGCATCACCTAGCTGCGCGGCTAAATTGCCGTTGAAGGTGTACCTCGCTTGATCGCCGTTGTCTGTATGAAGTGGGGCACGGCGTTCGGCCCTGAATATGTCAACGTCCTGTTTCGCGGTGTCAAACAGAACCTGTCCGAGCCCTTCAGCTTCTACTGCTTCACCGACAATCCGGCTGGCCTTGCCGATGGCATTGTTGCGCGCCCATTGCCCGAACTCAGCTTTCTGCCGCCTAAGCGCTTCCGCATGGGCTGCTGGCCCAAAATCGGCCTGTTCCAGCCTAAGCTGATCGAGGAGGACCGCGCTCTCTTCCTAGACCTCGACGTCATCGTCACGGGCTCGCTCGACGGCTTTGTCGATCAGCAGCATGCCGAGGGTGGCCTTTACATCCTACGCGAATGGAACTCGGGTCTTTGGAACCTCCTGCCGTTGGCGTTGCGGCCTGATCGCGGCGCCCAATCCTCCGTCTTCGCCTGGAGCCCGACTGAACAGCAGCACATCTACGAAGCGCTCCGCGCTGATCCTGAGGCTTCCTTTGCTGCCTTCAAGAACGACCAGCAGTTCATCCGCCGCATGGCCCGCGGGCTTCGTTACTGGCCACACAAATGGGCCGTGAGCTTCAAGAAGAGCTGCGTCTGGCTTTATCCCTTCAACCTCGTTCTGCCCAATCGGCTCCCGCCAGCCTCGGCCAGCCTCGTCGTCTTCCATGGAGCGCCGCGCCCGCACGAGGTGGCAAGAAGCGGCACGGAGCGCTGGGGCACATCGCGCCGGTTTGGTTTTGGCCCGATTGCCTGGGTTCAGGCGTATTGGTCAGGCAAGGACGATGCGCGCATTGGGCAGCGACGAGTGCCGCCGTCCGTTCGCTCCTCGCTCATGGAGACACCCTCCTTCGTGGTCCTGCTGCTGGCAATCATGCTTTAAGCAGTTTGTTCGTGCCACCTGCATGCGCGCGGGTGATGGCGTCGAAGACCAAAGCTGCATGGATTGACCGCGCGGGGGCAAAATACGCCATGAGCGACAACCGCTTGACCATGCTTGTTCTGGGAGGGCTGGTTGCCGCTGGCGTCGCCTTCGCCGTCGGCTATTGGCTGTTCACAGGTAGCTAAACTGCAAGGATACAGCGCTCGTGATTGGTCAGCCGCATCAGTAGCCAGGGCTCAGCTCGCTGCTCGCCTGGAAGCAAATAGCCGGAAATTGTCTCGTCGGCTTTGTGTGGAGAGGTCAGGCTGATGCTAGCCCTCATATCTCGCGGCGATCAGGACATACCCCATGGCACGAACCGGCATCGCCAAGTTCCATGCGCTAAGCCGTAAATGCCACCAGGGCGGCGGTCACAGCCAACAGCGTGAGCACTGCCGCCAACTTGGCCGGCCCTCGCACGCCGGTTGCCCGCTCGAAATGCCAGGTGCCGTAGGTCGTCGGCAGCCCGAGCACCAATGCGGCTCCGGTGGCGGCCATGCTGGCCCAGATCTCACCTCGCGCAATTGGCCCCAACGCTAAGGCCGCGATGAGGATGGCCACAGCTGCAAAAGCAGCTGCCATTGGCACATAGAGGGCCTTCAAGAGAACCAGGAGGTTCGGCGCCAAAGGTACGCCGTCATTCTCCAAGGCTTGCCGATGGTGTGGTGCTGGCACCGGGCCGAAGGCGTACTTGGCCGCCGTTGCCAGCAGTGCAGCGGACAGGAGTAGGTAGAGGATGACGCTAAACGCAATCATGGCCAACCCTTCTGAAGCTGCCGCGCGCAGTATCAGCGATGATCTTCACGCCTCGAAAGGTGCAACCCTGGCTATCAGGCGCGCGAGCTGGCTCTGGCGGTTGATGCCGAGGCGCGCGTAAACCTGCTTGAGCATGCTACGCGCTGTCTCGTCACTGACCTTGAACAGCTCCGCTGCCTCCTTCAGCGAGTGCCCAGCACCGACCGCAAGGGCGAAGCGCGCCTGCCCGCGCGTGAGGCCAAGAGCGACGAGCACCTGGTCGAGCGGTGGATATCCTGGCATGTCGGGCCTAAGGACTAGGAGGACCACAGCTGGTTCAGATGCGCCGAGGCGCCGATCAGCAACCTGGGCACCGAGGAAGACTGCCCTTAACAGCAGCGGCAGAGCGCTTCCGGGCCTCGGAAGAGCGAGCACCTCAACGGGTGGCGCTTGCGTCGGGCTCAACAGCGCCTGAGAGATGTAGCGCTCGAGGCGGGCTTGGAGAGCAGGCTGCCCCAACGCAAGGCGGCCGCGGCGGATCGCGAGCCCATCGGCTTCGAGGCTGTGCAGCAAGCTGTTGCTGCGCAGAAGCTTTCCGCCCTTGCTCACGATCGCCACTGCGCAGTCAAAGCGTCCCAGCTGGTCGAGAAGGCTCTGATTGAGGGTCTCGGCGGCATTGAGACGGAAGCTTAGGGTAGCAGCACGTCCCAGGTGTCGCCCGAGCGCGGCGAAGCGCTCTCGCTCTTGCTGCGACACGAACTCAGAGTGCCTGAGCCGCGAAGCCCCCAGCCCGAGTTGCATCCCTTCGTAAGGGTGCAAGATCAGAGACAACGTGCTCGACATACCAAGGGAGCGCCGAAAGTCCTGGTAGAAGGGATCGCGAGCCCGCACTTCCGGGGCGATGTAGTCGGTATCGACATAGAAGCCGGCGCCGAGTCGATGTCGCTGCATGTAGGCGAACCAGGGATCGCGGCCGACCCACTCCGTTGCATAGGCTGACGCGGCATGGGCGATGCTGGGCGAGTAGGCGACGAGTGGCTCACCTGCGCCCAACTGAACGATGTTGCCCCCTACGCAGTCGAAGGCGATCGCCATATCCTGGAGCAAGTCTGCCCAACCAGCGGCATCGAAGGCGGTATCGTAGCAACGCTCGACAAGGGCCAGAAATGCAGCCTCTTCCATGCGACCCTCGAGCGACTCCACCGGCTCTGCAAGCCGACTCAACAAAACTTACGTTGCGGAGTGTCTGACGTCTATCCAACGTCATAGCAGATTGCAGCCTTGCGCTTCCTGAACCAGGCCAACGGCGACGACCGCACCTTCGACGAGCTGCCCGGGCCTGTAATCGACGTCGTCTGGCGCATGTTGCTGCGCGGCTGAGCTGAGTGGCACGGCAAGGAGGACTGGCCAAAGCGATCGCGGCTGACAGCTGCCGGGCGAGAGGTGCTGACGGCGATCGATGAGCTCGATAAGGCCGTGGCGCAGATGGCCGAGGCGCGGAGCCGGGGGCTGGTGCACTGACTGCGGGCGCTAACTTCGCCTTTACCGACTCAGCCGATCATCCTCTCACCTCGGGCGGTTGTTCGCTGACGCCAGCCCTGAGCTTTCCGGCCAGCGGCGGGGCGATCGACCCAATCTCGTCCCGCCGCCGGCTTGGAGCCAATTCTGACGCGCGGCCCACAAGCGCGCACCATGCGCTAGCCAGCACGCTACGCGGCGAACTTTCGATAACGAATAGCTCGGCAACCCCCATTCGGGTGATAAGCGCCGATTTTCATGGCCTATACATGAGAATATTAAAATCCAACTGGCCGCTGCAGGTACTTGCCGCAAGGGCCTCGTCGTGCGTTTCTTCATCAGCAGCTAAGCTGATCGGAGGAAATGATGGCAACGATCCGGGGCGATGACGGCAGCAACCGATTGGAGGGTCCGAACGAGGAGAATGATTTCCTGCCGGGGCTCGGCAACGACACCATCATCGGCGGCAACCAGTTTGACACGATCGTCTACAGCCGGCTCGGCTTGACGATACGAGCGACCTTCACCGGAGAAGGATCGGGAACAGTAGAGGCTGACAACGGAAAACGAGACACGTTCTTCGGGATCGAGCAGATCGTCGGCGGTGGCAACAACGACACCTTCATCAATCAGGGTACGTCATTCGTCCGCTTCCGCGGCCAAGAAGGCACGGACACCTACATCGGCTCTGCGGCCGGAGTAGAACAAGTCGATTTCAGGCAGGACGCGGCAGGCGTCATCGTCAATCTGGGTGAAGGCTTCGCGGTCGACGGCTACGGCAATCGCGAGGCGCTTACCCTCATCGACGAAGTTCGCGCTTCATTGTTCGCTGACACGATCGTTGGCAGCGACGGTGCCAACGCCGTTCGGGGTCTCGACGGAAACGACGACATTCGCGGGCTCGGCGGCAACGACGAACTCGGCGGCAACCTCGGCAACGATCGGATCGATGGCGGAGAGGGAACCGACTTCGCTTATATTGATGCCGCCCGCGCGGCTTCCACAGTCACGCGCAATGGATCGTCGAACTTCACGATCACGTCTTCCGACGGCACGGACACGCTCCTCAATATCGAGCGCCTCATCTTCAACGATCAGAATTTCGCCATCGACACCGGGGCGGGCCAGACCGCCGGCTTTGCCTACCGCATCTACCAGGCGGCCTTCGACAGGGCGCCGGATGCGGGCGGCCTGAGCTTCTACATCGACCTCATCGATGGCGGACGATCATTCTCCAGCATCGCGCAGAACTTCGTCAACTCGCCGGAGTTCGCCTCCGTCTACGGCGCGAACGCTACCAACGAGGAGTTCATCGGCAGGCTCTACCAGAACGTTCTCGGTCGGGCCGGCGAGGCAGGCGGCGTTGCCTTCTACATGGACGTGCTGACGTCCGGCAAAGCCAGCCGAGCCGACGTTTTGGCCGGCTTTGCGGAAAGCCCGGAGAACGTGGCGCTGGTGGCTCCCGCCATCAGCGAAGGTTTCGCCTACGGCTGATCGTAAGTGTAGTCTTGCTGAGCATTCCCCGTCGCGCTCTCTGCGCGACGGTGGTTTGCTGGCATTCCCGCCAACGGGACCTCAGCACGCTCGGCTTTTACCCCGTGAGTTCGGATCTGGCTTTAGGTCAGCTAAACGTCCCCTTGGTCGTCTGCGTGATGTGGTGGAGGATGCGCTTAGGCAACCGCTGCTCGCCATAGTCGCGGAAGGTCGCCTCGCCCTCGCCCTTCACCATCCCGATCGTCCCAGCCGGGCCGAGCCCGGAGTAACTATTCCGCCACCTGGCAGATGAGGTTGCGGCTCTCTTGTAGGATCTCGTTCATACGCTTCCGCCACTCGACTGCCCCTGCCGAGCGGGCGCCGTGCTTCCAAGCGTTCTGATTTCCTCTCGGGGCTCCCGCTGAGCGCCCACCGTGCATCCGGCACCGGCCGTTCGCCATAGCGGGCGAGCAGCACGGCCGCCCCGTCGTTCGAGCATGGGCGCAGCAGCGGGGCGCCAGCATAGCCCTGTGCATGGGGTTGTCCGTCACCTTCCGTAGCTCCCCCCGGTCGCGAGGAGGGCGGCGTCGATCTCTTCTGCCCCTTCGACCACCACCGGTACCTCTTCGGATTTGCCGATAGCGGCAGGCGCGACCTCCATGGAAGATCCATGCGTCACAGGCCCGACGATGGCCTGCCCGCCCGCGTGAACATGGACATGCTCGACCCGGACGGTCTGCTGGCCTTTGCCGCGGTGCTTGTCGAGCGCCTGCACCAGCGTGGCATAGGAGCGCGTTAGCTTGCTCGCATGGGCAAGGTTCTGCTCGCGTCCTTGGAAGGTCTGCCCCTCAATCATAGCCCGCCGGAAGCACTCCATGGCGGCGTTGTGGGTGGCGACCATCTGGGCGGCGAGCATGCCCTCTAAGGCATCTGTCGGCGCGATGTTCGCCATGGCGCCGGCCGCATGAAGCGCCCGAAGGTCATAGGCTTCGGTATTCGGGGCCGTGCCTCCATACCAGACGCTTTCGCATGCCTGATGCAGCGTGCGCGTGTTGAACACCTCGCTCTTGGTGCCGGCAAATTCACGATGTGTCGCATCCTCCCGCTCGTAGAGCTTCAGCGTCCGATCGGACGCGCCATCTGTTGACGTGGGTTGACGCCTTGGCGATTGGCTCCCGGTCATTGGAGCGTCTCCTTCCGCTCGGCGACGATGATGCCGTTCAGCGCCTCGATTGCGGCTTCCAGGTCCTCATCCGTCATGTGCTCGAACGGATCGACCTTCACGTTGAGGTCCTTCGGCAGGATGGAGGCCATGACCTTCAGGTAGGCGTCCGGCTTCTCCTGCCGCACACGGGCGATGACCTCGGCGCCGTGCTCGTCGAAGTCGGCATGCAGCGCCTCGATGAACGCCTCGCCGAGCTTGTTGCGCGAGCCCTTCGGTCGTCCTGCTGGGTTACCGCTCCGCCCAGCCTCGAAGGGCCTGCCAGCCTGTTTCTGCCCTGTATTATCAGCGGGCATGAACCCCTCCCTGCCGCTCACGGCGCTCTTCGACGGCCTCGCCTGACGATGCGGTCCCAGCGCGGCTGTAAAGCTGGCCAAGGAGCCTCATCGTCTGCCCCTCCACCTTGCGGCTGGAGGGCCGGGACAGGAGGAGCCGAGCACGTCCTGGGTTCAGGAGCGCATCCGTCACGATGTCGTCGACCTTGGCGAGGCCCGCCTGCCGTGCCTTCGCCATCAGCTCGGGCACGAGGCCGAGGGCGGCGCCGGTAATCGATCCGCTGTAGAGCACGCCGCCGGCTGCCGTGGAGCCGCCGAGGACAATACGCTGAAGGACTGACATCCCGGCATCGCGCCCTGCCGCGAGCATGTCCTGAGCAGTGTTCGACTGACCGGGGATGCGCACCGCCGCGGCCGAGCGGTTGGAGCGCTGGAGGTCGGCCGCGATGTCCTGCATCAGCTTCACCTCGTCATCCGAGAAGCCGGCCGCTCGCAGGGCTTCCACGTTCCTGCGGACGAATGTTTGGAACTGGTCGCTACGGATCGTCTGGCGCCCGCTCGTGGCCGCTTCCGTATTGCCGACGAGGCGGGACGTGATGTGATCCGCCACGGCCTTGCGGAGCCCTTGCCGGGCTTCCTTGTCGTCGCCGATCGCCGCCCGGATGCCGCGGATCTGCTCCACACCGTCCTGACGCGAGAGGATCCCGCCGATCATGTTGGAGACGGTGCCGGGATCCTCGGCGCCGAGGAGGCGGCCGAGCGCGCCGGCCTGCGCTTCGTCGAGGGCGCGCTTCCGACCGCGAGCGACGTTCGCCATCATCTCGGAGGTGCGGGCGGCGTCTGCGAAGCGAGCGTCGAGTTCGGGCAGGGTGCGCAGGGCATCGGCATGGGACCGGCGCCAAGTGGCGACCTTAGCGGGGTCGAGGGTGCCGTCCTCGCGCAATGCCGCCTTCCGCAGACGATCAACGGCATACGCCTCCACGGCCTGCATGGCTTCCGGAGTCTGGACCGCCTGACGGAAGGTGGCGAGGGCTTCCGGGCTTTTGGGACCGGGGAAGAACAAGCGGCCGATCACCGCCGCTGACGGCATGTCGTAGGAGGCGGTGGTCGACGGCCGGCGCCGCATGGGCGCGAGGGTCCGGTTGTCGAAGGTCTGTGCCCGGTTCCGGGTCGCAGTCGTCGCGGCGCTCAGGCGCTCTCGGGCGGCTTCGTCGAAGTTGGGGGAAGCGGGTTGGCCGCTCGCCAGTCCCGGATTGCCCGAACTTGATCCAGATCCCCTTCGCGTTTCGCCTCCTGCTCCGCGTATGCCAGGAACGGTAGCCATTCGTCCGGATGCATAGTTGCCAGGACCCGCTGCACTCCCCGCACTCCTTGCAACCGCCTGTCGTCCGCCGACATAGCTCTCCTGCCTGCTCTGGAGCTTCGCGGCGATCGTGTCCTCAAAGGACATACGCCCTACGGCAACCGCCTCGGCCTCTTGCGCTACCTTGGAAGAGATAGCCTCATCCAGGTCGCGCTCCAAGGCACCCCGCACCTTGGACAAGCGACCATAGGTCTGCGTCTCGCCTTTGGTGCGACGCTCCTCGCGCAGTGCATCGCCCAGCATCGAGCGCAGGTCCGTCACCTCCGAGAAGGGCATGGTGTCGTCGAGGTCGGCAACGGCCCGGTAGATGCCGGCTTCTCGCTCGGAGAGGTCCACGAACCGCGAGGCGTTGGCGATGATGTCGGCGGCCGCTTGGCGCACGTTCACGACCGGAGCGACGAGGAAGCCATCCGGGTCGACGGCTTCCCACAAGCGGTTCTCCTCGGCCTTCGCCGCCGCCCGTGCCGCTTCGTAGGAGCCCCGCACAGCGTCGCCGGTCGCTTCGGGCACCATGCCGGGGCCGAGGGCTTCGACGCTCGCCCTGGCGCTTCCCTGCGCCGCGTCGAGGCCGGATTGGGTCGTTCGGTCGATCAGGTCGAGACGCTGGCGGATGGCGGCCGTCACCGCTTCCGGAGCACCGCCGGGCTGAACACCCTGGAGAGCGTCGAGGCGGGCGGCGTTCTGGTCGGCGGCACGCTGCTGAAATAGCTCGGGTCGCCGAGTTGCAGCACCACGCTCGGCGGCGAGGATGCCCATGTCTCCCGTCGCCTGTCCCGTCGTCGGCATTGAGCCCGGCACGAGTTCGGCCGAACCCTCGTCGAGAGCCGCGCGGAGGGCCGCGGGATCGGTGGCGCCAGCTCGAAGCCGATCGGCGGCGAGACGTTCGCGACCGGCTTGTGTGAGAGGTGCTAGCGCCCTGCCGCCTGCCTGCGCGCTTCCACGAATAGCCCCCGGCACGCCTGCCGCCGTCGCAGCGGTGCCGCCCGCCAGAAGGCCGCCAGCAAGAGCCGCCACCGGCTTGAGCTGATCCGGAGCGGCATCCGCCGCAGCGCTCGCCCCTGCACTCGCAGCACCGCTTACAGCAGCTTCGCCAGCAACGACGCCGGCCGAAGAAGAACGCCCGAGGAGGGCTGCGCCAGTTTGCGCCATAGGAGCGGACAGGGCGCCAGCGCGAGACAGGGCACCAACTACGCCCGCGCCAGCTACCGAGCCGCCCACGCCCACACCAGCGGCACGAGCATAGCGCTCCTCGGCGGTGCGAGCCCTGGTGTTGGCTGGATCTAGCGCAGGGTGCAGGCTGCCTGCCGCCGCCGCGATAGAGCGCGATCCGCCTACCGGGTTGTCGATCGTCGGCAGCTCGGCGCCCGTAACGTAGTTTACCCCGCGGATGCCGGCGTTCATGGCGCCGGCCATTACATCCACCGGCAGCCCAGCCAGGCCATACATGCCTTCGTTGACGCCGGCCGTGCTGTTCATGGCGGTGCCGCCGTACTCACCCGGAGGCGGGCCGCTATTCTCGCCGAAGAACTGCCGGCTCCGGCGAGAAGCCGAAGCCAGAGCGTCCTTCATGGCGGGGCTTTCCTCACCTCCGGCCGGCGCGAGGCCGAGCGAGCGCCCGATCTCCTCCACAGCGGCGTTCTGCTGCTCCGGCGACATCGACAGGAACTCATCGCCGACAGTGACGCTGCGGCCTTCGATGGTCAGGGTCGGCATCAGTTCACACTCCAGGAGAGGCCCGAGGATGTGCGGCCGGTGGAGCCGCCCGAGGTGGAGCTGCCACCGCCGGAGGCGCGGCTTCCGAGAGTGCCCCGGCGGGCACTGATGGCACCTTCTCGGGTCGCCTCAAGGTCGCGTTCCAGGCGGTCCAGCTTGTCGAGGATCGTTTCGCGGCTGTCGTTCGGTTGGATCTGGTAGCGGGCCGCTTGGTTCTGCGCCTCCGACACCGACATGCCCGCGCCCGTCAGGTTGCGAACGAGCGCGTCGCGCCCCGTCTCGACCGCTCGCCAGATCTCGGCCCCGGGACCAACGCCCAAGGCCAAGCCCGCCCGGTTGCCCAAGCCGCCCGCGGTGTCGCCGTCGAAGATGCCGCCTTCGACCCGCTCGCGGATGCCGGGGTTGTTCGGGTCCTGCCGGCGGTAGTCGTCGAGGTAGGCGTCGCCCATGCCGATGCGGGCGCCCATCTCCGCGGGAAGCTGTTCACCGCCTGCGCCGCCGCTGCCACCGGCCGCCTTGATGCCGCCGACGCGGACGGGCTGCATCGTCTGCGGGTCGAGATATCCCTTGAACTCGCGGCCGGTCTCCTCGTCGTAGAAGGTTTCGAGGTTCGGAGCGCGCCTCCCGAGCCCACCGCTGCCGCTGGAGGAGCCGAGGAAGTCCATGAAGGTGCCGTTGTAGCCCTGGGACTTTGCGAGGTTGTATTCCCGCATGCTGGAGGTCGGATCGCCGCCATAGCCAAGCTTGGCCTTGCGAGCCTCCTCGTCTCGCTGAAACCCTTCCGTGAAGGCCTGCGACATGGGCAGGCCGGCGGTGACAGCCTCCGCGAGATCCGGATGGCGAGCCCGCAGCCAGTCGACAGTGGCGTTGCGCTCCCGCTCCGCCTGCTTCTCCTTCTTGCGATACGTCGCCGCCGTGAGACCCGCCTGGGCCACTCCGTCGAACATGCCCCGCTGAGCGCTGGGCGTGCCGTGGTTCGACAGGAGCGCCAAGCCCATCTGCGTCATGGGGTTCGTCAGCCAGTCGCTCATCTGATCGTCGAACGAAGGCCGCGGAGCGGGCGACGGCGCGCCGTTCCCCATGCTGCTGACGGCGGGCGGCTGGGGTGCGCCGAACAGGCTGTCGAGAAGACCCATCGTGATTTCCTTTCCTACCAGAGGCCACCACGACCAGCGCCGGCTTTGCCGATGCTGTCGGATGCTGACTTCGACATCGCCGGGCCGCTGTCGCCGCGCCCACCACGACGATCACGATCCTTGAGGTGCTGCGCCTGTGAGGGCGCGCGCGGGGTGCTCGGAAGACCAAGGCCGGTGAAGCCGCCCTGTCCGTAGCGCGCCGGGTCGTTGAGGACGGATTGCGGGATCGCTCGTCCGGTGAGGAGACCGGTCGTCACGCCGTTGCCCATGGTAGGAGCGCCGAACAAACCCTGTTGCTGAAGGCTCGGGCCGAACATGCCGCCGAGAAGCCCGCCGCCGACCAGACCAACAGGGCCACCGACGAGGCCGCCGATCAGCGCGCCGCGGGCAACGTTGCCGACCACCGGATTGCGCTGGCGACGTTCCCGGGGCGCTGCGTCGACCCGGCCAACGAGGCGAGCGTCGGCGGGCAGGCCGGGCACGGTCGACTGGCCGTAGGGATCGGCAACGACGGGGCCGCTGGTGACGGGGCCGAAGCCGCTCCACCCCGTGTCCTGCGCAAGCGCGGCAGTGCGCGACATGCGAGCGGTCGGATCATAGCCCTGCGCTGCCATTGTGCTGCGGCGGTCGACCTCGCGGCCCATTACACCGCCGAGGACGGCGCCGGCCGGGCCGAGCGTCACGCCCCCGAGAAGGCCGCCCACCACCTGCTCGCCGGACGGAAGGGCGTTGCCGATCCTCGACGCGGCTCGCTCCATCATGCCGGGCTGGCGAGGTGCCGCAGGAACGGCAGGAGCGCCGAGACCCGTGCGGGCACCGACAGGGGCGCCGATCGGAGCCACGCCTACACCTGTCGAGACCGCCGGCCGAGCGGTCGGTGTCGGCATCGAGCGAGGCGTCGGGGCCATGCCGGGTGCGGGACCCACCGTGCGAGGCGCAGGCAGGGACGGGAGCGAGGCGGCCGGCGTAGGTGCCGGAAGGTTCGGGCCGTAGACCCGCGGAGCGCCACTGGCGAGGCCGAAACGGGCCGTGCGCTCGGACGGCGGTATTCCCCGCATCTGCTGCTCGCCGGCCAGCCCGACAGGAGCTTGAGGCTGTGGCTTCGGCGCCGGGCTTGAGGGTGTCGGGAAGCCCGGCAGGTTCCGCGTCGGCAGCGCCGGGGCGGCGCCCGGCAGAGTGCGCGAGGTGAGATCCGGCACCGGGGCGGCGGCGAGCTGCGGGGCGCCTCTGGCCGCAGGCGCGGGCACCGCCGCAGGCCGAGCCGCGGCACGTACCTGGCCATTGGCGGGAAGTGTTGCGGCGGCGGCGGGACCGAGGCCGGTAACGGCGCTGAGGAGGCCGCCGGCCGCGTTGACGGCGTTGTTGGCGAAGCTGGACAGAAGGCCGCCCTGACGCGGGGCCGCAGCCGGTGGAGAAGCGGCAGCGGTTCGCGTCAGGGCGGGCATGGCAGGCGCCTCAAGGCGAGCCTGCACATCTGCGGGAAGGCTGGCGGCCTTCGGCATCGGGCCTTGGCGGGGCGCGATGGGACTGCCGGAGAACATGGCGTTCAGGGTCGGCCGAGCCCATGCCGGTGCTCGATCGACTGACATCCCCGTGTAGCTACCACCAGCGCCCCAGACAGCGGGGCTCTTGCGGCTGTCGAGGTGGATGGAGTTGCCGCCGCTGTAGAGACCGACACCGCGAGCGCCAGCACCGACTGCGGCTTCCAGCATCGCGGCCTTCTGATCGTCCGACCAGCCGCGCACGTCGATGTCGAGCGCGTTGCCGTGAAGGTGCTGGCTCTGCCTGGCGCCGCCGGCCGCCCGGTTCTGGGCCTTGGTCCGGTGGCCCGAGTTTACGACCGCATCGCCGAAGCCGGCGGCCGAGAGCGCATCCATGACGCCGCCAATGCCGCCAGTGAGCCTGCTTCGGTCATAGCTCGATACTGTTGCCCCACGCGGCGCGGGGACACCGGCAAGGCCCGGCAATCGCTCGCCAGCCGGTACGGCGTTCACCGCGTTGACCGACCCCATGCGGGTGCGACCTTCGGCACGGCCATAAGCGAGCGCGCCGGCTGGCGTAGTGGCAGGCGCAGGCACAGTCCCGGCGTTCATCCGATCCGCGACGGTGCTGGGCAGGCTGGCGAGGGTGGGCGCGGGGAGACCGGAGCGGCCCGCGACGGTGCTCCGCGGCGTCGGTGTCGGGATCGCGCTGGTGGCCTGGCCATCGAGGCGGGCACGCTCATAGGCGGCGGCACCAGCTCGGCCGGCGACGAGGTTGCCGTTCAGGGCAGGACCGCGCGGCGCAGGGGTCGGGACCGGCACGCCGGCCGGCGTCGACATGCCCGCGAAGGTGTTCGGATCCTGATAGCCGAAACCATCTGCGAGACGGCGATCAGCGCGAACTGCGGGCGCGCCGACTACGGGCACTGAGGCGAGCATGGCGGGGGTGCGGGCAATCGGCGCGACGGGGTTGCGGGCGGCAGCCTGGACGGTACGCCGGGCATCCACGGGGTCGCTGTAGAAGGTATGCACGCCGATCGACGCGACCTTCTTCCCGTCTGCGGCGAGCTTCTTCCCCCACGACGGGCTTACCGACTTCGTGTGGTAGTGGGTCGCGCCCTGCGTCGGGTCGGGCACCCTTCCGGAGAGAACGTCGGAGGCGACGCGAACCGCCTCCTGCCAATCCTTGTCGTTCCGCTTGGCCGCCTTCTCGATCTTCGCGCGGTTCGGGTCGCGAGGGCTAAGGGCGGTGTACTGGTCCGAGCCGTAGACGACGCTCCCGACATCCAAGCCTGCCGCGCGGGCGCGGTTGACGACCGTATGAGCTACGGCCACCCGTCCCTTCCGGGCTTCTCCTCGTGCCTCGCCGTAGACGGCAGCGGCGAGGTCGAAAACGTCGTCAGCCGTCGCCATCAGGGATCCCCATGTGTTCGAGGACGTTGTCGGCGACGCGCTCGGCCAGATGCGTCAACATCCGGGCTTCGCCGAAGCGGGCACCCGCATGGAACAGGGCGCGGATGGCCGTGGGGAAGGCGTCAGGATCGGAGGTCGAGCGGGCGCTCGCCACGTCCAACGCAGCCTGCAAAGCTGCGGTGTAGCTCTCGTGGCCGACCCTCTCCGCGTCCTTGTAGCAGAGCGGCAAGGCGACCTCGTGCGCGAAGGCCCGGCCGCTGCTCAGAAGGGCTTCAGTGGCGGCCTCCAGCCGCTCGTTCTTCGCCGGGGCGCCGAAGCCCTCGTTCGCCTCGTCGAGGACCGGCATCAGGCAGCCCTCGCACCGCCGGCCGAGCCAATGCCGACCATGTCGAGGTCGCCGCGGTGGAAGATGCCGGGGAACTCGGCGCCCGAGCGCTTCAGCTTCTCGGCGGCAGCGGTGATGACGAACTCGTTGGGGGTGATGCCGGCGCGGTTGGCCTGGTCGAAGAGCGCGTCGCGGAACTCACGCGTGACGCGGGCGCCGTTCAGGAAGAGCTGAGTTGAAGCCATGGATGCCTCCGTTGATGGAGGCACTGGAGCACGCGCGCGAGAGGATGGGGATTAGGCACGGTTGGGCATGTTTGCGCAGGTGCATGTCTTGCGAGCTAACAGCCCAAAGCATCAATGGCTAGGCAGCGACGCTCCAAAGCAAACGTGCTTGCATGCGTGCTCAAGTCATCAGTTCGAGTAAGCGATCGCCGCTGTAAACCGCGGGCGATTAGCGGCCACGTTGGCGAACTGTCCCGCTGTGAGGCCAAAGAACCCGACGACGGGTGTGTACGCGGTGGTCGTTTCCACAATCACCAGCGAGTCACCCTCCGCTATGCTCGGTAGCCGCCCGCTTAGCGCGTTCACGTCCGTCAAAGGACCCAAGGGGCTGATCGGATACGACCATGCCACCTCCGTCTTCCCAGCTTTCATCTTCAGGCTGCTGACGCGAAAGGTCACGTCAGAAGCTCGTGCCGGCAGCATCTTTAGGAACATGGCGTAGTTGGTGTCGAGGAACGCCTTGTTGACCGTGCTTCTGCGCGAAACGATGTCGGCCACCGTAAAGGTCGCCGCCTCAGCTCGGTTAGACTCCTGGTGGAGGAGGAACAGCATGAGCGATCCGAACAAGATCGCCGCAAGAACGGGAACGATCAGCGCGAACTCGATGGCAGCGACGCCCTGCTTGGACTGGCAGAACCGTCGGACGAGGGCGTAGACGGGCTGCATGGGGGTCATACGGGCTCGTTCATGAAGGCGGCAGTCGACACAAGGCTGTAGCCGCCCTTCGAGTCCTTAGGTAACGAAAGAGCAAAGCCGATGCCCGGTGTCAAAGGATCTGCGACGGTGCAGACGCGCACATACATGATGCTAGCGCGGCCGCCCTCTTTGTAGGCCACCACGGGCTGTACCTGTGCGCCTCGATCAACGCAGCTGACGCTCGACGTCGGGAAATCAGCAGCGGAGGTCACCTCCGTCATCTCAACAGTGACGGCGTTGATGCAGTCTGGAATGATCATTGCCTCATCGCAGATCGCCTGCTTGAACTCGGTCTGCGTCTTCGGGGCTTGTGGATCGGCGACGCGCACGAGGCGCACCACCTGAGAAACCGCTCGGTCAAGAAGCGTGGATCTGGTCATGAGCCAGCCCGCTTCGAACGTCGAGAAAGCGACGCTGAAAAAAAGCGGCGCAAGAAGCGCAAACTCCAATGCGCTCGCGCCCGATCGGTCCGCCCAAATGCCTTGCAGGCCGTTCCGCACGGTTCAGTCCACCAGCCGGAGCTTCTGCATCGATGTCGCGATCGACTGAAAGGCCGAGGACATATCAAGCCCATCCACTTTGTAGGCGTAAGACTTGTCGCTCGCACACTCGGCGATTGTTTTGGCAACCGAGTCGCTGACTTTGAAGGCGATCGTGAAGATGGTGATGCCTTGAGCCTTCGAGTAAGTGCAAACCTTTTTGTAGAGCGCTGCCGCTTGGCTCTCGGTATAAAGCGTGCGCGCGTCGCCGCTCTTCACGTTCTTGTCCGTGACCGCATCCGTGGTTGTCAACTTCGGGCGTGTCTGCGAGCCGATCTGTCCATCAGTCATCAGAACGATAAACTTGCGAGTGTCGTCTGATTTGAATGCGGAGGGTCGGCTCCGGAAGCCTGCTGGAATAGCAGCGATGCCGCTGTCGCCCATCGTCTTGATCGTCGGCTGCATGGCCGGGTTCAGCAGGAGTTCGGCCCATTTCATGCCATAGGCCGTTCCGGTCCCGTCATAAGGGTCGAGGGCGTCTATGCGCTGCTTGAGATAGGTCAGGTCGTTCGTCATGTAGGTGACAGCCGCCACGTCGACCGGGCACCACCACGGCTTCTTACCCTTGGTGCTGATGTTGTTGACCGAGAAATGCGCCACCTGCGCGCGCTTCGGAAATTCAGGAACGCCTGCGTTGAAGTCGGCATCTACGAGTTCGAAACACGACGAATAGCAGTGGAGGCGGGTGTACTTCGATGACGCGTCAGGCTCGCACTTGCCACTTGGGCTCGGCCCGTTTTTCTTCTCCTTGTCCGAGGGAACATAACCCGACAAGAGATTGTAGGCATCGAAGCCAAGGTTCACAGTTCCCGCGAATGGCACGATGCTGACTGATGTGACGTCTTTCACCTCGTCCTTCAGAACGACGTCGAGGAAGGACTTCGCCGCCGGCCTGAGCTGCGTCATGCCGCCGTTGTCATACATGGAGCCTGAGATATCGAGCACGAGGGAAAGCTCGATGTTCGGGCGCTCCTCCAAGGCGGTGGAGGACGCATGAACCGCCAGTGAGTTCATGCCGGCGAGCTTCAGGAACGACGTATCAATCAGGATCTCGGCCGAGGCAGACACCTTGCGAGAGTTGATCTTGTGGTCGTCCGTGACCGCAATCTGCGCCCCACGGATTTCTGGCACCGCATTCACGTAGCTCTCGATGAGTGCCTTGGCCTCTTGTGTCTGCGTGAGGGATGCTGCCGCCAGCGTTCCGCGATCAAGGGCATCCTGCAATGCCAGTCTCGTGCGCTCGTGGGAGACAAAGTCCAACGCTCCACCCGCGGCCAGCGTCATAGGCACGAGCATGAAGGCGGACATCACAGCGAAGTTGCCGCCTTTCTCGCGCCATAGCGCGCGCAGCCGTGTTCTCATGCTCCACATACGCAACTCTCCTCAGGCGGATGAGCATGCGCCATCAAGAGTGTACGCTAGGTGAAACTGCGCACCCGGATTGATCCGCCTGTGGTTTCGCCCCGCCATTCGTGAACCTCCGTCCCTGCCGAGGTTAATGCATGGTCGCATCACTCAAGGCTGGGAGGACGATCAGCTCTGCTAAGTACGATTACAGAGCTGTCACGACGAAATTCTAAGTGTCTTGATGCGATTGGCGATGTCGTCGAAGATCGCCTGGAGCTGGGCCGCGTCGGAGACGTCGTAGTAGTGGGACGCGTCGCTGGCGCAGCCCTTCAACAGCGCCGAACTGGTGGCCGTGTCGACCTCAAGGCGGATGGTGAAGAGCTCGACGCCCTTCTCCTTGGCCGCGTCGCAGGCGCGCTGCGTCATTCCGTCCATGGCGGCGGCAACGGTAGCAGCTTTCGGCGCGTCCTTGGGCTTGGGCACGTCGGCCGGGCGCGGCAGGCAGTTCACGGGCGTCGGGTCGGTAAGGTCCTTGTGCTTCTTGCCATGCTTGTCATGCTTGACCTTGGGCTTCTTGCCGG
>NZ_VTOM01000060.1 GCF_009765365.1 Antarcticirhabdus aurantiaca
CGAGCGTCTCGGCCATCTGGCGCGCGGCGAGCGACACGGCGTCGGCGCCGGTGGCCTCCGGGGCCGGACGCTGGGCGAAGATGATGCCGGGATAGAGCGGGTCCTTCTCGACGCGCTCGGCGATGCGGTTCATCGTCGCCACGGCTTCCACCGGATAGGCGCCGGCGGCCGACTCGGCCGACAGCATCACGGCGTCCGCCCCCTCGTAGACCGCGATCGACACGTCCGACACCTCGGCGCGCGTCGGAACGGGCGCCGAGATCATCGACTCCAGCATCTGGGTCGCGACCACCACCGGCTTGCCGGCCTTGCGGGCGGCGCGGGTGATGCGCTTCTGGATGCCCGGCACGGCTTCCAGCGGCAGCTCCACGCCGAGATCGCCGCGCGCCACCATCAGCGCGTCGGACAGTTCGATGATCTCGTCGAGGCGCTCGACGGCCTGCGGCTTCTCGATCTTCGACAGGAGGAAGGCGCGCCCGCGGGCGATCTTGCGGGCTTCGGCGAGGTCGTCCGGGCGCTGGATGAAGGACAAGGCCACCCAGTCGACGCCCTCGGCGAGAACCGCGTCGAGATCGCGCCGGTCCTTGTCCGTGAGCGCGCCGGTCGCGAGCTCCGTGTCGGGCAGCGACACGCCCTTGCGGTCGGAGATGCGCGTGCCCGCCACGACGCGGCAGCGAAGGCCGTGCTTGTCGGCGGCGACGCAGACGAGTTCGAGGCGCCCGTCGTCGATCAGCAGGCGATGGCCGACCTGAACGGCTTCCAGGATCTCGGGATGGGGCAGGTAGACGCGGTCGCGGTCGCCCGGCTCGGGATTGTCGTCGAGGGTGATCTCGTCGCCCGGCTGGAGGTCCACCTTGCCTTCCGCGAACTTGCCGACGCGCAACTTCGGCCCCTGGAGGTCGGCGAGGATGCCGATGGGGCGCCCGACGGCGGCCTCGACCGAGCGGATGCGGCGGACCAATTCGCGCATCAGGTCGTGGTCGGCATGGCTCATGTTGATGCGGAAGACGTCCGCGCCCGC
>NZ_VTOM01000061.1 GCF_009765365.1 Antarcticirhabdus aurantiaca
GTGAAGCGGCTGAAGGAGCTGGAGAAGGAGAACGAGCGGCTGCGCAAGGCGGTCTCGGATCTGACGCTCGAGAAGCTGATCCTGAAGGAGGCTGCATCGGGAAACTGGTGAGCCCCGCCCGCCGTCGCCAATGCATCGAGCACGTCATGAAGAAGCATGGCGTGAAGGAGCGTTTGGCGTGCCGGGTCCTGGGGCAGCACAGATCAACACAGCGCAAGGCGCCGAAGGGTCGCGCCGATGATGCGGCGTTGAGGGCCGACATCATCGAGCTGGCGACACGCTATGGGCGCTACGGGTATCGTCGGATCGCGGCCTTGCTTCGCGAGGCTGGCTGGGTCGTCAACGTGAAGCGGGTGGAGCGCATCTGGCGGCAGGAAGGTCTGAAGGTGCCTGCCAAGCAGCCCAAGCGCGGGCGGCTCTGGCTGAACGACGGCTCGTGCGTTCGGCTTCGGCCCGAACGGCCCAACCACGTTTGGTCCTATGACTTCGTTGAGGACCGCACCCACAACGGCCGCAAGTTCCGCATGTTGAACGTCATCGACGAGTTTACCCGGGAGTGCCTGTGCATCCGGATCGACCGGAAGCTGAGATCCTCGGACGTCATCGATGTTCTGTCGGACCTCTTCATCCTGCGCGGCGTGCCGGGACACATCCGCTCCGACAACGGCCCGGAGTTCATCGCCAAGGCGGTTCGCGAGTGGATCACCGCGGTCGGTGCCAGAACGGCGTTTATCGAGCCTGGCAGTCCGTGGGAGAATGGCTACTGCGAAAGCTTCAACTCCAAGCTCCGCGATGAACTTCTGAACGGTGAGATCTTCTACAGCCTCGCCGAGGCCCGCATCGTCATCGAGAGCTGGCGCCAGCACTACAACACCAAGCGTCCACACTCGAGCCTGGGCTACAAACCGCCGGCACCAGCCGTCGTGCCGTGGCCGGCTGCGCCACCCCAACCCGCTTCGCCGGCCACCTCAAACGTCGCCGA
>NZ_VTOM01000062.1 GCF_009765365.1 Antarcticirhabdus aurantiaca
GACTGCCCCGGCCACGCCGACTACGTGAAGAACATGATCACGGGCGCGGCGCAGATGGACGGCGCGATCCTGGTGTGCTCGGCCGCCGACGGCCCGATGCCCCAGACCCGCGAGCACATCCTTCTCGCCCGCCAGGTCGGCGTGCCGGCGATCGTGGTGTTCCTGAACAAGGTCGACCAGGTCGACGACGCCGAGCTCCTGGAGCTCGTTGAGCTCGAGGTCCGCGAGCTCCTGTCGTCCTACGACTTCCCCGGCGACGACGTTCCGATCGTCAAGGGCTCGGCTCTTGCCGCTCTCGAAGACTCCAACAAGGAGATCGGCGAGAACGCGGTGCGCGAGCTGATGGCCCAGGTCGACGCCTACATCCCGACCCCCGAGCGTCCGATCGACCAGCCCTTCCTGATGCCGATCGAGGACGTGTTCTCGATCTCGGGCCGCGGCACGGTCGTCACGGGGCGCGTCGAGCGCGGCATCGTGAAGGTCGGCGAGGAAGTCGAGATCGTCGGCATCCGCGACACCAAGAAGACCACCGTCACCGGCGTCGAGATGTTCCGCAAGCTGCTCGACCAGGGCCAGGCGGGCGACAACATCGGCGCGCTGGTTCGCGGCGTCGACCGTGAGGGCGTCGAGCGCGGTCAGGTCCTGTGCAAGCCGGGTTCGGTGAAGCCGCACACGCGCTTCATGGCCGAGGCCTACATCCTGACCAAGGAGGAGGGCGGCCGCCACACGCCGTTCTTCACCAACTACCGCCCGCAGTTCTACTTCCGCACGACCGACGTGACGGGCGTGGTGACGCTGCCCGAGGGCACCGAGATGGTGATGCCGGGCGACAACGTGACGATGGACGTCAAGCTGATCGTTCCGATCGCGATGGAGGAGAAGCTGCGCTTCGCCATCCGCGAAGGCGGCCGCACCGTCGGCGCCGGCATCGTCGCCTCCATCGTCGAGTAAGA
>NZ_VTOM01000063.1 GCF_009765365.1 Antarcticirhabdus aurantiaca
AACGTCCACCTGTCGCAGCTTGGCGACGATCTCTTCCGGGCTCGGCTTCTTCCTCGGCATTCTCGGCATCCTCCAAAGGCTCAAAAGCCTACTTCAGGGAGGGCCACTTTTCAGGGGGCAGACCAGATCTCGGTTCCCCTTAGCCGCGACGCGCCGCGTCTATGGCTGCCACATCAATCTTGCCCATCGTCAACATGGCCTCGAAGGCCCGCTTAGCCTCGTCACCACCCTTGGCCAGCGCCTCCGTCAGCGTCCGCGGCGTGATCTGCCAGGAGATGCCCCATCGATCCTTGCACCAGCCGCAGGCGCTCTCCTGGCCACCGTTCCCGACGATCGCGTTCCAATAGCGGTCCGTTTCTTCCTGCGTGTCGGTCGCGATCTGGAAGGAGAATGCCTCGCTGTGCTGGAAGGTCGGGCCGCCGTTGAGGCCGAGGCAGGGGATCCCTACGACCGTGAACTCGACTGTCAGCACGTCGCCGGCCTTGCCTGAGGGATAATCGCCCGGCGCCTCATGCACCGCCGTCACCCTGCTGTCCGGAAAGGTCTCGGCGTAGAAACGTGCCGCGGCTTCGGCCTCCCGATCATACCAGAGGCAGATGGTGTTCTTGGGACTCATTGTGCCCTCCTGCATCACGAGACGATGAGGAACGTCTGCCTTTCGCAGTCTCCGCGCAAGTATCAGCGGAGCGTGACCGCCAGGTGCATTCGGCGGATTCGACGCCATTGCACGCGGGCAGATCGGTTACGGCCGCCTCGGCCACGCGGCCGATGCTTGCGGCGCTTCTGCCGGTTTCACCTACGGTCGTGTCCCAGGTGGTGGTGTAGCTGAGAGGCGGTCATCGGCGGTTGCCGGTTAGGATCGGGTTGCGACAGCCAACCCCGAACCGAGAGACCACCGATGACCGACCCGATGATGGCCCTGCGGG
>NZ_VTOM01000064.1 GCF_009765365.1 Antarcticirhabdus aurantiaca
GGACGAGAAGGCGCAGGAGCGCTTCAAAAAAGGGGGCTCGCCCAAGCCCTGAGGGCGGCGCGCGCGGCTCACCCGGACAAGCGCATCGCGCTCTGGTTCCAGGACGAGGCCCGGGTCGGGCAGAAGGGGCGCACCTGCCATCGCTGGTGGGCGAAGGGACGCCGCCCGCCGGGCCTTTGCGATCAGCGCTTCGAGTGGGCCTATATCTTCGGCGCCGTCGAACCCGCGACGGGCAAGGCCTTCTCGCTCGTCCTGCCCTTTGCCGACGCCGCGATGATGAGCCTCTTCCTCGATCACTTCGCCCAGACCATCGAGGACGGCGTCCACGTCGTCATGGTGTTGGACGGGGCCGGCTGGCACGGGACCAAGGCGCTCGACCTGCCGGCCAACATCACCCTCGTCACCCTGCCGCCCTACAGTCCCGAGTTGAACCCGGTCGAGCGTCTCTGGCTATATCTGCGCGAGCGCTTCCTGAGCCTGCGCGAGTTCCGGGGTCGTGAGCACATCATCGACGCCTGCTGCCAAGCCTGGAACGCCGCCACAGACGATCCCAGGCGCATTCGATCCCTCTGCCTCTATCCCTGGATAGAAGAGGTCAATTCATAGGCTGGGCGGTAT
>NZ_VTOM01000065.1 GCF_009765365.1 Antarcticirhabdus aurantiaca
CCGAGGCCGGAAAGGCTCGGATTGGTCAGATAGCTGTTGTTGTAGCGCGCGCCGCGCGTGCTCGCCGGCTCGGGCGGCACGAGAAGGGGCACGAAGAGGGTGTTGGGATCCTTGGCGTCCGGCGGCGTGTCGTCCGAGCCGTAGGAGCTGTCGCCCGTTTCCAGCCGCGTCTCGACGCAGCCGTTCCAGGTCTGGTCGAGATTGCGGAAGACGTCGAAGCGCGACACGCCGGCCGGGATGATGCTGTAGGGCACGTTGACGGCGCCCTCGCCGTCGATCCAGTCCGCGCTGGCCTTGTCGGCGCCGACGTTCACGAAGGAGGAGAAGGGCACGAGCGAGAACTTGACCCGCCGACGCAGGATCTCCGTCTCGGTCAGCTCCCTCACCATGCTCTTGGCCGCCTTCTTCATCTCGGCGAGCTTGGATCCGGCCATGGAGCCGGTGGTGTCCAGAACGAGGGCGATCTCGTACTTCGTCGGCGGATACTCGGCCGTGCCCGCCACTCCGGCATCGAGACTCTCGAAGCCGAGCACCTTGGCGAGCGTCAGGTCGACCTTCGTCCGGGCGGTGACGGTCGCGCCGAACTCGGAGAAGGTGACGGC
>NZ_VTOM01000007.1 GCF_009765365.1 Antarcticirhabdus aurantiaca
TCGGCGGATACTCGGCCGTGCCCGCCACTCCGGCATCGAGACTCTCGAAGCCGAGCACCTTGGCGAGCGTCAGGTCGACCTTCGTCCGGGCGGTGACGGTCGCGCCGAACTCGGAGAAGGTGACGGCGAGGGTCTGGTAGTTGCTGCCGAAGTTCGTCGTCAGCATGCGGGCGGCGAGGCGCTCGGCTTCCGCCTGCTTGAAGGCCGCGTTCTTCATGACGGCGAGCGCGGCGCCGTCCACCGCCGTTTGAAGCTTGCTGCGTTCCGTCCAGACGCGCGAAAGGTCGATGCCCGCACCCATGGCGAAGATCAGCGGCACCGCGAGGAGGGCAGAGGCCGTGGCAATGTTGCCGCGCTTGCTGCGGATGAAGGATGCTGCTGACATCGTGACCTGACGCTTGGTGCCCGTCGCATGATGTCACCGCAGAACCTTACGCAGTTGCTTCGGATGAATGCGCGAATTGGCCCTAATCGACCGAAGCGCGCCCATATGGTGGATGAGTTGTAAGCATCTGGGCCGCCAAATCCCTGCTTTGAGAATCATCTTTATCGACCCCGGCCTGTTTCGATGCGCTTACCGGGCGCCGGATCGTTCCGGCGTGCTGTGCGTGTGAGGCTCGGGTTCATCCAGCGTTCATGTGCGGCAGATTATCAGGCGCACATCGTATTTCGAGAAGCGCCTGGTTGGTTACGTCCCTTCCTGATCAGGTGCCTATGGCTGGGCGTCTCCAGGGACGCCCAGCTATCTTTTCGCGCTTAGGCCTGATCGATCGACCGGCGGCAACCGCCCGACAAGCGAGATGCCGACAGGCGCGTCCTCGCGGGGCCGATCGACGGCTCGACCCCCCACGAACGGCCGGCACGCCCGTTCCCTCGGTGCCGTCGAGCGAGCAGAACCTCGCGGTTCGCGCGAGCGTCTTCATTCTTTGTGCAGCTAAGCATGATCGAAGGATGCGCGGCCGGGCATCTCGGCGTGCGTTGTGGGGCATCGGTGTCGACATCGACCGGAGCGTGGATGATCGCCGGCGCGTCCACGCTCCCCGCGGCTTGGCTCGTGCTTCTCGCCTCGCCAGGTGCCTGGGCCGAGGACACCTTTGGTCCCGACTTCGCCGGCCGGAATGCCGCGGACATCACCACCGCCACGTCGGCCGTCGTCGATCTCTACGAGGAGGCAGACGCCTTCTGCCGGAGCGATCCCACGCGCATCGGACCGAGTTCGGCTCTCGTTGTTAAAAATGCGCGCAGTTTTTGACAAAGTTGCCGGGTGGATTGGGCTTTACAGCCAATCTTCCCTGTGTCCTAAGACGTGCATTCGCAACCTGGGGGATATTCTTGGGGGAATTGATAAATACCTTTCGATTTATAGAGTTGAAGGTCGCTTCCTGTGCTGGAAATGCTCTGGCATGGCTTCTGGATGCCGTTCATCCTGTCAAAAGCCGGAGACGGTAGGGCGACTGTGGCTCTTAGGATAGCGTTTCATCATCAGTAATCGCTATTTTATTGCTTGAAAATCTTTCAAACCCGCTTGGCACCCGCCCGGCGGGTTTTTTCATGCTCTCAGACCCGCGACCAGCTTGCCCATGCCGACCTTCTCGCGCGTCGGCCGCTGATCGCGCTACCGGCTCTTCGAGGTCACGCCGAGACGCTTCGCCACCACGGCTGTATCCTTCATCGCCTTCGTCGAGAGGGTAACCCCATGCTGGGCGCGCGATGGCGAACACGGCGCCGAGGTGAGCCAGGTAGTTCGCGACCGTCTGCGGTGCGCGGCCGCGGGCGAGTTCCTGCGCGAAGCCGACCAGGTCGGGGCTGGTGATGTCGCTGCAGCGCTTCTCGGCGATGCTGTACGTCTGGATCGTCCGGAGCACCTCCGCCTTTGTCCGACCCATCGCCTTGCTCGATTCGTCGATGTAGCGCTGGATGGCGACGGCGAGGGTGGGGTCATCGATCTTCGCCCAATCGACCGCGCCGAGCCGGGCCAGCTCGTGCTCCCGCTTCTTGATCCAGGCCGCGGCCGCCGGACGGCGATCGAACGTCTTCGTCTCGCGATGTGCTATTGTGCCGTCGCGCCGGATGACGATCTGTGCGTGGTAGCCTGTGGTGCCGTCCTTCCGTTTCCGCTCCAGGATGGTGCCCGTTCGATCCGCAGGGGTGCGCTACAGCATGAGCGTCTGGCGTACAGCTTTGCTGTAACAGGCGCGAACGGACGCCCGCAAACTCCTGTAAATGCGACAACGACGCGACGACCTGGAAGCCCGCATGACCGGTAAGATCGAGAAGAACCGCAGCGATTACAAGCGTTTCCGCTTCGCGGTGGCGCCGATGATCGACTGGACGGACCGTCATTGCCGGTTCTTTCATCGGCAGATCTCCCGGCATGCGCTGCTTTATACCGAGATGGTGGTGGCGGACGCGGTGCTGCGCGGCGATCGCGACAGGCTGCTCGGCTTCGACGCGGCCGAGCACCCGGTGGCCCTGCAGCTCGGCGGTTCGGAGCCGGCAAAGCTCGCCGAGGCCGCGCGGATCGGCGCGTCCTACGGCTACGACGAGATCAACCTCAATGTCGGCTGTCCCTCGGACCGGGTGCAGTCCGGCGCCTTCGGGGCGTGCCTGATGCGCGAGCCGGCGCTGGTCGGCGAATGCCTCGCGGCGATGGCGGAGGCCGTCGACGTCCCGGTCACGGTGAAGTGCCGCCTCGGCGTCGACGACCAGGACACGGAAGAAGCGCTCGACGCGCTCGCCGACGCCGCGGTCGCGGCCGGCGTGGCGGGGATCTGGGTGCATGCCCGCAAGGCTTGGCTCCAGGGCCTGTCGCCGCGCGAGAACCGCGAGATTCCGCCGCTCGACTACGAGCGCGTCCACCGGCTGAAGGCGCGGCTGCCGGACGTCTTCGTCGGGCTCAATGGCGGGCTCGGCAGCCTCGACGCGGCGCTGCCGCAGCTCGATCGGCTGGACGGGGTGATGCTCGGGCGTGCCGCCTACAACACGCCGGACGAGCTCTTCGGCGTCGATGCGGCCGTGTTCGGCGAGCCGGCGAGGGCGCCCGACTATCCCGCGCTGATGGCGGTGATGGCAGACTACGCCGAGCGGCACCTGGCGCGCGGCGGGCGCATGGCCGCCGTGGCCAAGCCGATGACCGGCCTGTTCGCCGGCCGGCCCGGCGCGCGGGCCTGGCGGCGCATCCTGACGGAGGAGTCGGTGAAGCCGGCGGCGGGGCCGGAGGTGATCTTCCGCGCCTTCGCAGCGCTCGACCTCGACCGGGCGGCCGCCTGATCAATCGGTGAGGACGAGGGTGTCGCGGCGGAAGTCGAACGAGGTCAGCGTGTTGAGGAAGCTCATCCCGAGAAGCACGGTGCCGCCGAGGAGCCGCCCCTCGGTGATCGCCGCCTGGACGTTGCGCCGTTCGATGCCGCCGATGCGCACCTCGTCCAGCTTGACCATCGCCGCCTTGGCGACGCCGTTGGCGGTCATGATGTCGGCGCGGTAGTTCAGGCCCGCGGTGTCGATGCCGAGCCGCTCGGCGGTGACCGTGTCGAGCGCGATCATCGAGGCGCCGGTATCGACCACGAAGGTGACGGGGCGCCCGTCGATCGAGCCCTCGACGTGGAAGTGGTCGTCGCCCGAGCGCACCACGCGGTACTGCGTGCCGCCGGACCCCGCGACCTCGATCGCGCGGCCCGGCATGAGGACCCCGAGGACGCGGTCGCCGACGCCCTTCAGCTCGTGCGAATAAGCGAAGACGCCGATCAGCGCGACGAAGACGAGCCCCCAGACCATCAGGTCGCGCAGCGCGCCGAAGAGCCGGCCGCGAAACAGGGCGAGGATGCCGCCGGCCATGAGCAGGCCCCAGGCGCCGAAGTAAACGAGATGGGCGAACTGCCCCTCGTCGAGCCCGGCAAAGCCGCCGTCCATCGACAGCAGGAGCAGGGCGGCGCCGCCGACAACGAGAAGAAGAAGCGCGAACATTCCGGCTCAGGCTCCGCCGCCGCCGTCGCCGGCGGCCGCCTCGCGGCGCAGCCGGGTCCGCCGCGTTTCGCGCCGGGGCTTGCGCTCGATCGTGGCGAGGCGCGCGGGGAGGTCCGCCATCACGCCGCGCCGCTCGGCCGGGTTCAGGCCGAGCCACGCGCCGATCTCGGCGCCGGTGCGCCCGCAGCCGAAACAATAGCCCGTCACCGGATCGATGGCGCAGACGAGGATGCAGGGACTTTCGATCGGGGCGGTCATCGGGCTCGGGGCAGGTGGGTTCCACCGGATGTAGAGAGAGGCGCGCGCGCCTACAAGTCGAGCGCCGCGACCCGCTCAGGCACCGGGACCGAGCGCCGGCATCACCTCGAGGACGCGCGCATGCGGCAGGATAGCGATGGCTTCCGTGCCCTGACGCAGCTTCGAATGGAGCTGGAACTCGCCGTCGTGCATCTTCACCAGCGCCTGGACGATGGGGAGGCCGAGGCCCGTTCCCTGCTCGGCGCTCTTGATGGCGTTGGAGCCCTGGCCGAAGGAGGACAGGACCACCGGGATCTCCTCGGGCGGGATGCCGGGCCCGTTGTCGCGGACCGCGATGTACTGCCCGCCGCCCGCCGTCCAACCGACGCGCAGGACGATGCTGCCGCCGGCGGGCGTGAACTTAACGGCGTTGGACAGGAGGTTCAGGACGATCTGCCGGATCGCCCGCTCGTCGGCCCAGACCGCCGGCAGGTCCGGCTCGAACTGGGCGTCGAAGGTGATCGACTTCGCCTTGGCCTTGACGTCGACGTAGCTCAAACAGTCGCGCGCCACGCGCACGAGCTCGATCGAGTCCTCGTTCAGCGTGTAGCGGCCCGCCTCGATGCGCGACAGGTCGAGGATCTCGTTGATCAGGTCGAGGAGGTGGCTACCCGAGGCGTGGATGTCGGACACGTATTCCTTGTAGGTGGCGTTGCCGACGGGGCCGAGGATCTCCTTGGTGATGACCTCGGAAAAGCCGAGAATGGCGTTGAGCGGCGTGCGCAGCTCGTGGCTCATCGTGGCCAGGAAGCGGGACTTGGCGAGGTTGGCTTCCTCGGCGCGGAGGCGCGCTTCCTCGGACGCGCCGTGCGCCATTTCGAGCTCGGCGATGAGCTCGTCCTTTTCGGCCTGATTCCGGTGGCGCTCCAGCGCGTTGCGCCGCAGCCGCTCGGCGACGAGGGCGAAGATCGCCAGCGAGCCGCACAGAACCGCGTCCATCGACAGGAGAACCGGCTCGGGCCGCGTCGCCATCGTCCCGAACAGGACGAGGAGCACCGGCGCGAAGGCGACGAAGACGACGCCCTTCAGCGTGAAGGACACCATCGCCGTCAGCGCGACGGCGAGAAACAGGATGGAGAACTGGAAGAGGTCGAACTGCAGCGCGCCGCAGCTGTCGCAGTCGGCGGCCGCGAGATAGGCCCAGGAGAGCCCGATCGCCGCGTGGCCGGCCAGCAGCCGGCGCGACCAGGCCTGGGGATCGAAGGCCTCCTTCGCGTGGGCGAGGAGACGCCGCGTCACGAGAAGCAGGGCGATGCAGCCGAAGGCGGCGAGGAGGATCCAGGCCAGCGCCGGGCGCATGCCGGTGAAGATCGACAGGCCGAAGGCGGTTCCGAGCAGCGGCACGGGCAGGACGGTCGCCGCCGCGCGCAGGGCGGTCGCGTGCTGGATCAGGAGCTCGCGCTCGAAGCGCGGATTGGCGAAGCCGCTGCGCGACAAGCGCTCGCGCGCCGCACGAATGGCAACGGCGACCTCCCGCTCGCGCGGCTTGCGCGCGCCGCGATCGACGATCGGATGGTCGTATCGGACGTGAGCTGCGACGGTCATGAACTCGATCGATCGCGACGGGACGGGTGGCAACGGACCGCCGCATCATGTTTCGAAGAGCTTAAAAAAGTGCCTTAAGAGCCTGTAACGATCGCGACGCACCGGCGGCCTGCCGGCCAGCGACGAGGGAGGAGACAGCATGAAGCTCTTCGACGGCGGACGGGCGCCCAATCCGCGGCGCGTGCGCATCTTCCTGGCGGAAAAGGGCATCGAGGTGCCCCTCGAGCCCGTCGACATGGCGGCCCTCGGCCACCGCGACGATGCGGTCGCGCGCCTCAATCCGCTGAAGCGCCTGCCCGTGCTCGAACTCGACGACGGCACGGCGATCGCCGAATCGGTGGCGATCTGCCGCTACTTCGAGGAAACCCATCCCGAGCCGCCGCTGTTCGGTCGCGACGCCAGGGAGAAGGCGCTGGTCGAGATGTGGAGCCGGCGCATGGAGCTGAACCTCCTCGGCGCGGTCGGCGCCGTGTTCCGCCACACCCACCCGGCGATGGCGGAGTGGGAGGTGCCGCAGGTGCCCGAATGGGCCGCGGCCAACCGCGACAAGGTGCCCGAGTTCCTGCGCATCCTCGATGCGCACCTCGCCGACAGCCGCTTCGTGGCGGGCGAGACCTACTCGATCGCCGACATCACGGGCCTCGTCGCCATGGACTTCATGAAGCCGGCGCGGCTGCAGGTGCCCGAGGACTGCGCCAACGTCGCGCGCTGGCACCGCGAGGTCGGCGGGCGGCCGAGCGCTTCGGCGTGAACCGGGAGGACCCGGTCGCGCTGCAGGAGACGATCCGTGCCTGCCGCATCTGTCGGGACACTCCGAGCGGGCCGCCGCTGCCGATCGAGCCGAACCCGATCCTCGTCCTGTCCGCGACGGCGCGCCTTCTCGTCGCGGGGCAGGCGCCGGGCAACCTCGCGGACAAGTCGTCGAAGCCCTTCAACGACCCGTCCGGCGTGCGACTGCGCGACTGGATGGGGGTGACGCCGGAGGTGTTCTACGACCCCGCGCGGATCGCCATCGTGCCGATGGGCTTCTGCTTTCCCGGCAACGATGCCCATGGCGGCGACCGGCCGCCGCGCCGGGAATGCAGAGCCGCCTGGCACGAGCGGGTCATGGCGTCCATGCCGCAGGTCGAGCTGATCCTGGCGATCGGCCATCACGCGCAGCGCTTCCACCACGCGCTGGCGCGGCAGCTCTCGCTGACCGACACGGTGGCGGCCTGGCGGACGATCCTCGGCCAGCGACCGGACGGGCGCCCGGCGGTGCTGCCGCTGCCGCACCCGTCCTGGCGCAACAACGGCTGGATCCGTCGCCATCCCTGGTTTTCCGAGGATCTGCTGCCGGAGCTGAAGCAGCGCGTCGCGGACCTCGTTTGAGAAGGCGCTTGCCACGCGGCGCGGCTTTCGTCAGTGCTGTGAGCGGATTGAAGACGAGACGCGCATGGACCGGCTGGACAAGAAGATCCTCAAGCTCCTTCAGGAGGACGCGACGATGGCGGTGGCGGACGTCGCCAAGCGCGTCGGCCTGTCGACGACGCCCTGCTGGCGGCGCATCCAGAAGCTGGAGGAGGAGGGAGTGATCCGGCGCCGGGTCGCGATCCTCGATCCGACCAAGGTCAATGCCAGCGTCACCGTCTTCGTCTCGATCCGCACCAACTCGCATTCCAACGAGTGGCTGCGCCGCTTCGCGGAGGTCGTCGGCGAATTTCCGGAAGTGATCGAGTTCTACCGGATGAGCGGCGAGGTGGACTACCTCCTGCGCGTGGTGGTCCCCGACATCGCCGCCTACGACGCCTTCTACAAGCGCCTGATCGCCCGGATCGAGATCCGCGACGTGTCCTCGTCCTTCGCGATGGAGCAGATCAAGTACACGACCGAAATGCCGCTCGACTACATGCTGCTCGACAAGGAGCCGCGAGACGCCTGACCGGCGGCTCCGCGGCGGGGGCGCTATGCCGCCCAGGCCGGCGAGCTGCGTGCCGTAACAAGAGCATGGCAGGTGAGATCGCGCGGCCGCGCGACGACGGGCGCCGGGTCGGCGATGCTCACCATCACCGCCGATGTATCGTGTCCCTCGCGAAGACCTGACCGGACGTCGCGAAGATCATTGCAGTTGGTGCGTCAGAAGATAATCGTCTGCTGCAGAGCAAGTGAGCGAAGCTCGCCGACTGTGATATCGGCTTCGAGGCCATGATCGTCAACCAGCCGCGAGATCGGCATGAACTCCGCAGCTTCCATGTCATCCAGAGCGCGCGCCAGTTCTTCGGCGATCGCGTTGCCGAACATGCCCGTCAGGCGCTTCGTGATGATGTCTTCTGTGAGCATTCCTGTTTCCTCTGTTCAAGGCAGGCTGGTTAGCCGGAGCATCGCCGATCAGTCAACGCCTTCGTCGCCGGAATGGCGAAACCCGCGCCCTGGAGGCTGCCGAAGCGACCGCAGCACGCAGGCTTCACCGCATGGCCTGAGCCCTCTGCCTCAAGCCGGCTCTGGAGCCCGCGGCAGGATGGATACCGGGATGCCGACTTTCAGCGAGTTGGAGACCATGCAGGTCGCCTTGGCCCGCTCGATGATGGGCGCAGGATCCGATCCATCGAGCGTCTCGCAGAGGACCGTCATCGTCGCCGACGTGGCGAGCAGCGGTTCTCCGTCCAGTTCGACCGTGACGGTAACGGCGATCCGGCCCAGGCGAACGCCGTCCGCATGGGCGGTGTAGCGCAGATCGTTGCAGAAGCAGCCGCCGATGGCGAGGCCGAGAAGCTGGGCGCCGTTGAAGCCGAGCCCTTGCCCGCCGGCGCGTCCCTCCGGTCGGTCCACGACGATCGTGTGGCCGCCTGCCCAACCGAGCGCGGCCTCAGTGCCCTCGACATTGCGAAGCTCCACCGTCATCGCGACCATGGCTCAAGCCTCCTCGATGGCCTCGTCGGGGAGCCTACTTTGCCGCCGGCCCCAGCGCGACACAAACGAAAGCGCCCAACGGACGGACCGGAGGGCGCTCGAAGCTGACACGTCGATGTGTCGGAGGTGCCTCAGCCCGAACGATCGGGCGAAGGCGGGCGCGCGTTAGCGGACCGACCGACGGGCAAGAGCCGGGATGTCGGCGCGGCTGATGCCGATGTCGGCAAGCTCACGCTGCGAGAGGCTCGACAGCTCGTTGAGCGTGGCGCGATAGGAGCGGATGTTGCGAAGAGTGCGGGCGATGTTCATGGGTCTATCCAGTGGTGGCCCCTCGTCGTTGGAGGCCGTTGGTCTTCGTTTCTTTCGACACTCGCTATCTATGACTTCCGATCCTCCGGCAGTAGTTCGGGAAACGCATGGGTGGCCTAGCGTTACGAGCTATGTCGCTTGAGCGCGGCAGACATGCGAGATCGGCTGTGTTCCATGCTCGTCGGCCAGGCTTGCGCCTCCACCCTCCAACAGGAAGCCGGCCTCGAAGCTCAGGTGAGGGGCCTCGGCTCCGCGGGGTGCGACGAGGTGTATGCCGAGCGGCCGCCACCGTTGCCGTCCGCGCCGAGCTGCAACCCGCCATCAAGTTCGGTCGTAAGGGAGATGGGCTGGTTGTCGCGGAAGGTGGATCGGCTCGCTTGCTCAGCGTCAGTCTCTGGTGATGGTCCAGGACCTCGAAGCCAAGGGCGTGAACTCGCGGGTGTTCAGCCTCGGCGGCACCGTGGACAGCCGGCCGTCCGAGCGTCGCCCTCTGCCACGTTCGGCTGAACGACGAGCCTCGGAGACTCACGGGGCGTCACGGACAATCATCCACATCACGCCAAGCCCATCGCCCGATCTCCCAAACAATGGTTGATCAAGGCAGGGCATCAAGATGCGCTCAGAAGCGCTGACTATGTTGTCGAATTATGCGTTTGGGAGTGCTGTGGTGCCCAGGGGCGGCATCACATTGTTATCGCTCCGCTTCTCATCCACAATCATCGTATCTCGAAGCCTCTGAGATAGCTTGATCTTCCTGTTTCGTTCTGTTCCATCTTCTCTCATGAAATCGCACCCGAGCGCAGCGCGAAAGGTGGATTGGGAGGGGGATTGATCCTGCCTCCTGGAGGCGGGCAAAGATGCGAGCGATGAACCGTTTGAGTGCCCGAGCGGTGCTGACCCTTGGCCCCGGCAAGCATGCCGACGGAGCCGGCCTATGGCTCCACAAACGCGAGGACGGCGGTGCCCAGTGGGTCTTGCGCTACACCATCCATGGTCGACGTCGCGAGATGGGATTGGGCGCGACCCCGCCCGTGTCGCTCAAGGAGGCCCGCCAGGCGGCGGAGCAGCACCGCGCCGAAGTCCGAGCGGGCAGGGATCCGATTAAGGAGAGAGACCGCCAGAAGCGGGAGGCGGCCAAGAACATCCATCTGCTGAAGGACATCGCGCTCGACGCCTTTGAGGCGCGCAAGGCCGAGCTCAAGGGTGATGGCGTGGCCGGCCGATGGTTCTCGCCCTTGGAGCACCACGTTCTGCCGAAGCTCGGCAAGGTGCCGGTTGCCGATCTCGACCAGAAGGATGTCCGAGACGCCCTGGCGCCCATCTGGCACACCAAGGCCGAGACGGCGAGGAAGGCGCTCAACCGCCTATCCATCTGCCTGAAGCATGCGGCGGCCCTCGGCCTCAACGTCGATCTTCAGGTGGCGGAGAAGGCTCGTGCGCTTCTCGGCAAATCCCGCCACAAGGCGAAGAACATACCGGCCATGCCCTGGCAGGAGGTGCCCGCCTACTATGCCGCGCTGGACGCCGGATCCGTCACCCACCTCGCTCTTCGCCTCCTGATCCTCACCGGCGTTCGATCGGGCCCGCTTCGCCATATGCATGAGAGCCAGATCAGCGGAAGCGTGTGGACGATCCCAGGCGAGGCGATGAAGGGGTTGCGGGATGCGACTGAGGACTTCCGCGTGCCGCTGTCAGCGGAGGCTCTGGAGGTGATCGAAGCCGCGCGGCGCCATGCTCGCGACGACTACCTCTTTCCGAGCCAAATGCGCGGCGTCATCTCCGATATGACGATGGCCATGCACATGCAGCGCGCTGGGCTGGAATACCGGCCACATGGGTTTCGCTCGTCGCTGCGAGACTGGATGGAGGTGGAGGCGAAGACGCCCTTCGCCGTCGCCGAGACGGTGCTCGGCCATGTGGTCGGCGGTTCGGTAGAGCGAGCCTACCGCAGAACCGACTACCTCGATCAGCGGCGCGAGGTGATGGAAGCCTGGGCGGCTTGGGTCCGGTCTACTTTTTCTGGCCCCAAGGCCGCGGAGTAGCAGCCGCCTTCGGTTTCCGGATGTATTCCTCCACGTATGAGAGGAAGGTCTCTTCCTCCTCGGTCCTCTTGCCGGGCCGAAAGGCGATTTTGTCGGCCATGGCTTCCAGAGTTCCCGCAAGTGTAGGCGGCGGAGGATACGCTTTCTCGATTGCTTCAAGGATCAAGACGTTCGGATCCTCTTCGCGGCGTTCCGCTTGATCCAGAACGCGCGCCAAAACGTCGGACGGTAGCCAGATACTGAAGGATCCGGCTCCTCCTCGGTGAAGACTGTTCTGAAGCCTGTTGATGATCTCAGCATTGATCGACTTTTCTCCAGCAGCTCCCTGTAGGGCCGAATAGAGAGAGGCCGGGACCCGGATCGTATAGCGAACGTAGTCGTCTTGCTTTGCCATATCGGCACATGACACCAAATCCGTGAAAAAATCCACCATCAGTGTTGCGCACTAATTTGGTGCGTGCTACGCCTTTTCACGAATTTGGTGAACAGGAGGTTTTGTCATGGACAATAGCGAGATCCGCATGACCGTCCGATTGCCCGGTGATGCGGCCGAGTTCCTCGAAAAGGAAGCGCGCTGCAACTTCACATCGAAAAATGCGCAGATCGTCAGCGCAATACGTGCGGCGATGAGGGCGAAAACGGCAGAGCCCAATGAGGCCCGCCCATGACCGATCCCCTTCTCACCGCACGCGAAGTCGGCACGATCCTGCGCATTAGCCAGGCGTCCCTGTACCGCAGAATGGCGGACGGCACGTTGCCCAAGCCAGTGAAGCTCGGCGGCCTCTCGCGCTGGCCACAGTCGGAGATCCTCGCTGCCGTTAAAGCGGCGGGCGAGAGGAGGGCGCCTTGATGCGCGCTCGTCCGCAAAGAAAAGGCCCGGCAGAGGCTGCCACCTCGACGCCGAGCCATGACCCCAACCATCCCTACCAGGAGAAAGCTATGGTCAGCCGTAGCGATACCACCGCGCCCGCGGTGCCGGCAAGTCACCCGCTGGCCGCCCAGGTCGAGCAGATGCTCGCCGAGCTCCAGGCCACCCTTGTCGCCTGCGACGTCGGCCCTCTTCGGGCCATGATCGACAGCGACGGGTCCATCACGGTCTTCTCGGTCGCAGGCGAGCCGTTCGTCGCCGGCCATCGCCTAGTCGGCCTGCCCGCCGTGATGGTGCGGGTCGATCGGCACGCAAAGTCGACGGGGCCGGAGATCATCTTCGATACCCGACCACGGCCTCACAAGCCCTCACCCCGCCGGACTGCGATCGGTGCGCTCTACGAGCGGTGGCGAGCCCTGGCGGACAAGTCCGACGAGGAGATGGAGCCTGCCGCTTGGGCGACCTGCTATTCGGAGTATCTCCTCCTACAGGAGACGATCACCGCCCATCAGCCGACCACCGCTCGCGACCTCGCGATGCAGATGGTCGTCGAGACGGAAGATTTCGCGAGCAGCGCTCGAGACGTCTTCAGGGCGAAGATCTCGGCCCTAGCCTCGGGGTTGGAGGCGTGACGATGACGCACGTCAACATCCTGAGCCGCCAGTCCGCGGTCGTTCTGGAGTTCCTCGCCGCCTTTTGTCGCACTGGCACATGCGTGCCGATCGTATCGGATGGACGGATCGTCTGCTTCACATCCCGCTGGAACGCAGCCCGTATTGCTCTGCCGGATCCACTCCCCGTCGCCGACTACATCGGCGGTATGGAGGCGCTCGGCTATCGCTTCGCCGTAGGCAATCATGGCGGACGGGCTCTCTGGTACAGGGGCATGCCGGAGGAGCCGATCTCGGCTTCCTGGAACGCCTATGCCCTTCGGCTCGATGCAGCGATGGACCGGTCGGCCCGACGCGACGAAATCATCGCGTACCTCTCGTCGACGCGCGGGGTGCACTGATGGCGACGCCCAAGCTTCCCGCGCTTTGGCGACGGAATGCCTATTCCCTCGCCCCTCCCGACGACAACAAGGAGATCCTCCAGAACGACCGCGCCCTCGCGCTGCAGATGGCGCCCGGACTACGAGGCGCGATCGAGCGAGGATGGGAGATCGTCCTCCATGTCAATTCTTCGACCAAGAAGAACACGTGGGATCAGTACGCGACCACCTTCGAGATCAACATCTTCGGCAACGGGATGCTGCTGCGGGTCTATCCCTGCAACGACCTGAAGCAGGGCATCGCGATCGCCGAGGAGCTGTCGAGGACCATACCCAACAGCCACGTCCTGGTCGGCACCGAGGGTGAGCAGGCTCCCGAGTTCGACCTCGTCGGGGCGGGCGATCTGCTCGCCACCGAGGCGCCGCCACTCGCCTGGCACGTGCCCGGCATCATCCCCGCGGGCCTGCCGACGCTGCTTTTCGGCGATGGCGGGACGGGCAAGAGTCTAGCGGCCCTGCAGCTCGCCGTCGCCACAGTAACGGCCCGCTCCTGGCTGGATCAGCCGATCGCGCAGTCTGGGCCCGTCATCTTCATGACGGCCGAGGACGACGAGGGCGAGGTGCACCGCCGCCTCGAGGATATCTGCCGCACCGAGGGGATCGCAACGTCGGATCTCGCGAACCTCAAGATCAATGCGAAGGTCGGGGAGGACGCCCTCCTGGGCATCTTCAACCCCGACACCCGCATGATCGAGCCGACCGGCCTCTTCGGCGCTCTGGAGCGAACCATCGAGCGCACCTCGCCGTCACTTGTCGTGCTCGACACCCTGGCCGACCTCTTCGGCGGCGACGAGAACGTGCGCAGCCAGGCCCGCCAGTTCGTTGGCCTTCTGCGCCGCCTTTCTCTCGCCCACGGTTCCACGGTCCTCTGTCTCGCCCATCCCTCAGCCGCCGGCATATCGAGCGGCACGGGCACCTCGGGCTCGACGGCGTGGAGCAACAGCGTTCGGTCGCGCCTCTATCTGGAGCGCGTCTTCGAGTGGCGCGGCAGGGGAGACAATCGGCGCTTCGTCGAGCCCGATCCCGACGCGCGGGTGCTGACCACCAAGAAGATCAACTACGGGCAGACGGGCAACGCCATGCGCTTACGCTGGCGCGACGGCGTCCTGGTGCCCGACGTGATCCTGGCGGACATGGCGCCTGCGTCGTCCAAGGCGGCCGAGACGGCGGCGGAGGCCAACCAGCGCGTCGATGACAAATTCCTGGAGATCCTCGCAGCCTACCAGGCTGAAGGCCGCAACGTGGCCGATGCAGGGCCGACCTACGCACCGACCAAGTTTGCCAAGGACGAAAGAGCCGAGGGGATCACGAATAAATCTTTCGCGAAGGCCATGCAGCGCCTCTTCGCTCAGGAGCGCATCCGCACTGTGGTTTATGGTCGAGGGTACAAGCGCATCGAGGTCGTGTCTTGAGGCCGCTGCGTACCCCCCTGCGTAACCCTGCGTACCCCCCTGCCTATCCGGTGCGTACCCCCCTGCCTAACCCCCTGCTTACCCTGCGTATCCCCCTGCTTAGTACCTGTGTGTTTTATCCCCCATACCCCCATATGCGCTTGCGCGGCCCAAGAGGGGCCGCAGCGCATGGCGCAGGGTGGGGAAGGAAGAAAAAGGCGAGCAGCCGCTGGACGGCTTGCATGCCGCTGCATTGCGACGAGGGCGGCTCTCGGGCTGAGGGCCTCGACGATGCCGGGCCCATCCATGGCAGGTCGGACCGTGCGCCTTCGAAGGCAGAGGCGCTTCAAGCGCCTATATGCCGGCCCTTCATCATCCGAGGAGCGGACCATGAGCCAGACCAGCCACAAGCTCGTAGACCTCACAGAGGCGAGCATCATGCTGCAGCAGCATCTGATCGCGACGCTACTGCGCACCGAGACGCTCAGCCAGATGGAGGTGGAAGGCATCTTCGCCGGCGCGATCGAGTCGGCGAGCACGCGTCCGAACGGTCCGGCGTTAGTCATCATCCTGCGCCAGATCGCCGGCGAGGAAGAGTAGGCGCCTCAGCCGAGCAGCATGCGCGCTGCTCGGTCGATCAGGCTGGAGACGGGAGGCGACGCCGCCTCATGGCCTGCAGCGATCTACGCGCTGCAGTCACCATCGGCGGCATCGATCAGGATGGGTCAGGCAGACGCCTTCTTTGCACGGCCGCGCTTCGCCTTCGGAGCTTCAGCCACGGGCGCGGGCTCGGGCTCAGCCTCGATCGAGGGAGCCTCAGTACGCTTCCGGCCGAGGCCCATGCTCCTGGCAAGCTCCGAGCGGGCAGCGGCGTAGTTCGGCGCCACCATCGGGTAGTCGGACGGGAGGCCCCACTTCTTGCGGTAATCGTCCGGCGTCATGCTGTGGCTCGTTTGCAGATAGCGCTTGAGCGACTTGAACTTCTTTCCGTCCTCGAGGCTGATCAGGTAGTCCGGCGTGATCGACTTCTTGATCGGCACAGCCGGGACCAGAGGCTCAGGCTCAGCTTCGGGAGCCGTCTGAGCAGCGCCAGCAGTGCCCTCCAGCGCCGCGCGGACATTGCTGATCAGGCCCGGCAGCTCGTTGGCAGGCACCTGGTTGTTGCTGACGTAGGCGGCGATGATTTCCGCCACCGCGTCGATGCGGAGGTCGAGAGCGTCACTCACGGATCTAATCCAATCGTTCTAAATGGAGACATTGATCAGGTTGCTCTGAATGCGATCGTCAGCAGCGCTGATACTGATCTCATCGCATCAATCTTCGACGTGCTTCTGTCAAGGGGAGATGCACAGCAATGAAGGGCGGTGCAGCGCTTCCTGTTCTCATGCGCGACGCCGAAGTGATCTCGCTGAAGGAGGCGTGCTTCCGCAGCGGACGCTCCGAGAAGACAATCGCGCGCTGGTGCCGGAGGGATGGCATAGGGCGCCGAGCTGAGCCGTCCGCGCCTTGGGAGATCTCCGCTGTCGCGCTCGAAGCCAAGCGCTACGGCGACACGGAAGCCATCGAGGCGCTTCGGCGCGGCGAGTTCTCGTGCGAACGGGTGCGCCGATATGCAGAGCATCTCGGACTGGGATGATGAGTTTCGGTCACTCAGCGGCTGATGCCGCCGAGCTCCAGGAACAACGGGGTGAGCCAGGCCAGCGCGCCGCCGACCACCCAGCCGAACGGGTTCAGATCCATGCCGAGCTGCCGGCCGAGTGCCGGCAACAACAGCACGACGGCCAGAAGGATCAGGAAGCCGTGGCGCTCGAGCTTGGCATAGGGACGCGCCAGAGGCGCGGGTAGGACGCTCATCAGGATCCGGCTTCCGTCGAGCGGCGGCAACGGGATCATGTTGAACACGGCCAACACGAGGTTCAGCAGGATCGACTGGTAAAGCGTCTGCACGGCCCAGGGCACCCACGCGTCAGGCAAAGCGTCCATGGTGCGCAAGAGCAGGGCCGAGACGATCGCCAGTACGATGTTCGTGACGGGTCCAGCGACTGCCACCAGCGCCATGCCGCTGCGAGGATGGCGTAGGCGGCCAAAGGCGACCGGTACGGGCTTGGCCCAGCCGAACAGGAACGGCGCTCTCGTCACGAGCAGGATGGCGGGTAGGATGATGGTGCCGAGCGGATCGACGTGCTTCAGCGGGTTGAAGGTCACGCGCCCCAACAGAAACGCGGTGTCGTCGCCGAGCTTCCAGGCAGCGTAAGCGTGCGCTGCCTCGTGGAAGGTGATGGCCAGCAGGATGGGGATGATCCACGTCGATGCCGTGTAGGCGATGCTGGCAGCGTCCAAGAGGCTGATCTCCTTCGATAGCAGTCAAGGCTGCCCACATGGCCGAACATGTCCGGACGTGTCCACTGAACGTGCCCTCGCGCGCGTGCTCCACTGCCTCCATCAACGGAGGCATCCATGGCTTCAGCCCAACTCTTCCTGAACGGCGCTCGCGTCACGCGTGAGTTCCGCGACGCGCTCTTCGACCAGGCCAACCGCGCCGGCATCACCCCCAACGAGTTCTGCATCACCGCTGCCGCCGAGAAGCTGAAGCGCTCGGGCGCCGACTTCCCCGGCGTCTTCCGTGCCGGCGATCTGCCTGAGCTCGGGAGGGCTGCCTGATGGCCGGCAGCAACTTCGTCGCCGCCTATCCGGATGGCTCGCGCCGCATCTTCGCCCACGTCGGCAACCCCGCGAGCTTCCGGAAGGCCATGGCCTCAGCCGGGGTCCGGATCGAGGAAGCGGACGATAGCCACTTCCGGCAAGCGGGCTATGAGGATGGCAGCCGCGCCTTCAACGCCATTTCGTCGCTGCAGCTCGTCCCGCTTCCCGACGCGCCTCCCGCCGGTGCTGCCGCCAGACCGACGGCCACGACCAACAGCCTGTACGATGCCGGATGCCCTGGTCCTGCCGCTCCCGAACCCGCCAAGCCGCTGCGCTTCGACCTCGCGGCCAGCATGCGCAAGCAGTTCGGCCTGCAGACGCCCGAGGAGCTCGAAGCCGAGAAGGCGAACCGCGGCACCCTGGCCAGGATGATGGACGACGTCGTTGCCAGGAAGACTGGCCAGACGCAGACGCAGGCGCGCCGCTGATGGGCAGCAACCGGGCCCGCTTCACGCGTCTTGCGAGGATCGACCGTCGGCGTCAGCACGGCCACGTCGGCATCCCCGAGGCCCCGGCCTGCCTGGCGCCTGTGGCCGCTCTGCCACACCCCCCGGTTCAGGGACCGTCCCCGAGGCGCCTACCCCCTGCGGGCGCGCTGCCCCGATCCCTGGCTAGGTCCAGCACTTCCAAAAATGGGCAACACGCAACGGGCAACGCGCAACAGGAGGCCTCATGTCACTCCTGAGCTTCCGCCAGTATGCCGAGCGCGCCGGCATCAACGTCTCGTCAGTCAGCCGAGCGGTCGCCCGCGGATACATCCCGACCGTGAACCGCGACGGACAGCGCCTCATCGATGCCGATGCGGCCGACCGAGCCCGGGAACGGCGCTTCGACCCGCACGGACCGGGCGGAACGCCGGAGCGGCGCGAAGAAGCGAAGGCTCGCTGGCGCGCCCGCACCGGCCAGGGCTTCGACTACGGCCAGCTTCTCCTTCTCGCGGTGCTCTGGGAGCACGGGCCCGCTCTGATGGCCGAGACCATGCGGATGGACGGCGCGGAGAGCGAGATGGACATCGCTCGCGCCGCTGCAGCCTTCCACGAGATCGTCGACGTGGCGGCGATCGTCCTCTTCGACGAGTTCAACAGATCGGGCGTGGGAGACTACCGGCGCTTGCTGCCAAAGGTCGTCCTGCCGGATCTCTCGGCGGAGGGTCTGGATCACTATCAATTCGTCATCGGTGACGACGATAGCGACGAAAGCCCCGTCTGGGCCCAGGACTTCCACGACAGAGCGGCTCCGCTCCTCGAAAGGGCGTCCGTCGTCTCCAAGATCCGGAGGCGCGTATGACCGGCCCCGACGAGAACCCGCAGCCCGTGGCCGACGTCCTGCCGCTCACGCCGCGCCGGACCTACCTCGACGCCGCTCGCGAACAGGGCGTCTACCAGCAGCGCGAGGAGCTTCTCGACGAGACGGCCAAGCTCCGAGCCGGGCTGGCGCGCCGAGAGGCTGCCAAGGCCGACTTCGAGGCTCGGCAGAACGTCGTCTCCTTCGGCGAGGTCCACGAGGGCGCCGCGGTCGTCGAGCGCGCCCTCGCCAAGCAGCGCGGCGAGATCCTCGGCCGCCAGCGGGCGATCATGGAAGCCTTCGCGGCCACCACGCTCTCGATGGAAAGCTTCGCCATGCTGATGATCCTGATGTTCGACACCGAGCTCGAAGCCTTCCAGATGGCCGGCATCTTCGCCGCCACAGAGGCCGGCCTCGGCCGCGGCCGCACTCCATCATCCCACGCCGACGATACTCAGCCCGAGCGCCGCCTGAACGGCGAAGGCCTCGGCCCTTCCTTCACGCGAAAGGCACCCTGATGAAGAACCCCCTGAAGCGCGATCCGATCTCGGCCGCCGAGACCGAGCTGAAGAACCTCGCGCAGCGCCGCGGCGTCCTCGCCGATCGCCAGCGCGACGCCGTCGCCCGGCTGGATGCTGCCCGCTCGGCACGTAAGAACGCCCTGTCCTCCGATCCGACGGCCGACCTGTCCGGCCTCACCCGCGCCGTCCAGGAAGCCGGCGACGAGGTAGACACCATCGCCTCGGTGCTCTCGGACCTCGACGAGCAGGTGGGCGAGGCTGAGGGCCGGCTCGCGGCGGCGAAGGATGCCGAGGTCCGATCCCGCTCGGCCAAGCAGCTCGAGGGCATAGCCAAGAGCTTCGACCAGGCCGCAGCCGACCTCGAGGCGGCGCTCGCCGGCGTCGGGAAGGCCTATGCCGCCATGGTGGCCGCGATCCCCGAGACGCTGCAGGTGGTCGAGATCGACGAGCGGGTGATCCCGCCGGAGATGAGCCGCTCGCAGAACCCCGACAACGTCTTCTCGGTGCAGGACGTCCGGCAGAACGCCCTGCCGAACGACCTCGCCCGCGTGGTGCTCGCGGAAGGCCTCGCCCGCGTCTGCCCGATGGCCTTCGGCATGAAGGGGCACTTCGGCGGGTGGCGCTTCTCGCTCACCCGAGCCGGTCAGCTCGACTCGGCTTGGCCGTCGTTCTCCGTCAGCGACTTCGCGTCCATGTCTGAGGTTCACACCGCCGGCGAGGCCGCGGCCAAGCTGGTGACGGACCGCCTTCGCGATCGTGCCCGGCACATCGTGGCCGGCGACATGTCGCCGAACCTGGACGATGCTCCGATCTTCCGGCCCAAGCCTGAGCCGAAGCCGATCCCGCAGGTGCAGGTCTACGCCCTGGAGGACTTCGCCTTCCGCACCGAGGCGGACAAGCTGCCGACGCTGATCGGCAAGTGGTGGGTGCACCTCGTGCCGGAGAACGCGGCTGACGTTGCCGTCGCCGCTGGCGTGGCTTTGCGCACGGACACGCCTGAGGGCGCTGCGGCCTTTGAGGAGCGGAAGGCGATCCGAGCGCGGTCCAGCGGAGGCGCCTCTGGCGGATACCTGTCTCTTTCGATGTGCCAGGATCTCGGCCTGATCCGGGCGCCGGCGATGGACGGCGACGAGCCCGGCCCCGATGCCGGCGGCGCGACCGTGATCCCGCTCGGCAAGGCGGAAGCCGCATGAGCGATCAGCCCGCGACCACTTCGACCGAGGGTCTGCCACCCACCGTGGCCGAGGTCATCGCGCGCATCGTCGCCGCGACGACCGAGCGGGAGGCGGAGGACATCATCTATTCGACCATGCTGCGCGGGCACGAGCGGCCCCGCACTGTCGAGCCTCCGCGGCCAGCCTTCGCTGAGCGGACACCCACGAAGACCGTTGCCCTGACCTTCCCGTTCACCCTGGCCGGCCAGACGATCGAGACGGTGGCGCTTTTCCCGCCGCAGTTCGCCGACGTGAAGGCCGTCTCCGACAACGAGATCACCGAGCTCGACATGTACGCCCGCATGGCCGGCCTGCCCGTCGCCGCGCTCGAGGCGATGCGCTGGCCGGATATCGACGCCGTCACCAAGGCCGCCCGGCGCATCGCGCCGACGATCGAAAGGCGCTAACGATGGCCGACCGTTCCGCCAACCTCATCCTCGGCTTCACCAACCGCTTCTCCGGGCCGGCCCGGCACGCCGCGCGGGACATGGACCGCTTCGGCGAGACCGTCCGGCGCAACAGCCGCCTGTCCGCCGCGGCAACCGTCGGCATGGGCCGTGCCGGCAACGCCATGGTGGCCGGCGCCTCGGCCGCTGCCGGGCTTCTCGCTCCCGCGGCGGCTGCGGCGGGCGCCGTCGCATCCGTCCGCCGCTTCGCCGAGGCCGAGCTGGCGATCGAGCGCATCGGCATCACCGCCGGCGCCTCGGCCGACCAAACCCGGGCGGCCTTTGCCGTCATCCAGAAGGCGGCGCAGGACTTCGCCCTCAGCCAGGACGAGATCACGGCCGGCCTCGACACCCTCGTCGCCTCCGGGCGCGACCTGGACGACGCTCTCGCCTTCCTGCCGTCCGTGGCCGCCACGGCGCAGGCGTCGGGCTCAGCGATCACCGACATTGCCTCGACGGCCGATGCGGTTGGGACAAACTTCAAGATCTCCGGGCAGGACATGCAGCGCGCCTTCGACATCCTTGTCGAGGGCGGCAAGGCCGGCAAGTTCGAGCTGAAGGACATGGCCACCTACCTGCCCAGCCTCGCGCCCGCCTTCGCGGCCATCGGCTACGAGGGCGAAGAGGGCTTGAAGCGCATGGTGTCCATGCTCCAGGTACTGAGGACCGGCACAGGCTCGGCCGAGGAAGCCGCATCGGCTGCGGCGAACATCTTCGCCAAGATCGAGAGCGAGGAAACCGCCAACAAGTTCAAGAAGTTCGGCGTCGACCTGCGCGGCGAGATGAAGCGGGCCCGCGCCGAGGGCAAGGACCTCCTCCAGTTCTTCATCGAGCTGACGCGGAAGACCGTCAACGGCGACCTGTCCAAGCTGCCGCAGATCTTCGGCGACATGCAGATGGCGACCGGCATGCGGGCGCTGCTGACGAACGGCCAGACCTTCGTGGAGGTGATGGAGCAACTCGGCCAGGCCACGGGAGCGACGGGCAAGGATCTCGCCCGCGTTCTCGGCACGACGCAGGCGCAGATCAACAAGATGTCGTCCTCGTGGGACGCCTTCGTCCAGAGCCTCGGCGCCGGCATCGCGCCGATCGCCGTCCCGGTGATGGACGAGGTGTCGGAGGAGATCAACGAGCACCTCGACTATCAGCGCGGCGTCGCGCGCGAGAACGCGGCCGGCGGCAGCGAGCGCGAGGCGTTCGCCGAATATGCCCGCCTCTATGATGAGGCGTATGGGAAGGGCTACTTCAACGGCATCGCCAAACAGGGCGAGTTCCTGAAGGACATGGGCGCGTTCGGGCGCGGGGATCTCCGCAGCCCGTTCGAGCGCATCCAGCAGCTCATCCAGTCGCAGAAGCGCGGCAACAAGGAGCCTTTCGGCCCAGTCCTGCCGGACCTCGGCGTCACGCGCCGCGGCGGAGCGCTGCCGGTGCCTGACCGGGCGCCGACGATGCTTCCGGCCACGACGCCGAACGCCAACATGGACTATGCCGCGCAGCGCGAGAGCTACAACGAGGGGCGCCGGCAGCGGGAGCGCGCCGCACCCCGAGGGCCGGCGCCAGACTTCACCAGCGGCGGCCGCGGCCAGGGCGCTGCGCTGGGCAACCCCGACGGCTTCATGTCGCCCGAACAGCGCGCCTACATCGAGCAGCGCAACCGCATGGCCGGCATTGCGCTGCCGCCGGTGCCAGGGCCGAGCCCCGCCTTACAGAGTGCCCTTGATCAGGCGTCGGCTCGCACCCACAACTTCTGGGGCGGCGCTGGCAAGCCCGAGATCGCCGCGCCGCTCGCCGAGGAGGGCACCAAGGCGCAGGCCATGGCTGAGTCGATCGGAGCCGCCATCCTTCAGGCGCTCAGCATCACGGCCTCGCCGACAGTGCAGCTCGGGGGCATGCAGCCGGCACTCGCCATGGCGCAGCAGATTGCTGCTGTTCTCGACGGCATCCCTGGCAAGGCAGCGGCAGCTGCGCAGGCGGCATCAGCGGCGGCTCGGGACGCTGAGGCCCGCTGGAGTGCGCGTTATCGCGAGGAAGTCGATGGCTTGCACGCCGACTTTAGCTGAGGGGTAGGGCACGGCCATGCTGACGATCAAGATCAAGGGCGATGGCCTGAAGCAGATCGAGCAGGCGCTCGAGGCGCTCTCCGACGAGCAGGGCAAGCGCGCCATCGCCCGCGCCATGAACGAGGTCGGCAAGACGATGCGGGGCAAGGTGATCCGCGCCACCGCCAAGCAGGTGGGCGCCTCGCAGGCCATCGTGAAGAAGCGCGGCCGCATCACCTCCAAGCCGGCCACCGCCGGAAGCCTGTCCTACGTCATCAGCTCGCAGGGCGGGCACATGCTGCTGAAGGACTTTGGCGCCAAGCAGAACCGGAAGGGCGTGCGCGCCAAGCCGTGGGGGCAGGGGCGCACCTTCGGCGGCGCCTTCATGGGCGCCCGGCCCGGTTTGTCGACAAGGAAGCTCGGCGGCAACGTCTTCCACCGCACCGGCAAAGAGCGGCTGCCGATCCAGAACATGTACGGGCCCGCCGTGCCGGTGGAGATGGTGAAGGGTGAGGCCGAGGCGACGTTTCGCGACTACGGCGAGCAGCGGCTGCCCAAGCGCATCCTCCACCACATCACGCAGACGACGAAGGGGACGTTCAGTTGAGGCAGTCGGCAGCTACGCCTTGGCTGGACGTCCTGCTGACTGTTGCGGCGGTGCTGTTCATGGTAGGGATGATGTTGGCTGCTTGGACGGCGACCGCTAGCTCTCCGTGAAACGCTCCGCCACACCGCCTAAGCTGCCGCTGCGTAGCATGTCCTTGGCGCTCACCGATCTCCATGTCCCGCCGCGAAACCTGCCTTGATCGTCCCTGATCAGCAAGCTTCCTCGTTTCAGCCTCGGGTCGAAACTTCTACGTAGAAGCGTTCAGCGAACCAAGGTCGGCAACCGACAGTTCGCGCATGTACAGCCCCGCCCGGCGCCCCCGCTGCGGCGGGGTTATTCGTTCAAGCGACCGGCTCCAGGTCGCTGGATCGCTCCAGTGCCTCGCGCCCAGCGGCGGTCAGCCGTGACCAAAAGGCATCTTCCCAGCCGATGGTGATGACGCAGAGGCGTATGTCGACGAGGTCAGCTATCGTAACCAACTCGGCAGCGCTCAAGCCTGTGAGCGGCAAACCTACGCTGTCCTCGTCAGGATAGCCGTCGCTCAGTCGCGACAGCATGGCGAGTCGTTCAGATATCGTCATGAAACTACGAGCAGTCCCGTCAGTACGTGCTTGGCAGCACGAAGCCAGCCGGAATGTAGCGCTGCTTGTTGACGCTGCGTCCCCCATTTGGGGGATGTCCAAATGAAGTTGGAGCCTGATGATGCCTTTGCGTCACAGCGCTCCGAACGCCGAGTCGCCGAAGGCCCCGCACGGTGCATCCATAGGAGGTGGGACCCTTCGCGGTCTGATCTTACAGTCGCGCAAGATGGCCGACTCTCTCACCCAAATGGGGGATGCGTGCTATCCGGTGCTTTATCAATCTCACCTAGCGTCAGGAACCAAACGTTTTGAGCAACTTGGAGGGTATTTTGCGCAGACTGGTGCATGTAGGCTTGCTAACCGGCTGTATGGGGATGGTCCTGGCGAGTTGCCAGTCGACGCCTCGTATCGTTTCATCCGAGCCGCCGGCGGGGACGCTAGCGACCGGCACGAAAGTGCTGGTGGATGATGGATCGTGCGAAGCGGGGCAGATCCTTCAGGTGACAGGCAGCACCAAGGGCGTGCCGCGCAAAAAGGAATGTGTGCCGCGGCCGGCAAACTGATCCAATCATTCGTGCGATGTGCATATGCGAGCGAGAGCCCAATCGCTTGGATCGCCTATACTGTGACTTGGTAGTGCTCTGCTGCCACGAAGAGTCGGATGGTGACGTTAAAGCCCTGATATAATCATCAGAACCAACTGTACTACATTCGTGGTAGTATCATATCAGGGGGGCGGGCCAAGCGCTCGACTGTCATTCAGGTTGTGTGGAGTACGCCGAGAGCCATGTCGCTCTAGATAGATGACTCGACCACTGTAACGTCTATGCCTTGGACCGGCTTGGATCGCCGCTCCGAGGTGTGGATAATATACAGTTGTTATGTATATTACACCGTTCCTATATCAATCAAGGATAATAAATTCTCAAGAAGGTGTTGATCTTTCGCCGCCTCATGTTCTAGGCATGTGAACGCAGGGTAAACTGCTTTTACACGGGGACTCGTTATGGCATCGCCGTTCACAGGCACTTCATTCAGCGACCTTGCTGTTGGAGGCAAGTCGATATCGGATGTTGCTCAAAGCTTGATCATCGATCTGTTCAAGAGCTATCAAGGCGTATCAGTATCGAATATTACCTACACAGGTGCTGGTACAGCTGGTTACGGTATTGACGCATTCGCCCTTACAAGCACATCTGGAGGGGCCCCAACTATAGCGAAGAGTGGCGGTTTGTTTCTTACATCAGGCGGCCTGCCGGACGACGAGAACAACGAGTCATCCTATACTGTACAAAACGGTACTGGTGGCGATGCAGATCTTGATGCCATAGCGAAGTCAGCTTTCCCAGGCGCAGGATCGACACAAGACGCCGCATCGATCTCGTTTACGATCGATAATCAGAACCCCAATCTGGATACGTTGACATTCTCACTGGTGTTCGGGTCAGACGAGTACCCTGAATTTAGTAACAGTAACTTCATCGACATCGCCGCGGTATTGGTCAACGGGCAGAACCAAGCTCTTTTCAACAACAACCCAAATCAACCTCTCGGTGTTATCAACGAGAACCTTGAGTCTGGCAATTTTATCGATAACACTGCTGGAGCTTACAACATTGAGTACGATGGTGTCAGCTCGGTTTTGAGTATCCGCGCGAAGCTGAACCCGGGTACGAATACCATTAAGATAGCCATCGCCGACACAGGCGATCAGTCTTATGACTCGGGCCTGTACGTGACAGATTTTGCGCTTAGCTCAGATGGCGGAGCTGGCGGCGGTGTTCTCCTCGTGCTTGAGAGCGACGATCCTGTTGTTCTCCCGACTGAAGCGAATGAGTTAATCTCACTCAAGGGCGAGGGTTCTCAAACGATCACGGGGAACCTCGCCTCGCTCAATGGGGACGTCATTGAAGGGTTCAGTGAGGACGATGCTATCAAGATCAAAGACAAGGACATCGATCAGAACGATATCAAGACTGAAACCGGCTCTCTGATCATCAACATCGACTCCAACGGCGATGGCGTCTTCGATCAGAGCGACTCGAAGATTACACTTGCTGGCGACTTCGAAGGCAAAGATATCAAAGTTACTAATGCGCCCGATGGTAGTGGATCGATTTTAACGCTGGTCGACTCCTCCAATGAAGTGGAAGAGGATCTTACAATCCTCGGCACGAATAAGGATGAGACCATCTCTGGTAAGGGTGGCAACGACACGCTCAACGGCAGCGCCGGCAACGACATCCTCAACGGGAACAACGGCAATGATTGGCTGAAGGGCGGGGCAGGGGTCGATACTCTCAACGGTGGTCAAGGTGACGACAAGTTGGAAGGCGGGCAAGGTAACGACACTCTCGACGGCGGTACCGGAAATGACATCCTGTTCGGCGGTGCTGGCAACGACGTCCTGATCCGCGTTACCGGCAATGACATCCTCTATGACGAAAGAGGCTCGGACACGCTCACAGGCGGCTCTGGCGCGGACGAGTTCAAGATCTACGCTGATCAGGTCGAATTCGGCGATATGAACACCTTCACAGATTTTAGTTTTTCGGAAGGTGATACGCTCGTTCTTCGTAAGCTAACGGCCGCGGATGGTACAACTGCTAGCCCAGTGACCATAAATTCGATCGCCCAGCTCACTGCAGCTGATAACGCGTATGATGATTTTTCTGTCGAGATGGGAAACAACGGACATTTCAGACTGATCTTCGCGACTGGTGGAATGTTCGACATCTGACCGACTTCGTTCGTAGGTCGAACTTTAGTGCAAACGATGCTCGCCACATTATCGCCGATGTGGCGAGCATGTCGCTCGTAGGTCGCCTGCGTCGATGAACGGTGCAGTGGGTGTCAGTGTCCGAAGAAGCTCGCCATCCGATGTCCAACTGAGCGTCCGCCTCAGACAGGACTTCGGCGTTGTGCCGGAACCGCTCGTGCGGCAGCAGGACGAGATTGCGTCGATCGCCCCGTCGCCGGTCGGTAAGCTCGGGCCTGGCCTCAGCGAACAACCGCCCGAGGTGAGCGGATAATCGGCTGAGTCGGTGAATTCAGTGTCAGCGTTGGCGCTCAATGCACCACCCCGCGATTTCGCGCCTCGGCCATCTGCGCGACGGCGTCATCGAGCTCGTTGATCACCGACAGCACTTCACGCCCCGCCGGCGTCAGCCGTGCCCGCTGCGGCCATTCCATCTCGCCGTGCCACTCCGCCCAACCTCGCAGCATCATGCGCCGGACGACGTCGATCATCGGGCCGGGTAGCTCGCCGAAAGTGGGGCCGTCGCCGGCCGCCTGGTCCAGGAAGCGCAAGGCGGCGATCTGCGGCACAGTGATGCCCAGAACGATCTGATCGGTGCGGTAGCCGCTGGCGCGCAGCTCGGCGCCCTTGTCCGTCAACACAGCCTCCAGCCTCCGCCGCGGGCCCGCTCGCATGTCGACGAGCTTGAGCCTGCGCAGCTCTTCGAAGGCTGCGAGCTCCGCGACGTCGAGCTTGCCGAAGGGTACTGCGCCGTCAGCCGCGGCGATGCGCTCCATGAACGCGATCTGCGCGGGCGTCAGCTTGCGCCAGGGAAAGGGCTTGCGGGGCATAAGCGGCTGAACGTCCACTCAGAAGCACCCCATCCTGTCGGTCCGTCCGCCGCCTCGGCCGACCGAATGGGGCGCCTATCCTTAGCTCTTCGTCAGGGTCGCCGGATAGCTCTCGCCACCTTCCGTGTACGAGTAGCCCAGCGTGCTGCCGCCCGTGGTGGTGAGGGTGACGGTGCCGAAGCCGCGGCCGACCTTGAATGACATCGTGTTGCCGCTGACCTGCACACCGTTCACCGAGGTCGAACGGCCTTGGTAGTAGTAGCGGGTCGTGCCACTCTCGCTAACCTGGACGCGAACCGACTTGCCGCTGGCAAGGCGACCGGACCAATCGCCAACGAACGGAGCGTAAGCGGTCGGCGCTGCGGCAACGGTCGTCGAGGCGGAGGAGCCGGAACCGTTGGAGGCTGTCGTGCAGCCTGTCGCTAGGAGACCGACGGCGATGATGGCAAGTACGCGGCGCATACGGTGTTGGACCTTCCCTTGAGGATCTGGACGGCAGACAGTCTGCCGCAGGAGTAAGGCAGCACATGCTCAGCTCACGTCGCAATACGCCCGGTGCTATGTGACGTGATATAGTTTTGTGGATTGTAGAAAATTCTGACGATCATATCACCCACATGGGTGATGCCCTCCCCAACCCCGGCGCTGCGCTCGACGTGGATGACGTCGAGACCCTGCGCTTCGCCATCAGCGAGGTCGAGCACAAGGCCGACACCCTGGCGCGTGCTTTTCTAAGCCCGCTTGATTGCCGGATACTCTACCACTGCCACTGCCACGGCGATCGGCTTCGTGCTCGGGGTGGGGTAGGGCGGCTATGTCTCCGGCACGCCTGCGGCGTCCATCTCGGCCACATAGAAATCGATTGTCTGCCTCATCAGCCAACCGACTTGGATCTTCGCTCCGTCGACCATGACGCTCACCTGATCGCCGCCGCCATAGGGGCCGCCGCCATAGACGCCTTCGCCGTACCCGAACCCTCGTGGCTGGACGTCCGCGAAGGTCTTGATGGTGGGCTTTCCGCGTTCGAGCTCGACGTGCTTTGAGGCTTTGGCGAGATCGTGAAGCATCTGGACGTTGGCGCGGTTCTTACCGCACTCGGCGCGAAACCACGTGTCGTCCACTAGTCCGCGCACGCGTTCAGGATCGTGCTTTTTGCACCAATGGAAGACGTGAGCGGCGAGCGCGTCGACTGCCATGACGGCGTTGTAGGTGAGTCGGACATCGGAAACGTCAGCCTCGGCCTCTGCCACGTTCGGCCGAACGACGAGCCTGAGAAACTCGCGAGGTGTCATGTCGCATCCCATGTCGCACGGAGGAGCCGAGGCTACTTGCGGGGAGCGCTTCTGAAAAGGTGGATCCAGACGTGGATAAGCCAACTCGCAGAGCAGCTAAATCGTTGTAAATCCTAGGCTTTCAAAGAAATGATGGTGCCCAGGGGCGGAATCGAACCACCGACACTGCGATTTTCAGTCGCATGCTCTACCAACTGAGCTACCTGGGCCCTCGCTCCGGTCCGCGAACCGCGCCTCGGCGCCGTCCCGTCCGGGGAAGTGGGGCGCTTATAGAAGCGGCTCGCGGGCCTGTCCAGCCTTCCCGGCGCCTTGCGCTGCAAAAAAATGGCGGGCTGCTTCGGCGGAGGAAAGTGGGTGGAAAAAGCCGGGCGCACCACTCCGCGGGGCCGCGGTTTGCATGGCGCAACAGGGTGGGCGCGCGGGCCGTCCGCGAGGTGACATACCGGATCTGGCCTTGGCTGATGTCCGAAATCGGCCGCGCCCCGTCGCGGCCGGTCTGGCGTGGGGATCGGGTCCGGCCGGCTGCCGAGACGGCGTGCTTCAGCTCAGGGCTTCGGCGACGGCGCGGCCGCATTCGCTGGTCGAGGCGCGGCCGCCGAGATCGCGGGTGCGCAGGGACGGCTCGGCGAGAACCGTCTCGATCGCCGCGACGATGCCGGCCGCGGCCTCCGTCTCGCCGAGGTGCTCCAGCATCATCGCGGCGGACCAGATCTGGCCGACGGGATTGGCGAGGGCTTGGCCCGCGATGTCGGGCGCCGAGCCGTGCACCGGCTCGAAGAGCGAGGGAAAGCGGCCTTCCGGATTGATGTTGCCCGACGGCGCGATGCCGATCGTGCCGGTGCAGGCGGGGCCGAGGTCCGACAGGATGTCGCCGAAGAGGTTCGAGCCCACGACGACGTCGAACCGGTCGGGATTGAGGACGAAGTGCGCGACGAGGATGTCGATGTGGTACTTGTCCCAGCGAACGTCCGGATAGTTCGCCGCCATGGCCTCCACGCGCTCGTCCCAATAGGGCATGGTGATCGAGATGCCGTTGGACTTCGTCGCCGAGGTCAGGTGCTTCTTCGGCCGCGAGCGGGCGAGATCGAAGGCATAGGCGAGGATGCGGTCGACGCCGACGCGCGACATCACCGTTTCCTGGATCACCACCTCGCGCTCGGTGCCCGGAAACATCCGCCCGCCGATGGAGGAATATTCGCCCTCCGTGTTCTCGCGCACGACGTAGAAGTCGATGTCGCCCGGCTGGCGGCCGGCGAGCGGCGAGGGCACCCCGGGCATCAGCCGGACCGGCCGAAGATTGACGTACTGGTCGAACTCGCGGCGGAACTGGATCAGCGAGCCCCAGAGCGAGATGTGATCCGGCACCGTGTCGGGCCAACCGACCGCGCCGAAGAAGATCGCGTCGCGCCCGCTCACGCGCTCCTTCCAATCCTCTGGCATCATCGCGCCGTGCTTGAGGTAGTAGTCGCAGGAGGCGAAGGCGTGCTCCTCGGCCTTCAGTTCAAAGCCGTAGCGCTTGGCCGCCGCCTCGAGGACGCGCAGTCCCTCCGGCACCACTTCCTTGCCGATGCCGTCGCCGGGGATCACGGCGATGGAATGGATGCGGTTGGTTCGGCTCATCGCGGTTCTCCAGAGCTGTGAGGGCATGGCAGCCCGGCGCGCCCGCCGCTATCCTCGACGGTGCGGACGGGCACGGCGCGCACCATCGCGGCGCTGGGGCGCCGCGTCCAATGCCGATCCGGCTTCGATCGATGCCGGGAAGGAGACGACATCCTTGGATACGATCTGGCTCGACGATCTCGCCGCACTCGCCGAGACGCTCAACTTCGGCCGCGCCGCGCGGCTGCGCAACGTCACCCAGCCCGCCTTCGGCCGGCGCATCCGCGCGCTGGAGGACTGGACCGGCGTCGTCCTGGTGGACCGCACGACCCACCGGATGCGGCTGACGCCCGCCGGCGAAGCGATGCTCGCCTGCGCCCAGGACGTTTCGCGCCGGCTGGAGCGGGGGCGGCGCGAGGCGAGCGACGCGGCGCGCGAGGTCGCGACGCTGCGCTTCTGCGCGACCCACGCCCTGTCGCTGACCTTCTTTCCCCGCTGGCTGCGCGGCCTGCAGCCGCGCGGATTCGCGATGCCCGTCCAGCTCAGCGTCGACAACATGGCGGGCTGCGAGCGCCTGATGCGGGAAGGGCGGGCCGACTTCCTGATCTGCCACAGCCACCCCGCCGCCGAGCCACGGCTCGATCCCGCCGCCTTTCCGATGCGGCGCCTGGCCGGCGACGTCCTCGTGCCGGTCAGCCGGCGGTTGGCCGACGGCCGGCCGCGATTCGCGCTGCCGGGCGAGGCGGCCGCGCCGGTGCCGCTCCTGTCGTTCGACGAACCCTCGGGCATGGGGCGCATCCTCGGCGCCGCCTTCGCCGCCGGCCTCCTGCCGCCCATCGCCGGGCGTGCCGTCTTCACCTCGCACATGGCGATGATGCTGAAGACCATGGCGGAGGACGGGCAGGGCATCGCCTGGTCGCCCCGATCGCTCCTGGAGGAGGATCTCGGCCCGACCGGCAAGCTGGCGCTGGCCGGTGGAGCGGAATGGGCGGTGCCGGTGGACATCGTCCTCGTGCGAGCGGCGGCCGGGCTCGGAGAAGCCGGAGAGCAGGTGTGGTCCGCCAGCGGCGAGATGGGGAGGCTCTCCGCCTAATTGTCATCTGTTGACAATTTACAAGGTTTGCTTAGCTTGCGTCCCGGGAGAACCGGTGCGGCGCGCCGGGCCGCGGCGCGCGGTCCGCCGCGAACCGCACCGAGGCCGCACGGCGGTCGCGAGCGGGAGGAACAGCGGACATGACCATCGAATTGCGCCGAATGCGCCGAACCGGACGCCTTGCCGGCGCCGTTATGCTGGCAGGCCTGGGCTTCGCGGCTCCGGCGATGGCGCAGGATGCGGGCGGCGCCGAGCGCATCCCCTATCCCGTGGACACGGTGACGCTCGTCACCCATTCGAGCCCCGGCGGCGGCTCCGACGTGTTCCTGCGCGAGATGAGCCGCTTCCTCGGCCAGATCATCGACGCCAACTTCGTGGTGGAGAACGTGTCGGGCGGCAGCGGCGCCAATGCCATGGCGCACATGAAGGCCGCGGCGACGGACGGCAGCGTGCTCTACGCCACGACGCCGACCTACGTCTTCACCTCGCTCCTGTCGAACGTCGAGGCGTCCTATGCCGACCTCGAGCCGGTGGTGAACGTCTTCTACGACCCGCAGGTCATCTACACCCGCGCCGACGCGCCCTTCACCTCCATGGCCGAGGTGCTGGACAAGGCGAAAGCCGGCCGCAGCGCTTGGGGAGCCGCCAATCCGGGGTCGCTGGAACGGCTCACGCTCGAGAACCTGAAGCGCCTGACCGGCGTCGACGCGGCCATCGTCACGAGCGAGGGCGGCGGCGACACGATGATCAACGTCCTCAACGGCACGCTGGACGTGGCGATCGGCGAGATCCAGGAGCTGCGCTCGCAGCTTGACGCCAAGCAGGTGCGCCTCCTCGCGGTCGCCTCCGAGGAGCGCCTGGAGGCCTTTCCGGACCTTCCGACCCTGAAGGAGGGCGGCGTCGACCTCGTGGTGCGCAAGTTCCGCGGCCTCGCCGGGCCGAAGAACATCGCGCCGGAGGCGGTCGCCGCCTGGGAGCAGGCCATCCCCAGGCTTCTCGAAAACCCGGAGTACAAGGCCCTCTACAGCGCCTCCACCCTCGTGCCCGCCTTCGTGCCGCACGCCGAGTACGGCCCGTTCACGGCCGCCTTCGCCGACGAGCAGCGCAAGGTGCTCACCGAAGCCGGCGTGATCCAGTAGCGGATCGGCGTAAGGAGGGGAGATCCTTCGTGAACAGGGACATGGCGCTCGGGCTGATCGTGATGGCGGTCGCCGGCCTCTACATCCGCTCGGCCCTGGCGATCCCCGTCAGCTTCCTGGGCGACGCCATCGGGGCCGGCGGCGTGCCGCTGGTCCTCGGCTGGCTCCTAGCGCTGGCGGGGGCAGGGCTCTTCATCCACGCGCTCGTCGCCCGGCGAGCGCCCGCGACCGTGGCCGTCACGGATCCCGAAGACGAGGTCGGCGGCGCCTTCGCCGACCCGCGGCACGCCGTTCTGAAGGCGGCGGGCGTCATCCTCATCGCCGCCGTCTTCCTGTTCGCGCTGCGGCCGCTCGGCTACGTGCCGGCCGTCGCGCTGCTTCTCGCGGCCCTTCTCGCCTATCAGGGCGTGCGGCTGCGGCCGGTCCAGCTCATCGTCGCGATCGGCGGAGCGCTCTGCCTCTGGGCCCTGTTCGACCTCGGCCTCGGCATCGATCTGCCCGACGGCACGCTCCTGCCCAACCTCTTCTGACGCCTACTCCTTTCGGGACGCGCATCCACCATGACGGACGTCATCCTCCAGAGCGTCGGCATGCTCGGCACCACCATGATCGTGCCGATGGCGATCCTCGGCATGGTGTGGGGCATCTTCGGAGGCGCCCTGCCGGGCATCTCGCCCTCCATCACCATGGCCCTCCTTCTGCCGCTGACCTACACGATGGAGCCGATCTCGGCCCTCGTCCTCCTCGCCTCGACCTATGTCGGCGCCGAATACGGCGGCTCCGTGCCCGCGATCCTCATCCGCACGCCCGGCACCAACGCCGCCGCGGCGACGATCATCGACGGCTACGAGATGAAGCGGAGGGGCCGGGGCAGCGAGGCGCTCGGCATCTCGCTCTGGTCGAGCTCGGTCGGCAACGTCGTCGGCATCCTGTGCCTCATCCTGTTCACGGCGCCGCTCAGCCAGCTCGCCCTGTCGTTCCGGCCGACCACCTATTTCGCCCTCGGCGTCCTCGGCCTCAGCGTCATCGCGACCGTGTCCGAGGGGCTCCTGATCAAGGGCGTGATCTCCGCCTTGATCGGGCTCGCGATCGCGACGATCGGCACCGATCCGGTGTCCGGCGTCGCCCGCTTCACCCTCGGCAATCCCGACCTTCTCTCCGGCGTGCCGATCATCCTCGTCATGGTCGGGCTCTTCGCCGTCTCGGAAGTTCTCGACCAGATCGGCACGAAGGGAGCCTGGGAGCGCGCGCAGCCGTCCGGCTCGCGGCTGCGCCTGCCGGACTGGGCCGGGCAGAAGCGCATCACCAAGGCGAGCCTCATCGGTTCGGCGATCGGCGTCTTCTGCGGCATCATGCCGGGTGCCGGCGGCACCGTCGCCTCCTTCATGGCCTACAACGAGGCGCGCCGCTTCTCGCGCCATCCCGAAACCTTCGGCAAGGGGTCGGAAGAGGGCATCGCCGCGCCGGAGGCGGCCAACAATGCCGATGCGGGGGTCGGGCTGATCCCGCTCCTGTCCTTCGGCATCCCGGCGTCGAACTCCACCGCGATCCTTCTCGGCGGCTTCCTGATCCACGGCCTCATCCCGGGTCCCGTCCTCTTCGACCGCGATCCGACGCTGCTCTACGGCCTGTTCACCGGCCTCATCGTCGCGACGATCGCGCTGATCCCGGCGGCCTTCATGACGCTCTCGGTCTGCATCTGGCTGGTCAACCGCCCGAAGCCCTACCTGATGGCCTTCGTGCTCGCGCTCGTCTTCACCGGCGCCTATTCCGTCAACTTCTCGATCTTCGACCTCGGCCTCGTGCTCGCCGCCGGCGTGCTGGGCTTCGCCATGCGCTATTTCGGCCTGCCGATGCTGCCGACGATCCTCGGCCTCGTGCTCGGCTACATGATCGAGGCCAACTACCGGCGCTCGCTCGTGATCTCCGGCGGCGACCACTGGATCTTCCTCGAGGACCGGATCGCCGCCGTGTTCCTCGCTCTCGCCCTCATCTTCTTCGTCGGCTCGCTCGTCGCCGAGTTCCGCCAGCGCCGGCGGGCTCAGGCCCAGCCGGCCGGCTCCGCCACCGAACCCCGGGAACCCGCCCAATGAACGCCATCGCCTCGCCCTCCGCCTCGACGGGATCGGCATCGCTGACCGAGATCGTGGCGGGCGCGATCGCCCGCCTGTCGCCGGACGCCCTGCCGGAGGCCGTGTGCGACACGCTCGACCGGCTGCTTCTGGACTATGCTGGCCTATGTGCCGCGGCGCGGGGCACCGACTACGTGGCCGCGCTGCTCTCGGCGGCCGGCGAGGGGAACTGCACGCTGATCGGCCACGGCCGCACCGCCGACGCCTATTCCGCGGCGCTCCTCAACGGCACGGCGGCGCATGGCGAGGACTTTGACGACACCTTCGAGGGCGGCCCGATCCATTCGAGCGCGGTGGTCCTGTCGGCCGTGCTCGCGGCCTGCGAGGCGGAAGGGCGGACGGGGGCCGATGCGCGCCTCGGCGCGGCGGTCGGCATCGAGCTGATGTGCCGCCTGTCGCTGGTCGCGCCCAAGGCCATCCACAAGGCCGGCTTCCACCCGACGGCGGTGATCGGCGCGCTGGGCGCGGCCGCCGGCGTTTCCGCGGCGCTCGGACTTCCGGACAGCAAGATCGTCCAGGCGCTCGGGATCGCCGGCTCGATGGCATCGGGCATCATCGAGTACCTGAGCGACGGCTCTTCGACCAAGCGGCTGCACGCGGGCTGGGCGGCGCAGTCGGGCCTGCGCGCGGCCATGCTGGCGCGGGGCGGCTTCACCGGGCCGCGGCTCGTTCTGGAGGGCGAGCACGGCTTCTTCCACGCCTTCGCGCCGAGCGTGACGCCCGGCTTCACGCCGCTGACGGACGCCCTCGGCTCGCGCTGGCTCACGGAAGCCGTCGCGTTCAAGCCCTATGCCTGCGGGACGATGACCCAGCCCTATGTCGACTGCGCGATCGAGCTCGCGAGCCGGGGTATCGCGGCCGAGGACATCGAGTCGATCGAGTGCGAGGTCGGCGAGGGAACGGTGCACCGGCTCTGGGAGCCGCTCGCCCAGAAGCAGGTGCCGCCGACGCCCTATTTCGCCAAGTTCTCCTCGCCCTTCTGCATCGCCGTCGGCTTCGTGGCCGGGGCGGCGGGCCTTTCGCAGTTCACGGATGCTTCCGTGCGCGACCCGGCGGTTCTCGCGCTCGCGCGCAAGGTCCGCTACGTCGTGGATCCGGCCAATCCCTATCCGAAGCGCTTCACCGGCCACGTCCGGGCGCTGCTCCGTTCCGGCGAAACGGTCGAGGTCCGCCGCGCCGACATGCGCGGCGGCGCGCACGATCCGCTGCCCACGGCCGAGATCCGCGACAAGTTCGAGCGCAATCTCGCCTATGGCGGGATCGCGCCGGAGGCTACGAGCCGCTGGGCCGAAGCCTGCGCCCAGCTCTTCGAGGCGACGGCGCCCGTGTCGCTGAAAGCCTTCGCGACCGCGGCCTGATCGGCCGATCCGGTTCCGGGAGGCGGACCTTGCCTGCGCGGAGCGTTGCCTTCTTCTGTGGGGCGATGGCGGCTTCGGTCGCCGGGGCGGAAGCCTTCCGGCTCCTCGACGTGCCGCTCGCCCTGATCCTGGGTTCGCTCGTCGGCGCGGCGCTGTTCGCCAATCTCGTCGGGCCTTTCGCCGGCGCCGCGATCCTGCGGCGCGTCGGACAGCTCGTCGTCGGCACGGCTGTCGGAGCGCTTCTGACTGGCGACGTTCTCGGCATCCTCGGCGCCAACATCCTCCTGATGGTGGCGCTGGCCCTCGCCGCCAACCTCCTCGGGCTGCTGATCGCTTTTCCCATGGGTCGCCTCGCGGGCATCGACCGGCTGACGGCCGTGCTCTCCTGCCTGCCCGCCGGCATGGCGGAGATGTCGTCCCTGGCGCGCGAGGTCGGCGCGGACGAGACGGCCGTCGCGGTGGCGCACTCGCTGCGCGTGATCCTCGTCGTCGTGTCGCTACCGTTGCTTCTCGGCAGCCTCGACGCGCCCGAGGCGCGGGCTCCGGAGCTATGGGAGGCGGACCCCGGCTTTCTCGTGGTGCTCGTCGCGGGCGGGCTTCTCGCCGCGGCGGCGCGCCGGCTCGGCGCCCTGAACCCCTGGGTCATCGCGCCGATGGCGCTCGGCCTCCTTCACGCCGGGCTCAATGGCCCGGTGCCCGCCGTGCCGGGGCCGCTTCTTTGGTTCGCGGAGATCGCGATCGGCGCCTCGCTCGGCGCGCGCTTCCAGGTCGACCGGCTCGCCCGCCTGCCGCGCGTCGCGGCAGCGAGCCTTCTGGCCGCGGTCGTCCTCATCGCCGCCATGGCCGGTGGGGCGGCGAGCCTCGCCGCGGCCGTGTCGGGGCTCGACTGGCGCACGCTCGTGCTCGCCGCCGCGCCCGGCGGGCTCGGGGAGATGATCGCCTCCGCCAAGGCCCTCGGCCTCGGCGCGTCGCTCGTCGCGGGCTTCCAGTTCGTGCGCTCGGCGCTGACGAACCTCGTCGCGCCGGCCCTGATCAAGCGCTGGATGACGTGAAGCGCAGCCGTCAGGCCGCCGCCTTCTCGCGCTGAGCGCGCGACACGAGGCGCGCGGCGAGCCGGATCGCCGCCTCGATCGCGCCGGTCGAGGCGACGCCGCGCCCGACGATGTCGAAGGCCGTGCCGTGGGCCGGCGTCGTGAACACGATCGGCAGGCCCGCGGTGATGGTGATGCCGCGGTTGAAGCCCTTCAGCTTCGTCGCGATCTGGCCTTGGTCGTGATACATCGCGACGACACCGTCGAAGGCGCCGGCAAAGGCCTTGATGTAGATCGTGTCGGAGGGGAACGGCCCTTCCACCGCGTAGCCCTTCGCCCGCATCTCCTCGACGGCGGGGCGGATCACGTCGATCTCCTCGCGGCCGAACAGGCCGTTCTCGCCGCCATGCGGGTTGAGCGCGCAGACGCCGACGCGCGGGCGCTCGATGCCGGCCTTCTCCATCATCGTCGCCGACAGTTCGATCGCCTCGCGGATGGCCGGCCCGGTGACGCCGTCCAGCGCCTCGCGCAGCGACTGGTGGCCGGTGACGCGCGACATCCACTGGTCGTCGAGGACGTTCATCTCGGAGAAGTAGCCCTCGTGCCCGAGGAGGTGGGCGAACATCTTGTGCTCGTCGGGAAAGCGCCAGCCGCCGTCGAACATGGCCCGCTTGTTGAGCGGCGCGAACGACACCGCCTCGACCTCGCCGGCCTTGGCGAAGTCGATCGCCCGCGCCAGCGTGTCTCCGGTCAGCCGTCCGCTTTCCGTCGACGCGATCCCCGGCGGGAAGTCGGCCGGGTCGGTGTTGCGAAGATCGACGATCGGAACCGCGACGTCCGACCAGTCGGCGGCTGCGGGGCTTTCCACCGGCGCCAGCGGAAAGGACACGCCGGCCTGGCGCATGCCGAGCTCGACGACGCGCGCATCGCCGACGAGGACGAGCCGCGCGGCATCGCGCAGCCGCCCGTCGGAGAGGATCCGGGCGGTGATCTCCGGGCCGATGCCGGTGCAGTCGCCGGGCGTCAGCGCGATGACGGGAAGGGATGCGGACATGGCTTCGGCTCCGTGGGTTCAGGGAAGAAAGGCGCCGCCGTTGACGTGGATCGTCTGGCCGGTGACGTAGCGAGCCTGCGGCCCGCACAGGAACAGGACCGCGGCGGCCACCTCCTCGGGCGTGCCGCGCCGGCCGAGCAGCGTCGAATGGGTCGCGTGGTGGCTCGGAGCGGCGGGCGAGGAGGCCGAGCCGCGCTGCGTCTCGATGAGGCCGGGCGAGACGAGGTTCACCGTCACGCCGCTGGTGCCCAGCTCGTGCGCCAGCGCCTTGGTCAGCCCGTCGAGCCCCGCCTTGGCGGCGACGACGTGGGCGCGGTTGCGCGCGCCGGTATAGGCGGTGAGCCCGCCGATGTTGACGATCGCGCCCGCGCCGCCGGCCACGAGATGGGGCACCGCGGCGCGCGCGAGCAGGAAGGGGCCGTCGAGCGCCGTCGCCATCACCGCGCGCCAGTCGTCAAAGGTCGTCTCCAGCAGCGGGGTTTCGCGGCGCACGGCCGCGTTGTTCACGAGGATGTCGAGGCGGCCGAGCCGCTCCGCCGTCTCAGCAACGAGGCGCGCCGCGTCGGCCTCGTTTCCGACGTCGCCGAGGAGCGCGAGGCCGCGCGTCCCCAGCGCCGCGATCTCGCCCGCGACGGCTTCGGCGGCTGTCCGGTCGCTGCGCGCCGCCACCGCGACGTCGGCGCCGGCTTCGGCGAGCGCCAGCGCGATGGCGCGGCCGATGTTGCGCGCGCCGCCGGTCACGAGCGCGACGCGGCCGGCGAGCGGCTTGGCGGCTTCGGTCATGGGGTCGTCCCTTTGTTGGTGATCCGCGCGCGGCCGGCCGGCGAGCCATGCGTCCTCGGCAAGGCTGGGCCGCGCCGCAGCATCTTTGTGGTGCAGTGCAAATTGTCTACAGACGGCGCGACCCGCCCGATCGTTTCACAACCGAGCCTTCGCCCATGTCGTCCATCGCTGCCACCGCCGTTCCGGTTCGCCGGGCCCGCACCCGCCGCTTCCGCCTCCGCACCCTCGTCAGCGCGTTCTGGGCGGCGCAGCGCATGGCGCTCGCGCTCGAGTCGAACCGCCGTCCGAACGACCTGGACCTTCAGGTGCTCGGCATCGCGCCGGGCGCCTTCGACCGGGCGCGCTGAGCCGAGCCGGCCGACGCGCCGGCGCTCGGATCGACGATGTGTTTTCCGAGAAAGCGCCGGCTCATCCCGGCGCTTTTTGCTGACCGCTTCGCCGCTCAGCTCGACAAGCGGCGGGGCGGCGGATCGATCGAGGCGAGCAGGCGCTTCTTGGCCCGGTCGACGTGCCGCCAATGCGTGATGAAGGCCCGCTCGCCGTCGCCCGAGGCGAGCGCGTCCACCATTTCCCGATGCTCCCGGTTCGACACGGCGAGACCGCCGCCCTGAACCAGGCTGCGCGCCCGGAAGAGATGGAGCTTGTCGACGAAGCGCCGGTATTCCGCGGCGAGCGTCTTGTTGCCCGCCGAATCGACGATGAAGCTGTGGAAGGCGAGGTTCACCGGATAATAGGCGTCGAACTCGCCCGATTCCGCCAGCTTGTCCATGTCCGTGATGAAGCCGGTGAGGCGCGCCAGGATCTCGTCGGTCATGTGCTCGGCGAGAAGACGGCCGGCCTGGCCGAACAAGGCCGAGCGCACGTCGTAGATCTCGACGGCTTCTTCCGTCGACAAGCGCCGCACGAAGACGCCGCGGTTGCGCACGACCTCGACGAGGCCCTTGGCCTCCAGGCTCCGCGTCGCTTCGCGAATGGGCCCGCGGCTGGTGCCGAAGCGGTTGGCGAGGTGGATCTCGTTGATCCGCGAGCCCGGTTCGAGCTCGCCCGTGAGGATCAAGCGCTCGATCTCCCGCACCAGCGCGCTGGCGAGGGACACGCTCTTCACGACCGAAAGATCGTCCACATGCCTGGATGTTGTCGAGCTCATCGCCGATACGCCGATTGTTGACAGTATCATGCGTTATGGGCAAGCCGGCGCCCCGGCGCAACGGCTGCCCGTCCGCATCCGCTGCAATTGGAGAGCGAATGGTGCCGGCCTGCCGCATGCTCACGCCGCAGCCCGGCCTTCTGCCGCCATGCCGTCCATGATGCCGCGCTCCATGTCGGCCGTGCCGCCCGTGCCGCGGATGTCGCCGGTGCGCGTGTCCGGCCGCGACACGGCGTGGACGAGGCCCCGCTCCATGCGCGCGGCGGCTTCCACGGCCTGGGGAAGGCCGCGCCGGCGGCCGAGCCAGTCGAGCAGCATCCGGGTCGATTCGATCATGGCGTAGGGGTTGGCGATGCCGCGGCCGGCGATGTCGGGCGCCGAGCCGTGCGTCGCCTGCGCCATGGCGATGTTGCCGCGGCCCACGCAAAGGCCCGGCGCCATGCCGAGGCCGCCGACGAGACCCGCCGCCTCGTCGGTGAGGATGTCGCCGAACATGTTCGTCGTCACCACCACGTCGAAGCGCTGCGGCTCGCGCACCAGCTTCATGGCGAAGGTGTCGACGATCACCTCGTCGACTTCGACGTCCGGGAAGGCTTGTGCCGCCTTGTGGCACTCCTCGACGAACATGCCGCAGCCCAGCTTGAACACGGTGTTCTTGTGGACCACGGTCAGCTTCCGCCGCCGCGACTGCGCCAGCGCCAGCGCGGCTTCCGCCACCTTGCGGCTGCCGGTGCGGGAGATCACGCGCACCGAGATCGTCATCTCGTCGCTCGGGCGGAACTCGCCCGACCCGGCGACGACGTTGCGGTCCGGCTGGAAGCCCTCGTTGTTCTCCCGCACGATCACGAGGTCGACGTCGTCGTAGAGGCAGCCGATGTCCGGAAAGGAGCGGGTCGGCCGGATGTTGGCGAAGAGGTCGAAGTTCTTGCGCAGGATCGGATGCGGGTTCACCGCCTCCGGCACCTTCGGATAGGCCTGGTGGCCGATCGGCCCGAGGATCCAGCCGTCGAGCGTTTCCAGCGTGCCGAGAAGGTCGAAGGGCATGGTGTGGCCGTGCTCGTCGAGAGCGCGCCGGCCGATCGGCAGGAAGCGCCAGTCGATTTCGAGACCGCTCGCCCGCGCCGCGGCCTCGGCTACGCGCTGGGCGGCGGGAACGATCTCGTGGCCGATGTCGTCGCCTTCGAGAACGCCGAGTGTCAGATGTGCCATAGGGTCCGCTTCCCTTACTCGGCCGCCGCGGCGGCGCGTGCGCCGGCCGCGACGGAGGCCCGCGCCACCTCGGCCGCGTCGGACAGGTCGGTCAGGCGCCAGGCAAGATCCATCAGGTCCGCCGTAGGGGCAGCGCCGATCACCGGCTCCGACTGGCGCGCGAACTTCTCGATGAGCTGCTCGTTCGAGAGCGGCCGGTGGATCGAGCCGATGGCATGCTCGACGAAGCGGGTGATCGTGCGCCCGTCGGTGAGGTCGATCTCGATCGCCACCTGATCCTCGTGGATCGCCGCGTCGCTGGTCGCCTTCACCTTGCGGCGCAGGGCCACGAGCTCGGGCGCGTTGGCCGCCTCGTCGGTGAAGGCGGTCGGCGAGCCGTCGCCGCGCAGGAGCGCGCAGGCCGCGGCGTGGAAGACGCTGAACTTCGATTCGAGGCCGGTCTTCGGCTCGGTCTTGCCGGTCAGCTCCAGGACGAGCGGGTGGGTGCGCAGCCGCACGGCCGAAACGCCGGCCATGACGTCAGCCCCGAGCTCGTCGCGCAGCTGCCGGCAGCCGTCGATCGCGGGATGGATGACGATGCCGCAGGCGAAGGGCTTGTAGGAGTTGAGCCCCGCTTCCCAGGTCTCGCCGAGGCCGCCGAGGATCTGCGAATAGTCCTGCTTGGTGGACAGGACGTTGGCGAAGCCGCGGGGCGCCTCGATGGCGCGGGTCGAGGAATCGAAGCCCGCCTCGGCTAGGAAGGCGGCCATGAGGCCGTTCTGCGCGGCGCGCCCGGGATGGAAGCTCTTGCACATCGTGCCGAACATCTCGCGCAGGCCCGAGGACTGCGTCGCCGCGATGCCGAGCGCCCAGGCGGTGCGCTGCGCGTCGAGGCCGAGGAGGCGGGAGACCGCCGCCGCCGCGCCGAAGACGCCTGCCGTGCCGGTGATGTGCCAGCCGCGGTCGTAATGGTCGGGATAGACCGAATTGCCGATCCGGCATTCGACCTCGATGCCGGTGATCAAGGCCTCCAGGAAGCGCTTGCCATCGACCGGCCGGTACTCGGCGACGGCGAGGATCGCCGAGGCGACCGGGCCGGCGGGGTGGATGATGGTCTTGAGGTGGGTGTCGTCGTAGTCGAGAACGTGGCTGGTGATGCCGTTGAGAAGGGCGGCATGCGGCACGTCGAGGCGCTCGGTGCGGCCGACGACGCTCGCCTGGGCCGGGCCGACGAACGGCCGGATCGCCGCGACGGCGCGGTCGGCGGTCTCGTGGGTGGCGCCGCCGACGGCGCAGCCGAGCCAGTTGAAGAAGGTGCGCACGCCCTCCTCGCGGACGGCGGGCGGCAGGTCGGCGAGGTCGCGGGGGGCGGCGATCCACTCGGCGAGGCGCTGGGTGACGTGTGTCTCGGTCAAGGGTTTCGTCCTTTCGTGGGGTTCACAGGAGGCCGCGGGCGATGCCGCCGTCGACGTTGATCGTTTGGCCGGTGACGTAGGAGGCGAGCGGGCTGGAAAGCCACGTGGCCATGACCGCTACCTCTTCCGGCTCGGCGAAGCGCTTGAGCGGGATCTCGGCCGAGAACTCGGCGAAGACGCTCTCGAGGTCGATCCCGCGCTCGGCGGCGATGCCCGTCGCGCGCTTGATCCAGAGCGACGTGCGGGTGCGGCCCGGCGCGACCGCGTTGACGCGGATCCCGGCCTCGCCCAGCTCGAGGCCGAGGGTCTTCACGAGGCCGAGAAGGCCGGCCTTGTGGACGTTGGACATGATCTGGTGCGCGTAGGGCATCTTCGCCGCCGCCGCGCCGAGAACGACGATCGAGGGCGCGCTTCCCACGGCGAGCAGCGGGGCGAGGGCCCGGATGACGCGGACCACCGACAGAACGTTGAACTCGTAGTTGCGCAGCCAATCCGCGTCGTCGAGGCTGGCGAAGTCGGCGCGCACGCTGCCGCCGACCGCCATCACGAGCGCGTCGAGCCCGCCCCAGCGATCGCGCACGAAGGCCGCGGCGGCGTCGCCCGAGGAGGCCTCGGTCGCGTCGAGGACGAGGGTGTCCGGGCGCTTGCCCGTGGCGGACGTCAGCTCGTCGGCCGCGGCGGCGAGGTTCTCCGCCGAGCGCGAGGCGATGGCGACGCGGGCGCCGTCCGACAGGAGCAGTTCGGCCGTCGCCCGGCCGATGCCGTCGCTGCCGCCGACGACGAGGACGCGGCGGTTCTCAAGCCGAAGATCCATCGCGGCCTCCGAAACGGGAATACAGGTTGAAGACGAGAAGGACGGTGGACGAGACGACGGCGATGCGCATGACGTGGAAGGCGGTCACGAGCGCGACGTCGGCGTTCATCGCCTTGGCGGTCAGCACCATCTCGGTGATCGCCGCCGGGGCGAGGGACAGGAAGGACGTCGTCAGCGGCAGGCCCGTGGCGAGGCTGAGGACCTGCGCGCCGACACCCGCTCCGACGATCATGGTCAGCGAGACGACGAGGCCGGACAGGGCGACGCGCGGCAGGCGCGCGAGAAGCTCGCGGCGGAAGCGGCAGGCGAGCCACGTGCCGACGGCGAGCTGGGCCAGGATCGACAGGAAGCCCGGCACCGGCTGAAGAAAGAGGCCGCTCGCGCCGAGCGTCGCACCGACGATCAGGGGCCCGAAGAGCCAAGGGTTGGGGATCGGCGTCGGCTTTAGGAGGCGCGCGGCGAGATAAGCGAGGCCGACCACGACGAGGAGGCCGAGCCCGGCTTCGACGCCGCCTGCGGATGCGGGATCGCCGGAGGGAGGGGCGCCGGGCGTTCCCAGGTGCAGGACCATGAACGGCACGACGCAGACGACGCTCGCGACCCGCAGGGCATGGACGATCGAGACCGCCCCGGCATCGCCGCCGCGCTCGTGCGCCACCACCGCCATGTCGGCCATGCCGCCGGCCGCCGTGGCGAAGAAGGCCGTGGTGCGGTCGATGCCGGCGAGCGGACGCAGGAGAAGCGCGCCGAGGCAGGTGAGGGCGACGATGTAGAGCGAGGACACGAACATGGCCGGGAGGAGCCCGACCGCCGCGGCGAGCACCGGCCCGGTGAAGCGCAGTCCGGCGGCGAGGCCGATCACGACCTGTCCCAACTCGCGCATGTGGGGCGCGACGGTGACCGGCGCGCCGGCGGCGGCGAGCGCGCCGACGACCATGAGCGGACCGAGGACGAAGGGCAGGGGCATGCCGACTGCGTCGGCCGCCACGCCGCTGAAGGCGGCGACCGCATAGGTCGCCGCGATCCGCAGCGCTGTGGCAAGGCGCGTGGGCTCGCGCGCCTTTTCCCCCGTCCGATCCTCCGGCATCGCCGTCACGGCCCGCTCCCGACCCGTGCCGTCAGCGCTTGGAGAGCGCCTGCGCCAGCGGCGCGAGGCCGGGCAGCGCGTCGAGGTCGCGCACCATGGAGACGACGCTCCTGGCCGCATCCATGTCCCAGCGCGCGAACTCGGCGCATTCCAGGAACTTGCCGGCGACCTCGTCGTAGCTCATCGGGAAGGCCGGGCTGCCTTTGCCGAAGTCGGCCATGCCCGAGATGGTCCGCCCGTCCTCGAGCTCGATGTCGATATAGGTCGTCATCAGGTGGTAGCCCGCGGCCTCGGCGCGATCGTCGACGCCGAAGTCGACCTTGGCGATCATCGCCTGAACGTCCGGCCGGTTGACCACCTCGTCGGTGAATTCATTGAGGCCTGCCCGCTTCTCCAGGAGGAGGATGGCCATGCAGAACTCCATGGAGAACTTGGCCTGGAGTTCGTTCGTCGGACGATGGTGGATGAGGGCGTTCGGCATGTTGGAGTTGGTGCCGACGCGCACGCGCCGCACCTGGCCGGCCTTGATGCCGTGCTCGCGGATGAGGCGCAGCATCTCGGTCATGCCGGGATGGGTGAGCGAGCCCGAGGGATGCGGCTTGATGGAAACGCCGGGCTCGGCGAAGGTCCAGGGGTCGCCGAGCCGCCCGACGATCGCCTTCTGGTCGAAGCCGCCGCCGGCGGCCCGGAAGAAGCCGCGCGGCGCTTCGAGGATGTTGTCGCTCGCGGTCCAGCCGTAGGAGGCGAACTGCGCCGCGGTCACGCCCGACTCGGAGGCGCGGCCGGCGTGGAAGGGCTTCGTCATCGTGCCGAAGTTCTCGCGCAGGCCCGCCGACTGCGAGCCGGCGATGGAGAGCGCGCGCAAGGTCGCGTCCTCGTCGAGATTCATCAGGCGCGCGGCGGCGGACGCGGCGGCGAAGGTGCCGCAGGTGGCGGTGGCGTGGAAGCCGGTCTGGTAGTGGCGCGGGTCGATCGCCTCGGCCACCTTGCACTCGACCTCGACACCCAGGTGATAGGCGAGGAGCATGTCGCGCCCGGAGCGGCCGAGCGTTTCGGCCATCGCGAAGGCGGCCGGCAGGGCGGGGGCCGTCGGATGCGTCAGGAGGCCGTAGACGCGATCCTTGGCGACGGCGAGCTGGGTGTCGTCGTAGTCGTCGGCGTGAATGCCGACGCCGTTGGCGAAGGCGGCGAAGCGCGGCGCGACCTTGAGATCGGAGCCGATGACGGTGGCGCCGCCGGTGCCGAGCGACAGGTCGGCGAGGTGGCGCCGCACGTATTCGCCGGAGCGCGCGACCGAGCCCGACAGCGCGAGGCCGAAGCCGTCGAGGATCGACTTCTTGCCGAGCGCGACGACCTCGTCCGGAATGTCGTTCCAGGCGGTGCCGAGAACGAATGCGCCGACTTCGCGCGTGACGGCCGGCACGCCGCCGGGTTGTGTCAACATCATGGCCTCCCGAATGAAGTGGTGCTCGCGTTCGGTCCTACGCGGCTTCGACTTCATGGGACGACGACGGCGTCCATGTCAACTGTCTACAATATGGCGAAGCGCCGGACGGATCTGTCCGGGGCTGCGTGATCGCGGAAGTTCCCGAGCGCGCAGGCTCGTGCATCCTTCTGTGCTGCCTTCTTGATGATCAAGGTCCCTCGCGCGGCTCGCGTATCGGAGCCTGCTTTGGCTCCGAAGCAGTGCCGTCTGCCTGATGAAGGTGTTGACAGTTGACGAAAATGGCAGCAGCTTCGGGACACGCGCCGCGGCAGGGAGGCTTCGAGCGCCTGTCGGCACCCGGCCCGCGTCTCCGCCGGCCCGTGCCTGTCATTCCAACGGGAGGAATTTGATGAACGGATTCACGCGACGCGCTGCGCTTCGGCTCGGCGCCATCGGCGGCGCGATGCTTCTGTCGGCAGCGCTCCTGGCGCCGGCACCGGTTCTGGCGCAGGAGGACTATCCTTCTCGCCCGATCAATGTGGTCGTGCCCTTCGCGACCGGCGGCTACAACGACCGCCTCGCCCGCGCCTTCGCGCCCTACCTCGAAAAGGAGCTCGGCCAGCCGCTGGTGATCATCAACCAGGAAGGCGCCGGCACCCAGCTCGGCCACACCTATGCACTGCAGCAGGATCCGGACGGCTACACCATCCTGTGCACCTCGGTGTCGCCGTACATCCCGCTCTCGATCTTCCTCCAGAACGCGCCCTACAAGCTCGAGGACTTCGCGATCCTGAACCTGCCCTCGCGCGACTACACGCTGGCGGCAACGAGCGCCGACAGTGAGATCGAGAGCTTCGCGGCGGCGATCGAGCAGCTGAAGGCCGATCCGTCGAGCCTGTCGATCGGCGTTCAGCCGGCCTCGGCCGACTACGCCAACATGATGCTGACGATGAAGGCCGCGGGCATCGACCCGAGCGCGCTGCGGATCGTCACCTATGACGGCGGCGGGCCGGCCCGAAACGCCGCGGCCGGCGCGCAGGTCGACATCGCCTTCGTCGGCGGCGAGGGCTTCCTGCCCTTGAAGGACAAGATCAAGCCGCTCGCCATGTACGCCAAGGAGGCGCCGGCCTGGTGGCCCGGCGCGCCGACGATCGGCTCGACGGGCATCGAGCAGGAATTCGTGGACGGCTCGCAGCGCGGCTGGGTCGTGGCCTCGGCGGTCAAGACCGAGAACCCGGAGATCTACGCCAAGATCCTCGCCGCCGTGGAGAAGGCGTCGAAGAACCCCGACGCGATCAAGGCGCTCGAGCTGCAGGAACTGGCGACCACCTGGTACGGCCCGGAAGCCTCTCAGCAGGCCTTCATCGACAACGCCGCCACGATGGAGAAGCACCAGGCTCTCCTGAAGGGCGAGTAAGCCTCTCGCGGTTCATCGCGCTCCGCCCGCCTCGCGGCTCGCGCCGCGGCGGGCGGCTGCGTCCCCGCCCGCCGCGCCCGCCTCGTCAGACCGGGAGACCAACCATGCGCATCATGCGTCACGAATACCGCGTCGACTGGCTGCACCTCGCCTTCGTCTCGATCATGGCCGCCCTCGTTCTGTGGTACCTGATCGACGCGCGCTCGGTGTCGCTCAGCATCAACAACCTCCTGCTGGTCCAGCCGCTCGCGATCGCGGTCTTCGTCCTCTACCTCTTCATCGTGCCGCAATGCTTCCGCCGCGCCGACGCCGCGGCTGAGCGGGAAGCGCCGGCGATCGACGATCCGCTGCAGCCCAAGCTGCCGGAGGGGCGGGCGCTCATCCGCGTCGCCATGCTGGGTGCGGCGCTGGGCGTCTTCGTCTTCACGCTCACCACGCTCGGCTTCGACATCGGCATCCTCCTGTTCGCGCTGGCGACGATGCTGATCTGCGGCGAGCGCCGGCCGCTCCCGCTCGTCCTGTATCCGCTCGCGGTCACGGTCGTCTCCGTCTACGGCTTCCGGGCCCTCATGCCCTACCCGATGGTCACCGCGCTCCTGTGAGCCGGGCCCAGCAGAGGACATCCGCATCATGATCGACATGGACGCTCTCATGGGGGCCTTCGGGATCATGGCCACCTCGGCCGGATCCTGGGGCTGGATCGTCCCCGGCCTCATCGTCGGGCTGGTCTTCAGCGCGATCCCCGGCGTCTCGATCACCATGGCCATGGCGATCGTGCTGCCGATGTCGCTCTACATGGACTTCTTCCCGGCGATCGTCTTCCTGACCTCGGTCTATACGGGGGCGGGGTTCGGCGGATCGGTTCCGGCGATCCTGATGAACATACCCGGCTCGCCCTCGTCCTACGCCACCACCTTCGACGGCTACGCCATGTCGAAGAAGGGCCAGCACAACGAGGCGCTGGGCTACGCGCTCTTCGCCTCGACGATCTGCGGCATCTTCGGCTACCTGCTCCTGCTGGTGGTGGTGGAGCCGCTGGCCGACATCGTCCTGAAGATCGGCCCGCTCGAAATGTTCGCCGTCGCGGTCTGGGGCATGCTGCTCATCGGCTCGCTCGGCTCGAAATACATCAGTCGCGGCCTTTTCGCGGCGGCCTTCGGCCTGCTGCTCGGCGGCATCGGCATGAACACGGCGGGCTTCATCCGCGGCACGATGGGCATGCCGAGCCTTCTCGACGGCATCTCGCCGATCCCCGCGATGATCGGCCTCCTGGCTTCCGGCCAGCTCCTGACGCTCGCGGGCAAGGACTACATCATCGAGGCCGAGGGCTCGCGCACGGTCTCGCTCTCGCGCATCCTGTCGGGCTGCTGGCAGACCTTCCGCCATCCCGGCGTCCTGGTGCGCGGCTCGGTGATCGGCATCGTGATCGGCGCGGTGCCGGGCGTCGGCTCCTCGCTCGGCAACCTCATCGCCTATGCCGAGACCAAGCGCACCTCCAAGGACCCGTCGAGCTTCGGCAAGGGCAATCCGAAGGGCGTCATCGCCGCGGAATCGGCGGTGGCGAGCGCCGAGGGCGGCTCGATGGCGACGATGCTGGCGCTGGGCATCCCTGGCGGCGGCGCGACGGCGATCCTCCTCGCGGCCTTCATGATGCACAACATCGTGCCCGGACCCCAGTTCATCGAAACGCAGAAGGAGATGGTCTACGCGATCATCCTGAACAACATCGTCCAGGCGATCGTCCTCCTCTTCGTCGGCATCGGCTTCATCTACGTCGCCTCCAACATCGTCCGGGTGCGCACGCGCTACATCCTGCCGGCGATCCTCGTGATCGCCACCATGGGCACCTATGCGGTGGAGGGTTCGATCTCCGGTCCGATCACGCTCTTCGTCTTCTCGCTGATCGGCTTCCTGCTCGTGAAGTTCGATTATCCCGTCGCGGCGGTGGTGGTGGGCCTGCTTCTCGGGCGCATGCTGGAAACGGAGTTCCTGCGTTCCTACCAGCTCTCCGGCGGCGACCCGACCTACCTCTTCGAGCGGCCGGGCGCGATGACGATCTTCGGCATCATGCTGTTCTCCATGGCGATGACCGCCTGGGGCAAGCGCAAGCAGGTGCTGGCCGAGGAGGCCGAGAGCGCCGCCATGGAAGCCTTGGCCCGACAGGCGAGCGTGCCGGAGGCCGAGCCCGGCATCAAGGCGGGAGCGAGCGGCCGGCACTGAGCCCGGCCCGGCTTTCCGCCCCGGCCGCCCCAGGAAAAAAGCCCCGGCGCCGATGATCTCGGCGCCGGGGCTTTTTCGGTTTCGTGGCCGCCGTCGGGCGGCTCGTCAGTCCAGCCGGAAGGCTGCGCGCTCGGCCGCGTCGAGCTGGTCGACGAGACCGGTTTCCCAGGCGAGGTAGCGCAGCGACGCTTCGCGGTTGCCGTCGTGGCGGTCGTGAACGAACCAGACCCGGTCTCGCGCCAAGTTCTGCGGCAAAGGCTCGGGCGCGCGGTCCAGCCGCCAGCCGGCGCGCTCCATCGCGGCGGGGTCGACGACGAGGTGGGCCGCTTCGATGCCCGCCTCGGCGAGGTCGAGCGCGGCCCGCGCCGCCATGCCGGCATCCGACACCAGGAGGAGGGCGCGCCGCGTCCCCGCCGGGAGCGCGTCCGGCAGGGCGGCGCGATAGGTCCAGATCGCGCCCTCCACGGCGCAGCGGTCTCGCGCCTCCGAGGAGCGCAGGTCCATGGCGGCCGTGCCGGGCTCGGCCGCCATGGCGAGGCCGGCCTCGGGCGAGAGGCCGGACGGGGGCGCGAGGAGGGGCGGCGCGAAGGCTGGCGCGAGATCGACTGGTGCCTTCGATGCGTCGAGACGCAAAAGAATGGGCTCGAAACCCATCATGGCGAGCCACACGGCGCTCGTCGCGGCGCGAAGGCCGGCATCGTCGACGAGGATCACCCGCGCGCGGCGCACGCCCATGTAAAGGTCGCTCGCCTGGACGAGCTGGCCGGCGAGCACCGGCTCCGCTCCGGATACGGGCGCGGACCGGCGCGCCTCCTCGTCCCGCAGATCGAAGGCAAAGGTGACGCGCGTTCCGTCGCGTCGCAGGCGGACGGCCGCCGCCGCGTCGATCTCGGCGAGGCCGTGGCGGGCGACGATCGCGTCGGCCCGCCGCCGGCTGGTGGCGAAAGCCTCCGGCGGCAGCGATGGGAGAGGCGCGGCCCGGGCACCGCGCTCCAGAGGCAGGCCGGCCAAGGCCCAGCCCTGCGTGCCGTTTTCCAACGCGAAGACCGGGTTCGGAACCCCCGCCAGAGCGAGGCCGAGCGCCCCGACGAGGCCGCGGGTGCGCCCGGCGCAGGTGAGAACGACGGGCGTCGCAGGATCGGGCACGAGCGCGTCGAAGCGGTGAGCGAGTTCGCCGTTGGGTGCGCAGGTCGCGCCCGGCACGCGCATCTTGGCGTATTCGCCGGGCGGGCGCACGTCGAAGACGTGGAACGACTGCCCCTCGGCCTGCCAGGCCGCGAGGGTCTCGGGTGCGAGCGTTCGCGGATGGCGCTCGTGTTCCAGAAGCTCGCCCAGCGTCTTGCTGGGCACGTTGACGCCGGCATAAAGCGCGTGCCCGGCAGCCGCCCAGGCCGGAGCGCCTCCGGCGAGCGGACGAACGTCGACGTAGCCGAGCGCGGTCAGGCGCCGCGCGGCGCGCTGCGCGACGTCGTGCGCGCCGCCGTCGCCGAGAAGGATCACGGGAACGTCGCGCGCGGGAACGAGCCGGGCCGCCTCGGCCTCGAGGCTGTTGTAGGAACAGGGAACGGCGAAGAGCGGGTGCCCTTCGCCGTAGTCCGCCGCTTCGCGCACGTCGAGGAACGCGACCTCGCCGGTGCCGTGCAGGAGCGCGCGCGCCTCGTCGACCCCGATCGGCCTGGGGCTCACGGCGCTCCGGCCCCGGCGAGGAGGCGGGCCGGCGCGTCTGCGGCCGAGGGGCGCGCGAGAAGCGCGCGCAGGGCCGGCTCCACGAGGTCGGGCCGGTGCTCGGCCGGGTAATGGCCGGTCGGGATCGCCTCGCCGGTCACGTCGTCGGCCCATTCGCGCCAGGCCTCGATCGGCCGGAAGTGCCGGCCGCAGTGGCTGTTGGAGCCCCACAGCACAAGCACGGGGCAGGCGATGCGGCGGCCGACATCGGCCGTGTCCATCGCGAGGTCGAGGGTGATCGTCGCCCGGTAGTCCTCGCAGACGCTGTGGATCTGCTCCTGCGTCGCGCAGCGGATGTATTCGGCCATGGCGTCGGCGGTGAAGATCTCCAGGCCGACGCCCTTCTTGTTCAGCTTGTAGCGCATGTAATAGTCGAGGTCGGCGCCGATCAGCTTCTCGGGAAACGGCGCCTTCTGCGCCATGAAGAACCAGTGGTAGCTTTCCTGCGCCCAGCCGAGCGTGATGTTGTTGAGCACGTGGTGGGTGGGCACGATGTCGAGGGCGCAGAGGTGCGTCACGCGCTCCGGGCGGTCGAGTGCCATGCGGAAGCCGACGCGCGCGCCGCGGTCGTGTCCGGCGACCGCGAAGCGGTCGTGGCCGAGCGCGTCCATGACGGCGAAGGCGTCCTCGCCCATGGCGCGGAAGGTGTAGGCCGCATGATCGTCGCCGCCTTCCGGCTTGGAGCTGTCGCCGTAGCCGCGCAGGTCCATGGCGACCACCGTGAAGTCCCGGGCGAGGGCGGGCGCGACCTTGTGCCAGGACACCAGCGTCAGCGGGTTGCCGTGGATCAGGAGCAGCGCCGGCCCGGATCCGGCGGTGACGCAGTTGATCACGGCCCCGCCCGTGTCGATCCGGTGCCGGGTGAAGCCCGGCATCAGGCGCGCGAATTCGGGCGACGGCGCGTCGAGGCGGTCGAGCATCGATTGTCCTCCAGTGAAAACTGTCGACAATTATGCGGATCGGCGCGACAGTAGGCAAGCGATTGTCGACGCATCGGTCGGTCGGGTTCGTCGAACCGGGCTCGGCCGCTCCTCACCATCGAGGGCGCCGCGTGGCGATGGCGTTACGCTCGCGCGGCGTAGCGAGCGAGATGATCCCGCAGAAGGTCGAGGATGCGGTCGCGATTCGCGTCGCGGACCTGGGCCTGCCAGGCGACGGCGAGCGGCAGCCGGTTCGCGCCGGAGGCGGATTGTCCGGCGAGCGGCTTGAAGGCGACGCCCGCGACCGCGATCCGCGACGACCAGGACGGCACGATCGCGGCGCCGAGCCCCGCGGCGACCATGTTGAGGATGGTGTGCTTCTCCTCGGCGATCTGCGCGATCCGCGGCGTCAGACCCTTCTCCTCGAAGAGCTTCATCGTGAGGTCGTGGCTGTGCGGGCGCGAGCGGCGCTCCGGGATGATCATCGCGACCTCCGCGAGTTCGCCGATCGAGACGGCGGCCCGCTCGGCCAGCGCGTGACCGGCGGGCAGCGCCACGACGGCGGTTTCATGGAGTAGGAAGCGCGTATGCAGCCGCGGATCGAGCCGGGCGCCGGGCCGGATCAATGCGAAGTCGAGCCGCCCCGACAGGAGCTTGGGGACCAGCCGGATCGACTTGTCTTCCGTGAGCTGGATCCACAGGGCCGGGTCGATCTCGTGCAGATCCTGGATGAGCGCGGGCACGAGCCCGGCCGCCGCGCTGTCGATGGCGCCGAGCCGGATCACGCGGCTGACCGAGCGGCCGCGGTCGCGCAGGCGCTCGACCATGCCGTCCACCGCCTCGATCAGCGGCCGCGCCTCGCGCACGAAGTCGCGCCCGGCCTCGGTCAGGACGACGCTGCGCGTCGTGCGCTCGAAGAGAACGACGCCGAGCTCCTCCTCCGCCGATCGGATCTGCCGGCCGAGGCCAGCCGGCAGCATGTCGAGCGCGCGGGCCGCGCGGCCGAAATGCATCTCGTCGGCGGCCGCCAGCACGCAGCGCATCTGCTTCAGGTCCATGCCCGATCATATCGGAAGAAAATATAATCGCGAGGTCATGGGGATCGACGGGCTCCCGATCTATGCCTGGGACCGTCAGGCGCCGTGGGAGCGGTGCCGAGGGGATGGGCGCTCGGACATCGATCCGGTCCGGCCCGCCTCGACCAGGGAGGACGATATGAAGACCGTTTTGACCGCGGCCCTCGCGACGGTGGCGATGGCGTTCGCCGCGCCGGCCTTCTCGCAGGACGCCTATCCTTCGAAGCCGGTGACGATCCTCGTTCCCGCGGCGGCCGGCGGCCCGAGCGACACCGTCGCGCGTCTCGTCGCCGAAGCGATGACAAAGGATCTCGGCCAGCAGGTGCTGATCGAGAACGTCGGCGGCGCCGGCGGCTCGCTCGGCGCCGGGCAGGTCGTCAAGGCCGAGCCCGACGGCTACACGCTGCTGCTCTACCACGTCGCGGTCTCGACCTTCGGCGCGCTCTATCCCGACCTCGCCTACGAGCCGGGCACGGACTTCTCCTCCGTCGGCCTCGTCACGGACGTGCCGATGACCCTCGTCGGACGCAAGGATCTCGAGCCCGCGGATGTCGGCGCGCTCCTGACCTGGTTGAAGAGCGAAGGGGCCGGCGCGACCTTCGGCACGGCCGGCGTCGGCGCCGTCTCGGATCTCTGCGGGCGCCTCCTCGCCGACGCCACGGGCGTCGAGCTGACGGTCGTTCCCTATAAGGGTACGGGCCCGGCCATGACCGACCTCGTCGGCGGCCAGATCGACCTCATGTGCGACCAGACCACCAACACCGCGAACCAGATCAAGGCCGGCGAGATCAGTCCCTACGCCGTGACGACGACGAAGCCGATCGCCATTCTTCCCGACGTGCCGACGCTCGCCGAGAGCGGCGTTCCCGGCTTCGAGATCACTGCCTGGCACGCGATCTGGGCGCCCAAGGACACGCCGGAGCCGATCCGCCAGCGCCTGTCCGTATCGCTCCAGAAGGCGCTGACCGACCCGACCGTCATCGAGCGCTTCGCCGGTCTCGGAACGGCGCCCGTGCCGTCCGACCTCGCCACGCCCGCGGCCCTCGACGAGCGGTTCCAGTCCGAGATCGAGCGCTGGAGCAAGCTCCTCGCCGACGCCAAGCAGCCCTGATCCTAACCTCCGCCACTGAGCGGCCGGATCCGCCCGGCGCTCCCCCGTGACCTGACCCGGAAGTCTCCCATGCAGTCCTACAAGATCGCCGCCATTCCCGCCGACGGCATCGGCCCCGAGGTGATCGCCGCCGGCCTTCAGGCCCTCGAAGCGCTCGAACGGCGCGAGGGCACCTTCAAGCTCGACATCACCCATTTCGACTGGGGGTCGGACTATTACAGGCGCAACGGCGCGATGATGCCGGCGGACGGCATCGAGCGGCTGAAGGCCTTCGACGCGATCTTCTTCGGCGCGGTCGGCGCGCCGGACGTTCCGGACCACGTCACGCTCTGGGGCCTGCGCCTGCCGATCTGCCAGGGCTTCGACCAGTACGCCAACGTGCGGCCGACCAAGATCCTGCCGGGCATCGTGTCGCCGCTGGCGGGCGTGAAGCCGGGCGACCTCGACTGGGTGATCGTGCGCGAGAACTCGGAAGGCGAGTATTCCGGCCATGGCGGGCGCGCGCATCGCGGGCTGCCCGAGGAGGTCGGCACCGAGGTCGCGATCTTCACCCGCGTCGGCGTCACCCGCATCATGCGCTACGCCTTCAAGCTCGCGCAGTCGCGGCCCCGCAAATTCCTCACCGTCGTCACCAAGTCCAACGCCCAGCGCCACGGCATGGTGATGTGGGACGAGATCGCCGCCGAGGTGGCGCGCGAGTTCCCGGACGTGACCTGGGACAAGATGCTGGTCGACGCGATGACGGTCCGCATGACGCTCAAGCCCCAAAGCCTCGACACCATCGTCGCGACGAACCTCCACGCCGACATCCTGTCGGATCTCGCCGGCGCGCTCGCCGGTAGCCTCGGCGTCGCGCCGACCGGCAACATCGACCCGGAGCGTCGCTTCCCCTCGATGTTCGAGCCGATCCACGGCTCGGCCTTCGACATCACCGGCAAGGGCATCGCCAACCCCGTCGCGACCTTCTGGACGGCCGCGCAGATGCTGGAGCATCTCGGCCAGCCCAACGCCGCCAAGCGTCTGATGCACGCGGTGGAGACGGTCACCGGCAGCGGCGTGACAACGCCCGACGTTGGCGGCACGGCCACCACGCGCCAGGTCACCGACGCCGTCTGCGAAGCCATCCGCGGCTCGAACATCGTAGTCTGAGGCGCAGCGGCCTTAAGGGGAGCCATCGTCGCGGCGGCGACGGTCAACGATTGGGTTCGGCGTGGCTCGTCGATCCCAGTCGACCGCCTGCCATGGCCCCCGGCCCCTGCCGGACCGGCGCTCACATCCCGATCCGACGTGTCCGAAGCGCCGCGCGCCTCGCTTGACCGTGAACACACCGCTCAACCGGCGGCCTCGGGAGGATGCCTTTGGATGCGGGCAGCTTCGCCGCTCGAATCGATGCAACGCCCGTCCGGCCATCGGACGTCGTCATCCACGATCTCACCGCGCGATCACGGTGGCCCGCTTCGTCAAACTACGATGTCATGTCGAATAATGGTGGGCGCGACAGGGATCGAACCTGTGACCCCCTCGGTGTGAACGAGGTGCTCTCCCGCTGAGCTACGCGCCCTGGCCGTCGGGCGAAGCGCCTCGGCGGTGGTGAGGCGATATACGTCGGGATTGATCGTTTCGTCAACACGGCGTCGGCTTTGGGCCGGCGCTTTGCGTGCCGGCGCTATTCGGCGGCCGCGGCGAGGAGCGGGGGCCGATGATGGGCGTCGATGGGGCGACGTCCCGTGGCGAGGCACAGGAGGCTCGAGGCGTCGAGCGCGTCGAAGCTCGGCAGGATAAGGGCGGCCTTGGCGCGGTCGTCCGCGTCGAGGGCGGCGTCTCCGAAGTCCATCAGGACGGAGGGCATCGCGACCGCGCCCGCCGCGTCGAGGTCGGTGCGCGAATCGCCGATCATCACCGCGCGCGACGCCTCGCCGCCCGCTTGGGCGAGCGTGCCGAGGATGTGGACGGGATCGGGCTTGCGCGCCGGGAAGGTGTCGGCGCCGCAGATGGCCGAAAAGCGCGCGTCGAGGCCGAGGCCGGCCAGGAGGAGGCGTGCGAGGCGCTCCGTCTTGTTGGTGCAGACGGCGAGGCGGAAGCCGGCCGAGGCCAGGCGGTCGAGCGCGTCCGTCGCGCCGGGATAGAGCTTGGAGGACACCGCGATGTTGGCCTCGTAGAAGGCGAGGAAGCGCGCGGTCTGGCCGGCGAGCTCGTCGCCCCACAGCGGCGCGCCGGCCCAGTCGTAGCCGAGGCGCAGCATGGCCTGGGCGCCGTGGCCGGCATGCGGGCGGATGCGGGCGAGGCCGGCGAGGGGAAGGCCTGCCGCGGCCAGGCAGTGGTCGAGGCTCGCGGCGAGGTCCGGCGCGGTATCGACAAGCGTCCCGTCGAGATCGAAGATGGCGGTCGGCGCCACGCTCATGCCCTGTCCCGTTCCTGCGCGATCGCCGATTGCCCCGGCCGCCGCCTCGTCGTGTGACGGTTGAAGCGCGAGAGGGCGCGAGGTCAACCGCCGCACCGGCGAGGCGCCGCCGATCCGACGCACCCTGCGGCAGGATCGACACGCTTTTCGAACGGCGCGGATCGGAACATTCAGCCACGCCGCGCTTAAGGAAGGGCTTACGCGGGCAAAGGCTTGCCTCCGCCCGCGCCGAGCCTCTAGAGGCTTGATGACGCGGACGGGAGGAGCTTGTTCATGGCGGATGCGGCGGAACTGAAGACGGCGGCGGCCCGGGCGGCCGCGGACGAGATCCGCGACGGCATGCGCGTCGGGATCGGCACGGGCTCGACCGCCGAGGCCTTCGTGCGCGTCCTCGCCGAACGGGTGAGCGGCGGCCTGTCGATCGTCGGCGTCGCGACCTCGGAGCGCACGGAAGCGCTCTGCCGGGCCTGCTCGGTGCCCACTGTGCCGCTCGACGAGTGCCCGGAGCTCGACGTCACCGTGGACGGCGCCGACGAGATCGGGCCGGGTCTCGCGCTGATCAAGGGCGGCGGCGGCGCGCTCCTGCGCGAGAAGATCGTCGCGAGCGCTTCGAAGCGCATGATCGTGATCGCCGACGGAACCAAGGTCGTGGAGATGCTTGGCGCCTTCCCGCTGCCCATCGAGGTCAACGGCTTCGGCGTCTTCGCGACCTATCTCCAGATCCGCAAGGTCGCGGCGTCGCTCGGCCTGTCGGGCGACATCACGGTGCGCAAGGCGGGCGAGGGGCCGTTCATCACCGATGGCGGCCACCTGATCCTGGATGCATCTTTCCGCCGCATTCCCGATCCAGAAGCGCTGTCGCGCGCGCTCCTGGACGTTCCCGGCGTCGTTCAGCACGGCCTGTTCATCGGCTTGGCCAGCGAGGCGATCGTCGCGGGTAGCGGCGGCCTGTCTCGCATCAAGCCTTGATCGCCCGGCCGCCCGCGCCGTAAAAGCCACCGTGACGGGTCGCCTCTGCGGCCTGCGGGGCGGACGCAGACGTTGAACGACGTTCAAACCTTCGGAGACGAGATTTCCATGATCTTCAGCGCAAGGACGCTTCGCGGCACCCTTCTGGCGAGCCTGATGCTTGTCTGCTCTGCGTCGGTCCAGGCGCAGGAGATCAGCAGCGGCCATCTCGCCGCCGCGCGCAGCGCGATCGGCGCCATCCAGGCCACCGAGCAGTTCGACAACATTCTCCTCAACGCCGCGACGCAGATCAAGGCGGAGCTGATCGTCAACAATCCGAACCTCCAGGGCGAAATCTCGACCATGGTGGACGACAAGGCGATCGAGCTGGCCGCGCGCCGCGGTGACCTGGAGAACGAGGTGGCCCGCGTCTACGCCAAGCTCTTCACCGAGCAGGAGCTGAACGAGATCGCCGCCTTCTACCAGACCGACGCGGGCAAGAAGCTCCTGTCGCAGGGGCCGGTCGCCACGCGCGAGATGATGTCGGCCGCCGACGTCTGGGCCAACGGCATCATGCGCGACCTGCGCACCAGCGCCGGCGAGGGCATGCGCCAGATCGTCGCCGCCAACGCGCCGGCCGGCGCCGCGGAGGGCGGCGTCGCCGCCCCGACCACGGGCGCGGCCGCCAGCAACTGAGATCGCCGGAGCGCCGCCGCTCGGCTGGCGCGGCGCGGCATCCTGCACTACGTGGAGGCGGTTCGTTCGAGCCGCCTTTTTCGTTTCGTCGAGGAGTGTTCCGCGCGTGGCCGATATCCAGTTCGACTATGACCTCTTCGTGATCGGCGGCGGCTCGGGGGGCGTGCGGGCGGCACGCCGCGCCGCCCTTCTCGGCAAGCGCGTCGCCATCGCCGAGGAGTTCCGCTACGGCGGGACCTGCGTCATCCGCGGCTGCGTTCCCAAGAAGCTCTTCGTCTACGCCTCGCAGTTCCCCGAGGCCTTCGAGGACGCGGCCGGCTTCGGCTGGTCGGTCGGCCCCAGCTCGTTCGACTGGCCGACGCTGATCGCCAACAAGGATCGCGAGATCGACCGGCTGGAGCGGATCTACGCGACCAACCTCGAAAAGGCCGGCGTCGAGATCCTGCGCAGCCGCGCGACGATCGAGGGTCCGAACGAGATCCGCCTCGTCGCGACCGACAAGCGGATCACGGCCGGCACGATCCTGATCGCGACCGGCGGGCGGCCGAACCCGTTTCCGGGACTGCCCGGCGCCGAGCATTGCATCTCCTCCAACGAAGCCTTCCACCTGAAGCGGCTGCCGGGATCGATCGTGATCCTGGGCGGCGGCTACATCGCGGTCGAGTTCGCCAACATCTTCGTGAACCTCGGCGTCCGCACGACGCTGATCTACCGCGGCAAGGAGATCCTCCAGGGCTTCGACGACGATCTGCGCCACGAGCTGCATCAGGCCATGGTGAAGAAGGGCGTGCGCATCGACTGCGAGGACACGCTCGTCGAGGTGCGCCAGAAGGCCGACGGCCGCTTCGAGGCGCACACGCAGAAGGGCCACGTCCACGATGCGGACGAGGTGATGCTGGCGATCGGTCGCAAGCCGAACACCGAGGATCTCGGCTGCGAGAACGCCGGCGTCGAGCTCGACGAGAAGGGGGCCGTCAAGGTCGACCGCTATTCCCGCACGACCGCGCCCAACGTCTATGCGGTCGGCGACGTGACGAACCGCGTGCAGCTGACCCCCGTCGCGATCCACGAGGCCATGTGCTTCATCGAGACGGCCTTCAAGAACAAGCCGACGGTGCCCGACTACGACACGATCCCGACCGCCGTGTTCTCGCAGCCGGAGATCGGCACGGTCGGCCTGACCGAGGCGCAGGCGGCGGCGAGCCTCGATTCGGTGGAGATCTACCGCGCCAAGTTCAAGCCGATGCGCAACACCATGTCGGGCCGCGACGAGACGATGCTGGTGAAGCTCGTGGTGGACGCGGGCACCCGCAAGGTCGTCGGCGCGCATATCCTGGGGCCGGATGCCGGCGAGATGAGCCAGCTCCTCGGCATCGCCGTCAAGGCGGGGCTGACCAAGGACCAGTTCGACGCGACCATGGCGGTCCACCCGACCGCGGCCGAGGAGCTGGTCACGATGTACGAGCCGACCTATCGCCTGGAGAAGGGCGAGCGGGTCGCGGCCTGACACGCGATCCAGCGGGGTTTCATGGAGATCCATCCCGACGATCCGGACCTGCGGCGCCTCGGCGAATCGGGCCGGGTGGTCGCCTATTTCGGCTACGGCTCGCTGGTGAACCGGCTGACGCTGCGCACGAAGTTCCTGGCGATCCGCCGGGCGGAAGTCGTGGGCTGGCGCCGCTTCTGGACGCCGCGCGGCGGCGACTTGGGGCCCGCGCTCCTGTCGGTCGCGCGGGAGGAGGGCGAGGTGGTGCAGGGCGTCGTCGTCTACGATCATGCCGACCACCTGCCCGCGGTGGACGAGCGCGAGGTCGGCTACGACCGGCGCATCGTCGAGCCGGCCCGCGTGACGATCGAGGCGCCGCCGCTGTCGGGCGTTCCGCTGCACATCTACGAGGCGCCGCGTCTGGCGACCGTCGAGGGCGCCGCCGCGCCGCCGATCCTGCAGTCCTACCTCGACGCCGTGCTGCAAGGGTTCCTGGTGCTTTACGGCGAAGCCGGGGTGCGGCGCTTCGTGTCCCGAACCGAAGGCTTCGCCCGCACGATCCTCGCCGACCGCCACGCGCCGCGCTATCCGCGAGCCGTCCGGCTGGCCGACGAGGACGCTGCCTTGTTCGACCGCCTGGTGCGCGAGGCGGGCGCTCGCGTGGAGCAGTGTCCCTGAGCGGCAAGCCCTCGCGTCGCCAAAGATGACATTTCGGCGAAACGATGCTTAAAGGCGCCCGACGCGATGCGGGCGCGGCCGAAATCGGCCGGACCGACCCTCGAACCCCGAAAACCCGGTCGCGAATGGAAAGTCCCGCCCGGACGAGGGCGGCGAAGGAGGCGTGCATGGCTGCTGCGAACTGGACCCCGTCGAGCTGGCGTTCCAAGCCGATCGAGCAGGTGCCGTCCTATCCCGACGCCGCCGCGCTGGCCGATACCGAGAAGCGACTCGCGAGCTTTCCGCCGCTGGTGTTCGCAGGCGAGGCCCGCAAGCTCACCGCCGCGCTCGGTGAGGTGGCCGAGGGACGCGCCTTCCTTCTGCAGGGGGGCGACTGCGCCGAGAGCTTCGCCGAGCACGGCGCGGACAACATCCGCGACTTCTTCCGCGCCTTCCTGCAGATGGCCGTCGTCCTGACCTTCGCCGGCGCCCAGCCTGTGGTGAAGGTCGGACGCATCGCCGGTCAGTTCGCCAAGCCGCGCTCGGCGCCCTTCGAGACGGTCGGCGAGACCTCGCTGCCGTCCTATCGCGGCGACATCATCAACGGCACCGAGTTCGACGAGGCCTCGCGCATCCCGAACCCGGAACGGCAGATCATGGCCTACCGCCAGTCGGCCGCGACGCTGAATCTGCTCCGCGCTTTCGCGCAGGGCGGCTACGCCAATCTCGAGAACGTCCAGCAGTGGATGCTCGGCTTCGTGTCCGGCAGCCCGGAGGCGGAGCGTTACGGCAAGCTCGCCGACCGCATCACCGAGACGATGCAGTTCATGCGGGCGATCGGCATCGACGCCGACAACAATCGTAGCCTACGCGAAACCGACTTCTTCACGAGCCACGAGGCGCTGCTTCTCGGCTACGAGGAGGCGCTGACGCGCGTCGATTCGACCTCGGGCGACTGGTACGGCACCTCGGGCCACATGATCTGGATCGGCGATCGCACGCGCCAGGAGAACAACGCTCACGTCGAGTACTGCCGCGGCATCAAGAACCCGGTCGGCCTGAAGTGCGGCCCCTCGCTGGAGCCGGACGCGCTGCTGCGCCTCGTCGACAAGCTGAACCCGGAGAACCGCGCCGGCCGCCTGACGCTGATAACCCGCTTCGGCCACGAGAAGGTCGAGGCCCACCTGCCCAAGCTCGTCCGCGCGATCCAGCGCGAGGGCCGCAAGGTGGTCTGGTCCTGCGATCCGATGCACGGCAACACGATCACCGCGAACGGCTACAAGACGCGGCCCTTCGACCGCATCCTCAGCGAGATCGAGGGCTTCTTCGCCGTCCACCGGGCGGAAGGGAGCCATGCCGGCGGCATCCACGTCGAGATGACCGGCAAGGACGTGACGGAATGCACGGGCGGCACGCGGCCGGTTCTCGCCGAGAACCTGTCCGACCGCTACCACACGCATTGCGACCCGCGGCTCAACGCCAACCAGGCGCTGGAGCTCGCCTTCCTCGTCGCCGAGCTTCTCAAGAAGGACCGCGAGACCGTGGCCCAGCCCGAGAAGCACGCGGTGAACTTCTGAGGTGATCGGCGGATGAGCGCGCTCGACGCGAACGAAACGGCGGTCCATGGCGGCCGCTGCCTTTGCGGCTCCGTGCGCTTCGAGGCGCGCGGAGAGCTTCGGCCGGTCATCTACTGCCACTGCGAATCCTGCCGGCGCCAGTCGGGCCACTTCTTCGCCTGCACGAGCGTGCCCCACGATCGGCTGACGGTCCACGACGATGCCGGCACGCTGACGTGGTTCTCCGCGACGCCGGCGGCGGAGCGCGGCTTCTGCCGCACCTGCGGCTCCGTCCTGTTCTGGAAGCCGGCGGAGGGCGCGCGCATCTCGATCGAGGCCGGCTGTTTCGACGAGCCGTCGGGCCTCGTCGCCTCGCACCACATCTTCGTGGGCGAGAAGGGCAGCTACTACGAGATCACCGACGGCCTGCCGCAATTCGCCGGCGACGACGAGTGATGCCGGATCGGTGAACGATGCGTCGGATGCGCGGCATCTGACGCTCGCGGGTGCGGGTCGCTACGTTCTCCTCACGATCGAGGAGCCTCTTCCATGCGCCAGCCGAGCCTGTTCATTTCCCACGGTGCGCCCGACATCGCCATCGCCGACATGCCGGCGACGGCCTTCCTGCGCGGCCTCTTCGCCCGGCTTGCCAGGCCGCGGGCCATCCTCGTGGCGAGCGCCCATTTCGAGGCGGAGGGCGAGGTCCTCGTATCCGCCGACGCCGCGCCCGCCACGATCCGCGACTTCGGCGGCTTCGATCGACGCCTCTACGAGATCGAGTATCCCGCGCCCGGCGATCCGGCGCTCGCGGGCGAGATCGTCGCGCGGCTCGGCATGGCCGGCCTGCCGGCGCGCTTGGCGGCCGATCGCGGCTTCGATCACGGGACCTGGGTTCCGCTCCACCTGATGCGGCCGCAAGCGGACGTGCCGGTGGTCCAGGTGTCGGTCGATCCGTCGGCGGGTCCCGAGCATCACCACAGGCTCGGAGCCGCGCTGCGCGCCCTGCGCGACGAGGACGTGCTGGTGATCGGTTCGGGCGCGTTCACGCACGACCTGCGCGCCGCCTTCGTCAACGTGCGGTCCGGCCGGCGCGACGCCGAGGTTCCGGCCTTCGTCGACGCCTTCGCGGACTGGATGTCGGAGCGCATCCTGGCCGGCGATCGCGCGGCGCTGCTCGACTACCGGAGCCTCGCGCCCTTCGCCGTGCAGAACCATCCGAGCGACGAGCACCTGATGCCGCTCTTCGTGGCGCTCGGCGCGGCCGACTCGTCCGAGGCGGTGCAACTCCTGCATTCCAGCCGCGACTACGGGGCGATCGGCATGGAGGCCTTCGCCTTCGGCCTGGACGAAGCGGCGAACGCGCTGGCGACGGAGGTGGAAACGTTGCGGCACCTGCCGCGGGTCGGCTCCTTCGCCTGACTCGGCCTCAGTCGGCCTCGTTGCCGCGCCGGCGCTGCATCAGCGCCGGCCCCCATTGGCGCCAGGCGAACCAGCCGGCGAGGCCAACGGCGATCACCGCGAGCGCGATGCCGACGCCGCGCTCCACCACCTCGAGCCGCGCGAAGACGGCGCCGATCGCGTGGCCGAAGACGAAGCCGATCGTCGTGAAGAGCGTCGCCCAGATCCCGGCGCCGATGAGGTTCAGGATCAGGAAGCGCGTCACCGAGATCCGGCTGAGCCCGAGAGCGATCAGCCCCGGCATCCGAAGCCCGTAGATGTAGCGGTTCACGATCACGAAGAAGGCTTGGTAGCGCTCGACGAGGCGGATGGCCTTGGCGAACTTCTCGCGCCGGCGCCAGCGCGCCACCCACCGGTGATTGCTCCAGAAGCGCGCGAACAGGAACACCGACAGATCGCCCAGGAAGGAGCCGATGAAGGCCAGGGCGATGATGAATTCGAAGGGATAGGAGCCGCGATAGGCGAGAAAGCCGCCGATGATCGCGAACACCTCACCCTCGAAGAAGGTGCCGATGAAGACGATCACGGGGCCGAACTGGCTGATGAGGCTGAGAATCTCGTTCACGCGGTCTCCGAGGCGAGGCGGCGGCCGCTCTGTTGAACGGGACGTGCGGAGCCGGGCGGCGGCACTTCGCGCCCATCGGCCGGGTCTCCGCGGCGAGCGGCGGCCGGCTGCGATTCGATGGCCGGAGCTATTACGACCCGTCGGCGACATCCGTCAAACGCCGCAGAGCCGGCTTCGATCCAGCTTGCCGCCCGTCCTGGCCGCGAATGCCGCGGAATGGTAGTGCCGACGCGTCCGTTTCCCCGGCGGTACCGCTCCGCGCTTCTCAGGCCCGCAGGCTGCCCGAACCCATGTCCTTTCTCGCACGGAACGCCCGCTGGATCGCCGGCGGCTTCCTCCTCTGCTTCTTCTCCTCCTTCGGGCAGACCTTCTTCATCGCCCTGTCCAATGCCGACATCCGGCGCGAGCTCGACCTGACGAACGGCGGCTTCGGCCTCGTCTACATGGCCGCGACCCTCGCCAGCGCCTCGACGCTGCCCTTCTTCGGACGGCTGCTGGATGCCTGGTCGGCGCGGGCCATGGGGAGCGTCGTGATCACGGTGCTTGCCGGCGCCTGCCTCCTGATGGCGGCGGCCGACAACCTCGCCGTCCTGTTTCTCGCGATCTACCTCCTGCGCCTCTTCGGCCAGGGCATGATGTCCCAGACAGCCTACACGGCGACAGGCCGCTGGTTCTCGGCCAATCGCGGGCGCGCGACGTCCCTCGTGACGCTCGGCTTCATGGGCGGGGAGGCGCTGTTCCCGCTCCTGTTCCTCGCCGGCGCCGAGATCGTCGGATGGCGGGGCAACTGGGTCGCGGCCGCCGTGATCCTCGCGGGCCTCGCGCTGCCGCTGATCGCCGCCCTCGCGGCGCGCGAGCGCGATCCCTCAACGGAGCCGGCGGCGGCCGGCGGACGCCCGGCCGCGCCCGATCGCACGCGCGGCGAGGTGCTGCGCGACTGGCGCTTCTACGTCGTCTGTTTCGGGGTTCTCGCGCCGCCCTTCGTCGTCACCACGCTGTTCTTCCACCAGAACTACCTGACCGAGCTGCGCGGCTGGCCGGACGGGCTGATCGCCGCGACCTTCCCGCTGCTTTCGGTGACCTCCGTCGTCTTCGTGCTCGTCTGCGGCTGGCTGATCGACCGCTTCGCGGCGGTGCGGATCCTGCCGTTCCTTCTCGTGCCGCTGATCCTCGCCTGCCTCGTCGCCGCCAACGTCGAGGCGACCTGGGCCGTGCCGGTCTTCATGGTGCTCGTCGGCGCTTCCAACGGGCTCAACGGAACGCTCGTCGGCGCGCTCTGGCCCGAGCTCTACGGTACGCGCCATCTCGGCGCGATCCGCTCCGTGGTCTGGGCGGCGATCGTTCTCGGCAGCGCGATCGGCCCCGGCCTGACCGGCGTCCTCATCGATCGCGGCGTGTCCTATCCGCTGCAGATCAACGCCATGGCGCTCTACGGCCTCGTCTGCCTCACCGCCTTCGCGATCGTCGCACCGCGGATCGCGCCGCGCGCGGTGCCGGAGCCTGTGCCCGCCGAGCCGCCGCTCCTCCAGCCGGGCTCCGGCGAGCCCTTGTCGCCGGGCAAAGGCTGATTGCCAGCCGGCCCGGCTTGGCCTAGGTCGCGGGCATGACGGTCTTCGTTCGCTTCGCGCCCTCGCCGACGGGCTTCATCCACATCGGCAATCTGCGCACCGCGCTGTTCAACTGGCTCTTCGCCGCCCGCGAGGGCGGGCGCTTCCTCCTGCGCTTCGACGACACCGACGCGGAGCGCTCGCGCGCCGAATATGCGGAGGCGATCGTCGAGGACCTCGCCTGGATCGGCATCCGTCCGCACGTGACGCTCCGCCAATCCGACCGCGTCGGGCTCTACGACACGAGCGCCGACCGCCTGCGCGACCGCGGCTTGCTCTATCCGTGCTACGAGACGCCGGACGAGCTGGACCGGCGCCGCAAGCGGCTCATGGGCCGCGGCCTGCCGCCGGTCTACGGCCGCGACGCGCTGAAGCTGAGCGAGGACGATCGCCGACGGCTGGAGGAGGAGGGGCGCCGCCCGCACTGGCGCTTCCTCCTGCCGAACTTCGAGGCTGACCCGCTGCAGCCGCGCCGGACGATCGTGGAGTGGGACGACCTCGTGCGCGGGTCCCAGAGCGTCGACCTCGCCTCGCTCTCCGATCCCGTGCTGGTGCGCGAGGACGGCAGCTACCTCTACACGCTGCCCTCCGTCGTCGACGACGGCGAGCTCGGCATCACCCACGTCATCCGCGGCGACGACCACGTGACGAACACCGGCGTCCAGATCGCGCTGTTCGAAGCGCTCGGCTTCGTGCCGCCGCGATTCGGCCACCACAATCTCCTCACCACCGTCAGCGGCGAGGGCCTGTCGAAGCGCAGCGGCTCGCTCAGCCTCCGGACGCTGCGGGCGGAGGGCTACGAGCCGATGGCCGTCGCCTCGCTCGCCATCGAGGTCGGCATGTCCGGCTCGATCGAAGCGCTGCCGAGCCTCGACGCGCTCGCCGCGCGGCTGGACCTGTCCGCCGTCTCGCAGTCCGCCGCCAAGTTCGATCCGGCCGAACTCGACCGGCTGAGCGCCGAACTGGTCCACGCCAAGCCGCACGGCGAGGTCGCGGCTGCCCTGCGCGGCTTCGGCGTTCCGGAGGCCGAGAGCGAGGCGTTCTGGCGCGCTGTCGCCGGCAACTGCGCGCGCGTGGCCGATGCGGCCGCGTGGGCCGGCATCGTCTACGGAGCGCCGAGCCCGGCCGTCGACCTCGCCGAGGAGGACCGCGCCTTCGTGCGCGACGCGCTCGATCGGCTGCCGGAGGGGCCCTTCGACCGCGACACCTGGAAGACCTGGACGAACCGCCTCAAGGCCGAGACCGGCCGCAAGGGCCGGGCCCTGTTCATGCCGCTGCGCCAGGCGCTGACCGGCCTCGATCACGGCCCGGAGATGTCGGAGCTCCTGCCGCTCATTGGTCGGGAAAGAACGCTGGCCCGACGACCCTGATCGTCTTCTTCGGCGCGTCCTCGAGCGTCGCCGTCTCGATCGCGGCGGGGGCGTTCGGGTCCGGGCGCCAGCGCGGGACCGGGATCGTCCAGAGTTCGGGCGGCCCGGCCTTCGGCTCCTCCTCGAGATAGGCGGGCACCGCCTGGAGCACCGGCGTCGGAATGCGGCAGCCGCAGGTCTCCGGATCCTGCGACGGACCCTTCAGCTTGTACAGGAAGGCGTTGGTGAGGTCGGTATAGGGCGTGCCCGAGATCGAGCGCATCTGATCGCTCGTTTCGCCCATGACCTTGTGGACGTAGAGGCTGACCTCCATGCCGGGGCAGCGCGCCTGGCAGGCCTGCTGGTCGGCGTCGAACCGGTCCTCCGTGGTGGAGAAGCTGATCGGGAAGAAGTAGCCGTCGCAGCTGCGCACGCACATCGTCGTGTAGGTGCCGCCATGCGCGTAGACCGGCCCCTCGGGCGCGCGGGGCCGCCGACGCTCGGCCGCCGGCCGCGAGCGGCGCGCCTGCCGGCGCTCGAACGAGGCGCGCTGACGGATCACCCGCCGCGGCGCGACCCGCTCGGAGCCTCGCCATTCGCGCATGCGCCCGATCAGGCCGCCGTCCTGCACCAGGATCACGGGCGCCGCGCAGGCCGCGCCGACGCACCCCGCAGTCTGCACGGGGGGCATCGCGATGGGACCGGCCTCGGCGGCCGGGATCGACAGGGCACCCAGTCCCACCATGCCGGCGAGGGCGCCTGCGCGACCCCTGCGGCTCAGTCCGTAAAACGATCCCGCGCCGGCGTTCGACATGCCCGCCCCTCTTTCCTCGTACGATGCTTCGAGGGCCGGTATTTAGGATCGCTTAGTATTCTTCCAGGCCGATTTTGGGCTTTCCCCGGCTATCGCCCTTGGCCGCAAATCCTTAGCTGGCGGAGCCGCTCTGCACGGCCGCCGCCACCGCGATCGCCGACATGTTCACGACGCCCCGCGACGTGACCGACGGCGTCAGGATGTGAGCCTGGCTCGCCGCGCCGAGGAGGACGGGGCCGACATGCAGCGCGTCGGTCATCGATTTCACGACGTTGAGCGTGATGTTGGCCGCGTCGAGATTGGGGAAGACGAGGAGGTTGGCTTCGCCCGACAGCGTCGAATCCGGCATCAGCCGGCGGCGGATCGCCTCGTTCAGCGCCGCGTCGCCGTGCATCTCGCCGTCGACCTCGAAATCCGGCACGGCGTCGCGCACGAGCTTCACGGCGTGCCGCAACTTGCGCGTGTCCGGCGTGTCGTCGGTCCCGAAGTTGGAGTGCGACACGAAGGCGGCCTTGGGCGTCAGGCCAAAGCGGCGGATCTCGGCGGCCGCGAGCAGTGTCATCTCCGCCAGCTCCTCGGCCGATGGATTCCGCTGGACATAGGTGTCGAGGAAGAACTTGGCGCTGTTGTTGCCGATGAGGAGGCTCATCGCGGCGAACTTCGCGACGCCCTCGCGCCGGCCGATGACCTGCTGGATGTCGCGCACGTGCGGGGCGTAGCGACCTTCCAGGCCGCAGATCAGCACCTCCGCCTCGCCGCGCGCGACGGCGAGCGCGCCGATCACGGTGGTGTTGGTGCGCACGATGGTGCGCGCCGTGTCCGGGTTCACGCCGCGGCGGCCGACCTTCTTGAAGTAGAGGTCGACGTAGTCGCGGTAGCGCGGATCGTCCTCGGGGTTCACGAAGTCGAAGTCCGGGCCCGGCCGGATGCGCAGGCCGTAGCGCTCGAGGCGCGTGCCGATGACGCTCGGGCGCCCGATCAGGATCGGCTGGCAGATCTCCTCCTCGATCAGCACCTGAGCGGCGCGCAGGACCCGCTCGTCCTCGCCGTCGGAGAAGATCACCCGCTTGCCCGAGCGCCGCGCGATCCCGAAGATCGGCTTCATCAGGAGGCCGGAGCGGAAGACGAAGCGGTTGAGATTGTCGAGATAGGCTTCGAAATCGGCGATCGGCCGCTCGGCGACGCCCTCGTCCATCGCCGCCTTGGCCACGGCCGGCGCGATCTTGAGGATGAGGCGCGGATCGAAGGGCGAGGGGATGAGGTAGGTCGGGCCGAAGACCGGCGTGTCAGAGCCGTAGGCCTTGGCGGCGACTTCCGAAACGTCCTCCCGGGCGAGCGCCGCGATCGCGTCGACGCAAGCCTTCTTCATGCCCTCCGTGATCGCCCGGGCGCCGCAGTCCAGCGCGCCGCGGAAGATGAAGGGGAAGCAGATGACGTTGTTGACCTGATTCGGGAAGTCCGAGCGGCCGGTGCAGATCATCGCGTCCGGCCGCACATCCTTGGCGAGTTGCGGCATGATCTCCGGCGTCGGGTTGGCGAGCGCCAGGATCAGCGGGTTCGGCGCCATCGCCTCCAGGAATTCGGGCTTGAGCACGCCGCCGGCCGAGAGGCCGAGGAAGATGTCGGCGCCCTGGATGGCTTCCTTCAGCGTGCGCTTGTCCGTCTCGACCGCATAGACGCCCTTCCAGCGATCCATGCCCTTCTCGCGGCCCTTGTAGACCACGCCGTCGATGTCGGTGCAGATGATGTTCTCGCGGCGCGCGCCGAGCTCGACCAGGAGGTTGAGGCAGGCGAGGGCCGCCGCGCCGGCGCCGCTCGTCACGATCTTGACCGAGCCGATGTCCTTGCTCGACAGGAGGAGGGCGTTCCTCACCGCCGCCGCGACGATGATCGCCGTGCCGTGCTGGTCGTCGTGGAAGACGGGAATGCGCATCCGCTCGCGCAGGCGCGCCTCGATTTCGAAGCACTCCGGCGCCTTGATGTCCTCGAGGTTGATGCCGCCGAAGGTCGGCTCCAGCGTCTCGACCGTGTTGCAGAAGCGGTCGATCTCCAGCGCGTCGACCTCGATGTCGAAGACGTCGATGTCGGCGAACTTCTTGAACAGGACCGCCTTGCCTTCCATCACCGGCTTGGAGGCCAGCGGCCCGATATTGCCGAGACCGAGCACCGCCGTGCCGTTGGAGATGACCGCGACGAGGTTGGAGCGCGAGGTGAAGTCGGCCGCGAGCCTGGGATCGGCCGCGATCTCCAGGCAGGGCGCGGCCACGCCCGGCGAATAGGCGAGCGCGAGGTCGCGCTGGTTGCCGAGAGGCTTCGTCGCGCGGATCGCGAGCTTACCGGGCTTGGGATGGCGATGGTAGAACAGCGCCTGCTCGTCCAGGTCGCTGCGCGCCGGCCGCTCGTTCTGCCCCTGGTCCTGCTGCATCGCTCGATCCCCGTTTGCGGAATGGCTTCGTCTCTAAGAGGCGGATGGCGAGGGTGCAACAGCCGGCTGTCGACGAGGGGCCACGTCGCGGGGAACGGGCCGACTGTCACATGGCTGATATGGGACTCGGGCAAGCCTGCCTCGTGTGATCGAGGGAGCCCCGGCATGGCGACGATGCACCAGCTCAACACCGTCCGGCACGTCCGCACGCTGTTCATCTCCGACGTCCATCTCGGCTCGAAGGCGGCCAAGGCCGAGCTCCTGGTCGACTTCCTGCGCGTCCACGACGCCGACACGATCTATCTCGTCGGCGACATCGTCGACGGCTGGCGGCTGAAGCGCTCCTGGCACTGGCCGCAGCCGCACAACGACGTGGTGCAGAAGCTCCTGCGCAAGGCCCGCAAGGGCACGCGCATCGTCTACATCCCCGGCAACCACGACGAGTTCGTCCGCGACTTTCCCGGCGAGCATTTCGGCGGGATCGAGGTGAAGCTGAACGACGTCCACGTGACCGCGGACGGTCGGCGCTTCCTTGTCATGCACGGCGACGAGTTCGACGTCGTGGTGAAGAACGCCCGCATCCTCGCCTATCTCGGCGACTGGGCCTACGACGCGGCGCTGGCGGTCAACAGCGTCTTCAACAACGTCCGCCGCCGGCTCGGCTTCCCCTACTGGTCGCTGTCCTCCTGGGCGAAGCTGAAGGTGAAGAACGCCGTCAACTTCATCGGCGAGTTCGAGAAGACCCTCGCCGAGGAAGCGCGGCGACAGGACTGCGTCGGCGTCATCTGCGGCCACATCCACCATGCCCAGCTGGCGGAGCGCGAAGGCATCGAATACGTCAACACCGGCGACTGGGTGGAAAGCTGCACCGCCGTCGCGGAGCGGCCGGACGGGACGCTGGAGCTGATCCGCTGGGCCGAGGAAGCGCGACGCGTTCCCGTGCGCCGCGGCCGCGGCGCCGAGGTCGAGATCGACGACCTGCCCAGCGTCGTCGAGGCGGCCTGAGCGCCGCGCCGGTCTCGCCTGCCATGCGCTTCCTCCTCGCGACGGATGCCTGGCATCCGCAGATCAACGGCGTGGTGCGGACGCTCACCCACCTCGTGGCGGAGCTGCGCCGGGCGGGCCACGAGGTGCTGGTGGTCTCGCCGGCCGATTTCCGGACGCTGCCTTGCCCGACCTATCCCGAGATCCGGCTGTCGCTGACGACGCCCGGACGGCTCGCGCGCCGCATCCGGTCCTTTGCGCCGGACGTCGTCCATGTCGCGACCGAAGGTCCGATCGGCCTCAGCGCGCGGGCCGCGGCGCGTCGCCTCGAGCTGCCGCTGACGACGAGCTTCCACACGCGCTTTCCCGAATATCTGCGACGCCGGGCGCCGGTGCCGGAGCGGCTGACCTACGCGCTTCTGCGGCGCTTCCACGCGCCGGCGGCGGCCTGCCTCGTGCCGACGGCGCAGGTGCGGCGCGAGCTCGCCGCCCGCGGCTTCACGCGGCTCGTGACCTGGACGCGCGGCGTCGACCGCGCGCTGTTCCGCCCGCGCCCCGGCGTCGATCTCGGGCTCAAGGGGCCCGTCTTCCTCTGCGTCGGGCGCGTCGCGCCGGAGAAAGGGCTCGAAGCCTTTCTCGATCTCGACCTGCCGGGCTCCAAGCTCGTGGTCGGCGGCGGCCCGGCTCTGACGTCCCTGAAGGCGCGCTACCCGGACGTGCGCTTCATCGGCTCCAAGGTCGGCGACGAGCTCGTCGACCATTACAACGCGGCCGACGTCTTCGTTTTTCCCTCGCGAACCGACACGTTCGGCATCGTGCTCCTCGAGGCGCTCGCCTGCGGCATTCCCGTCGCAGCCTTTCCCGAGCCGGGGCCGGTCGAGGTCATCGCCGAGACCAGCGCCGGCGTCCTCGACGAGGACCTGCGGGCCGCCTGCCTCAAGGCCCTCACGCTCGATCCGGCCGACGCCTTGGAGCGCTCGGAGGCCTTCACCTGGGCGGCCTGCGCCGAGCGCTTCGTCGAGGTCGCGGCTCTCGCCCTCGCCAACCATCCGGTCGCCGTCGCTCGACCCACCTTCGCGCGGCGGATCTCCGCCCGGCTCTTCACGCGCCCGAAACATCAGCCGCCCGGAATGTGATTCGCAACGGCGTGGCATCCGCTCCGCCTCCGGTCTATGCCTCCCCCGCCGGGCGGAGCGACGCGCGGCGACGGGGCACGATCGAGGACGGACATGGTGGCGCCGACGCATGAGGGGGCGATCGACGTCGCCGACGAGCGGAGCCTGTTCCAGAAGCGCATCGCCTTCGTCTTCGCCGCCGACTTCGTCAGCCTGGGCCTGTTCATGCCCTTTTTTCCGGTCTGGCTCGCGGCCGAAGGGCTGAGCGCCGACGAGGTCGGGATCGTGCTGGCGCTGCAGACGGGCCTGCGCATCCTGACCGTTCCCGCCATCCTGCAGCGGGCCGACCGCGCGGCGGACCGCGCCGACGTGCTCCTCCTGATGGCCTTCGCCTCGGCCGTCCTGGTCAACGTCTTCTTCTTCGTCGGCGGCTTTCCGGCGATCCTCGCCGCGACCGTCCTCGTCTGCCTCGTCTGGGCGCCGCTCGTGCCGCTGACCGACGCCATCGCGCTGTCGGGCGTCCGGCGCCTGTCCATCGACTACGGGCGCGCCCGGCTCTGGGGCTCGCTCGCCTTCGTCGCGGTCAACCTCGTCTCCGGCTTCGCGATCGCGCGATTCGGCATCGACGCCTTCCTGCCGATGATGACGGCGGCCTTTCTCGTCGCGGCGCTGGCCGCGCTCGCCGCGCCGCGCGTCGGGCGCCCGCGCTTCGCCTCGCCGCTGCCGACGGGACCGACGCCGGCGCCCGTCATCGCGCCGCGCGGGCTGCTGCGCCGCTTGAAGCCGGGCGCCGACATCGCGCCGCTGATGACCACCATGCTGGCGCTCGGCCTCGTCCAGTCGAGTCACGCCATGTATAACGGCTTTTCCTCGATCCTCTGGACGGATCTCGGCTATTCCGGCACGGCGATCGGCGTCTTCTGGAGCGTCGGCGTGATCGCGGAGATCCTCGTCTTCCGCTTCTCCAGCGGTGTCGCGCCGCGGCTCGGCGTCCGCACGCTGCTGCTGATCAGCGCCGGGGCGGGCATCGTCCGCTGGCTCGCCATGGGCTTCGACCTCGGCTTTGCCGGCTTCGCCATCCTCGGCGCCTTCCACGGCCTCACCTTCGGCCTGGCCTGGGTGGCGCTCCAGGCGACGATCGCGAGTTCGATCGGCGAAGGCCGCATCGGCTCGGCGCAAGGCGTCGGCTTCGCGCTGCAGACCGGCCTGACGGCCCTGGCCACGCTGGCGTCCGGTCCGCTTTACGCCGCCTTCCACGGCCACGCCTTCGCGGCCATGGCGGTCCTGTCGGCGGCGGCGATCCTGATCGCGCTGCGTTACCCCCAGAGATCCGGGGCGGGCGGCCAGACGTTCGAGCCCTCGTAGACGAGGCCGCCTTCGCGATCGGCCTTCATCAGGAGCGGCCCGTCGAGGTCGACGATCTCGGCGCCCTGAGCGAGCAGAACCGCCGGTGCCATGGCGAGCGAGGAGCCGACCATGCAGCCCACCATCACGCCGAAGCCGAGCCGCCGCGCCTCGGACACCAGCGCGTGCGCTTCCGTGAGGCCGCCGGTCTTGTCGAGCTTGACGTTGACGAAGTCGTAGCGGCCGAGAAGCGAGGCGAGGCCCGCCCGGTCGTGCAGGGACTCGTCGGCGCAGACCGGCACCGGGCGCGGCATATGCGCCAGGATCGCGTCGCGGCCGGCGGGGAGAGGCTGCTCCACCATCGCCGCGCCGACGGACGCCGCGGCCAGCATGTTCTCCCGGATCGTGTCCTCGCTCCAGCCCTCGTTGGCGTCGAGGATGAGGCGCGAGCGCGGCGCGCCGGCCCGGACGGCCCGGATGCGCGCGGCGTCGCCCGGCGCCCCGACCTTGACCTTGAGGAGCGAGCGGTGCGCCGCGGCCTCGGCCGCCCGCCGCATCGCGTCCGGCTCGTCCAGGGACAGGGTGAAGGCGGTCTCGATCGGGCGCGGCGCGTCGATGCCGAGCCGCACCGAGACGCGCGTGCCCGAGCGCTTGGCCTCCAGGTCCCACAGGGCGCAGTCCACCGCGTTGCGCGCAGCCCCGGCGGGCATCGCCTCCTGAAGCGCCTCGCGGTCCAGCCCGTCCGCCAGCACCGGGCGCATCGCCTCGATCGCCGCGACGACGCCCTCGACCGTCTCGCCGTAGCGCGGATAGGGCACGCACTCGCCGTGCCCGAGGGCAGCGCCGTCCGCGATTTCGCAGACCACCACCACGGCCTCCGTCTTCGCGCCGCGCGCGATCCGGAAGGCCGCCGCGAGCGGGAAGTGTTGAACTGTGACCGAAACGACGCGCCGCATCGCAAATCCTTTCCCGACCACTGATGACGGCCTCGTCAGCCCTTACCTAGCTCAGCCAATATCATCAATGAATTGAACGCGGTTCGCCGCATTCCCGACGTATCGGTCCTCCAGCAGCCTGTCGCGCCGCCCGCACGGCCGGATTGGAACTCTCGCAGCCAGCTCATGTCCGAAACCGCCGAAGCCCAGACGACCGCGATCGGCCGCCGCGTGGCCGCGCCCAGCCTCGACGCCGGAAACGCCGGCGACGAGCTGGTGCTGCGCCTGTCCGGCGACTGGCTGGCGCGAACCGTCGGCAGCGTCGAAGCCGCCATCGGATCAGCGGCCAAGGGCGATGCGGGACGCGGCGTCGCGCTCGACCTGTCCGGCATCCACCGCATCGACACGTCCGGCGCGCTGCTCGTCGAGCGTGTGGCCCGCGACCTCAAGGCCGAGGGCCGGGCGGTGCGGATCGACGGCATCGAGCCGCGCGACGAGGCGCTCTTCGCGGCCGTGCGCCGCGCCATGGATCGCGAGCCGGCGCCCGCCAAGCCGGCCCGGGGATCGCCGCTGACGGACATCGTCGCCGACCTCGGCGAGAGCGTCGTCGCCATGGGGCGCGAGCTGGTCGCGGCGGTCGGCATCCTCGGCGGCACGGTGGAGGGCGCGGTTCGCCGCGCGACGGGGCGCACGCGCTTTCGCGGCGCCGCGATCGTCAGCCAGCTCGACCGGATGGGCCTGCGGGCCGTGCCGATCATCGCGATGATGAGCTTCCTCGTCGGCGCCATCCTCGCGCAGCAGGGCGCCTTCCAGCTCCGCCGCTTCGGCGGCGAGCTCTACGCCGTCAACCTCATCGGCATCCTCGTCCTGCGCGAACTGGGCGTGCTCCTCACCGCCATCATGGTGGCCGGCCGCTCCGGCAGCGCGATCACGGCCGAGATCGGCTCGATGAAGATGCGCGAGGAGGTCGACGCCCTGCACGTCATCGGCCTCGATCCGGTCGGCGTCCTCGTGTTCCCGCGCATGGTGGCGCTGCTGATCGCGCTGCCGCTCCTGACCGTGGTGTCGAACCTCGCGGCCATCGCCGGCGGCATGTTCGCGCTGGCGCTCTATTCCGGGATCACGCCGGCCAGCTTCCTGCAGGGGCTCCAGTCGTCGGTCGACCTCTTCACCGTCTTCTCCGGCCTCATCAAGGCGCCGGTGATGGCCGTCGTCATCGCCATCGTCGCCTGCTCGGAAGGCATGAAGGTCGGCGGCAGCGCCGAGAGCCTGGGCGCGCACGTCACCTCCTCGGTGGTGAAGTCGATCTTTCTCGTGATCCTGATGGATGGCTTCTTCGCCATCTTCTACGCCTCGCTCGGACTCTGACCGCATGGCAACGAACGGCCGGGCCGACCACGGCAGCACGCAGTCCGAGGTGATCATCCGGGCGACCGACGTCACGGTTCGCTTCGGCAGCAAGGCGATTCTCGAGAACCTGTCGCTGGACGTGCGACGCGGCGAGATCCTCGGATTCGTCGGTCCGTCTGGCGCCGGCAAGTCGGTGCTGCTCCGCACCATTCTCGGGCTCAACGCCAAGCAGGCGGGAACGATCGAGGTCTTCGGGATCGACTACGAGCGCGCCTCGACCGACGAGCGCCTCGCCGTCGAGCAGCGCTGGGGCGTCCTGTTCCAGCACGGCGCGCTGTTCGGCTCGCTGACCGTCCTGGAGAACGTCCAGGTGCCGATGCGCGAATACCTGACGCTCTCGCCCAAGCTGATGGATGAGCTCGCCCGGCTGAAGCTCGATCTCGTCGGCCTGGCGCCCGACGCCGCCGACAAGTTCCCCTCGGAACTGTCCGGCGGCATGATCAAGCGCGCCGCGCTCGCCCGCGCGCTGGCGCTCGACCCCGACATCGTCTTTCTCGACGAGCCGACCGCCGGCCTCGACCCGATCGGCGCGGCCGACTTCGACCAGCTCATCATGACCCTGCGCGATACGCTCGGCCTCACCGTCTACATGGTGACCCACGACCTCGACAGCCTGTTCACCGCCTGCGACCGCATCGCCGTCCTCGGCGACCGCAAGGTGCTCGTGGAAGGCCCGCTCGACACGATGCTGTCCTTCGATCACCCCTGGGTGAAATCGTACTTCCACGGAAAGCGGGCGCGCACCATCGCGACCGACGACCAGGGCGCTGCCGGCGCCGCAGGGCCCCAAGGAGCCTGAGCGACATGGAAACCAGAGCCAACTACGTCCGCGTCGGCCTCTTCACGATCGTCGTCCTCCTGCTGGCCATCGGCTTCACCTACTGGGCCGTCTTCTCGCAGCGCGGCTCGGAGCGGATCCCGCTGATCGTGCGCATCGAGGGCTCCGTCCAGGGTCTCCAGCAGGGCAGCCAGGTGCTCTTCAACGGCCTGCCGGTCGGCCTCGTCACCTCCCTGCGGATCGATCCGAACAATCCGCGCGTGGTGATCGCCAACACGGAGATCGACCCCGGCGTGCCGATCCGCACCTCGACGGAAGCGAGCCTCGGCATCCAGGGCCTCACCGGCTTCGCCTTCATCGGCCTGCGCGGCGGCCGCACGGATGATCGCGACATCGTCGCCTCGGCGCTCGAGCAGGGCACGGTGCCGGTGATCACCGCGCGGCCCTCCGAGGTCACCGACATCCTGGCGACGGCGCGCGACATCGCCGACCGCACCAACTCCATCCTGGGCGAATTCGAGAACCTCGTTGGCACGCTCAGCCCGTCCGTCCGCACCACGGTCGAGAACGTCGCAGCGACCTCCGAGAACGTGAACCGCTTCACCGCCTCGCTCGCCAACAATTCCGACGACATCGACAACTTCCTCGACAGCCTCGGCCAGCTCGCGAACACGGCGAACACCGTCGCGGAAGGCCTGCCGGAAACCATCGCGGCGGCCCGCGCCGTGATCGAGGCGGTCAATCCGGTGCAGGTCAGCGCCATCGTGTCCAATGCCGAGCGGATCACAGGGAACCTGTCGACCGCGTCCGACGACGTGTCGAACGCCGTGGCGTCCGTGCGCGGCGCGGCGGACAGCTTCCGGGCCGTGGGCGAGGCCATCTCGTCGAACACGGCCGGCATCGACCGCTTCCTCGCCAATCTCGGCCCCTTGTCGGACTCGGCGACCAGCGTTGCCGCGCGCCTCGACACGACGCTCGCCGATGCCGGCCGGATCGTCGCGGCGGTGAACGCCGATCAGGTCTCGGCCGCCGTCGAGAACATCTCGGGCATCGCCCGCACCATCAACGACCAGAGCGGCGCGATCGCCTCGGCCATCGAGAACGTGTCGGGCGCGAGCCAGAGCGTCGCCAACCTCGTCGCGCGGGTCGATGCCAACCGCGACTCGATCGACGAGGCCCTGTCGAACGTCGGTCCGATCAGCCGCGACGTGGCGAGCGCCGCGAGGCGCATCGATTCCGCCGCCGAAGAGGCCAACCGGCTCGTCGCCGCCATCGACGCCGACCGCGTCAACGCCGTCGTCGGCAACGTCGACACGCTGACGGCGGGGATCGCGGCCAAGACGAGCGAGATCCAGTCCGTGATCGACGGCGTCAACCGCACCATCGGCACGGTGGACTCGGTGATCGCCGGCTTCGACGGCACGCGCCAGGCCTTCGACCGCATCCTCGTCGCCTTCGACGCCGAGCGGCTGAACGCGGCCATCGGCAATGTGTCGGCGGCGACCGACAACGTCGCCGTCGCGGCCGACCAGATCGCCTCCGTCGCGCGAGACATCGGCAACCGGCGCGAGGACATCAACTCCGTCATCACAAACGCGCAGCTCACCAGCCAGCGCGTCGCCGCCGCTTCGGCACGCCTCGACGGCGTGGTCAGCTCGCTCGGCCGGGTCTTCGAGGGCGGGCCCGGATCGGGCGGCCTCGGCATCGAGATCTCGCAGACGCTCGCCGCCATCCGCGACACTGCCCGGAACTTCCAGGCCAATCTCGACCCGATCGCCGCGAACATCGAGCGCTTCTCCGGCCAGGGCCTGCGCGAAGTGCAGACGCTGGTTCGCGACGTGACGCAGTCGGTGAACCGCATCGACCGCGCCGTCAGCGACTTCTCGGCCGATCCGAGCCGGCTGATCTACGGCGGCGAGGAGGTGAAGCAGTATGACGGACGCACGCGCCGCTGAGGCCGGTCTGGGACCCGTCGTGAAACATTCGGGCGCAGAGGATGCGCCCGCCAAGGTCGAAGGGACTGTGATGCGCGGATTGGGACGGGTTCTGATGCTGGGGATCGCGGGCTTGAGCCTTTCGGCCTGCCTCAGCGCGGCGCCCCCGGACACCTACGAGATCTCCGCGCCGACGCTCGCCCAGCCCGTGCCCGGGCGCTCGCGCGCGCAGATGCTGATCCCCGAGCCGACGGCCTTGAAGACGCTCGACAGCCAGAACATCGTCGTCAAGCCGTCCGAGCAGAGCGTCGAGTTCCTGGCGGGCAGCCAGTGGAGCGACCGCCTGCCGCGCATGGTGCAGCTGCGGCTGCTGCAGGCCTTCGAGAACACCCAGCGGATCGGCGCCGTCGGCGTGCCGGGGCAGGGCCTCGCGATCGACTTCCAGCTCGTGATGGAGATCCGCAAGTTCGAGATCCAGGTCGCCGGCGCGCCGCGCGCCGTGGTCGAGATCTCGGTGAAGGCGCTGAACGACCGCAACGGCACCGTGGTGCGCACCCGGATCTTCGACGCCACCGTGCCGGCGCGCGGCCGCGCCAATGCCGACTTCGTCGCAGCCCTGGACGCCGCCTTCGAGCGCGTGTCGGCCGACATCGTGACCTGGGCGCTGACCCTGTTCTGACCCTCGCATCGAGGTGGGAATGCAAAAAGGGCGGGACCGCGAGGTCCCGCCCTTTTTCATGTCCGTTCGCTTGTCGCCGCCGTGCGGCGCCCGGCCTGGACCGGGCGCCCGGCGCTCGTCGCCTCAGCCGTCGAAACGGCCGGAGGCGTGGGCGAGCATCGTGTAGACCTTGCCGGTGTCCGACGAGAGGTAGCGGCGCGACAGGGCGCCGTCCGGATCGTTGCGGGCGAGGTCGCCGAGCAGGCGCTCGAAGTCCGCGATGTAGCGGTCGACCGCGTTCCGGAACTCTCCGTCGCGCTGATACTTGCGACGGATCTCGTCGAAGGTCTGCTGGCCCTGCATCGTGTAGAGCCGGCGCGTGAAGACGCTGCGCTCGCCGCGGCGATAGCGGTCCCACAGCTCCATCGACACGTTGTGGTCGATCGCCCGGGCGATGTCGACCGACAGCGAGTTCAGGCTGTCGACCATCTGGTCGGGCGAGCGCTGCGGCGCGGGCGCTTCGGCGCGGGGCGAGGCCGGCGCAGCCGGCTGCACCGGACGCAACGCCTGCTCCTGCTCCTCGCGCGAGGCGCGGCGCAGGAGATCGGAGACCCAGCCGCCGGCACCCGCACGGGCCGCGCCGCGGTTCTCGTCCTCGGCCGGAGCCGCCGGGCGGAGCGGCGCCGCAGGTGCCGCGGGAGCAGGAGCCGCAGCCGGGCGGGCCGCCTCGAAGCTCGACCCGCGCAGGTCGCCCGCGAAGCTCGTCGGTGCCGGCGTCGGAGCCTGAACGCCGCGGATCTCCTCGTCGAGCGCCGAGCCGAGCCCGAGATCGAAGTCGAGATCCTCGACAGCCTGGGCGACCGAGGGAACCTCCTCGGCGCGCGCGACCGGCGCCGGCGCCGGACGGCTCGGGGCGGGACGCGCGGGGGCTGCTGCGACAGCCGCGACCGTCGCCGCCGCTGCGCCGCCGCCGCTGCCGCGCCGCGGCGAGACGTCGAAGGCGCGGCCGGATTGCGAGACGATCTCCGACAGGTCGCGCAGGGCGCGGATCTGGTCGGCGACCGCGCGACGCATGGCCTCCGCGCTCTCGCGGGTCTCCTCGGGCAGCTCCATCACGCCGCGCTTGATCTCGCCGCGCGTGGACTGCAGCTCGCCGCGGATCTCCTCGGCCGTGCGACGCACCTCCGAGGTGGCTTCCGAGAACCGCGCGGTGGCTTCCTGGACGATGCCCTGGATCGTGCCGCGCAGCTCCTCGGCGGCCTGACGCGAACGCTCCTCGACCGTGTCGATCTGGCGGGTGGCTTCGCCGACCGACTGCGTGACCTCGCTGGAGAGGCGCGAGGTGAGAAGGCGCGAGCGCTCGTCGGCGCGCTCGAACAGCCCGTCGACCAGCGTTTCGAAGCCGCGCATCAGCTCGCCGATCTCTTCCGAGCGTCGCACGAGCGCCCCGGAGAGTTCCTCGAGACCGCTCGCGCGGCCTTCGACGGTTGCGGCGAGGCTCGCCTGCGAGCCTTCCAGGAGCTGCGCGATGCCGCCCAGCTGCTCGCCGTGCTCGCGGAAGCTCTCGCCGATCCGCGCGACCTTGCCGAAGGCGGAGGCCGACAGCTCATCGAGCTTCGTCACGTTGCCGTCGAGGAGGCGCGAGGAGAGCGAGATCGAGTTCGCCGCTTCCTGCGCGCCGTCGCGGAAGCGCTCGCTGGTTTCGCGCAGCGCGACGTCGATGGCGCCGAGATTGCCCGCGGCCTCCTCGACGAGGCTGCGCACGGAGCCGTTCGTCTGCGACAAGCGCTCGACGAGGCCGCCGAGGTCGGTCGAGAGCTGCTCGCGCATCTCCGCCACGGCGTTGTGAGCGGCCGCCGACTTCTCGTCCAGCGCGCTGAGGATGGCCGAGGCGGTGGAGCCGAGGCTCGCCACCGTTTCCGCCGTCCGACGCTCCAGCGTCTCGACCGTCAGGTCGGCCTGACGCTCCAGGGTCTCGACGGTCTGGCTCGCCTGACGCTCCAGCGTTTCGACGGTCTGGTTCGACTGGCGTTCCAGGCTCTCGACGGTCTGGATGGTCTGGCGCTCGATGGCCGCGACCGTCTCGCTGGTCTGCCGCTCCAGGGCAGCCGTCGTTTCGGCGACGCGGGCGTCGATCGAGGCGGCGGCGTTGCCGGCCTGCTGGGTCAGGGCCGAGACGAGGACCTGGCTTTCCTGCCGCAGCTGCTCGGCCGCGAAGCGCGAGGCCTCGGTGATCGAGCCGGCCGCGTCGATGCCGCTGCGGCTGAGCCGCTCGACGATCGGGTCCGACTGGCTCTCGATGATGCGGCCGATCTCGGCCGTCCGCTCGGCGAGCGTTTGGACGAGGGCGTCCGTGCGCTCGGCGATCTCGTCGACCACCGTGCGGGCGCGGGAGGCGAGGGAGCGCTCGGTCTGGTCGACGCGGGTGCTCAGCTCCTCGCCGAAGGTTCCGGCGCTCTCGACGATGAGCTGGCGCGCTTCCTCCGTGTGCTGGCGGATCGCTTCCGACATCTCGGCGAGCTGCATGGCGAGGTCGCCGCTCTGGCCGAGGATCGTCTCGCGCGCGGCCTCAGCGTCCTTCAGGAGGTTGCTCGATGCCCCGACGACGTCGCCGCGGATCTGCTCGGCGACGCCGACCAGCTCGCTGCGCATGGACTGCGAGGCCGTGGCGAGCTCCTGGCGGATGAGCTGGGTCGCCGCGTCGAGGTCGCCGCGCATGCCGCCAGCCGAGTCGCCCAGCCGCTCGACGAGCTGCGCCGACAGGACGGCGAGCTCCTCGGAGAAGCGCTGCGCACCGGATTCGAGCGCGCGGGTGGCGCGCTCGGTCTCGCCGCGAATCTGGAAGGAGAGGCCGGCAATGCGCTTGCCGAAGCCGTCGGTGTTGGCTTCCAGGGCGCCGCGGGCTTCCTCCGTGCGGGCGCTGAGCGTCTGTACGGCGCCTTCGAGGCGCTCGATGATGCCGGTCGCGTCGCCGGACATCTGGTCGCGCGCGGCCTCGCTCGCCTGACGCAGGGCCTCGGCGGCCTCCGACAGGTTGACCGCGAAGCTCTCGGTCTGGCCGACGAACTCGTCGCGCATGGCTTCGAGCTCGGTGCGCAGGCGCTCGCCCACCGCGTCGAGCGGCTGGACGAAGCCGGTCGCCATGTCGGCGAGGCGGCCGCGGGCGGCGCCGATCTCGCGGCGCAGGTCCTCGGTCGCCGCGACGATGTCGTCGCGAAGCCCGAGGTTCTCCGCGCCGAGACCCTGGCGGGCCTCGGCGGTCTCAGTGCGCAGACGCTCGACGAGCGCCGTCAGGTCGCCGGTCAGGTTGCCGGCAGCCTGGGTGAGGCCGTCGCGGCCTTCCGCGATCTGCAGGCGCATGAGGTTCGAGGCGTCCGCGACGCGCATCACGAAGGACTCGCCTTCGCCGCTGATCCGTCCGTGCGCCGCCTCGGCTTCCGTCCGCATGCCGGCGATGGCATCGGCGATCGTGGCGGTGAGGGCGCGCGACTCGTCGGCGAGCTTGCCGCGGGTTTCCTGCGACAGTTCGCGGAGCGTGCCGACGGCGGTGGTGACCTCGTCGGCGATCGTCCGCGTCTCCCCCGACAGGTCGGTGCGGATCGTCTCGGCCTTGGCCGAGAAGTCGCTGGCGATGGCCGCCAGGCGATCGGCGAGGCGGTCGGCCTCGGCGGTGATGCGCTCGCGCGCTTCCTCGCTGGAGGCCAGGATGGTGCCGTCGACGCCGCGCAGCGAGGCCGCGATGCGCTCGCCCTCGGACTCGAGCGAGGTGCGGGCACGGTCCGTCTCGGCGGCGAGCGCGGCGCCGGTTTCCGCGATGGTCGCCCGCAGCGTGTCGGCGAGGGCGGCCGCGCGTCCGTTGAGGGTGCGCTCGACGTTGCCGAGGCCGCGCTCCAGCGCGCCGGTCAGCGCTTCGCTGCGCTGATCGAAGGCGCCGGTGATGGCCGAGGCGTTGGTGTCCAGCGCCGCGATGAGGTCGTCCTTGCGGATCTCCAGCGACTGCGTGACGTCGCCGACGCTCTGCTCGATGGCGCGGCGCACGTCGTCGGCGCGGTCGCCGAGGGTCGCCGCGGCGGTGCGCGACGCGTCCTCGATCGTGGCGGCGAGCGTGGCGCGGCGCTCGTCGAACACCGACTGCCAGCGCAGGTCGGCTTCGAGAAGGGCATCCGAGAGGGTCGAGAGACGCTCCTCGACGCCGGACAGGATCGAGGCGCGACCGGCCTCGATCTCGGTCGAGACGCGCGACAGGCGCTCGTCGAGATCGTCGAGGACGGGAGCCTGGACGTTCTCCAGCGTGCCGCGCAGGGCCGTCAGGCGTTCGTCGAGGCCCTCCGTCACCGCCGCGCGAATATCGTCGACGAGGCCGCGCAGGGCCGCCGTGCGGGCGTCGAGCCCTTCGCCGAGGCGCAGGGTGCGCTCAGTGAAGTCCGAGGTGAGCGAGGCCGTGCGCTCGTCGAGGCCGCCGAGGAGATCGACGCGCAGCGCGTCGAGCGCAGCATGGAGATCGCGCGTCCGGTCGGCGAGGCCGCCGTCGAGAAGTCCCTCGAGCCGCTCGCTCGCCGCAACGAGGTTGGCGGCGTGGGTTTCGGTCTGCTTGGTGACGCGTTCGGCTCCGGTCTCCAGCTCGCCGGCCAGACGCCGGGCGCGCTCGTCCAGACCGTCGAAGAGGCCGGCCGCCGCCGAGTCGACGACCTTGCGGATCGCCTCCTCGCGCTCGCCGAGACCGCTCTCCAGAAGATCGCGGACCTGATCGCCGGCCTTGGACAGGGCATCGGCGCGCTCGGACAGAACGCGCTCGGCGCGCTCCACCACGTCGGTGAGGTCGAGCGAGAGCTGGCGCGCCCGCTCGTCGAGACCTTCCAGGACGCCGCCGCGCGCTTCCTCGACCACCGCGCGCAGGCGCGCGGTCCGCTCTTCGAGGCCCGACAGGAGCCCGGTGCGGGTCTGGTCGAGCAGCGTCGACAGGCTCGACACGTTGGTGCCGACGCCTTGGACGAGGAGGCTGCGCGCTTCCTCAGCTGCCGCCAGGATCTGCTGGGCCTGCGTTTCGCCGAGGCCTCGGCTTTCCTCGATGCGCTGCGACAGGTCGCTGCCGAGCTGCGCGACGCGCGTGTCGATGTCGAGAAGAAGGTCGGTGCGGGCGTCGTCGATGGCCGCGCGCATGACGGCGAGCCGCTCGTCGACGCCGGCCGCCAGCGTCGTGCCGATGCTGTCCGCGAGCTGGCGGATCTCCAGGGCGCGCGCCGAAACGGTGCTGTTCAACGCCTCGACGGCGCTGCTCAGGGTCGAGGCGACCTCGTCGGCGTTGGTCGCCAGATCGGCCGAGATCTGCCGGCCGCGCTCGCCCATGTCGGCGACGAGCTTCCCAGCCCGCATCTCGATGTCGGCGTTGATCGTGCCGCGCAGGGTGTCCTGGCGCGCCGCGAGCTCGTCGACGACGCGGCGGGCCTGCTCGTCGAACTCTCCGACGAGGCGGATCGAGCTCTGCTCGATGGCCCGCTGGATGATCGCGCCGCGATCCGAGAGCATGTGCGCGACGACGTCGATGCGCTTGTCGATGCTGTTGGCGAGGTTGTCGTTGCCGGTCTCGACCACGCCTTCGATGGCGGCGCGGCGCTCGTCGAGGAGGGCGGCGAGCGTCTGGGATCCGGCTTCCATGTTGGAGGACAGGCCGGAGCGGGCGCCGTCGAGGAGGTCGCGAACGTCGGACAGCGCCTTTTCCAGCGAGGCGGCGAGGGCGCGCGAGGACTCGTCGAGACCGCCCGACAGGCTGGTGTGGGCGAAGGCGAGGCTCGCCTCCAGCTCTTCGACGCGGTTGCCGATGAGGCTCTCGAAGGCGGCGGCGCGGTTGTCGAGCGCGCCGACGAGGCCGCTCGTGCCGCGCTCGATGGCTGACTCGATCTCGGCCCGGCGGGTCGCCAGCGTCTGGTCGACGGCCGAAGCGACGCCGGCGAGCGCCGCGTCGATGCGCTGGGCGCTCGTCTGGAGCGCGTCGAGGCGCTCGGCGGTCGCCGCGTCGAAGTTGCCGAGGCGGGCGTCGAAGGCGGTGCCGATCTCGGCGGTGCGCGCTTCGGCGAGAACGGCGAGGCGGGCGAGGCGCTCGTCCATGATCTCGCGCAGCGAAGCGGCGCGCTCGTCGAGCGTCGTGCCGGCGCGGGCAACGGCGTCCTGGGAAGCGCTGGTCAGCTCGGCCTCGCCGCGGGCGAAGGCGGCGCTGATCTCGCGGGCGCGCTCGGCCAGCGCATCGGCGAAGGTCGCCGTGCGCTCCTGGAGGGCGGCGTCGATGCGATCGCTGGAGGCCTGGATCGCGGCGGCGCGGGCTTCGATCGTCTCCACGAGCTGCGTGCCGCGGGTGCCGAGGGCGGCGTCGAGGCGGTCGAGGCGCTGGTCGAGATCGCCGAGGGTGCGGCTGTTGGCGTCGGACAGGAGGAGGCTGACGCGGTTCGAGCGCTCGCCGATCGCCTGATCCAGCGTGTCGACGAAGGAACCGGTGCGGGTGTCGATCTCCCCGGCGCGGGCGTCGAGCATCTCGGCGAGGCGCTGGAGGAAGGCGGCGTTGCGCTCCTCGAAGGCGGCGCTGCGGGCCTGGAAGGCGCGGTCGCGCTCGTCGAGAACGTCGACGATGCGCGACAGGAAGGCCTCGCCCTCGCGGGCGACGCTGCCGCCGCGCGATTCGAGAAGACCGACGACGGCGGTGCCGGACGTCTCGATGCGCTGGCCGATCTCGTCGCCGAGGGCCGCGAAGCGGGCGTGGGCGGCGGCGGCACGGTTGTCGAACTCTGTCGAACGCTCCTCGAAGAGACGCGCCAGGTTTTCCGAACGGTCGCGCAGGAGGCTCGTCGCGGTCTCGGCAGTCTGCTCAAGGCGCGACACGAGGCCGTCGCCGTAGCGGGCGAGATCCTCGTCGATCGAGCGGCTGCGCTCGGCGAAGAGGGTGAGAAGCTCGGTCTGGCGGGCCTGGTAGTCCTGGGCGAGGCTGGTGCCGCGCTCGTTCAGGAGATGGGTGAAGCGGTCCGAGGCGCTCTCGATGCGCTGGAGGATCTGCTCGGAGGCGCTGTCGACGTCCTCGGCGAGGCGCTGGTGGGAGCCGGTCACGGAGGAGCGCAGGCGCTCGGCGTGCTGCAGCATCGATTCGCGCTCGGCGCCGAGGTCCTCGACGAGGCGACGGATCTTCACCTCGTTGTCGGCATAGGAGCGCTCGAGCGCCGCCACTTCCGACTGGACGCGACCTTCGAGGTCGGCGGTGCGGCCGAGCGCCTTGTCGACGCCCTCCGACAGGGCCGAGAGCTCGCGGCGGATCGCGTGGCCGACGGCGGCGACGCGCTCGGTGGCGATGGTCTCGGGCTCGACGAGGCGCAGCGCCACCTCCGCCATGGAGCGGCTCATCAGGCGCAGATCGGCCGAGCGGCGAACCATCACGGCGAAGGCGAAGATCAGGAGGACGGGCACGATCGCCGCGGCGAGGAGCCCGAAGAAGGCGGCCTGCTGCGCGCCGGTGCCGGAGGCCGCGGCGACGCCGTCGTCGGCGAGGGACATGCCGACGAAGCCGACGCCGAGAAGCCACAGCGCCGAGGCGCCGGCAGCGATCCAGAGCGGCGTCTTGGACGCGCGGCGGCTCAGAAGGCCCTGCGCCATGACCGAGAAGCGACGCTGCTCGTCGTTGGCGGGCGCCTGCTTGAAGCTCGGCGCCTCCGGTTCGGCCTGAGGCGCGGCGACCGGCTCGGGCGCGGGAGCGGAGAAGCGGGCGTCGTTCTCGATCGCGGCATCGGCGGCGGGCCGCAGGACCGGACGCACGGTCGAGGCGGCGGGTTCAACCGAAGCGGCGGAGTCCGGACCGGAGCGCGCGGCAGCGCCGGCGGCGAGCGCAGCGGCGCCCGCGCCGGTCACGCCGAGGGCGGCCTCGGCGGGCGTGAGCGCGGCGGTGTCGCGCTCGGCGGCGTCGTCGGCGGCCATGAAGGCGCCCGTCGCTTCCTCAAGAGTCCGATCGAAGCGGTCCATGGCGAACTGGATGTCGATCTCGCTGGCATCCAGCGTTTCGATCTCGACCCGGCCCGTGGAGGATCCCTCCAATCCCGGCGCGTCCTCGGCATCGCCCGCCTGCGCCGTTTCCGAACTGTCGAGGTCCAGCCGCAGGGCCTCCTCCAGTTCGTTGATCGCGTCGTCGGATAGGGCGTCCTGGGATTTGATTCTGGACATTTCGCGCGCCTCGATACTCGTTACATGGAGGACGGTCGCATAGACGCCAGGGCAGCCTGCCGGTTCCCCGTCGACCCGGTGCGCCATGGCGACCCACGTCACGCCTCCGAACGAAGGCGCGACGAGACAATCCCCGCGTCAATACCGTAGTTTTGGAAGGCCTCGAAGGAAACCGCTAAAGCCTCGAATCCTTACAAGTTTAAACAGAAGGTTAACGTGCCGGACAAGGAGCCGGCGAAAAAGCTGACAAACGGCGAGCGCCGCGGGTAACCATCCCGAGCGATGAACGCGTATTCCAACGGGTTTGACTACGATGCCGGACCAGACGCGCCATGCCGACCCGCAGCTCGCGCTCCTGATCGACCAAAACCATCTGCGCGCCCAGACGATGGGCAACGAGGCGCTGGCGGCCGAGCTTCTACTCATGCTGCTGGCGCAGGTCGAGGCGCTGCCGGGCGACCTCGATCGGGCCGGCGCGGAGGGACGCGCCGCGCTCGGCCACCGCCTCGCGGGAGCGGCCGCCAATCTCGGCGCCCGGCGACTGGAGGCCGCGGCGCGCGAGGTCGCGGGTGGAGACCCGTCCGCCGACGGTGCGGCGGCAGTGGCCCGGCTCCTCGGCGAGGCGGCGGCGCTGGCGAGCGCTCTGCGCGCGTCCCCGTGCGACGCCGGCCGCGGTTGACGCGGCTGGCGGCGCACCATAACCCATCAGGACTTGGCCGACGTGGGGTCGGCCGACCCCGACAGGCCCGATTCATGACGAAACTGACCTTCATCGCCTTCGACGGGACCCGCTTCGACATCGACGCGCCCAACGGCTCGACCGCGATGGAGAACGCCATCCGCAACGACGTGCCGGGCATCGACGCCGAATGCGGCGGGGCCTGCGCCTGCGCGACCTGCCACGTCTACGTCGACGAGGCGTGGCGCGAGATCGTCGGCGATCCGGAGCCGATGGAGGAGGACATGCTGGACTTCGCCTTCGACGTCCGGCCGAACTCCCGCCTGTCCTGCCAGATCCGCATCTCGGACAAGCTGGACGGCCTCGTCCTCAGCGTTCCCGAGCGGCAGGCCTGAGGCCGCGGCGCGTTCGCGCGCAAAAAACATCCGCGGGCGAGCCGGAGATTGAACGCCGAATCCTGGCATCGGCGCGTGTCTCGGGCCATGCCTGCACGCCAGATCCTTTCGCGCCGGCCGATGTGTCGCCGGCCCGCCTTCTTCTCGGAGCTTGAGAGACGATGGAACGCACCAAGACCGACGTCGTGATCGTCGGCGCCGGGCCGGTCGGCCTGTTCGCCGTATTCGAACTCGGCCTCTACGACCTCAAGTGCCACCTGATCGACATCCTCGACCGGCCGGGCGGCCAGTGCGCGGAGCTCTACCCCGAGAAGCCGATCTACGACATTCCCGCCTGGCCGGTGATCACGGGCCAAGGCCTGACCGACCGGCTGATGGAGCAGATCGAGCCGTTCAGCCCGACCTTCCACTTCAACCGGATGGTCCAGAAGCTCGACCGCCTGCACGAGGGCGGCTTCGTCGTCACGACCGACGAGGGCGAGGAGATCGAGTGCAAGGTCGTCGTGATCGCGGCGGGCGGCGGCTCCTTCCAGCCCAAGCGCCCGCCGGTGCCGGGCATCGAGGCCTTCGAGAACAAGAGCGTCTTCTACTCCGTGCGCCGCATGGACGACTTCCGCGACCGTGACGTCGTGATCGTCGGCGGCGGCGACTCGGCGCTGGACTGGACGCTGAACCTGCAGCCGATCGCCAAGAGCCTGACGCTCGTCCACCGCCGCGACCAGTTCCGCGCCGCGCCCGACAGCGTGTCGAAGATGATGGCGCTGCGCGAGGCCGGCAAGGTCGGCTTCACCATGGGCCAGGTCTCCGGAATCGTCGGCCGCGACGGGCAGATGGAAGGCGTTCTCATCAAGGGCAACGACGGCGACGTCGAGCTGAAGGCCGACCGGCTGCTGCCCTTCTTCGGCCTGACCATGAAGCTCGGGCCGATCGCCGACTGGGGCCTGAACCTCCACGAGAACCTCATTCCCGTGGACACGGCGAAGTTCGAGACCTCCGAGCCCGGCATCTTCGCCATCGGGGACATCAACTGGTATCCGGGCAAGCTGAAGCTGATTCTCTCCGGCTTCCACGAGGCGGCGCTGATGACGCAGGCCGCCAAGAAGATCGTCCACCCCGACGACCGCGTCGTGTTCCAGTACACGACCTCCTCGACCAACCTTCAAAAGAAGCTCGGCGTCGCCTGACGCCGGCTCTCGGGCGGGTCAGGGCCCGCCCGCAGCCGCCTCGCGCTTCAGCGGGCGGCCATGGCTTCCAGGTTGCGCACGAGGGCGCGCTGGAGGCGGCGGTTGACCTCGCGGCCTTCCTTCGCGTCGAACTCCAGCTGCGCCCGCTCGTGGGCGGCGAGATAGCGCTTCGTCACCTGGTTGACCCGGGCTTCCATCGCGGAACAGTCGCGCTCCGGTCGCAGGTTGCGGATCGCGCTCTCCATCTTCTTCAGCCAGGTCTTGGCGATGGCCGAGTGCTGCTTCTCGTGGCGGCGAATGTCGTCCTCGAGCGTCTTCCAGACGAGCCTGGTTTCGGCGTCGACGCGGCGCGGCGCCTTCCAGCGCGGCAGCATCATGTTGAGATCGAGGCGCAGGTCCGTCTTGCCGACGCGGCAGGTCGAGGAGGTCTCGCGATAGCTGACGCTGCCGTCGAAGCGCACCTCCGTCGCGCCGGGATGGCGGGCGCCGGTCGCGGCGACCAGCGGGCCGGCGCGCTGGAGGTCCGCGTCGAGTTCCTCCAGCGTCGAGCCGCGAACCGCGAAGTAGCTGGTGCGCTCCTTGATGGAGGCGGCGTGAGCGACGACGCCCGTGCCGAGGGTCGTCACAAGACCAGCCAAGAGCCATGCCGCCGCGCGCATCGTGTTCCGTCCCCGCAAGCCCTTGATCGGGCCGGGTCGAGGCTATCCTATCGTCGCGCGAAAACAAGAGGTTGCGCGGGAAGCTCACGGCGCCCTAAACGGCATGTGAACAGGGCGAGAGGAGGCGCGCCATGGCGATTCGGGACCCGTCGAACGGTGCCTGGGCGGTCGGCCACGGCGCGAGCGTGCCGCTCGGCGAGACGGCCGCGATCATGGGCATCCTCAACGTCACGCCCGACAGCTTCTCCGACGGCGGGCGCTACGCCGACGTCGACGCCGCGGCGACCGCGGCGCTCGCCATGGCGGCCGCCGGCGCGGCGATCGTCGACATCGGCGGCGAGTCGACCCGGCCCGGCGCGACGCCGGTGGAGCCGATCGAGGAGCAGCGCCGCGTCCTGCCGGTGATCGAGGCGCTGGCCGGGCGGCCGGGGCTCGTCCTGTCGATCGACACCTACCGGGCGGAAACGGCGCGGCTCGCGGTCGCGGCCGGAGCCCACATCGTCAACGATGTCTTCGGGGCGCAGAAGGACCCGGGCATCGCCCGCGTCGCGGCGGAGACCGGCGCCGGAATCTGCCTCATGCATACGGGCCGCGAGCGCGAAGCGCTGCCGGACGTGATCGAGGACCAGTTCCTTTTTCTGCGCGAGTCGCTGCGCATCGCCGAGACGGCCGGCATCCGGCGCGAGGCGATCGTGCTCGATCCGGGCTTCGGCTTCGCCAAGGACGGGCCGCAGAACATGATCCTGATGCACCGCTTCGGCGAGCTGAAGGCGCTGGGCCATCCGCTTCTCGTCGGCACCTCGCGCAAGCGCTTCGTGCGCGGGGCGACCGGCCGGAGCGATCCCGAGCCGGACGTCGCGACGGCGGCGACGAGCGTGCTCCTGCGCGAGCGCGGCGCCGACATCTTCCGCGTCCACAACGTGTCTGCCAACCGCGACGCGCTGGCGATCGCCGACGCGATGCGGGCGGCGGTGAAGGGGCAGGTCTGGTGAGCGATGCGCGGGTGAGGGCCTATCTCGGCCTCGGCGGCAACATCGGCGATCCCGTCGCGAACATGGCGGCGGCCCTTCGCGCGATCGACGCCCGCCCCGATATCGACGTCGCCGCGGTGTCGCGGCTGTTCCGGACGCCGCCCTGGGGGAACACCGATCAGCCCTGGTTCGTGAACGCCTGCGCTGCCGTCGACACCACGCTCTCGGCACGCGCGCTGCTCGATCTCTGCCTCGACACCGAGCGGAGCCTCAAGCGGGAGCGGACGCTGCGCTGGGGACCTCGGACGATCGATCTCGACGTTCTCGACTACGGCAGCCGGACGGTCGCGGAGGAGGGGCTCGACCTGCCGCATCCGCGCATGACGCAGCGCGCCTTCGTGATGGTGCCGCTGGCGGAGATCGCGCCCGATCTCGTCCTCGAAGGACACCGGGCCGCCGAGATCGCCGTCGCGCTCGACGCCGCCGGCATCGAGCCGGCGAGCGCGGACGGCCAATGGTGGCGGGCCGGCTGACTACTGCTCCAGGGCGGTCTGCTTGGTGGAGCCGGCGACGCGGTCGAGGTTCATACCGAGCACCGGCACCAGCTCGCCGGCAACGCGCACGGACACGGTGATCGCCAGCTTGTCGGATTCGGCGAGCCGGGCCACCATCGCGCCCTTGAGCTGCTTGCGGTCGAGGCCGACCACGATCTTGTCGCCCGCCACGTCGCCCGAAACGATATCGAGGCCGTTGCCGGACGCGCCGTCCTGGAAGCGGCCGGTATAGGACTTGCCGCTGCGGGTCAGCTCGGCGCGCATCTTCTGGGCGAAGACGCCGACACGGCACGAACCGTCGAGCGCGACGCCGATCTTGCCGTTGTGTGGCAGGCCGTCGAAGGTGCAGACGAACTTCGTGCCCTTGTACTTGCCGGCGACGATCTCTCCGGGGCCGGACCACTGGCCCGCCACCTGGCGGAAGAAGGCCTCGTCGCCTTCGGCGGCAGCGGGCGCGGCGAGCCCGAGACAGGCGCCGGCGGACAGGAGGACGGCGGCGGCTGCAGCTCGAAGCATGGGCGGAACCTTCCGGTGGGGTGGGCGGCTCCCTTATTGCATCGGTTTGGTTAACGGAGGCTTGCCGGCATCCGTGCCGGTACCCTATCCCCTTGTTCCCGCAATCAGGCAGGCCCTTTGCGCTCGGCCTGCCGCGTCGCCCGCGCGACGTCGTCGAGCCGCGCGAGGTCGCCGGCGAAGTCCCCGATCGAGGGACGCCGGACGCGCATGAAGGGCATCGGGCGGCACAGGTCCATGGCGGCGAGGCCGACGCGGGCCGTCAGAAGGCCGTTGACGACGCCTTCGCCGAGCCGCGCCGACAAGCGCTGCGCGAGGCCGTGGCCGATCACCTGCCCGACGACGCCATCGCCGATGGCGATCGAGCCGGTGACGGCGAGGTGGGCGAACACGTCGCGCGTCAGCCGGACGAGGCCGATCGTGCCCGGCCGAGCGCCGTAGAGCTCCGACATGCGTCGAACGAGCCGCACCGTCTCGAAGAGCACGAAGGACACGTCGACGAGCGCCTTCGGGCTGACGGCGGTCACCACCGAGACGCGCTTGGCGGAGGCGAGAACGAGCGCGCGCGCCTTGATGTCGAGGGGACCGAGGATCTCGCGCTCGGCGAGGGCGATGCGGTCCGCGCCGTCGATCACCTCGTCCTTCAGCTCCGCCATGCGCCGCCGCCCGGCCGCCGTTTCCGGCTTGTTTGCCAGGAGCGAGACGAGGCGCGCGATCGCGGTGTCCGCGCCGTGCGGATCGTTGGCGCTGTAGGCGGCAAGGGTGGCGCGGCGTTCGGCATCGACGGCGGACAGCCGCATCAAGGCCGCGACCTCGCGGCCGGCGAGCCCCAGGGCGCCGACGAGCGCCGCGCCGGCGACGCCGAGAGCGGCCCAGCCGAGCCATTCGTTGCGGGCGAAGAGGTCGCGTACGAGCTGGTCGACCGCGAGCCCGATCGCCAGCGAGACGAGAAGGCCGAAGCCGCCGACGAAGAGCGCGCCGAAGGAGAAGCCGCGGCGCCGGCGGGGGCTTGCGGGCCCGACGTCGAGATCGACCAGCGCCTCCTGCTCGATCGCGTCGTCGGGCTCGATCGTGACGCTCGCGCGGTCGTCGAAGGCGCGGGGCTCACGCGCGACGGGCACAGGGGGCGGCGCGGCTAAGGGCGGCGGCGGTTGCGCGCCGGGAACCGCGAAGGCGCCGGGGGCGCGGCGGGGCGGATCGGCGTCGCTCATGCCAGCCGGTCTCCGACGAGAAATTCCAGGGCGCGATCCAGCCGGATGTGCGGAAGGGAGAGGGTCAGACCTTCGGCGTTGCGCTCCAGCCGGGGCGGACGGAAGCGCACGAAGCGGATCGGCTCGCGCGGGCGCTTGGCATCGAACAGCCGACCGGGATCGGCGGGCAGGTCGCCGGGGAAGACCGCGGTCTCGCGCAAGCCGTCGAAGCGGTCGCGGCCGATCTCCTCGCCCTCCATGGGCGTGCCGATGATCACCGGCAGCGGGCCGGCGGGATCGTTCACGGTGCCCTCGCGCGTCGCGCGGATCGCCGCCATGGCGATGACATCGATGTTCGCGCCCTTGAAGCGGGCGCGGGCCATGGCGTCGTCGACGAGCCGGCGCACGATCGCCTCCAGTCGGCGGTGGCTCTCGCGATGGAGGTGGTCGGCCTTGGTCGCGGCGACGAGGATACGGTCGATGCGGCGGGTGAGCAGGGAGCCCAGCCAGGACGAGGCGCCCGGCCGGAAGCAGGCGAGGATGTCGGTGAGCGCCGTTTCGAGGTCCTTCACCGCCTCCGGCCCCGCATTGATCGCCTGCAGCGCGTCGACGAGGAGGATCTGCCGGTCGAGCCGGGCGAAGTGGTCGCGGAAGAAGGGCTTCACGACGACGTTGCGATAGGCGTCGTAGCGGCGCGCGAAAACGGCGGCGAGCGAGCCGCGCGGATAGGAGCGGCCGGGGTCGACGGGAAGGGGTGCGAAGGTCAGCGCCGGCGAGCCTTCGAGGTCGCCCGGCATCAGCAGGCGCCCCGGCGGTAGGGTCGAGAGCGCCGTGCGGTCGTTGCGGCAGGCGCGCAGATAGGCCGCGAACGACTGCGACAGCTGGACCGCGGTGGTCTCGTCGCTCGGCGCGTCGAGCGTCGCCGCGTCGAGCGCCGCGAGGAAGGGGCCGGCCATCGCCGCGCGCGAGGGCAGCCGGGCGCGCTCGATCGCCTCGGCCGAGAAGGTTGCGTAGTCCTTGTCGAGGAGCGGCAGGTCGAGGAGCCATTCGCCGGGATAGTCGACGATGTCGAGCGAGAGCCGGCCGCGCGACAGCATGCGCGAGAAGAGGCTCGCCGATTCGTATTCGATCGTCAGCCGCAGTTCGGAGATCGCCCGCGTCGACTGCGGCCAGAGCCGCTCGTCGAGCACGGTGCGGATGTGGCTCTCGTAGGCGAAGCGCGGCACGGCGTCGTCCGGCTGCTCCTCTAGATAGGTCCGCGCGATGCGCCCCGAGGCCGCGGCCGAGAAGAGCGGCAAGCGCCCGCCATGCAGGAGGTTGTGGACGAGCGCGGTGATGAACACCGTCTTGCCGGCGCGCGAGAGGCCCGCGACGCCCAGGCGAAGGGTCGGGTGAAGAAGGTTGCCGGCGCGGTCGGCGATGTTGTCGAGCGCGATCCGCGCCTCGTCTGCGATCGATGTCATGGACGCGGCGGCGGCCCCCGGTTGATGCCCGCCCGCCATATAAGGACGGTGCGCCCGCGCGCAACGCGGGAGGTGGGTCAGGCGCCGGCGAGACCCTTCGGATGGATCAGCGCGGCGAGCCGGCCGCGCCCCGGCGCCGCCTCCGACAAGGGGCCGGGAAGCTCGATGACCGCGAGCCCCGCCGTCGGAAAGCCGGACCGCAGAACGGCCAGCGCGGCCGGATCGCCCTCGGCCGCCATGGAGGCCGCGAACTCCTCCACCATCGGGTTGTGGCCGATGAGAAGCAGCGAAGCGGCGCCTTCCTGGCGCCGCGCGGCATCGAGATAGGCGTCGGGGCCGAGGGCGTAGAGGTCGTCCGAGGTTTCCTCGCGCACGTCGGGAGACAGGGCGTGGCGGATGCCGGCAAGGGTCTCCTGCGCGCGAACGGCGCTGGAACAGACGATCCGTTCGATCGAGAAGCCGAGACGCGTCATCTCGTCGCCGATGCGGCGCGCGTCGAGGCGTCCGCGTTCGTCGAGCGGGCGCTGATGATCGCGCTGACCCGGAAGGGCCCAGGACGAATGCGCGTGGCGAAGAATAAACAGGCGGCTGAGCAATGCGCTGGGCATGCATCGTCAGTAGTCCGAAAATCGGCGGGGATGCAATTGCTTGCTCGCGCGCGCCTTCCGTAGCGGTTTCGAGGCTTGCTTCGGGTGCCATAGCGAATCGGCTCAGGAAGCTGCGGCTGGCAGCACCTCCAGCCCCGGGAAGGGTTCGCTTTCCGCCCGGTCACGGAAGATGAACGAAAACATGATCTTATAGGTTTGGTCAGTGTTCCCGGGCGAGACTGCTATGTGCTTGTTCGATAACGAATCGATCGCTATAAGCCGCGCTTGGGGCGAATGGGGATGCGTCATGAGCGAGACACTGAATTCAGGGTCGGTTCTCTCCGAGGACGGACCGTTCATGAACGACCGCCAGAAGGAATACTTCCGGCGCAAGCTGTTGACGTGGAAGGGCGAGATCCTGCGCGAAGCACGGGAAACGCTCGATACGCTGGCCAACGACAACTCGAACCTCGCCGATCTCGCCGATCGGGCTTCCTCGGAAACGGATCGGGCGATCGAGCTTCGCGCTCGCGATCGCCAGCGCAAGCTGATCTCCAAGATCGACGCCGCGCTGGAGCGGATCGAGGACGGCTCCTACGGCTATTGCGAGGAAACCGGCGAGCCGATCAGCCTCAAGCGTCTCGATGCGCGGCCCATCGCGACCTTGTCGCTCGAGGCCCAGGAGCGCCACGAGCGGCGCGAGAAGGTTTATCGCGACGAATAGGGCCGACGGCGGAGCATCCTTCGGATCGCTTCGCGCCTGGTGACCGCTGCTGAACGCATGAGAAAGGGCCGGCACCCGCGAGGGGCCGGCCCTTTCCCGTTTCGGCGACGGTCTTGGATCAGCGCCGCGTCGTGAAGGAGGTCGAGGCGCTGAAGTCGCCGAGAAGGCGCTCCATCTCTTCCTCGAGCGTCAGCTTGCGCGCCGCCGCGGGCGTTTCCTCGGCCGGTTCCGGGCGGGCCTGCCTCGGCTCGGGCACGGAACGCTCCGTCTCCACGGGCGAGCGCACCTCGGGGGCCGCGACCGGCGCCGATCGCGCCGGCTCGCCGGGATCGCGGAAGTCCTGATCGAGCTCCGCGGCCAGGAAGTCCTCGATCGTCGGTTCCTTTCGCTCGGGCCTGGACGCCTCGCCGACCGGCGGCAGGACGACGGCGGCCGGCGCTTGCGGGCGCGGGGCGGACGGTGCCACAGGCGCCGGTTGCGGCGCCGAGAAGGTCGGTACCGTCACCGGCGGGGCAAGCGGAGCCTGGGCCGGGGGAGCCACCGGCTGAGGCTCTGCGCGCTGCGGCGGAACGATCTCCGACAAGGGCTGCATCGGAGCGGCAGGGCTCGGTGCCCGCTGCGGCGGGGCGAAAACGGGCGGGCGGAGCTGCAGGCCGGCCGGCGCCGGCGTGGAGGCCGGCGCCGGTTGAGGCAGGGAGGGCGCGGGCGGAAGCGACGGCGTGGCCGCCGGCTGCGGCGCTGCCGCGGCCGGGCGCGGTGCCGGGATGGTCGGCGCCACGGGCGTTGCCTGCGACGGAGGCGAGCGAAGGCCAGGAGCCTGGCTCGCTGCCGGGGGCGCCATCGGAGCGGCGGGAGCCGGCTCGGGGGCGGACGCTGTCGCAGGGTGCGGAGCGCCCGGCCTGCGGTTCTGGATGGCGGTCGCGAAGCTGCGGACCGAGAGCGGCCGACGGGCGGGCTCGGTCGGCTCGTCCGGCACGGCGCCCCCGTCGTTCTCCGCGAGGCTCCGCTCGGCGGGGGACGGCGCCGGGACGGGGGGAACGTTCGACGGCGCGCGCGAGGGAGCGGACAGGTCCGGCATGGAGGCACGGGCAGCCACCAGGGCCGCCTCCAGCTCGCGCCGGGTCTTGGCGGCATCGTCGTCCTCGTCGGCGACGCGGCGGGCAGGCTGGCGGTCGCTCTCGCCCGCTGCGGCGGCGAGGGCCTCGGCGAGCGAGGCGCTGATCGGCTCGCGCCGGTCGCTTTCCACCCGCACCGGCGGGGGAGGCGGCGGAGGCGGAATGAAGCGCTCGGGTGCGCCGCGCGGCGCCGGCGGCTCGTCCTCTTCCTCGTCGCGGTCCTCGACGTAGTGGTCCGTGGCGAAGGGGCGGGGCGCCAGGCTCGGCTCGCGGCGCGGCGCGAGAACGGCCTCGTTCTGGCGGATGCCGGACTCCAGCAGGAGATCGTTCGCGCCGCCCACGAGCACGAGATGCTCGGTTTCGTCGCGGCGAACGAGGATCAGCCGCCGCTTGTCGTCCACGGCGAGGATGTCGGCGACGGCGAGGCGCGGGGCCTGGCGCCCGCGCGCGCCGAGCGTCATGCCGCCGAAGGCTTTTTTCGCGAGCCAGATCATCAGCATCGCGAGAAGAATGACCACGAGTGCCGCCAGCGCGACGCGTCCGATCGGCGCCAGATCCTCTCCCAGAATGTCGACCAGCCACTGTGGCATGTACGTTGCTCCGAATCGAAGGTCGCGCGACCTCCGTATGTCCCCGTTTTCAAAGCTATCGGTCTGCCGATAGCCACGCGCAAGTCAAGCTGGCATAGGTTCGGCGGTTCCATCGAGCAGACATGGCATGACGCTTCAATTTCGCATCGATGCGCCAGCATCTTCCGCGCCGTCCGGCGCCGCCCCCTCGTCTTGTGTCCCGGCTGATGCAGATTCCAAACGCCGGGCAGCCGGTTCTTCAAGGGACGGTTCCACGATGGCGGTAACGGATCGCGACAAGCCCCTGGTCGATCGAAGCGCTTCCGCCGTGGGCGTGCGGCGCCTTTTGCTCCTGGGCGGCCTCCTGATGGTGCTGGCCGGCAGCGTGTCGGTCTTCGGCCATGCCTTCGGAGCCCTCGCGGTGTTCGCGATCTTCGCGGTGCTGGCCTGCGTCGGCATCGCGGCGATCTTTCTGTGGTCTCTCGGCTTCGTGCAGTTCGCCGAGCGGGCCGCCGACGGCTCCATCGCGCGCGAGTTCCTCGACACCGCCAGCACCGGCCTCATCATCGTCGACCGCAAGGGCCGCGTGATCTACGCCAACCAGGCCTATGGCGATCTGACCGGCTCGGCCTCGCCGGCCGACGTCCGCTCGCTGGAGCGCATCCTGTCTCGCGAGCCGGACGCGAGCGAGCCGATCTACCGTCTCGCCAACCTCGCCCGCGGCAACGGCACGGGGTCCGAGGAATTCCGCCTGTCGCGGGGCCTCGCCGCCAACGACAAGGGTGCGCGCTACTACCGCGTCTGGGTGCGGCCGCTCGGCGCGGCCTCGCAGGGCATGCAGGCCTGGCAGATCGCGGACGTCACCGCCGACCGCGAGCAGCAGGAGCTGTCCTTCCAGGAACTTCAGCACGCCATCGACTATCTCGACCACGCACCGGCCGGCTTCATCGCCACCGACGAGCGGCTGACGCTCGCCTACGTCAACGCGACGCTGGCCGACTGGCTCGGCATCGAGCTCGGCGACTTCCGCGCCGGCAAGCAGTCGATCCTTGATCTCGTGTCGGACGAGTCGCGTCCGCTGCTCGACGCCGGCTTCGATCCCGCGACGCAGCCGCCGGTCGTCGACGTCGACCTTCTGCGCGCCGACGGACAGGTCGTGCCGGTCCGGCTCATCCGCAGCGCCGCGACCGGCCTGTCGGCGGCGCCCGGTGCCTGGCGCGCCATCGTGATCCGCCGCGGCGCCGAGGGGCAGGGCGCCGAATCGGGTGACGCGGCGGAGACCGCGCTCGCGCGCTTTCACCGCTTCTTCAACGCCTCGCCCATGGCCATCGCCGCGCTCGACGCGAACGGCCGCACGCTGCGCTCCAACGCCGCGTTCTCGCGCCTCTTCGGCAAGGACTGCGCCGGCGGGCTCGCGCCGGTCGTGGACAGCGTCTCCTCCGAGATGAAGGAGGCCTTGACCGCAGCGCTGAAGGACGCCGTCCGCGGCAAGGGCGACATTCCCACCATCACCGTCGACATTCCGGGCGAGCCGGCCCGCACGGTGCGCCTCTACCTGTCGAGCCTGCCCGAGCGCAGCGGCGCCGACGCCGAGGCCGCCTATCTCTACGGCATCGACATCACCGAGCAGCGGGCGCTGGAGGAGCAGTTCGCCAAGAGCCAGAAGATGCAGGCGGTCGGCAACCTCGCCGGGGGCATCGCGCACGACTTCAACAACGTGCTGACCATCATCACCGCTTCGGTCGACTTCCTGCTGCTCAACCACCGCCAGGGCGACCCGTCCTACGGCGACCTGATCCTGATCAAGCAGAGTGCCAACCGCGCCGCCTCTCTGGTGCGCCAGCTCCTGGCTTATTCGCGCCGCCAGACCATGCGGCCGAAGATGCTGAACCTCACCGACGTCATCGCCGACATGCATCTTCTCCTGAAGCGCGTCTCGGGCGACTTCGTGAAGCTGGAGCGCCGACACGCCCGCGACCTTTGGCCGGTCATGGCGGACATCGGCCAGTTCGAGCAGGTGGTCACCAACCTCGTCGGCAACGCCCGCGACGCCATGCCCGAGGGCGGCACGATCACCATCTCGACGCGCAACGTCGAGGCGAAGGAGGTCCGCGGCTTCGGCTATCCCGAGCTGTCCGACGACGACTACGTGCTGGTCGAAGTGGCCGACACCGGAACCGGCATGGCGCCGGAGGTGGCCGAGCGGATCTTCGAGCCCTTCTTCACGACGAAGGAGATCGGCAAGGGCACGGGGCTCGGCCTCTCGATGGTGGACGGCATCGTCAAGCAGTCCGGCGGCTTCATCTTCGTCGATTCCAAGCTCGGCGACGGCACGGTGTTCCGCATCTTCCTGCCGCGGCACGTGCCCGCCGCGCTGCCTGCCGCGTCTCAGCAGGCCGGCGGAGGGATCGCGAAGGGCGAGGGGCAGGCCGCGACGACCATGTCCGCTGGCGCTGCGGGCGTCGCGGCGGCCAAGCTCGACCTGTCGGGCACCGAGACGATCCTCCTCGTCGAGGACGAGGATCACGTCCGGGCCGGCAACGTGCGCGCCTTGAAGATGCGCGGCTACGACGTCCACGAGGCGGCTTCGGGCACTGAGGCGCTGGAGATCATGCGCTCGCTCGGCGGCAAGGTCGACCTCGTCGTGTCCGACGTGATGATGCCGGAGATGGACGGGCCGACGCTGCTCAAGGAGATGCGCCGCGAGCATCCGCAGCTGAAGTTCATCTTCGTGTCCGGCTATGCCGAGGACGCCTTCTCCCGAAATCTCGCGGAGGACGAGACCTTCGACTTCCTCGCCAAGCCCTTCACCCTGCGCGAGCTCGCGGTGGCGGTGAAGGGGGCGCTGACGAGCTGAGAGCGGACGCGGCTCAGGCCGCGCCGCGCTCCCTCGCGAGCGCCACGGCGATCTTCGCCGCGAGCTCGGCATTGTTGAGCACGAGGGCGATGTTGGTTTCCAGCGAGCGCCCTTCGCTCAGGTCGAACATCTTGGACAGAAGGAAGGGCGTCACCGCCTTTCCCTTGATGCCGCGCGCCTCAGCTTCGGCGAGTGCAGCGTCGATCCAGGTCTTCACGACGGCCGCGTCGATCGCCGCCGCTTCCGGAACCGGATTGGCGACGAGGACGCCGCCCGCAAGCCCGAGCCGCCGGCGCGTGCCGGCAAAGCCGGCGATCTCCGCCGCGCTGTCGAAGCGGAGCGGCGCCGCGAGCCCAGACGTCCGCGACCAGAAGGCCGGAAGCTCGTCGGTGCCGTAGCCGATCACGGGAACGCCCTTCGTTTCAAGGACTTCCAGCGTTTTCTCAAGATCGAGGATCGCCTTCGCGCCGGCGCAAACGACGATCGTATCGGTCTTCGAGAGCTCTTCGAGGTCGGCCGAGATGTCGAAGCTTTCCGAGGCGCCGCGATGGACGCCGCCGATGCCGCCCGTGGCGAAGACGTCGACGCCGGCGAGGCGCGCGCCGATCATCGTCGCGGCAACGGTGGTCGCGCCCGTGCGGCCGGCATGGACGGCATAGGCGAGGTCGGCTCGGCTGAGCTTCAAGGCGTCGCTCGTCTGCGCCAGCGTCTCGAGCGTCGCGTCGTCGAGGCCGGCATGGATGCGGCCGTCGATGACGGCGATCGTCGCGGGCACGGCGCCGTTGTCGCGGATGACGCCTTCCACCCGGCGGGCCATCTCCAGGTTGCGCGGCCAGGGCATGCCGTGGGTGATGATCGTCGATTCCAGCGCGACAACGGGCCGCTTGGCCGCCAGCGCGTCGGCCACCTCGGCGGAGAGGGTGATCAGGTCGTTCATGGCGTGGTCCTTTCGCCGATGGGCTCCAGCGGCGGCATCTCGGCCGCCAGTGTCTCGATCATGTCCGGGAAGGCGTCCGGCTCGGGCAGGGCGCCGTCGCGGATGCGGATGGTCGCCGCTGCCATGCCGAAGCGCACCGCCTCGGTGAAGTCCAGCCCTGCGGCGAAGAGCCCGAAGGCCGTCGCGGCGAGCGTGTCGCCGGCGCCCGTCACGTCGCGCGGTTGAACGGCGAGCGGCGTCTGGAGGAACAGCCCGTTCGCCGACAGGATCAAGGCGGGCCCGGCGCCGTCCGTGACCACCGCGCGCCGGATCCCGGCCTCGTCGAGGAGCTCGACGAGGAGGTCGAAGCGCGTCGACGGCGTCGCGTGGGCGAGGCTCGCCGCTTCCGCGCGCGACAGGAAGAGCGCGTCGATCCGCGGCAGGACCGGGCGCAGGCGCACCACCTTGGCCGGCGACACCCCGATCGCCCCAACGGGCCGTCCCGGCGCGAACATGTCGGCGAGACGCGCCAGGGTCACCTCCGGCAGGTTGGTGTCGATGAGCGCCGCGTCGCAGTTCCCGATCGCCGGCCGCAGGTGCGAGCGCGACAGGAGGCGAGGCTGCAGCCGATCATAGATCGCCATGTCCGCGACGCCCGCCACGAGGTCGCCGCGGTCGTCGAGGATCGCCGTGTAGCTCGCGGTCGGCCGGTCGAGCCAGGCGACGGACAGATCCTGCACCCCGGCCGACTCGACCGCCGCCTCGACCTGCGCCGCGTCCGCGTCTCCGCCGCGCGCCGACCACAGCGTCGCCGCTCCACTGAGCGCGCGCCACGCGGTCGCGGCGTTCAGCGATGCCCCGCCGGCCGTTTGGAACAGGGAGCCCGGATTCGATGCGCCGGCGCGATAGGGCGCTCCGGCCCGGGCGCGCCGGTCGATATGCGCGCCACCGGCGAACAGGATCCTGCCGCGCCCGGCCTCCGCAATCTTAAGCATGTTTTAACCTTTTGCGGGATCGCGGAGAGCGGCCGAATCGCGCCTGCGAGCGTGAACAAACAGTGGGCGCGGCCTTGCAGAACGGGAACAAAAAGAGTACATCATTTCGCACGGCACAGTTTGCACCTTCCCGCTCCGCATGGAATAAGGCGACGCTCATGGCTTTGGCAGCAGTTCGTCACGTCGAGGAAACGTCAGTGGACAAGAACAAGGCGCTCGACGCGGCGCTTTCGCAGATCGAGCGGGCCTTCGGCAAGGGCTCGATCATGCGCCTGGGTCAGGCGGAGAAGCTCGACATCGAGACGGTGTCGACCGGCTCGCTCGGGCTCGACATCGCTCTCGGCGTCGGCGGCCTGCCCAAGGGCCGCATCGTCGAGATCTACGGCCCGGAAAGCTCGGGCAAGACGACGCTGGCGCTTCACACCGTCGCCGAGGCGCAGAAGTCCGGCGGCGTCTGCGCCTTCGTGGACGCCGAGCACGCGCTCGATCCGGTCTATGCCCGCAAGCTCGGCGTCAATCTCGACGAGCTCCTGATCTCGCAGCCGGACACCGGCGAGCAGGCGCTGGAGATCGTCGACACGCTGGTGCGCTCGGGCGCCATCGACGTTCTCGTGATCGACTCGGTCGCCGCGCTCACGCCGCGTGCCGAAATCGAGGGAGAGATGGGCGAGTCGCTGCCGGGCCTCCAGGCCCGCCTGATGAGCCAGGCTCTGCGCAAGCTCACCGCTTCGATCTCGAAGTCGAAGTGCATGGTGATCTTCATCAACCAGATCCGCATGAAGATCGGCGTCATGTACGGCTCGCCCGAAACGACGACGGGCGGCAACGCGCTGAAGTTCTACGCCTCCGTCCGCCTCGACATCCGCCGGACCGGCGCGATCAAGGATCGCGAGGAGGTCACGGGCAACCAGACGCGCGTGAAGGTGGTGAAGAACAAGCTCGCACCGCCCTTCAAGCAGGTCGAGTTCGACATCATGTACGGCGAGGGCGTGTCCAAGACCGGCGAGCTGATCGACCTTGGCGTCAAGGCCGGCATCGTCGAGAAGTCGGGCGCCTGGTTCTCCTACAACTCGCAGCGCCTCGGGCAGGGCCGCGAGAACGCCAAGCAGTTCATGCGCTCGAACCCGGCCATCGCGCAGGAGATCGAATCGGCGATCCGCGCCAATGCCGGCCTCATCGCCGAGGCGCTTCTCGACGAGGGGCCGTCCGCCGACGACGAGTGAGACCCAGCCGGCCGCCGTTTCGCGGCCGACGATCCGAAGCGAGGGCCGGCGCGGGAAACAAGTCCGCGCCGGCCCTTGCATTTTGCGCCGTGGACAGCCCTGGCGCCCGACGCTAAAACCGCGACGCCCGCGCGGCCTCGGCCGCGGCGCACGGGCGCGTGTTTCGTACGGTTCGAGGTTTTCCCATGAGCGGCGTCAACGACATCCGGTCGACGTTTCTTCGCTTCTTCGAGAAGAACGAGCATCAGGTCGTCGCGTCCTCGCCGCTCGTGCCGCGCAACGACCCGACGCTGATGTTCACGAACGCCGGCATGGTCCAGTTCAAGAACGTCTTCACCGGTCTCGAGTCGCGCCCCTACAGCCGCGCGACCACCGCGCAGAAGGTCGTGCGCGCCGGCGGCAAGCACAACGACCTCGATAATGTCGGCTACACCGCTCGGCACCTCACCTTCTTCGAGATGCTCGGCAACTTCTCCTTCGGCGACTATTTTAAGGAGCGGGCAATCGAGCTCGCCTGGAACCTCGTCACCAAGGACTTCGACCTGCCGAAGGACAAGCTGCTCGTCACCGTTTATTCGGAGGACGAGGAAGCGGCGACGCTGTGGAAGAAGATCGCCGGCTTCCCGGATCACAAGATCATCCGCATCCCGACTTCGGACAACTTCTGGCAGATGGGCGACACCGGCCCCTGCGGCCCGTGCTCGGAGATCTTCATCGACCAGGGCGAGCACGTCTGGGGTGGCCCTCCGGGAAGCCCGGAGGAGGACGGCGACCGGTTCCTCGAATTCTGGAACCTCGTCTTCATGCAGTTCGACCAGACGGCGCCGGGCGAGCGCACGCCGCTGCCGCGCCCCTCGATCGACACGGGCATGGGCCTGGAGCGCATGGCCTGCATCCTGCAAGGGGTGCAGAGCGTCTTCGACACCGACCTCTTCCGCCACCTGATCCAGGCGACGGCCGAAGCGATCGGCCGCGGTCCGGACGGCGAGAACGACGCGTCCTTCCGCGTCATCGCCGATCACCTGCGCTCCACCGCCTTCCTGATCGCCGACGGCGTCCTGCCGTCGAACGAGGGCCGCGGCTACGTGCTTCGCCGCATCATGCGCCGCGCCATGCGCCATGCCCGCCTTCTCGGCGCCAAGGAGCCGGTGCTCTACCGCGTCCTTCCGGCGCTCGTGTCCGAGATGGGGCTGGCCTATCCGGAGCTCGGACGCGCGCAGGCGCTGATCGCCGAAACGCTGAAGCTCGAGGAGAAGCGCTTCCTCGTCACGCTCGACCGCGGCCTGAACCTCCTCAACGAGGCGACCGAAGGCTTCGGCCAGGGCGCGAGCCTGCCGGGCGAGACCGCCTTCAAGCTCTATGACACCTATGGCTTCCCGCTCGATCTGACGCAGGACGCGCTGCGCGCGCGCGGCATCGAGGTGGACCTTCCCGGCTTCAACGCCGCCATGGAGCGGCAGAAGGCCGAGGCGCGCGCGAGCTGGGCGGGCTCCGGCGAGGCGGCGTCCGACGCGATCTGGTTCGGGATCCGCGAGCGCGTCGGCGCGACCGAGTTCCTCGGCTACGATACCGAGCGGGCGGAGGGCGCGGTCGTCGCGCTCGTGCGCGACGGGCAGGAGGTGCAGGACGCCCCGGCCGGCAGCGAGGTCTCGATCGTTCTCAACCAGACGCCGTTCTACGCCGAGTCCGGCGGCCAGGTCGGCGATGCCGGCGTGCTGCGCGGCAACGGCATCCGGGTCGAGGTATCGGACACGCAGAAGTACGCGGACGGCCTCTTCGTCCATCGCGGCCGCGTCGTGGAAGGCACGCTGACCATCGGCGCCGCGCTCGACCTCGAAGTGGACCACGGGCGCCGCGCCAAGATCCGCGCCAACCATTCGGCGACGCACCTCCTTCACGAGGCGCTGCGCGAAACGCTGGGCAGTCACGTCGCGCAGAAGGGCTCGCTCGTCGCGCCCGAGCGCCTGCGCTTCGACATCTCGCATCCCAAGCCCATCGAACCGGCCGAGCTGGCCGAGGTCGAGCGCATCGCCAACGCGATCATCCTCCAGAACGCGCCGGTCTCGACCCGGCTGATGGCGGTGGACGACGCGATCGCGGAAGGCGCCATGGCGCTGTTCGGCGAGAAGTACGGCGACGAGGTGCGCGTCGTCTCGATGGGTGTCGCGACCGACGGCGAGAAGGTCGGCAAGACCTACTCGCTGGAACTCTGCGGCGGCACGCACGTGCGGGCGACGGGCGACATCGGCCTCGTTCACGTCGTGTCGGAAAGCGCGACGGGAGCCGGCGTGCGGCGCATCGAGGCGCTGACCGGGGCGTCCGCGCGCGCCTATCTCCTGGAGCAGGACGCGCGCGTCCGCCGCATGGCGTCGGCGCTGCGCGTCGCGCCCTCGGAAGCCGCCGATCGTCTCGACGCGATCATCGAGGAGCGGCGCCGGCTGGAGCGCGAGCTCGCCGAGGCCAAGAAGCGCCTCGCCATGGCCGGACCGGCGACGGGCTCGGGCGAAGGGGCTGCAAGCCGCGTCGTCGGCGGCGTCGGCTTCGTCGGCCGCGTTCTCGAAGGGGTGCCGGCGCGCGACCTGAAGGGCCTCGTCGACGAAGCCAAGGCGGGCCTCGGCTCCGGCGTCGTCGTCTTCGTCGGCGTGGAGGAGGGCAAGGCGAGCGTCGTGGTCGGCGTCACGCCGGACCTCACGGGGCGCCTCGACGCCGTCGCTCTGGTGCGCGAGGCGAGCGCCGCGATCGGCGGCAAGGGCGGCGGTGGCCGGCCGGACATGGCCCAGGCCGGCGGTCCGGACGCGAGCCGCGCCGGGGCGGCGATCGAAGCGGTCGAGGCCGCTCTCGTCCAGGCGGAGCAGGCCGCGGCCTGATCGGCCGGCAAATCGACGACAAAGGAAAAGCCGGCGGATCGCTCCGCCGGCTTCGTCATGTTCAGGCGTCGCGCGCGTCGGTCAGCGGGTGGGCAGGGCCTGCACCTGCTCCGGCGTCAGGTTGATCACGAGCCGACCGGCAGCGTTCGAGACGTTCTCCACCGGCACGAGCACGTCGTCGCGGTCGGGATAGGTGCTGCCGTTGTCGTCATCGAAGTCGATCTCGATGTGCGTGGCAGCATCCGCGGTCGTGCCGTAGACCTCGCCGACTTCGCCGATCTCCGTTCCGTCAGCCGAGTACACGTTCATGTCGTCGATCTGGTCGACGGTCATGCCGAGCGAGGGCACGGTCACGGTGTCGGCGATCTCGACCAGGGCGGGTGCGGCAGCGGGCGCCTGGGCAAAGGCTGCGCCGGACAGAAGCGTCGCGGAGGCGAAGACCAGGGCGGCGGTGCGATTCAGCATGATCGGAAGATGCTCCGTTGGTTATCGATGCATCCCCAACGCGAGCCCGTCGGGATGGTTCGGAGCCGCGACCAAGATTCCCGGATGAGGCCGATCACGAAAACGAAAGGGGCCGGCGCGTTCCCGCGCCGACCCCTTCCCGATTTCGCGCTGAACCGTCGTTCGCGGCGTCAGCCCATGGCCTTCTGGAGGTTCTCGTCGATCTTGTCGAGGAAGCCGGTGGTGGAGAGCCACGGCTGATCGGGACCGATGAGGAGGGCGAGGTCCTTGGTCATGAAGCCGCTCTCGACCGTCTGGATGCAGACCGTCTCCAGCGTGTCGGCGAAACGCTTCAGCTCCTCGTTGTTGTCGAGCTTGGCGCGGTGCGCGAGGCCGCGCGTCCAGGCGAAGATCGAGGCGATCGAGTTGGTCGAGGTCTCCTCGCCGCGCTGATGCTGGCGATAATGACGCGTCACCGTGCCGTGCGCGGCCTCGGCCTCGACGGTCTTGCCGTCCGGCGTCATCAGGACCGAGGTCATCAGGCCGAGCGAGCCGAAGCCCTGGGCCACGATGTCGGACTGCACGTCGCCGTCGTAGTTCTTGCAGGCCCAGACGTAGCCGCCCGACCACTTCAGCGAGGCCGCGACCATGTCGTCGATCAGGCGGTGCTCGTACCAGAGCTTGCGCTTGTCGAACTCGGCCTTGAACTCGTTGTCGAACACCTCCTGGAAGATGTCCTTGAAGCGCCCGTCATAGGCCTTGAGGATGGTGTTCTTGGTCGACAGATAGACCGGGTAGCTGCGCAAGAGGCCGTAGTTCAGCGAGGCGCGGGCGAACTCGCGGATCGACTCGTCGAGGTTGTACATGGCGAGCGCCACGCCGGCACCGGGCGCCTGGTAGACCTCGTGCTCGATCTGCTGGCCGTCCTCGCCGACGAACTTGATCGACAGCGTGCCCTTGCCGGGGAACTTGAAGTCGGTGGCGCGGTACTGGTCGCCGAAGGCGTGGCGGCCGACGATGATCGGCTTGGTCCAGCCGGGAACGAGGCGCGGCACGTTCTTCATGATGATCGGCTCGCGGAAGATCACGCCGCCGAGGATGTTGCGGATCGTGCCGTTGGGCGACTTCCACATCTTCTTGAGGCCGAATTCCTCGACGCGCGCCTCGTCGGGCGTGATCGTCGCGCACTTCACGCCGACGCCGACGGTCTTGATGGCATTCGCCGCGTCGATCGTCACCTGGTCGTTGGTGGCGTCGCGGTGCTCCATGCCGAGGTCGAAGTACTGGAGGTCGACGTCGAGATAGGGGTGGATCAGCTTGTCCTTGATGAGCTGCCAGATGATCCGGGTCATCTCGTCGCCGTCGAGTTCCACGACGGGGTTCTCGACCTTGATCTTCGTCATCTCGCGCCCTCTTCCAAACAGCGTCTCGTGATCGACCGTCCGGCACGCTTCGCGGCGCCGGGGCCCTGGCGCGGCTATAACACCGGCCTTTCCCGACGCAAAGCGCCGAGCGGGGGCGATGCCGATCGGGACGCGGTGCTTGGCCGGGGCGGGCGGAGCCGCTATGTCCCCGCCCGTGACTCATCCTTCTTCTCCGGTCCTGCCGTGAACCCGATCCCCGACGACGCCGCGCCCGCTCCCGCCATCGTCCTCGTCGAGCCGCAGATGGGCGAGAACATCGGCATGGTGGCGCGCGCCATGGCGAACTTCTCGCTCGCCGACCTGCGCCTTGTCGCTCCCCGCGACGGGTGGCCGAACGAGAAGGCGCGGGCGACGGCCTCGCGCGCCGACCACGTCATCGACGCGGCGCGCGTCTTCGATACGGTGGAGGCGGCGATCGCGGATCTTCGCTTCGTCTACGCGACGACGGCGCGCCCGCGCGAAGGCTACAAGCCGGTGCGCGGGCCGGACGAGGCCTGCGCGACGCTGCGGGCGCGTTCCGCCGCCGGTCAGCCGACGGGCATCCTGTTCGGGCGCGAGCGCTTCGGCCTGTCGAACGAGGAGGTCGGGCTCGCCGACGAGATCGTGACCTTTCCGGTCGATCCGACCTTCGCGTCCCTGAACATCGCCCAGGCCGTCCTCCTGATGAGCTACGAGTGGACGCGGGCCGGGCGGGACGCGGATGCGGGGCCGCGCTTCTCGGCGCCCGAAGCGCCACCGGCTCCCAAGGACGATCTTCACCGCTTCTTCACGCACCTGGAATCCACTCTCGACGAGGCGAGCTACTTCCATCCGCCCGAGAAGCGGGACGTGCTCGTGGCCAACCTCAGGACCATGCTGACCAAGGCCGGCTTCACCGAGCCGGAGGTGCGCACGCTGCGCGGCGTCCTGAAGGCGCTGGATTATCGCATGGCGAAGGAGACGCGATGAGCGAGCGGCCGGTTCTCCTGTTCGACTCCGGGATCGGCGGGCTGACGGTGCTGCGCGAGGCGCGGGTGCTGATGCCCGAGCGCCGCTTCGTCTACGTCGCGGACAATGCCGGCTTTCCCTATGGCGACTGGGAGGAGGCGGCCCTCAGGGTGCGGATCGTCGATCTCTTCGGCACGCTCATCGCGCAGCACGATCCGCTGCTCTGCATGATCCCCTGCAACACCGCCTCGACGCTCGTGCTCGGGGATCTCCGGGCGGCCTTCCCGCAGATGAACTTCGTCGGCACGGTGCCGGCGATCAAGCCGGCCGCCGAGCGCACCCGCTCGGGGCTCGTCAGCGTGCTGGCGACGCCCGGCACGGTGAAGCGGCAGTACACCCGCGATCTCATCACGCAATGGGCCTCGAAGTGCGAGGTGACGCTCGTCGGCAGCGTGCGGCTGGCGGCGCTCGCCGAGACCTACATGCGTCACGGCTTCGTCGAGGAAGAGGCCGTGCGCGCTGAAGTTCAGCCGTGCTTCGTCGAGAAGGACGGCCGGCGCACCGACATCGTGGTGCTGGCCTGCACGCACTACCCGTTCCTCGCCAACCGCATGCGCAAGATGGCGCCCTGGCCGGTCGACTGGCTCGACCCGGCCGAGGCCATCGCCCGCCGGGCCTTGGCGCTGCTGCCACCGGACGGGCATTCCTCGGAAATGGGGCTGGACCGGGCGATCTTCACCGCCGGTCCACCGGACGCGGCGACCCGCTCGCTGATCCGCGGCTTCGGCCTCGTCGCGGCCGAGCCGGCCTGAGAGCGGAGACGGAACGAGCCCCGCAGCCGGGCGTTGCGCAGGCAACAATCATTCCAACCGGCTGGGTTCCATGGACATCGTCCGCATCATCATCGCCATTCTCCTGCCGCCGCTCGGCGTCTTCCTCCAGGTCGGCCTCGGCAAGCAGTTCTGGATCAACATTCTCCTGACGCTCCTCGGCTACATCCCCGGCATCGTTCACGCCGTCTGGGTCATCGCGAGGCGCTGATCGGGCTCGGCTTTTTGCCCCGGCGTCTCGGTTGACAGCCGTGTGACACCCTTGTAGACGACACGCAGCCGGCCGGAGCTTCACGTTCCAGCCGCTTTTACGTGTCCCGTGGACTGGGCCGCTCGCCGGCCCGATGTCCTGTCAGTCCGCACAACCGGCGGGCAGAGGAGGGCGCGTTTCCCGCGCCGGCGGAATCGTCCGCTCGGCGCCTCCTCATTTTGGGAAAACGCGAATGAGCAAGCGCGAGTCAGCGAAGTACAAGATCGATCGCCGCATGGGCGAGAACATCTGGGGCCGTCCGAAGTCCCCGGTGAACCGCCGCCAGTACGGCCCGGGCCAGCACGGCCAGCGCCGCAAGGGCAAGATGAGCGACTTCGGCCTGCAGCTCCGTGCCAAGCAGAAGCTGAAGGGCTACTACGGCGACGTTTCCGAGAAGCAGTTCCGCAAGATCTACGAGGAGGCCGCGCGCCGCAAGGGCGACACCTCCGAGAACCTGATCGCCCTGCTGGAGAGCCGGCTCGACGCGGTGGTGTATCGCGCGAAGTTCGTGCCGACCATCTGGGCCGCCCGTCAGTTCGTCAACCACGGCCACGTCAACGTCAACGGCCGTCGCACAAACATCGGCTCCTACACCTGCAAGCCGGGCGACGTCATCGAAGTCCGTCAGAAGTCGAAGCAGCTGACCGTCCTCATCGAGGCCACCCAGCTCGCCGAGCGCGACGTGCCGGACTACATCGAGGCCGATCACAACAAGATGGTCGCGACCTACACACGCGCCCCCGGCCTCCACGACGTGCCGTATCCGGTGCAGATGGAGCCGAACCTCGTGGTCGAGTTCTACTCGCGCTAAGATCGGGCGCGGGAAACGACGGAATGGCAAAGGCCGCGCCCCTCGCGCGGCCTTTCGCATGTTCGGAGGGTGGCATGCTCAACGAAGCGGCGAGACCGGCGGACGAGCCGGACACGGATGCCGGCGAGGCGGGCGAGGGCGGTTGCCATCCGCTCTTCGCCGAGGCGCCGTCCAGCGTCGGGTTCAAGAAGCTGAGGAAGCGTCTCCTGCGCGAGGTGCGCGAGGCGATGGACGCCTATGGCATGATCCGGCCGGGTGCGCGCTGGCTCGTCGGCATCTCCGGCGGCAAGGACTCCTACGCGCTGCTGGCACTCCTTCTCGACCTGCAGTGGCGTGGGCTGCTGCCGGTCGACCTCCTCGCCTGCAACCTCGACCAGGGCCAGCCGAACTTTCCCAAGCAAGTGCTGCCGGACTTTCTGAACCGCTTCGGCATTCCGCACCGGATCGAGTACCGCGACACCTATTCCGTGGTGACGGAGAAGGTGCCGGCGGGGCGGACCTACTGCTCGCTCTGCTCGCGTCTGCGGCGCGGCAACCTCTACCGCGTCGCCCGGGAGGAGGGCTGCGAGGCGCTCGTGCTCGGCCACCACCGCGACGACTGCCTCGAGACCTTCTTCATGAACCTCGTCCATGGCGGACGGCTCTCGGCCATGCCGGGCAAGCTGCTCAACGACGAGGGCGATCTCTTCGTCCTGCGACCGCTGATCCGCTCGGCGGAAGAGGACATCGCGCGCTTCTCCGCGGCGATGGCCTTTCCGATCATCCCCTGCGATCTCTGCGGCAGCCAGGACGGGCTCCAGCGCAACGCGACGAAGGCGTGGCTCGCCGAGATGGAGACGCGCTTTCCCGGCCGCAAGGACGTCATGATGCGGGCGCTTGCCAGCGTTCGGCCGTCGCAACTCCTCGACACGACGCTGTTCGACTTCGCCGGCCTCTCGCCCGCCGCGCGGGATGCGGCGGGCGAGAGCTGATCATTCGGCGGGCTTGCCGCTCAGCGTCTGGTCTTCGGCGCGGTCGTCGACGGGATGCCGGCGGCGGAACAGCCTGCCGCCCTCGGCGATGGTGATGGCCGTCAGCGACAGAAGCGACAGGATGATGAAGCCGGCATAGAGCGGGATCAGCGTGCCGTTGTAGGCGTAGCCGATCCCGGCGCCGATCAGGCCGCCGCCCAGCGTCTGCATGAAGCCGAGCACGGACGAGGCCGTGCCGGCGACGTGTCCCAGCGGGTCCATGGCGAGGGCGTTGAAGTTGGTGCCGATGAAGCCGAAGAGGCAGAAGGTCGGCACCATCAGGCCGAGAAACAGCGGGAAGGGCAGCGTGCCGCCCCAGGCCGTGGCGATCACCGCCTGCAGGATCGACAGACCCGCGAAGCCGATCAGTGCGCCGTGCGACAGCGGGCGCATGCCGAAGCGCTGGACGAGCCGCGAATTTGCGAAGGACGCGCCGGCCATGAAGATGGCGACGAGCGAGAAGTAGAGCGTGAAGGCCGGACCGAGGTGGTAGACCTGGGTGTAGATCTGCTCCGCCTGGTTGATGAAGCCGAACAGGACGCCGAAAATTAGCGCCGTGCCGATCGTGTAGCCGAAGGCGACGCGGTTGGTGAGGACGAGGCGAAAGGCCTCGGCGGTGCGCTTCCAGGTCAGCTCGCGCCGGTCCTCGGGGTGCAGCGTCTCGGGCAGGCGGAACCAGGCCCAGACCGTGACGAAGAGGCCGAACAGGCCGACCGCGATGAAGATCTCGAACCAGGAGCCGAACTGCATGATGAGCTGGCCGGCATTGGGCGCGAGCACCGGAATCGCCATGAACACCATCATGGCGAGCGACATGACGCTGGCCATGCGCGGGCCGCCGAAGCAGTCGCGCACCACCGACACGGCGATGACCCGCGTCGCCGCCGCGCCGACGCCCTGAATGAAGCGCCAGGCGAGCAGCACCTCGAAGGTCGGCGCGAGGGCGGCTGCGAAGGAGGCGACGACGTAGATGCCGAGGCCGAAGAACAGGACGGGCCGCCGGCCGAAGCGATCGGACAGGGTGCCATAGACGATCTGCGAAGCGCCGAAGCCGACGATGTAGGCGGTGATGACGAACTGGCGCTGGTTCTCGGACTGGACGTCGAGCGCCGCGCCGATCTGCTGGAGCGCGGGGATGAAGATGTCGATGGCGGCGGCGTTGAGCGCCATCAGGCAGGCGATCATGGTGACGAGTTCCCAATAGGGAAGCCCGCGGGTTTCAGCGTTGGGGGCTGCCTGCGTCATTCGGAAGTGTCCTGTGGTGAGCGGCCCACCTCTTACGCCGCATCGCAAAATAAGCAAGGCAAGCTTGGCAACGGGGTCGCGGCGGCCATCCGCGGGGGGGCCGGCCAAAAACGCGAAACGGCGGACCGAGGCCCGCCGTTGCATGAAGAGGCTATGAACGCAGCGGTCAGCCGTTGGCCGCAGCCTGCGCCTTAGTCGCGATGCCGTTCTGGCCGAAGAAGTCCTGCAGCTCGCCGGCCTGGAACATCTCGCGGATGATGTCGCATCCGCCGACGAACTCGCCCTTCACGTAGATCTGCGGGATCGTCGGCCAGCTGCCGTATTCCTTGATCCCCTGGCGCAGCTCGTCCGAGGACAGGACGTTGACGCCCTTGTACTCGACGCCGAGGTAATCGAGAATCTGCACGACCTGCCCCGAGAATCCGCATTGCGGGAAGGCGGGTGTGCCCTTCATGAAGACCACCACGTCGTTGGTCTTCACCTCGTTGTCGATCCAGTCGTTGATGCCGGTCATGGTTGGGTTCCACTTTCGTCGTCGGGGGCGGTGGCCGCTTCTGGAAGATCGAGCTGGCGCTCCTCGATCTGCGTGATGCGGCTGGAGAGGTCGTATTCCGCGTTGACGCGGTTGAGGACGTTGTTCTCCAGGAGAACGATGTCGGATCGAACTTCGTGCACGTCGCGGCGCAGGTTCGCAAGGTCGGTGCGAAGTCCGGCGATGTCGCGTTGGATCTCCGTGAAGCCTTCGCGCATGTCTCGGTCGAGACGCGAGATCAGCTCCTGCTGGCGCACGAACAGATCCACCATCTCGTTCTGCCGCCGGTCGATCCGACGGAGATAGGCAAGGGTGTGGCTGGCAAGCTGCTCGTCAGGCTTGGCGGCTTGGCTCATCGTTCCCTCACTTCGGCGCGCTGGTCTGGAGCGCCAAGGCGTGGAGCTCGCCGCCCATGTTGCCGCCGAGCGCCTGGTAGACCATCTGGTGCTGCTGGACGCGCGACTTGCCCCGGAAGCTCTCGGCGACGATTTCGGCGGCGTAGTGGTCGCCGTCGCCCGCGAGGTCGCGGATCGTCACCTGCGCGTCCGGGATCCCGTCCTTGATCATCCGTTCGATGTCGCGGGCGTTCATGGGCATGGGGCGCGTGTCCTGTGCGAGAGAAACGGCAGGGGCCGTTCTCCCAAGATAAGGGCGTCGGCCCCCGCGATCAATCAGGCGGCGGCAGCGGCGCCCGTGCCGGTGCCGGCCATGTAGGACGGGAACCAGCTCTCGTGCGCGACCGTCAGTTCGGTGATCGCCAGGGCGCGGCCCTTGCCGAGCGCCAGCGTCTCGCCGCCGGTCAGTCCGATCCAAGGGGCGAAGAGCCCGGCCTTCTCGGCCTTCTCCTGGACGGCCTCGACCTCGGAGCGGGCGACGGCGACGACGTAGCGACCCTGGTCCTCGCCGAAGAAGGCGGCGACCGGGTCGGCGTCGACGAGGCCCGGCACGCTCGCGCCGATGCCGCTCGCCATCGCCATCTCGGCGAGCGCGACGGCGAGGCCGCCGTCCGAGCAGTCGTGGACGCTCGTTGTCGTGCCGGCCGCGATCAGGCCGCGCACGATGTCGCCGGCACGCTTTTCGTGAGCGAGGTCGACCGGCGGTGGGGCGCCCGCCTCGTTCTTCAGGATCTCCCGCGCGAAGCTCGACTGGCCGAGATGCGAGCCCCAGGCAGGCGGCGCGCCGACGAGGAGGATCGCGAGGTCGGAGCCCGCGAAGGCGATGCGCGCCGTGCGCGTGCGGTCCTCGATCAGGCCGACGCCGCCGATGGTGGGCGTCGGCAGGATCGCGCGGCCGTGCGTCTCGTTGTAGAGCGAGACGTTGCCGGACACGATCGGGAAGTCGAGCGCGCGGCAGGCGGCGCCGATGCCCTCCACCGCCTTGACGAACTGGCCCATGATCTCGGGCTTCTCGGGATTGCCGAAGTTCAGGTTGTCGGTGGCCGCGAGCGGCAGGGCGCCGACGGCGCAAAGGTTGCGCCAGCACTCCGCCACCGCCTGCGCGCCGCCGCGATAGGGATCGGCCTCGCAATAGCGCGGGTTGACGTCGGAGGAGAAGGCGAGGGCCTTCTTGGCGTGTCCGTCGACGCGCACGACGCCCGCGTCGCCGCCGGGGCGCTGCAGCGAGTTGCCCTGGATCAGCGTGTCGTACTGCTCGTAGACCCAGCGGCGCGAGCACAGGTCTGGCGAGCCGAGGAGCTTCAGAAGCGCGTCGGCGACGTCGTGGCGGGACAGGTCGCCCGGCTCGAACGCGGCCGGCGGCTTCGGCTCGTTCCAGGGACGGTCGTATTCCGGTGCCTCGTCGCCGAGCTGCTTGATCGGGAGGTTCGCGACCTCCTTGCCCTCGAACAGGATGCGGAAGCGCAGGTCGTCCGTGGTCTCGCCGACGATGGCGAAGTCGAGGCCCCACTTGCGGAAGATGGCCTCGGCCTCTTCGCGCTTCTCGGGCTTGAGCACCATGAGCATGCGCTCCTGGCTCTCCGAGAGCATCATCTCGTAAGGGCTCATGCGGCTTTCGCGCACCGGCACCTTTTCGAGATCGAGCCGGATACCGAGGTCGCCCTTTGCGCCCATCTCGACGGCCGAGCAGGTGAGGCCCGCCGCGCCCATATCCTGGATGGCGATGACGGCGCCCGTGCCCATCAGCTCGAGGCAGGCTTCCAGCAGGCACTTCTCGGTGAAGGGGTCGCCGACCTGGACGGTCGGGCGCTTCTCCTCGATCGAATCGTCGAACTCTGCCGAGGCCATGGTCGCGCCGCCGACGCCGTCGCGGCCGGTCTTGGCGCCGAGGTAGACGACGGGCAGCCCGACGCCTTCCGCCTTGGAGTAGAAGATCGCGTCGGTCTTGGCCAAGCCGGCGGCGAAGGCGTTGACGAGGCAGTTGCCGTCGTAGCGCGGGTGGAAGTTCACCTCGCCGCCGACGGTGGGCACGCCGAAGGAGTTGCCGTAGCCGCCGACCCCGGCGACGACGCCGGCGACGAGGTGGCGCGTCTTCGGGTGATCCGGCGAGCCGAAGCGCAGGGCGTTCATCGCCGCGATCGGCCGGGCGCCCATGGTGAAGACGTCGCGGAGGATGCCGCCGACGCCCGTCGCCGCGCCCTGATAGGGCTCGATATAGGAGGGGTGGTTGTGGCTCTCCATCTTGAAGACCACGCAGAGCCCGTCGCCGATGTCGACGACGCCGGCGTTCTCGCCCGGCCCTTGGATCACGCGCGCGCCCTTGGTCGGGAGCGTGCGCAGCCACTTCTTCGAGGACTTGTACGAGCAGTGCTCGTTCCACATGGCCGAGAAGATGCCGAGCTCGGTGATCGAGGGCGTGCGGCCGATGAGCTTGAGGATGCGCTCGTACTCGTCGGGCTTGAGGCCATGGCTCGCCACCAGCTCCGGCGTGATCGGGGTGTCGGGCGCCATGCTTGGTACTCCTGCGAAGAAATGGCGGCCTCGGCCGCTGGCGGTTTGCCAGCCTCTAACATCGGGCGTGCGGCGCAAAAAGAGGCGGCGTCGCGCGTGCGGTGGATTGCGCGCGCGGAAAGGGCGGTCAGCTGACCGGCACCCAGTCGAGCGACCCGTCGCGGCAGGGCCGCGTGTCGGCGGAGCCGCGTAGGATCACCGCGTCGTCCTCGACTTGGCTGACCGGCCCCTCGACGATGCGCCGCTGGAGGACGACGAGCGCGTGGTCGACCCCGCGGCCCTTGGCGGGCGACCGGGCGCAGACGGCATAGCCGTCGACGCCCGCGGCCGACACGAAGCCGCGGCTGCGCTCGGCCGCGCGCCGTCGGAACACGGCGGAGATCGTCGTGTCGAGATAGTCGTCCTCGGCGGCGGTCGGGCCGTTCGGCATGGTTGGCCGGAGCGGAGCGAAGCTCGGCAGGGGCGGCGATGCCGGCAGCTCGACGAGGGCGAGCGGATCGGCGCCCGAGGTGCAGCCGCTCGCCAGAAGCGCCACGAGAGGCAGCATGAGCCTTGCTCCCATCCTCCGCATCATCGCTTGAATCCGCCCTCCGCCTCCAAGGCGCCGACGAGTTGCGCCGACAGCCGATCGACCTCGCGCAGCATCCATGCCGCGAAAGCGGCAAGATAAAGGTAAGCGGCGAGTTCGAGCGCTTCCTCGGTCCGGTAGAAGCCGCTCGCCTCGAGAAGCTCGGAGGACGCGATCATCCCCGCGGCCAGGACCGCCGGCCATGTCCACAGGAGATGACGCGCGACGATCAGGTTCTGGCGGAAGGTCAGGAGGCGCGGGCGGATCGAGGGTTTCAAAACGAGGCCGACGACGACGAGCAGCGCCATGGCGACGTAGACGCCGTCCTTGAGGTTCCCGTCGATGCAGACGCCGCCCTCGTAGAAGGGACTGTCGCATCGCGGCGTTTCGCGCATGGCGGCCATGATCGCCGCGACGGCGAAGACGAGGCTCGCCTGTCCGACGGCGAAGAGCCCGCGGGCGAAGGTGACGGTGAAGAGGCCGCTGGCGACGAGAAGAACCGCCACCTGGACCAGTTCGACCGGTCCGTCCTCGGCGAAGGTGCGGCCGAGCGCGTCGTCGTCGCGCCACCCGGTTCCGGCGAGAACGGCGAGGAGGACGAGGAGAGCCGCGCCGGCAAGCCAAGGGCCCGGGCGGGGAATCAGAGGAGCGCCGTCGGCGCTCCCTATGCGATGCTGCAACTGCCACTTCCTCTCGACCAGCGATCGACGTCGGCCGCGGCGCGCCGGCCGACCGCCTCGCCCATCAGCGGCCCGTAGACCGAAACCTCACCCGACCCGCTTCGCCCTTCGACCACGAGCAGCGGGCGCGCTTCGGGGCGGCCGCGCGGCACGAGCAGGAAGCGCGGTCGTCCCGAAAAGGACGATAGCTCGGGTGCGAGGCTGTAGGGCGAGAAGGCCGCGTCGCCCGACTTGAACCAGCAGCGGTTCGCCGCGAGCGTCAAACGCTCCATGCGGTCGAGCCCGGTGTCGGCGCTGGCGCTCGGCGCGCTCGGCTGGGGCGGGGGCGGTGCGGCGGGCGTTCCGCAGGCCGCGAGCGCCAGTCCGACGAGACTCAGCGCGGCGACGGTCGGCCGCTTCACGCGGCGGCCTTGGCGGGCGCGAGCCCGAGAACGCTCTCGAAGACGCCCCGTCCGTCGGTGCCGCCGTGCTCGGGCTCGACGAGGTTCTCGGGGTGCGGCATCAGGCCGAGCACGTTGCCCTCGGCCGACACGATGCCGGCGATGTCGTTGATCGCGCCGTTCGGGTTGGTGCCCTCGGCGTAGCGGAAGACGACCCGGTTCTCGCCCTCGATGCGCTTCAGCGTCTCGGCGTCGGCGAAGAAGTTGCCGTCGTGGTGGGCGACCGGGCAGCGGATCACCTGGTTCTCGGCGTAGGCGGTGGTGAAGCGCGTCGCGGCGTTGGCGACCGAAAGCTTCACCTCGCGGCAGACGAAGCGCAGCGAGGTGTTGCGCATCAGGGCGCCCGGCAGGAGGCCGGCCTCGCACAGGATCTGGAAGCCGTTGCAGACGCCGAGCACCGGCACGCCCTTGGCGGCGGCCTCGGCGACGGCGCGCATGACCGGCGAGCGGGCGGCGATGGCCCCGCAGCGCAGATAGTCGCCGAAGGAGAAGCCGCCGGGCACCACGACGAGGTCGGCCGGGGGCAGCGCGGTCTCCGTCTGCCAGACGGTCTTGGGCGCCTTGCCGGTGATGGCGGTGAGAGCCGCGATCATGTCGCGGTCGCGGTTGAGGCCGGGGAGAAGGACGACGACGGTGTTCATCGGGCGAGGCGGACCTTGGACAAAAGGCTGCGGGCGAAATCGAAGCGCTGGTCGGACCGGTCGCAGGTCGAGCAGCGAACCTTGACGAAGCGCCCGCCGACGACGGTCGTCGCCTGATAGAGCGATTTCCAGCCGTAGGGCGCCATCGTTTCGGCCGCATACCACGATTGCCGCCCGATCCATACGGTTTCCGGACCGGCGGTGATCTCGGAGCCCTCGCGCGCGTCCTCCAGGATGTCCGCTTCCGCCTCGTCGCCGATGGTGAAGGCGACGAGCCATGCACCGGGGACCGGCAGGCCGGGAATGGCCGAGTTCGGCACGGTGATCGTGCAGCTCTCCTGCGTCGACTTGCAGGTTTCCGTTTCGCAGGTGAGGACGACCGCGCGGGCGCCGGGGCCTTCTTCGAGGCGCGACGACCAGCCCTTGGGCACGGCGACGGCAAGGCCGTGGAGCGGACCGCTCCATTCGGGCGGTGCGGGTTCGGCATGTCCCGGGGGCGAGCTCGCGAGGAGGGCGAAGGCGGCGGGAACGATTGCCGACAGTGCCAAGCGTCGTCGCATCGCTGCAACTCCCTGTCCCACGCGCAAGCGGCACTTCGGCGCCGCGCGATCGATCGCGATCCTATGGGATAGCGGCGCCTTCGAGAACCTCGATATGCGCCGGCGGCACCGCCTCCACCAGCCAGACGCCGTTGTCGGAGCGGAAGAACACCGCACCGGCCGCCGCCATGCCGGCTGCGTCGATGCTGAGAACGACGGGCTTGCCGCCGTGCCGCGCGCCGACGATGCGTGCTGTTTCGATGTCAGACGAGAGGTGGACGTGGTGGCGCGCGCCGCGGCGAAGACCCTCGGCCAGGATGGCGCCGAGCACGTTGCGGCTCGTTCCATGATACAGCCGCTTAGGGGGCTCGGCCGGGGCCAAATCGAGGTCGACGGAGACGCTGTGCCCCTGCGCGGCGCGGACGCGGCCGTCTTTGATGGTGAAACGCTGCTTCGGGCTCTCGGCGATCACGCGGCGGACATCATCCGCTTCCGCGCCGAGGCGGGATTTCACGGCCCGGCAGAGCGCATCGAAATCCGTCCAGCCCGCCTCGTCCAGCACGAGTCCCGCCGCAGCTGGGTCATGGCGCAGGACGAGGCTCATGTATTTGGAAATGGCGGCGTCGCGCGCCATGCCGGCCTCCGTGTCATCGGACGGACGGCGGAGACCGGCGCGTCCGCTTCAGGCGATCTCGACCGAGTAGTTCTCGATCACCGTGTTGGCGAGGAGCTTCTCGCACATCTGCGACAGGCGCTCCTTGGCGCCCGCCTTGTCGTCGCCGTCGAGGACGACGTCGAAGACCTTGCCCTGGCGCACGCCCCCGACCCCGGAGAAGCCGAGGTTGGAGAGCGCGCCCTCGATGGCCTTGCCCTGCGGGTCGAGGACGCCGTTCTTCAGCGTCACGACGATGCGTGCCTTGATCACGAAATCCGCCTGTCCCTGGAATAAACGAGCTTCAATGCCGGTGCCGGCTGCTTGACGGGCCGACGCCGCCTTACTTGACCAGCACCGGCCCCGAAGGGCGGGGCGGCTCGTTCTCGTTCATGATGCCGAGGCGGCGCGCCACTTCCTGGTAGGCCTCGACGAGGCCGCCCATGTCGCGGCGGAACCGGTCCTTGTCGAGCTTGTCCTGGGTCTGGACGTCCCAGAGGCGGCACGAATCGGGCGAGATCTCGTCGGCGACGATGATGCGCATCATGTCGCCCTCGAAGAGCCGGCCCGTCTCGATCTTGAAGTCGACGAGCTGGATGCCGACGCCGAGGAAGAGGCCAGATAGGAAGTCGTTGACACGGATGGCGAGCGCCATGATGTCGTCGATCTCCTGGGGCGAGGCCCAGCCGAAGGCGGTGATGTGCTCTTCCGAGACCATCGGGTCGTCGAGCGCGTCGGCCTTGTAGTAGAACTCGATGATCGAGCGCGGCAGCACCGTGCCTTCCTCGATGCCGAGGCGCTTGGCGAGCGAGCCCGCCGCGATGTTGCGCACCACGATCTCGAGCGGGATGATCTCGACTTCCTTGATCAGCTGCTCGCGCATGTTCAGCCGACGAATGAAGTGCGTCGGGATGCCCATCTTGTTGAGGTGCGAGAAGATGTATTCCGAGATGCGGTTGTTGAGGACGCCCTTGCCGTCGACGATCTCGTGCTTCTTCTTGTTGAAGGCGGTGGCGTCGTCCTTGAAGAACTGGACCAGGGTGCCAGGCTCGGGACCCTCGTAGAGGATCTTTCCCTTGCCTTCGTAGATCCGGCGGCGACGTGTCATCATAGAGCTCGATCGTGAATGGGCGCGGCGCGCCTTGTGGAGCGCGCGGAATCTCGGGTCGGTCGTGCGGGTGAATAGACCATACGCGACTTTATAACAATCGCGGGTAACCAAGTCGTGCCGCGCTGCGGAAAATGCAAGGTCATGGTTTCCGGGCGACCCGGTGCCTTCAAATGACCCGCGCGGGCCCTATTGATACCCAGCGAACAGCCTCACCAGAACGGGAAAGGAAGGTCATGTCGTTCAACGATCGCGAGCGCGATTTCGAGAGCCGCTTCGCTCACGACGAGGAGCTGCGCTTTCGCGTCACCGCCCGCCGCAACAAGCTGCTCGGGCTCTGGGCCGCGGAGAAGCTGGGCCTTTCCGGCCAAGATGCGGAAACCTACGCGCAGGACGTCGTGAAGGCCGACTTCCAGCGCGAGGGCGAGGAGGACGTGTTCGAGAAGATCCGGCACGACTTCGACGCCGGAAAGGTGGACCAGTCCGACCACCAGATCCGTCGCCACATGGCGGACTTCCTGATCGAGGCGGAACAGCAGATCCGCTCGGCCTGAGTCGCCCCGACGATCGCCTCGCAGCCGGCCTCAGGCGTGGGTCGGCAGCTTGGCGATGAATTTTCCGAAGGTCAGAAGGCCCTCGGGCCAGGGTCCGTGACCGCTCTCGGCGTTGAGATGACCCGACTCGCCGGCGTCGACGAACACCGAGCCCCAGGCCGCCGCGACGTCCTCCGCCGTCTCGTAGGCCGAGAACGGATCGTTGCGGCTGGCGACCACCATGCTCGGAAAGGGCAGTGGGTCGCGCGGATAGGGGCCGAAGGTCATCAGGTGCTTGGGCCGGATCGCCTCGTTGGCCACGTCCGGCGGCGCCACGAAGAAGGCGCCGGCCACCGGCCGATGGAAGAGGTGCAGGGCCTGCACCACCGCCGCGACGCCCAGCGAATGGGCCACGATGACGACGGGCCGCGCCGATTCGTTGACCGCGGCCGCCACGGCGTGCGTCCAGTCCTCGCGCACCGGCTTCGTCCACTCGGCCTGCTCCACGCGGCGCGCCGTCGAGAGCTTTCGCTCCCACCGGGTCTGCCAGTGGTTTTCGGGGGAGCCCTTGTATCCGGGCACGATGAGGATGTCGGCTTGGCTGACGCGCATGGTGCGGCGAATTGGGGAGGAGGGCGGCGCCTGTCAAGCGACTCGCGCATCGATCACGGTCGGGATGGACGCGTGCCCACGACCTGAATGGGCCCGACGAGGTAGCCGTCCGGATCGGCGACCACGAACTGCTTCTGACCGATCTCGTCGGCGGCGCGTCGATACCAGCGCTCCTCCAATGGAAGAACGAGCGGCAGGCCGGCCGCTAGAACTCTGGCCTGCACCGCCCTCACGTCGGGCACGGCGAGTTGGATGTTCAAGCCGGCGCCGAGCGGACGGCGCAGGCGCTCATCCACGTGGAAGCCTCGCCCGAGATCGATCTGGTCGATCATCAGTTCCGCGCTGCCCAACTCGAGGTATGCAAAGCCCTTCACCTCGCGAGCGTAGCGGATTGAGAAGCCGATCAGATCGCAATAGAAGGCAAGGCTCCGGCGCCAGTCGAAGACCGTGAGTTCGGGGACGAGGGCGTTGAGCATCCGGGCCTCCCGCGGTCACAGCAGCGGGCTGATCAGGCGCATGATGTTCTCGCCGAGCTGGGGGAAGAAGCCGCGGCGCTCCCATTCGGCGGCGACGAGGCGGTGGCTCTTCTGCATGTAGTCGCGCTCGATGCGGCGCAGCTGCGCGACGAGTTCGCCGTCATAGGCGATCAGCGTCACCTCCGAATTCAGCTCGAAGGAGCGCCTGTCCATGTTCGCCGAGCCGACGACGGCGATGTCGTCGTCGATCGACAGGTGCTTGGCGTGGAGGAAGCGCTCCCGGTAGAGCATGACCTCGACGCCCGAGGCCAGCAGCTCGTCGTAATAGGAGCGCTGGGCGAGGTCGATGTAGAGGCTGTTGGTCGTCGAGGTGACGAAGAGCGTGACCTCGACGCCCTTGTCCACGGCGGTGCGCAGTGCCCGCAGAAGCGGCTCGTTCGGAATGAAGTAGGGTGTGGCGAGGACCACGCGCTCACGGGCATTGTGGATGAGATCGGCGAAGAGGATGTCGACGCCCGAATCCGGGTAGTCCGGTCCCGTCGGCATGATCTGCGCCATGGCCGTTCCGGGATAATCGTTCGGGTCGGACGGCGGCATCAGGGCCGGGGAGGCGATGTCCTCCTCGGTTTCCAGGAACCAGTCGCCGATGAAGATCGCCTGGAGCTCCAGGACCGCAGGGCCGAGAACGCGGGCCATGACCTCGCGGTAGAAGGTCTTCGGCTCGTATTCGATGCGGTGCATGTTCTGCGACCCGACCCAGCCGATCAGGCCGTCGATGACGACGATCTTGCGGTGGTTGCGCAGATCGAAGCGCGTCGCCCGGTTCCAGAAGCGCAAGGGCAGGATCACGCGAAGGTCGACGCCCGTACCCTCCAGGCGCTCGGCGATGGCGCGCCGGTCCGAGGAGGAGCCGACGGCGTCGATCAGGAGCCGGCAGGTGACGCCGCGGGCCGCCGCCCGCTCGAGCGCCCGCAGCACCTTGTTGCCCGCCTCGTCGTTCTGGAGGATGTAGAACATGATATGCGCGTGGTCGGTCGCGCGGTCGATGTCGGCCGCGATCGCGTCGACGACGCGGTTGTAGTCGGCGTCGAGACGGATGGCGTTGCCGGGCACCGCCGGCATGCGGCCGAGCTTCTGGACGAGGTTGGCCGAGCGCCTGTGATCGTCGGGCAGCTCGTGGGCGCGGTTCATCTCGTCGAGCGAGAGTTCCTGGACGGCCTCGCGGATGATCGCGGGCAGGCGCTTGAGCCGCTCCTTGCGCCAGCGCGGGTGCTCGGCATGGCCGAAGACGGCGTAGAGCAGCAGCGCGATGAATGGCATGAAGAAGAAGAGGATCATCCACGCCTGCGCCGCGGCCGGCGAGCGGCGGAAGGGGATGTAGACGAGCGCGCCGAAGATGATGATCCAGTTGGCGGCCGACAGCGCCGCTGTCCAGATCCACCCGTCGAAGAAGCCCGAATCCAAGAAACAACTCCGCCGTGAGCGCGCTCCGCCGCCGGCGCGCAACCGCTGGACCATCGCGATGCAAGATGGGGCGCACCGCGACGATTCGTGTCCCCCCGGCCCGCATCATTACCAAAGCTTCAGGTCGGCGGCGCGCTTTTGCCTCGATCGCGACGCGTGGCTGCCCTACAACGCCGACGAGGCTTCGCAGCCGGAGAGGTAAGAGAGTGACGCTTCGGATCGTCTACGCCAATCTGGGCTATTCGCGCGACATCAACGGCTCGATCGTGCATCACGTGAGCCGCCTGCACCACCACATCTACACGCCCGTTGCGGCGCAGATGCGCAGCCTCGGCTTCGTGAAGGACACGCTGCGCGGGCTCAAGCCCGACCTGTCCTGCTTCGTGGAGGTGGACCAGGGGTCGCTCACCAACGGCTTCCTCGACCAGCTGCCGCACCTCACCGAGGAGCATCACACGCACGTCCAGGTCGATTCGAAATACGCCCGGGAAAAGCGCTTCGGGCGGATGTCGATCTCGCGCGGCAAGTCGAACGCCTTCCTGGCGACGAAGCCGATCACCTTCGAGTCGCGCTATCTCGATCACGGCCGCAAGCGGCTGGTCTACGACATCGACATCGAGGGCACGCGGGTGATGATCGCCCACTGCTCGCTGAGCCACCGCACGCGCATCCAGCAGTTCGAGCAGCTCGCCTCGTGGATCGACGAGCGCGAAGGGCCGACGGTGCTCATGGGCGACTTCAACATCTTCCACGGCGTGTCGGAGCTGCGGCCGCTCCTGCGCTCGGGCATGCTGTTCCACCTGAACCGCGCGATGGGCCCGACTTTCCGCTTCGGCCCCTACCGGGCGAGCCTCGATACCTGCCTCGTCTCGATGGACATCGCCTCGCGCTGCGAGCTGCAGATCATCGAGCAGCCGGTCTCCGACCACCACATGCTCCGCCTCGACATCCGCCCGGCCGAGGTCGCGGCGGACTCGGCCGAGGCGGCCTGATCGAGGCGCCTGTCAATTCGCCGTGGCGGGTGCAGGTGCTGCCGGAGCGGGCGCGGTGCTGCCTCCCACGGTCGCGGCGGGGCTCCCCGTCGGCGGGAGGGTGCCGGTCAGGGTGCCGTCATCCGGGCGTCCGGTGAAGAACAGGAAATAGATCACCACCGCCGCGGCGATCGCCACGAGCGCGAACCAGGCGGCGCCGTGGCGCTGCCGAGGCCGGTTCTCGGCAGGGGTGAAGGTCGGGCGCGTGTCGCTCATGAGGCCTTCCTCGCTGAACGCGGCCCGACGGATTCGGGCCGTCTCGCGGGAAGAAGCCCTCCGGGCGGCTTATCGTTCCGCGTGCAGGCCCCGGCTCAACCGGCGGTGGGCGCGTCGGCGCTTCCGAAGACCCGGGTGAAGATCGTGTCGGCGTGCTTGGTGTGGTAGCCGAGGTCGAACTTCTCGCGGATCGTTTCGGGGCTGAGAGCGGCGGTGACCTCCGGATCCTTGAGGAGCTCCTCGAGGAAGTCGACGTCCGCCGAGCCGCTGGTCTGATAGCTGTTCCAGACCTTCATCGCGTTGCGCTGGACGAGGCGGTAGGAATCCTCGCGCGACAGGCCCGCCTGGGTGAGCGCGAGCAGGATGCGCTGCGAATGGACGAGGCCGCCCAGCCGGTCCATGTTGCCGCTCATCCGCTCGGGGTAGACGAGGAGCTTGTCGACGACGCCGGTGAGGCGCGCGAGGGCGAAGTCGAGCGTGATGGTCGCGTCCGGGCCGATGTAGCGCTCGACCGAAGAATGCGAGATGTCGCGCTCGTGCCAGAGGGCGACGTTCTCCATGGCCGGCATGGCATAGGCGCGCACCATCCGGGCAAGGCCCGTCAGGTTCTCCGTCAGCACCGGGTTGCGCTTGTGGGGCATCGCCGAGGAGCCCTTCTGGCCCGGCGAGAAGTACTCCTCCGCCTCCAGGACCTCGGTGCGCTGGAGGTGGCGGATCTCGGTGGCCAAGCGCTCGATCGAGGAGGCGACGACGCCGAGCGTCGCGAAGTACATGGCATGGCGGTCGCGCGGGATGACCTGCGTCGAGACCGGCTCCACCGCCAGGCCCATTGCCTTCGCGACGTGCTCCTCGACGCGCGGGTCGATGTTGGCGAAGGAGCCGACCGCGCCCGAGATGGCGCAGGTCGCGACTTCGGCGCGGGCCGCTTCGAGGCGTTGGCGGCAGCGCTCGAACTCGGCATAGGCGAAAGCGAGCTTGACGCCGAAGGTGGTCGGCTCGGCGTGGATGCCGTGGCTGCGCCCGATCGTGACGGTGTCCTTGTGCTCGAAGGCCCGGCGCTTGAGCGCCGCGAGCAACGCGTCCATGTCGTTCAGGAGGATATCGGTCGCCCGCACGAGCTGGACGTTGAGGCAGGTGTCGAGGACGTCCGACGAGGTCATGCCCTGGTGGACGAAGCGCGCCTCCGGCCCGACGAACTCGGCGAGGTGGGTGAGGAAGGCGATGACGTCGTGCTTGGTCTCGCGCTCGATCTCGTCGATGCGCGCGACGTCGAAGGTGGCGGCGCCGCCCTTCTCCCAGATCGTCTTCGCCGCTTCCTTCGGGATGACCCCGAGCTCGGCCAGCGCGTCGCAGGCATGCGCCTCGATCTCGAACCAGATGCGGAACTTGGTCTCCTGGGACCAGATGGCCGTCATCTCGGGGCGGGAGTAGCGGGGGATCATGGGCGGCTCGCGCGTCTGGACAGTGTTCTGCGCGCTCTAACAGAGCCGGGCCGCCGCCTCAAATCGGAAGGTCGCGCCAAGCGGGAAGCCGGTCGCCCGCCGCGGCCGTCGCCGCGAAGACCCCGCGCGCGATCGCGCGGGCCATGACGCCGGTCGCGGCGGCGGCGAGTTCGACCCGGTCCGCGCCGTCTGGCGCCATGCCGCTGGCGCCCGTCGCGACCGCGAAGACGAGATCGCCGTCGAAGTCGGTGTGCGCGGGCCAGAGCGCGTGAACGAACCCGTCATGCGCTGCCACGGCGAGACGCTTGGCGCCGCCCTTGTCGAGGACCGCGTCCGTCGCGACGATCGCGATGGTCGTGTTCTCGCGGGGCGAGACGGTGAACTTCGTGCGCGGCGTCGCGGCATCCGCCGGCCAGGGCACCGGCAGGCCCAGCCCGCCGAACTCGGCGCCGACTTCGAAGGGCGCGGCGCGGAAATGGCGCGTGAGCCCGACGAGCGGCGAGCCGACGGCGTTCACCGCGACGAGGGCGCCGACCGTCACGCCCGAGGGAAGCACGACGGAGGCCGAGCCGAGACCGCCCTTGACGACGGCGGTCGTCGCGCCGGTGCCCGCGCCGACACTGCCGAGGGCGAAGTCGGCGCTCGCGGCCCGCGCGGCGGCGAGGCCAAGCTCGCGATACGGGGCGTGGAGGCCCCAGTCCTTGTCGCCGCCGTTGGCGAGATCGAACAGGATCGCGGCGGGAACGAGCGGCACGCGGAAGCCCGCCACCTCGAAGCCGCGGCCGGCGGCCCGCAGATGCGCCTGGACCCCGGACGCCGCGTCGAGGCCGAAGGCCGAACCGCCGGACAGGACTAGCGCGTCGATGCCGCTCACCAGCTTGTCGGGCGCGAGCAGCTCGGTTTCCCGCGTGCCCGGGGCGCCGCCGAGGATCTCCACCGCCGCCGCGCAAGGGCGGTCGAGGAGGAGGGCGGTGACGCCGCTTTTCAGCCGCTCGTCCTGAGCGTTGCCGACGGATAGGCCGGCGACGTCGGTGACAAGGTTGCGGGGACCGGGAGAAAGCCAGCTCATCGCGTCGCCTCCGCTGCATCAGTGGGCTGGAAGCGGCCGTCCCGCCATTCGTACAGCCCGAAATGGTCGAGGCTCGAATCCCCCTTCTCGTCGAAGGAGATCGGCCCGAGGATCGTCGCGAAGTCGCCGGCCGCCAGGGCATCGCGCAGCTCGGCGGTATCGCCCGCGTCCCGAAGCGCCTGATTCGCGATCTCGACCGCCGCCGTCGCGAGCCGGCGATAGCCGGCGGCGGACGGATCGACGTCGGCGCCGGGCGCCGCGGGATCGCTCGACGGGTAGAAGCCGCGCTCGGCGACGGCGAGGGTGCCCGCCGGGAGCTCCGGCGCTTCGCCGGCAGCCCTCTCGTCGAACAGGCTCTCGCTTCCGATAAGCGCGAACGGTGTGCCCGCGGCGGCCGCATCGCGCGCCAGCACCGCCGCGTCGCCCGGCCCGGCGGCGATCACGACGTTGCGGGCGCCGGATGCGGCGAGGCGGCCGGCGAGCAGCGACTGGTTCGCCGCTCCGGCCCGGAGCGTGACGGCGATCGCAGGAGCGCGGCCTTCGGACTCCAGCGCCGCGCGCACCGCGTCGACGAGCGCCCGCGACTCCGTGCCGCCGTCGTCGACGAGGGCGAAGGACGCTGCCCCCCACCGCTCGCGGATCGCCCGCGCGAGCGCCTGCGCCTCGGCGTCGGAGCGCGGGCCGAGGCGCCAGACGAGAGCGCCGGAGCGCGCACGGTTGTCGGTGATCCGGTCGGCGCGCACGCCGACCGCGATCGTCGGAATGCCGGCCTCGCCGAGGATCGGGAGGGCGGCTTCCAGCGCTTCGGCGCACAGGAAGCCGACGACGATCCGGGCGCCTCCCGCCCGCAGCTGCCGCGCGGCCTCGGCACCGCCTTCGGCCTCGCAGCGGGTGTCGGCCGACAGGATCGGTGTTCCGCCCGATGCGGCCTGCGCGCCGGCGACGATCTGCCGGCCGAGGAGAGCGACCGGCCCGGTCAAAGGCGCGGCGACGCCGATCGGAGCCGGCGCCTGCGCGCGCGCCGGGACGGCGGCGAGGCCGAGCACCGAGACGAGGACGAGTGGCGCGGCGAACGTGCGGAAGCAAACCGGCATGGCTTCTGCTTTTAACCATCCGGCAGGGCCTTGGCGAGCCGGGCCGTGCCTTGCGCGAGGCTTGCTTGACCGATGGGTCAATGACCGTCAAACATGACGCAGCGCCTGGTATCAGGGACGCCAGGTCGATTTTTCAGGGAGTTCTCGATGTCTTTCCGCTTGAAGACGGCGCTCGCGCTCGGCGCCGCCCTCATCGCCATGCCGGCGCTCGCCCAGGATGCGGCCGCCGTGAAGATCGGTTTCATCGGCGGCCTGACCGGGCCGATCGAGAGCCTGATGCCGCCGATCCAGAAGGGCGCGGAACTCGCCGTCGCGCAGGTGAACGGCGCCGGCGGCCTGTTCGGCGAGGGCGCGAAGGTCGAGATGATCGTGGCCGACGACGGCTGCGTCGACGCCGCCCGCGCGGCGGACGCGGGTGACCGCGTCGTCAACACCCAGCAGGCCGTCGGCATCGTCGGCGCCATGTGCTCGGGCGCGACCATCGCTGCCGCCAACGCCGCGGCGATCCCCGCGGGCGTCGTGATGGTCTCGCCGGCCTCGACCTCGCCGGCCCTGACCTCGCTCGACGACAAGGGCCTCGTCTTCCGCACCGTGCCGTCCGACGCCTATCAGGGCGAAGTGCTGGCCAAGGCGCTGGTCGACGACGGCATCACCAACGTCGCGGTCACCTACGTCAACAACGACTACGGCACGGCCTTCGCCGACGCCTTCGGCAAGGCCTTCGAGGCGGCCGGCGGCACGGTCGCCGTTTCGCAGCCACACGAGGACAACCGCGCCGACTACCGGCCGGAGATCGGCTCGCTCGCGTCCAGCGGCGCCGAGACGCTCGTCGTCCTCGCCTATGTCGACGGCTCGGGCGGCACGATCATGCGCCAGGCGCTCGAGACGGGCGACTTCAACTCGTTCGCCGGCGGCGACGGCATGGTCGGTGCTTCGCTGGCGAGCGTCGCCGAGGGCGCCGACAAGCTGATCATGACCCGTCCGGGCGGCGGCACGGCGGCCGGCTACGCGCCCTTCGAGACGGCGGCCAAGGCCGACCAGCTCGATCCGACCGCGACCTATGCCGCGACGTCCTACGACGCCGCCTTCGCGCTTCTCCTCGCCGTGGAGAAGAACGGATCGTCCCGCCAGGGTCTCGCCGACGCGCTCAAGGAAGTCGTCAATGCGCCGGGCGAAGTGATCCTGCCGGGCGAGTGGGAGAAGGCCAAGAAGCTCCTCGCGGCCGGCACCGACATCAACTACCAGGGCGCCTCGGGCGACCTCGAGTTCGACGAGAACGGCGACGTTCCCGGCACCTACGACAGGGTGACGGTGAAGGACGGCCAGATCGTCGTCCTCCAGTAAGGACCGGCGCGGGGCTCTGTCCCGACGAGATGCGAGAAGGCCGGCGGATCGTCTCCGCCGGCCTTTTTCGTTTGGCTGCGGCTTCCTCAGCCCTCCTTGAGCGGGTCATGGCCCCAGTTCATCAGCGAGTAGCGCCAGTCCGTTTCGCCGATGTCGCCCTTCGGCCTCTGGGCGAGGTGGCGCTTGATGTAGCCGGTGGTCTTGTTCATCCAGGCCCACTGATCGTCGGTCAGGTCGGCCTTCTTCGTGTGCTTGATCTCGATGATGCGGCGGCCCGACTTGTGGCCGGTCGATTCGCCCTCGCCGTGGGTATCGCCGACCGACTTCGACTCCTCGCTTTTCAGCCACGTCTCGAGCTTGGCCGGGGTCATGTTGACCAGCTCCTGCCACTCGCTCCAGATCTCGTCGTGGTCCTTCGTCATGGCCGCTCGCGCTCCCGTGATGTTTGGGCGCGAACGGAAAAGCCGCGCCCGGTGTTCCGGGCGCGGCTTGTCGCAGGTCGTCGAGAAGCGCTCGTTCAGCCGCGGGCGATGCGCTCGGGCAGGACGCCGTGCGGCGCGAAGCGAAGGACGAGCGTGATCGTCAGGCCGATGACGAAGACGCGCATCTGGAGGGCGCGGCTCTGGAGGTCGGCGGGCGGCACCCAGTCGAACCAGTCCCGGCCGAGATCGCTGGCGAGGCGGAAGAGGGCGGTGGCCGCCGGCTCCGACATGACCCAGACGATGTAGACGAAGACGGCGCCGAAGATCGCGCCGCGATTGTTGCCGGCGCCGCCCAGGATCACCATCACCCAGACCAGGAAGGTGTGGTTGAGGTCGACGAAGCCGGCCGGGTCGAAGAGCTGGTTGAAGTGGACCAGCAGCGCGCCGCCGATGCCCATCAGCGCGCCGCCGAGCACGAAGATCTCCAGCCGCCGGCCGTTGACGTTCTTGCCCATGGACGCGGCGGCCGCCTCGTTGTCGCGGATCGCCCGCATCATCCGCCCCCAGGGCGCGTGATAGGCGCGCTGGATGAGGAGGTAGACGACGAGGAGCAGCGCGGCGGACAGGGCGAGGTAGTAGGACCGGCCCCAGAGGAAGCCGACGTCGAGGGGCGTCGGCACCGGCCAGGGCAGCGGCGACACGGTGAGCGTGCCGCGCGTCAGCCAGTCGGCGTTGCGCAGGAAGGTCTTGATGATCTGCGCGATGCCGAGCGTCGCGATGGCGAGGTAGTCCGCGCGAAGCCCGAGGCAGATCTTGCCGATGACCCACGAGATGAGGCCGGCGACGAGCCCCGCCGCGGCCCAGCCGACAAGTGGATGAAGGCCGAGGCCGCCGATCCAGCCGGCTTGGCGCTCGACGGCCGTGGTCGGCGCGTCGAAGACCGACTGGATCACCATGAAGGCGATCGCGCCGGAGATGATGGTGAGCGCGGTCGACAGGCCTTTCGGCACGCCGACCCGCCAGCTCTGCGAGATCAGGCCGACGATGACCACCGCGAGGATCAGCCACAGGAAGGCCATTCCGAGCTGCGGCGCCGCGTCGGAGGCCCAGAAGGCGGCGTTGACGGGGAAGGATACGAAGAGCGAGGCGAAGGATCCCGCGAGGATCAGCCCCATGATGCCGACGTTGAAGAGGCCGGCATAACCCCATTGAATGTTCAGGCCGATCGCGATCAGCGCGTAGGCGAAGGCTTCCACCGTCATGCGCAGGGCGTAGGGGCTGCCCTGGACGAAGGCGACGAGCAGGATCAGCGCGAACAGGGCGGAAAAGAGAGCCACGTCGCGGCCAAAGCCGCGCTGCTCGTGGTGGCGGCTGTCGGCGGAAAGTCCGGCCATGTCAGAACACCCTTCCCTTGAAGATGCCGGTCGGCCGGTAGATCAGGACGATGATCAGGATCACGAAGGGAACGGCGAGGCGGTACTCGTTCGGCACCACGGACAGGTTCGCCGGCAGGTCGAAGGGCAGAACGCCGGCAAAGGGCCGCAGCAGCACCGACCAGTTGAACACCGCCAGCGTTTCGGAGAAGCCGACGACGTAGCCGCCCGCCACCGCGCCGTAGGGCTGGCCGATGCCGCCCAAGATCGTCGCGGCGAAGATCGGCAGGAGGATGTTGTAGGCGAGATCCGGCTGCAGGTTGACGTCGAGCGCCAGCATGACGCCGGCGATCGCCGCGAGGCCGCCGCCGATCACCCAGGTCGCGTTGACCACGGTGTCGAGCGAGATGCCGGTGACGCGGGCGAGGTCCGGATTGTCGGAGACCGCGCGCATCGCCTTGCCGAGGCGCGAGCGCGTCAGGAACAGGTGGAGGCAGATCACCGAAAGGGCGGTGAGGATGATCAGCAGCGCCTGCGGTTGCGACAGGACGATGTCCCGGAAGCCGGTCGGGATGCGGTAGATCACCTTCCGCTCGCCGCCGAGGAGGTCGTAATTGCCCGTGCCGAAGACGATGCGGATGAGGCCCTGAAGCATCAGCGTCACGCCGATCGAGGCCATGACGAGCACGACCGGACGCGCGCCGCGGGCGCGCAGAGGCTTGTAGAAGGCCCGATCGAGGCCGATCGTGAACAGCGCCGTCAAGACGAACACGACCGGCAGGAGCACGATGGCGAGCGGCAGGCCGACGTCGATTCCGAGGCCCGACAGCAATCCGACCAGCACCAGCGTCGCGAAGGCCGCGGCCGTCATCACGTCGCCGTGGGCGAAGTGGGCGAAGCGCAGGATGCCGAAGATCAGCGTCACCCCGACGGCGCCGAGCGCGTAGATCGAGCCGATGACGAGGCCGCCGATGAGGCCTCGATTGACAAAGAAAATCAGCTCATCCAAGGCGTTGGACCGATGTTTGGTTAAACTTGACGAAGTTGTTCATGTAACGCTTCAGCCGCCGAGGAAGCTCTTGGCGACCTCGGGATCGGCCAGCAGCGCCTCGCCCGTGTCGGTGTAGCGGTTGCGCCCGCTGGCCAGCACATAGCCCTTGTGGGCGATGCCGAGCGCCTGCTTGGCGTTCTGCTCCACCATGGCCACGGTCACGCCGGTCGCGTTGATCGCGAGGATCCGGTCGAAGATCTGGCTCATGTACATCGGCGAAAGGCCGGCGGTCGGCTCGTCGAGTAGGATGAGCTTGGGCTCGATCATCAGCGCGCGCCCGACCGCCACCATCTGGCGCTGGCCGCCCGACAGCTCGCCGGCCGGCTGGTTGCGCTTCTCCTTGAGCGGCGGGAAGATGTCGTAGACGCGGGCCAGCAGCCCGGACCAGTCGTCGCGCCGGACATAGGCGCCCATCTCCAGGTTCTCCTGGACGGAGAGCGTGCGGAAGACGTTGTGCTCCTGCGGCACGAAGGCCATGCCGAGGCGGGACAGCGCCTCCGGCTTGACGTTCGTGATGTCGTGCCCGTCGAACTCGATGCGTCCCTGCGTGACGTTCAGGAAGCCGAACATGGATTTGAGCATGGTCGACTTGCCGGCGCCGTTCGGGCCGACGATGACGCCGATCTGGCCGGCATCGAGCGAGAACTCGACGCCGTTGAGGATGTTCATGCCGCCGTAGCCGGCATGAACGTCGGTCAGCGAGATCAGGCTCACGCGCGCACCTCCGCGGCCGGACCGTTCGGCGTCGTGGCGTGGCCGGTCGGCGAGCCGCCGAAATAGGCCTCGACCACGGCTTCGTTCGCCTGGATCTCGTCCAGCGTGCCCTGCATCATCACCTGTCCCGCGGCCATGACGATGACCGGATCGCAGAGGCGGCCGATGAGGTCCATGTCGTGCTCGATGACGAAGAAGGTGTAGCCGCGCTCGCGGTTCAGCCGCTCGATGTTGCCGGCGAGGTCGTTGAGCAGCGTGCGGTTCACGCCCGCCGCGATCTCGTCGAGAAGCACGACCTTGGCGTCGGTCATCATGGTGCGACCGAGCTCCAGGAGCTTCTTCTGACCACCCGACAGGTTGCCGGCGAGCTCGTCGGCGACGTGTCCGATCTTGAGGAAGTCGATGACTTCGTCAGCCTTCTCGCGGACGGCGCGCTCGTTCTCGCGCACGCGCCCACCGGCCACCCACGTCGCGAGCAGGCTCTCGCCGGCCTGGTGCTCCGGCACCACCATGAGGTTCTCGCGAACCGTCAGGCGGGAAAACTCGTGCGCGATCTGGAAGGTGCGCAGGAGCCCCTTGCCGAACAGCTTGTGCGGCGGCACCCCCGTGATGTCCTCGCCGTCGAGGAGGATCTGCCCGGAGCTCGGCGACAGGTTGCCGGCGACCATGTTGAAGAGCGTCGACTTGCCCGCGCCATTGGGCCCGATCAGGCCGGTGATCGAGCCCCGCTCGACCTTCAGCGAACAGTCGTTGACGGCGACGAAGCCGCCGAACCGGCGCGTGACGTGTCTGACTTCGATGATCGGAGGCATGACTCTCGGAATGTCGAGGGGAGGTCGCCGAAAAATGCCGGCACCACAACTCATTGCAGGGATTGCGGGCGCGTGTAAACTTTGTTGACGCGCCCGTCAAAGCGTACCGGTGCGCCGGCCGCGATCCTGTCCTATGTAAGCTTCTCCAATCCGCGGCCCCGCGTGCGGCCACCCCTGGGGACGAGGCGCTTGCTGACGACGAATACCATCGACCGCCAGGATTTTCGCGAAGCGATGAGCCGTTTCGCCGCCGCCGTGCTGCTGGTCACGACGGACGGGCCGGCGGGCCGGCGCGGCGTCACCGTTTCCGCGGCCTGTTCGGTTTCGGACGATCCCGCGACGATGCTCGTCTGCTTGAACCAGGGCAGCGTCCACAATCGTCGCTTCTCCGACAACGGCAACTTCGCGGTGAACGTCCTGTCGGTCGACAGCGAGCGGCTCGCCCGCGCCTTTTCCGGCGAGGGCGGACTGTCGTTGGACGAGCGATTCGCCCTTGGCGCGTGGGAGCGCCGGGCCACAGGGGCGCCGCTCCTGGCCGACGCGCTGGTCGCCTTCGACTGCCGGATGATCGAGAACCGGGTGGTCGCCACCCACCACGTCATGATCGGCACGGTCGAGGCGATGCGCTTTGGACCAAAGGCGCCCTCGCTTCTTTATCGCGATCGCCTTTATCACCAACTCTGACGAGGAACCGACGAAGGAGACGGGCGTGGCGCAGACAGGGCTTCCGGCTTCCATCGACGAGACGGCCGAGCTTCTCGACCGCCAGAACTACGTCGCGTCGCGCCCGCTCGCGACGGTGCTGTTTCTCGCGCTGAAGATGGGGCGTCCGCTGTTCCTCGAAGGCGAGGCCGGCGTCGGCAAGACCGAGATCGCCAAGGTGCTCGCAGCAGCGCTCGATCGGCCGCTGATCCGGCTGCAGTGCTACGAGGGTCTCGACGTGTCCTCGGCGCTCTACGAGTGGAACTACGCGGCGCAGATGATCGAGATCCGGCTCCGGGAGGCGGCCGGCGACACGAGCCGCGACGCCGCGCGCTCCGACATCTTCTCGGACCGCTTCCTGATCCGCCGCCCGATCCTCCAGGCGCTGGAGGGCGAGCTGGGCCGCGCGCCGGTGCTCCTCATCGACGAGCTGGACCGCACCGACGAGGCCTTCGAGGCCTTTCTCCTGGAGGTCCTGTCCGACAACCAGGTGACCATCCCCGAGTTTGGCACCGTGCGCGCCGCCGAGCCGCCGATCGTCGTGATCACCACCAACCGCACCCGCGAGATCCACGACGCGCTGAAGCGCCGCTGCCTGTATCACTGGGTCGACTATCCCCAGGCCGACCAGGAGCTGGAGATCGTCCGGCGCAAGGCGCCGCGCGCCAATGCCGATCTCGCCGCCGAACTCGTCGCCTTCGTTCAGCGGCTGCGCGGGCTCGACCTCTTCAAGGCGCCGGGCGTCGCCGAAACGATCGACTGGGCCAACGCCCTGACCGAGCTGAACGCCGTGGCGCTCGACCCGGCGCACGTCTCCGATACGCTGGGCGTCCTTCTGAAGTACCAGGACGATATCGCACGCATGGAGCGCGGCGAGGGGCGGCAGATCCTGAACGAGGTCAAGCGCGACCTCGCCGGCGCCGCGTGAGTGCCGTGGGCGCGGCTGCCGATCCCGACGGCAAGCTCGCCGACAACATCGCCTGGTTCGCGCGGGCGCTGCGCCGCGCCGGCCTGAAGCTCGGCCCCTCCGCGACGCTCGACGCGATCGAAGCGGTGAAGGCCGCCGGGCTCGCTTCGCGCGACGACTTCTATTGGACGCTCCATGCGGTGCTCGTCAGGCGGCACGAGGACCACGCAGTCTTCGACGAGGCTTTCCGGCTGTTCTGGCGCTCGCGCGAGCTGATCGAGAAGATGATCGCGATGTTCTCGCCCAAGGCGCCGCCGACCGATGCGCCCCGCGAGAAGAAGCGTGCCGGGGAGACCCGCGCCGCCGATTCGCTGTTCGAGGGCGCGAAGGCGCGCGAAACCCGGCAGGAGCGGCCGGAGATCGAGGTCGACGCCACGATGACCGTTTCGCCCGACGAGGTGCTCCGGGCCAAGGACTTCGCGCAGATGAGCGCGGCCGAGATCGCCGAGGCCAAGCGTGCCATCGCGGCCCTGCGCCTGCCGGCGGACCGGGTGCGCACCCGCCGCTTCCGGCCGACCCCACGCGGCCGGGCGATCGATCCGCGGGCGACGCTGCGCGCCTCGCTGCGCACCGGCGGCGACCTCGTCCTGCCGCGCTTCCGCTCGCCGCGCGAGGTGCATCCGCCGCTCGTCGTCATCGCCGACATTTCGGGCTCGATGAGCCAGTATTCGCGGATCTTCCTGCACTTCCTCCACGCGCTGACGGAGCGCCGGCGGCGGGTGCACACGTTTCTCTTCGGCACGCGGCTCACCAACGTGTCGCGCCAGATGCGGCACAAGGATCCGGACGAGGCGCTGGCGGACTGCGCCGGCACGGTGAAGGACTGGTCGGGCGGCACGCGGATCGCCGAAGCGCTCGGCGTCTTCAACCGCGACTGGTCGCGGCGCGTCCTCGGCCAGGGCGCCGTGGTGCTGCTCATCACCGACGGGCTGGAGCGGGGCGAGGTGGCGGACCTCGAACGCGAGATGGACCGGCTGCACAAGAGCTGCCGACGGCTTATCTGGCTGAATCCGCTGCTGCGCTTCGACGGTTTCGCGGCACGGGCCGGGGGCGTGCGGGCCATGCTGCCGCACGTCGACGAGTTCCGCGCGGTCCACTCGCTGGACGCCATGCGGGCGCTCTGCGAGGCGCTGTCGGCGGACGGAGACCAGCGCACCGCCGACCCGCGCCGGTGGCTCGCTGCGGCCTGACGACGATAGGAGGAGTCCGATGTCCAACCTCGATGTGCTCGCCACCGCCGAGAGCTGGTCGGCGCAGGGCCGCCCGATCGCGCTCGCGACCGTCGTCGAGACCTGGGGCTCCGCGCCCCGGCCGGCGGGCAGCTACCTCGTGATCGATGCGGACGGCAACTTCGAGGGCTCCGTGTCCGGCGGCTGCGTCGAGGGCGCCGTGGTCGCGGAAGCCGCAGACGTCATCGCCGACGGCAAGCCGCGGATGCTGGAGTTCGGCGTCGCCGACGAGACGGCCTGGCGCGTCGGCCTGTCCTGCGGCGGGCGCATCAAGGTCTACGTCGAGAAGGTCGTCTGATGGACCGCGCGCTTCTCGCCGAGCTGAACGCGGCACGGGCCGAGCGCCGCGCAGCCGTCCTCGTCACCGAACTGGGCTCCGGCACGCAGCGCCTCGTCCACGAGGCGGGGATCGCCGCCGATCCGCTGGCCGATCCGATCCGCGCCGCGATCCGCTCGGGCAAGTCGGGGACGATAGAGACGCAGGGCGGGCCGGTCTTCCTCAACGCGCACCTGCCGCCGCCGCGACTCGTCGCGATCGGCGCCGTTCACATCACGCAGGCGCTCGCCCGGATGGCGCCGCTCGCCGGCTACGACGTCGAGATCATCGACCCGCGCACCGCCTTCGCGACGGCGGAGCGCTTTCCCGGCGTCAGCCTGCGCGCCGAGTGGCCGCAGGACGTCCTCGATGCGCGTCCGCTCGACGCCTACACGGCGCTCTGCGCCATCACCCACGACCCGAAGATCGACGACCTGCCGCTGATCCGGGCATTGCAGGCCGGCTGCTTCTATGTCGGCGCGCTGGGCTCGCGGAAGACCCATGGCAAGCGCGTCGAGCGCCTGAGGGACGCCGGGCTCGGCGAGGCCGAGATCGCTCGGATCGAGGCGCCGATCGGGGCCGACATCGGTGCGTCGACGCCCGGCGAGATCGCCGTCGCGATCCTCGCATCCGTGGTCGAGGCCTTTCGCAAGCGCAAGATGTTCGCCGAGCGGCGGGGCGAGACGAAGGCGGCATGAGGTTCGGGACCGTTCCGCTCGCCGAGGCCGAGGGCGCGCTGCTGGCCCACGCGCAGCGCCTGCCGGGCGGGCGGTTGCCCAAGGGCCGCCGGCTCTCGGCCGGGGATGTCGAGGCCCTGCGCGATGCCGGTATCACCGAGATCGTCGGCGCGCGGCTCGAACCGGGCGACCTCACGGAGGACGAGGCGGCGGCGCGGATCGGCGGCGCGCTCGCGGGTGAGGCGATCGGGGCGGGGCCCGCCGCGACCGGGCGGGTCAACCTCTTCGCCGGCGAGGCGGGCCTGTTCCTGCCGGACCGATCGGTGGTCGACGCGCTCAACGCCATCGATCCGGATCTCACCCTCGCGACGCTTCCCGAATACGCGCCGGTGCCGCAGGGCGCGATGGTCGCGACCGTGAAGATCATCCCGCTGGCGCTGCCCGGCGCCGTGGTGTCGGAGGCGGTGGCGCTGCTTCGCCAGGGAACGGCTCTGCGCCTCGCACCCTTCGCGGCGCGCACCGCCGCCCTCGTCCAGACCGAGCTTGCGAGCCTGAAGCCCAGCGTCCTCGACAAGACCCGGCGCGTCCTGGACGACCGCCTCGCGGCGTCCGGCTCGCGCGTCGTCGCCGAGGCGCGATGCCGGCACCGGGCGGACGATCTCACGCGCGTGCTGCGCGATCTGCCGCCCGCCGACCTCGTGATCGTCTTCGGCGCCTCGGCGGTGATCGACGCGGGGGACGTCATTCCGGCGGCGGTCGAGGCTGCCGGGGGCGTCGTCGAGCATCTCGGCATGCCCGTCGATCCCGGCAACCTCCTGCTCCTCGGCCGTCTCGGCGAAGCGCGGGTCCTCGGCGCGCCGGGCTGTGCCCGAAGCCCCAAGGAGAACGGCTTCGACTGGGTGCTCGACCGGCTCGTCGCGGGCGTCGAGGTGACGCCGAACGACATCCGCCGCATGGGCGTCGGGGGACTTCTCGCCGAGATCGCCAGCCGTCCGCAGCCGCGCGAGACGAACACGACGACGGAGGTCGCGGGCGAGCCGCTGCGCGTTTCAGCCGTGGTGCTCGCCGCCGGGCGGTCGAGCCGCATGGGCGGGCCGAACAAGCTCCTCGCGACCTTCGACGGCGTGCCGCTGGTGCGGCGCTCGGTGGAAACGGCACTGGCAAGCCGTGCGGGCGAGGTGATCGTCGTCACCGGCCACATGGAGGCTGAGGTGCGGGCGGCGCTCGTCGGCCTGCCGGTCGCGTTCGTGTCGAACCCTCGCTTCGGCGAAGGCCTGTCGACGTCGCTCGTCGCGGGCTTCGGTGCGGCGTTGGTCGGGGGCGCCGACGGCGTCCTCGTGATGCTCGCAGACCAGCCGCTCCTCACCAGCGCGCATCTCGACGCCATGATCGCGGCCTTTCGGCCGAGCGGGGCCGGCGCGATCGTCCTTGCCGCGGACGAGGGGCGGCGCGCCAATCCGGTGATCCTGTCGGGCGTCTTCCGCGACGCGGTCGCCGCGCTGTCGGGCGATGTCGGGGCGCGCGGCATCGTGGCGGCGAACGGCGACCTCGTCGCGCTCGTCGAGATCGGCCGGGCGGCGAGCCTCGACGTCGACACGCCCGAAGCCATGGCCGAAGCGGGCGGGCGCCTCGTCCAGGCCTAGGCGGGCTTGGGGGCCCGCGCCTCGCGCCGGCAGCGCTCGGAGCAGTACTTCACCTCGTCCCAGACGCGCTCCCATTTCTTGCGCCAGACCATCGGTCGGCCGCAATGCGCGCAGGTCTTGACGGGCAGGGTCGGCTTCTTGTGCGCCATGGCGGACGAGATCGGTCGACAGTCACCCTCGTTCAAGTCGCTGCCATCGGTTTGAGCAGTGCTTCCGATGCGTTCAGCCTGCGTTAAGCATCCAAGCGCACGATCCTCTTGCCGGCTCGCTCCCGGCCGGCGCGGCGAGGATGGTGCGTGCCGATGCAAAAGCAAAAGGTCGATCCCGGGTTCGAGCGCATGATCGGTGGATACGGGCTGACGACGGCCCAGATCCTCTACCGAATGCCGGACCACCCGACGTTCCTGCAATCCTTCTCCTGGCAGTTCGAGGACGTGGCGCCGGACTATCCGCGTCTTCATCGCTTCCTCGATCACTGGAAGCGCGAGGTCGAAGCGGCGATCCACTCCGTGCGCGTCAGCCATTCCCGGCTGATCAAGCCGGCGGAGGTGCGCTTCGCGCGCGAGCTCGGCTGGCTGCAGTAACCGGAGCGGCGACGGAAACTTTTCGTCGCAGCACGCGAAAGGGCGGCGTCAAGCGCGTCTGTGCTGCTAGATAGGCGTCGATGGCCATCGACTCCGATCTGCAACCCTTTCGCACCCGCGCCGCCCGCCCGCTCGTTCCCGGCGGCGCGGCGTCGCGCCGGCAGGCGGCGATCGGCCTGACGCTGTTCGCCCTGATCCTCGGGGGCTGGGTCGCGATCCACCTCTTCGGCGTCTTCGCCTTCCGCTTCACGCCCGCGACGGCGCTCCTCGCGCCGGTCCTGATCGCGCTGCAGTGCTGGCTGACGGTCGGGTTGTTCATCGTCGCGCACGACGCGATGCACGGCTCGCTCGTGCCGTTCCATCCGCGCGTCAACGAGGCGATCGGCCGGTTCATCCTGATGATCTATGCGGGCTTCGGCTGGCGCCGGGTCCTGTCCGCCCACATGGCGCATCACCGGGCACCCGGCACGCCGGAGGATCCCGACTTCTTCACGGACGATCCCGAGCACTTCTGGCCCTGGTATCGCACCTTCTTCCGGCGCTATTTCGGCCTGTCCTCGGTGCTCTTCGTGTCGAGCGTCGTCACGGTCTACATCCTCGTCCTCGGCGCGAGGGTCGAGAACGTCGTCCTGTTCTACGGCATGCCCTCGCTTCTGTCCTCGCTGCAGCTGTTCTTCTTCGGCACCTACCTGCCGCACCGGCACGATGAGGACGGCTTTCTCGACGAGCACAAGGCGCGCTCCAGCGGCTTCGGCTGGGTCGCCTCGCTCGCGACCTGCTTCCATTTCGGCTACCATCACGAACACCATGCCCACCCGGCGACGCCCTGGTGGGCGCTGCCGGCTCGCAGACAGGAGGGCCAGTCCTCATGAGCCTCGCCGCCAAGATCCTGCTCGTTCTCGGCTCCTGCGCCTTCATGGAGTTCTTCGCCTGGTTCGTGCACAAGTACGTCATGCACGGCTGGGGCTGGAACTGGCACCGCTCGCACCACGAGCCGCACGACGACGCGCTCGAAAAGAACGACCTCTACGCCGCGGTCTTCGCGGTCATCGTCGTCGGACTGTTCTGGATCGGCGCGGCCTATTGGGAGCCGCTCTGGTGGATGGCGCTCGGCGTCACGCTCTACGGGCTCCTCTACTTCATCGTCCATGACGGGCTGGTCCACCAGCGCTGGCCGTTCCGCGCCACGCCCCGCAAGGGCTACGCCAAGCGCCTCGTTCAGGCGCACAAGCTCCATCACGCGACGCATGGAAAGGACGGCGCCGTGTCGTTCGGCTTCCTGTGGGCCGAGGAGCCGCGCAAGCTCAAGTCGCGGCTGAAGCGCATGCATGGCCGCGCGATCGAGGAGCCGGCGGAGTAGGCCTTCTGGCAATGCGCCGAAAAGTCTCCCCTTTCCCGCTGGCGGGAGACGGTCCCGGCAGGGGGATGAGGGTGGCGGCGAAGCCGCAATGGCGGCGCGTCGAATGTTCTTCGCTTGGCCGCTTGCGCGGCCGACACCCTCACCCGGCGCTTCGCGCCAGCCTCTCCCGCAAGCGGGCGAGGGGAAGCAGCGCCTGGTCCGGAACGCTCAGAAGAGCTTCAGGCCCTTCAGGCTCGCGTGCCCGTCGCGGCCGATGATGATGTGGTCGTGGACGGTGATGCCGAGCGGCTTGGCCGATTCCGCGACGAGGCGGGGCATCTCGATATCGGCGCGCGAGGGAGTCGGGTCGCCGGAGGGATGGTTGTGGACGAGAACCACGGCCGTCGCCGAAAGCTCCAGCGCGCGACGGACCACCTCGCGGGGATAGACCGGCGTGTGGTCGACGGTGCCGGTCTGCTGCACCTCGTCGGCGATCAGGGCGTTCTTCTTGTCGAGGAAGAGGATGCGGAACTGCTCGCGCGGCTCGTAGGCCATGGCGGCGCGGATGTAGTCCATCACCGCCGCCCAGGACGAGAGCACCTCGCGCTTGCGCACCGCGGCGCGCATCGCGCGCTGGTTCAGCGCCGCCGTCACGGCGAGGTCCAGCGCCACGGCATCCTTGACGCCGGCCACCTCGGCGAGGCGCTCGGGCGGCGCGTTCAGCACCTCGGCGAGCGAGCCGAAGCGCGCGATGAGCGCCTTGGCGATCGGCTTCACGTCGCGCCGCGGGATCGAGCGGAACAGGTGAAGCTCGAGAAGCTCGTAATCGGCCAGGGCCACCGCGCCGGCCTGGCGGAAGCGCTCGCGCAGGCGTTCGCGGTGACCGCTGACGTGATCGTCGGCGGCGAAGGCTTCGTCGAGGCCGGGAGGAGGCCGCTCGCTCATGCGGGCCGCGACTCGCAGCGCGTCAGGCGGCCGCGCCGGCGAGAAAGGCCGGGTCGATCACGATGCCCGGCGTGTCGAGGCCGCCCGGCGAGAAGGTGAAGACTTCCACGCCGGTTTCGGTGACGCCGACCGTGTGCTCGTACTGCGCCGAGAGCGAGCGGTCGCGCGTGACCGCCGTCCAGCCGTCGTTCAGCACCTTCACGTGCGGGCGGCCGAGATTGATCATCGGCTCGATGGTGAAGATCATGCCGGGCTTCAGCTCCGGTCCTTCGCCGCGCCGGCCGTAGTGAAGGATGTTCGGCGCGTCGTGGAAGAGGCGGCCGACGCCGTGGCCGCAGAAGTCGCGCACCACGGAGCAGCGCTCGCCTTCGGCATAGTCCTGGATCGCCGCGCCGATGTCGCCGACGTGGCCGCCCGGCTTCACGGCCCGGATGCCGAGCAGCAGCGACTGGTAGGTGACCTCGCACAGCCGCTCGGCGGCGCGCTTGATCTGGCCGACGGGATACATGCGCGAGGAATCGCCGTGCCAGCCGTCGACGATGAAGGTGACGTCGATGTTGACGATGTCGCCTTCGCGCAGGGGCTTGTCGTTCGGCATGCCGTGGCACACGACGTGGTTGATCGAGGTGCAGACGCTCGCCGGGTAGCCGCGATAGTTCAGCGTCGCCGACACGGTGTCGTGCGCCTTGGCGAAGGCGACGACGTGGTCGTCGATGGCGCGGGTGGTGATGCCGGGCTTCACGATCTCGGCCAGGCTGTCGAGGCAGCGCGCCGTCAGCTGGCAGGCGCGGCGCATCGCTTCGAAGCCGGCCTCGTCGTAGAGGCGGATGGCACCGGTGTTGCGCGTCGGGGCGTCGGTGGCGTCGACGTAGGTCGTCATGGCGGCGGCGATCGTCCGGTCTCGGCGAGGGGATCGAGGGTGCCGGACACACTCGACCGCAAGCGCTCGTTCAAAAGCTTGCCCGTGATGTCGCATCGAACCGCCCGCGCTTCAAGTGCGGGGCGGCTCGGCCTCCGGCTTCAGGACTTGCGGCGCACGTAGGACCCCGGCGCTTCCTCGATGGCGTTGAGCCGGCCGCCGCCGGGCTCGCGCGAGGGCACCTGCTCGCCCGACTGGGCCGCCACCCAGGCGTGCCAGTGCGGCCACCAGGAGCCCGCCGTTTCCTCCGCCCGGAGCAGCCAGTCCTCGTAGGGCGCCTCGGCGTCGGGGGCCGGGCCGGTCCAGAACTGGTACTTCTTCTTGTCCGGCGGGTTCACGACGCCGGCGATGTGGCCGGAGCCGGTGAGAACGAAGGTGACCGGCGCGCCGAGAGCGAGGCTGCCCTCGTAGACGCTGCGCGGCGGAGCGATGTGATCTTCCTTGGTCGCGAGATTGTAGATCGGGATCGTCACCTTGGACAGGTCGATGCGCTGGCCGTCGATCTCCATGATCCCGCGCGACAGCCGGTTCTCCAGGTAGCAGTTGCGAAGATAGAACATGTGGTTCGTCTTCGGCATGCGCGTCGCGTCGGCGTTCCAGTACAGGAGGTCGAAGGGCAGTGGCTCCTTGCCCTTCAGGTAGTTGTTGACGAAGTAGGGCCAGATCAGCTCGCCCGAGCGCAGGAGGTTGAAGGCGGCCGACATCTGCGTGCCGTCGAGGTAGCCCTTGGCCTCCATGACCCTGTCGAGAAGGGCGAGCTGCGCCTCGTCGACGAAGACCTTCAGGTCGCCCGCATGGGTGAAGTCGATCTGCGTCGTCAGGAAGGTGCAGGAGCGGATGCGCTCGTCGCCGCGCTCCTTGAGATAGGACAGGCTGGCGGCCAGCAGCGTGCCGCCGACGCAGTAGCCGATGAGGTTCGCCTCGCGCTCGCCCGTGGAGCGCTCCACCGTGTCGAGGCCGAAGGCGATGCCGTCGCGGATGTAGTCGCCCCAGCCGAGCTTCGCCTGCCGCTGATCCGGATTGACCCAGGACACGACGAACACCGTGTGACCCTCGCCGACGGCCCAGCGGATGAAGCTCTTCTGCGGGTTGAGGTCGAGGATGTAGAACTTGTTGATCCAGGGCGGCACGATGAGGAGCGGGCGCTTGAGCACCGTCTCGGTGGTCGGCGTGTATTGGATGATCTGGCAGACGTCGTTCTGCGCGATCACCTTGCCCGGCGTCACCGCCATGTCGCGGCCGACCTCGAAGCGGCTCGCATCCGACTGGCGCAGCTTCAGCGTGCCGCGCCCCGCCGCGATGTCCTCGGCCAGCATCTTCATGCCGCGCACGAGGTTCTGCCCGTTGGCGGCGACCGTTTCGCGGTAGAGCTCGGGATTGGTCGCGACGAAATTGGAGGGGGCGAGGGCGTTGCCGATCTGCTTGACGTAGAAGGCGGCCTTGTGCCGCGTGTGCGGGTCGAGCCCGTCGGCGCGCGCGACGAGGTCGTCGGCCCATCGGGTCGTCAGAACGTAGACCTGCTTCAGCGTGTCGAAGAAGAGGTTCTCGTTCCAGTCCTTGTCGGCGAAGCGCTTGTCGCCGCGGGCCGGCTCCATCGGATCCACGGGCGCTTCGCCCGCGAGACGTCGGATCGAGTTGTTCCACACGTTGAGGTAGCCGGAAAACAGCGCCGTCTGGGCCTCGAGGACCCGGCTCGGATCGCTGATCCAGTATTCGGTGACCTTGGCGAGCGTCTGGGCGACTTCCACCGCGGAGAGCGGCGAGGGGTCGACGTGCTCGCCCCGCTCGCGCGGCTCGACCCAGGCCGAGGCGGCCTTGCCCATGTGCTCGATCATCTTGGCCATGTTGAGCGCGAAGGCTTCCGGATCCTTCACGACATAGGCGTCGGGACCCGGTTCCGACCCGCGAGCATCGCCCGTTCCGTCCGCAGCGGCCATGTCAGTCCTCCCGATCCCAACGCCCGTTCCGCGTCCGGTCCGCCTTGCGGCTGTTATCGGACGGGATCATGCTATAATGGCGCTGATCGATCGCATTGACGAGGCGTGCCGACAACTACCCGGACGAGAAATCCGAACCCCAAGGTTCGGACCGTCCTCGAGGCGTAGACAGCACGACCCCGAACCGGAGCGGACCGAATGGCCCAGCGCGCCACGCCCATCCTGCTTGTTCTCGCCGGCGCCTCGTCGCTCGTCCTAGGCGGCTGCCAGGGCTTTCCCGGCGAAGAGCCGAATCAGGCGCTCGCGAGCTACAACGCGCGGCTGGCGCGTCCGGCCTCGGCGCAGCGGCTCGACGAGAACGGCTTTCCCCTGCTCGGCGCCTATCCCACGGCCGCCGCACCGCAGCTCGACAACGCGACGGTCGCCAACGAGACCGCGCGCCTGTCGCGCCGCTCCGTCGGCAACACGAGCGGCAGCCAGCGGGCGCGCTACGACGCCGCGATCCGCAACGCGGCCGCCGTGCGCCAGCAGCAGCGCCTCGCCATGGACCGAGCTCTGTCCGGCACCGGGGCCGCTCAGGCAGGGGCGCCCCGCACGCCGGCGAACTGACTGCGCAGAGCCTTAGCGAGACAACGAGCCCCTGACTGCGGGCATTGAAGCGGGCGCCATCTGAGCGTCCCGAGGTCTGATTCGATGACGGAAGAATTTCACAAGGTCCGCCGCCTGCCTCCCTACGTGTTCGAGGAGGTCAACAAGAAGAAGGCCGCGGCCAGAGCCAAGGGCGTCGACATCGTCGACCTCGGCATGGGCAATCCGGACCTGCCGACCCCGAGCTTCGTCGTGGACAAGCTCTGCGAGGCGATCCGCGATCCGCGCACGCACCGCTACTCCGCCTCCAAGGGCATCGCCGGGCTTCGCCGCGCCCAGGCCGCCTATTATGCCCGCCGCTTCGGCGTGAAGCTGAACCCGGACACGCAGGTCGTCGCCACCCTCGGCTCGAAGGAAGGCTTCGCCAACATGGCGCAGGCCATCACCGCGCCGGGCGACGTCGTGCTCTGCCCGAACCCGACCTATCCGATTCACGCCTTCGGCTTCCTGATGACCGGCGGCACGATCCGCTCGATTCCCGCCAAGCCCGACGAGGACTTCCTGCGGGCGATCGACCGGGCGGTGCGCCACTCGATCCCGAAGCCCATCGCGATCATCCTGAACTATCCCTCGAACCCGACCGCCTACGAGGCCGACCTCGACTTCTACGCCGAGGTGGTGAAGTTCGCGCGCGAGAACGAGATCATCATCCTCTCGGACCTCGCTTATTCCGAGATCTTCTTCGACGGCGCCCCGCCGCCCTCCGTGCTCCAGGTGCCGGGCGCGATGGACGTGGCCGTGGAGTTCACCTCCATGTCGAAGACCTTCTCGATGCCCGGCTGGCGGGTCGGCTTCGCGGTCGGCAACGAGCGGCTGATCGCGGCGCTCGCCCGCGTGAAGTCCTATCTCGACTACGGCGCCTTCACGCCGATCCAGGTCGCCGCGACGGCGGCGCTGAACGCCGGCGACGAGGCGATCGAGGAGGTGCGCTCGGTCTATCGCCACCGCCGCAACGTTCTCGTCGACGCCTTCGGGCGCGCCGGCTTCGAGGTGCCGCCGCCCTCGTCCACCATGTTCGCCTGGGCGCAGATCCCCGAGCGCTATCGCCATCTCGGCAGCCTGGAGTTCTCCAAGCTCCTGATCGAGAAGGCGGAAGTGGCGGTCGCACCGGGCATCGGCTTCGGCGAATACGGCGACGACTACGTGCGCATCGCCCTCGTCGAGAACGAGCACCGCATCCGGCAGGCCGCGCGCAACATCAAGCGCTTCCTTGCCAGCGAACGGGAAGACGGGCAGAAGGTCGTGGCTCTCGGCGGTCGCCGCTGAGGGCGCGTCCCTCGACACGATTCTTTCGCGAGAAGACATGGCCACTCCCTTGCGGCTCGGCATCGCCGGCCTCGGAACCGTCGGCGGGGCGCTCGCGCGCCTCGTCGAAGCCAAGCGCGACGCGCTGGAGAAGCGCGCCCAACGGCGCATCGAGATCGTCGCCGTTTCGGCGCGCGACAGGATGCGCGAGCGCGGTTTCTCGACCGAGGGTATGGCCTGGCACGACGATCCGGTCTCGCTGGCGAGCCACGCGGAGATCGACGCCTATGTCGAGCTCGTCGGCGGCTCGGAAGGGGCGGCGCTCGAATCGGTGAAGGCGGCGCTGAACCGCGGGATCCCGGTGATCACCGCCAACAAGGCGCTGCTCGCCCATCACGGCGTCCAGCTCGCCAAGCTCGCGGCCAAGAAGAACTCGACGATCCTCTTCGAGGCGGCGGTGGCCGGAGGTATCCCGGTCATCAAGACCATGCGCGAGGCGCTGGCCGGCAACGAGGTGGCGCGCGTCTACGGCATCCTCAACGGCACCTGCAACTACATCCTGACGCGGATGGAGAAGGAAGGCCTGACCTTCGCCGAGTGCCTCGCCGAGGCGCAGCGGCTCGGCTATGCCGAAGCGGACCCGACCTTCGACGTCGGCGGCTTCGACGCCGCGCACAAGCTGGCGATCCTGACCTCGCTCGCCTTCGGCTGCGAGATCGACCTCGATTCGATCTTCATCGAGGGCATCTCCAACGTCGCCATCGAGGACATCGAGGCGGCGGCCGAGCTCGGCTACCGCATCAAGCTCCTGGCGGTGGCGCAGCGCACCGATACGGGCATCGAGCAGCGCGTCCACCCGACCATGATCCCGACGAAGTCTGCGCTCGCGCAGGTCGACGGTGTCACCAACGCGGTGGCGATCGATTCGGACCTTCTCGGCTCGATCCTGCTCGCCGGCCCCGGCGCGGGCGGCAACGCGACGGCCTCGGCGGTGCTCTCCGACGTCATGGACCTCGCGATCGGCTCCGTCACGCCGACGCTCGGCGTCGCGCCAGCGAATCTGACGCCCTACAAGCGGGCGCGGATGCGCGCGCACGAGGGCGGCTACTACATCCGCCTGTCGGTGCTCGACCGCGTCGGCGCCTTCGCCTCGATCGCGCGGCGCATGGCGGAGAACCAGATCTCGCTCGAATCGATCGTCCAGCGCCGCCGTGATTCGGACGGCGCGGAGAGCGACGTGGCGCCGGTCGTGCTCATCACCCACGAGACCACGGAAGCCGCCGTGCGCAAGGCGCTCGACCTTGTTTCCAAGGACGGGCACCTCAAGGGCGAGCCGCACATGATCCGCATCGAGGATCTGTCTCGCGACTGATCGACACGAATGGATGGCGGCGTTGCCTTTTCGCCGCCGCCGGTCATAAGTCTCGCGACCCTTCGCGAAAGGACAGGCTTTCATGAGCACCGCCGAGGCCAGCTTCGCCCAGCTCGACCGGCTGTTGACGCTGGAGATCGCGCGCGTGACGGAGCGCGCCGCCATCGCGGCGGCGATGCTGCGCGGGCGCGGCGACGAGAAGGCGGCCGATCAGGCCGCCGTCGACGCCATGCGCTCCGAGCTGAACGCCCTGGCGATCGACGGGACCATCGTCATCGGCGAGGGCGAGCGCGACGAGGCGCCGATGCTGTTCATCGGCGAAACGGTCGGAACCGGCGGGCCGGCGGTCGACATCGCGCTCGATCCGCTCGAAGGCACCACGGTCTGCGCCAAGAACTTGCCGAACTCGCTGGCCGTGATCGCCGTCGCCCAGCGCGGCAGCCTGCTCAACGCCCCCGACGTCTACATGGAGAAGATCGCGGTCGGCCCCGGCTATCCCGCCGGCATCGTGTCGCTGGAGCGCACCCCGGACGCCAATCTCCACGCGCTCGCCGAGGCCAAGGGCGTCGCCGTCAGCCAGATCACCGCCTGCATCCTCGACCGGCCGCGCCATGCCCAACTCATCGAGGCGGTGCGCGCGACCGGCGCCGCCATCCGGTTGATCGGCGACGGTGACGTTGCCGGCGTCATCCACACGACCGATCCGGCCGAGACGGGCATCGACATCTACATGGGCATCGGCGGCGCTCCGGAGGGCGTCCTCGCGGCCGCGGCGCTGCGCTGCACCGGCGGCCAGATGCAGGGGCGCCTCCAGCTCAACACGCCGGAGAAGCGCGCCCGCGCCGCCAAGATGGGCATCACCGATCCCGCGCGCATCTACGCGGCGGAGGAGATGGCCTCCGGCGACGTCATCTTCGCCGCGACCGGCGTGACCGACGGCAACCTCCTCGACGGCGTTCGCTTCCACGCGACCCATATCGAGACGCACACGCTGCTCATGCGCTCGCGCTCCAAGACCGTGCGCGAGGTGCGCGCCCGCTTCCGCGACGCGTCGCGGTTCGGCCTCTGACGCCGACGGGATCGAACCGGCGGCCCGCGGCGCTGCAGCGCCCGTTCCTGGGCGTCGAGCGCTCGCTCAGCGGTCGCCGATGGGTGTCTTCGCTCGATCTTCGCGCCGAGGGGGAGGCGACGCGCATCGCGCAGGCGCTCGGCCTGCCGAGCGTCGTCGCGCAGCTTCTGGCCGCGCGCGGCGTCGATGCGCCGGGGGCGGCAGGCTTCCTGAAGCCGACGATCCGCGACCTCCTGCCCAATCCCTCGCGCCTAACCGACATGGACGCCGCGGCGTCCCGGCTGGCCGACGCCATCGAGCGCCGCGAGCGCGTCGCGGTCTTCGGCGACTACGACGTCGACGGGGCGGCTTCCTCCGCCATGCTGAAGCGCTACCTCCGCCACTTCGGGCTGGAGGCCGCGGTGCGCATTCCGGACCGGATCTCGGAGGGCTACGGGCCCAACGTGCCCGCGATGATCGAGCTCGTGGAGGACGGCGCAACGCTGATCGTCACGGTGGACTGCGGCACGACCAGTTTCGAGTCGGTTGCCGCAGCGCGCGGCCGGGGCGCCGACATCCTGGTCCTCGACCATCACCAGACGGTGGACGCGCTGCCCGAGGCGAACGCCATCGTCAATCCGAACCGGCGCGACGACGCCTCGGGCCTTGGCCATCTCTGCGCGGCGGGGATCGTCTTCATGACGCTCGTCGCGACCCAGCGCGAGCTGCGCCGACGCGGGCGCGACGCCGCTTCGCTTCCCGACCTGATGCGGCTCCTCGACCTCGTATCGCTGGCGACCGTCTGCGACGTCGTCCCGCTCGTCGGTCTGAACCGCGCCTTCCTCGTGCGCGGCCTTCAAACGATGGGGGAGGCGGGCAATGCCGGCATCGCCGCGCTGGCGCGCGCCGCGCGCCTCCACGGCGCCTTCGATGCCTATCACCTCGGCTTCATCCTCGGCCCGCGCATCAATGCGGGCGGGCGGATCGGCGAGGCCGATCTCGGATCGCGGCTGCTGGCGCTCGACGATCCGATCGAAGCCTTTTCCATCGCCGAGCGGCTCGACGGCCTGAACGCCGAGCGTCAGGCCATGGAGCGCGCCATGCTGGCCCGCGCCGAGGCGGAGGTCGAGGCGGACCTCGCCAGCAAGGCGCCGCCCGCCGTGATCCTGACCGCGAGCGAGCACTACCATCCCGGCATCGTCGGCCTGATCGCGGCGCGGCTGAAGGAGCGGCATCGCCGCCCGGCCGTCGCCGTGGCGGTTGACGGGCTCGGTAAGGGAACGGGTTCGGCGCGCTCCATCGACGGCTTCGACATGGGCCGTGCGATCCGCGGCGCCGTGGAGGCCGGCATCCTGGAAAAGGGCGGTGGCCACGCCATGGCGGCGGGCCTCACCGTCCGGCGGGACCGGCTGGCGGATCTGCGCGCCTTTCTCGAAGAACGCGGCGGCGAGACGGTGTCGGCGCTCGTTTCGGGCGAGGTCCTGCGCATCGACGGGGCGCTGTCCGCGGCCGGGCTCAACGCCGATCTCGTCCACACGATCGAGAAGGCGGGTCCGTTCGGAGCCGGCCATCCCGCGCCGCTCTTCGCTCTGGCGAGCCATCGCATCGGCTCCTCGGCCGCGATCAACGGAGGCCACGTGCGCGCCACGCTGCGCGCGCAGGACGGCTCGACCGTCCAGGCGATCGCCTTCCGCGCGGCCGAGACGCCGATCGGCGAGCGCCTCCTGAAGGATCGCGATCGACCGATCCACGTTGCCGGCGCTCTGTCGATCGACACGTGGCAGGGCCGGCGCGAGGTCCGCTTCCGGATCGTCGACGTCGCCAACGCCTGAGCCGGCATCGGAATCCGGCAGACCCCTAAAATCCTTTGGAATTCCTGAACGGAACGCTGAGGTGGCGAGCCTACAACTCGGCCACCACTAGAGCGGAGCCGTTCCGTGACGTCGCCTATCTTGCAGGCGGTCTCGACCAGAGAGGCCGTGGATCCGGCACTCGAAGCCTGGCGTTTTCTCTGGGTTCCGCTGACGCCCACCCCGCCGGCGCCGAGAGCGGCTCCCGCGATTCCGCCGCCGGCGGCCGTTCAGCCGTCGACCGCGCTGACCATCGCCGAGACCCTGCCGCAGAAGTTCGCCCAGGCGATCCTGCCGGCTGTCATGGCGGCATACCGTCAGAATGCCGACTGACGATCGTCTCGCAATAATAGGGAAGATGGCACGCCCAAGGGGAATCGAACCCCTCTCTCCACCGTGAAAGGGTGGCGTCCTGACCGATAGACGATGGGCGCGTCTGAGGGGGGTATAGGGGTCTTCGCGGCGAACCGCAACCGCAAAGTCGCGTCTGCGGTGGGGAAAACGTCCCGCATCCGGAACGACGAGGACCGGGCCTGAAAACCCGGATCTGTCAGAGGCTTAGCCGCGGCGGCGGCAGCCCCAGTTCCAGTCCCGCTGGCGTCCGACGTCGACGTGCACGGCAGCCGTGTGACAGTAGGTGCCGACGCCGCCGCGACCGGGCAGGGTGCGTGCGAAGTTCGCGAGCTCGAATCGATCGACGCCGGGCACGACGATGTCCGCCGCCTTGCAGGCCATGTGTTGGGAATGGCGGGCGCCGTTGACGCGGCGATTGTGCGCGGGGTTGCGGTAACCGGAGGTGACCACCACGCGCTTGCCGAACTTGCGCTCGATGGCCCGCAGCATGCCGACGAGCTTGGGCTCGAAGCACTGGGTCACGATGTCCTCGCGCTGGACGAGGAGGCCGTTGGGCGCGAGGCGGGCGAGACCCGACAGAGACGCCACCTCGTAGGAGCCGTCGCCGGCTCCTGTGTCTTCCATGACCTCCTCGTCGTCGAGCGAGGCGCGCTGGCCGATCTCGAAGAGCGAGGACGCGTCGACGCCGGGAAGGGCGTTGTCACCCCCGCCGCCGACCTCGGTCGGCGCGCCTTCGCGCTCGAGGATGACGCGGCGGCTGCGCGTGCGATCGGCGTTGGGAAGAGGCGTGCGTGGCTCGGCGCTGGCGAAGAGCGAGCCGAACCGGGTGCCGTTGTTGCCGCTGCGAGCGGCCTCGTCGCCGTTGCCCCGGACGGTTCCGCCGGAATAGGCGGCGATCGACGCCGTGTTGGCGAGGAACGGCGACTGCGCCGAAGGCTTGGGATTGGAAGCGGATGCAGTCGCGGAGGCAGCGACCTCGGCGGCGTCCGCACCGCGCGCGGCCGCCGCGATCTGCTCCGTGGCGGCTGCGTCTGCGCCGGCGGACACGTCGGAAGGAATCGACGGTGCGTCGCCGCCCGCGGCGGCATCAGCCAGGGCCGATGCCGGTTTCTCCGTCGCGCCGCTGTTGAAGCCGAAGGCCGAGGAATCGTCCACGGCGGACACGCAACCGCTCGCCATGGGCGCCACGACGAGGGCGACCCCGAGCAGCCATGCCCGGCCGTCGCGCGCGCGGCGGATCAATCCACGGTCGATCATTCGGTCCCCAATCCCTCTCCGCGCCGGGCCTTGCCCGAGCACGCCATGCGAGCCGACAAGTCGGCCCGGCTGGACGCGGTCGAGGTTCGTTGGCCGGGCATCCCCTCCCGGTTCGCCGGCGATCATCACGCCGGCGTGCGGACGAACCTCGCCCATTCAAAAGCCCGTTACCGGCCGATTAAGGCGGCAGGATGACGGGTCGTCAAGTTGGTTGTCTACCAAGTGCCTGTATTGGACATGGATTTCCACGGTTCAGCCGGTTGCTTGGCTTCGCCGCGCTGCAGCAACTCGAACGAGATATTGTCGGGTGACTTCACGAAAGCCATGTATCCGTCGCGCGGCGGACGGTTGATGACGACGCCGGCTTCCATCAGCTTGGCGCAGGTCTCGTAGATGTCCTCGACCTCGAAGGCGAGATGGCCGAAGTTGCGGCCTCCCGTATAGGTCTCGGGGTCCCAGTTGTAGGTCAGCTCCATCAGCGGAGCCTTGGTCTGGCGGGCAGTCTCGGCGTCCTCGGATGCGGCCAGGAACACCAGGGTATAGCGCCCCTTCTCGTTCTCGACGCGGCGGGTTTCGACCAGCCCGAGCTTGTTGCAGTAGAAGTCGAGCGACTGGTCAAGGTCGGTGACCCGGACCATGGTGTGGAGGTAGCGCATCCCGAATCCTTTTCGTTGCCGCGGCCGGTCAGGATAGGGCGGCAGCGCGCGCGAAAAAAGGAGGGCCGTGCCGAGGTCCTTCTGAGCCGGTGGATTCGAGGAGAACCGATCGCCGTCCGGTTGTTCATTATCCGTCGGGCCATCCCACCCGAGCTGTCGGGCGCGACGAACCGCCGCGCGATCCGTTCCTTCGATACGCAAATTTTAGCGATTCGTGCTCCGCGGCCTTGCCTGGACTCCATCCCCTGATGCTAAGCTCAGGGGCACGATTCACCAGACGAGCGGGACTCCCGAATGTCGGAGAGAACCTCTGCCCCACTCGGCCGCGATGCGCGAGCTTCCGTTGTCGACGAGGTCGATCTGGATGTCGTGTCGGGGCACATCAAATGGTTCGATGTCGCCAAGGGATTCGGCTTCATCGTGCCGGACGACCAGGGACCCGACATCCTCCTGCACGTGACCTGCCTGCGGCGCGACGGCTTCGCGACGGCCTTGGAGGGCGCGCGGCTCGTCTGCGAGGTTCAGGAGGGCGAGCGCGGACGCCAAGCGTTTCGCGTCCTGTCCATGGACATGTCGAGCGCGACCCATCCCTCCCAGCTTCCCCCGAGCCGGACCCACGCCAATGTCGTGCCGTCGAGCGATCTCGTTCCGGCCACGGTGAAGTGGTTCAACCGCACGAAGGGCTACGGCTTCCTGACGCAGGGCGAGGGCACGAGCGACATCTTCGTCCACATGGAAACGCTCCGCCGCTACGGCATGACGGAGTTGCGACCGGGGCAGGACGTGCTCGTCCGCTTCGGAACCAGCGGCAAGGGCCTGATGGCCGCCGAGGTGCATCCCGGCAGCGGCCCCGCCGGACCGGCGGCGCACTGACAGGCGAAAGACGAGATCCGATGTCCCGGAAGATCCTGACCCTCGGCCTGGCCGGCGCAGTCTGCCTCGTCGCCGGCTATTTCGCCTACGCGGCCAACAGCCTGTCCACCGCCGTCCTCACCACCGACACCGGCAAGCACGAGATCGCGGTCGAGGTCGCGGACACGCCGGAGACCCGCGCGACCGGGCTGATGAACCGCCCCTCCATGCCGGAGGATCACGGCATGCTGTTCGATTTCGACGAGAACCGCGACGTGACGATGTGGATGAAGAACACCCTCATCCCGCTCGACATGCTGTTCATCGACGAGACGGGCAAGGTGACGCGGGTGTCGACAAACGCGCAGCCCTTGTCGCTCGCGACCATCCCCTCGGGCGGCCCCGTACGCTACGTGCTGGAGATCAACGGGGGCGCGGCCGCGCGCTACGGCGTGAAGGCAGGCGACAGGCTCGCCCACCCGATCATTCCGGCCGCCAACTGAGGTGTTTCGCCGCCTTCAGTGAGTCCAGGGCTGGCGGCGGTCGTAGCGGAAGTTGTCGGAATAGGAGACGCGCACGCGCTTGGTCTCGAGCGGCTCTTCGATCCGGTAGGCGATGCCGTTGCGCTCGGCATAGGCGATCGCCTGCTCCTTGTTCTCGAAGCTCAGCCGAACCTGCTGGAACATGTCTCCCGACGAGGTGTAGCCCATCAGGGGCTCCACCTGCTTGCGCTCGGCCGGCTCGTATTCGAGCAGCCATTCCCGCGTCTTCGCCTTGCCCGATTGCATGGCGGTGCGGGTGGGGCGGTAGATTCTGGCAACCATGGCGCGATCCGGGCTTCAAGCGTCTTTGGCGGATCGCCGCGGCCTCGGGCGATGGTCGGAGCGGCAGGATTCGAACCTGCGACCCTCTGGTCCCAAACCAGATGCGCTACCAGGCTGCGCTACGCTCCGTGAGGCTCGGTTCGACCCGACACCGTCGATGTGCAGCGCGCCAGGGTCGAAGTCAAGGCGGAGGCTCGGGCGAAGCTGAACCGGGGATGACCCGTCCGCCTCCCGCCGGCGGCGAAGCGAGCTCCTCGGCGCTCCCGGCAGGATCGCAGCCGTTGATGCCTCACGACGGTTCTCAGACAGCGTCGGAAGTACTTCAAGCAGGTCGGTCAGGCATTGCTTCAAGATAGTAATATGGATTTATAATACGCAACACATATTTGCTATGTGATAGCTTCGCGCAACCCCGAATGGATAAGGGTGTGGCCCTATCTTCAACTTCCGAAGCGCTCCTGAGGAAAACATTATGCGGCTTACGTACAGAGCGAAGCTTCTCGCTTCATTCGCTCTCGTTCTTGTATTTACCGGCAGCATCGGCTTTTTCGGAGCGTCAGGCATCGCGTCGGTCAACAACGCCATGCTGGGCTTCGCGAACGGCCCCTTTCTTCAGGGCACCGCTTCGAACGCGATGCAGACGAACCTGGAAACGGTTCGCCGAAGCGTCCAGGCCGGCCTGTCCACCACAGGAAGCGACGACGGCCTCAAGGAGGAATACCAGCAGGCTTGGTCCGATATCGACTCGGCTTGGAAGATCATCGCGAATTCATTGGATGCCGATCTGGTACGGGAGTTCGCGACCCTGCCTGACGAACTCGGCAAAGCGAGGACGCAGGCCGAGCAGGCCTTGGCCGCGGCCTCGGATGCCGACCCTCTTGCCGCCGAAAGTGCTCTCGACGGACTCGAAGGCGGCAGGGCTGCCGTGCACGCGGCGATCGTCACGTTGAGGCAGAACGTCGCGTCGGCAAGCGTGATGACGCTGCCGCTGGCGGAGGGCCTGGATCAGGCGGAGATGGCATCCAAGGACGCCCTGATCGAGGCGACGCGGATTCTGATCCACACGGGTGATGAGGAGCTCAAGGCGGCGAGTGCGGCCCTCGACAACGCGGACAAGGAGATGGGCGCGGCCCTTTCGCAGCTTTACCAGTCGCTGCCCGCCGCCCACCATCCCGCCGTCGATGCTCTCCGGTCCGAATGGACGGAGTACTTCACGCGGCTGAGGGCCACGGCCGACGAGGGCATGAAGAATGGCTTCACCAAAGCCCTGACCGCCATCGCCGATATGGGACCGACGATGAGCGCCCTGGACAACCGGATGGACAGGCTCACCGAAGTGGCTGAGCAGTCGGCGCAAGCCTATCTGGAGCGGGCGAACACCGCTTATGGCTCGACGCGCAGCTTCCTGATCGCCCTCGTCATCGGCGCCGTGCTCGTGGGTGCTGCGGCCGGGCTTCTGATCGCGGCGTCGATCTCGCGCGGCCTTTCACAATCCATCTCGGCCGCCGAAACGATCAGCGCCGGCGACCTCACTCAGCCGATCAAAGGCCATGGCCGCGACGAGGTGGGCGATCTTCTCACCGCGATGGAGCGGATGCGCGCGCGCCTGAGCGGCATCGTCGGTGGGGTCATCGGCTCGGCCGGGCAGGTGGCGTCCGGTTCGGCCCTGTCGGCGCAGACGGCCGAGCAGCTCTCCTCCGGCTCGACCGAGCAGGCGGCGGCTTCCGAGCAGGCGAGCGCCGCGGTCGAGGAGATGACGGCGAACGTTCGCCAGAACGCCGACAATGCCGCCCAGACCGAGAAGATCGCCGCCCAGGCCAACGTCAACGCCGAGAAGACCGGCACCGCCGTAGCCCAGTCGGTGGAGGCCATGCGCACCATCGCCGAGAAGATCACGGTGGTGCAGGAGATCGCCCGCCAGACCGATCTCCTCGCCCTCAACGCGGCCATCGAGGCGGCGCGTGCCGGCTCTCACGGCAAGGGCTTTGCCGTCGTCGCGTCGGAAGTGAGGAAGCTTGCCGAGCGCAGCCAACAGGCGGCGGCCGAGATCGGCGAGCTGTCGGTGTCGACGCTGCAGGTGTCGGAGGAAGCGGGCGAGATGCTGCAGCGGCTCGTTCCCGACATTCGCCGCACGGCCGAGCTGGTGGGCGAGATCTCGGCGGCCTGCCGCGAGCAGTCGATCGGCATCGAGCAGATCAACCAGGCCATCCAGCAGCTCGACCAGGTGACGCAAGCCAACGCGGGCGCCGCCAACGAGATGACGGCCACCGCCGGCGAGCTCTCGGCCGAGGCCGAAGCTCTCAACGAGCGTGCGGGGTTCTTCAAGCTCGACGCGAGCGGTGCCGCGGAGGTGAGGGCGAAATCGGTTCCTGGGGCAAGTCGGATGCCGGTGCGCCGCTCGACCGATCAACTGCGCCCGGCAGGTCTCGCCTCGGCCTCGACCGCGCGCCACTCCGTTCATCAACTCCAGGCGCGCGTGAGCGAGTTTCAAACCAAGAAGCAGCCGAACGCGCCCGCTCAAGGAGTCGCACTCGAGCTCGACGGTGGCAGCCACGATGCGGGATTCGAGCGGATGAGCGGCTGAGCGCTCCGTTCATTCCCTCGCAGGCTTTACGCTCGACGAACGTCCCGCCCGGTTTTAACTGGGCGGGGCTTTTTGCGTCTCAAGCGTTCAGCGATTCGGCTTTCGCCCCTTCGACGTAATCGGCGAGCCGAAAGCGCATCTCCAGGAGCGCTTGGCCGGTCGCTCGCACGACGACCTCGTCCACGGTGGCGAAGGCGTATCGCCCCACCTGGTTCATGATCTCGTCGAGCTTCTCGGCAATGGCGAACGCGCCGCTCGTCGGGTGGATGCTCTTGTGCCGGCGATTCGCTGCGCTCGGCCGGCTCTCCACCAGGTCGCGCTTCACCAACCCCTCAAGCGTGCTCTTCAGCGTCGCCGGCTCGACGTGCAGCCATTCGGCAAGCTCGGAAGGCCGAAGTCCCGGATTGCGGACGATGACGGACAGTGCGCGAATCTCCGCCGGCGGCAGGTTCAGGCCCGCTCGGCGGGCGACATCTCCCAGCGTCTGTGCCCAAAGGTACGCGACGTCCGCGACGAGCAAGCTCATCTGGCTTCCGCTCACCGGGGGCAGTGCCGCATACCGACGCGGAGCGCTCGGTTCGAAGGTCAGGATCTGGGCAGACATCGGCGCTCCTCCGTTCCGACGCGACTCGGCCAAACGTGAACATTATAGGAACATTGTCGGACTGCGAGCAAGCTTACTCCACGAACACGCACCTTCGATGACGTCCATGGAAGGGCCATGCCAGGAACGAAGCCGGGCCAAACGTCGGACTCGTCTCGTGTCCGGCGCCTGCTAAGCTGCTGATGCTGTGGCGACCCCGGCAGGATTCGAACCTGCGACCATCGGCTTAGAAGGCCGGTGCTCTATCCTCTGAGCTACGGGGCCGTCGCAGCCGTTCCATACCAGGATCGGCGCCGGTGCAAAAGCGCGGCCGCGGCCGATCGTCGAGCGGAGAGGGAACGGGTGGCGGATCGGTCGAGTGGGCAGGATGGGGGAGGCGAGGCGCAACCGCCGGGCGATGCCGTCGGCCGGCGCCGGCGTTTGGCGGCCGTCGCGCGCGCCACGCGTCAAAGGCTTCGCGAACGGCGACGCGCCGAGTTCGGGCCACCCTTCGATCGGCGCATGGCGCTGATCGCGCTGGGCGCATTGGCGCTGGTCGGCCTGCTGCTTCCCTTCGATGGGCGGGTGAAGCTCGCCATGCTCGACGAGCCGGAGGGCGTACGCGCCTTTTTCGGCGTCGCGACCGATATCGGCCTGTCTGCCTGGTACGTGTACCCCTCGGCGGCCCTTCTGCTCTTCATCGTTTTCACCGATTGGCGCGGCTTGACGCGCGTCGGCCGGCGGCGCGTCGTCAACCTCTATGCCCACGCCTTCTACCTTTTCGCCAGCGTCGCAAGCGCGGCGCTGCTGACGCAGGTCCTGAAGACGATCTTCGGCCGCGCCCGGCCCGCGCTCTTCGACGAAGAGGGGCCGGTCGCCTTTCGGTTCTTCCAGCTGCCGCACCTTTACGCGAGCTTTCCGTCGGGGCACTCGACCACCATGGGCGCGGTCACCATGGTGCTGATGCTCTGGTTCAAGCCGCTGCGCATCCCGGCGCTTCTGGCGGGCCTGTGCTTCGCCTTTTCCCGCGTCGTCGTTCTCGCGCACTACCCCTCGGACGTCGTCGCCGGCTTCACGATCGGCGCGCTCGTCGCGCTGACCCTGGCGCGGTGGCTGGCGCGCCGGGGCATTCTCTTCGGCTACGACGAGGCGGCGCGGGGCTGGGCGACGCTTCTGCCGGAGCGCGCCGGCCATTGGCGCGACTTCGGCGTCCGCACCGTCCTCGGACGGCTCCGATCGGGTCGCTGAAGCGTCAGCTGGCGGCGACGGCCGTGAAGCCCCGATCGAGATCCGCCAGGAGATCGGGCACGTCCTCGAGGCCGATCTGCAGCCGGATCAGGCCGCCCTCCGGCGACCCCTTGGCGACGCGGCGGTCGGACAGGTCGACGGGAATCGCGAGGCTTTCGTGCCCGCCCCAGGAATAGCCGAGCCCGAACAGCTTGAGCGCGTCGAGGAAGCGCACGACCGCCGCGTCGCCCCCGCGCAGCGCGAAGGAGAACAGGCCCGAGGAGCCGCAGAACTGACGGCGCCACAGGTCGTGCCCGGGGAAGGAGGAAAGCGCCGGATGCAGGACGGCGGCAACCTCGTCGCGGCCCTCCAGCCACTCGGCGATCCGCAGCGCCGACTCCTCGTGGCGGCGCAGGCGCACGCCCATCGTCTTCAGCCCGCGCAGGACGAGGTAGGCGTCGTCCGGCGCCGCGTTGACGCCGATCGCCATCTGCGTGTCGCGCAGCCGCCGATACGCCTCGGCCGTCGCCGAAACGCTGCCCAGCATCAGGTCGGAGTGGCCGCCGGGATACTTGGTGAGGGCGTGGATCGACACGTCGCAACCGTGATCCAGCGGCTTGAAGAAGATGGGGGTCGCCCAGGTGTTGTCGATCATGGTCACGGCGCCGCGGCTCTTCGCCGCCGCGGCCACCGCCGCCACGTCCATCATCTCGAAGGTGTTCGAGCCCGGCGCTTCGAGGAAGACGACCTTGGTCTCGCCGCGCATGAGATCCGCGATCCCGGCGCCGACGTCCGGCGCGAAGTACTCGACGCAAACGCCCATGCGCTTCAGAACGGTGTCGCAGAAGTGCCGTGTCGGCGAATAAAGGCTGTCGACGAGGAGCACGTGGTCGCCCGCCCCGAGGAAGGCGAGGAGCGGGAAGGTGCAGGCCGCGAGACCGGAGGGCAGGAGGATCGTGCCCGCCGAGCCTTCCAGCTCGTTCAGCGCGTTCTCCAGCGCCGTGGTCGTCGGCGTGCCCCGCAACCCGTAGGTGTAGGCGAGGGTGGAGCGCCTGCGCAGCGAAGCGACGGAGTCGAACAAAACGGTCGAGGCGTGAACGACCGGCGGGTTGACGAAACCGTGAAAGCTTCGCGGATCATGCCCGGAATGGGCCAGCTGCGTGTTGATGCCCGTCGTCTGGGCAGAACTCGTCTTGTTATCGCTCATTCCGGAAGCTTTCGGCATCGCTGTTGATCATATTGTTGGCAGGTCTTGGAAATAACTGGAAAATTTCGTCATCCGCTTGACCTGCTGAATTTTATGGCATGAGATCGCGTCGTCGTCAGGCCCGAAGGGCCACGTACCGGCATGGGCGGCGTCGGCGAAGCAGGGTCGCTACGTCCTTCTGAACCATTTCATCACGGGAAGGTAGACTATGAACTTGAAGCTCCTGACTGCCGCGCTCGGCGTCACGATCGCCGCGCTGGCCGCCGGAAGCGCTTCCGCGCAGACTCTCGACGCGGTCAAGCAGCGCGGCAGCGTGCGCTGCGGCGTCAACACGGGTCTTCCGGGCTTCGCATCTCAGAACGACAAGGGCGAGTGGCAGGGCCTCGACGTCGACTACTGCAAGGCCGTGGCGGCCGCGGTCTTCAACGATCCGACCAAGGTCCAGTACGTTCCCTTGTCGGCCGTCCAGCGCTTCCCCGCGCTGCAGAACAACGAGATCGACCTTCTCGCCCGCAACACGACCTGGACGATGGACCGCGACACGGCCCTCGGCCTCGCCTTTGCCGGCGTGAACTACTACGACGGCCAGGGCTTCATGGTGAAGAAGGAGCTCGGCGTGTCCTCGGCCCAGGAGCTGTCGGGCGCCACGATCTGCGTGCAGGCCGGCACCACGACCGAATTGAACCTCGCGGACTACTTCTCGAGCAACAATCTCGAATACAACCCCGTCGTCATCGAGGCGCAGGCCGACGTGAACTCGGCCTACGACCAGGGCCGCTGCGACGCGCTCACCACCGACGCTTCGGGCCTCTACGCCTCGCGCCTCGAGATGGGCAACCCCGACGACCACATCGTCCTGCCGGAGATCATCTCCAAGGAGCCGCTCGGCCCGGCCGTTCGCCAGGGCGATTTCCAGTGGTTCAACGTCGTCAAGTGGACCCACAACGCCCTCCTGAACGCCGAGGAGCTGGGCATCACCCAGGCCAACGTCGAGGAGATGAAGAACAGCCAGGTGCCGGACGTGCGCCGCTTCCTGGGTCTCGACGGCAACTTCGGCCAGGCCATCGGCCTCGACAACGCCTGGGCGATCAACGTCGTGAAGGCCGTCGGCAACTACGGCGAGATCTTCGAGCGCAATGTCGGCTCCAAGACCCCGCTGGCCATCCAGCGCGGCCAGAACGCGCTGTGGACCGACGGCGGCCTGCAGTACGCCCCGCCGATCCGCTGATCGCGCGGACTTGACGCTACGCCGCGGGCCGGTTTCCGGTCCGCGGCTGTTCGCAGGCATGCAATGGCAGCGGGACCGGACGCGCGGATGCGGTACCGCCCGCCCGTGCCTCGCCGGAGCCCGATCCGGCCGGCTGCGCCGTGGATCCGAGGCGGGGGTATCCCCGACCGCTCGGGACCGGCGCTCGACGTCCGAGCCCGCCGCCAAGCTGCGCCCTCCGGCGCCCAAAACGTCCATCTCGAAAGGTCGCGCGCGCTGACATGACGGTCCACACTCAGGCGATGCCCCCGCAGCGAACGCCGCGCCGCGATTCGCTGATCAACAATCCCACGGTGCGCTCGACCGCGATCCAGGTTCTCCTGATCGTCGCGCTCGTGGCCTTCGGCTGGTGGATCGTCGACAACACGGCGACCAACCTTCGCAACGCCAACATCGCCTCGGGCTTCGGCTTCCTCGAGAATCGCGCCGGCTTCGATATCGCCCAGGTGCCGATCGACTACACGTCGAACTCGACCTACGGCCGTGCCATCCTGGTCGGCATCGTCAACACGATCATCGTGTCGGTGAGCGGCATCGTCATGGCGACGATCCTCGGCTTTCTCGTCGGCATCGGACGCTTGTCGCACAACTTCCTGATCCGCGGCCTGTCGACGGTCTTCGTCGAGACCTTCCGCAACATCCCGCCGCTGCTGGTCATCCTGTTCTGGTACTTCGGCGTTCTTTCGGTGCTCGGACCGCCGCGCAATCTCGAAGAGAACATCGCGGGCGTGTACCTCACCAATCGCGGTCTCCAGGTTCCCGCGATCGTCTTCGGCAGCTCCGCCTGGCTTCCGCTCGCGGCCTTCGTCGTCGGCCTCGTCGCGCTGTTCGTCATGTCGCGGCGGAATCGCGCCCGGCAGATGGCGACGGGCGAGCGGCGCAGCCTGGTCGGTCCGGCGCTGGGGCTGCTCGTCGGCCTGCCGCTCGTCGTCTACTTCGTCACCGGCGACCCGATCACCTTCGACGCCCCGCAGGCCACGCGCTTCAACCTCGTCGGCGGCTGGCAGATCAAGCCCGAGTTCCTGGCGCTTTTCCTGGCGCTGTCGATCTACACCGCGGCCTTCATCGCCGAGATCGTGCGCGCCGGCATCATGGCGGTGTCGAAGGGTCAGACCGAGGCTGCGGCCGCGCTCGGCCTGCGCCGCGGCCAGGCGCTGCGGCTGGTGATCGTTCCCCAGGCCTTTCGCGTGATCATCCCGCCCCTGACCAGCCAGTTCCTGAACCTGACGAAGAACTCCTCGCTGGGTCTGGCGGTCGGCTATCCTGAGCTCGTCGCGGTCGGCAACACGGTGCTCAACCAGTCCGGCCAGTCGATCGAGGTCGTGATGATCTGGATGGTCGTTTATCTCGGCATCAGCATCCTGGTTTCTGTGGGCATGAACGCCTTCAACGCCCGTATGGCTCTGGTCGAGCGCTGAGGAGGACGCCCCATGGATGAACAGGTCGCCCGCTTCGTCGCTTCCGATGTCAAGCAGCCGCTGCCGCCGCCGTCGAGCGACATCGGCTTCCCCGCAACCTTGCGCAAGAATTTCTTCGCCACCCCGACCGACGCGATCCTGACGGTCGTCTTCGGCGCGCTCGTGCTCTACGTCGGCTGGCAGCTCCTGAACTGGGCGGTGCTCGACGCCGTCTTCACCGGCACCAACCGCACCGCCTGCCTCGTGGCGGAGGGCGGCCACGGCGGTGCCTGCTGGGCCTTCGTGCGCGCCAAGTTCGAGCAGTTCATCTACGGCACCTATCCGATCGACCAGCGCTGGCGGGTGAACGCCGTCTTCATCCTCCTCGCGGCGCTCGTCGTGCTCGTCGCCGCGCCGAAGATTCCCTACAAGCGCTACTCGGCCATCGCGCTCTTCGCGGTGTTCCCGGTCGTGTCGCTGATCCTCCTGACGGGCGGCGAGTTCGACATCGGCACCGGCTTCGTCGCCTTTCTGATGGCGATCGCCGCCGGCTTCACGGTCGCCGCGGCGGCCGGTCGACCGGACGTCGGCGGGCGAGGCGGCCTTCTGCGCATCGCAGGCGGCCTCGCGGCGCTGGCACTGGTCAGCCTTCTGGCGTCCGGCTTCGTCAGCTCCAAGTCGGTCGAATTCCTGGACTACCGATTCACGCTTCTCGCCTTCATCTCGCTTGTCGCCTCGGTCGCGTCCGTAGCGGTCTGCGTCGCGGTGACGGCTATGGCGGCAGGCATCGCCTCGGCGGCGAAGCTCCTCGTTCCGACCGGCATCGTGCTTCTTCTCGCGACCGTGCTGGTGCTCGACTACGGCATGCCCTTCGTTCCGACCAATCTGTGGGGCGGCCTCCTCGTCACCCTGGTGGTCGCGCTCTGCGGCATCACGGCCTCGTTGCCGATCGGCATTCTCCTGGCGCTCGGACGCCGCTCCAAGATGCCGGCGATCAAGCTCATGTCGGTGATCTTCATCGAGTTCTGGCGCGGCGTGCCGCTGATCACCGTGCTCTTCATGTCGAACTTCATGCTGCCGCTGTTTCTGCCGCAGGGCATGTCGTTCAACCAGCTCTTGCGCGTCCTGATCGGCGTCGCGCTCTTCTCGGCCGCCTACATGGCGGAGGTGATCCGCGGCGGTCTCCAGGCGATCCCGAAGGGCCAGTACGAAGCCGCCGACGCCATGGCGCTGACCTACTGGCAGAAGATGCGGATGATCGTCCTGCCGCAGGCGCTGAAGCTCGTCATCCCGGGCATCGTCAACACCTTCATCGGCCTCTTCAAGGATACGAGCCTCGTCTACATCATCGGCATCGCCGACCTTCTCGGCACGGTGCGGCGCGGCTTCTCCGATCCGAACTGGATCACCCCGTCCACGCCGGCGACGGGCCTCGTCTTCGCGGCCTTCGTCTTCTGGCTCTTCTGCTTCTCGATGTCCCGCTATTCGATCTCGGTCGAGCGGCGCCTGGACACCGGACACAAACGATAGGATCGACGCCCATGTCCGAAAACCTCGCCACCTCCGCGGCAGTCGCGCCGAGGGCGCCCCGCAACATGGCGGGCCGCGAGAACGCGGTGGAGCTGATCAACGTCAACAAGTGGTACGGCGAGTTCCACGTGCTGCGCGACGTGAACCTGCGCGTGCGGCGCGGCGAGCGCATCGTGGTCTGCGGTCCCTCGGGATCCGGCAAGTCCACCATGATCCGCTGCATCAACCGGCTTGAGGAGCACCAGCGCGGCAACATCATCGTCGACGGCATCGAGCTGACCGGGGACCTCAAGAAGATCGACGAAGTGCGCCGCGAGGTCGGCATGGTGTTCCAGCACTTCAACCTCTTCCCGCATCTGACCATCCTCGAGAACTGCACCCTCGCGCCGATCTGGGTTCGCAAGATGCCCAAGAAGAAGGCCGAGGAGATCGCGATGCACTTCCTCACTCGTGTGCGCATCCCCGAGCAGGCCCACAAATATCCCGGCCAGCTGTCCGGCGGGCAGCAGCAGCGCGTCGCGATCGCCCGGTCGCTGTGCATGAACCCCAAGGTCATGCTGTTCGACGAGCCCACCTCGGCGCTCGATCCGGAGATGATCAAGGAAGTCCTCGACGTCATGGTGGGGCTCGCCGAGGAGGGCATGACCATGATCTGCGTGACGCACGAGATGGCCTTCGCCCGGCAGGTTGCCGACCGCGTCATCTTCATGGATGCCGGCCAGATCGTCGAGCAGAACGAGCCGGAAGCCTTCTTCCGCAACCCGCAGCACGAGCGCACCAAGCTCTTCCTCAGCCAGATCCTGCACTGATCGGCCGATCCGGCCAAGCGAACGAGGCCCGTGCCACCCGTCAGCGGCGCGGGCCTCTTGCGTCGGCGGCTGACGTTCTCCGCAGGAACCCGCCCTTCCGGCCCGCTGTTGACTTGGCGGGGACGATCGAAGCATCGGGCGGATCGAAGCGGTGGACGGGTATGAGGGCGGCAAGGGCGCGCGGCCGGGCGCCGTAAGCGCGAAGGTCAGCGAAGCGGTTGCCCAATCGGGCGAGGAGACGATCACGCCCGCAGCGGTCGCGCCGCGCTGGGCGATCATCGGCATCTTCCTGATGCTTCTCGTCGGCGCGCTTTATTTCACCGCGAGCTTCGTGCTCCCCGTCGTCTTCGCGCTGCTCTTCGCGCTGGTGCTCAGCCCGGTCGTGCGGGTCGCGCGCCGCAGGCTGCGCCTGCCCGAGCCGCTGACCGCCGGTATCCTGGTTGTCGGCGCGTGCCTGGCGCTGCTGTTCGGCTTCTATCTCCTCAGCGGACCGGTCGCCGACATCGTCAACAATGCGCCGCGCTACGTCGCAGCGATCGATGAGCAGCTCCAGCCGATCCGCACGCGCCTCGAGCGCCTCGCGGAAGCCCAGCGCACGATGGTCGCGACGGGCGGGCCCCAGGATGCGCCCGAGCCTGTCGTGGTCGAGAGCCCGGGTCTGGTCGACAGCGCGACGACGCTTCTGCCCGAGCTCCTCGCCGGCGTCGCCTTCGCTCTGATCTTCCTGTATTTCCTGCTGGCCTCGGGCAACCTCTTCTACGCCAAGCTGGTCCACGCCATGCCGCGGCTGTCGGACAAGAAGCTGGCGCTGACGATCGCGGGCGACATCGAGCGCGAGCTGTCGCGCTACTTCTTCACGATCACCATGATCAACGTCGCGCTGGGCGTCGTGATCGGCTCCGCCCTCTGGTTCGTCGGCATGCCGACGCCCGTTGTATTCGGCGCGCTGGCGACGCTCGTCAACTTCATTCCCTATCTCGGACCGTTGGCGGGCATGATCCTCGTCGGCATCGTCGCGCTGGCCGAGTTCGGCAGCCTCGGCGAGGCGCTTCTTCCCGTCCTCGTCTACTTCGCCTGCACCTCGATCGAGGGCCAGTTCCTGACCCCGATGATCGTCGGACGTCGGCTGGAGATGAACGCGGCGGCCGTTTTTCTGTCGGTTGCCTTCTGGGGCTATGTCTGGGGCGTCGTCGGCATGTTCCTCGCCGTGCCGGTGATGGTGGCCGTCAAGGTCTTTGCCTCGCACGTCGAGGCGCTGCGTCCCTTTGGAGACTTCCTGTCCGCGACCGATCGACCCGCTGGGCGGGATGCCTCGCCCGAGCCGTCCGAAGCCTGATCAAGCAAAAGGCCGGCGGCGCTTGGCAGCGCCGCCGGCCTCGTTTCGTCAGGCGTTCGGCCGCCTCAGTTGCGGGAGGCCGATTCGACCGGCTTCACCAGTGCCGTGATGCGGCGGACGGTGACGCGGCGGTTCTCGGCGTTCGGCTCCTGCGTGTTCACCTTGAGGTCGGCCTCGCCGTAGCCCTGCGTCACGAGGTTCTCCGGCGGCACGTCGAAGAAGCTCGTCAGCGCCTGCGCGACGGCCTCCGCGCGGCGGTCCGACAGCGTGAGGTTGGCGACCTCGCTGCCGACCGCGTCGGTGTGGCCCTCGATCAGGAAGGTCTCGTCCGGGTTCTCGTCGATCACCCGCGCGATCGCGTCGGCAAGCGCCTGGAGATTCGTCACCTGCGACTGCGGGATCGAATAGGAGCCGAAGTCGAAGTTGATCGTGGCGAGGTCGATCCGGCGCACCTTGTCGCGGATGCGCTTGGAGCGCCGCACCTCGTCCACCGAGTAGATCCGCTCCACGGTTTCCACCGGCGGCGCGACGATCGTGCGGTAGTAGAGGTCCTCGTCCGGCTGGGCGACGTCGACGATATAGGCGTCCTCGGGGATGGTCAGGCGCACCGGCGGCAGCTCGGCGCCGACGTCGTAGTAATAGTCCTGGCCCCGGTCGTCGTCCTCGTAGGGGTCGTAGAAGAGCACCACCTCGCGGCCGTCCGGAAGGATGCGCGAGCGCTGCACCACCTCGCCATAGCGGTCATAGATGGTGACGACCTGGACGCCGTTGTCGCGCACGATCGTCTCGCGCGTCTGCGCGCGCGGCAGTTCCTCCACGTAGTACTCCTGCGAGTTCTCGCGCAGGCGGTTCTCGTCGTTGGAGCGGATGAAGTAGCTCGCCGCGGCACCGGCCGCAGCGCCCGCGAGGCCGGCGCCGATGATGGTCAGGATCTGCCGGTCGTCGTCCGTCCGCTCGACCTGCTGCACCTGCGGCGGCAGCTGGTAGACCGGCGGCTGCTCGATGCGGGTGCCCTCGACGTTCGTCACCGAGTTGATCGTGATGTTCTGCTCGATGTTCTGGACGCGCGCGTCGCTGGCCGCGACGGTGCCGGGGGCGACCTCGCTTTCCTGGATTTCGGCCGCGACCGGCTCGGGCGGCGTGGTCGGGGGCGGCGGTGCCGCGAGCGTCGCCGCGCCTTCCGCCGCCGGCGCAGCCTGCGCCGGTGCGGACTCCGGAGCAGCCGGAGGCGCCGTCCGGGCCGCGCCGTCCGGTCCGACTTCGGGCGTCACGGCGGGGGCCTCGGTGCCGGGCGCTACCGGCTCCGGCTGGATCTCGCCGGCCGGCGCGCCCTCCGTGGCGGCAGGGCTTTCCGGGACGGTCGCCGCAGCGGGTGCTTCGGGCGAGGGCGCGGCGTCGGGCTCCGGCGTCGCGGCAGGTGCCGCGTCCGTCGGGGCCTCGGCGGGCGCTGCGGGCTGCTCGGTTTGAAGCTCCTGCGCTGCCGGCGCGTCGCTCTGCGGCTGCTCGCTCGGAGCCTCGCTCGCGGCGGGCTCCTCGGCCTGCGGCTGCTCGGCTGCCGGCTCGTCCGTGGTGGAGGGCTCGGCCGCCGGCTCCTCGGCCGGCGCAGCTTCCTCGGCGGCGGGTTCCTGCGTCTGCTCCTCGGCGGCGGGCTCTTCTGCCGGCTGCTCCTGGGCCGCCGGCTCCTCCTGCGCCGGAGCCGCCGCGGCAGGCTCCTCCGCGGGAGCTTCCTCAGCCGCCGGCTCCTCGGCCGCAGCCGGTTCTTCCGCAGCAGGCTCCTCGGCGGGCGGCTCTTCGGCCGCGGGTTCGTCCTGGGCAGGCTCCTCGGCCGCCGGCGCCTCGGCAGCGGGCTCGTCAGCCGCCGGCGCTTCCGCGGCCGGCTCCTCCGCTGCCGGCTCCTCGGCTGCCGGCTCTTCCGCGGCGGGCGCCTCGGGCGGGGCTTCCTCGGCCGGTGCCTCGTTCTCCGGCGAAAGGACGGGCTGCTCCTCGGCCTGCGCGAGGCGGACCCGTGCGGCGGCCTGATCCTGCGCGAAGGCCGCGATTGGACCGGACAGCGCCGTGGACGCGGCGAGCGCCGCGATCGTCACGATCCTGCTCGTCCTGTTGATGCTCGACATCGAATGACCTTTCAAACCTGTCCCTTGCAGATTTGCGACGGAGCGGCGGCGCAGGAGCGGCGCTCGTTTCGTCGTTGATGGGTCCGCGCGTCGTTTGTGTCCCGCACGCGGTTCCCGGCCCATGTAGGTGACGCCTCGTCGCTTTCCACGGCGAGAGCGATCAGGGGGCGGGCGACGAAATCGCGATGTCGGGTGGCGTCCAGTCGTAGAGCCAGCCGAGACCGCGCGCGAGCGACGCCTTCGGCTGGAGGGCCAGAACCGCGTCGCGCGCGAGCGAGGCGGGCCTGGGCAGGTGGTAGACGAAGCGATGAAAGGCGACGCGGCGGCGCACGGCATCCACGCGCGGTCGCCGCTCGGCTTCGAAGGCGGCGAAGGCGGCCTCGACGCTCGGCCGGCTCGCCAGCATCGCGGCGCAGACGAAGGCGTCCTCGACGGCGAGCGCGGCGCCCTGCGCGGCATAAGGCGGCATCGCGTGAGCGGCATCGCCGATGAGAAGCGTCGACGCGCCGACGCGGTAGGGACGAGCGGCGTCCACGGACAGGATCGGCCAGGGCGTCGGCGACGCGGCGGCTTCGATCCAGTCGAGGAGCTTTAGATCCCATCCCGAAAAGCGCCGGAGAAGATGCCGAACCGGATCGCCCTCGGCTCTTGCGACCTCCTGGTCGATCAGGACGAGGTTCACGGCGGCGCCGGACTCGATGGGATATGCGACGGCGTGACGCCGGGGGCCGAGCCAAGCATCGATGCCGGCCGGCGCGGCGATGCCGTTCCTGACGGGAATTGTCGTGCGCCAGGCGATCGTGCCGGTGGGCGACGGATCGGCGAAACCGGCTGCGCGGGCGACCTGCGATCGAACGCCGTCCGCCGCGACGAGGCATCGCGCCTGGGCGCAAGCGCCGTCGGCAAAGGCGAGTTCGACGCCGTCGGCGCGCTCCGACACCGAGGCGAGCGATTGGCCGAGATGCAGCCGGATGCGCGGCTCCGCCGTGGCGGCCTCGATCAGCACAGCCTGGAGCGCGCCGCGATGGAGCGACAGATAGGGCGTGCCGTCGGAGCCCTGGACGGGCACTTCCGCGATGGGGCGGCCGCTGTTGAAGCGGCGAAGGGTGACGCTTCGCGCGGCGACGGCGCGGCGGCTCAACGCATCGAGAAGCCCGAGCCGATCGAGAACGCGCAGCGCATTCGGCGAGAGCTGAAGCCCCGCGCCGACCTCCGCCAGCGCCTCGGCCCGCTCGTAGATGTCGACGGCGAAGCCGAAGCGGGCGAGGGCGATGGCGGCGGTGAGGCCGGCGATGCCCGCGCCGGTGACGGCGACCGGGCGTTCGTCGGGCCGCATCCCGGCGCCGCGGCGGTCAGGCCGCCTGGTCGTGGAAGAGGCAGCCGGCGGGCTGCGTCTCGTCGGCGTGGAGCTTGGGATTGTAGCGATAAAGGGTCGAACAGTAGGAGCAGACCTTCTCGCCGTCATTGCCCATGTCGATGAAGACGTGGGGATGGTCGAAGGGCGGGCTCGCGCCGCAGCACATGAATTCGGTCACGCCGATCTCGATCACGTCGTGTCCGGCATCGTTCTGGAAGTGAGGAATGAGCGATCCCGCCATGGGTTCGTCTGCTCCGCGGCTTGGCTTCAAGGTCGGCGGGACCATAGTGATGCGATGCCGGAAAGAACAGGGGTGTTCGCCGTTCCGCCGGCGTCCTATGAGGGCGCGACCGAAAGGGAGCTCATGGGAATGGACACGTTCCGGCACGACGGGCTGCGGCTCGCCTATCTCGACACGGGACCGCGCGACGGCCGGCCGGTGCTGCTCGTCCACGGCTTCGCATCGTCGATGAAGTTCAACTGGATCGATCCGGGTTGGGTGACGACGCTGGAGGGCGCGGGTTTCCGGGTCCTCGCCTTCGATCATCGCGGCCACGGCGACAGCGACAAGCCGCACGACCCCGATGCCTATTATCCCCGGACCATGGTGGCGGACGCCTTTGCCTTTCTCGACCATGTGGGCGTCGAGCAGGCGGTGTTCTTCGGCTATTCCATGGGCGCGCGGGTCTCGGCCTTCGCGGCGCTCGACGCGCCGGAGCGGGTCGAGCGGCTCGTCCTGGGCGGCCTGGGCTCTGGCCTCGTCGAAGGCGTGGGCGACTGGGACCCGATCGCCGGCGCGCTTCTCGCCCCCTCGCTCGACGACGTCGCGAACGAGCGCGGGCGGATGTTCCGCGCCTTCGCCGATCGCACGCGCAGCGACCGCCTCGCGCTCGCGGCCTGCATCCGCACCTCGCGCGACGAGTTGACGCCGGAGGAGGTCGCTCGTATCCGCCAGCCGACGCTCATCGGCGTCGGCACGGCCGATGACATCGCCGGCTCGGGCGAGGCGCTGGCCGCGATGATGCCGAACGCCCGCAGCTTCGCCATCGAGCGCCGCGACCACATGCTGGCGGTCGGCGACCGGACCTTCAAGGCGGCCGTCCTCGACTTCCTCGCCGAGGCGGACTGAAGCCTCGCGCAAGGGGGCGATGTTCGAGCGAGGCCGGATCGCCTATATGGTCGTGACCGCCGTTCGAATCCGGCGGCTCCCGGTCGGGGGCTGCGACAAGGAGGCCGCATGAACACCATCAGCCCGCGCGTCCTGGCAGACCGCCTGCAGGCCGTCGATCCCATCTGGGAGAAGGTGCGCGAGGAGGCCGCGGTCGCGGCGGAGCGGGAGCCCGTTCTGGCGAGCTTCCTTCACGCGACGATCCTCAACCAGAACAGCCTCGAATCGGCTGTCAGCTACCGCGTGTCGCAGCGGCTCGATCATGCGGACGTTCCCGCGGTCACCATCGCGCACGCCTTCGAGGGCCTTCAAGCGGGCGGCACGCAGTGGAGCGAGACGCTTCGCACCGACATCCAGGCCGTGTTCGACCGTGATCCGGCCTGCGAGCGCTACCTGGAGCCGCTGCTGTTCTTCAAGGGCTTCCACGCGATCCAGACCCACCGGCTGGCCCATTGGCTCTGGAACGAGGGGCGGCGCGACTTCGCGCTCTACCTGCAGTCCCGATCCTCGGCGGTCTTCCAGACCGACATCCACCCCGCGGCACCGATGGGTCGAGGCATCTTCCTCGACCACGCGACGGGCCTCGTGGTGGGCTTCACCGCCCGGATCGGCGACAACGTGTCGATCCTCCAGGACGTGACGCTCGGCGGCACGGGCAAGGAGTTCGGCGACCGTCATCCGAAGATCGGCAGCGGCGTGCTCATCGGCGCCGGCGCCAAGATCCTTGGGAACATCGTGATCGGCGACTGCTCCAAGATCGCGTCGGGGTCTGTGGTGCTGAAGCCCGTTCCACCCTATACGACCGTCGCCGGGATTCCGGCCAAGGTGGTCGGAACGGTGGATTGCGGCGATTGCGGCGAACCTGCCCGCGCCATGGACCAGAGTTTCGGAAAGGCCGACTGATCGCGGCGAGTCGCCATTGGCGACGCGACGCTCCGGCCTAGCTAGAGATGCCGCAAGCCGACTTGGAGACTGATGTGAAGGCCGACGAGCTCAAGAAGCTGGAAAAATACCTGCGTGGGACGCTGAAGTCGCCGACCCTGACGGTGAAGGCCCTGCCGCGCAAGAACGACACCGCCGAGGTCTACATGGCGGACGAGTTCGTCGGCCTCATCTCGAAGGACGAGGAGGAGGGCGAACTCTCCTACCACTTCACGATGACGATCCTCGACATCGATCTGGACTGATCGCCGTCCTGCAGGGCCGCCGGTTCCGTCCGGCGGCCGATCCACCAAGCGAGCCATCTTGAGACCCGCGGAGGGGCCGGCGCGATCGACGCCCGGCCCCTTTTCGCATGTTCGCTTCAGCGGACTGAACCGACCAGCAGGTCGCGGAAGTCTTCGATCGTCACCCAGCGGCCCGCATCGGCGTCCGACTGGCGCTTCAGGAAGGTGTAGGGCGTCTGATCCCAGGACAGGACGCGGTCGTCCAGGTTGTCCAGGACGTAGTCGCCCTGATCCGTGCGGATCGTCAGGACGGCGTGGCCGTCGCCGTTGCGCTGCTTGACCACGGTGATCAGGAGGGCCGAGGCGGGAACGCCTTCCTTCTCCAGCGCCCGCTGCTTGAAGAGGACGTAGTCCTCGCAGTCGCCCTGGTCGGTCGGATAGGACCAGAGCTCCGGAACGCCGTGCATCTCCTCGTCGGTGCGCGGGAAGATGCCGACATTGGCGGCGTAGTTGATCTCGGTGATCTTCGCCCACAGAGCCGGGGTCAGCTTGACCACGGCCCGAACCGGATTTCGCCGGCACTCCGACGGATAGCGCTGACAGAACTCGTAGTGGCCGACCGGCTGCGACGTCGATCCGGCCGTGGGCATCGCGCTGCCGGCCTCGGCTGCGGTCGCGGCAAGAAGAAGACAGCTCGCGATGAGCGCCGACTTCATCGATGAAAGCACGTCCGTCACGCTTGTCGTCTCCCCGTCTTCTGGAGCGACAATGACGCTGCGGTTTTATTTTGGGACGAAACCGAGAACTTGGATTTGCGTCAATTCAGAGCGGTGACGTTTACGAGGTTTGCTTCCCGACGGGACAACAACATGCGAAGCGTTTTTCAGGTTCCTGCAGCGCGCCGTTAACCGTTAACGCCTGGAGCCTGATCGAGGCGGCTCGGCGGCTGCCGCATTTACCATGGTGCGCGACTACTCGGCATCCGAGAGGTTAACGCCGCGCGAGCGAGGGCGCCTCCGCCGTTAACGATCGCGCGAGAGCGGCCCATCGGCCGGATCGGCGGATGCCGAAGACGGTGAACCATCGGTAAGGCGAACCGATCAAATGCAAAGACGCCGCCCCGCGGGCGGCGGGACGGCGTCGTCGGACTGTCGGATCGGCGAGGAATCAGCTCAGCGCCGGCTCGCGGAGAGAGCGTCCGTCAGCGGAAGGTGGCTTCCAACGTATCGCGCTGCTGAACGGCCGCGAACTCGATCGCGAAGCCGTCTTCCAGATGGCGCACGACGCGGCCGCGGATGTTGGCGAGGGCGACGCGCGAGCCGATCGCCGGCTTGCCGGCCGCCCGCACCGCGGCGCCCGACAGGGAGAGGTCGATGATGCGGACCTGGACGATCTTCTCGTCGGGCAGGGTGAGCGGGCTCATCGGATTGCCCGGCTGGATGCGCTCGTGGCGGCGATCCTCCGGCAGGTCCAGCTCGTGCCGGTTGGCGAGCCAGGTGAGCTGCGCCGCGAGCTTCTCGCGCCGACGCTCCGTGCCGGCGATGTCCATGCTGTAGCCGCCCTGGAAGACGCCGTTCACCGCGCCTTCGATCCGGCCGACATGGTCGACGTAGAGGATGATCCGCTCGCCCTCGCGCGGGGTGACGGGCGTCGCCACGGCGAGGTCGCCCGGCGACATCGATTCGACGCGGCACGGAAACTCGCGCTGATCCTCCAGCATGAAGCGCCCGAGAAGGTCGACGGCGACGTGCTGGAAGCGGCCGTCGGGGCTCAGCCTCGGGACCTCTGATCGTGCGCTGTTCTGCATCCCTGAACCCCTTGCGGGTTGCCCCGACCTGCTTACCTGCGAAACTAGTCGTTGACGGATTAACGGCTGGTTCGCATGGAGCCTGTCGTTCAACCTTTCCTTCAGGTCCGCGCCCGCGGTCCGACCCCAGAGGTGTGATCTTGACGCTTCCCGATGGCGGCCCTGCCGCGCGCCCGCCGCGCCCCGCGCGGCCGCCGGCCTTCAACGTGCCGTCCGTCATCCTTTGGCTCACCGCCGCCTTCGTCGCGGTCCACGCGGTCCGCCTTTATCTTCTCAGCCCCTTCAACGATGCCTGGCTGCTCCTCAACATGGCCTTCCTCCCCGGCTGCTACGGGTCGGCCGACGAGATCTGCCAGCTTCGGGCGAGCGGCGCGGGCCTTTGGTCTCCGCTGACCTATGCCTTCGTCCACGCGGACTGGATGCACCTCGGCTTCAACACGATCTGGCTCGTCGCCTTCGGCTCGCCCGTCGCGGTGCGCCTCGGCCCCTGGCGCACGCTGGCCTTCTGCGCGGCGGGCGCCATGGCCGGCGCGGCGCTGTTCGAGCTCGTCAACCCCGATCTCGTCGCGCCCGTGATCGGCGCGTCAGGCACGGTGTCGGCCTTGATGGGGGGCGCGAGCCGCTTCGCCATCGGATCGCCCGCGCGACGACCGGGCGGCGGCATGATCGACGCGCGCCGTCGCCTCCTCGGCATCACCGAGGTGCTGCGCGACCGGACGGTGCTCTTCTTCGTTCTGATGTTCTTCGTCACGAACCTTGTTTTGGGAGCGGGCGTCGGCGGTTTCCTCGGGGCGGACGGACAGGTCGCCTGGGAGGCTCATCTCGGCGGCTTCGCCTTCGGCTTCCTGTTCTTCGGCTTCTTCGATCGGTCGCCGCGTGCCGGTCGTATCGGTCCGGGGCCGGCTTGAAACCGGAGCGGGCGTGACGCACCATCCACCCGCAGGCATGTTTGTGGAGGAACGAGCCATGACGGTGAAGCAGATCCTCGAAGCCAAGGGGCGCGATGTGGCGACCCTGAAGCCGGAGGCGACGGTCGGGGAGGCCGCCGCGGAACTGGGACGGCTGAAGATCGGCGCGCTCATCATCCTGGACGGGAATGGCGGCGTTTCCGGCATCCTGTCGGAGCGCGACATCGTGCGCTGCGTCGGGGCGAGGGGAGCGGACAGCCTGTCGCAGCCGCTCGCCGAGGTAATGACGCGCAAGGTCACCACCTGCTCGGAGGAAACGACGATCCACGAGGCGATGGAGATGATGACCAGCGGACGGTTTCGTCACCTGCCGGTCTGCACCGACGGCCGCCTCGTCGGCATCGTGTCGATCGGCGACATCGTCAAGCGGCGCATCGAAGACGCCGTCGGCGAGGCCGAGGCGATGCGTGAATACATCGCCGCCAGCGGCTGATCAGGCCCGCTGCGTTTCGAAGGCGCGGGCGATCTCGGGCAGGCGAAGCTTGGCCTCGGAATAGCCGAGGTCGATCGCCTCCGCCGCGCGGTGAAACTCCGACAGGCCGATGTCGCGCACGCGCGGGTGCAGCGCGACGTCGGGCGGATCGCCCGCCATGCGCGAGCGCAGGATGCGGTCCTGAATGATGTTGAAGGCGTCCGACATGGATTGCGTGATGCCGATCCGCTCGCGGCGGGCGAGCGCCGGCTCGCTGGCGGAGTGCGGCAGCGGGCGACCGGACGGCGACGTCGCGGGGGTTTCCTCCGGGCCGTCGCAGGCGCGCATCCGAAGCACCGCGGCCCGGCCGAACAGGTCGTAGTGCAGGTTGACGGCGACCACCACCGGCTCCTCGTGCGCACGGCAGACGGACACGGGCACGGGATTGACGAGCGCGCCGTCGAGGAGGCGGCGGCCGTTGCAGTGCACGGGCTCGAAGACGCCGGGCAGGGCGTAGGAGGCCCGCATCGCCAGGACCAGCGAGCCCGAATCGAGCCAGACCTCGTGGCCGTTGCGCGCTTCCGAGGCGACGCAGACGAAGCAGCGGTCGAGATCCTCGATCGCGATGTCTTCGAGATGCTCTTCGAGCCGCCGATTGAGCCGCATGCCCTTGAGCAGCCCCGCGCCGCTGAAGGCGAAGTCGAGGTAGCGGATGAGACCGCGACGGGACAGCGATCGCGCGAAGGCTTCGAGCTCGTCGAGCTTGCCGGCCAGGTAGCACCCGCCGACGAGGGCGCCGATGGAGGTACCGGCGATCATGGAGATCGGGATCTTCGCTTCGTCGAGCGCTCTGAGAACGCCGATATGGGCCCAGCCGCGCGCCGCGCCGCCGCCGAGTGCCAGAGCGATGCCGGTTCGCCTCGGGCGCTGACGGCGTCGTTCGACGAAAAACGGCCCCTCGTCACCCGGCGCCGCTCGGAACCCGTCCGAGGCCGCATGCCGATCGTCTGGTTCTGCGGGCGCGACGGTCGCCGCGTCCACCTGCCCGAACACGCGATGCAACACCGTGCGTCCTCCCTTGGCTGGCCGTTCCCGAAACTAACCCGGGATTCTTGACCAGCCTCTTAAGGTCGCGCCGGCTCGCAGCGACCGCCTTCCTCCGTTCAGTTAGCGCTGGACGGTGGAAGGTCCCGCATCGTCGGGCACGAACTCCAGCGAACCATCGGCGCGGGCGCGCCGGTAGAAACACGTCGTCCGGCCCGTGTGGCAGGTGTCTTCGGGCTTGAGGACGTCGACCAGGAGCCAGAGCGCGTCCTGATCGCAGTCGACGCGGATCTCGCGGATGCTCTGCAGGGCCCCTGACGTCTCGCCCTTCTTCCATAGGCTGGCACGGGAGCGCGACCAATAATGCGCGATGCCGGTCTCCAGGCTGAGGCGAAGGGCTTCGTCGTTCATGTGGGCGACCATCAGGAGGTCCCTGGTCGCGGCATCGCTGACGACGGCCGTGACGAGGCCGTGCGCGTCGAAGCGCGGGCGCAGGAGGACGCCTTCCTCCTGCTCGCGCTTCGAGCCGGCCGGCGGATGAAGACGGGGCGCGTCGCTCACCGGCGGTCGTAGACCATGGTGAGGAAGCGCGTCTGAGCGACCGGATCGTCCCTGAAGGCGCCGAGAAAGGCCGTCGTCAGCGTCTTCGAGCCGCGGGTGCGGATGCCGCGCATCGACATGCACATGTGCTCGGCTTCCAGCATGACCGCAACGCCGCGGGGCTTCAGCGAGTCCTTGATCGTGTCGGCGATCTGCTGAGTCATCGCTTCCTGCGTCTGGAGGCGGCGGCCGAATATGTCGACGACGCGCGCGATCTTGGACAGGCCGAGCACCTTGTCGTGCGGCAGGTAGGCGACGTGCGCCTTGCCGACGATCGGCACCATGTGGTGCTCGCAATGACTGTGGAAGTCGATGTCCTTGACGAGCACGACGTCGTTGTATCCGGCGACGTCCTCGAAGGTGCGCCCGAGCGCCTCCGCCGGGTCGATGCGATAGCCGCCGAAGATCTCCTCATAGGCGCGCACGACGCGCGACGGCGTGTCCACCAGCCCTTCGCGATCCGGATCGTCGCCGATCCAGCGCAGCAGCACCCGCACCGCGGCTTCCGCTTCCTCGCGGCTCGGCCGCTCGACGCTCGCATCCGAAGCGGTGCTGTTGGGAAATTGTCTGACGGTTGCGTCCATGCCGGCGATACGCCTCCGCTTGGGAACTCTGGCGGCTACCCATTCGGAATGGGGATCCGGCTCTCGACGGGATTCGTCGTCGGCCGCGGCCTTGATGGGGATTCCATAAATACGCATTAGCGTCTCGATCCTGCGACGAGAAGGCCGGAAAGCGACGAGCAATGCCGACCCGCCGGCCTCGGAGCTCCTTTGGACCAAGCCCGCCACTCCCTATATAAGGGGTACGCCGGGCGCATAACAGCTTGGCACGGCAACAGCGGACATCGAGGCTGGACGTGATCGACGACGTCTACAATGCGCGGATCCTGGCTTTCGCGGGCAACATACCGAGGTCGGGCCGCCTGGAGCGCGCGGACGCGACGGCGAAGGCGCATTCGAAGCTCTGCGGATCGACGGTGCTCATCGACCTCGTTCTCGAAGACGGTGTGGTCACCGATTTCGCCCACGAGGTGAAGGCCTGCGCCCTCGGACAGGCCTCGTCCTCGATCATGGCGAGCAATATCGTCGGCGCTTCGGCCGACGAGCTGCGGCAGGTGCGCGAGACGATGCGCGCCATGCTGAAGGACAACGGCCCGCCGCCGGAAGGCCGCTTCGCGGATCTGCGCTACCTGGAACCGGTGCGCGACTACAAGGCGCGCCACGCCTCCACCATGCTGACCTTCGACGCCGTCGTCGACGCGCTCGACCAGATCGAGGCCAAGCGCGGCGCGTCGGCCGCTGCCTGAGGAGAGGGGGCATGCGACCGTCCGAGGCGCTGGCGAAACACCGGGACGAGGTGATCGAGGCGATCGCGCGGCTCGGCGCGTCGAATCCTCGGCTGTTCGGCTCCGTTGCGCGCGGCGAGGACGACCATGAAAGCGACATCGACATCATCGTGGATATCGAGCCTCCGTCCACATACTAAGTCGTGTTCAAGATCGAGGACGAGCTCGGCGAGCTTTTAGGCGCGCGTTGACGCTCACACGCCGGGTAAGCTGACATCACGCTTCATGCAGCGGATTAGAGACGACATCCGGCCCATATGATACGTGGCCTAGAGCGCATTAGGCCTAAACGGCTTCGGGATCTCTCGAACTGGCGCGAAGAGGCGAATGTCCTCGTCGCGGAGCGCGGACTGGCTGATCGTTCGAAACGATCGCACGCCGCAGGTGAGAGCCTAATCATGGCTGGCCGAACTCGATGCCGATAGGTCGTAACTACACCGGCCGGTGGCGGCTCACGCCGGGGCGGCTGCTGGGCATCGGCTTCGTGCGGCTCTACCAAATCGTCTTTTCGCCGCTCGTCGGCGGCCACTGCCGGCACATCCCGACCTGTTCCGAATACGCCTACGAGGCCGTGGCACGGCACGGGCTCCTGCGAGGCGGCTGGCTTTCCGCGCGGCGCGTTGCGCGCTGCGGGCCGTTCGGCAAGGCGGGGTTGGACCCCGTGCCGACGGAATGCCGGCGTCATCGACACTGAGGCCCCGGCGGTTGCGCCGTGATCCCGCGATGGTAAAAGCGCCGCTCCGGCCGAAGGGCTCGGCCGGCACAATCGATCGAACAAAGCTTACCCGCAACCGTAGGCGGGGGTGAGCGGAAAGGAAGACCCATGATCGACATCCAGTTTCCCGACGGCTCCGCGCGCGCCTTCGAGCCGCAGGCGACCGGCGCCGAGATCGCGGCATCCATCTCCAAGTCGCTGGCCAAGAAGGCGGTCGCCTACGCGCTCGACGGCGACGTGCGCGACCTGTCCGATCCCGTGGGCCGCGCCGGCACCATCGAGATCCTGACCCGCGAGGATCCGCGCGCGCTCGAGCTGATCCGTCACGACGCCGCGCACGTGATGGCCGAAGCCGTGCAGGAGCTCTGGCCGGGAACGCAGGTCACGATCGGGCCGGTGATCGAGAACGGCTTCTACTACGACTTCGCCCGCGACACGCCCTTCACGCTCGACGACCTCGCCACCATCGAGAAGAAGATGGCCGAGATCGTCCGCCGCAACGCGCCCTTCACCAAGGAGATCTGGCCGCGCGAGAAGGCGCGCCAGGTCTTCGCCGACAAGGGCGAGGGCTACAAGGTCGAGCTGGTCGACGCGATTCCCGAAGGGCAGGATCTCAAGATCTACCGCCAGGGCGAGTGGTTCGACCTTTGCCGCGGACCGCACATGGCCTCGACGGGCCAGATCGGCGAGGCCTTCAAGCTGATGAAGGTGGCGGGCGCCTACTGGCGCGGCGATTCCACCAAGCCCATGCTGACGCGCATCTACGGCACGGCCTGGGCGACGAAGGAGCAGCTCCAGTCCTACCTCACCATGCTGGAAGAAGCGGAGAAGCGCGACCATCGCCGGCTCGGCCGCGAGATGGACCTCTTCCATTTCCAGGAGGAGGGGCCGGGCGTCGTGTTCTGGCACCCGAAGGGCTGGTCGCTGTTCCAGGATCTCGTCGCCTACATGCGCCGGCGCCTCGCCGATTCTTACGACGAGGTCAACGCGCCGCAGGTGCTCGACAAGTCGCTCTGGGAAACGTCCGGCCACTGGGGCTGGTACCGCGAGAACATGTTCCAGGTGCAATCGGCCGGCGACGAGGCGGAGGACAAGCGCGTCTTCGCGCTCAAGCCGATGAACTGTCCGGGCCACGTGATGATCTTCAAGCACGGGCTGAAGTCGTATCGCGAGCTGCCGATCCGCTATGCCGAGTTCGGCATGGTGCACCGCTACGAGCCGTCCGGCGCCATGCACGGCCTGATGCGCGTGCGCGGCTTCACGCAGGACGACGCGCACATCTTCTGCACCGACGAGCAGATGGAAGCCGAGTGCCTGAAGATCAACGACCTGATCCTCTCGGTCTATCGCGACTTCGGCTTCGAGGAGATCGTCGTGAAGCTCTCGACGCGCCCCGAGAAGCGCGTCGGCTCGGACGAGCTGTGGGACCGCGCCGAGAGCGTCATGAAGAAGGTGCTCGGGACGATCGAGGCGCAGTCGGGCGGGCGGATCAAGACCGGCATCAACGAGGGCGAGGGCGCCTTCTACGGGCCGAAGTTCGAGTACACGCTGAAGGACGCGATCGGTCGCGAATGGCAGTGCGGCACGACGCAGGTCGACTTCAACCTGCCGGAGCGCTTCGGCGCCTTCTACATCGACGCCAATTCCGAGAAGACCGTGCCGGTGATGATCCACCGCGCGATCTGCGGCTCGATGGAGCGCTTCCTCGGCATCCTGATCGAGAACTTCGCCGGGCACTTCCCGCTCTGGCTGGCGCCCCAGCAGGTCGTGGTCGCGACGATCACCTCGGAAGCCGACGATTACGCCCGCGACGTCGCGGCGGCGCTGCGGCGCCAGGGGATGCGGGTCGAGACCGATCTTCGCAACGAGAAGATCAACTACAAGATCCGCGAGCACTCGGTCGCCAAGGTGCCGGTGATCCTCGTCTGCGGCAAGCGCGAGGCGGAGGAGCGGACGGTGAACGTGCGCCGCCTCGGCCAGCGCGACCAGACCTCGGCAAGCTTCGACGAGGCGGTGGCGATGCTCACCGCCGAAGCCGAGGCGCCGGACCTGAAGCGTCGCCGCGAGATGCGCGGCGGCGAGGCGCCGGCCGTCGCGGCCGAGTAGGCCGCCGAAGTCGGCACACCGATCCCGGATCGGGCGGCGTCAGTCGCCCGATCCGCCGTTATCGCCGCTGCTGCCGGTCGCGGAGCCCTCGGAGACGAGGTCGGCGGCCGTGACCTCGACTTCCAGATCCTTTCCGCCCTCCACCGTGATCACCCGCTGATAAACGCGGTCGCGGTTGTTCGCGACGATCTCGTAGTCGCCGGCCGCGAGGATCAGCGAGGCGTAGGCACCGACGCTTTCCCGCACCACGTCGCCGGATGAGGACGAGATCGTCCAGGCCGTGTCCGCCATCGCCTCGCCGCCGGCCTCGCGCACGAGCTTGAGCGTCAGCTTGGCCGCGTGGTGCTGCAGCGTGGCTTCGGTGATCTTCCCGGCATCGACGTGGATGTTGGCGCGCACGACCGCGTTGATGGCGCCGTAATGCGAGACGACGTGATAGGTGCCGGCATTCAGCCGCACCACGGCGTCGGCGGGCACGTCGCTCGCCACCAGGTCGCCCTCCGTATCGCCCTCGGCCAGCGTGTAGATGTCGAAGTCGAGCTCCGGCGATTCGATCGGCGCATCGGGGCCGGCCATGGCATGCAGCGACAAGCCGCCAGCGTCGAGGAGCAGCGTTTCCTTGGCCGATAGGCCAGTGAACCGGATGCGCTTCGTCAGGCCGGCGCGGCCGAAGGCGAGATGGACGACGTAATCGCCCTCCGGCACGTCGAAGACCGCTTCGCCGCCCGCGGCGGAGGCGACCAGCGGCAACTGGCCGTCGAGCGCCGGGACGGCGGAGAAGAGCCGCCATTCGAGACCGTCCGGCACGCTCCCACCCTCGGCCGACAGCTTGGCGTCGAGCTTGAGCGCGGGGCGCGGCTTCAGGATGTCGAGGCTGGGCAGCGGCTGCGGTGCGAAGGCGGGGAGGGCCGGTAGGTCGGGAAGCGCCGCGCTGCCCTGTTGGAGCGGAGCGGGCAGGGGAATGGGATCGAGGCGCTGGAGGCGCCGGTTGGCGGGAACGCCGACTTCGGAATCCTCCGGCACGAGCTCGCGCGCCGACGGGGAAACATAGGCGCCCGGGGCCCGGGGCTGTGCGCCGAAGAGGTTTCCGAGAAAGCTTCCGCCGCCCTCGGGTCCGCCCGCGGGAGCTCCTTGCGCCAGCGCCTGCGCCGTCCCCGAAAGGGCCAGCAGCGTCGCACATAGGACCAACCGTTTCGACGATGCCAAGGATTTCACCGGGATGAATTCTGCGGATGTTCGTGGGCGAGGAACGGAGCGGAGGGATGGCGCGCGATCATGGACCATTTCGTGGCGAATTGCGCCGTGATGCGTGAAGATTCCCCACTGTTGCCGATGTGTCGCCCTTCCCATCGCGGCAGTGGACGATTAGCTCGGCGGCACGACCGACAGGAAAGGCCCGTTCCGCGATGGTTGACGCCGCGACCCACCTGAAGACCCGCCGCTCGATTCCCATCCCCATGCTCAAGGAGCCGGGACCGAACGAGGCGGAGCTCTCCGCCATCCTGGAGATCGCCGCCCGCGTGCCGGATCACGGCAAGCTCGCGCCCTGGCGCTTCATTCTGTATCGCGGCGACGCCGCGCGCAGCATCGGCGAAGCGCTCTTCGCCATCGTCCGCCGCCGGGACGGCGAGAGCCAGACCGACACGCGGCGGGCGGTCGAGACCGGCCGCTTCACGCGCGCGCCCCTCGTCGTCGGCGTTGTGTCCAAGGCCGCGCCGCACGTGAAGATCCCGGAATGGGAGCAGGTCCTATCGGCGGGCGCCGCCGCGATGAACCTCATCCATGCCGCCCACGCGCACGGCTATGCCGCCAACTGGGTGACCGAGTGGGTCGCCTACGACGACGAGGCGAAGGCCGTGCTCGGCATCGCGCCGAATGAGAAGGTCGTCGGCTTCATCCATATCGGCACGCCGACCGAGCCGCCCTCCGAGCGCCCGCGTCCGGCGCTCGCCGACATCGTTTCGGAAGCCGCGACACCGGACGGGTATTGAGCGCCGTGCTGTTCTGGACCACGGACGAGAACCGGCACGGCCTGCCGCACGACCCGTTCAAGGCGATCGTCGCGCCGCGTCCGATCGGCTGGATCTCGACCCGGACGGCGGAGGGCGAGACGAATCTGGCGCCCTACAGCTTCTTCTCGGCGATCTCCGATCGGCCCAAGCTCGTGATGTTCGCCTCTTCGGGCTTCAAGGACGCGGCGACGGCCGCGATCGCCAGCGGCGAGTTCGTCGCCAATCTTGCGACCGCCCCGCTGGCGCGCGCCGTCGTGAAGACCTCCGCGCCGGCGCCCCGGGGCGTCAGCGAGTTTGACCTCGCCGGCCTCACCGAAGCGCCGTGCCAGCTGGTCAAGGCGCCACGCGTCGCCGAAGCGCCGGCCGCGCTGGAGTGCCGCGTGACGCAGTGGTTCCACCCGGAGGCGATCGACGGCTCGCGTTCCGAGACGGTGGTGGTGATCGGGCAGGTCGTCGCCATCCACCTCGACGAGGCGGTGCTGCGCGACGGCATGATCGCCTCGGATCTCGCGCGCCCGCTCTCGCGCCTCGGCTACCTCGACTACGCCGAGACCCGCGAGACCTTCGCCATGCCGCGCCCGAAGCGTCCCGACGCGACGGACATCTGACGGCTCGTTCGGATCATGGTGAACGAATTCTCAACGCATGATCGGCAGACTCGGCTTCGAGGAACGGGAGTCGGGCGCACGCCATGGTCGTTGATCAGTTCATCCGCTGGTGCGAGACGGCCGGCGTCGAGGCTCGCCGACGCGGCCTCTTGATTCTCGCCCAGGCCTGGGCGGAAGGTGCGCTGGCGCCGTCCGAGCGGGTGGCGGCCGAGGAGGCCTTCCTGCTCTTCCTCGACGACCCGTCCGACCGGGTCCGCCGCGTCCTGGCCGAGATCGTCGCGCCGCATGCCGACGCACCGCTCGGCGTACTCCTCGGCCTGTGCGAGGATATCGAGCCGATCGCCCTTCTGACGGCTTCGACCGCGCCGGCTTTGAGCGAGCGCCAACTCTGCCACGTCGTCGACGTTCGCCCGCCCTCCGTCCAGGCCGCGATCGCCGGCCGGCCTTTCCTGCCGGGAGTCGTGGTGCGCCACATCGCGGAGCACGCCAGCCGCGAGGCCTGCCTGGCGCTTCTCGCCAACCAGTCGACCCGGCCGGCGCCCGAGAGCCTCGCGCTGATGGCCGAACGCTTCCCATCGGACGGCACCGTCCGGGCCGCGCTTCTCGAATCGCCGCGCCTTCCGGCCGCGGCGCGCCAGTCGCTCGTGGAAGCGCACGCCGCGGCGCTCTCGGACTGCGGCTTCGTCCGCGGCCTTCTCGGATCTGCGCGAGCCCGCGACATCGTCCGCGGCGCCGCCGACAAGGCCGCGGTCGCGATCGGCCGCGAGGCCGCTTCCGCGGGTCAGTCCGCGGACTTCGTCGAGCATATGCGCGCGAGCGGCCAGCTGACGGAGGCTTTCCTGTTCCGCAGCCTCTTCGACGGCAACGTCGACCTTTTCGCCGCCGCGCTCGCCGCGCTCAGCGGCTATTCGGACAAGCGCGTGCGCGCCGTTCTGGTCGAGGCGCGCGAGCGCCCGCTCGGCTCGCTGCTGGCTGCCGCCGGGCTCGACAGGTCGGGCGTGCCGGTGGTGCGCTCGGCCCTCGTCGCCTGGCGCGAGGCGGCGCAGGAGGGGCGGCGCGGCACCCGCGCCGGCGTCGTGACCGAGGCGCTGCGCGTCGCAGCCTCGGCAGCGCCGAAGCCTGCGCTGCGCGACCTCGTCGCCCTGCTCGGCCGTCTCGCCGCGGAAACCGTTCGCGACGAGGCACGGCCCGCCCGCCGCCGCGCCGCTGCCGCCTGATCTCCGACTGCCTGCCTAGTAGCGGAACTGCTCGGTGAGGATCCGCTCGTCCCAGGAGTGATCCCGGTCGAAGAGGATAACGCCGCTTTCGGTCAGGCTCTCGCGAATGGTGATCCGCCGGACCGACTTCACCTCGTGCGCGTCGGCGACCGCGTTGACCGGTCGCTTGCCGGGCTCGATCGCTTCGATCTCCACCGTCTGCCGGTTCGGCAGGAGCGCGCCGCGCCAGCGCCGCGGCCGGAACGGGCTGACCGGCGTCAGCGCGAGGAGCGGGGCATCCATCGGGATGATCGGACCCTGGGCCGACAGGTTGTAGGCTGTCGAGCCGGTGGGCGTCGCCACCATGACGCCGTCGCAGACGAGTTCCTCCAGCCGCACGCGTCCGTCGATCGAGATCCGCAGCCGCGCCGCCTGGTAGGACTGGCGGAAGATCGAGACCTCGTTGATGGCGAGAGCCACGTGGGAGCGTCCATCCTCGTCGATCGCCGTCATGGAGAGCGGTCGCACGACGTTCTCGACCGCGGCGGCGATCCGCTCGTGGAGGCCCTTCTCCCGGTAATGGTTCATCAGGAAGCCGACCGTCCCGCGGTTCATGCCGTAGATCGGCACGCCGGTGGACATGAAACGGTGGAGGACGTGCAGCATGTGCCCGTCGCCGCCCAGAGCGATCACGGCCTCCGCCTCGTCGGCCGGATGATCGCCGTAGAGGCCCGCGAGCGCTTCCGCCGCCTGCCGGGCCTGATCGGTGTCGGCCGGCAGAAAGGCCAGCTTGTTGAAGTATCGCGCCATGGCCTCCCCTTTGCCGGCAAGGGCTAGCATAGCTTGATGAAGCGGCGAAGGCGAAAGCGCCCCGCTCCACAAGGCCGCCGCCACCCGCAGATTGCGGCTGCAATCACCGACGATCCATGCTAAGGGCGATCCCCGTCGGCCGGATTAGCACAGCGGTAGTGCAGCGGTTTTGTAAACCGAAGGTCGGGGGTTCGATCCCCTCATCCGGCACCATTCTTTCCAATGACTGTGCAGCGGTTTTGGCTGATCCGCACGTCGCGCCATGTCGCAGATATGCGGAGGCTAAGGCGTTGATTCGCAACAGTTCGAAGTTGCACGCGGCTGCTGGACGCGACAATGGAACGCGACAAGGGAGGGCCTTCAGACGCCTGTCCGGTGGTACTTCCGGCTGTGTGAGGGGCCTCAGTGAGCGTCGAGAATCTGAGTTGGGTGGCAAAATGGTAGCAGCGCGTTCCCAGGCTGTTCCGTCGAGGTCGGGATTGGCGCTACCCTTCTCGCCACCCTCTGGCTCGCCGCTGGAACTGATCTGCTCAACCGGCCTTAGCCGTCATAGAGATTACGGTCAGCCGGGAAGGCCATGTTGGAAGCGGATGAGGCTGATAGGCGGGATTCGGTAAGGCGCAACGTCGCCTCGCTGCGGATGCAGATCGGACAGGCCTCATTCGAGACGCACACTGAGATGACGCCACAGGGGTTGCTGGCGATCGGCGGCATGGTGAGCCTCATCCTTCTGTCCGTGGTTCCCATCATCTGGGTATCCACGCGCAAGCTCCCTCATGGAGCTATGCCGAGAGGCATGAGGCGCTCGCGCCTTTAACCGACCTCAACCCAGTACGAGCTCGAATGAGCGGATGATCGGCACCGCGTCGCCACCGATCTGGGCCCGCTTCTTTGCCTTCGCCAAAGCGTGGGTGCTGAGTTCCTCCGGCATGTCGCTGGATACAGGAAGCGGGATGGTAGCCTGTCCCGCCGCCTCGCATTGTTTGCCGCTTAGCCGGCGCCTTCGCGGCGCGCACCGGCGATCATGCGTCGTGCGATCTCGCGGACCGCTTCGTCGTCCTTGGTGTCGTCGCGGGCGGGATCGCCGAGGTGGTCGATACTGCCTTCGATGTGGTCGAGAAGACCGGGGTGCCGCGCCTCGACGTACTCGATCAGCTTGAACAGCACGTGCTCGGTGGCGATCTCGCGGCGGCGGGCTTGGACGGCGACATCATCGGTCATCGGCTTCTCCTCGGTTGGTCCCGCTCAACGCGCGTCCGCGCCGTTCGTGGCGACTGCGCGACGCGGTATCGCGAAAGGCGGGCAATCTGTCGCGGCGACGGGAGGGGCACCGACAGCATGCCGCAGGCGATGAACGTCGGGCAAACCGGCTGCGTTACCGACGATGCTGGATGCTCCACAACTCGAGTCCATCGATCAACGCGCGCGTCTGTGGCGGCCGAAGCGGGTCGTGATAACCCGTTCGGCGGCTGTTCTGGACCATGGACGCGCGATCGCCGAGCGCGCCCAAGCGCTTGGCCTTTCGGTGGAGCGTCTGTCCTCCGACCGATTGCCGTTCAACCAGCCCGCCGATCCGCGCCGCGCCTATGCGCAAGCCAAGTCGACGCTCGCCGTCGTGGTCGCGCCGCCGGGCAAACTGAAGTTCCAGCCGATCGCGCCGAGCGCCGACTGGCGCGTCGATCCCGCCGAGGGATGCCCTGCTCATTGCAGCTACTGCTATCTCGCCGGCTCCTTGAAAGGACCGCCGATCACGCGGGCCTTCGCCAACATTTCGGACATCCTCGCCGCGCTGCCGGCCTATCTCGGCCAGGGCACCGTCACTTCGCGAAGCGCCGACCGCGCGGGCGAAGGCACGACCTTCGAGGCATCCTGCTACACCGATCCGCTCGCCATCGAGCACCTGACCGGATCGCTGTCGGCGCTCATCGCTCACTTCGGCCGATGGGACGCCGACGTCCAACTGCGGTTCACGACGAAATTCGCGGCGGTGGAGCCGCTGCTCGGGCTCGACCATCGCGGCCGCACCCGGATGCGCGCATCGCTGAACCCGGCCGCATTCGCGCGCTTCGAGGGTGGTACAAGCTCCGTGGCCGATCGGCTCGTCGCCCTGCGGCGCATGGCCGATGCCGGCTACCGCATCGGACTGACGATCGCCCCGATCATCGCGGCCGAAGGGTGGGAGGAGGCGTATGGCGGCCTCATCGACGCCGTTGCGGAGCGGCTGGCCGGGGCGCCCCCGCAGGCGGACCTGACGGTGGAGCTCATCACCCACCGGTTCACGCCCACGTCGAAGACGGTCCTCGAAAGCTGGTATCCCGGTTCCGACCTCGACATGACGGATACGCGCCGCAGCGAGAAGCGCACGCGCTTCGGCGCCGTGAAGCACGTCTACGACGCAGCCACGATGAAGGCGCTGCGGAGCTTCTTCCAGACGACGATCGCCGCGCGGCTGCCGCAGGCGCGGATCCTATACTGGACGTGAAGCGGCGCGGCGCTCACACCGTGTAGCGGAACTCCGCCTGATCGTCCTCGTCGCGGATCCGCACCTCGCCGTTTTCGATCGCTCCGCTGAACGCGTGGCCCGAAGCGTGGTCGCGGCCGTGAAACGTGTTGTTTTCGACGAGGAAGTCGATCAGGGCATTGGTTTCGTGGAAGAAGATGGCGCTTCCTTCCATGCCGGTGATGTGCGCGCTGGTATCGTTGTCGAAGTCCGGCCGCAGCTTGGAGGCGAGGCGCCTGTCGTGGCTGTAGACCTCGGTAGGCTGCCGCTTCTCGATCTGAAGAGCTGCCGCATAGGCGATGATGCGCCTGACCGCTTCGATCATGATGCCGTTCTCCCGAGACAGTCCGTGCCCGCACCTTGCGATCGGGTACCGAAGTCAAGAGTTGTAGGCTGTTGGCGCACGGTCACCAGACCAGAAGCATGTCGGCGACCCTTGATCCTCGAGGGTTGCCGTCCGTCGGAGGTCACCGTCGCGCTGTCCAGTTCCGCCCCCCGGGTTTTCGTCAGCCCCAATCGGCTGGATCGCTGAACGGCGCTGAGCGTTGCGCAATCATCGACCTGGCGGAGGCTCACGTGATCCGATCCATTCTTCTCGGCCTGTCGGCCGGCATGCGCTCGATGACGCCGGTCGCGGTCGTCGGCGAGGCGGTGCGCCGCGGGCAGTTGCCGGTCACGGGCTCGGCCGGCGCGCTGCTGGCGCGCGCCGGCGTCCGACCGGCCGCGTTGCTTCTCGCTGCCGGCGAGATCGCGGGCGACAAGCTGCATTCAGCGCCCGACCGCATCGTCGCGCCGGGCCTCGTGGCGCGGCTCGCGACCGGCGCGCTCGCCGGCGCGGCGGTCGCGCCGAGGGACCGCCAGGGCGTCGGGGCCCTGCTCGGGGCGGCCGCTGCCGTCGGCTTCGCCTACGTGTCCTTCGCCGCGCGTATGCGGACGATGCAGCGTCACGGTCAGACCTCGACGGGCCTCGTCGAGGACGCGGTCGCGCTCGCCATGGCGCTTCTCGCCGTTCGGCCGCGCTAACGGTCGCGGAGCATGGCAGTGGACGACGAGCAACGGCGGGCCTTCTTCGTCCAGAAGCACGCCGCGCGCCGGTTGCACTTCGACTTCCGGCTGGAACTCGGCGGCGTCCTGTTGAGCTGGGCCGTGACGCGCGGTCCGAGCCTCGATCCCGCCGACAAGCGACTGGCGGTGAAGGTCGACGATCACGCGCTCGGCTATGACCGTTCGAGGGTACCATCGCCGGCGGCTACGGCGCCGGAACGGTCATGCTGTGGGATCGTGGATGGTGGCGGCCGGAAGGCGGTGCCGCCGCCGAGGCGTCGCTCGCGGCCGGTCGTCTGCGCTTCGAACTCTTCGGCGAGCGCATGCGCGGCGGCTGGATGCTGCTGCGCATGCGCACGAAAAAGAAGGGCGACAACTGGCTCCTGCGCAAGCTCGACGACGCCGAGGCGCGCGTGCCCGACGACCTGACCGTCCGTTACACGCTCAGCTTGGCGAGCGGACGGAGCATGGAGGAGATCGCAGCGGCGGGTGCGAACCCGAAGTGACCGGCGCTCGCAAACGCTCGGCGGGCTCGATAAGCAGCGCGCGCCGCTTCCCCGGGCCTTCGCCGTTCTCACTCCTCCGCCTGAGCTTGAGCCGGATCGTTCAACCCGTCCCATCGCTGACCGACGAGGTTCTCGCCGGGGTCGCCGACGCGCGTGCCCGAGGTCGCGAAGCGCTCGTAGGCGGGTTCCTGGATCTCGGCGAGCCCGAAGGACGCCGCGATGGCGACGAGAACGGCGACGAGGATGCCGGAAAGGATCGCGGTCACGGTGTAGCTCCACTGGGCGCCGCGGGCGGTGGGGGAGCCGGCGACTGTTCGAGGAAGCGCAGGTCGAGGGCGGCGAGCGTCATCAGGGCGGGCGGCATGTCGACGCCAGCGCGACGCATGGATCGGGTCGCCGCTTGGCAGCCGGGGATGTCGTTGGCGCTCGCGAGCGCCTGACCCTCGGCAAGCGTCATGGTCGGCGGCTTCTTGATCACGTCGCCGGCGGTCGGCGTCGGTGCGCTGATGCCGGAAGACTGAGGCGCGTTCTGGCCGGAGCCGGCCGCGGGCGCCGCGCCGGTCTCCTTGGGCGCCTCGACGGCCGGCGCGGATTGGTTCGTGACCTGCTGCGCCGAGCCGCCCTCCGCCTGGGCCTGCGTGGGCGGCTGACCGCCGGCAGTCGCCGCGGGCGCGGCTTGAGCCGGAGGCACGCCGGGCGCGGCGACCGGCGGCGGCGGGGCCGGGTCGGTCAGGAAGGCGACGAGCTCAGCACAGATGTTGGCGGGGCCGCCGGCCGGCTGTTGTGCCGCCGCAGCGGGCGCGGGCGCGGGCGCAGCCGGCGCGGCCACTGCGGGCGGAGCCGGCGGGGCGGCTGGCGCAATCTGGGCGAGGGCGCTCGTCGACATGGAGGCGGCGAGGACAGCGAGGAGGATGGGCCGGCGGGACGAGAGCATGGACATGGGGCTCACTCCGCGGGGGCCGGGTTGCCGGGCGGGAGCTGCGCGCCCTTGGCGGTCTTGGCCTGCTCCTCCTCGACCCACAGGCTGTGATGGGCCTTGGCCCAGGCGAGGTCCACCTCGCCGCTTCCCATGGCGTCGTAGGCGCCCTCCATGCCGAGCGTGCCGATATAGATGTGGGCGATGATGATCGCGATGAGGCCGACGCCGACGACCGAATGAACGACGAAGGCGACTTGCATCCCGTTGATGTCGAGGAGCGTGAAGGGGAACAGCATCATCAGCCCCGACGCGGAGAGGGCGAGGCCGCCGAGGGCCACCGACCAGAAGATCATCTTCTGGCCCGCGTTGAAGCGCTTGGCCGGCGGGTGCTTCTTGCCCACGAAGCCGCCGAACTGCCTGATCCAGTTGACGTCCGTCTTGTCGGGGATGTTGTCCTTGATCCAGACGAGGATCATGAAGACGAGGCCGAGCATGAAGGCCCAGGCGACGTAGTTGTGGACGTACTTCGCCCACTGGCTGAAGGCCGCGAAGGCGTCCGGCCCGATGATCGGGAACAGGAGCCGCTTGCCGAAGATGTAGTTGAGGCCGGTGATCGCGAGGAGGATGAAGGCCGTCGCGGTCATCCAGTGGTTGAAACGCTCCAGGAAGGTGAAGCGCAGGATCTTGATGCCGGACATCGGGCTGTCCTCGAGCATGATCCGGCCGCGCGAGAAATAGAAGACACCGAGCGCGAGCACCATGCCGAGGATCGCGATCGCGCCGATCCAGGGGAGCCAGCCCTCGTGAAAGGCGCGGTATTCGCGCCCCTGCGGCTGCTGGAGGACGGCGGCCTTGGAGTCGGGGATCGAGACGCGCCCGTCGATGCGCCCGTTCTGCAGCGCCTGGAAGAGCTCGGCTTCGGTGGGCGCCGCGGCGGTCGGGTTCTGTCCGCTGGGGTTCGCGCCCGCCGGCGCGTTGACGGTGTTCGGGGGAGCGATCGATTCCACGCCCGGCGGAACGTTGGCCTCGCCCTGCTGGGCGAGCGCCGGCAGGGCCGGGAGCACCAGCGTCGTCGCGAGGGCGCCCGCCGCGAGGATGGCCTTGATCCGCCGCATGCCGATCTCCCCGCTCACACCTGCACCGTCTCGCGATAGGCCGTCTGCCAGCCCCATGCGCCCGTGCCGTAGCCGCGCGTGGCGACGCGCTCCTTGTAGATGGTGGCGATGATATCGCCGTCGCCGGCGAGAAGCGCCTTGGTCGAGCACATCTCGGCGCAGAGCGGCAGCTTGCCCTCGGCGAGGCGGTTGCGGCCGTACTTGACGTATTCGGCCTCGGAGCTGTCGGCCTCCGGGCCGCCGGCGCAGTAGGTGCACTTGTCCATCTTGCCGCGCGAGCCGAAATTGCCGACCCGCGGATATTGCGGTGCGCCGAAGGGGCAGGCGTAGAAGCAGTAGCCGCAGCCGATGCACAGGTCCTTGGAGTGCAGGACGACGCCGTCCGCCGTGGTGAAGAAGCAGTCCACCGGGCAGACCGCCGCGCAGGGCGCGTCGGTGCAGTGCATGCAGGCCATCGAGACCGAGCGCTCGCCCGGCTTGCCGTCGTTCAGCGTCACCACGCGCCGGCGGTTGATGCCCCAGGGCACGTCGTGCTCGTTCTTGCAGGCCGTGACGCAGGCGTTGCACTCGATGCAGCGATCGGAATCGCAGAGAAACTTCATTCGCGCCATGTCGCGCTCATCCCTTCAGGCCGCTTCGATCTGGCAGAGGACGACCTTGGTCTCCTGCATGCCCGTGACGGGGTCGAAGCCGTAGGTCGTCACCATGTTCACCGATTCACCGAGCACCACCGGGTCGGTGCCCGGCGGATAGAACTCCCGCCAGTCCTCACCCGCGAAGTGGCCAGAGAAGTGGAAGGGCATGAAGGCGACGCCGGGCGCGACGCGCTCGGTGACGAGCGCCTTCACCTTGGCGCGCGACTCGTTCTCCGCGCCCTTCACCCAGACGAACTGGCCGTCGGCGATGCCGCGGGCGCCCGCGTCCTCCGGGTTGATCTCGACGAACATGTCCTGCTGCAGCTCGGCGAGCCACTTGTTGGAGCGCGTCTCCTCGCCGCCGCCCTCGTATTCCACGAGGCGGCCGGAGGTGAGGATGATCGGGAAGGTCTTGGCGACGCCCTTCTCGACCGCCGCCTTCTGCACGGAGAAGCCGACATTGGGCATGCGGAACTGCCGCTCGTCGGGGCGCGTCGGGTACTGCGCCACGAGATCGGGACGCGAGGTGTAGATCGGCTCGCGGTGGACGGGCACGGGGTCGGGCAGGTTCCAGGCGACGGCGCGGGCCTTGGCGTTGCCGTAGAACATGACGCCGTGGTCCATGCAGACGCGCTGGATGCCGCCCGACAGGTCGGTCGCCCAGCTCACCGAATCCGGCTTGTCGCCGCCGACGCGCAGGATCGTCGCCAGCTCTTCCGGCCGAAGGTCCCGGTCCCAGCCGAGCTTCTTCAGGATGCCGAAGGTCATCTCGGGATAGCCGTCGGTGAGGTCCGAATCGACGTTGTAGGAGTCCTCGGCGAGCAGCGTTTCGCCGTTGCGCTCGACGCCGAAGCGCGCCCGGAAGGTGCCGCCGCCTTCCCACACCGGAATGTCGGTGCGGTAGAGGATGGCGGAGCCCGGATGCTTCATCTCGGGTGTGCCCCAGCACGGCCAGGGCAGGCCGTAATAGTCGCCGCCGACCTCCGGATCGTCCTTCGGGGCGCGCAGCGTCACGAGGTCGAACTTGTGCTGGTTGCGCATGTGCGCCTTCAGCCGCTCCGGCGACTGACCGCAATAGCCGGTCGAGAAGCCGCCGCGGTTGATCTCGCGCAGCACGTCCTCGGCGAGGACGTGGCCGTTCTCGCGGCCGATGTTCTTGAACATCTGGTCGGCGAAGCCGAGCTTGGCGGCGAAGTCGTAGATCACGTCGTAGTCGTTGCGCGACTCGAAGGCCGGCTCGACGATCTTCTCGCCCCACTGCAGCGAGCGGTTGGAGGCCGTGCGCGAGCCGTCGCATTCGAGTGAGGTCGCGATCGGCAGGAGGTAGGTGCCGTTGCGCCGGTTCTTCAGCGCGCCGAAGGTCGTGGCGTGCGGGTCGGCGACGACGAGAAGCTCCAGCTTCTCCACCGCCTTCAGCATTTCAGGAATGCGCGTGACCGTGTTGCCGCCGTGGCCCATGACCAGCATGCCGCGCAAGGGGGCGGTCTGGTCGATCTCGTCGGCCGGCAGGTTCACCGCGTCGAACCAGCGCGTCGAGGTGATCCCCGGCGTTTCCATGTTCTCCTTGCGGCTTCGAGCCTTGCGGCCGGCGATCGCCGGCACCTCGTCGAAGCGGCTCTGGAGCCACTCGTATTCGACCTCCCAGACGCGGCTCCAATGCTTCCAGCCGCCTTCGGTCAGGCCGTAGTAGAGCGGCAGCGAGGTCACGTCCAAGCCGAGGTCGGTCGCGCCCTGCACGTTGGTGTGGCCGCGGAAGATGTTGGCGCCGGTGCCGGGCTTGCCGATGTTGCCGGTGGCGAGCACCAGCGTGCAATAGGCGCGAACGTTCGCCGTGCCGACCGTGTGCTGGGTCGCGCCCATGCACCAGATCAGGGTCGAGGGCTTCTCGTGCGAGAAGAGATAGGCGACGCGCTTCAGCTGCTCGCCCGGAACGCCCGAGACGCGCTCGACCTCCTCGGGCGTCCACTTCTCGACCTCCTTGCGCACCTCGTCCATGCCGTAGACGCGGGTGCGGATGAATTCCTTGTCCTCCCAGCCGTTCTGGAAGATGTGCCAGAGCATGCCCCAGATGACGGGAATGTCGGTCCCTGCGCGAAGGCGCACGTATTCCGTGGCGTGGGCGGCGGTGCGCGTGAAGCGCGGATCGATGACGATGAGGTTCGCCCGGTTGACCTCCTTTCCCGCCAGGACGTGCTGCATGGAGATCGGATGGGCTTCCGCAGGATTGCCGCCCATGATGATCATGGTCTTGGCGTTGCGGATGTCGTTGTAGCTGTTGGTCTGGGCGCCGTAGCCCCAGGTGTTGGCGACGCCGGCGACGGTGGTCGAGTGGCAGATGCGGGCCTGGTGGTCGACGGAGTTGGTGCCCCAGAAGGCGCCGAACTTGCGAAGGAGATAGGCGCCCTCGTTGGTGAACTTCGCCGATCCCAGGATGTACATGGAGTCGGCGCCCGCCTTTTCGCGGATCTCCAGCATCTTGTCGCCGATCTCGTCGATCGCCTGTTCCCAGGACAGGCGCTGCCATTCGCCGTCGACCAGCTTGAGCGGATACTTCAGGCGGCGGGGGCCATGCACCAGCTCGCGGATCGCCGCGCCCTTGGCGCAGTGCGTGCCGCGGTTGATCGGGCTGTTCCAGCTCGGCTCCTGGCCAGTCCAGACGCCGTTCTGCACCTCGGCCGTCACCGTGCAGCCGACCGAGCAGTGGGTGCAGATGTTCTTCTTGATCGTCACCGGCACGCCCGGCTGGGGGCCGATCATGGCGTCGGCCTTGCGCACGCTGCCGGCCGCCATCGCACCGAAGGCGGCGAGGCCGGCGGCGCCGACGCCGGCGCGCTTGAGGAAGTCGCGACGGTCGAGGCCCTTCGGGGCGGTCGCCGCCGCAGATCCGGCGCGGGAAGCGGGAGCGTTTTGCCGCTTGATCAGCATGGCCGCGTCAACCCTTCAACAAAGCTTCGTAGCCGTTCGTGCGGTAGAAGGCCTGCACGTCCGGCGCGTCCGGCTGATACTTCGAGCGCGTCTCGTCCTCGCCGGGATCGTAGGCCTCGGCCTCGACCGTCATGCTCGGCGAGATCGCCACGGCCGCCGCGGCGACGCCCGCGACACCGCCGGCTGAGCGCAGGAAGCTGCGGCGATCGAGGCCTTGTCGCTTGTCGGAGGTCATCGCCTCGTCTCCTTGTTGGGTTCGCGCCCCGCCGCTCATGCGGCGAGCGCCATCAGGTCGGCCTCGATCTCGACGAAGGCTCGTCCAAGAGCGCCGACATGGCGGTAGAAGTTCGCGGCTTCCGCCTGCTCGACGTCGGCGAAGAAGCGCACGACGAAGGGGGCGAGGTGGGCGTCGAAGAAGGCGCGGTCCGAACCGGGAGGCGCGTCGAAGCGCCCGTCGATCAGGCCGGCCATGGTCTCGCAGAGAATGCCGACGTGATCCTCGAGGTCGACGGTGTCCGGCGCGCGCTCGATGCCGAGCGCCGCGAGGTCGCCGCGCAGCCGCGCCAGCGGTTTCTCCTGCAGGAGGCCCGTCTGGTAGAACGAGCCGTAGGGCACGATCTCGCCGCGCCCGACGCCGATGAAGAGGCGGAAATATTCCCGCTCGACGGTTTTCGGATCCGCTCGGACGGCGGCTTCGGCGAGCGCCGCATGGGCGCGGCCGAGCGCCGAGCCACTCCCGGTAAGCCGGCTTGCGAGATCGAGCGTTTCGCGCGTCGGCGCCGCTCGAAGGAGAACGGCGAGCAGTCCGTAATGCTGGGCGCGAAACAGGTCGAGCTCATCCGCGGGCGGAGGCGGCGCCGCGGCTGTGTCTGGGAGATCCGTCTCGAGAGTCATCATAGTCAATGCTCGGCCGGAAGCGACCATCCTTTTTGGAATGATCCTAAGGCGGCCGTTGTAATGTGCAACGGCCAATCCGCGAAATGCGCGATCACTTGATCGTCGGTCCAAGCCGAACGCCGTCGTGAGGGCCGATCACGACGGCAAGGCGCTGCCGTGCCGCCGCTGACGTGGCTGCAGGGGAGCGTCCGCGGGCTCGTTGAAGGGCGATGACGGCGAATCGGAAGCCGGCTTGCACTCCGGACCGTCGGCCGCGACGGAAGCCGGCGGCGGATCGTCGCGAAGAGCAGCAACGGGAGCCGGCTCCTGCTGGTCGACGGGAGGCAAGGGCTCGACGGCAGGGTCGGGCCCGTCCGCATCCAAACCACCGCCGAAGATGCGTCGCACCATGCCCTCCACGTCGAAGCCCTCCGGCAAAGGACCGGAGACCGGAACACCGCCGGGCACGTTCCAATCCCACGCGTAGTCGCGCGCTTCGCCGACGAAGTCGCGGATCTCAGGGTCCACCGCCCACATCCGCCGCAGGGCAGCGTTGCGCAGCGCTGCCGGCACGCCGCGCCGCAGGAAGGGCGCGAGGTCGGCGCCGGGCAGCAACGCTTCCGGCGCGGGCAGGGCGGCGATCTCGTCCGGCTTGATCATCTCGTCCGACTCGGGAGCGAGAAGCCCGGGCTCGGAATGGAGTTCAAGTGCCTCGTCCGGCGCCTCGACGGGTGCCTCGCTCGCGCCGCGCTTCAACCGCGACCAGCGGGACAGGAAGTCCTCGCTCATGCCTCAGCTCTCGCCCGGCGCGCGGTAGGCCGCGGCGGTGCGGGGCTCGGGCCGCGGGGCGCCGGCATAGGGATCGAACCCCTCGTTCAGCGCGGCTTCCACGCGGCAGGTCTCGCACATGCGGATCGCGTCGAGGCGCCGGCGGTTCTCGCCGGCGAACATCCAGTGGCTGTCTTCCAGCTTGGCGACGACGCGCTCGATCGTGGAGCGCGTGCCGAAGGGCTTGGCGCAGCGGATGCAGGGGAAGGGCTCTTCCTCCTTGATCACGCGGCGCGGGCTCCGCCAGGCTTCGAAGTCGATCCGCGGCTCGAGGGCGATCACCTCCTCGGGGCAGGTCGCGGCGCATAGGCCGCATTGGACGCAGGCGCTTTCCGAGAACGCGAGGAGCGGCCGGTCCTCGCCCGCCGAGAGCGCGCCGGTCGGGCAGGCGGTCACGCAGGAATGGCAAAGCGTGCAGCCGGACACGTTCACCGCCAGCGTGCCGAAGGGTGCGCCGGCCGGCAGCTCCACCCGCGGCACCGGTTCGGGCGCGACCTCGTGGAGCGTCGTCAGTGCGAATTCCAGAAGCCCGCGCTTGGCGCCCATCGGCGCGAAGCGCGACGGCTTGGCGCTCGGATGGCCGAGCGGCGCGGCGTCGAGGCCGGCGAGGAGGTCCTCCGCCGTGTCGGCGTGGAGGATCGCGCAGGCGCCGTCTCCGTAGCCGAGCGCACCGGCGATCGTCTGTGCCAGGTCCACCGTGCCCTTCAACGTTGCGATGCCGTTCTTCGGTGCGCGCCGCGCGAGGACGCGCACGCCCGCCGCGCCGTAGGCGAGCGGCGCGGCGAGGCTTTCGAGGCCGAGCTGCTTGATCTCGTTGACCGAAAAGGGAAGCACGTTGTCGGGCAGGCGCGCGCCCGCGGCCGACACGAGCGGTGCGCCGACATAGCCGTCGTGGAAGAGCACCACGGCATCCCGTCCACCGGCGTCTCGATAGGCGAGCACGAGGTCGCGCAGGCGGTCGAGCGTCGCGTCGACGCTCGGCAGGGCGTAGGAGGCCGCGCCCGTCGGGCAGACGGCCGCGCAGTTGCCGCAGCCGGCGCAGACGTAAGGGTCGATCGAGACGTGGTTGCCCGCCGGCGTGATGGCTTCCATCGCGCAGGCGTCGAGGCAGCGCGTGCAGCCGGTGATGTTGGAGCGCGAATGGGCGCAGAGATGATCGCGGAAGGCGACGTAGAGCGGCTTGTCGAAGCTGCCGACGAGCTCGGCCGCGATCTCCGTCGCCGCGCCCACGGCGATCGGATCGGCGGGATCGGCCTTGAGATAGCCGTCGCGTGCCTCGTGGGCGGGAAAGAGCGGCGCGGCGCCGGAGAGGTCGAGCACGAGGTCGCAGCGCGACGCGACGCCGTCGCGGACAGCCGTCGCGCCCGGCGCGACGTAGCCGTCGACCCTCACGACATAGGCGCCGAAGCGCCCGCTTGCGGAGGCCGCGAGGCCGCGCGCCACGGGAAAGGGCAGGCCCGCCGGCACGTCGACGGCCACGCCCGGCTCGATCAGAACGGTCACGTCGAGCGTCGCGGTGAGGCGCAGCGCGGCCTCGATCGCCGAGCCGTCGCGGCCCAGGACGAGCACGACGCCGTCGCTGTCGACGGAGATGTAGTCGGGTCGGGGAAGGGGTTTCGTCGCCAGTGCCGCCAGCGCAAATTCACGCGCCGACAGGTCGCTCACGTCTCGGTCATCAAGCACGATCGATATACAAGTCCTTGTGCGCGCTCGGTTTCGCGCGGTTGGCGCCAAGGGTAGAACGATTGTAAACTGGCGCAAGCAAAGAGTTCGGTGTCGCGATCGATGATTTTTCCCGTCCGCCTTCGTTCCCGCCGCGCGAGGCCCGCATGAGGCTTCCGCGCGCCATCCGGCTGGACCCGTCCGACGCCTTCATCTTCGACCCCGCCGCCGAGCCGGGCGAGTGGGTCGTGCCCGGCGCCTTCCGCTTTTGGGGCGCGGACCCGGCCGGCCTTTCGGGCAAGCCGCGCCAGGCCTTCCGCTCCGGCTTTCTCGGCCTGTCGAGCTTCGGCTGGTCGACGCTGGCGACGGTGAGCGAGGCAACATCGGCCGAGCGCGAAGCGGCGGTGACGCTGCTCTCGCAGCAACTCGTGCGGCACATGGGCGCGCCGAGCGAGGCCGAAGCGCGTCCGGCCGCCGAAGGGGAGATCGCCGTCGCGGCCTCGCTCTGCGACCACCCCGTCGGCACCATCCTCGCCGTCGAGCGCACGCTCGAGGATGGCGAGATCCGCGAGCGCTTCCGCACGCTCCATCGGCGGGCGGGAGCCCGGCTCGATCCGGCGCGCGCCTTCGCCTTCGTGCCCGTCGAGGAAGAGGAGCCGGTCGAGGATTTCGACATCCGCACCCTCGGGCGAACCGGCTCATGAGCCTGCGCGATTTCTGGGTGTCGTCCGGACACCAGCTCCTCGACCGCAATGCCGAAGGCCATCTCCAGCTGACCGATGCCTTTCTGAAGGCCTATTTCGCGCGGCCGGAGTTGGTTCCGCCGGAGGATGCCTGCGCAGCGGAGCGGGCGCTCCACGCCTCGCTTCTCGCCGATCCCCGTCGCCGCGTCGCCGCGGGCGAGATCGAGGCGCTGGCCGATGCGGACGCGCGTGAGAACTGGGCGGTGATGCTGACCTTCCGCGACCGGCTCGTCGCCGCACCGACGGTCGAGGCGGCCTACCTGTCCCTCGTGCGCGGGGGTACGGGGCGCACGCCGCCGCTCTTCCTGAACCAGCTGGCGCAAGTCATCCTGCGCAACGCGCTCGACGCCGTCGACGACCCACTGGTGCTGCGCGCGGCCGAGCTGTTCTTCCGCCCGCAGCGGGCGAGCCTCCACGAGGGCGCGCTGCTTCTGGCCGATGCCGAGACGATCGACCATGCCGAGGCGGCGCAGAGCCGCGCCCCGCTCCTCGCGATGTTCGGCGGCCCGGCCGTCGGATCGCTCGACGTGCTGACGCCGGAGAACGCGGAGAGCTACTTCGGGCGCAACGAGGCCTTCGACACGGTGCTGAGCCTTGCCGGCGGCGTGACCGCGCGCTCCGGGATCGCGCGGGCGATCGAACTCTGGGTGCGCCACCTCCTCGGGATCGAGGTTTCGGTGGAGCCTCTGGCGCGCATCGAAGACGCCGACTGGGCCTGGTTCGTCGGGCTGGACGCCGAGGCGACGCGCATCGGCAATGCGCTCTGGAAGGGACGGGGCGTCGAGGAGGACGATCTTTCGCGCATCGTCGGGCTCTTCGCCCTGCGCTTCCGCCGGCCGGACGAAGCGCTTCCCGCGGTCGGTGCGCGGCCGGTGTGGCTGTTCCTTGCGGTCGGCGCGGACGGGGTCATCCGGATGAAGCCGCAGAACCTGGTCGCGTCCTTGCCGATCCTCGATCCCACGGCGCGGAGCTGAACCGATGACCCACCAGACCTTCCGCGTCGGCGTCGTGGTCGCCCGCCGTCCCAGCGCGAGCCCCTGGACGCAGCATTCCTGGCGGGTCGCCGCCATCGTGCCGGAGGCGCCCTCGCTTGGGGCTGGCCAGGTGCTCGGCGAGGAGGGCGCCGAGACGATGATCTATGCCGGCACCGGCGAGGTGGAGTTCCACCGGGTCGAGACGGCGAACTACCGCGACAACCTCGTCGCCGGCCGGCCTTCGCTCTGGGTGACGCTGGAGCCCGTGGACGGCGAGCCCGGCATCCGCCTCGTGGCGGTGACGGCCGATCCGGCCGAAGGCGAGTCGATGACGGAGGCCGGCGAGCTGCTCGTGGAGGTCGCGCCGATGCCGCCGGAGATGGCCGAGGCGCTCGCGGCCTTCGTGCGCGAGCACCACGTCGAGCGCGTCTTCACCAAGCGCAAGCGCGAGTGAGGCGGCTCAGAACAGGCTGTTGAAGGGCCGGAACGCGACGACGTCGCCGGGCGAGACGCCACCTGAATCCTCCGGAAGCTCCACGAGCCCGTCCGTGTCGACCAGCGAGGACAGGAGGCCGGCGCCCTCGCGCGGAAACTTCTCGGCCTCGAACAATCCGTCCGGCGTCGAGCGCAGCACGACGCGGACGAACTCGCGGCGCCCGGCCTTCTTCCGATAGGCGAAGGCGGCCCGCACCGGCATGGCGGACGCGGCCTCCGGCCCGGCGCCCGACAGAGCGAGAATAGCCGGCCGCGCGATCGTCGCGAAGGTGACGAAGCTTGCCACCGGATTGCCGGGCAGGCCGATGAAGGGTGTGCCGCGCACGACGCCCATCGCGACCGGGCGCCCCGGCTTGATCGCGACGCGCCAGAAGACCAGCGTGCCGGCCCGCTCGATGGCGGTGCGCACGAAGTCCGCCTCGCCGGTCGACACGCCGCCGGACGTCAGGATGAGGTCGTGCCCCGTCGCGGCCTCGATGAGGGCGCGGCCGATCGCGTCGAGATCGTCGGCGAGGATGCCGAGGTCGGTCACGCTGCAGCCGAGCCGGCGGAGCATGGCGGCCAGCATGAAGCGGTTGGAGTCGTTGAGCTGCGCGGGCCCGCGCGCCTGCCCCGGCTCGACGATCTCGTTGCCGGTGGAGAGAACCGCGACGCGCAGGCGACGGCGGACCGCGACCTCCGGCATGCCGAGCGCGGCCAGGAGCCCGACGTCCTGCGGGCGCAGTCGCCGTCCCGCGGCGAGCACGGGCGATCCGGAGGCCACGTCCTCGCCTGCCGGCCGGACGTTGGCGCCGCGGCGAAGGCCCGGCGGCAGCACCGCCGCGCCGGAATCGTCGAGCGTCACGTCCTCCTGCATGAAGACGGTGTCGGTGCCGGCCGGCATCGGCGCGCCGGTGAAGATGCGCACGCAGGTACCAGAGCGGACGGCATGGTCGGCGCTGGCGCCGGCCTGCACCCGGTCCGCGACGGCGAAGGCTCGCGGCGTGTCGCCCGGCAGGTCCTCGCCGCGGATCGCGTAGCCGTCCACGGCCGAATTCGTGAAGGGCGGCAGCGGCAGGGGCGCGGACAGGTCGGCGGCGAGGACGCGTCCGTCGGCCTCGGCTAGTGCCACCGTCTCGACCCCGTCAATCGGCGAAAGGCGGGACACCAGCAGCGCCACCGTTTCCTCCACCGTCCGCATGGGACCGCCGAAGGCGAAGCAGTCGTCGGAGAGTTGCGCCATGGCTTCGCTCGTGCGCTCCGCTAGCTGTCGTGTCTCGTCCGGCCGGTTTAGGTAGCCTGACCCGCCGGCGCAACACGAAGCGGCCGCCCCAGCGGGTAGCCGCCTGCTTGATCGAGACCGCATGCCTGAGACGACGCCGACCCAGTTCCCGCCCGGGCCGTGGCCGCAGCCGGACGATCCCGACCTGTCGGAGGCCTTTCCCGGCATCGACCAGACCGGTGCGGAGGTGCTGGTGCGGGTGCCGGCCGAGCGCGCGGCGACGATCCTCCTCGACGGGCAGGAAGTCGTGACGCTGATGACGGTCGGCGACCATCCGCGCGACCTCGCGCTCGGCTATCTCCTGAACCAGGGCCTGCTCGACCCCGGCGAAACGGTGTTGTCGATCGACGTCGACAGGGCCGCGGGCCGCATCGCCGTAACAACCGGTCATCTGGTCGACCGGGACGAGCGATTGGCGGGGCGCCTCGTGCGCGCCGGCTGCGGGCAGGGTACGTCGGTCGGGCTGGCCGGCGCCGAGATCGCCGTCCGATCGGTGCCGGCCGCGCCGCTGCGGACATCCTGGCTGCACGAGATCCTGCGCCGGGTGAACACGGCACCCTCGCTCTACCTCGCGGCGGGCTCGATCCACGGCTGCGTCCTGGCGCAGGGGCCGGAGGTGCTCTGCTACATGGAGGACGTCGGCCGGCACAACGCCATCGACAAGGTCGCCGGCTGGATGGCCCGGACCGGCATTCCCGCGGCGGACGCGATCCTCTACACGACCGGTCGGCTGACGGCCGAGATGGTGATGAAAGTGCTGCGCATGGGCGTGCCGGTCGCCGTGTCGCGCTCGGGCTTCACGACGAGCGGCCTCGATCTGGGCCGGCGGGCGGGGCTGCTGATGGTGGCGCGGGCCCGTGGCAAGCGCTTCGTGGTCGTGTCCGGCGCCGAGCGCATGGTCTTCGACCGGGTCCCCGTGGAGGGCGGCGGAGGGGCTTGAGGTCCGCGTTCAATCCGCCGGCCGGAAGCCGATCGCCTCCAGCGCCGCCCGGCTCTCCGGTGAGCGCAGCGAGGCCAGGAAGGCCTGGACGGCGGGACGCCCACTGCGGCTCGTCACGAGCGCGAAGTCGTAGTGTTCTTCGGCGAGCGGGATGAAGCCGAGGCCGGCCGCGCGGGCGGCCGGCTCGATCGTCACGCCCCAGTCCGCGCGACCCTGCGCGATGCTCGCGGCGACCGCGTTGTGCGAGCGCGGCTGGTTGGCGTAGCCGTCCGGCCGCGCGCCGCCCAGCAGCCGGTCGACGAGGATGCGGGTGCCCGAACCCGCATTGCGGTTGACGAGAATGCAGGCGGGATCGGCTAGGGCCGCCGCGGCCGCTTCTTCGACGCTCCGCCCCTCGAAGCGTGCATCGCCCGGCCGATAGGCGATGCCCTGCATGCGCCGCCAGCCGGGCACGAGTTCGAGCCCCTCCGCCAGGAAGGGCGCGTTGTAGGTTCCCGTCGCTTCGTCGAGGAGGTGGATGGGCGCGAGGTCGCACTCGCCCCGACGCGCGGCGGCAAGGCCTCCGAGGCTGCCCACAGCCACCGTGCGCACGCTCAATCCTTCCTGCGCCAGTGGCGCCGTCACTCGGTCGAGCCCGACGCAATGGCTGCCGACGATCACGAGATCCGGCAGGCGGAGGCTCGGTGTCAGGAGCGTCACGGGCACGCGGGCGCCGGCGGGCAGGTGGTCGGCCAGCGCCTCGATCGTGACGAAGCCGTCGGCCTGTCCGAAGGCGGTGACGGCGCCCGAGCCCTTGGTGCCGGGGAAGGCGACGAGGCCGTCGTCGCCTTCCACGAGCGAGACCATGGCGAACTCGGTGCGTCCGAGCTCCGAAGGCAGGCGCAGCGGCACCCGCGCCTCGACGCGCGTATCGGTGCGCGCCGGCAGGCCGGCCATGCGGCGCAGGATCGGCACGATCATGTCGTGAAAGGTGAACATCGCCGAGGTCGGGAAGCCCGGCAGGACCACCAGGGGCTTGTTGTCGCAGACCGCGAGGCAGAGCGGCTTGCCGGGCTTCAAGGCGACGCCGTGCGCGACGATGCCCGGCGCGCCCAAGCGCGACACGATGCGGTGGCTGAGATCGCCCGCACCCTTCGACGTGCCGCCGGACAGGATCAGCATGTCGTGGGTGGCAAGGGCGTCCCGCATCACCGTCTCCAGCGCTGCGGCGTCGTCCCGCACGATGCCGAGGAGGTGCGGCTCGCCGCCGTTCTCCTCGATCATCGCGGCGACGATCGGGCCGTTTGAATCGTAGATCCCGGCGGGACCGAGCGCCTCTCCCGGCGCGACGAGCTCGTCGCCCGTCGACAGGACGGCGACGCGCGGTGGCCGCACGACCGGCACCCGTGCGATGCCGCAGGCGGCAAGCATGCCGATCTCGCGCGAGCCGACGAGCGTTCCGGCGCGCAGCAGCGTTTCGCCCCTCGCGATGTCCGAGCCGGCATAGGCGACGAACTGTCCCGCCGCGGCGCTGCGACGCACGAACACCCGCCCGTTTGCCTCGTCCGTGTGCTCGACCATCACCACGGCGTCGGCGCCGCGCGGCAGCGGCGCGCCCGTCGCGATGCCGACGGCTTCGCCGGGCCCGAGGGCCTGGGTGGGCGCGGTGCCGCAGTGGATCGTCGCGCCGGCGAGAACCAGCGGCACCGATCTCCCTTCCGCAGCCCCCGCGATGTCCGCGGATCGGACGGCGTAACCGTCGACCGAGGACCGATCGAAGGGCGGGATGTCGAGCGGCGCGACGACGTCTGCGGCAAGCGGAAGGCCGAGCGCGCGCAGGATCGGGCGCTCCTCGACTGCGAGCGGCCGGGGGAAGAGCGCCGCCGCGAAGCGCGCGAGAGCCTCCTCGCGCGACAGAATCGAGAGGAACTGCTCCTGCCCGGATGGGCGGGACGCGGGCGGCTGCGGCGTGTCGGTCATGGTCTGCCCGGCAGGGGATGAACGGGGATGGTCGCGCCGGCGGGATGGCCTTCGCTGCCGGCCGGCACCAGGGTCCAGGCCGACGCATCGCGGAGCGCGTGAAGAGGCAGGGCGCCGACGGTCAGCGGCTCATAGGTGCCCTCGGCCGTCTGCGCGAGAAGCGCGAGTTCGGCGTGGCCGGCATCGGAGGCGATCTTGCGCGAGAGGCGCACCTGCCGCGGCGCTGACGGCCGGGCGGAGGACAGGTGCCGGAGGAGCGGCTCGACGAGCACGAGCCAAGCCGCGAGCGCGGCATCGGGCGAGCCGGGCAGGGCGACGAGCGCCGCGTCGCCCTGGCGGCCGACCGCGCTCGTGCGTCCGGGCTGGAGGGCGATGCCGTGGTGGACCGTCCAGCCCGCATCCGCAAGGCGCGAGGCCGTGGCGTCGCCTGATCCCGTGCCAGTTCCGCCGATCGTGAGGAGAGCGTCGCAGCCCTCCGGCGCGAAGGCCTGGCGCTCGCCGACGGGGCGATGATCGAGGATGGCGGTGGCCTGCGCGGCGAGTGCCGCGACGAGGGACAGGGTCGGGCCGCCCGCTGCGCCGTTCATCTCGACGAGGCGAAGGCGCGGACGGCGCACGAGCATGCGCTCCAGACCGGCATTGCGTGCGAGAAGCGCGTCGAGCGGTCCGAGGCGCGCGCCGGGCCGGAGCAGGGGATCTCCCGCGCCCATATCCGCGCCGCGCCGCCGGACGCCCTCGCCGGGTCTCGCCTCGCCGATGACCAGCGCCAGGGGGCCGGCCTGCTCCACCAGCCCCCCGTCGAGGACGCAGTCGCAGCCCTCCGGCAGGGGATCGCCCACCGACACGAAGCGCGGCGGTGCGGCGAGCGCGAGGGGGGCGTAGGGCGACGCGCCGGACAGGTCGCCGGAGCGCAGGGCAAAGCCGTCGATCGCGGCGCGGTCGTCCGCCGGAATGGGCAGGACGGCAATCGGGGCATGGGCCAGGACGGCGCCCATCGCGGCGGCGAGGGGCACCTCGACCGGCGCCACCGGCTCCAGGCCGCCGAGCAGGACGTCAAGCGCCGCCTCGACCGAGACGAGGGAGGCGGCGCCGATGAGCTGTGCCGTCAGGTCCGCTTCTCCGGCGCGTTGGGGAAGAAGAGCTGCTGACCGTCGATGCGGTAGTCCGCAATGGTCGTCTGCCCCTCGGGCGAGATCAGCCAGTCGATGAAGCTCTGGCCGAGATCGGCCTTCACGTGGGGGTGCTTCGCCGGGTTCACCAGGATCACGCCATACTGGTTGAAGAGGCGCTTGTCGCCCTCGACGAGGACCTTCAGATCGCCGCGGTTCTTGAAGGAGAGCCAGGTGGCGCGGTCGGCGAGGACGTAGGCGTTCATCGCGCTGGCGGTGTTGAGCGCCGCGCCCATGCCCTGGCCGATCGAGCGGTACCAGTCGCCGCCCTCGCTCGCCGGGTCGAGGCCGGCCTCCTTCCACAGGCGCAGCTCCGCCGTGTGGGTGCCCGACTTGTCGCCGCGCGACACGAAGGGCGCCTTGGCCTCGTCGATGCGCTTGAGGGCTGCTGTCGCGTTCGCAGTTCCGGCGATGCCGGCGGGGTCACTCGCCGGGCCGACGATCACGAAGTCGTTGTACATCACGTCGAAGCGCTCGACGCCGAAGCCTTCCGCGACGAAGGCCTCCTCCTGGGCTTTGGCATGGACGAAGACGACGTCGGCGTCGCCCCGGCGGGCGGTCTCCAGCGCCTGGCCGGTGCCCTGCGCCACGACCTTCACGGCGATGCCGGTCTCCTTCTCGAAGATCGGAAGGATGTGGCCGAAGAGGCCGGAATCCTCAGTCGAGGTGGTCGATGCGACGGTGATCGACTTGTCCTGCGCCGCGGCGGGAGCGGCCAGTCCGGCGAAGGCCGGCAGAACGGCCGCGAGGAGGGCGGCGAGGACGCGTCTGCGATGGATCATGGGTCCGGTCTCCTGGGTCTCTGGTCTTAAAGGACGATGTCGCCGGCGAGGAAGGCTCGGGCTTCCGGCGTCGCGGGGGCGGCGAAGAAGGCTGGCGCCGCGGCCCGCTCACGCACGCGGCCGCGCGTCATGAACACGACTTCGCCGGCGAGGCGCCGCGCCTGCCCGAGGTCGTGGGTGGCGAGGATGATCTTGACACCGGCGGCCGCGGCCTCCCCGACGATCGCCTCGACGCGGCGGGCCGAAGCGGGATCGAGGTTGGCGGTCGGCTCGTCGAGGAGTAGGAGCTCCGGCTCACGGGCGAGTGCCCGCGCCAGCGCCAGCCGCTGCTTCTCGCCGCCGGAGAGGGCGGGCGCCGCGCGCCCGGCAAGGTCGGCGAGGCCGACGCGCTCGAGGAGCGCTTCGGCGCGGGGCCGACGCTGCCCCCAGGGGCAACCGGCCCGGGCGAGAGCGAAGGTGACGTTGGCGAGCACCGAGCGGCGCAGCATCACCGGCCGCTGGAAGACGAGGGCGCGCCGCACCGGCGGCGCAGCCAGCCGGCCGCCCCACAGGACGCGTCCTTCCGTCGGCGCCGTCAGCCCCATGGCGACGTGGAGGAGCGAGGTCTTGCCCGAGCCGTTCGGCCCGATCACCAGGGTCGGCGCGCCCGCCTCGATCGCGAGTTCGACGTGGTCGAGGATCGCGACCGATCCAGCGCGAAGAGAGACAGCGTCGAGGACGAGGGGCAGTTCGCGGAAGACCTGGTGCCTCATGCGGTGCGGCCCGTCTCGCCGACGCTGCGCAGCGTCCAGGCCGCGGCGTTGACGACGAGGATGACGGCGACGAGCAGGATGCCGAGGCCGAGCGCCAGCGGCAGGTCGCCCTTCGAGGTTTCCAGCGCTATGGCCGTGGTCATGGTGCGGGTGAAGCCGTCGATGTTGCCGCCGACGATCATCACCGTGCCGACCTCGGCCGCCGCTCGGCCGAAGCCCGCGAGCAGGGCCGTCAGAAGGCTGTAGCGTCCGTCCCAGACCAGCGCCGCGACGCGCCCGGCCGGGCCGACGCCCATCGCGACGAACTCGTCGCGATAGTCCCGCCACAGGTCCTCGATGGTCTGGCGCGCCAGCGCCGCGATGATCGGCAGGACGAGGACCGCCTGCGCGATGATCATGGCGGAGGGCGTGTAGAGGAGGCCGAGGTCGCCCAAGGGGCCGGAGCGCGACAGAAGGAGGTAGACGCCGAGACCCACGACCACGGGCGGGAGGCCCATGAGACCGTTCAGAACCACCACGACGGCACCGCGGCCGCGGAAGCTGGTGAGCGCGAGGAGCGCGCCGAGCGGCATGCCGACAAGGGCCGCGATGGCGACCGCCGACAGGCTGACGATCAGCGACAGCCGAAGGATCGCGAAGAGCGTCGGATCGCCGCCGATGATGAGCTGCCAAGCCGTGGCCGTTTCAGCCATCCTACGTCTCCCTGTCGATCCTTCTGTGGCACAAGGACGAACGTTTTCAAAGGGCTAAGCGGAAAGGGCGAGCGGTCACCCGGCGTCACGCGCGGCCGCATCCCCGTTTTCGCTTCCGGTCAGGAGGCGGCCTTCGACGCGGCGGTTGCGCGGATCGTAGGGGTCGCTCTCGCGCGGCCGCGTTTCGCCGAAGCCGATCGCCGACAGGCGGGAGCGATCGACGCCGTTCTGCGACAGGAAGGCGACCACGGAGGCGGCGCGTCGCTCCGACAGGTCGAGATTGGCCGCGTCCTCGCCGAGGGCGTCGGTGTGACCTTCGATCCGGAAGCGCAGGCGCGCGAGGCCGGGCGAGTTGACCGCCTCCGCGAAGCGCGCGAGCCGCTCGCGGGCGCCGGGCGTCAGGCGCGCGGAGTTCAGCTCGAAGGTCACCAGAAGATCGAAGGTCGGCGCCCGGTCGAGCAGTCGTTCGCGCTGGGCCTCGATCTCCGGAAGCACCGTCGGCGCGCGGCGGGCCGTGCCGCCCGCGGGGGCGGGATCGTCGCACTCCTCCGCCGTGCCGAGACAGATCGACGTCGGCGGCGCGCTCGGGGCCGCATCGGCCGCGCCTCGCTCGAAGAAGCGGATGACGTCCTGCGTGGAATAGTCGCCCTGCTGCGCGAGGGTTGGAACCGGCGACGCGAGGGTGGCCGCGAGCACGAAGGCGAGGACGGGGCTTGGATGAATTCGATTGGTCACGCTATGGCTTGGATCTCGAAGGATGAATCGGTGGCCGCGCGGCATGCGGCGTCGGGCGGCAGATGACATGAGGCCACCAAGGCAAGTCAACGAGGACAAGGGCTTCGGCGCCTTTTTCGGCGAGACCGGAGCCGCGCGCCCTTCGCCGCGCGAGCCCATGCGCCCCATCATCCGCCTGCCGCGGCCGGAGCGGCGCACCCATGTCGACGCGCTTCTGCCGCTCATCAACATCGTGTTTCTGCTTCTCATCTTCCTAATGATGTCGGGAACGCTCGGCACCCCGCTGCCCGGCGGGCTGACGCTGGCGCGCAGCACGGCCGCGAGAGATCCAGCCGTCGTCGCGAATGCTCTCATCATCAAGACCGACGGCAGCTTCACCTATCGCGGCAGGCCGGTCGCGGCGAGCGACCTCGCCGCTGCCGTGCGCAGGGAAGGGCACGGGGCGCGGGAGCCGCTGACCGTGGTGGCCGACGGCGGCATGCCGGCCGAGGCCTTTCTCGCGGTGATGCGCCGCCTGTCGGACGACGGGATCGCTTCGATCTCCCTGGTCACGGCGCCGACCCCCAGCGGCAGGCCGTGAGCGCCGTCGCGGGAACGGCCAATGCCGCCTGGCTCCTGCCGCGGCGAACGATCCCGGCGCGCGTGCTCGCTCTCGCTGCCGTGGGCTCGGTCGTTTTCCACACGTCGATCGTTTACTTCGCCGGCTCCTCGCCGCAGCCGGAGCTGGAACCGTCGGCGCCCGCGCCGGGAGTCGAGGTGTCGGTGCTGCCGTCGGACGCGCTCTTCGACGAAGGTGGCCGGACCGCGCCGGTGGCGCGGGCCGCGATGCCGGAGCCTGCGGCTCCTGCCGCGCCCGCCCCAGCACCTGATATCGCGGCTCCAGCGCCAAGGCCGGAGGCTGCCGCGCAAGCGCCGCCGGTGACGGCGGCTCCCGTCCAGCCGCCCACCTCGGCGCCGGCGCCGGTCGTTGCGCCGCGACCGGCTGCGCCGCTGACCGGCGTTGCGGTGGTGGAGGCGCCGACGCCTCCCGCTGCGACCCCGAGTCCCGCGGGTCCGGCGCCGGCTGCGACGCCGGCCCAGCGTCCCCTGGCGCAGGTTGTGCGACCGTCAGCCCCGGCCACCGCAATCGCCGCGGCGCCGGCGGGAGCCGCGGCCGTCGCGACGGCGCCCGGGCCGGTGCCGGCGGCGCCCGTCGTCAGCGCGGCACCGGCGTCCCGGGCTGCCGTGCCGACCGGCGCTTCGACCATCCAGTCGTCCGTCTCCCCGGCGTCGGCAGCGACGGCATCGGGTCCGGCGCCGGTCGCGACGACCGCGCCGGCGCCGACCATCGCCGCGACAGCCGGTACGACGCAGGTAGCGGCAGCCAGCGACACGCCCGCCGTCGCAGCCGCTCCGGTCGCGCCTGTCGCTGCGTCGCGCGCGCCGATCGAACTCGCCGCACGGGCGGGAAGCGGATCGGGCGGCGGCGGCGGGGACGATTGTTTCGGCTGGGCTCTGGCGCGGGCGGACGGCCGCGAGCGCGTTCTGCCGGCCGGAGCCTCCTTTGCGGCGCTCGGCGGCGGAAGTGGGACGTGCCCGGTTCTGACATCGGGCGCGGACGCCGGATCGGCGCGCCTCCTCAGCGCCGAGCGAACCGACATCCGGGCGGGCGAGGCGGCGCGCGGCCGGATCGGCGGCGACGCGTCCTCCGCTCCGCCGCTGCTGTTCATTCTCGATGCCCGGGGGCGGATCCACGATGCCCGCGCCTTCCTGACGCGCGACGCCGCCGGCTGGAGCTACGACATCCCGCTGACGCTGCCGCGCGGAACGTCCGCGATGCGCACGCTGATCGTCGCGATTCCCGCAGCCGATGCGGCGCGCTTGCCCGCAATCTTCGCGGCGACGCCGCTCGGCGATATGGCCCCGGCGCTGGACGCGATGGGTGGGCGCTTCGCGATCTCCGCCCTGACGGTCCGTTCCCCCTGACCGGTCAGCGGGTCAGGACGCGCACCGCGCCGATGCGCGCGGCGCGGACCGCTTCCAGCGCGGTGACGAGATCCTGCACGTCGGTTCCGCTCCTCATCTGGAGGAGCACCTGGACGTCGTCGGAGCCCGCCCGGGCACGCAACGCCGCTTCGAGGCCGCCGGGCGGAACGGCAGCGCCGTCGAGCGAGGCCGCGACGCCGTCCGCGCCGGGCGCGGCACCCACCGTCAGGAAGAGCGTGCGCTTGTCCTCCGCCTGCGCGGCTCCCGATGCGGTGCTGCCGGACGCGATGCCGACGTCGAGCCGCCGGAGCGGCACGAAGGTCGAGGACAGCATGAAGAACATCACCAGGAGGAACACGACGTCGATGAGCGGCGTCAGCATGATGCGCCGCCGCCGCGTGGCGGGGAGTCGGATCATGCGGATCTCGCTCTCGGCGTCGCGTCGCTCGGCGGCATGACAGCGCGGCTCCCCTGCGAATCGGCGGCATGCCGCATCCGGTTCACCCTTCGATACGACGTCGGAGGCGGTCCCGTGAAGGCCGACGCGGCCGATCTGTACCGATGGGCTCCGGACGTTGCCGTCACACCGTTGCCTTCGCGCCGCACGCCCGGCATGGTGACGCCGATTCGTGAAGCAGGCAGGCGAGTTGGAGAAGCGGGATGAGGCGAGGGCAGGCCATGGCTGTGACGACCGAGGAGATGTCCCGGCGCCGCCGCTTCGCGCCGGGGCATGCCGCCGGGCTCGCTCTCAGCGCCTGGATGGTCGCCGCGCCGGCATTCGCGCAGGAGCCGCCGGCAGCCCAAGTGCCGCCTCCGGCGTCCCCCACGGCGACCGAGCCTGCCGCCGTCGCGCCGCCCCAAGGCGCGGGCGAGAACGCCGGCCCGGAGATCGTGCTTCAGCTGAACAACCTGCAGCCGATCCAGCCGTCGGGCTGCCGCTTCACGTTCCTGGCGACAAACAATCGCGATACGCCGATCGAGCGTCTCGGCGTCGAACTCGTCGTCTTCGACGCGCAGCGGCAGGTGGATCAGTTTCTCGTGCTCGAATTCACCCGTCTGGCCGCCAAGAAGACCAAGGTCTCGCAATTCGACTTGGCCGAGCGGTCCTGCAGCGACGTTTCGCAGCTCCTCGTCAACGATGTCGTGAACTGCGGCATCGAGGAGGGCGCGACGCCGACCTGCGCCGAGCGCGTGAAGCTCGACAATCTCACCGATATCCAGCTCGCTTATTGAGCGTGACCGGGCCTCGGCCCGGCACCGCGGAGCCTTGAACCGATGGACGCCGTCCTGTCGATCGTCGAGCTGGGAGGACCGATCGTCATCCTGCTCCTGGCGATCTCCGTCTTCACCCTCGCGCTGATCATCTCGAAGCTCCTGCAGTTCCGGCGCCTCGGCGTCGGACGGCATCGCGACGCGCGCCGCGCCGTGATTCTCTGGCGCAGCGGCGACCGGGTTCGCGCCGCTCAGCTTCTGTCCGGCAAGGGCTCGCTGTGCCGTTCGGTGCTCGCCTTCGCAGTGGGGGAGATGCGCTCGATCCGCGAGGCGGCCGGTCGCGAGGCGCCGGAGGATCGGGCGGAGGAGCGGGTTCGCGAGGAGGCGGTGGCCTTCGCGACGGACGAGCTCCTGCGCCTGGGCGCCGGGCTGCGCTTCCTGGACATCGTCGCGCAGATCGCGCCGCTGCTCGGGCTCCTCGGCACCGTGATCGGCATGATCGAAGCCTTTCAGGTGCTGCAGGCCTCGGGCGAAGCGGCCAGTCCGGCGCAGCTCGCGGGCGGCATCTGGACGGCGCTGCTGACGACGGCGACGGGCATCGCGGTCGCGATTCCCGCGCTCGTCGCCTCCGTCTGGTTCGAAGGCCGGGTCGAGCGGGAGCGCTCGGCCATCGAGGTTCTCTTGACGGGCCTCTTCGCCCGCGGCATCTGAGGCGGCCGTCAGCCGAGGCGACGGCGCGCCGCGTAGAGCGAGATGGACGCGGCGTTGGAGACGTTGAGCGAGCGGATCGCGCCGGGCATGTCGAGCCGGGCGAGAACGTCCACCGTTTCCCGCGTCTTCTGCCGCAGGCCCTTGCCCTCGGCGCCGAGAACGAGCGCGAGCTTCGGCGCGTCGAGATGGGCCTCGACCTCGTTCTCGCCGTCCGAATCGAGCCCGATCGTCCGATAGCCGAGCGAGGCGATCTCGCCGAGGGCGTCGGCGAGGTTGGTCACCTGGATATAGGGAATGAGCTCCAGCGCGCCGGAGGCCGCCTTGGCGAGGACGCCGGATTCCTGCGGCGAATGGCGCGAGGTCGTGACCAGCGCGCCGGCCTTGAAGGCGACGGCCGAGCGCAGGATGGCTCCGACATTGTGCGGATCGGTCACCTGGTCGAGGACGAGGATGAGATCCGAATCGGTGAGGGCGCCGAGCTTCTTCGTTGCCAGCGGCCGGGCTTCGAGGACCGCGCCCTGGTGGACGGCGTCGTCGCCGACGAGGCGGTCGAGCACGCGCGGCTCGACGATCTCGTGCGGCACCTTCAGCGAGGCCGGATCGATCTCCATGCGCTGAAGGGCATTGCGCGTGACCTGGAGGCGCAGGAGCTTGCGCTTCGGGTTGGCGAGCGCGGCGGCGACCGTGTGGAGGCCGTAGAGGCGCACGAGGTCCTCGTCGCCCGTGCTCCGCCCGGCGGTGCGGTCATCCTCCCGGACGCGATCGCGGTGGGCGCGGCGCAGGCGCGCGTAATGGCTGTCCTTGGGGGTGCCGGCGGTGTCATCGTTGCTCATGGGCCCGTCATGCGGCCTCCCAAGGGCCGTGGCAAGCCTCGGCGCGGGGCTCGGGGGCCGGGAACGGAGGAGACGAGCAGAATCTTCTTGAACGACGGCAGGCTTCGGCTTATTCGGAAGGCCGTTCGCTAGAGGGCGAAGGGGTATAGCTCAGCTGGTAGAGCGGCGGTCTCCAAAACCGCAGGTCGGGGGTTCGAGCCCCTCTGCCCCTGCCAATCGCGACGAGCCCTCTTGATTTTTTCGGGCCTTGTGAATCACTTCGAGCCCGTTTATGTAACCCTTAACACACAGATGGCGCGTGGGGTCGCTAAGGGACCTTCGACGCGCTTTTAGCCGTGAGCGGTGCATGGCCCGGACGAATCCTTTCACCTTCCTGCAGCAGGTGCGTGCCGAAACCGCCAAGGTTTCCTGGCCCTCGCGCCGCGAGACGACGATCTCGACGCTGATGGTGTTCCTGATGGTGGCCTTCGCCTCCGCCTTCTTCTTCGTGGTCGACATGGCGCTGGCCTACGGGGTCGGCGCCGTCATGACCCTCGGGCGCTGAAGAAGGAACGGTAGTCGCATGGCAGCCCGCTGGTACATCGTCCACGCTTATTCGAATTTCGAGAAGAAGGTCGCCGAATCGATCGAGGAGCAGGCCCGGCAGAAGGGTCTGTCCGACAAGTTCGAGAAGATTCTGGTCCCGACCGAGAAGGTCGTCGAGGTGCGCCGCGGCCGGAAGGTCGATTCGGAGCGCAAGTTCTTCCCCGGCTACGTGTTGGTGAAGGCCGATCTGACAGATCAGGTCTTCTCCATGATCAAGAACACGCCGAAGGTGGCCGGCTTCCTCGGTCCCGACAACCGGCCGGTTCCGATCTCCGAGGCCGAGGCCAATCGCATCCTGAACCAGGTGCAGGACGGCGTCGAGCGGCCTAAGCCCACGATCTCCTTCGAGGTCGGCGAGCAGGTCCGCGTGTCGGACGGTCCCTTCGCCTCGTTCAACGGCGTCGTCCACGAGGTGGACGGCGAGCGGGCGCGCCTCAAGGTCGAGGTCTCGATCTTCGGCCGCGCGACGCCGGTCGATCTCGAATTCGGTCAGGTCGAAAAGGTCTGACCCGAAGCGGGCCTCGAGGCCCGCACCGCGCGCGGAAGGCGACCCGGCTGAAGCCGGCCGGTCGAGCCGCACCGCGCCAACTGCAAGGCGGGCCGACGAGGTCCGCGACGCCGGTCCGCCGGCTCACAACAAAGGCAGGAACATATGGCTAAGAAAGTCATGGGGCAGCTGAAGCTCCAGGTCTCGGCCGGTTCGGCGACCCCGTCGCCCCCGATCGGTCCGGCGCTGGGTCAGCGCGGCATCAACATCATGGAGTTCTGCAAGGCGTTCAACGCCCAGACGCAGGACCAGGAGAAGGGCTCTCCGATCCCGGTGGTCATCACGTACTACCAGGACAAGTCCTTCAACTTCGTCATGAAGACCCCTCCGGTCTCCTACTTCCTCAAGAAGGCGGCGAACCTGAAGAGCGGCTCGAAGGCCCCCGGCAAGGACGTTGCCGGCCAGGTCACGCGCGAGCAGGTCCGCGACATCGCCGAGAAGAAGATGAAGGACCTGAACGCGAACGATATCGACGCGGCGATGGCCATGGTCGAGGGCTCGGCCCGCTCCATGGGTCTGGAAGTGGTGGGCTGAGACGATGGCAAAGATCGGTAAGCGCATCCGCACCGCCCGCGAGGGCATCGACCGCGAGAAGCTCTACGGCCTCGAGGAGGCCGTCGGCCTCATCAAGAGCCGCGCCAGCGCCAAGTTCGACGAGACCATCGAGGTCGCGCTGAACCTCGGCGTCGACCCGCGCCACGCCGACCAGATGGTCCGCGGCGTTGTCAACCTGCCGAACGGCACGGGCCGCAACGTCCGCGTCGCCGTGTTCGCCCGCGGCGCCAAGGCCGACGAAGCCAAGGCCGCCGGCGCCGACATCGTGGGCGCCGAGGACCTGGTCGAAGCCGTCCAGGGCGGCCAGATCGATTTCGACCGCGCCATCGCGACGCCCGACATGATGGGCCTCGTCGGTCGCCTGGGCAAGGTGCTCGGCCCGCGCGGCCTGATGCCGAACCCGCGCGTCGGCACGGTCACGCCCGATGTCACCGCGGCCGTGAAGGCTTCCAAGGGCGGCGCCGTCGAGTTCCGCGTCGAGAAGGCCGGCATCGTCCACGCCGGCGTCGGCAAGGCCTCGTTCGACGCCGACAAGCTGGTCGAGAACATCCGCGCCTTCGCGGACGCCGTTCAGAAGGCCAAGCCGACCGGCGCCAAGGGCACCTACATGAAGCGCGTCGCCGTGTCCTCGACGATGGGCCCGGGCGTGAAGGTCGATACCTCGACCGTCCAGGCCGCCCAGTCGGCCGCCTGACGCATCGCTTCAGGCTTCCTGTCAAGGGCGCCTTAACAAAGTCGGACGGTGCGCCTATATGCGCCGTCCGTCGAAAGACAAGGGTTCCGGGGTTCGCCCCGGTTCGGGAGGCTCGCCTCCCACGCATGCCTGTCCGAGATTGCGGGCGACGCGGCACTCCGGTGCCGGGTCTTAATCCCAGCGGGAAAGCCTGCATGAGACGGGGAAAGTTCTGAGATTTCCGGAGGTTCGCCTCCGAAGACTTCGGTTCGAACTCCAATGCCTTGCGCTGCCTTCCGGTTCCATTGGAGCCGATCGGGCGAAGCACGAGGGGACAGGATCTCCGAGCGTCGCCTCCGACAAGGAGGCGGCAAAAGGCAACCGGCCTGAGTCTCGCAAGGGGCTCCGGCCAACTGGAGAGAGGCAGTGGAAAGAGCGGAAAAGCGCGAATTCGTCACGACCCTCCACGAGACCTTCAAGGGCTCGGGAAGCATCGTCGTGGCCCACTATGCCGGTCTCACTGTCGCGCAGATGAACGACCTTCGGTCGAAGATGCGCGCGCAGGGAGCCACCGTCAAAGTCGCGAAGAACCGCCTCGCCAAGATCGCTCTTCAAGGCACGGACGCCGAAGGCATCTCGAACCTGTTCGAGGGCCAGACCCTGGTCGCTTATTCCAGCGATCCGGTCGCGGCACCCAAGGTCGCCAACGACTTCGCCAAGGGCAACGACAAGCTCGTGATCCTTGGCGGTGCGATGGGACGCACGAACCTCGACGCGGAAGGTGTGCGCACGCTCGCCACCATGCCGTCGCTCGACGAGATGCGCGCCAAGCTGATCGCCATGATCAGCACGCCTGCCACCCGCATCGCGGGCGTCGTGCAGGCTCCGGCGGCGCAGCTCGCGCGTGTGTTCTCGGCCTATGCCAAGAAGGACGAAGCGGCGTGAGGATGGTTCCTCGCGGCTTCACTCAAATTTCGAACCTGAAGGAGAATACCAATGGCTGATCTCGCCAAGATCGTTGATGACCTGTCGGCCCTGACCGTTCTCGAGGCCGCCGAGCTCTCGAAGATGCTCGAAGAGAAGTGGGGCGTCTCGGCCGCTGCGCCGGTCGCCGTCGCCGCTGCCGGCGCTGCCGCTCCGGCCGCGGAGGTCGAAGAGCAGACCGAGTTCAACGTGATCCTCGCCGACGCCGGCGCTCAGAAGATCAACGTCATCAAGGAAGTCCGCGCCCTGACCGGCCTGGGCCTCAAGGAAGCCAAGGACCTCGTCGACAACGCGCCGAAGCCGGTGAAGGAAGGCGTCGACAAGGCCGAGGCCCAGAAGATCAGGGAGACGCTCGAGAAGGCCGGCGCCAAGGTCGAGGTCAAGTAAGACCCGACTGTGCGCCCGCGCTCAAAAGCGGACGATTGATACGGGCGGGGCGGCTTTTGCCGCTCCGCCTTCCGTGCTCCCGGCATGGGTTCCGCCCGAAAGGCGCTGGATCGGACGGGACCGGCGGAGACGAACAAGACGGCCCGCATGGTCGGGCGGCTCGGCGAACGAGCCCCACGACGACGCGGAACGGCCGCCGGCAACGGCGGCTTCGACGACTAGAACGACGACGTCGGGACCGACCGCAGCGGACCCCGAGGTTGCGCGAGACAGGCATGACAGGGCGCCCTTCGGACCGTTTCGGTCTCCTCGGCGCCTCCCTCTCGGCGGGAGAGGGATCACGGTAGAGGCCCTCTGGTCAAGGGCCGAGATAAGGACGAAGGAGCGACGATGTCCCAGGCGACGACGACTTTCAGCGGTCGCAGGCGCGTGCGCAAGTTCTTCGGGTCGATCCCCGAAGTCGCGCAGATGCCCAACCTGATCGAGGTGCAGAAGGCCTCCTACGACCAGTTCCTGATGGTGGACGAGCCCCAGGGCGGGCGACCCGACGAGGGTCTGCAGGCCGTGTTCCGCTCCGTCTTCCCGATCTCCGACTTCTCGGGCCAGTCCATGCTCGAATTCGTCAAGTACGAGTTCGAGGCGCCCAAGTTCGACGTTGACGAGTGCCGTCAGCGCGACCTGACCTACGCCGCGCCGCTGAAGGTGACGCTGCGCCTCATCGTGTTCGATATCGACGAGGATACCGGCTCGAAGTCCATCAAGGACATCAAGGAGCAGGACGTCTACATGGGCGACATGCCGCTCATGACGTCCAACGGCACGTTCATCGTGAACGGCACCGAGCGCGTCATCGTCTCGCAGATGCACCGCTCGCCGGGCGTCTTCTTCGACCACGACAAGGGCAAGTCGCATTCCAGCGGCAAGCTGCTCTTCGCCGCGCGCGTGATCCCGTATCGCGGCTCCTGGCTCGACATCGAGTTCGACGCCAAGGACATCGTCTACGCGCGCATCGACCGTCGCCGTAAGATCCCCGTGTCGAGCCTCCTGATGGCGCTCGGCATGGACGGCGAGGAGATCCTGTCGACCTTCTACAACGTCGTCCAGATCCAGAAGGACGGCAAGGGCTGGCGGATTCCGTTCTCCGTCGAGCGCCTGCGCGGCCAGAGCCCCGTCGTCGACCTCGTCGACGCCGACACGGGCGAGGTGCTGATCGAGGCCGGCAAGAAGATCACGGCCCGCCAGGCGCGCCAGCTCAAGGAGAAGGGCGTCAAGGCGCTCCGCGCGACCGAGGAGGACCTTTACGGGAACTACCTCGCCGAGGACGTGGTCAACTACGGCACGGGCGAGGTGTATCTCGAAGCCGGCGACGAGATCGACGAGAAGACCCTCAAGATCCTCATCGACGCCGGTTACGAGGATGTTCCCGTCCTCGACATCGACCACGTCAATGTCGGCGCCTACATCCGCAACACGCTGGCGGCCGACAAGAACGAAGGCCGGCAGGACGCGCTGTTCGACATCTACCGCGTCATGCGTCCCGGCGAGCCGCCGACGATGGAAACCGGCGAGGCGATGTTCAAGTCGCTGTTCTTCGACCCGGAGCGCTACGACCTCTCGGCCGTCGGCCGCGTGAAGATGAACATGCGCCTCGACCTCGACGCCGAGGACACGGTGCGCGTTCTCCGCAAGGAGGACATCATCGCGGTGATCAAGCTGCTCGTCGGCCTGCGCGACGGCAAGGGCGAGATCGACGACATCGACAATCTCGGCAACCGGCGCGTGCGCTCGGTCGGCGAGCTGATGGAGAACCAGTACCGCGTCGGCCTGCTCCGCATGGAGCGGGCGATCAAGGAGCGCATGTCCTCGGTCGAGATCGACACGGTCATGCCGCAGGACCTGATCAACGCCAAGCCCGCGGCCGCGGCGGTGCGCGAGTTCTTCGGCTCCTCGCAGCTCTCGCAGTTCATGGACCAGACCAACCCGCTCTCCGAGATCACGCACAAGCGTCGTCTCTCGGCGCTCGGTCCGGGCGGTCTGACCCGCGAGCGCGCCGGCTTCGAGGTGCGCGACGTGCACCCGACGCATTACGGCCGCATCTGCCCGATCGAGACGCCGGAAGGCCCGAACATCGGCCTCATCAACTCGCTCGCGACCTTCGCGCGCGTCAACAAGTACGGCTTCATCGAGAGCCCGTACCGCAAGGTCGTCGACGGGCGCGTGACCGACGAGGTCGTGTACCTCTCGGCCATGGAGGAGTCGAAGCACCACGTCGCGCAGGCGAACGCGGAGCTGACCGGCGAGGGCGGCTTCGCCAACGAGTTCGTGGTCTGCCGTCACCAGGGCGACGTCTTCATGACGCCGCGCGAAAACGTCGACCTCATGGACGTGAGCCCCAAGCAGCTCGTCTCGGTCGCGGCCGCGCTCATCCCGTTCCTCGAGAACGACGACGCGAACCGCGCCCTCATGGGTTCGAACATGCAGCGTCAGGCCGTGCCGCTGGTGCGCGCCGAGGCTCCGTTCGTCGGCACCGGCATGGAGCCGATCGTCGCCCGTGACTCGGGCGCGGCCATCGGCGCGCGCCGTGCCGGCGTCGTCGACCAGGTCGACGCGACCCGTATCGTCATCCGCGCGACGGCGGATCTCGAGCCCGGCAAGTCGGGCGTCGACATCTACCGTCTGATGAAGTTCCAGCGCTCCAACCAGAACACCTGCATCAACCAGCGTCCGCTGGTGGCCGTGGGCGACCGGGTGGAGAAGGGCGACATCATCGCGGACGGCCCGTCCACCGACCTCGGCGATCTGGCCCTCGGCCGGAACGTGCTCGTCGCGTTCATGCCGTGGAACGGCTACAACTACGAGGACTCGATCCTCCTCTCCGAGCGCATCGTCGCCGACGACGTCTTCACCTCGATCCACATCGAGGAGTTCGAGGTCATGGCGCGCGACACGAAGCTCGGCCCTGAGGAGATCACGCGCGACATTCCGAACGTGTCGGAAGAAGCGCTGAAGAACCTCGACGAGGCCGGCATCGTCTACATCGGCGCCGAGGTCCAGCCGGGCGACATCCTGGTCGGCAAGATCACGCCGAAGGGCGAAAGCCCGATGACGCCGGAGGAAAAGCTCCTCCGCGCCATCTTCGGCGAGAAGGCCTCGGACGTCCGCGACACGTCGAGCCGCATGCCTCCGGGCACCTACGGCACGGTGGTCGAGGTGCGCGTCTTCAACCGCCACGGCGTGGAGAAGGACGAGCGCGCCATGGCGATCGAGCGCGAGGAGATCGAGCGCCTCGCCAAGGACCGCGACGACGAGCAGGCGATCCTCGACCGCAACGTCTACGGCCGCCTGGTCGAGATGCTGGACGGCCAGACCGCCATCGCCGGCCCGAAGGGCTTCAAGAAGGGCTCCAGCCTCTCGCCCGAAGCGATGCAGGAGTTCCCCCGCTCGCAGTGGTGGATGTTCGCCGTCGAGGACGAGAAGCTGCAGGGCCAGCTCGAAGACCTGCGCTCGGTCTACGACGAGACCAAGAAGACGCTCGAAGCGCGCTTCATGGACAAGGTTGAGAAGGTCCAGCGCGGCGACGAACTGCCTCCGGGCGTCATGAAGCAGGTGAAGGTCTTCGTCGCGGTCAAGCGCAAGATCCAGCCGGGCGACAAGATGGCCGGCCGTCACGGCAACAAGGGCGTGGTCTCGCGCATCGTGCCGGTGGAGGACATGCCGTTCAACGAGGACGGCACCCACGTCGACATCGTCTTGAACCCGTTGGGCGTGCCTTCGCGCATGAACGTTGGTCAGATCCTCGAGACGCATCTCGGCTGGGCCTGCGCCGGCATGGGCAAGAAGATCGGCGAGATGCTGGAAGCCTACCAGCAGACGCGCGACGTCCAGCCGATCCGGCAGGAGATCGCCGGGATGCTGGGCGACAGCGACCGGAACGAGAAGGTGAAGCACTACGACGACGCCTCGGTTCTGACGCTCGCCAAGCAGATGAAGAAGGGCGTCTCGATCGCGACGCCGGTCTTCGACGGCGCGGTGGAGCAGGACATCGTCGAGATGCTGGAGAAGGCGGGGCTCAACGGCTCCGGCCAGGTGACGCTCTATGACGGGCGTACCGGCGAGCCCTTCGACCGGCAGGTGACGGTCGGCTACATCTACATGCTGAAGCTGCACCACCTGGTGGACGACAAGATCCACGCTCGCTCGATCGGCCCGTACTCGCTCGTCACCCAGCAGCCTCTAGGCGGCAAGGCGCAGTTCGGCGGCCAGCGCTTCGGCGAGATGGAGGTCTGGGCGCTGGAAGCCTACGGCGCCGCCTACACGCTGCAGGAGATGCTGACGGTGAAGTCGGACGACGTCGCGGGCCGCACCAAGGTCTACGAGTCGATCGTGCGCGGCGACGATGCGTTCGAGTCCGGCATCCCGGAGAGCTTCAACGTGCTCGTGAAGGAAATGCGCTCGCTCGGCCTCGACGTCGACCTCGCCAACTCGGCCGAACTGCCGGGGAACATGGCGCAGGAACTGCCGGACGCCGCCGAGTAGTCCGATACCGGTCTGAATGCAGCCGCCTCAGCGCGGCCTCGGGAAGCGCCCACCGCGACGGGCGCTTCCGCCATCCGCCCGATACAGGCATCGCTGAACCGTTCAGGCGATGCAGCCGGGGCCATGAAGCCCCAAAAGGAGACAGGTCATGAACCAAGAGGTCATGAACATCTTCAACCCGCAGGTCGCGGCGCAGACCTTCGACTCCATCCGGATCTCGCTGGCGAGCCCGGAGAAGATCCTTTCTTGGTCGTTCGGCGAGATCAAGAAGCCGGAGACGATCAACTACCGCACGTTCAAGCCGGAGCGCGACGGTCTGTTCTGCGCGCGCATCTTCGGCCCGATCAAGGACTACGAGTGCTTGTGCGGCAAGTACAAGCGCATGAAGTATAAGGGCATCATCTGCGAGAAGTGCGGCGTCGAGGTCACCCTCTCGCGCGTTCGGCGCGAGCGCATGGGCCACATCGAGCTGGCCGCCCCGGTCGCGCACATCTGGTTCCTGAAGTCGCTCCCGAGCCGCATCGGTACGCTGCTCGACATGACCCTGAAGGACATCGAGCGCGTCCTCTACTTCGAGAACTACATCGTCACCGAGCCCGGACTCACCGCCCTGAAGGAGCACCAGCTCCTGACGGAGGAGGAGTACATGATCGCCATCGACGAGTACGGTGAGGACTCGTTCACCGCGCTTATCGGCGCCGAGGCGATCCAGGAGCTGCTCGCTTCGATGGATCTCGAGACGATCGCCGGCACGCTCCGCGAGGAGCTGGCGACGACGACGTCCGAGCTCAAGACGAAGAAGCTGATGAAGCGGCTGAAGATCGTCGAGAACTTCATCGAGTCCGGCAACAAGCCGGAGTGGATGATCATGCGCGTCGTGCCCGTGATCCCGCCGGACCTGCGCCCGCTCGTCCCGCTCGACGGCGGCCGCTTTGCGACCTCCGACCTCAACGACCTCTACCGCCGCGTCATCAACCGCAACAACCGCCTGAAGCGGCTGATCGAGCTGCGCGCGCCCGGCATCATCATCCGCAACGAGAAGCGCATGCTTCAGGAAGCGGTGGACGCGCTGTTCGACAACGGCCGCCGCGGCCGCGTCATCACGGGTGCCAACAAGCGCCCGCTGAAGTCGCTGTCCGACATGCTGAAGGGCAAGCAGGGCCGCTTCCGCCAGAACCTCCTCGGCAAGCGCGTCGACTATTCTGGCCGCTCGGTCATCGTCACGGGTCCGGAGCTCAAGCTCCACCAGTGCGGCCTGCCGAAGAAGATGGCGCTCGAGCTGTTCAAGCCGTTCATCTACGCGCGCCTCGACGCCAAGGGCTTCTCCTCCACGGTGAAGCAGGCGAAGAAGCTCGTCGAGAAGGAGCGTCCGGAAGTCTGGGACATCCTGGACGAGGTGATCCGCGAGCACCCGGTTCTCCTCAACCGCGCGCCGACGCTGCACCGCCTCGGCATCCAGGCGTTCGAGCCCATCCTGATCGAGGGCAAGGCGATCCAGCTTCACCCGCTGGTCTGCACGGCCTTCAACGCGGACTTCGACGGCGACCAGATGGCGGTGCACGTGCCCCTGTCCATCGAGGCGCAGCTCGAAGCGCGCGTCCTGATGATGTCGACGAACAACATCCTGCACCCGGCCAACGGTCAGCCGATCATCGTGCCGTCGCAGGACATGGTTCTCGGCCTCTACTACCTCTCGATCATGAACGAGAACGAGCCGGGGCAGGGCATGGCCTTCTCCGATCTCGGCGAGATGGAGCACGCCATCGCGGCCAAGGCGGTGACGCTGCACACCAAGATCAAGGGCCGCTTCCGCTCGATCGATAAGGACGGAAACGAGTACTCGAAGATCTACGAGACCACGCCCGGCCGTATGCTCATCGGCGAGCTGCTGCCCAAGAACCCGAACCTGCCCTTCGACGTCTGCAACGAGCTGATGACGAAGAAGAACATCTCCAAGATGATCGACACCGTCTACCGCCACTGCGGTCAGAAGGACACGGTGATCTTCTGCGACCGCATCATGCAGCTCGGCTTCCGCCACGCCTGCCTCGCCGGCATCTCGTTCGGCAAGGACGACATGGTCATCCCGGAGACCAAGGCCCGCCTGATCGAGGAGACGCAGGCGCTCGCGAAGGAATACGAGCAGCAGTACAATGACGGCCTGATCACGCAGGGCGAGAAGTACAACAAGGTGGTCGATGCCTGGGCCAAGTGCACGGACAAGATCGCCGAAGAGATGATGGCCCGCATCAAGGCGGTCGAGTTCAACAAGGAAAACGGCCGTCAGAAGCCGATGAACTCGATCTACATGATGTCGCACTCGGGTGCCCGCGGCTCGCCGACGCAGATGCGTCAGCTGGCGGCGATGCGCGGCCTGATGACCAAGCCCTCGGGCGAGATCATCGAGACGCCGATCATCTCGAACTTCAAGGAAGGCCTGACCGTGCTCGAGTACTTCAACTCGACCCACGGCGCCCGCAAGGGTCTGGCCGACACCGCCTTGAAGACGGCGAACTCGGGCTACCTCACCCGCCGCCTCGTCGACGTGGCGCAGGACTGCATCATCACGCAGACCGACTGCCAGACGCCGAACGGCCTGACGATGCAGCCCATCGTCGACGCCGGACAGGTCGTCGCGACGCTCGGCCAGCGCATCCTGGGCCGCACGGCCCTGGAGGACATCCTTCACCCGATCACCGGCGACGTCCTCGTGAAGGGCGGCGTCACGGTCGAGGAGAAGGACATCGAGGTCATCGAGAAGGCCGGCATCCAGTCGGTGAAGATCCGCTCGGCGCTGACCTGCGAGGTCCGCACCGGCATCTGCGCCGTCTGCTACGGTCGCGACCTCGCGCGCGGCACGCCCGTCAACATGGGCGAGGCCGTCGGCGTCATCGCGGCGCAGTCGATCGGCGAGCCGGGCACCCAGCTCACCATGCGCACCTTCCACATGGGCGGCACGGCGCAGGTGGTCGACTCGTCCTTCCTCGAGGCCTCTTACGAGGGCTCGGTGAAGATCCGCAACCGCAACGTCGTGCGCGACTCGGACGGGCGCCTCGTCGCCATGGGCCGCAACATGGCCATCCTGATCCTCGATCAGGGCGGCAAGGAGCGCGCCTCGCACCGCGTCACCTACGGCAGCCGCATCTACGTCGACGACGGGGATACGGTCCGCCGCGGCCAGCGCATCGCGGAGTGGGACCCCTACACCCGCCCGGTTCTCACCGAGCTGGACGGCGTGGTGGAGTTCGAGGACATGGTCGAGGGCATCTCGGTGTCCGAGCAGACCGACGAGTCGACCGGCATCACCAAGCGCGCGGTCATCGACTGGCGGGCGAGCCCGCGCGGTCAGGACCTCAAGCCCGCGATGGTCATCAAGGGCAATGACGGCAAGATCCTGAAGCTGGCGCGCGGCTCGGACGCCCGCTACTTCCAGTCGGTGGACGCCATCCTCTCCGTCGAGCCCGGCTCGAAGGTGAAGGCGGGCGACGTCCTGTCGCGTATTCCGATGGAAAGCGCGAAGACCAAGGACATCACCGGCGGTCTGCCGCGCGTCGCCGAGCTGTTCGAGGCCCGCAAGCCGAAGGACAACGCCATCATCGCCGAGATCGACGGCACGGTGCGGTTCGGACGCGACTACAAGAACAAGCGCCGGATCATCATCGAGCCGCACGAGGACGGCGTCGAGCCGGTCGAGTACCTGATCCCGAAGGGCAAGCCGTTCCACCTGCAGGAAGGCGACGTCATCGAGAAGGGCGACTACATCCTGGACGGCAACCCCGCGCCGCACGACATCCTGGCCATCCGGGGCGTCGAGGCGCTGGCGAGCTACCTCGTTAACGAGATCCAGGAAGTCTACCGGCTCCAGGGCGTGCTCATCAACGACAAGCACATCGAGGTCATCGTGCGGCAGATGCTGCAGAAGGTCGAGATCGTGGAGTCGGGCGATTCGGGCTACATCCCGGGAGATCATGTCGACCGGATCGAGCTGGCGGAGCTGAACGAGCGCCTGGAGGAAGAGGGCAAGAAGCCGGCTTCCGGCAACCCGGTGCTCCTCGGCATCACCAAGGCCTCGCTGCAGACGCCGAGCTTCATCTCGGCGGCGTCGTTCCAGGAAACCACGCGCGTCCTCACGGAAGCCGCGGTGGCCGGCAAGACCGACACGCTGCAGGGCCTGAAGGAGAACGTCATCGTCGGCCGCCTCATCCCGGCCGGCACGGGCGGCATGATGACCCAGGTCCGCCGGATCGCCTCCTCGCGCGACGACCTCATTCTCGAGGATCGCCGCACGGCCGCCAACACGCAGGAGAGCGATCGCCTGCTGACCAACCTCGGCGCTGCCGAGTAGGCGCTGCCGCAGCATCACGATCAGGGAAGGGGCTGCTCCTCGGAGCGGCCCCTTTTTCGTTGGGAGCGATTCGACGAATATCGGCAGTCGATCGTTAACGCTGCTCGGATCCGCGAGTCGGGTTCGAGAAGCGCAGAGGGCGCCACTCCAGGCCTACCGACGTGGAAAAGCCCGGAAACAAAGGGGCGCGACCCTTGCCGCCGGGGTTGACGCGCCCCAGGGGAATCGTTAAGTACCGGCCAACAAAGCCGATGTGAGGTCGACGCCGTTCGGAACGACGCGTTCTGGACTTCCTGCCTCAAACAAGGCTTCGTTCAACGAAACGACACATTGCTGGCCGCATGACCGGGCAACCGGTCCTCTGCATCGTTTCCGGGCAGTCCGCTAGTTCAAGCGGATGACATGCCCGGTTTCGCGCATGGCGCGCTCGGCGCGACGCGGGCGACGTGTCGGTTCGTGCGGACCTTAGATTTTGAGACAAGAGGAAGGCCGAATGCCGACCATCAATCAGCTGATCCGGAAGCCGCGCGTTCGTCCCTCCGAGCGCAACACGGTTCCGGCTCTCGAGGCGAACCCGCAGAAGCGCGGCGTTTGCACCCGCGTTTACACGACCACGCCGAAGAAGCCGAACTCGGCTCTCCGCAAGGTCGCCAAGGTCCGCCTCGTCAACGGCTACGAGGTCATCGGTTACATCCCCGGCGAGGGACATAACCTTCAGGAGCACTCCGTGGTGATGATCCGCGGCGGCCGCGTGAAGGACCTTCCGGGCGTGCGCTACCATATCATCCGCGGCGTGCTCGACACGCAGGGCGTCAAGAACCGCAAGCAGCGCCGCTCGAAGTACGGCGCGAAGCGTCCGAAGTAAGCGACCCCGCGTCCGACCGTTTGAAGAGCTGATCCCATGTCCCGTCGTCACTCCGCCGAGAAGCGCGAAATCAACCCGGATCCGAAGTTCGGGGACCTCGTCGTTTCGAAGTTCATGAACGCCGTCATGTACGACGGCAAGAAGTCGGTCGCCGAGCGCATCGTCTACGGCGCCTTCGATGCCGTGAACGTCAAGACCCGCCAGGATGCGGTCGCCGTCTTCCACCAGGCGCTCGAGAACGTCGCGCCCCACGTCGAAGTGCGCTCGCGCCGCGTCGGTGGTGCGACCTATCAGGTCCCGGTCGACGTGCGCCCCGAGCGTCGTCAGGCTCTGGCGATCCGCTGGCTCATCTCGGCCGCCCGCAACCGCAACGAGACCACGATGGTCGACCGCCTGTCCGGCGAGCTGATGGATGCCGCGAACAACCGCGGCACCGCTGTGAAGAAGCGCGAAGACACGCACCGCATGGCGGAAGCGAACCGCGCCTTCTCGCACTACCGCTGGTAAACCCAGGCTTCGAAGTTCGAAAGGCGACGCCCCCATGGCCCGCGAATACAAGATCGAAGACTACCGCAATTTCGGCATCATGGCCCACATCGATGCCGGCAAGACGACCACGACCGAACGCATCCTCTTCTACACCGGCAAGTCCCACAAGATCGGCGAAGTCCATGACGGCGCCGCGACGATGGACTGGATGGAGCAGGAGCAGGAGCGCGGCATTACCATCACGTCGGCCGCGACCACGACCTTCTGGCAGGGCCGCGACGGCAAGAAGCGCCGTTTCAATATCATCGACACGCCCGGACACGTCGACTTCACGATCGAAGTCGAGCGTTCGCTGCGCGTTCTCGACGGTGCCATCGCGCTCCTCGACGCCAATGCCGGTGTCGAGCCGCAGACGGAGACCGTCTGGCGCCAGGCCGACAAGTATCATGTTCCGCGCATGATCTTCGTCAACAAGATGGACAAGATCGGCGCCGACTTCTACCGCTGCGTCGAGATGATCAAGTCGCGTCTCGGCGGCAAGCCCATCGTCGTCCAGCTGCCGATCGGCGCCGAGAACGAGTTCAAGGGCGTCGTCGACCTGATCGAGATGAAGGCCCTGGTCTGGCGCGACGAGACGCTCGGCGCGCAGTGGGACGTCGTCGAGATCCCGGAAGACCTCCAGGCCCAGGCCGAGTCCTTCCGCGAGCAGATGATCGAGACCGCCGTCGAGATCGACGAGGACGCGACCGAGAAGTACCTCGAAGGCGTGATGCCCTCGAACGACGAGCTGCGCGCGCTGATCCGCAAGGGCACCTGCGCCGTGACGTTCTTCCCGGTGCTGTGCGGCTCGGCCTTCAAGAACAAGGGCGTGCAGCCGCTTCTCGACGCCGTCGTCGAGTTCCTTCCGTCGCCGATCGACGTTCCTCCGATCAAGGGCATCGATCCGAAGACCGAGACCGAGACCACGCGCACGTCGTCCGACGACGAGCCGCTCTCGATGCTCGCCTTCAAGATCATGAACGACCCGTTCGTCGGCTCGCTGACCTTCTGCCGCATCTATTCGGGCAAGGTGTCCAAGGGCATCTCGCTGCAGAACACGGTGAAGGAGAAGAAGGAGCGTCTGGGCCGCATGCTCCAGATGCACTCCAATTCCCGCGAGGACATCGAAGAGGCCTATGCGGGCGACATCGTCGCTCTCGCCGGCCTCAAGGAAGTCACCACGGGCGATACGCTCTGCGATCCGCTGAAGCCGGTCATCCTTGAGCGCATGGAGTTCCCCGATCCGGTCATCGAGATCGCGATCGAGCCCAAGACCAAGGGCGACCAGGAAAAGATGGGCCTTGCGCTCAACCGCCTGGCGGCCGAGGATCCGTCCTTCCGCGTCAAGACCGACGAGGAGTCGGGCCAGACGATCATCGCGGGCATGGGCGAGCTTCACCTCGACATCCTCGTCGATCGCATGCGTCGCGAGTTCAAGGTCGAGGCGAACATCGGCGCTCCGCAGGTCGCCTATCGCGAGACGATCACGCGCCGGGTCGAGCACGACTACACGCACAAGAAGCAGACGGGCGGCACGGGCCAGTTCGCTCGCGTCAAGATGATCTTCGAGCCGGCCGAGATCGGCGCGGGCTCCTCCTTCGAGTCGAAGATCATCGGCGGCGCGGTGCCGAAGGAATACGTGCCGGGCGTCGAGAAGGGCGTGAACTCGGTCATGGGTGCTGGGCCGCTGGCCGGCTTTCCAATGGTCGACATCAAGTCCGAGCTGATCGACGGCGCCTATCACGACGTCGACTCGTCGGTTCTCGCCTTCGAGATCGCCTCCCGCGCTTGCTTTCGCGAGGCCATCCAGAAGGCCGGCCCGAAGCTGCTCGAGCCGATCATGAAGGTCGAGGTCGTGACGCCCGAGGACTATGTCGGCGACGTCATCGGCGACCTGAACTCGCGTCGCGGCCAGATCCAGGGTACCGAGCCGCGCGGCATCGCGCAGGTCGTGAACGCCATGGTTCCGCTGGCGAACATGTTCGGCTACGTGAACACGCTGCGTTCGATGTCGCAGGGCCGCGCCCAGTACACGATGCAGTTCGACCACTACGAGCAGGTTCCGAACCAGGTCGCGGACGAGATCCAGAAGAAGTACGCCTGACGCGGGATACCGCGTCGGCCTTCCGACGAGACATTCGGGCGAGACGCCCTGCAGAAATGATGGAGTGGCACTATGGCCAAGGGTAAATTCGAGCGCAACAAGCCGCACGTGAACATCGGCACGATCGGTCACGTCGACCACGGCAAGACGTCGCTGACGGCGGCGATCACGAAGTACTTCGGCGAGTACAAGGCTTACGACCAGATCGACGCGGCGCCGGAAGAGAAGGCGCGTGGCATCACGATCTCGACGGCGCACGTCGAGTACGAGACGCCCAACCGCCACTACGCCCACGTCGACTGCCCCGGCCACGCCGACTACGTGAAGAACATGATCACGGGCGCGGCGCAGATGGACGGCGCGATCCTGGTGTGCTCGGCCGCCGACGGCCCGATGCCCCAGACCCGCGAGCACATCCTTCTCG
>NZ_VTOM01000008.1 GCF_009765365.1 Antarcticirhabdus aurantiaca
GCCGGCACCAGCCGTCGTGCCGTGGCCGGCTGCGCCACCCCAACCCGCTTCGCCGGCCACCTCAAACGTCGCCGATAAGCCAACCATGCATTAGATTTGAACCGGGCCACCTAACGGGGGCAGGCCAGTCGCGCCGCACGGTCGGAGCGCTGGCGCCTTCGCTGCGCCGGGTCGTCTCGAAGTCGCTGAGCGTCGCCGTCGTGACCTGCTGCACGGTCATCGTGCCGAAGGTGCGGGCGAGGGCCTTCATGCTGACGGCGTAGCGCTTGGCCGAGGCTGGCTTGAGCGTTCGGAAGTGCGTCTCGGCGAAGCGCTTCATCACCTCGCGGAAGGGGCGCGCGGGCTTCTCGCCCCACGCGACCGCATCCATTTCGTCTAGCCATTTTCTAAGGCGCTCTTGAGCCACCCGTCGATCTCGCGTTCTAAGGGAAACGCGGTGTTCCTCTCCGTTGCGATGCGCACGCGCCCACCAGATCTCACCCCTCTTGTATATCCCGGCCATTCGGCGACTTTCTTCTGAGTGGAGGTCCGCCAGCGGCGGAAAGCGTCGAGGTCGAAGAGCCAGTGCCCGCCTTCGCCGGACGGCTGCCAGGCGCCGGGGATCTTCCCGGCCGAGGCCATGCGGGTCCAGTGACGGGCCGATAAGCCGAACTCCTCCGCGATGACCTTTGCGGTGACGTGTCGGCTCATCGCTCCTTTGCCTCCTCAGTCTGGCGGCGCGGCGCCGGCAACAGCGGCGGCATCGTCTCCGTTTCATAGGCGAGCGCGATCGCCGGCTTGGCGTAGTCGCCGACCGTGGACCCGTCCGGGAGCATGACGTGCGCCAGGAAGGCGGTCTCGAAGGTCTCGATGCCGCTCTCGACGCTTTCGAGCTTTGCCTTGATGCAGAGCATCAGCCCGCGCCAGCGCGAGCGGCAGGCTTGCTCCCAGGCAGCGGCCCGCTTGTCGGCCGGGCGCAGGCGCTGCCGCCCGTCATTGGCGAAGCGCTTGTCGTCGCGTGCGGGTAGGGGAAGCCGGAAGAGGATGCGCCGGCCCTGCATCTCGAAGGCGACGACGGCGTTCCCCGGCTCCTCGGCCGACATGAGGCTGGTGGCGCCCGCCTTGCGCAGCATGGCCTTGATCTCGGCCTCGCTCTTCTCGACGGAAACGGAGGTGGTCTCAGCGTAGGCCATCGCGTCCGCCCTCCTTCACCGGATCGGCGATGGTCGGGGTTGCGGCAGCCTTTTCCTGATCTTCGGGGAAGGAGGATGGGAGGGGAATAGAGCGGATGGCTTCGGCGATGGCGATGCACTTCTCGTCAACCGCCGCCTCTTGTGCCGCCTGAGCGTGATCGCGTGTCCCACTCCATGTGTCGCCAGCGGCCTCAGCCACCTTCGCCGCCCGATCTCGCATCTCCTCGGCTGCTAGTCGGGCTGCCGCGGCGTTTGCAGATCCTTCTGCAGAGAGGGCAGTGCGAAGGCGTTCGATCTCGTTGGCTGCCTCTTCCTTGATGTCGGCTCGCATCAACGCGACCGCTTCCGGTCGGAGCAGGCCGGGGTGCTTCGCCTCGATGCGAGCGATTGCGCCGGCCGAAAACTCTCTCTGGGTGGCAACATCGGCCCGCAGGCGCTCCACGATGTCGCCTTCCCCCTCTGCCGCCTGCGCAGGGGATTGCGGCAGCCCGAGTTCATCGCTCGTCATGGGGCGTCTCCTTGAGGAGGGTTCGGGCGCGGAGAGCGGCGCGTTGGGCAGGGAGCATGGCGCCATTCTCGGCAAGCCAAGCTGCTGTTCTGGCTGCGTCCTCGCGGAACACCACCGACGCGCACAGGCGGCTTTCTTCGGCCGCCTTCGCATACAGCCGATCCCGCTCGTCCTCTTCCGCCCTGTCCGCGCGGGCTTCGGCGTCGAATGCTCGCTTCGCCAGCTTGCCGACCATCTCGTGGTGTTGCCACTTGATGTCCGCTTCGGCGTCTCGCTCCGCTTTGAGGCTGTCCGCGCGGGCTCGCTCTGCGGCGAGGGCTTCGGCGGAAGACGATGCCCAGGCCATCAGGCGCTTGAGCCGTTCGTCATACCAGCCGCCCTTGAGGCGGGCATCGTGGAAGGCGGTGTAGAGGAGGTTGCCTTCTGGCGGCCACGTCGCCTTGTTGGTGTAGTCGGTGTTCGGCACCCAGCCCTCGACCGCCACCGGCTCCCCTTGCGGGGGAAGGGGTGAAGATCGGGCTGCCGCATCGAGGGCCTTGGGATCATCGCCCGCAGGGCTGGCGGTGAGGGGGCGCCAGCCTGTCGGGTCTGCGACCTCGGCGTACCCGTAGCCGGTATTCCGGAACCAGCCTCGGAACGGCGGCTGTTCCTCGCCGCTCATGTCATCCGCCCAATGGGCGATCTGCTGGTAGTGGTCCGGCCAGCCGCGCGCCGGGATGCGAAGGATCACCTCCTTGCCGTCCTTCGGCGCGCTCTCCATCGGCATCCATCCTGCGGCTGCCCCCGATGCAGCGCTTTGCGCCAGCCCGTCTCCCCATAGCTCAGCGACGGCCGGGACGGATGGAGTGGAGAGTGCAGCCGCAGCAGCGTCGAGAAGCTTGCGGGCTTCCTCGCCATGCGTGTTCTCGATCTCGCGGCCGAGCGCCAGAAGGTCGGCGACCACCACCCCGGCGGTCTTGTGGGCTTCAGGCGCGGAGGTCATCGACCGATCTCCTCGATCTGGTCGATGCGGGCCTGGGCTCGTTCGATGAGGAGGGCGACGAGCGCCCCTGTGATGAGAAGGGCGGTCATCAGCGATATCCGTTTTCGCGCTTGGAGAAGCCGCGGGAGCGCAGCGGGTGCTTGGTCTTCGGCCAGGTGCCGTTGAGCTTGCGGCGGATGCGGTCGGCCTTCGCCCGGCCGGCGGCTTCGGCGGCGGTTTTGGCGCGATGCGGCTCGGCCAGCGCCGGAGCGAGGTTCGTCTCGCGGTGCTCGCCGCCCATCGAGAGCGGTTTGATGTGCTCGAGCTCCCAGTCCTTGCCGCGGATCTCAATGCCGCTGATGTGGCAGCGGCCTTCGGCGCGGGCGAGGATCCGGTCGCGAACCTTGTCCGGCACCTTGGCGTCGGGGTGAGCGCCGATCCACTCGGGCACGGCGCGGCCGCCGAGCGGGTTGTCGATCATGGGCGTGGACATCAGCGCGCCCTCGGCTTGATCTCGGCCTCGGGCAGGTCTAGCTCGGCAGCGATCAGCTTCACCGCGGCTGGCACGTTCAGGGCGCCGGTGACGACCGCATGGGCGCGCTGGTAGATGCGGCGCACCTCGTCGCCGTTGGCCGGCAATTCCTTCTTCCAGGCGTTGGTCGCGGCGTTGAGGGCGCGCTCTAGCTCGTCCGGCTCGCTGGTGCCGTTCGCTGTCTCGAGGAGCTTCTGGGCGCACTCGATCAGGTTCGCGCGAAGGACAGGGTCACGGGCGGGCTTCGACGTCGTCGCTTCCGCCTGACGTGCCTCGGCCTCGATCTCTTTGGCCTCGTCGTGCCGCTCATGCTCCGGCTCGCCCGTCGCCGCTGCATCATCCTCGGCGACGGTGCCGATAGCATCAGGCGCGCCCGCCTGCGGCTCCTGGCGCGTGCCGAGCGTCAGATCCACCATCGCGCCGTCGAAGCCCTCGCGGCGCTCTGCGGTCGCGCTCTGCCGATCGACGATGCGCGAGGCGAACGAGGACCGGCCAGCGCTCGTCGGCGTGACATCGCGGGCGCCTTCGAGCTCGTCGCGATCGTAGACGCCGAGGATCACCTCCGGAAAATGGCGGCGGGCGCCGGCGCGAATGGAGTAGTAGCCGAGCTGCTGGTCCGGATCGGACTTCCAGAGCGGCGAGTTCTTCGTCGTGATCGCGGCGAAGCGCGGGCTCTCGTAGACGTGGGTCGAGCCGTCGATCGCCTCGAAGGTGACGACGCACTGCCTGTCCGCACCTGCGCCGCGGTATTCGATCTGCGGTCGCCGCTTCAGGCCGGCGCGTGTGTTGATGACGGCCGCGATCAGCTGCGCTTCATAGGCCATCTGATCGCCGACCTTGTAAGACTTCTGGGCGACCGAGAACGGGTCCATCTCCCACTTGAAGGCCTGCATGCAGACGGCGAGGCAGGCGCCCGGATTGTCCCGGAGGTGCTTGGGGATCGCGATGTCGGCGCGGGACATGACCTCGGCGAAGCGGACGATCTCGCCCAGGTTCTGCGGGGCGAGCGAGCCGCCGCCGGCTTCGCGGCCGAAGGGCACCGCCTGGATGGACGTCCGCTCGTTCTGATCGCGGATGGCGACTTGGCTCATGCAGCCTCCTTGACCGCCAGCGTCGCCTCGGCGCGCGTGCGGGCCCATGTCGGGATGTCGATGTTGAGGACGGAAGGATCCCAGCCGTCGTAGCCGGGCCACTGGCCGCGCTTCAGGCATTCCTCGACGGTGCGCAGCGCCGCGCGGGCTTGACGCTCGCCGAGGTCGATGTCGCTGGTGCGGATCTCGAAGAACCGGACCTCGTAGGGCGGAGTCTTCTCGAGGAAGGCGAGGACGAACGAGCCGAAGTCGAGCCCGAGCGCGCACCAGACCATGCGCACCACCGCGGCCTGGACGTGATAGCCGGCCGAGAAGATCGCGCGGGACAGGCTGTCGTCGTCGACGGCTGCGGCGGTCTTCAGGTCGACGAAGTCGCCGCCGTCCATCGGGATCACGTCCGGCCGGGCGCGCAGCCACACCTTGCCGAAGCGGGCGAACATGCTGCGCTCGATCCGCCCGTTGAGCGCGCCGGCCTGGACTATCGGATGCGCCGCGAGGCTGTCGCGCATGCGCTTCAGCGTCTCGATCTGCGCTGGCAGAATGACGGTCAGGCCTTCGGCGGCCCGGCCTTCCAGCCATTCCTTGCAGTCGGTGCGGTTGCCCTGCCAGTCCTTGCCGTTGAGCTTGGCCGGCCGCACCGCGAAATGCTGTGCGAAGTCGGCCTCGCCGAGAAGCAGGTGGTGCGCGGCCTTGCCGAAGTTCAGCGCCTCGGTGGATTCGCGCTCGACCCGGTCGGGGTTGAACGGGCTGTGGATCCAATAGGCCGAGGGCCGGTCGTCCACCTGGCGGATGCCCGAAGACGAGATCGAGAAGCCGTCCAAGAGCCCGGTGTCGTGGTGGTACGATTCGATGGGCACGGACGCATAGATGCCGGGCTCGGTGATCGTCTCGCCGGTCCAGGTGCGCTCGATCATGCCGCCACCTTCCGCTTCTCGCGGTCGGCCTTGGCTGCAGCATCGCGCAGGGCTGCGGCCTCGCGCTTCTTGGCTTCCTTCGCTTGCTCCTCGGCCCAGAACGTCTCGGCCTTCGCGACGACGGCGCCGCGGTTGGGCCCGAAGAACTGGATGGGCAGTCGCACCTCGCCGCCGGCCGGGTGCCGCTTGGTCGGGCCGAACGGCATGTAGAAGACCGCGAGGAAGCGCTCGTTGGCTGCGGCCTCGGGTGAGCTGTAGGTGACGATCTTGGGGCAGGGAATCATCGCCGCGGCCTCCAGCCAGCGGCCATCAGGCAGGCCTCGGCTTCCAGCCGGTGTCGCTTGCGGGTGATCTCGCGGGCCCGACGGTCCCAGGCCTCGGCCGCGCGCTCCGGCGTTTTGGCGCCCGTGACGACGCCGTAGATCGCCATGGCACCGCGCTCGATCGCGTCGTTGGGCAGAACGCTGCGCACCACCGGCGGCGCGTCCGGGTCGAAGGATTCGATCAGCGGCATCAGCGAAGCCCTCCGATCCGGCGGGACAGGTGACGCATCTGGTTCGAGCGCAGGACGTCGCGGGCTTCCTCGGTCCAGCGGGTGAACTGGTCGCGGATGGCGCGGCGGATGGCGGTGCGGGTGCCCTTGGGCTTGGCCGGGGCGCGGGGATGGATGGGCGCGCTCATGCCGGCACCTCAGCCTTCGCGATGGCGGCGGCCAGCGCTTCGATCGCACCTTGCTCGTTGGTCCCGGGCGAGCGCGCGTTGACGATCGTCAGCACGAAGAGCGCCGCCTTTGCTGCGTGCAAAAGGTCTGGTGCGGCGGCGAAGAGCTGCGGGCCATAGGACCCGCAGAAGCCGCTGAGCGAGACATAGATGTCCTCCCACTCGCCTTCGCGATGCAGGTAGTCGCTCTTGATGTGGAATTGACGATCGCCACTGGCGGCGACAGTGAGCGGGCCGGGCGTGTGCTGAGCGAGGTTCATGCCGCAGCCCTCCAGCCGTCCTCAGCCTCGCGGAGCGCCTTGTCGGCCTCCTCTGCGTAGAGGCTGTTCACGTCCCGCTCGACCGAGCGCAGGAAGGCGACGTCGGCCGAGACCTGATCCTTGTTCCAGGGCTCCGGGTCCTTGACGGTCGCCGAAGCCATCACCGGCGCTCCGTCCTCATCGCAGGCGGCATAGCCGTGCTGCGAGATCGGTCGGCCTTCGAGCTCCACCTCGCCGACGTAGATCCCGTCGTTCTCGCGGTAGATCCAGGCGACCACCTCCACGTCAGCGACGTAGAGGCCGGCGATGGTGACGCGGTGCTCGAGCGGGATCTTCGCGTGGGGGAGGTTGTGCCAAGCGGGGGCCATCAGAACAGCCCCGCCTTGCCGGCGAAGTAGCCGAACTGGAAGCAGCAGAACCCCGACGTCGCCGACACCACGACCGTGACCAGCGGCCAGAAGGGCAAGCTATCGATGCGGGTGACGAGACGCTCGCGGATGGTCGCCGGCGCGGCGGCCGGGTCGACGATCTCGCGATCATCGAATGGCAGGGCCATCTCGCGCTCGAAGGCGGCGAGATCGGCCGAGGTGAACGCGCAAGGCTGCGCGCCGAAAGGCTTCAATGCGATCTGCGATGTCATTGGGATGCGCCTCCGCTCAGGGGATGGACACCGCATCGGCTCGGGTGAAGGAGCCGATGAAGCATCCGCCTCAGGCGGCGGCGTCTCGACTGAAGGTCGGCGACCGCGTCCGTCTACGCCCGATGATGTACGACGCCTCAGCCTACGACACGGACGGCGGCGCCTTCGACGCGGTCTCCGATCGCTCCTTCTCGCTCTCCGACATGCGCGCGACAGTCGTCGGCGGCGACAGCGTGTCGAGCCCGATCAAGAACTTCGACGCGCAGAACCATCACGTCCGCTTCGATGAGGATGGCAGGTTCGGGATCCGCGGATCGCCTGACGGGAAGGTCGCTATCGAGGGCGCGCAGGGCAACGTCTACACCCTGATCGCCACGGCGCTGCGCAGCCTCGCCAACGCGAAGACTGTCGTCACCAGCGGGTCAAGCACCGGCCTCTACGACCACAATCAGAAGGCCGCGGTGCTCGCCATTGCCGATCTACTCGACGGAATGGCACTGTGACGGTCGCCCGGCTTGGACTTGCACTTCGGTCGAACGAAGAGGGCATCGCCGACCTCGGCATGACGGCAGACGGCAACCTGGAGCTCGTCGCCGACGGCGAGGCGGTCGGCCAGCACGCCCGCCAGCGGATCATGACCTTCGAAGGCGAATGGTTCATCGACACCACCTGCGGCGTGCCCTGGCTGGAGCAGATCATGGGCCGGCAGTTCGATGAGGCGCTCGCGGAGAGCGTTATCAAGACCGAGATCCTGGAGACCGACGGCGTCACCGGCATTGAGGCCTTCGCAATGAGCTTCGACCGGCGCACTCGCGGCATCCACGTTGCGCGGGCCGTGGTCGCCACCGAGCACGACGAGGTCGCACAGGTATGAGCAACACCTATGGCGTCCTGCCCGAGGGCTTCGTCCCGAAGAACATCGCGACCATTCTCGACGAGCTCGAACAGGCGATGGTCGCGACCTTCGGACCCGGCATCATCCAGACGTCACAGTCGCCGCTCGGCCAGATCAACGGCGTGATGACCGACGCCCTCGTCGACGCGCAGGAGACGCTCGCCGACGTCTACGCCTCCTTCGACGCCGACCAGGCCGAGGGCCCGCGCCTCGACATCGTGGCCAAGCTACGCGGCCTCGCCCGACCGGACGACGAGACGGACGACGCCTTTCGCCTGCGCATCACCAACTTCGGCCAGGCGGACATCTCGTTCACGGCGAACCTCAACCGCCTGCGTGACCTGCCAAGCGTCACCTTCGCCGCCGTGCGCGCCAACTCCGGCGAGACGACCGACGCTCTCGGTCTGCCGCCGCACTCCGTCGCCTATGCCGTCACGGGCGGTACGGACGAAGCCGTCGCTCTCGCCGTCTTCCAGAACTCGGTCGGTGGCATCACGCTGTTCGGCAACGTATCCATCCCCGTCATCGCAGACGGCTTCTGCCAGCAGGTAGCGTTCATCCGCCCGGCCGAGGTGCCGATCCGCGTCGAGGTCGACGTGCGACCGATCGCCGACAGCCGGGACAGCGCGCCGCCGAGCGTCGGCACGATCGCCGCGGCGGTAGTCGCAGCCTTCTCCGGAGAGGCCGGCTACCGGAATGGCGACACCGTCCTTGAGACGCGCATCGCATCGGAAGCCGCGCAAGTTGGCGATATCGAAGTGGTCGAGACGCGGATCGCCCGCAACGCCGACCTGATCGTGGTCGACCAGATCCCGACCGCGATCTTCGAGCGGCCGGTGATCCTCGCCCCTTATGTCTCGGTGCGATACGTCTGATGGCCTGCATCGATCCCGCCGAGCTGGTGCAGTCGAAGATCGACAAGCGTCTGACGCAGTACCGCGAAAGCCCGCGCCTCGAAGGCGTGATGCGGGCCTACCTCGGCCAAGCCGCCGAAGCTCAGAACCTCGCCTGCCGGATGCTCGACTTCTTCGACGTCGACACGGCCGTCGGCGACCAGCTGACGATCCTCGGCAAGGTGGTGGGCTGGCCGCGCGACCACCGCGCCGGGCAACGGCGCCCGGTGTTCGGCTTCGCCTGCGCCGACGAGTGCGGGCCGCCCACCATCCCCGTCGCGGGCTTCTGCGAGGCGGAGTGGGACTGCGGCGGGCCCGACTACGTGCCGTTCCGCTTCATCGACGACGAGCTCTATCGAGGCTTCCTCAAGGCCCGCATCATCACCAACCGCGGCGACTACTCGCGCCACGGTCTCACGCTCGCCTCACGCGCCGTCTTCGGAGCCGACGCCGTCATCTACCGGGAGGCGCCCGGCCGCGTCGCTGTGGCCACCGGACGGCTCCTGTCAGGCGTCGAGATCTCCATCGCCCACCTCTACCGGCAGGCTCTGCCGATCGCGCCGGGTGTTCGGCTCGACATCTGGCACGGCAACGGCCCCGCCTTCGGCTTCGGCGACGGGTGGGGCGGCTTCTGCGACGGCTCCTTCCCGGTCCAGATCACCCTCAACTGAACGAGGCCTCCATGGCTATTTTCGACCCGGTCTGGGCGTCGGACGACGACGCCTTGATCACGCCGCCGACTGCCGATGAGATCGAGGAAGGCTTCCGCTGTGGCCGAGCTGACCCCGGCCTGTTCAACTGGCTGATCCAGACCCTTCAGAGCACGATCAACGCGCTCAACATCGGGGACATGGCATCCAAGTTCCGGCAGGTCGCCACGACTGAGGGCATCCAAGGTGGTGGCGATCTCCAGGATGATCGCACGCTGCGCCTGAACTTCTCCGGCCTTGAGGTCGAGAACTCCGTCGCCGGCGATGACATCGTCGCCTTCTTCGACATCTCGGCGGGTGCGCACCGTAAAACGACCCGCACCGCCTTCCTGGCCGGCGTGGGCGGCGCTGGCGGGTCGATCACAGGCGGCGAGAACATCGGCACCGGCACAGGCCTCGTCTACGCCTCCGTCAACGGCGGAAGCCTGCAGTTCCGGCGCCTCAAGAATGCCGGCGGCATCGACATCGCCGTCTCGACCAACGACGTCGTTCTTTCCATCGCGCCGATGGGCGCCGAACTGACGGTGGCCTGATGCCGGCTCTGAACCCTTCCACGGACAAGCTCGTCACGTCTTCGACAGGCAATTTGAAGGACGCCCTGCCGCTCGACATGCGCGACTTCGAAGCTCGGGTCCTGAAGGACATGGGGCTCGCCGAGATCGAGATCGGCAACACGGCTCCCTCGGACCGATCGAAGCTCTGGTATCACCGGGATGTTCGCACGCTGAAGCGCTTCGACCCGACGCAGGGCAACTGGTTCGGCCTCACCTCCAACCAGGCGGCGCTGCACCTCATCAACCGCGTGGTGAAGGGGGCGGCTACCGACATCAGCCTGGAGACCGGCGACCTCTTCGTCTTCTGGGACGTGTCGCTTCAGGAAGCCAAGGTGATCACCCGCGACAGCCTGATGGCGGCGCTTGGGGCGGTGCGCTCGGTGACGACGAGCGAAGGCATCCAGGGCGGCGGTACACTCGGCGCCAACCGCGAGCTGAAGCTGGACATCAACGGCCTCACGGCCAAGCCGGCGCCGAAATCGGCGGACCTCGTCGCGATCTATTCCGCCGCCGATGGGGCTCATCGCAAGGCAACCGTCGATCAAATCGCGGCCAGCATCACGCTGTCCGACTACCTCCACTCTGAAATGTTCTTCCTGGGGAGCATGTAATGGCCCGCACACCCTTCTACGCCAATGTTGCGAGCGGCACGCCGTACACGGTTCCGGCCGGCAAGCAGGCCGTGTTCTCCACCTTCGCCATCAACACGACGAGCCTCGTGACGATGCGCATCAACGGCGTGGACCTTCTCTCCACGAGTTCGACGTTTCCCGTTGGTCCCGTTACGGCCAAGGCCGGAGACATCCTGTCGACCGGTGGCACGCCGCTCGGGGTGTCCGGCTTCCTCTATGACGCATGAGGATGACCGGCGATGTCGCTGACCACGGTCGATTTCCTCATTGCCACCAACGAGGATTGGCGTGATGCGCTGACCCTCACGGAGGGCGAGGCAGAGACGCCCGTCAATCTCGCCGGATCTTCGTTCGTCGCGCAGCTCCGGCAGCCAGCCGAAGCCTTGCACATCATTCTCGAGGCCAGCACCGCCAACGGCATGCTGCAGATCACGGCGCCGACGACCGATGGCACTGTGGCTTGGAACGTGCCGCCCGAGGTTCTGAGACTGATCCCGCCCGGCGACTACGCCTACGACATGGTCTGGACCAACGCCGACGGGATCGTGGATCGCTTCGTGGCGGGTAAGGTGACGATCCAGAGGGGCATCACGCGATGACCATCGTTTCCGTCACGCCCTCGTCTCCGGAAGGGGTGTCCGTCAAGAAGGCGGGACCGCGCGGGCGAGCCGCGACCGTTGCGATTGGCATCGTCACGACCGGCGCGCCGGGCTCGGCCGCTGCCGTGGAGAATAGCGGCACCGAGGCCGATGCGGTGCTCGACTTCACCATCCCGCAGGGTCCTAACGGCCCGATCGGCATCAACTGGCGCGGCGCCTGGGCCAACGTGGCGACCTATGCGGCGCGCGACGGCGTGCATTACATGGGCAGTGCTTGGATCGCGCTCGCGGCTTCCACAGGCGTCCTCCCGGGCACGGATGCCTCCAGGTGGTCGATCCTCATGGACGGCTCAGGCGCCGCGGCCGATCGCCAGGCGGCGCAGAGTGCCGCGGGATTTGCGGCCGGATCTGCATCTGATGCCAGCGGCTACGCGCAGGATGCGGAGCAAGCCCGCGACGATGCGGAAGAGGCAGCTGCAGGCCTCAATTTGCCTAGCCTCACCGCTGCCGACGCTCTCCGGTTCTTGCGGGTCAACGCAGCCGGAGACGGCTACCAGACGAGCAATTTGCCCGATGCAACGACGGCTGCCAAAGGCGTAGTCGAGCTTGCAACGCAAGCCGAAGTCGATGCCGGAACGGACACCACCCGTGCGCTCTCCCCGGCAACGGCCCCGAGGATGCGCCAGATTGGCTCGACGGTGACGATCAGCGCCGCCGTAGCGGCTGTCACGTTCACCGGGCTCAACATCAACGACGCCATCGTCGACGCTCGGCTGATGAGCCACAACAGCGGCTCAAACGCGTCGATCAACCTGGAGATCACGACCGACAACGGCGCGACGTGGCAGTCCCTCGGCGCGATGGGCGCAGCGTTCCCTGCGGCATCGGCCATCAACTACCTGGCCAGCGCAATCGGGCTCAATGCTGGAGCTGCGACCATCAGGGCATCGGCTATAGGGTCGGCCGTTCCATCATCAGCAACCCTTGGCGCAATCGCATCCAGCGAGGCTCGGTACGTGGGCGATCCGATCAACGGCATCCGCATCAGCGCCAGCGCCGGGCAGCTGGACGCCGGCACCGTCAAGCTCTTCGGGAGGCGCTGACATGGCCCTTCAGCAGATCGTCAACGGCCAGACCGTCACGATGACGGCCGCCGAAGAGGCGACGTTCGAGGCGGGGCGGCAGCCAGCAGCGCGAACCGATGCCGACATCGACGCCGAGCGTGATCGCCGCCTCCGCGCGGGCATCACCTATGCCGGTAACGTCTTCCAGTCAGACGACACCTCGCGCGAGCGCATCGACCGGTCCCGCATCTCGGCCATCGTGGCGATCATGAATGGCGTCCAGGAAGGCGATATGCGCTGGCATGGCCTGCCCGTCGACTTCTTCTGGATCGCCGCCAACGATACGCGCGTGCCGATGGATGCGCAGACGATGGTGGCCTTCGGCAATGCCGTGGCAGCGCGTGAGGGTCTGCTGATCGTGGCCGGCAATGACCTCAAGCAGCGGATCACCGCCGGAGAGGTCATCGCGGATATCGGGAGCAACGCATTATGGCCGGCGTAGACCTTCGCAATGTCACGCTGCCGATCGGCCTCCTTCGGCATGCATTGTTCGACGATCTCGGGCCGGCCTGGCTGCGACTGGACGGCAAGACCGAGTACCAGCGCGCCATGTACCCCGACTTCGTGGCCAAGGCCGCTGGCATGTCGTGGTTCCTGGCCGGGTCGACCTCGGCGAAGTTCAAGCTGGTAAAGGTTCCGGCGGGTTACGCCACGGTCGCCAGCGGCTTCGACGGCGCGGCCGGAACGCTGATCGGCTCGGACAGCGTAACGCTCCTGGCGGCGCATCTGCCCGAGCACGCGCACGACTACCAGGACAACCAGGCGTCCGTGAAGCCGAACGTGTCTGGGCTCCTCGCTAGCCTCCTCACGACGTCGCCCGGCATCGTGACCGCTGACGTGAAGCGGACGACGGCGAAAGCGGGCTCCGCGGCGCCGACGCCCGTGCCGATCAAGCCGCCGGGCTTCGTGGCGCACCTCTTCGTCTTCGCCGGGCGCCCGCGCGGGTGAGCCTCTACACCAGCGTCGAGACCGCCGGTCTGTTCGTGCCCGTCGGCGGCATCCTCTATCGCACCACGGCGCCGATCGCGTGGGAGGTGGGCAAGGTCGACAGCGGCTGGCTCTTCACGGTGCCGGCCAACACCACCTTCGACGTTTCGATCCCGCTGGCGTTGCGCTGGGCGTTCTCACCTCGCGATCCGCGCTTTCTCAAAGCTGCGGCGATCCACGACCTGATGTTGATCGGCGGCATTGATCGCGTCACGGCCGCTGGAGCCTTCAACGAGGCGCTCAAGGCCGACGGCGTCTCGGCCGCTCGTCGGCTAGCGATGACGTCGGCCGTCGCCTTCTATCGCTGGCAGTAGCCAGGTTCAGCAGCTTCTCGCTTTGCGGCTGCCTTGGCTGCGGCCGCTTTGAGAGCGTCAGCGGCGATCATCGAACGCTGATGTTCAAGCCATAGGAACGCGACGAATATGACAAGCAGCACGAAACCGACGGAAGAAACGGCGGGAAGTGCGACCTCGAGCACCATGCGGGCATCTCACTCACAGGCATATCCGATACGCCTAGCACTCGCTCGATAAATAAGCCGTGCATGCAGAGGGTCGAAGTCTCTTGATTGTACCGGGCGATCCCGTCTGCGTCAGGCGACACGCTGGCCATTTTATCTTTTGGCTTTTGCCTTGGCGTCCTCGAGCCAGATGAAAACCGCCGTCGCGAATACGCCGACAAAAGCGAGCGCCGCCGCGGCGCTCGGAACCTGCTCGATCATCGGCTCGACTCTCTGAGGTTTCAGTTTGTCCCCGACCGAAGGTAGCGCCCTGCTGCAGCGCGGGGAACCTTCGTTCGCGATCTTTCCACCGCCCGGCCGCGCTCGAGCCGGGCTTTTTCATGTGCCCTGAAGGAGCATCCCTATGGCCAACATTCTCTACATGAAGCTCAAGGAGCAGCTGCTCACCACTCTTGCCAGCAGCACGGTGAAGGTCGTCCTCATCGACACGGGCGCTTACACCTACTCAGCCGCCCATGAGTTTCTTTCGTCCGTCCCGTCCGGCGCGCGCATCGGGACGCCGCAGACGCTGACCTCCAAGACCCTCGTCAATGGCGTCTTCGATGCGTCGGATGTCACGATCCCCAACGTACCTGCCGGCACCGGCACCGGCTCGGCGGCCGAGGCGATCCTGATCTACATCGACACCGGCACGGAAAGCACCTCTCGGCTCGTTACCCTGATCGACGCGGCCCCGGGCCTGCCGGTCACGCCCAATGGCGGCAACGTGGTCGTCACATGGGCGGCCGAAGGCATCTTCGCCCTCTAAGCGACAAGGAGCGCGCGCCATGTCGCAGACGATCCAAGGACCGCCGATCGTCCTGTCCTACGCCTATACGCTGCGCATCGCGGTCACGGGGCAGGGTGGTGACGTCCTCTTCCCCGACGGGTGCGAGCTGCGGGCGGACGTGCGCAGCTACCCTGGCGCGCGCTCCATCCTGGCCGAGCTCTCCACGCAGAACGGCGGGCTCGTGCGGATCGATGACGGCACGATCGAGGTGCGCCTCACCGCGGAGCAGACGGCGGCGATCGGCCACTCGTCGGTCGTGCTCGATCTCGCCCGCACCGATCCGAACCCCGACGTCTACCTCTACGTGGCGCTGAAGATCCCGGTGCAGAAGCCGGTGACGCGGGGCCAGGCATGACGCCGACCGTCACCATCCAGCGCGCCGCCACCGTCGGCATCCTCGTCACGGCCGCGGCGGGGCTGACGGTGGCGCTCGCCGCGCCGCCCCTGCCGCCCGTCACGGACCGGATCGAGGTCCGCCCGGCCTTCATCGCCTCGACGGCGCGCGTCCTGGCCCCGTCAGTGGCCGCTGGTGCGGTCGAGGTGCGTCCGAGCGTCATCGCCTCCACCGCGGCGGTGCGCGCGCCCAGCGTCCAGCCTGGAGCCGTGACGGTGCAGCCGGCGATGATCGCCAGCACGGCGCAGGTGCGCGCTCCGACAGTAGAAGCGCTCGCGCCCGGCGCCGCGGAGGTTCGCCCCGCCGTCATCGCTTCGACTGCTGCGGTGCCGGCGCCCACGGTGCAGCCCGGCGCCGTGTCGGTGGCTCCGGCACTCATCGTATCCACGGCTTCCGTCTTCGCCCCGGCCGTTCAGCCTGGTCCGGTCGCCGTCCTGCCGACGGTTGTCGGCTCGACCTCGGCCGTGTTCGCGCCAACGATCCAGGCGGGCGCTTCGCAGATCGCGCCGGCCATCATCGCCAGCACGGCAGTCGTGCCGAGCCCCGTCGTCCAGCCGGGCGCGGTCAACGTGGCGCCCGCGCTGATCGCATCCACAGCCCTCGTGCGCGCCCCCACGGTGGCCGCCGCCGCGGCGGGCTACGACCCGGATGCACAGGCGGCGTTCGATGCCATGACGGTCCAGCCGGCAGCCGCTCGCAAGCAGCTCTACAGCGACCTGGTTGCCGGTCTGAAGACGGACGGCGTTTGGTCGAAGCTCGATTGGCTGACCATCCTCGCGGCGCACGATGCGCAAGCCGCTCGGCTCAACCTGCGCGCCCCCACGAAGTCGCTGGCGGCAGTCAATACGCCGTCGTTCACCACGGATCGCGGCTATGCGGGCGACGCTCTGTCGTCGCACCTGTCCTTCAACGAGGCGTTCAACGCGACTGGCAATCAGTACGCGCTGAACTCGGCCACGATCGGCACATGGTGCAATCTCCAGGGACCCAAGTCAGGCTTCCGGCCGCTCATCGGATCATCGCAGTCAACGCGAAGCTACATCCGCCCGAACACGGCCGGCAACGGCGAGGCTCGCATGAACGACAGCACCTCGCTCAACCTCGGCGCGGCCGAGGCCATGACCGGGAGCCGCTTCCTCACGCGCACCGGGGCCAACGCCCGCGCCTACTATCGCAACGGCGCCTTGAGCCTTTCCGACACGGCGGTCTCGAATGCGATTGCGACCGGGCCGGCGTACCTACTGCGCAACGGCACCGAATACGCCGACGACCGCTTGGCCGCAGCCTTCACGGGCGGCGGCATTACCGACGCCGAGGCGCAGGCGATCCACAACCGCTTCTCAACCTTCCTCACCGCCATAGGAGCCGCCTAAGATGGCCGACCTTCGACCCTTTCTGCTCATGGACAAGCTTCAGGCCGCGCGCTTCCGTGAGGAGACGGCCGGTGACGAGAACCGGCTCGATCCGGTGCTCGTGCGTGGCGGGCCTCACACCGGCAAGTACGTCCTGCCCGAGCGAGTGATCTACGACGACGCCTTCGAAGCGCGCCGCGATGCCTTCCGGATGCTCACGGTGGTGTCGCTCGACGTCACGGAGGCCTTTCCGCCGGAGCCTGAGCCGGATGAGGACGCCTAACGAACTCGCCCCTCCGACCCTCGCGCACCGCATCGAGTTCCGCCTTTGCTGGTGGATCGGCTCCGCCTTCGACATCGCCGCGGGATGGCTCCTGCGACGATGCTTCCCCGCCCTCTGCTTCAACAGGCCCGCTTCGAGCGGGCTTTTTTCATGCCCGCTCATAGGAGGGTTCCTTGGACCTCGCGCAGTTCTTCGCCACCATCCGCGCCGCGCCCTTTGCCGGCTCGCTCAGCCAGGAAGCCGTGGACGGCGTCAGCGCCATCCTTGCCGCCTTCCAGGTCTACGGCGACGGCGACCGCGGCAAGCTCGCCTACATCCTGGCGACGGCCTTCCACGAGGGCGACCGCTTCCGCACCATGCGAGAATACGCCAGCGGCGAGGCCTACGAGGGCCGGCGCGACCTCGGCAACACGACAGCCGGAGACGGGCGGCGCTTTCGCGGTCGGGGCTTCGTCCAGATCACCGGCCGGCGGAACTACACCGATTGGGCGAAGCGCCTCGGCGTCGATCTCGTCGGCAATCCTGATCTCGCCGAACAGCGCCCGATCGCCGCGAGGATCCTCGTCGAGGGCATGATGCTCGGCACCTTCACGGGCCGGAAGCTCGGCGACTACGTGGCTGGCACGAAGGTCGACTACCGCGAGGCCCGCCGGGTCGTGAACGGCACTGACAAGGCTGAGCTCATCGCCGGCCACGCGCGGCAGTTCGAAGTGGCGCTCGACGGCGCCGGTTACGACGGGGCGAGCGCCGGTGCGGTGCCGGAGACGCCCGCCGTGGTGATCGTGCCGCCGGCGCAGACGCCTGTGCCGATCGGGCACAATGGCGGGCCGCCGCTCGAGCCGGAGCCCGTCGCCAAGCCGACGCCGACGGGAGGCCCCGTGTCAAAGGCCAACGGTGGAGCGATTGGCGTCATCGTCGTCTCGCCGCTGCTGGGGCTCATGGCCAAGTTCGGCTGGATCCCCGCGTCGATCGCGACCGACCCGGAGGTGCTGATCCAGGTCACGGCGCTGCTGCTCGCGGCTGGCGCGTGGGCGGGCACCTACCTCGCGCCGCGGAATGCGGAGACGCGGCCGTGATCGCCATAAGGGAGGTTCGCCGCCGATTCCATGAGCGCTCGGCTGAGTGGTACTCGGCAACCGTCCTGTTCGGCTTCGGCGCCGTGCTGATGCACCCGAGCCCCACCTTCACCTCGCCCTCCTGGGACGGCTTCGCACAGCTTGGCGAAGAGGGCACCGGCCTCATGATCGGCGGCATCGGCTTCGTTTGGCTGATCGCCCTGTTCATCAACGGCGCACGCCAGATGGTGACCTCGACCCTGCGCATGATCTGCGCGTTCCTCGGCGCCTTGGCCTCCGGCATCCTCTGCATCGGCTTTCTCGGTGCCTACTTTTTGTCCGGCATCCTCACCACGGGCGCTTGGACCTACTTCATGCTGAGCGTCTACAGCCTGTACGCGCTCTTTCATGCCACGAAAGACAAGCGGCGGAACGGCTGATGGAAGGCATACCGGAGTGGCTGTATTGGCTCGCAACGGGGATCGGGACTGCCATCGGCGCGCTGGTGGTCAAGGCCGGGTGGAACTCGGAGACCCGCCAGCCGCCTGAGACGATGTCTGTGATTGCCGGCGCCCTTGTTGACAGTGAGTCGGTCAGAGCTTTGTCCGGCGAGATCGCGCTGCAGGTCGTGGCGATCAGCAAGCAGACGCATTCGATCGAGGCGCTGGCTATGGCAATGAAGGAGGGCGCGGCCACCGCCAGAGACGCGGCGGCGCTGGCCAAGGATCAACTGCGCGCCAGCGATCAGCGGACACAAGCGATCCTCAAGCTCGAGGACGAGATCAAGGAACTGCGCCACGCGATGACCCTGCAGCGGCGCTGACACTTGATCATGGCTGGCGTCCTGAGCTGATCGGCGCATAGTGCCGATGCGGGGCATCGGGCGTCACGACAGGCTCGATCATTTTCTCGGCCTCCTCGATCAACGTCTTCATGAAGGCGTCAAAGGCGTCGAAGAGCGCGAGTACATTGGAAGGAGGGGGTATGGGCCTGTCGCGCGCTATCGGCGCGGATTGCGCAACACCATCTAATAGGTCGCCCTAGCTCAACATGGAGTAGGTGATTGTCCGTAATGACGATTTTTATGTCAGTAGGCTGGACTGAGGGTGCGAGCGAACCGCGGCGAACCCCGCCGCATCATCGCTGGCGCAAGGAGCTGCCGGGCTGGGTGGGTCGTTTCGCCTGAGCTGAGCTTCGCGCCAGAAGAGCCCCGCCTAGTCCTCGCCCTGGCGAAGTTTTGCGTGGCTGACGATGACGTTCCGGCGCCATTTCGATGATTAAGCGTGGCTGTGCATAGACAATCGATCTAGACAAGTACGTCAATAGGTCATCTTGTCAGTTTAAGAGACGTATTTGGATCGAGGCGCGATATGTCATCAGGCTTGTCCTGGCAGAGGTTGTGCCATCATCCGGGATCTCTGATCGTGGATGGCGCCAATGACAACTTGCTCCTGTCCACACGTGCCTGGGAAGCATGGTTCGAGCCTTGGTTCTGTGATGAGCCCATGCTCGTGGAGATTTCCGATAACGTTCATGTTCTCATCCGCCCGGCCGCTGGACCGCATGGTGCATAGCCAAAGGCCATAGTCAGACACGACCCAGGCGGTCGCTTGGTCTATCGCGCCAGAGGACGCATCTTGAAATAGCATCATCATGCCCGTACCCGCCCAATATGGTTGACTGCCTGCGGCTACTCGCCAAGGGGCGCATGGTGCCGGAAATCGCCGATGAGCTAGGGCGTGATGAAGGCGCGATCGTCGGGATGATCGAAGTTGCCTGCGACGCTCTGAAAGCTCGCAATGCCGTTCATGCGGTGAACATCGCCATCCGTAAGGGGCTAATCTAGGAAGCCGTGCTGATGGCTGCGTCTCCATCTCTTCAGTGGCTCAGGCTCAGACAAGCCTGACAAGGCAGTCTGTTTCTGCGGGTGCCCTTGAGGGAATTCGCCGCCCGCAAACACGCCCGCTCCTTTCGCACGAGGAGCGGGCTTTTTCGTTCGTGACACGCCCTGCCGCTGCTCGTAAGCTGTCGATGTGGGACGGGTTGGCTCCGATCTTCGCGTCCCACCCGAAGCCCGCCCTATCGTTCCCCGATTGGCGGGCTTCGTCGTTTCAGTACCCTGCTTTGCGTCGCGCCAGATGGGCGTTGGCCGCCCGCTGTGCCGGATCAGGCGAAAGCGCCATCAGCCCTTCACGATCGCACGCCTCAACCTCGAAATCGGCGCTCTCGCCGGACCGCACGCGGATCAGCTCCAAGAGCCACCGGGCGCGGCCGACGCCTGGCACAGGTAGAGCGACGGAAGGCAGTGCCGAGATGCGCCAGCGCGTGACGCTGGCCGTCGGCTGGCCGAAGTCCGCGGCTTCCGTCTGGCGCCGCCAGCGGCGGATGGCGAGTGCCAGAGTGCCAGAGCGCTCTGCCGCCAGATGCAGCCGGCGCGAGGCCGTCATCGAGAGCTTCGCCACCTCACCGATCACCGCGCCGAGCCCACCGTGGTTCAGCGCGTCCTCAAAGCAGGCCAGCAGCTCCTGCTCGTTGCCCGCTTCGACGTAGACGACCCGGCCGGGCTTGAGGCCAACTTGCGCGAGAGCAGGGGCGAAGAGATCCTGCCGGACGACACACCAGAGGATCATGCCCTTCGTGCGCGCCGCCACACCTGCGGTAAAGAGGGCCGAGGCCGCGCCGTCCACCGCGCCGTTGCCGCCGCCCGCGAACTCGTGCAGCGCGCCGAGCGCAAGGCCGCCACCGGGTAGACGAGCGTCGATTTCAGAGATGCCGAAGGGCAGGACGCCGTGCCCGCGCGCCTTTGCTCCTTCGATCTTGCGGACGCGGTCGCGCAGCTCGGCAAGTCGCTGGTCGTGCGTGCTCATCGTCGCGGGTCCATGCCGGTCTGCCTCCGCCTGTAAGAACGAAGGTAGAACAGATGGCATGAACAATCAGTGAGTCGCTAGGCGGCGTTCACGTCGCCATATGCCTCAAGTGCCGCGACCAAGGCATCAAGGGACCGAGCCTGTTTGGCAGAGATAGAGCGATAGGCTCGGATAAAGCGCAACTCCTCAGCCTGCAGCGTCGGCCCGCTGGAGAGCGCTGGCAAGTCGCCGAAGAACTCTGCGATGTCCATCTTGAGAGCTCGGGCGATCGAGACAAGCCGCCCGGCCGATATCCGATTGCTGCCCGACTCGTACTTCTGGACCTGCTGGAAGCTGCAGCCGATAAGGAAGGCCAGCTGCGGCTGGCTGACGCCTCTCGATGTGCGAGCTTGTCGCAGCATAGAAGCAATCGCCCGATCATGATCGTTCCCCCGCTTGCCTTGAAGGCGTTTAGGGGCTTCTACCTGTGAGGCGTCGGTCGCATCCATGCGCCGACTATGCATGCGGCCCTACAGGTCGTCCAGCACGTCCCGGATCTCGGCAAGCTCCCGGATCGTGCCGCCGTGAAGGTTGTTTTTGCGCGAGAGGCTTTCGAGCTGCTGAAGTGCCAGCAGCGCCTTGTCTCGGTCGGGCAGGTTGCGGATGATGAGTGCGAGAAGCATGCGATGGGCGTCCAGGCGGGCGTCCATCTCGGCGATGATGTCGTCGTCTTCTTCCATGGCGGAGCTATGGCACGCGTCAGCCTAGCCCGTCACCCGTCATGCCCGTGGTCGATCCGCTTTCGCCCGCGAGGCGTCAGGCGATACCAGGCCGAGAAGGACCGGGGGAGCGAAGGGCCAATCCGAACCTCGGCGAGCCCAAGCTTCACGAGGTGTTCTGCAGCTTGGAAGAGGCCCGGCTGAGCCTCAAGCTCGAAAGTCTCACGCCCGACTGCGTCCTCGTCGTTGAGGCCATCATCTAGGAACGTGAGTGCCCAGATCTGCATCGCCGTGAGTTCCGACCTTCGGGTCATGGCTGACTATGACACGCACCCGGGATGGCTGCCATAGCCAGCCTTTGGGTGAAAGAGCCGTCATAGCAGGAGGGGAATCATCTGAAGCACGGCGAGCATGAAGACCGTGACGGTCGCCAAGAGGAACATGCGTCGTTCATCAGCTCTCATGGCTCGGCTGTGTCCCGCGCGCACTATGCCGCTCCACGGGCAATCTGGCGTTTATCGTGCGATAAGTCGACTGCGTAGAAGCCACAGCCACACCCCCGCCTTTCCGGCTATGAGCAGAGGTGGGGAAGGTCAGGCAACTCATGCAATTTCTGCATCTGCTGGGGAGCTTAGGTAAAAGTTTCATCCAGATCAATGCGTTACCATTTGACCGGGTTTTGATCAGGCTGCCGCGATGCCCTTGGTCTCGGGCAGAGGGTCTTCGGCGAGGGCGGCGCGGCCGGCGTCGGTCAGCACGTAGCTTGTCGGCTTCGTGTGGCTGAATGGCCCTTTATCCACCTGCGCCAGCCATTTTCTCTGTCCTGCGGCGTGGACCGATGCGAAGGCATGGCGAGATCCATCCGCGCCATCAAAGGCCAGCCACCCGCGAGCACAGATCGTCAGCGGCCCCTGCTTCGCTGCTTCCAGCGCGCGCCGTTGAGCCTTCGTCAGCCTAGCTCTGTTCGGCATCGCGGCAGCCTGTTCCTTCTCAGCCATGGTCGGCCTCCGAGAGAGCGGCATCGATCATCGTCTGCCATGTCTCGATGTCGCGAGGATGGTTGTTGCGATGGGCGGCGGCCAGCACGAAGTCGGTCGGCTCGCGCACCGCTTCAAGCGCGGCCCGAGCTTCTGCGAAGGCGAGCCGGTGCATTCTATGCAGCGTGGGGGCGGCGTCAGCGGGCGATACGGCAACCGCCTCGGTCAGTTCGTCCCATGTGTGCGTGACCTCGTTCTCGGCCGCCCACGCACTGTAGATCGCCTTGGCGGCTTGCTCCACCATCGTCATCTGTCCGTCGCCTCGCATCGCGGCAGCCTTTGTCATCATCTCCTCAGCCATTGCTGGTTTCCTCGGACTGGAGAGAGCGGAGAAGGGCGGAGCCTGCTTCGGTTGACTGCCACACGGATCGGCCGAACTTGACCTTGATCTCGCGCGCCAGCCCGCCTTTGCGCAGCGCCATGAGGTGCTTGCGCGCCGTCTCAGCCGGCCATGTCGTGCGGATGCCCGCCATTTCGGCTATGTCCTTCTCGGATCGCGACATGCTGCCGAGCTTGGACAGGACCAACCGTTGGCGAGGTGGGAGTTTCGCAGCCTCCACCCGCTCGATAAGCGTCCCGATGTCGGTGGCCTCGTGCATCGCGGCAGCCTTCTCCTTCACGTCCTGGGTCATGGCTGCTCTCCGTATTCGGCGATGTATTCGCGGGCGAGGTGCGCCGCCCCGCCATATGTCCAGTCATGCCCAGGTGTGCCGATCTTCACGTCGAGATAGCCGCGCAGCCACTCGGCGGCCTGCTTGTCGGTGACGTCAGGCCAAGTCTTTCGAAGCTCCCGAGCGAAGGCGAGAATGAAGCCGACCGTGGACAGTTCTCGATCCGGACGGCGCTCCAGGGCAGACAGGATCACATCGTCAATCGCATCGGCGAGGACGGTCGCTACGTTGCGAGGTCGTGTCTCAGACATGATCGGTCTCCGATGAAGATTGGGCTGCCGCAACGCTGTCACAGCCTTCTGCGGAAAAGGTGGAGGCGATATGATGCTCTAGGTCAGCTTGCGCGGCGGCTTTGGCGGCTTCAAGGGTATCCTCGTTGCCCCATTTCCGACCTATCGGGGACGACCACTGATACATCTCGGGCGGCTTGCACGTCGGTAGGGAGCGGATGTGGTATCGCCCGAAGAAGCACCAAGCTTTGTGCTCTGACGCGTCAGTCGTGAAGACCGAGTTATTCCAGTCAAGGAGCTTGATTGCCTTTCTTTCGAAAGCCGCGCGTTGATACCCCGTTTCGATGATCAAGTGCTCGATCATGTCGGCAGCCTCGCGCATGATGGTGCCATCGGTCGGATCGACGCTCTGGGCACGTAGGCGGAGGGCGAGAAGCAGCGTCTCGCGGGCGCTGTTGGTCATCTCACGCATCGCGGTAGCCTTCTTCACCGGCATCATCAGACAGGCGCGCGACCATGGCGGCTACCTCCGACATCTCGTCGTTCGTCATCAGGAAATCGCAATCAGGCTCGCCAGGACGGCGAACCAGGATCGTGAGCTTGGCACCGGGGATGAACAGGTGGCCGATGACGTCGAGGTGCGCGGCTACCTGCTGACGGACGCGATCAAGCTGTGATGGCATCGCGGCAGCCTCCTTCATCCCTCTGCCCGCCGGGGCGACCTGTCTTCCGGTGCGCGTTCAGCACGCCGTTGATCCATTTGTGCGGCGGGTGAAGCGGCATCTGGATCGCTTCAGCCATGAGTGTCGGCGCCTGCCAATTCGGCCAGAAACCGGGCTGCTGATCGGGCGAGATGCTCGGGTCGGCCATCTCATGAGCGGCCATTGTCCGCCTCCCTCTGCCCGATCCCGAGGTCTTCGCGGCAGCCTTCTCCTTCCAGACTGGAAGAACGAGACGGGAGGGAGGAGGAACGGGCTGCCGCGACGCTATCACCGCCTTCTGGGGAGACGGTGGGGTCATCAGGCCTGCGCCTAAACAGGGCGATGGATCTGTCTATGAAGGCGCGAGCCTCGTCCTCTGTCATCCACCCTGCGGCGAAATCCTCGTCGCCATAGGGCTCCTCGTAATACCACTCGGGCTCACCCACGACATCGTTGCCCCCGATGCTCATGGACCAACGCTCGCCCCGTGCGCGGAAATAGAAGGGCTTGCCGTCGATCTCGCCTTCAGCCTGGACGGGGCAATTGCCGCCCAGCCAGTCGATGCGGAAGCTCTGCTCGCTCACCCCTCCCTCCCCATCCTGAACCGCTTCCCCGGCACCTTCACCGAGCGCATGGCGGAGAGAGACGAGCCGACGAACGGCGAGCCCGGCTCCGATCCGTCATGGATGTCTGTGAAGCTCTTTGCCCGCGGCGCCTGGTCGTGCGGGCCATCGGCGAAGACGACCGTATCCACGTCAGCGATCTCGCGCAGGGCACGACGGTCCCAGCCGCGATGGATGAAGTCGGGCTCGCCGAAGACGCGGACGGCAGAGGTGTAGCGGTCGTCGCGGAAGCCGACGAAGTGGAGGGCGGGCCTCATGCCGACACCTCCCGAACCTCGATCCCCGCCTTGCGAGCGCGAGACACCATGTCGGCCGTGCCGCGACCGCCGGGGAAGGCGATGACGAGGTCGGGACGACCTTCGGCAATCATCCGAGCATTGCGGATCGGGCCGGCGGCACGGCCGTGCTCGTGCCAGTCGGCCTCGTAGACCTCCGGTGATGGGGTGGACGCCCCCGACGGCATCGTCGTGCCAGGATGGGGTGTCGAAAGCCACCACAGGGAGGCGTCCATGACGCAGGTTAGCACCATCGGCCTGGATCTGGCCAAGAACACCTTTCAGGCTCACGGCGCCGATGCTGCCGGCAACGTCGTGTTCCGCCGGAAGCTGCGGCGCGATCAGCTTCTCACCTTCTTCGCGGGCCATGAGCCTTGCCTGGTCGCAATGGAGGCCTGCCCGGGTGCTCATCACTGGGGCCGCGAGATCGGCAAGCTCGGTCACGAGGTAAAGCTGATCGCCCCGGCTTACGTGAAGCCATTCGTTAAGCGGCAGAAGAACGATGCCGCCGATGCCGAAGCGATATGCGAAGCCGCGCAGCGCCCGACCATGCGGTTCGTGGCCGTGAAGAGTGAGGCCAAGCAGGCCTCCGCCGTCATCTTCCGGACCCGCGACATGCTGGTCGGCCAGCGCACGCAGATCATCAACGCGATCCGCGGGCATCTGGCCGAGTACGGCCTGATCGCGCCGCAAGGCCCTTTCCACGTCGAACGATTGATCGCTCAGATCGAAGACCCTGCCTCGGAGCTGCCGCAGGCGGCCCGCACCTGCCTTGCCCTGCTCGTCGGCACGCTGCGTCATTTGCAGGAACAGACCGCCGCTCTCGATGCCGAGATCGCCGCCCGCGCCAAGACTGATGACGTTGCGCGCCGGCTGATGACGGTGCCCGGGATCGGCCCGCTGATCGCCACCGCCATCGAAGCGCTGGCCCCACCGGTGGATACGTTCCGCTCGGGACGCGACTTTGCCGCCTGGGTGGGCCTCACACCCGTACAGCGATCAACAGGCGGAAAGGAGCGCCTCGGCCGAACGTCGCGCATGGGCGAGCGCACGTTGCGGCGCCTCCTGATCATCGCTTCGAGTGCGGTGGTGCGCTGGGCCAGGCGCAAGGGTGTGCCGGCCGGCTCGTGGCTGGGTCGAATGCTGGCGCGCAAGCCGCCGATGCTCGTGATCGTCGCGCTGGCCAACAAGAACGCCCGCATCGCTTGGGCGCTGCTGACGAAGGGTGGAACCTATCGAGCTCCGGCCGTGCCTGCGTAAGCGGGACGGGCGCGAGGCTGTCGGTGGCGTGAGGAGGTCAAAGGACAGGTATGGCGCAACGTCGGTGAGGCGGGATCAGGAGAACCAGGCGCATGGGGAGCGCTTCGAGCGCGTTCCAGTGATGTGGACCTGATCCTCGTACTCCCATACGGGCCCGCGGCCATGTTTCGTGCCGCATCAGAGGCCGGACACATGGCAGCACCCGATCACGCGCAGCAACCTGGACCGAAGATTTCTCTTGCGCCAGAAGGGGCGTCCACACATGCCATGCCGTAGAAGTGTGCCCACAGGCCGGCGAGGTGGTCGGCGCCACCAGCACCGCCGTGGATGATGGCCGTGATGCCAACCTCGTCCTTGATGGCGTCCAGGGTGGCGTTGAGGGTGCGGGCGTCGTTGTAGTGGCGACCGCCGCAGACGAGAACGCGCGTCATCGGGCGCCCCTCCGCTTGGCGCGAGCGAGGCGCGCCATCTCGGCCTTCCCCTTCTCGGTGGATTGGAGAAAGCCCATGCCCTGGTACGTGATCGACCAGATGGCATAGCCGCGTCGGACGAGGGCGCAGGCTGGCCTCGATCGGACGCTGACCTCGAAGTCGTCCTCAATGGTGTTGGCGAGAAGCTTGATCTGCGGAACGGTGAGGCCCATCAACCAGCCCTCCGCGACCCTGAACGAGCCGAGAACAGACTGTGCCCGGTTTCGTGCGGTACAGTGCGACGGTCGAGGCGCCCATGTCGGGCGTGTCGAGCTGTCAGAAAGCCTGGAAACGTAGGGTTTTGAGTGGCTGGGGAACCTGGATTCGAACCAGGACTAACGGAGTCAGAGTCCGCTGGTCTACCGTTAACCTATTCCCCAGCAGGGCAGTGTGTCGCCTGCGATGGGCTCCATATAGAGAAGACCGATGCGGATGTGAACCCGAAAAGTGTCGCTTGGCGAACGCTTTTCGTTCGTGTTTGCGACGGGCCAAGGAGGAGTGCCGCGCGAGGCGTGATCGGGCCACGCGTGGTGTCGATCGAGCGGCAGACGTCGGTTTGGAGGGGCGAAGTCCAGAAATGCAAAAGCCCCGGCAAAGCCAGGGCTGTGCAGTCATTCGATGTTGGTTGCGGGGGCAGGATTTGAACCTGCGACCTTCAGGTTATGAGCCTGACGAGCTACCGGGCTGCTCCACCCCGCGTCACCTGCCGAGCGGCTCGTCGCCGTCGGTGAGCGGGATATAAGCGACAGTTCCGTGAATGAAAAGCCCTTTTTGCATGACGGCGAAAAAAGGCTCCTGTGCCGCCCAAGCCCTTGTGCGGCAGTCGTTCATCGTTGCGCGGAGCCTAGCCGACGATTCGCGTGCCGGAAAGACCCAGTCGTGCGGTGGAGACGCGAAGGGCAGACGGGCGCGAGGCCGGCACGAGAGGCGGATGGGGACGGACATCGCAGCGCGCGCCAATCAGCCGCCTTTCTACCGTGAGGAGCGCGGGCAGAATTCGTGCGGCGGACGGGACTTGGCCGGGCGGCACGCCGACGCGGTCGGGTGCTCCGCGTCCAAGCCGAGCGGTGCCGCCCGCCGGGAAGGGGAGGGCGGCGTCGGCCTCGTCAGTCGCGCAGCGCGCGGCGGAGGATCTTGCCGACCCCGGTCTTCGGCAGCTCGTCGCGGAACTCGACGGCGCGCGGGCGCTTGTAGCCGGTCAGCTGCTCGCGGCAGAAGGCCTTGACCCGATCCTCGTCGACGGACGGATCGCTGCGCACGAGGACGAGCTTCACCGCCTCGCCCGAGCTCTCGTCGGGAATGCCGACCGCCGCCGCCTCGACGATGCCGGGCATGCGGGTGACGATCTCCTCGATCTCGTTCGGATAAACGTTGAAGCCGGACACGTTGATCATGTCCTTCTTGCGGTCGACGATCCGCACGAAGCCGCGCTCGTCCATGGTGCCGATGTCGCCCGTGCGGAAGAAGCCGTCCGCCGTGAAGGCGTGGGCGGTGTCCTCCGGGCGGTTCCAGTAGCCGGCCATGACCTGGGGGCCGCGGATCGCGATCTCGCCGCGCTCGCCGAGCGGAAGGCCGACGCCGTCGTCGTCGACGATGCGGAACTCGGTCGAAGGAATGGGGACGCCGATCGTGCCGGTATATTCGGTCGAGAGAACCGGGTTGCAGCTCGCCGAGGGGCTGGTTTCCGACAGGCCGTAGCCTTCGCAGATCGCGCAGCCCGTGCGCTGCTTCCAGAGCTCTGCCGTCGCCGCCTGGACAGCCATGCCGCCGCCGACCGAGAGCGTCAGGCTCGACCAGTAGATCTTGGTCGAGTCCGGATGGCGCGCGATGGCGCCGAACAGCGTGTTGACGGCCGGGAAGGAGTGGAAGCGCCAGCGGCGCAGCTCCTTCAGAGTCGCCGGGATATCGCGCGGATTGGGGATCAGGATGTTGCAGCCGCCCTGCCGCATCGACAGCATCATGTTCACGGTGAAGCCGAAGATGTGGTAGAGCGGCAGCGCGCAAACGGTGGAAAGCTGCTCGTCCGCCGGCTTCCTCTCGAGGGCCGGGGCGTTCCACAGCTCCGATTGGAGGACGTTGGCGACGATGTTGGCGTTGGTCAGCACCGCGCCCTTCGACACGCCCGTGGTGCCGCCGGTATATTGCAGGACGGCGATGTCCGAGAGTTCGCGGCGAACCGGCGTGAAGCGCGCGGCCCGGCCGCGCCGCAGAGCGTCCTTGAAGCGCACCGCGCCCGGCAGCGAATAGCGCGGGACGAGCTTCTTCACGCGTCGCACCACGAAGTTGACGATCGCGCCCTTGAGCGTCGGCAGCATGTCCCCGAGACCGGTGACGACGACGTGCTCGACGGGAACCGCGGCGCGGCACGCTTCCAGCGTGGCGGCCATGTTCTCCAGGATCACGATGGCGCGCGCGGCCGAATCCGTCAGCTGATGCTGGAGCTCGCGCGGGGTGTAGAGCGGATTGGTGTTGACGACGACGAGGCCGGCCCGAACGACCCCGGCAACCGCCACGGGGTACTGGAAGACGTTCGGCATCATCAGGGCGACGCGGTCGCCCGGCTTCAGACCCAGGGACTGGAGGTAGGCGGCGAAGGCGCGCGAGGCCTCGTCGAGCTCGCGATAGGTCATGGTGGCGCCCAGCAGCCGGAAGGCCGGCATGGGGCCGTGGCGGGCGAGGGCCTCGTCGAGAAGGTCGCCGAGCGACTGGTAGGGAAAGTCCGGCAGCTCGGCCGGCATGCCGGCGGGATAGCTGGAAAGCCAAGGCTTGGCCACGGCCGTCTGCGCCGTGGTCGGCATGATCGTCATCGATTCCTCCCAGACATCGACCTCGCCGAGGCATACACCAGCATTGACGTAAACGGAACTCGCGCGGCTGGAACGGTTGCGTGACCCTGAAGCGACGAGCGCCCGCCGGGCGGAGCCGGCGGGCGTTCCGGTACAGGGACGGGAGTCACTCCGCCGGCTGCGGCGCGGGCTCGCCGCCGCCGGGCTTGGCGGGAGGCGCCGCCTTCGTCTTCTCCATCCGCTTGGCGGTGCCGGACAGGCGCATGATGAAGGTGAAGAACACCGGCACGAACAGGATCGCGAGGAAGGTTCCCGAGATCATGCCGCCGACGACGGCCGTGCCGATGGCGTTCTGGCTGGCGGCCGAGGCGCCCGTCGCGATCGCCATCGGGATGACGCCGACGGTGAAGGCGAGCGAGGTCATCAGGATCGGTCGGAAGCGCAGGTGCGCGGCCTCGACGGTGGCGTCCAGGAGGCCCTTGCCCGCTTCCATCTGTTCCACCGCGAATTCCACGATCAGGATGGCGTTCTTGGCCGAGAGGCCGATGATCGTGATGATGCCGACGGTGAAGTAGACGTCGTTGGACAGGCCCCGGAGCATGATCGCGGCCACGCAGCCGATGACGCCGAGCGGCACCACGAGCATGACCGAGATCGGGATCGCCCAGCTCTCGTAGAGCGCCGCGAGGCACAGGAAGACGAAGAGGATGGCGAGGCCGATCAGGAACGGCGTCTGGTTGCCCGACTGGATCTCCTGCAGCGACTGGCCCGTCCACTCGAACCCGAAGCCGGCGGGAAGCTGGCTCGCGAGCCGCTCCATCTCGGCGATCGCCTCGCCCGAGGAGTAGCCCGGCGCCGCGCCGCCCGAGAGGCGGACGGACGGATAGCCGTTGTAGCCGACGAGCTGCGAGGTACCGACCGTCCAGTCGGCGGTGGCGAAGGCCGACATCGGCACCATGCCGCCCTGGGCGTTGCGAACGTTGAGGTTCAGCACGTCCTCGACGCGCATGCGGCCCCGGTCGTCCGCCTGGACGGTGACGCGCTGCATGCGGCCGGCATTGGGGAAGTCGTTGACGTAGTTGGAGCCCAGGCTCGTCGAGATCGTCGAGTTGATGTCGGCGAAGGTGACGCCGAAGGCGTTGGCCTTTTCGCGGTCGATGTTGAGCGCGATCTGGGGACCCGGCGGCAGGCCCTCGAAGCGCATGCCGGTGAGGATGGGGCTCTGCCCGGCGGCAGCCAGGAGCTGGTCGCGCGCGGCGAACAGCGCCGTGGTGCCGAGATTGCCGCGGTCCTGAAGGCGGAACTCGAAGCCGCCGGTCGTGCCGAGGCCCTGGATGGGCGGGGGCGAGAGCGCGAAGGCGATCGCGTCGCGGAACTGCAGGAGGCGTCCGGTGATCTTGCCCGACAGGGCGTCGGCGCTCTCGGCCGGTCCGCGCTCGTCCCAATTCTTGAGGGTGATGAAGGCGAGGGCGGCGTTCTGGCCCTGGCCGGAGAAGGAGAAGCCCTGGATCGTCACCATCGAGTTCACGCCCGGCTGCTCGAGGATGAACTTCTCGGCCTCGGAGGTGACGGCGCGCATGCGGTTGGAGGTCGCGTCGGACGGCCCCTGGAACGACGAGATCAGGAAGCCCTGGTCCTCCTGCGGCAGGAAGGCCGTCGGGATCTGGACGTAGAACCAGCCGAGCCCGGCGAAAAGCGCGAGGTAGACGATCATGAAGCGCTTCGGCCGGCTGGCGGTGGCGCGCACCACGCGGCTGTAGCGATGCGAGGTCCAGTCGAAGCCGCGGTTGAACCAGCCGAACGGGCCGCGCTTGCCGTGGTGGTGGCCGGCCTTCACGGGCTTCAGGAACGAGCCGCACAGCGCCGGAGTCAGCGACAAGGCCAGGAAGGCCGAGAACAGGATCGACGTCACCATCGTCAGCGAGAACTGACGGTAGATGACCCCGACCGAGCCGGGGAAGAAGGCGAGCGGCACGAACACGGCGCACAGCACGAGCGTGATGCCGATCACCGCGCCGGTGATCTGGCTCATCGCCTTCTTCGTCGCCTCCTTCGGCGACAGTCCTTCCTCGGCCATGATGCGCTCGACGTTCTCGACGACGACGATCGCGTCGTCGACGAGGATGCCGATCGCAAGCACCATGGCGAACATGGTGAGGACGTTGATGGAAAAGCCCGCGACAAGCATCACCGCCAGCGTGCCCGACAGCGCGATCGGCACGACGAGGGTCGGAATGACCGTGTAGCGGAAGTTCTGCAGGAACACGAACATCACGACGAAGACGAGCGCGACGGCTTCGAGGAGGGTGTGGATCACCTTCTCGATCGAGGCCGACACGAAGGGCGTCGTGTCGTAGGGGATGGAATAGGACACCCCCGGCGGGAAGAGCGGCTTCAGGCTTTCCATCACCTCGCGCACGCCAGTCGCCGCGTCGAGCGCGTTGCCGGTCGGCGAAAGCTGGACGCCGACCGCCGCGCTCGGCTGGCCGTTGAGGAAGGTGTTGAAGTTGTAGTCCTCGGCGTCGATCTCGACGCGCGCGACGTCCGACAGGCGCACGAGGGAGCCGTCGGGATTGGAGCGCAGGACGATCTGGCCGAACTCCTCGGGCGTCTGGAGCTGACCCTTGACGAGGATGGTCGCCGTCACCTGCTGGGTGACGGGGTTCGGATTGGCGCCGATCGAGCCGGCCGCGACCTGGGCGTTCTGGCCCTGGATGGCGTTGGTGATGTCGGCGACCGACAGGCTCAGGCCGACGAGCCGGTCCGGGTCGATCCAGATGCGCATGGCGCGCTCGGAGGCGAAGAGCTGGGCCCGGCCGACGCCGTCGACGCGGCGAATCTCGTTGAGGACGTTACGGCTGACGTAGTCGCCGAGGCCGACGGCATCGAGGTTGGCGGTCTCGTCGCCGGTGAGGGCGACCACCATGAGGAAGCTCGATCCGGCCTCTTCGACGAGGACGCCCTGCTGGTTGACGGCGGCGGGCAGCGAGGCCTCGACGCGGCGCAGGCGGTTCTGCGTGTCGACCACGGCCTGGCTGATGTCGGTGCCGGCCTGGAAGGTCACGGTGATCTGGACGGCGCCGGTCGCGTCCGAGGTGGACTCGAAGTAGATCAGGCCGGGAACGCCGTTCAGCTCCTCCTCGATCGGCCGCGTGACCTGGAGATAGAGATCCTCCGGCGAGGCGCCGGGATAGGCGGTGGAGATCGTCAGGGAGGGCGGCGCGACGTTCGGATACTGGGCGATCGGCAGCGAGGGCAGCGAGATCACGCCGGCCAGGACGATGAAGATCGCGACGACCCAGGCGAAGATCGGGCGGTCGATAAAGAAACTTGGCATCGGGTCGGGCCGTCCTTACTGGGCGCTGCCGCCGGAAACCGGCCGGGCCGGCTGCTCGGACTGGGCGACGTCGCGCCCGGGGGCGGGCGTCGGGGTCGGCGTCGTTTCGGCCGCGCCGGCTTGGCCGGCGTCGGCGGACGGCGCCGGCGCCGCATTGGCCTCGGCGGCAGGCGCAGGCGCAGGCGCAGGCGCAGGCGTGTCGGCGGCCGGCGCGGCGGGCGGCTGCGTCAGCGGGTTGACCCAGGGCTCGGGCACGACGGTGGCGCCGGGGCCGGTCTTCTGGAAGCCGTCGGCGATCACCTTCTCGCCCGGCTTCAACCCTTCCGAGATCACCGAGCGGGTGCCGAGGACGCGGGCGACCGTCACGTTGCGCACCACGACCTTGTTCTCGGCGTCGACGATGTAGAGCTGCGAACGGCCGGCGGTGTCGCGCTGCACCGCCTGGTTCGGAACAGCGATGGCGTTCTCTTCGATGCCCTGCTCGATGGCGACGCGCACGTACATGCCGGGCAGGAGGTCGCCGTTCGGGTTCGGGAACTCGGCGCGCAGCGTCACCTGTCCGCTGGTCTCGTCGACGGTCGCTTCGGCGAACAGGAGCTTGCCGGGCTCGGGATAGTCGGCGCCGTCGTCCATCTTCAGGCGGACCTGGGCGACGTCGGGCGCGATCTGGCGCAGCCGCCCGCTCTCCAGCGCCGTGCGCAGTCGCAGGAGCTGCGACACCGGTTGCTGGATGTCGGCATAGACCGGATCGAGCTGCTGGATGGTCGCGAGCGGCTCGGCGCTGGTTTCGCTGACGAGCGCGCCCTCGGTGGTCTGCGCCCGGCCGATTCGGCCGGAGATCGGGGCGCGCACGGTCGCGTAGTCGAGGTTGATCTCGGCCGCGCGCTGGGCGGCCTGGGCCGACAGGACGCCGGCCCGGGCCTGGGCGAGGGCGGCCTCGGCCGTGTCGAGCTGGGCCTGGCTGGCGGTCCGGTTGCGGGCCAGCTGGCTGATGCGGTCGTAGTCCTGCTGGGCCTGGAGCTGCTGGGCCTGGGCGCTGGCGACCGACGCCTGCTGGGCCTGGACCTCGACCTCATAGGTGGCCTTGTCGAGCTCGAAGAGGGGTTGGCCCTCCTCGACGAAGGTGCCCTGCTCGAAGACGCGCCGGACCACGATGCCGCCGACGCGCGGGCGCACCTCGGCGATGCGCGTGGGCGCGATGCGGCCGGGCAGTTCCGAGATCACGGGCAGCGCTTCGGTCTTGGTCTCGATCACGCCGACCTGGGACGGCGGCGGCGCGCCTCCGCCTTCAGCGCCGCCGCCGGCAGCCCCTTCGCCGCCGGCGCCGTCCTGACAGGCGGAAACAGCCAGCGACAGAGCGGCGATGGCCGCCAAACGGATGAAGCGAAGACGCATGAACTGATCCCGATCACTCGCGAACGAATGATCGTTCGCATGGGCGCCGTAGCAGATATTCGGCTGCATTGCGATGCACAAAACACTTATAGGCGGCTCAGTACCCAGAAAAAGAGTCCGTAGCCGCCGCATCGTTCCGACCGTCCATCCGCCGCTGCCGCAGCCTTGCGCCGGACCGATGCTTGGTCCAACCCTCGCCCGGAAACGAGACGGAGCTCGCCATGACCGAGACCACGCTGACGATCGCCCGGCCGGACGACTGGCACCTGCATCTGCGCGACGGCGCCATGCTCGCGGCCGTGTTGCCGCTGACGAGCGCCGTCTTCGGCCGCGCCATCGTGATGCCGAACCTCAAGCCGCCCATTCGCACTATGACCGAGCTTCGCGCCTATCGCGGCCGGATCCTGGCGGCCCTGCCCGACGGGCACGTCTTCCAGCCGCTGATGACGCTTTATCTCACGGAAACGACCGATCCGCGAGATATAGGCGAGGGCGCCGCGTCCGGCGAGCTTTCGGCGGTGAAACTTTACCCCGCCGGCGCAACGACCAACTCGGATGCGGGCGTGCGCGATTTCGCCAAGGTCCGCCCCGTGCTCGAAGCCATGCAGGCTGCCGACGTGCCGCTCCTCGTCCACGGCGAGGTGACGGACCCAGCGGTCGACATCTTCGACCGCGAGGCGGTCTTCATCGAGCGCGTGCTCATTCCGCTGCGCCGCGACTTTCCCGGCCTGCGCGTCGTGATGGAGCACGTCACGACGCGGGAGGGCGTCGCCTATGTCGAGGGCGCGGAGGGGCGAATCGGCGCGACGATCACGCCACACCACCTGATGATCAACCGCTCCGACATCTTCCGGGGCGGCATCCGGCCGCACCTCTACTGCCTGCCGATCGCCAAGCGCGAGGAGCACCGCCTGGCGCTGCGCCGGGCCGCGGTCTCGGGAAAAGGGCGCTTCTTCCTCGGCACCGATTCGGCGCCCCATCCGATCGGCGACAAGGAAAGCGCCTGCGGTTGCGCCGGCGTCTTCAACGCGCCGGTGACCATGGCCTGCCTCGCGCAGGTCTTCGAGGAGGAGGGCGCGCTCGACCGGCTCGAAAGGTTCGCCTCGCGCAACGGTCCCGCCTTCTACGGCCTGCCGGTGAACGAGGACACGATCACGCTGGAGCGCGGCGCGCCGGCGTCCGACATCTTCTGCGACGTGGCCGTCGAGGGGGGCGGCGTTCGCGTGTTCCAGCCGGATGCGGGCCTCTCCTGGCGCGTGCGGCAGGCGGCCTGAGGGGCCGATCGCCGCGCGGCGATCGACGTCACACCGCGGAAACATGGAGCCGCTACCCCTTCCGCCCGCCTCGCGCTTGGGTCACAATCGCGTGGCCGATATGCCTTCCGGGAGGGGAACCATGGCTCGCTCGACAACCGTCCGCTGGCTTCTCGGCGCGCTTGCCGCGACGGCGCTCGGCGCGGCGCTTCCCGGCGCGGCGCTCGCGCAGGACGGCTCCGAGATCCTGCGCCGCATGGAGCGCGTGTCCGGCGCCGACCTGTTCGGCGGCGACTACGAGACCATGCGGGACGTCGATCTCGACCTCTGCGAGACGGCGTGCCTGGCCGACAACAAGTGCGCGGCCTTCACCTTCAACGAGAAGAGCCGCTGGTGCTTCCTGAAGAGCGAGGTCGGCGAGGAGCGCCCCGTGGCCGGCGCCGTATCGGGCCGCGTCGCGACCGGTCCCGCCGTCGCCACCGCCGCTGTCTCCGACGAAGCTTCGCTCGACCGGCGCGACGCCGACCTCGACTTCCTACCGCGCACGAGCCGCGACGCCGCCAAGCGCCTGCGCCTGGAGCTGACGGAGGCGACGCGTGACTCGACTTTCGATGACCTCACCCTCGACCAGTTCGCCGAGCGGGCCGGCGCGTCGCTCTCGCAGGCCGACGCCGTAACCGCCTGGTTGGAGGCTGCCAAGCGCGAGCCGCTCGTGCACCGCGCCTGGATGGGCCTCTTCGATGCGGCGCTGGCCTACCAGCCGGAGGAATACGAAGCGCAGGTCGAGAACGCGCGGCTGCGCGACGGAGCGGCGATCAACGCCTATCTCACCGCCGCGAGCGAGCCCGGGCGGGCCGCAGCGCTCGACGCCATCGGCCGCTCGCTCGAAGCGCAGTCGAGCTGGAAGGCGGCGATCAAGGCCTATCGCGCCAGCCTCGCCGTGGCAGACGACGCCGACGTCCGGGCGCGGCTCGACGCCGTCGTCGCCGAGCACGGCTTCCGCATCCTGGAGCACACGGTCGACAACAATGCCGCCAATCCCCGGATCTGCGTCAGTTTCTCCGACCCGCTCGCGCCCTCGATCCTGAACTCCGACAATCCCGGCGACTACCTGTCCGTCCAGGGCGGCGAAACGCTTCCCGTGACTGCGAGCGGCAGCCAGCTCTGCGTCGACGGCGTGCGCCACGGCGAGCGCTACCGCGTCGTGGTGCGCTCGGGCATCGCCTCCCAGGATGGCGAAACGCTCGCCCGCTCGGCCGACCTCGACGTCTATGTCCGCGACCGCGATCCCTCGGTGCGCTTCACGACCACCGCCTACGTCCTGCCGGCGGGCGGCAACGCGACGATCCCCGTCACCACGGTCAACACCGACGAGATCAAGGCGCGCGTCCAGTTCATCGGCGAGCGGGGCCTCGCCTCGACGCTGGCCGAGAAGCTCTTCCTGTCGCGCCTCTACACCTATTCCGTCGATTCGATCGCCGACACGCGCGGCGAGGACGTCTGGAAGGGCACGGTCGGCGTGCGCAACGCCGTCAACGAGGAGGTGACCACCGCGATTCCCGTCGCGGAGCTGGTGTCCGACCTCAAGCCCGGCGTCTACGTCCTGACCGCCGTCGCCGAGAACGCCTCGCCCAACGCCAGCGAGCCGGCGACGCAATGGTTCGTCGTCAGCGACATCGGCCTCGCCTCCTTCTCGGGCACGGACGGCTTCCACGTCATCTCGCGGTTCCTCGGCACCGCCGAGCCGATCGAAGGCCTGGAACTCACGCTGGTCGCGGCCAACAACCAGATCCTCGCCACCGCGACCACCGATGCGACGGGGCAGGCGGTGATCCCGGCCGGCCTCCTGCGCGGCACCGGCGGCGACCGGCCGGTGGTGCTGACCGCGGCCAGGAACGGCGCCGACTTCAACTTCCTCGACCTGGAGGCCGCGCCCTTCGACCTTACCGACCGCGGCGTCGAGGGCCGGGCGCCCGTCGGCGCGCTCGACGTCTTCCTGACGCCGGAGCGCGGCATCTACCGCACCGGCGAGACCACCCACATCACCGGCCTCGTGCGCGACGGCAAGGGCGAGGCCGTCGATGGCCTGACGCTGACCGGCATCGTCACCCGGCCGGACGGTGTCGAGTTCGGCCGCCGCCAGCTCGCCGACGGCGGCGCCGGCGGCTTTGCCTGGGACACGGCGCTGCCGGCCGGCACCCAGCGCGGCACCTGGCGCTTCACCGTCCACACCGATCCCGAACAGCCGGCGGTCGCCGAGACAAGCGTGCGCGTCGAGGACTTCCAGCCCGAAAAGCTCGACTTCACCCTGTCGGCTTCGAGCGAGACCTTCGACCCCGAGGCGCCCCCGACGATCTCCGTCGACGGGCGCTACCTCTTCGGCGCGCCGGCCGCCAACCTCGACGTCCAGGGCGAGGTGGTGGTGAGCGAGGCCGCGGGCCTCGCCGGCTTCGAGGGCTACCGCTTCGGCCTTGCCGACGACGCGGTCGAGACGATCCGCCAGCCCTTCGACACCGTGAAGCTCGACGCCGAGGGCAAGGCGGAGGTGAGCCTTCCCGCCTTCGCGCCGCCGTCGACGACCAAGCCGCTGCAGGCGAGCCTCCAGGTGCGCGTTCTCGACGCGGGCGGCCGACCGGTCGAGCGCGACCTCCAGCTCGCCCTCGCGGGCGCCGCCCCGCGCCTCGGCATCAAGCCGCGCTTCGACGGCGCCGTCGACGAGGGTGGCGAGGCCGGCTTCGACGTCGTCGCGCTCGACGCTTCCGGCGCGCGCGTCGCTCTGTCGGGCGCGCGCTGGACGTTGAACCGGATCACCACCGACTTCCAATGGTACGGTGCCAACGGCGACTGGAACTACGAGGTCGTGCGCCGCTCCGAGCGCGTCGCCGACGGCGCGCTCGACCTGCCCTCGGACGGAGCGCCGGCCGCGCTGAGCGTTCCGACGCAGTGGGGCGAGTACGAGCTGCGGGTCGAGGCCGCGAGCGGCGACGTCGTTCCCGCCAGCGCCGACTTCGAATCCGGCTGGTACGTCGCGGCCCGCGCCATCGACACGCCGGAGGTCGCCAGCGTTTCCCTCGACAAGCCGAGCTACAGGATCGGCGACACCGCGCGCGTGCGCATCGAGCCGCGCTTCGCCGCCAAGGTCGACGTGCTCGTCCTCGACGAGGGGGTCGTCGCCCGCCAGACCGCGGACATCCCCGCCGAGGGCGGCGAGGTGACCTTCCCCGTCACCCGCGAATGGGGGCCGGGCGCCTACGTCCTCGCCACCGCCTTCCGGCCGATGAGCATCGAGGAGAAGCGCATGCCGGGCCGGGCGATCGGGCTCGCCTACGGCAGCGTCGATCCGGCCGAGAAGAAGCTCCAGGTCTCGATCGAAGCGCCGGCCGAGATCCGCCCGCGCCAGATCGTCGACGCCACCGTGCGCGTCGCCGGCCTCCAGCCGGGTGATCAGGCCTACGTCACGCTCGCGGCGGTGGACCAGGGCATCCTCAACATCACCGACTTCCAGCCGCCGTCGCTCTCCGACTGGTACTTCGGCAAGCGCCGGCTCGGCGTCGAGATCCGCGACCTCTACGGCAAGCTGATCGACCGCATGCAGGGCGCGCCCGGCACCGTGCGCTCAGGCGGCGACGCCTCCGGCTCGCTCGACGCGCCCCCGCCGATGGACGAGCTGGTCTCGCTTTATTCCGGCGTCGTCACCGTCGGACCGGACGGTTCCGCGACGGTGCCGCTGCCGATCCCCGACTTCAACGGCTCGCTCAAGCTGATGGCGCTGGCCTGGACGAAGACGGCGGTCGGCGAAGCGAATGCCGACATGCTGGTGCGCGATCCCGTGGTGGTCGAGGTCAGCCGGCCGATCTTCCTCGCCCCCGGCGACTCGACCCGCATCGCCGTCGATCTCACCCATGTCGACGGGCCGACCGGCGAGGCCGTGCTGAGCCTCACCGGCGGGGAGGGCGTTGTGTCGCTCAGCGGCGGCATGCAGTATCCGGTGGACGTGTCGGAAAAGGCGCGCGCCCGCGTGCTCGTTCCCGTCCTCGCCTCGCGCGTCGGCGACGCCGAGATGCGGCTGTCCGTCAGCCTGCCCGGCGGCGAACGCCTGGAGAAGACCTTCACGCTGCCCGTGCGCTCCAATGCGCCCGAGCAGGTGGAGAAGAGCATCGTCCAGCTCGCGCCGAACGGCGGGCGCTTGTCGCTCGACCCGGCGATCCTCGCCGACTTCCAGCCGGGCACGGGCTCCGTGACCGTCAGCGTCACCGGCGCCGCGCAGTTCGACGTCGCCGGCGTGGTACGCGCGCTCGACCGCTACCCCTACGGCTGCACCGAGCAGCTCGTCAGCCGGGCAATGCCGCTCGTCTACCTCGACAGGACGGTGGTCGCGGCCGGTCTCGGCCAGGAAGGCGTCGACGACGTCAGGGAGCGGGTGCAGAAGGCCGTCACCGCCGTTCTCGCCAACCAGTCCTCCAACGGCTCCTTCGGCCTGTGGGAGCCGGGCTACGGCGACCTCTGGCTCGACGCCTACGTCACCGACTTCCTGACCCGCGCCCGCGAGGCCGGCTACCAGGTTCCGGAGGAGGGCTTCACGCTCGCCGTCGACAACCTGCGCAACTCCCTCGCCTATGTCAGCGACGCGCCGGACTGGCCGGCGGTCGCCTACAGCTACTACGTCCTCGCCCGCAACGGCCGGGCGGCGATCGGCGACCTGCGCTACTACTCCGAGAACGAGCTGTCGAACTTCCCGACCCCGCTCGCCAAGGCGCAGCTCGCCGCGGCGCTCGCCTTCTACGGCGACCGGGTGCGGGCCGAGCGCGTCCTGTCCGACGCGGTGCGCGACGCCGAAGCGCCGGGCGCCGGGCCGGAAACGCGCAGCGACTACGGCACCAAGCTGCGCGACGAGGCAGGCGTCCTCGCCGTCGGCCTGGAGAGCGGCGTCGACGGGGTGTCGCTGAACGGGCTCGTGGACGCGGTCAATGCCGGTCGCCGCGACGCGCGCTACACCTCGACGCAGGAGGATGCCTGGTCGCTTCTGGCCGCCCACGCCCTACTCGACCGAGACCCGCCGGCCCTGACGGTCGCCGGCCGCGACGTGAACGGCGCCTGGTCCGGCTCCTTCGACGAGGCGAGCCTGCGCGCCGGCCCCGAAGTCTCCAACCGCGACGACGCGCCCGAAAGCGCCGCCGTCACCGTGCGCGGCGTGCCCACCGTCGCCGGGCCGGCGGAAACCAGCGGCTACTCCATCGAGCGCCGCTACTACACGCTGGACGGCGAGGAGGCCGACCCCGCGACCATCGCGCAGGGCGACCGGCTGGTCGCGGTGCTGGAAGTCGTGCCCCTCGACAACGGGCCGGCCAAGCTCGTCCTGGACGACCCCCTGCCGGCGGGCTTCTCGATCGACAATCCGGCGATCCTGCGCGGCGGCGACGTTTCCAGCCTCGACTGGCTGGAGCTCTCCAGCGAGGTCGCGCATGTCGAGTTCCGCGCCGACCGCTTCGTCGCGGCCTTCGACAAGGACAAGGACGACACCGCCATCCGCCGCTTCGCCTACATCGTGCGGGCGGTCTCGGCCGGCGAGTTCGTCCATCCGGCCGCGCTCGTCGAGAACATGTACGATCCGAGCCGCCGCGGCACCACCGCGGAAGGCCGCGTCACCGTCGCCGATGGTGCGCGGTAGGCGGCGGAGGGCGTCTGCCGATGTCGCGGCTGAGGCGGTTGGCGCAGGGCGGGAGCATCGCGCTCCTCATCCTGCTGGCGCTCGGGCTCGCGGCGTACGGCGCCTTCGAGCGCGCCGTGGAGCGGCGCGTTGCCGGCTTCGCCGAGCCGGCCGTCGGCACCGAGGTGCTCGGCCGCCACGGCCGGCTGCTGCGCGCCTTCGCCGCGCCCGGCGGCGTCTGGCGGCTGGATGCCGGGCCGGACGACGTCGATCCGCGCTACCTGCGCATGCTGCTCGCCTGGGAGGACCGCCGCTTCGAGGCGCATGACGGCGTCGATCTCCTCGCATTCGGCCGCTCGATGATCGAGATGGCCGAGCATCGGCGGGTCGTGTCCGGCGGCTCGACGCTGACGATGCAGGTCGCGCGCATGCTGGAGCGCCTGCCGACGGGGAGCTTCGCGGCCAAGCTCGACCAGATCCTCGGCGCCGTCGCGCTGGAGCGCACGCGCTCGAAGTCCGACATCCTGCGCCTGTACCTGCGCCTCGCGCCCTACGGCGGCAACGTCGAGGGCGTGCGGGCGGCGAGCCTCACCTGGCTCGGCAAGGAGCCGGGCCGGCTCACCGCGGCGGAAGCCGCGCTTCTCGTCGCCATGCCGCAGTCGCCCGAGCGCATCCGGCCCGACCGATATCCCGAGCGCGCCAAGCGCGCCCGCGACCGCGTGCTCGCCCGGATGAGCGAGCTCGGCGTCCTCGATCCGGCGGAAGCGACGCATGCCATGGCCGAACCCGTGCCGAGCGCCCGGCGCGAGCTGCCGATCCTCGCCGCCCATGCCGCGGCGCGCCTCCACGCCGAGCGCCCCGACGCCTGGCGCATCGACCTGACGCTCGACGAGACCGCCCAGGCCGACCTCGAAGCCTATGCCCGCGGCGCCGTTTCCAAGCTGCCCAAGCCCGTCAGCCTCGCCATCCTCGTCTCCGACGCCTCGACGGGCGAGATCGTCGCGAGCGTCGGCTCGCCCGATCTCTTCGACGCCTCGCGCCAGGGCTTCGTGGACCTGACGCGCGCGCTGCGATCGCCGGGCTCGACGCTCAAACCCCTGATCTACGGCCTCGCCTTCGAGCTCGGCGTCGCCCATCCTGAGAGCCTCGTCGACGACAGCCCCGCCGCCTTCGCCGGTTACGCTCCGGAGAACTTCGACCGCGTCTTCGAGGGCACGATCACCGCGCGCCGGGCGCTGCAGCTGTCGCGCAACCTGCCGGCGGTGGAGCTTCTTTCGGCCGTTGGTCCGAGCCGCCTCGTCTACCGCATGCGCCGGGCCGGGGTCGAGCCGGAGCTCGGCGACCGCTCGCTGCCGGGCCTCGCCATCGGCCTCGGCGGCATCGGCCTGCGCCTCACCGACCTCGTCGCGATCTATGGCGGGATCGCCAATGGCGGCCTCGCCGAGCCGCTGCGCATCGAGCCCGTCTCCGGCCTGTCCGGTCCGGTTCCCAAGCGCATCCTGTCGGAGCAGGCGGCCTGGTACGTGTCGTCGATCCTCGCCGGGGCGCCGGTGACGGCCAAGGGGTCGCCCGGCACGATCGCCTGGAAGACCGGCACCTCCTACGGCTACCGCGACGCCTGGACGGTCGGTTATGACGGGCGCCACGTCGTCGGCGTCTGGCTCGGCCGGCCGGACGGCGCGCCGGTGCCCGGCCTCGTCGGCCAGGATTCGGCCGCCCCGATGATGCGCGACGTCTTCGCCCGTCTGGGCAAGCCCGTGGCCCTGCCGGGACCGCCGCCCGGCATCCTCGCCGATGCCAGCGCCGCCCTGCCGCCGCCCTTGAAGCGCGTCGGCCGCGCGGCGACCGAGGCGAGAAGCGGCCTCGCGCCCGAGATCGTTTATCCCCCGGACAAGGCGCAGGTGGAGGTCGGCTTCGGCGACGCGGCCGGCGGCACCCTGTTCCTCAAGGTCCGCAACGGCCGGCCTCCCTTCACCTGGTATGCCGACGGGCGGCCGGTGGCGCGGGACGTCCTCGGGCGCTCGGCGCAATGGTCGCCGGACGCCACCGGCTTCGTCGCGCTCTCGGTCGTGGATTCCACGGGAGCGGCGGCGCGCACGCGCGTCCTTGTGAAGTAGCAGCTCGCCCCTCCTTGTGCTTCACGGGTCAGTTGATACACTCCGCATCAACTGACTTGAAACATTAGGTGATCCGCGTCGCGTAGCCGCGCGCCGATCGCCGGAGATCGTGTGTGAGCATCCATGAGCTGGATCGGAGACATCGGCCCCCTTCGACATCCGTAAGACGCAAGCGAAAGGCGCCGAAACCCGGCGCCGCGCCGAATGCGGGGCCGACGGGCCGTGCCGAGCGCAAGGGGGAGTCGCCGGCCGACGCGCGGCCGAACGGTGATGAGCCTTTGACCAAGCGCCAGAAGCGGCGCCGCCGAAAAGGCGGCGGCGCGGGAAAGGCGCAGATGCCGGTCGCTGCCGGCGCGCAGGCCGAGAAGCGCGCGGCGGCGGACAAGGCCGCGAGCGGCAAGCTCGCCCAAGGCGCACGGCAGGTCCGCCGGCGCGGCGGGCGGCGTTGGGGCAAGCCGGGCGACAAGCAGCCGGCGGGCGAGCGTTCGCGCGCCCCCGAAGGGGTCGCCGTGTCCGCCGCCGAGCCGCGCGCCCGCCATCCCCCCGCGCGGCCTGCGCCACCGAATCAGGCTCCGCGCCGCGGAGACGCGCCGCAGCGAAGCCCCGAGCCGATCAATGGCCACACCAACGGTGCCGCGCTTTTGCCGGAGGGCGAGCGCCCGCGGCCGGCCGCCTACGCCGCGCTCGATCTCGGCACCAACAATTGCCGCCTGCTCGTCGCCGTGCCCACGAAGCCGGGCCAGTTCCGCGTGATCGACGCCTTCTCGCGCATCGTGCGCCTCGGCGAGGGATTGGGGCGCACCGGACGCCTGTCGACCATCGCCATGGACCGCGCGATCGCGGCGCTGGAGATCTGTTCGCACAAGCTCTCGGCGCGGCGCATCGCGGCCTCGCGGCTCATCGCGACGGAAGCCTGCCGCGCCGCGTCGAACGGCGAGGAGTTCATCGAGCGCGTGCGCGACCGCACGGGCCTGCAGCTCGAGATCGTCAGCCGCGAGACCGAGGCGCGGCTCGCCGTGTCCGGCTGCGGCTCGCTCGTCGATCGCTCCGCCAAGGGCGCGGTGCTCTTCGACATCGGCGGCGGCTCGACGGAGATCGCCCTCCTCGATCTGCGCAGCGGCTTCTCGCGGCGCCTGTCGAACAACATCGTCGCCTGGACCTCGCTTCCCGTCGGCGTCGTGAACCTCGCCGAACGCTATGGCGGGCGAAACGTCACCCCCGAGCTGTTCAAGCGCATGGTCGACGAGGTGACGATCCTGATCGCCAGCTTCGGCGGGCGCGACAAGCTGGAGGCCATCGTCGGGCAGCCGGGATTCCACCTTCTCGGCACCTCGGGCACGGTGACGACGCTGGCCGGCGTCCATCTCGGCCTGGAGCGCTACGACAGGCGGCAGGTGGACGGGCTCTGGCTGACCAGCTCCGAGGCCGACTCGCTCGTGGCCACCATCGCCGGTTGGAGCTTCGAGGAGCGCGTCGCCAACCCTTGCATCGGATCGGATCGCGCCGATCTGGTGCTGGCGGGCTGCGCCATCCTCCAGGCGATCCGGCGCGTCTGGCCGGCTCGGGCGCTTCGCGTCGCCGACCGCGGGCTCCGCGAGGGCCTGCTCACCGAGATGATGGTCGCCGACGGTGTCTGGCGGCGCGGCGGCAACGGCGCCGACAAGGGATACGGAACGAACGCATGAGCACCGGACGCGGAACCGGCGGAAAGGCCAGCGGCGACCGCGGCCTCACCGTCAACGTCAAGAAGAAGCGCGGCCTCAAGGCCTCCTCGCGCGCCTGGCTGCAGCGCCAGCTGAACGACCCCTATGTGCGCCGCGCCAAGGCGGAGGGCTGGCGCTCGCGTGCGGCCTACAAGCTGATCGAGATCGACGACCGCTACCACCTCCTGAAGAAGGGCGCGCGGATCGTCGACCTCGGCGCGGCGCCCGGCGGATGGTGCCAGGTGGCGGTGGAGCGCGTCGGCTCGCCGGACGATCAGGTGCGCGTCGTCGGCATCGACTATCTGCCCGTCGACCCCATTCCCGGCTCGACGATCCTTCTCATGGACTTTCTCGACGAGCAGGCGCCCGGCGCCCTGATCGAGACGCTGGGCGGGCCGCCGGATATCGTCCTGTCCGACATGGCCGCGCCGACCACCGGCCATCGCCGCACCGACCACCTGCGGACCATGCACCTTTGCGAGGTGGCCGCGGATTTCGCGATCTCGGTGCTGAAGCCGGGCGGCCACTTCCTGTGCAAGACCTTCCAGGGCGGCACCGAAGGCGACCTCCTCGCCCAGCTCAAGCGCCACTTCGCCGCCGTCCACCACGTCAAGCCGCCCGCCTCGCGCGACGGCTCGGTCGAGCTCTACCTCCTCGCCAAGGGGTTCAAGGGGCGCCGGGACGAGGGGCCGGGCGAGGACGTCGACGACGCGGAGGCTGACTTCGGCCAGCCGTGACGATCGAGATCGGCCGCTCGCTTCTCATCCGACGCCGGGCCGGCGGCGCGCGAAGGCGCGCGATCGTTTGAGGCCTCGTTCGCCGGGATCGCGACAGGCGTGACCGCTTCCGCGGCTCACTCCGCCGGCGCGCGGTGGCCGGAGAGTTCGGCGCCGGCGGTGGCGGGGAGCCGCAGGAAGGCGAAGAGGGCCGAGCAGGTCACGAGGCCGGCGACTGCGAAGGCGATCGTGAAGTCGATGAGCGCCGCCTCGCCCGTTCCGCCGATCACGATGCCCGCCTCCAGGATGCCGCCGGCGAGCGCCACGCCCATCGCGATCGACACCTGCTGAAAGGCCGCGAGCATCGCCGTCGCGTCGCCCGCCTTCGATCCCGGCACGTCGGCGAAGGCGAAGGCGTTGACGCCGGTGAAGAACAGCGAGCGGAAGAAGCCGCCGACGAGAAGCAGCAGCATCAGCGCGGGCACCGTCCATTCGGGCCGGTAGAGGCCGATGGCTGCGAGCGACAGCCCGCCGACGATGGAGGTATGGACGAGCGCGCCGCGGAAGCCGAAGCGCTTCAGCATCGGGCGCGCCAGGAACTTCATCGCCATGGCGCCGCCCACCGTCGAGGCCGTGACGAGCCCCGACTGGAGCGGGGTGAAGCCGAAGCCGAGCTGGAGCATCAAGGGTAGGAGAAAGGGTTGCGCCCCCGTGCCGATGCGAAACAGCGCGCCGCCGATCACCGAGGCGCGCAGTGAGGGCGCCGTGCCGAGGAGCCCGAGATCGAGGACAGGCGTTTTCGTGCGCCGCGCATGGCGAACATAGAGCGCGGCGAAGACGAGGCCGAGCCCGGCAAGCCCCGCGCCCATCACCGGCGGTAGGGCCGGCAGCGACACCACCGACAGGCCGAAGACGAGGCCGGCGCAGGCGAGGCCCGACAGGGCGAAGCCCGGCCAGTCGAAGGCGACGCCGCGGATCGGATCGATGTGCGGCAGGAAGCGGCGCGCGAGGAGGATGCCGATGGCGCCGATCGGCAGGTTGATCAGGAAGATCCAGCGCCAGTCGGCATAGGTCGCGATGGCGCCGCCGATCGGCGGCCCCACGAGCGGGCCGATCATGGCGGGGATCGAGAACCACGTCATGGCGCCGACGAGGTCGGACTTCGACGAGGCGCGAACCAGGAGAAGCCGGCCGACGGGCGTCATCATCGCCCCGCCCATGCCCTGGAGGAAGCGGGCGAGGACGAAGGATTCCAGCGAGTTCGCGAAGGCGCAGGCGAGCGAGCCGAGCATGAAGACGGCGATCGCGCCCTGGAACACGAGCTTGGCGCCGAGGCGGTCGGCCATCCTGCCGGAGATCGGGATGAAGATCGCGAGCGAGACGTAATAGCTGGTCAGCGCCAGCTTCAGCGCGATCGGGCTCGTGCCGATGTCCCGCGCGATGGTCGCGAGGGAGGTGGCGATCACCGTCGAGTCCATGTTCTCCATGAACAGGGCGACGGCGAGGACGAGCGGGACGATGCGTTTCACGGGACGGGCGACCCCTGGGGAAGCAGGGCCGGAAGGCGCCGCGACGGGTGCGGGTTCCATGCCAGATCGACGGCGGGCCGGGAAAGCCAACTTGCGTTACGAACTGTTTCCGACGCCGCGCCGAACAAGGAGGGGTGATCGGGGCTTGCCGTCGGCGCTCCGCGCCCTGCTTTCCCCGCGCGATGAACGATGATTCGGGAGAGGTGATGTGTTGAAGCCGACGATGAGCCGACGCCAGGCCCTGAAGGCTGCGGCGGGCGGCATGGCCTTGTCCGCCGCTGCAATCGGCGGCGCGCGCGCGCAGGACGCGCAGCAGGCGGATCCGACCGCTCCGACCGAGGAGGAAAGCGCGATGGCAGGCGGCGGCGAGGACATCCTTCCCTTCGCGCCGGGCTGGCGCCGCACGGTGGTCGGCGACGTGGCGCTCGTCACCGTTCTCGACGGCATCCGGCCGGGCGAGGGGCCGCATCCGACCTTCGGCGAGGACCAGAGCGCCGAAAGCGTCGCCGAGCTGATGCGCGCCAACCTCCTGCCGCCCAACCGCTTCGCGAACTTCTTCAACCCCGTGATCGTCGAGGCGGGCGAGGAGCGGATTCTCGTCGACACCGGCTTCGGCCCGGCCGGCCTGGACAACGGGCAGGGCCTCCTCGCCAACCGCATGGCGGGCGCGGGCTTCGCGCCCGAGGACATCACGATCGTCGCGCTGACGCACTTCCACGGCGACCACATCAACGGGTTGATGACGACCGAAGGCCAGCCCGCCTTCCCGAACGCGCGCGTCGTCGCGGGGCAGGCGGAATGGGACTTCTGGACCTCGGACGCCGCGAAGAACGGTCCGGCGGCCGGCAACGCCAAGGCGGTGGAGGCCATGGTCGTGCCGCTGCGCGAGCGGATCACCTTCCTGACGGACGGCGACGAGATCGTGTCCGGCATGGTCGCGCGGGCCGCCTTCGGCCACACGCCCGGCATGCTCGCCTTCGAGCTCGGCGAAGGCGAGAACCGCGTCCTGATGGCGGCCGACACCTTCAGCCACTTCGTGATCTCGTTCCAGCGGCCGGACTGGCACGTGCGCTTCGACATGGACAAGCAGGCGGCGGCCGAAACGCGCCGGCGCCTCGCCGCCATGCTGGCGTCCGAGCGCATGGCGGTGATGGGCTATCATCTGCCCTTCCCGGCGATCGGCTTCGTCGAGGCGGTGGGCGACGCCTTCCGCTACGTGCCGGCGAGCTACCAGTTCGCGGTCGAGGAGGGCTGAGCCCGCTCTCGTGCTGCGATGCGGCGGAAGGCGCTGTCCGGCGCCTTCCCATCCCCGAGGCGCCATGCTACCAGCCCTTGCCATCCTTCTTCGGCTGACTGCGTAAGGGACTGGCAATGGCCCGGATCATCGAAACCGCCACCGGCGCGACCGCGCTGACCTTCGACGACGTGCTGCTTCAGCCGGGACATTCGGAGGTGATGCCGGGCGAGGTCGACATCCGCACCGCGATCACCCGCACCCTGAAGCTCAACCTCCCGATCATCTCGGCCGCCATGGATACGGTGACCGAGTCGCGCCTCGCCATCGCCATGGCCCAGGCCGGCGGCATCGGCGTCATCCACCGCAACCTGTCGCCCGCGGAGCAGGCGGAAGAGGTGCGGCAGGTGAAGAAGTTCGAGTCCGGCATGGTGGTGAACCCCGTCACCATCGGCCCGGACGCGACGCTGGGCGACGCCCGCGCCCTGATGGCGATCCACCGCATCTCCGGCATTCCCGTCGTCGAGAACGCAGGGAAGGGCGGCCATTCCAAGGGCCGCCTCGTCGGCATCCTGACCAACCGCGACGTGCGCTTCGCATCGGACGACCGGCAGAAGATATTCGAACTCATGACGCGGGAGAACCTGATCACGGTGCGCGAGACCGTCGACCAGGAAGAGGCCAAGCGCCTTCTCCACAAGCACCGGATCGAGAAGCTCCTCGTGGTCGACAAGGAGGGGCACTGCATCGGCCTGATCACCGTCAAGGACATCGAGAAGTCGCAGCTGAACCCGAACGCCGCCAAGGACGCGGCCGGGCGCCTGCTCGCAGCCGCCGCGACCAGCGTCGGCGCCGACGGCATCGAGCGCGCCGAGCGCCTGATCGACGCGGGCGTCGACCTCGTCGTCGTCGACACCGCCCACGGCCACTCGCAACGCGTCCTCGACGCGGTGACGCGGGTGAAGCGCATCTCCAACGAGGTGCAGGTCATCGCCGGCAACGTCGCGACGGCGGCGGGCACCCGGGCGCTGATCGACGCGGGCGCCGATGGCATCAAGGTCGGTATCGGGCCGGGCTCGATCTGCACGACCCGCATCGTCGCGGGCGTCGGGGTGCCGCAGCTCTCGGCCGTCATGGACGCGGTGGGCGAGGCCGACAAGGCCGGCATCCCGGTGATCGCCGACGGCGGCATCAAGTTCTCCGGCGATCTCGCCAAGGCGCTCGCCGCCGGCGCCTCGGCCGCCATGGTCGGCTCGCTCCTGGCCGGCACGGAAGAGAGCCCCGGCGAGGTCTACCTCCACCAGGGCCGCTCCTTCAAAGCCTATCGTGGCATGGGATCGGTCGGCGCCATGGCGCGGGGCTCGGCCGACCGCTACTTCCAGGCCGAGGTGCGCGACACGCTGAAGCTCGTCCCCGAGGGTATCGAGGGCCAGGTCGCCTACAAGGGCTCGGTCTCGGCGGTCCTCCACCAGCTCGCCGGCGGCCTTCGCGCTGCCATGGGCTACACCGGCGCCCCGACGCTGGAGGACTTCCGCCGCAACGCCACCTTCGTGCGCATCTCCAATGCCGGCCTTCGCGAGAGCCACGCCCACGACGTGACCATCACCCGCGAAAGCCCCAACTACCCCGGCGGCGGGGCTTGAGCAGATCGATAAATAGTAGTTATTTATCGATTTGACTGTGTTCCGCTTAGTAGGTGTGAATACTGAAAGAGGCAGAGAGTTGTAGCGTAAACACCTTTTACACGCACATCGCTGCAGATTGTTCCCCACGCACAGGGGCACATGATGCGCGATATGAGTAAGCTATACTTCCGTTTCTGCAGGAGTGGAGCCGGCAACTTCGGTATCATGGCCGGCTTGGTAGGCATCATGCTCGCCGCAGCCCTCGGTGGCGCAGTCGACCTGTCGCGGCAATATCGCGGCACCAGCGCGCTCCAGGCAGCGGTGGATGCGATCGCGCTCTCCGCCGCCAAACAGCTTGAGAAGGATATCGACGCCGCTCCTGACGAAGCCGCCTTGGCCATTGGCCGCGCCAGCCTTCCGCCGGAGCTGAAGTCGATCCCGATCGTCATTCAGGTGGATAAGGAACAGCGGACGGTGAAGGTCGCGGCCGAAGGGAGCATCAAACCGAGCTTCCTCCCCCTCGTGCGGATCGACAGCATGAACGTCGCGGCCATGGCTACTTCGTCGATCCAGCGCAAGCAGTACACCGACTTCTACGTTCTCGTGGACGCCTCCGAGTCCATGAACATCGCGGCGAGCGATGACGATCGGAAGAAGCTGGAAGCCTTCACGGCCAAGTGGATGCGCGAGAACGGAAAAATGAAGGACTGGCGGGGAACGCGCATTGAGCGTCCCTGCGCCTTCGCCTGCCACATCGTCGAGCCGGAGTGGGCAGATAAGTCGGTCTACGACATGAATCAGGAAGCCTTGCAGAAGCAGCCGAGCGAAGGAGCGAGGCTGCGCATCGACGTCGTGCGCGATGCGGTAAAGACCATGACGCGCCAGATCCTCGGCGAGAATGCCAAACCCAATTCGATGTGGAAGACCCGGATCTCAACCGCCTTCTTCTCGGACGACTTCGCTTGGGGAATTCAGAGACCGACCGACTTGGGTGGAGATGTCATCGCCTCCCTTGAGGAGAAGGCAAGACCCGTTGCCAGTAAGCACACGAATTTCGCGAACGCCTTCAATCGCTTCAATGCGGGGCTCGGTGATCAAGGAACAGGGGAGCGGAGCAGCGATCCTGAAAAGATCGCGATCCTCATCACTGATGGTGTGCGGGATACCGATCCTTGGTTCGGAAGCTTCGGTCTTGGACCGCTTGATCCGAAGTTATGCAAGGTTATCAAGGATAAGGGGATGAAATTGGTGGTGCTCGAGGTTAAGTACGTCGCCAATTACGATAAGGATGGATTCTTTAAAAGCCGCGTGTCCGGATATTATGATGGCATCAGCGAGGGACTGCGCGACTGTGCGAGCAGCGGTCTCCATTTCGTCGCCTCGGACGCCGATAACGCTGCCGCCAAGTTGCTCGAAGTCACAAAGGCCCTTCTTCCGAGTCGCCGCCTCGTGCAGTGAAGAAGCCGCTTCATGTGAGAAGCGACCATCGCGGTGCGGCTTGACCGCCCGTTGATGAAGAGTGAGGCTTGCCGGGCCTTGCGCCTGGGCAACACGCCCGGCGCTGAAACGAGACGTGACCCTTCATGACCGATCCCCAGTCCGCCCCCGCCACCCCCATCTGGTTCCGTACCGGGGAGGCGACCGTGCTCGCGGCCGAGGGGCAGGCGACCGACGCGATGCCCGAGGTGCTGATCGGCTCGGTGCGGGGGCCCGTGGGGCAGGCCTTCGCCTCGATGATGGGGCAGGCGGAGGGGCATACGCGCATGTTCGTGGTGCGCGATCTCAACCAGCTCGTCCGCCCGGCGACGATGATGACGACGAAGGCGACGATCCGCAGCGCCGAATACGTCGAGCTGCTCGGCGGCGTCGTTCAGGGCGCGACGGGCGACGCGATCGTCGACTGCATCATCGAGGGCATCCTGCCGCGCGAGGGCCTGGACGAGCTGTGCATGATCATCATGATCTGGCTCGATCCGCGCTGCGCGGAGGACCCGAATCTCGACAAGCGCGACCTCTACCGCACCAATTACGAGGCGACGAAGCTCGCCATCGCCCGCGCAATGCGCAACGAGCCGAGCGTCGACGAGCTCATCGCCAACCGCAAGTCGGTCAAGCACTACGCCCTGGACGGCGTCGTCGACTACTGAGCGGCGGCCGCGGTCGCGGCCGGCTCCGCCGACAAGGCATCGCGAATCAGCGGAGCCAGCGCGGCGAAGTCGCGTCGCCGCGGCGAGGACGCGCGGAAGGCGAGAACGAGGCTTCGGGCCGGGGCGGGATCGGCGAAGGCGAGAAAGGTCAGCCCGGGCCGCGCCTCGGCCCGCGCCGCGACGCTGGGCACCAGCGTCGCCCCGAGGCCGCCTGACACCATCTGCAGGATCGTCGTCAGGCTCGTCGCGCCGAAGCTCGCGAGCTCTCCCGCCTCCGCGAGGCGGCAGACCTGCAGCGCCTGGTCGCGCAGACAATGGCCCTCCTCCAGGAGGATGAGCCGCTCCCGCCCGAGGTCCGACACGGTCGGGGATGCGGGAAAGCGGTCGGCCTCCGCGCTCGGCACGGCGAGAAGGAACGGGTCCTCTGTGAGCGGCAACGTCGCCAGCCCCGGCGCTTCGAGCGGCAGGGCCGCGACGGCGCAATCGAGGTCGCCGAGCACGATCTCCTCGACGAGGCTCTTCGTCAGGCTCTCGCGCACCTCGCAGCGCAGCGCCGGATGGTTGGCGCGCAGCCGCGGCAGGAGGCTCGGCAGGAGATAGGGGGCGACGGTCGCGATGAGCCCGAGCCGCAGCCGCCCTTCCAGGACGGCGCCGACGGAAGGAGCCAGCGCTTCCAGCGTCCGGAGTTCGGCGAGAACCCGGGCAGCGCCCGCGCGCACCGCCTCACCCTCGCGGGTCAGCGTCGCCCCGTTCGGCCGGCGATCAAAGAGCGGCGCGCCGAAAAAGGCCTCCATCTGCGCGATCTGCCCCGACAAAGCCGGCTGGCTGACGTTGAGGCGCTTGGCCGCCCGGCCGAAGTGCAGCGTGTCGCAGAGGGTTTCGAAATAACGCAATTGGCGCGTCGTCAGCATGTCTGATCGGTTTTCCTGATCGGCCTGGTCGGGAAATACGATTGGGATCGATTGACGGCAACAGGTATCTCTCGCCTGGAACGATTCCAAGCGAAGGAGCCTCGAGGCATGACGGATCGCACGACCCTGACGACGACGGCCGGCGCACCGGTGCCGGACAACCAGAACTCCTGGACCGCGGGCTCGCGCGGCCCGGTGCTTCTCCAGGACTACCAGCTGATCGAGAAGCTGGCGCACCAGAACCGCGAACGCATTCCCGAGCGCGTCGTCCACGCCAAGGGCTGGGGCGCCTACGGCACGCTGACGATCACCGGCGACATCTCGAAGTACACCAAGGCCAAGGTCTTCCAGCCGGGCACGCAGACGCCGATGCTGGCGCGCTTCTCCACCGTCGCCGGCGAGCAGGGCGCCTCGGACACCGAGCGCGACGTGCGCGGCTTCGCGCTGAAGTTCTACACGAGCGAGGGTAACTGGGACCTCGTCGGCAACAACACGCCGGTCTTCTTCGTGCGCGACGCCTACAAGTTCCCCGACTTCATCCACACGCAGAAGCGCCACCCGAAGACGAACCTGCGCTCGCCCACCGCCATGTGGGACTTCTGGTCGCTGAGCCCTGAGTCGCTGCACCAAGTCACGATCCTGATGTCGGACCGCGGCCTGCCGGTCGACCCGACCCGCATGAACGGCTACGGCAGCCACACCTTCTCGTTCTGGAACGACGCGGGCGAGCGCTACTGGGTGAAGTTCCACTTCAAGACCCGGCAGGGCCACAAGTTCTTCACCAACGAGGAAGCCGACCAGGTCACGGCCAAGACGCGCGAGCACTACCAGGAGCAGCTCTTCGGCAAGATCGAGAAGGGCGAATTCCCGAGCTGGACCGTGCAGGTCCAGATCATGCCCGAGCTCGACGCCGGAAAGACGAGCTACAACCCGTTCGACCTCACCAAGGTCTGGCCGCATGCCGAGTACCCGCCGATCGACGTCGGCGTCCTCGAGCTGAACCGGAACCCGGAGAACTACTTCGCCGAGATCGAGCAGGCGGCCTTCTCGCCCTCCAACATCGTGCCGGGCATCGGCTATTCGCCGGACAAGATGCTCCAGGCGCGCGTCTTCTCCTATGCCGATGCGCATCGCTACCGCCTCGGCACGCACTACGAGTCGATCCCGGTCAACCAGCCGCGCGTTCCCGTCCACCACTATCACCGCGACGGCCAGATGAACGTCTACGGGGGCCTCAAGACCGGCAACCCGAACGCCTATTACGAGCCGAACTCGGTGAACGGCCCGTTCGAAGACAAGTCCGCGCAGGAGCCGCCGCTGCGCATCCACGGCGACGCCGACCGCTACAACCATCGCGACGGCAACGACGACTACGGTCAGGTCCGCGCGCTGTTCAACCTCTTCGACGAGGGCGAGAAGAAGCGCCTCTTCGCCAACATCGCGGCGGCGATGAGCGGCATTCCGGAGGAGATCTACGAGCGGCAGATGGTCCATTTCGGCCGCGTCCATCCGGACTACGAAGCGGGCGTGCGCGCTGCCAGCCGCGTCCTCGAAGGCCGCGAGCCGGCAATCTCGGTGACCTCCGAGACGCCGCAGCAGGCCGCCGAGTAAGCCGATCGGGATCAGAGACGAAGAAGCGGAAGGGCCGGGAGCGATCCCGGCCCTTCCGCCGTTCTGCAGTCAGTCCGGCGCCTTGTTGCGGGGCACCGCGGCGCTTATCCTGAGGCCGACTTGAATATCGATACGGCGGTCGCGCGGCATGCTGGAACAGGATCGTCAATCCAGCAATGCCGACCTCATTGCCGCCACTGCTGTCACACCCGACCTCGTCGTTCCCCCGCGCAACATCCGGCACGTCGAGCCGAACGGCGCGAAGCTCCTCAACCCCTACGAAGCCTAATCGATTGACCCACAGCCGCAGCCTCATCGCCCATGTCCCCGTTTCTCGTCCCGGGGAGATCGTCCCGTGCGCCTAGGCGGGCGGATGGCGGCGGCGGCGGAGATCGTCGCCGACATGGATGCGCGGCGCCGGCCGGTCGCCGACGCGCTGAAGGACTGGGGCCTGTCCCACCGCTTCGCCGGCTCGGGCGACCGGGCGGCGATCGGCAACCTCGTCTACGACGTTCTGCGGCGGCGGCGCTCGATCGCCTGGCGCATCGGCAGCAACGCGCCGGCGGACCTCGTGATCGGTGCCGTGCTCGCCGAGCCGTCCGGAAGCGTCGAGCGGCTCGCGGTCGCGCTCGATGGCGATCGTTTCGCGCCGGCGCTGCCGGACCGGCAGATCCTCGACGCCTTCCTGAACCGCGACCTCGACGAGGCGCCGGACGCGATCCGCGCCGACCTGCCCGACTGGCTCGCGCCGCGCTTCGCGGACGCCTTCGGTGCCGATTGGATCGGCGAGGCGCAGGCGCTCGCCGCCCGTCCCCCGCTCGACATGCGCGTCAACACGCTCCTCGCCGAGCCGGAGGCGGTGGAGCGAGAGCTCGCGCCCTTCGAGGCGCATCGCAGCCCGCTCGCGCCGGCGGGCCTGCGCATCGACCCGATCGAGGGCGACCGGCGCCACCCCAACGTCCAGGTCGAGGCCGGCTTCCAGAAGGGACATTTCGAGATCCAGGACGAGGGCTCGCAGCTCGTGGCGCTGCTCGCCGGCGCGGGGGAGGGGCAGCGCGTCCTCGACTACTGCGCCGGCGCCGGCGGCAAGACGCTGGCGCTCGGCGCCGCGATGCGCAACACCGGTGAGATCCACGCCTTCGATGCCGACCGCACGCGCCTCGCGCCGATCCACGATCGCCTGCGCCGCGCCGGACTCGCCAACGTCGAGGTCCACGCGCCGCGCGACGACCTGTCGCCGCTCGCGGGCACGATGGACCTCGTTCTCGTCGACGCCCCCTGCACGGGCACGGGCACGTGGCGGCGTCGGCCGGATGCCAAGTGGCGCTTGTCGGAAGGGACGGTCGCCAAGCGGATGAGCGAGCAGGACGGCGTTCTCGACCGGGCCGCCGCCTTCGTGCGGCCGGGCGGTCGCTTCGTCTTCGTGACCTGCTCGCTGCTGCCCGAGGAGAACCGCGACCGCGTCGCGGCCTTCCTCGCCAAGCATCCGGCGTTCCGCGTCGAAGATGCCAGGGCGCTCTGGCGCGACGCGCTGCCGGGCGCGCCGGAACGGTACCGGACGGAAAAACTTGGGGATGGCCGCGGATTGCTGCTTTCACCGGGGAGAACCGGCACAGACGGCTTTTTTTTCGCCGCGATGCAACGTCAAGGTGGTGGCTGAGAGCGGAGAACGAGCCGCCTCTGATGGCGCCCAATCGCGGGAGTTGTGTCTGCGTATCCTGGTTCTGATCGCGTTCCTCCTGTTCACCCTCGGCGGCGGGTCGACGATCGGTGTTCTGACGGCGCCGGGCGAATGGTATGCCGGCCTCCAGAAGCCGGCCTTCAATCCGCCCGGCTGGGTCTTCGGACCGGTCTGGTTCGTTCTCTACATTCTCGTCGGCGTGGCCGGCTGGCGCGTCTGGCAGCATCGGCGGGTCACGGCCCAACGGCTCTGGTGGGTGCAGATCGTCCTGAACTTCGCCTGGCCGATCGTCTTCTTCTCGCTCCACCTGACCGGCGTTGCGCTGGTGGTGGTGATGCTGCTTCTCGCCACCATCCTCGCCTTTGTCGGCGTGGCGTGGCGGCAGGATCGCATCTCGGCCTGGCTGTTCGTGCCTTACGCGGTCTGGGTTTCCTATGCGACGCTGTTGAACGCGTCGATCTGGTGGCTCAACTGACGGGACGTTCTGGGATGAAGCTCCGACCATGACGAGTTCAGCGCATCCCGGTCTCGTGCCCGACGTCGCCCTTGTCGGCGGCCGGCGCGTGCTTTTCGTCATGGCGGCGGCGGCGGAATACGGGCCGCATCTGCGCCGGCGCATCCGTCCCTGGATGACGGGCGTCGGTCCGATCGAGGCGGCGCTCGAAACAAGCCTCGCGCTTTCGGCTCTGGCGCGCGGCGGGGGCCTTCCCGACCTCGTCGTCTCGCTCGGCTCGGCCGGCTCGCGCGTCCTGGAACAGGGCGCGGTCTATGCCGCGGCGAGCGTCGCCTGGCGCGACGTCGACGCCTCGGCGCTCGGCTTCACCAAGGGCGTCACGCCCTTCGTCGACCATCCCGTTCACGTGCCGCTGGCGCTGCCCGTTGCGGCCGTTCCCGCCGTTCCCGCCGTTCGCCTGTCGACGGGCGGCAACGTCGTGTCGGGCGCGGGCTATGACGGCGTCGACGCCGAGATGGTGGACATGGAGACCTTCGCCGTCATGCGCGCCTGCCGGCGATTCGGCGTGCCGCTGTGCGGCTTCCGCGGCATCTCGGACGGGGCGAGCGAACTGCACCACTACGACGACTGGACGACGCTGCTCCACGTCGTCGACGAGAACCTTGGCCAGGCCGTGGACCGGCTCGCCGAAGCCTTGGAAGCGGGCGCGCCCCTCGACGCGCCCGCCTGAGTCTCACTCGGCCTTCAGGAAGTCGCCGACTTCGAGCAGCACGAACTCGGTGTCGTCCGCCTTGTTCAGCGCGCGGCCGGCCGAGAAGGGCAGGTTGTTGTCGTTGCCGACGATGATGTGCGTCTCGTCCACGCGGTCGACGTTCTCGATGGTGACGAAGGGCATGTCGTAGCCGCCCTCGATCCCGCCCTGGCGCGCTAGGCCCTTCGAGTCCTGGATGTCCATGAGGTCGATGTAGCCGATCTTGGCGACCGGCTCGCCCGCGCCCTCCGGCGTCAGCGCGATCTTGGCGACGCGCTTCAGCTTGGCGGGCGTGGCGAAACAGGAGGCGTCCGGCTCGCCGGCGCAGGCCTGGGCTTCCCGGCCGGCGCCGTTGTCGCGCTCGATGACGAGGGCGTGGGTGTCGTCGATCATGTTGAAGTCGCCGATCGCCTCGCCGCCCTCGGGAAGCGGGTAGAGCCAGGAGCGGCCGGTCCAGTCGCCCGCCGCCGCGTCGAACTCGACGATGCGAAGCGCCGTGCGTCCGTCCGGCGTGGTCTCGGCCTTGCCGTCGACGTAGACCGGGCCTTCCAGGAGGCCGTAGAGCTTCGCGCCGTCGGGCGAGCGGGCGAGCCCCTCGTAGCCGCCCGAGCGCTTGATGTTGAAGGCGGTGGGCTGGGCGTCCGGCTTGCCCGGCAGGACGAGCGTCGGGTTGTCCGGCGACTTCACCTCGGTCTCGCCGACGCGCGTCGCGTGGACGCTTTCCAGCCGGCCCTGCCGGTCGAAGCGCAGGAGCCACGGGCCGAACTCCTCGCCGACCCAGAAGCCGGTCTCGTCCGGCTGGATCGATTCGACGTCGAAGTCGGCGCCGGTGAGGTAGCGCTTGCCCTCCGTTTCCGAGACGATGGGGAAGGGGGCGAGGCGGTTCGGATCGGTGAGGAACACCGTCTCCATCCGCTCCACCGTGCCGGCCTGCCAGTCGGGGCGGATGTGGTGCAGCATCAGGAGGGCGTCGGACGAGTTGCTCTTCGAGCCGAAGCCGTTGTCGGAAAGCGTCCAGTAGGTGCCGTCGCCCACCGACTTGATGCCGGAGAAGCCCTGCACGGGCTGGCCGTCGAAGGGCAGCGACAGGCCGGTCGGGCGCTTGCCGTCCATGCCGGGGACCGAGCCGAGCGCGTCGCTGCGGTGGCGGTCGGGCGTGGTGAACTTGCCGGCATGGCGGAAGTGCTCCGGCGCGTCGGCCGGGGCGGGCACCAGGGTCTCGGCGGGCAGGATCGCCTGGCCCGCCAGGGTCGCGGGGAAGGCGCGGCCGTCGGGCTGGGCGTCCTGCGCCATGACGGGCGCGACGAGAAGCGCGGCGAGCGCGGATGAAGCGAGAAGACGGCGCATGGAATCGGCTCCGAAGGGAGATTGATCGCGGCACCTGCCTTGGCCCGCCGGCGGCGACAAAGCCGTGACGGCGCGATGATTGTTCGATGACGATCGTTGCGACGCCTTGCCTTTCCGGCGTTTCTCCTTAGAAGTCCGCCATGACCCAGCACCCCGACACCATCCTCATCGTCGACTTCGGCTCCCAGGTGACGCAGCTCATCGCGCGTCGCGTCCGCGAGGCCGGGGTCTATTCCGAGATCGTTCCCTTCCAGTCCGCCGCGGAAGGGTTGGAGCGCTTGCGCCCGCGCGGCGTCATCCTCTCGGGATCGCCTGCGTCCACGATCGACGACGGCTCGCCGCGCGCGCCGGACGCCCTGTTCGACTCGGGCCTGCCGGTGCTCGGCATCTGCTACGGCCAGCAGACCATGTGCGCCCAGCTCGGCGGCCGCATCGAGGGCGGGCTTCACCGCGAGTTCGGGCGCGCCTTCCTGGAGGTCAAGAAGGGCTCGCCGCTCTTCGACGGCATATGGGCCGAGGGCACGCGCCATCAGGTCTGGATGAGCCACGGCGACCGGGTGACGGCGCTTCCCCCCGGCTTCGAGATCGTCGCGGCATCGCCGGGCGCGCCCTTCGCGGCCATTGCCGACGAGAGCCGCCGCTTCTACGGCGTGCAGTTCCACCCCGAGGTCGCGCACACGCCGGACGGCGCCAAGCTGATCTCCAACTTCGTCCATCGCATCGCCGGGGCGCCGGGCACCTGGACCATGGCCGCCTTCCGGAGCCAAGCGATCGCCGAGATCCGCCAGAAGGTGGGATCGTCGCGCGTCATCTGCGGCCTTTCGGGCGGCGTCGACTCCTCCGTCGCGGCCGTGCTCCTCCACGAGGCCATCGGCGACCAGCTCACCTGCATCTTCGTCGACCACGGCCTCCTGCGCCTCGGCGAGGCGGAGCAGGTGGTCTCGATGTTCCGCGACCACTACAACATCCCGCTCGTCCATGCCGAGGTTCAGGACACCTTCCTCGACGCCCTCGAAGGCGAGACGGACCCGGAAAAGAAGCGCAAGACGATCGGGCGCTTGTTCATCGAGACCTTCGAGGCCGAGGCCGAGAAGCTCGGCGGCGCCGACTTCCTGGCGCAGGGCACGCTTTATCCCGACGTGATCGAATCGGTGAGCTTCACCGGCGGCCCGTCGGTGACGATCAAGTCGCACCACAATGTCGGTGGGCTGCCCGAGCGCATGAACATGAAGCTCGTCGAGCCCCTGCGCGAGCTCTTCAAGGACGAGGTGCGCGAGCTCGGGCGCGAGCTCGGCCTGCCCGACCAGTTCGTCGGCCGCCATCCCTTTCCGGGACCGGGCCTCGCCATCCGCTGCCCCGGCGCGGTGACGCGCGAGAAGCTCGACATCCTGCGCCAGGCCGACGCGATCTTCATCGACGAGATCCGCAAGGCCGGGCTCTACGACGCGATCTGGCAGGCCTTCGCGGTGCTCCTGCCCGTCCAGACGGTCGGCGTCATGGGCGACGGGCGCACCTACGAGTTCGTGCTGGCGCTGCGCGCGGTCACCTCCGTCGACGGCATGACGGCGGACTTCTATGCCTTCGACATGGAGTTCCTCGGCAACGCCGCGACGCGCATCATCAACGAGGTGAAGGGCGTCAACCGCGTCGTCTACGACGTGACCTCCAAGCCGCCCGGCACGATCGAGTGGGAATGAGTCGGGCGGCCGGTCAGCCGGGATCCTTGCTCACGAGGCTGGAGAAGCCGTCCTCGGGCACCGGCCGGCTGATCAGGTAGCCCTGCACCTGATCGACGCCCTCGCCGCGCGCGAGGTCGAGCTGCTGCTCGGTCTCGACGCCTTCCACCACCGTCGTCATGCCGAGGCTGGTGCCCAGGCCCGCGACGGCGCGGATGATGGCGAGCGCGTCGGCGCTCGTTTCGGCATCCGTCACGAAGGAGCGGTCGATCTTGATCTTGTCGATGGGGAAGCGGCGCAGGTAGCTCAGCGAGGCGTAGCCCGTGCCGAAATCGTCGATGGCGAAGCGCACGCCCGCCTCGCGCAAGCCGGCGAGGTTGCGAAGCGTCGTGTCGTCGTCTTCCAGAAGGGCGCTTTCCGTCAACTCCAGTTCGAGCCGCTCGGGCGGAAGGCCGGTCACGGAGAGCGTCCGCAGCACGAGCTCGGCGAAGCCCTTCCGGCGCATCTGCAGGCTCGACACGTTCACCGCGACCACGATGTGGTCGGGCCATCGCGTCGCGTCGGCGCAGGCCTGCCGAACCACCCAGTCGCCGATCGGCACGATCAGCCCGACCTCTTCCGCCAGGGGAATGAAGGTCGCCGGCGGCACGAGGCCGCGCTCGGGATGGCGCCAGCGGATCAGCGCTTCAGCGGCGACGATGCGCTTGGTGTCGATCTCGACCAGCGGCTGGTAGTGCAGCTCGAACTCGCTGCGCACGAGGGCCTGCCGGAGCTCCAGCTCGAGGTCACGGCGCATCTGCGCGCTGTCCGCCATGGCCACGTCGAAGACGCGCACCTCGCCGCGGTCCTCGGACTTGGCGCAGCGCAGCGCGAGATCCGCCTCGCGAAGGAGCGGCTCCACGTCGCCGACGATCCCCTCGCGCAGCGCCACGCCGACGCAGGCGCCGACCTCCACCCGGTCCGCTCCGAGGTCGAAGGAGCGGGACAGCGTCAGGCGCAGGTGCTCGGCGAAGCTCATGGCGGCGACGTCGTTCTCGACGCGGCGAAGGATCGCGAACTCGTCGCCGCCGAGCCGCGCGACGACGTCGTCTGATCGCGTCGCCTGGCGCAGGCGATCCGCCACCATGCGCAGCACCTCGTCGCCCGCCGCGTGTCCGTAGGTGTCGTTGATCGCCTTGAAGCGTAGAATGTCGAGCTGGAAGGCCGCCAGAACCGGCCTGTCGCGATCGAACGCGCCGAGCAGTCGGTGGGGGGCGTGCCGAAGCGTGCGCGCATTGACGAGATCGGTCAGCGCGTCGTGGCCGGCGAGATGCGCGGCGCGCGCCTCGGTGCGCCGGTGCTCCGTCACGTCCTCGAAGGTCGAGACCCAACCACCACCGTCCAGGCGGCGATACTGCACCGAAAGCATCCGCCCGTCTGCGAGGGCGCGCAGGATCGGAATGCCGTCGTTCCGGCGCAGGGCCGCGCGCGTGTGTTCGATGACGGTCTCGACCGAGGTACCGGGCGGATAGGCGCCCCGCTCGATGAGCGCGGCGCAGAGGTCGCTCTGCGACATGCCGAGTGCGACCTCATCCTCGGCGAGGTCGAAGATTTCGCGATAGCGCCGATTGCAGACGAGGAGGCGCGCCTCGTCGTCGAACATGCAGAGACCCTGGCACATGTTGTCGAGCGCCGCCTCGACGTGCCGGAGCTTGTCGCTCAAAGCGTGATTGGCCTCGCGCAGGCTCTCGGTGAGCAGCTGCCAGGATCGATGAGGGAGATCGGGAGGGGCTTCCGCCTCCGCCGATGCATCGATCGTTCGTACGCGGGTCCGCAAGTGTCGCATTCGGCGCCTGCATGTCATTACCGCCGCCCGTGCCGGCTGCTTCCTTGGCGGCCGAGCGGATCGGCACGGATTTAGAACCCGCTGTGTTGATTTTGCGTGAAGCCGCGGATTGCAGTCGCGGCCAAGTTCAAGTTCCCGGTGTATCCACCTCGGCGAAGTCGCCGAAGCGCGTGAGGCCGGCAAGGCTCGTCGCCCCCTCGCGATCCTTCTCGACGCGCCGGGGAACCAGGCCGCCGGCCTTGGCTAGGGCGTCCGCCAGAACGGGCGAATGGGTCACGAGCCAGATCGATCCCCCGCCGTCGGCGGCGCGGGCGATCAGCCGGGCCAGCGGCGGCAGAAGGTCCGGATGGAGGCTCGCTTCCGGCTCGTTGAAGGCGAGGAGAGCCGGGCGACGATAGGCGAGAAGAGCGCCCGCGAGCGACAGGTAGCGCAGCGTGCCGTCCGACAACTCGTTCGCGCCGAAGACGCGCTGGGGATGCTCGCGGAAGCTGAGGCCGAAGCTCGCCTCGCGGCCCGGCTCGGGCACGTCGAGCCGGGCGCCGGGAAAGGCGTCGGCGATCGCGGCGTCGAGCTCGGCCGTGTCCTCGCGGATGTGGACGAGAGTCGCGAGAACGGCGGCGAGGTTGGCGCCGTCGGCGTCGAGGGTGGGGCTGGCGACGGCGAGCGCCGGGCGGCGCATCGGCGCCTGCGGATCGGTGCGCAGGGCATGGTGGAAGCGCCAGTCGAGCAGCGAGCGGCGTGCCAGATCGATCTCCGGAAAGGCGCCGGCGTCCTCCAGGCGCGACAGGGCAGTCTCGGAGGCCAGGAGATCGAGTTCGACCGGAACGAGACCGTCGCCTTCGCGGCGCGCGGCGAGGCGCGGGCCGCGCCGTTCGAGAAGCAGGGTGCGGCGGCGGCCGGACAGGCGATGCAGCGTTTCCGTCTTGACCTGCGGCTCGAAAGGAAAGGCAGCCATGGTCAGCATGCGGAAGCCGATCTCGAAGCCGTAGGCGAGGACCGCCGGCCCTTCCGCCGCCGCGGGGCCCAGTTCCACCTCCACGGCGATTCGCAGGGCCTCGTTCTTCGGCAGGCGTCCGGCCCAGAAGACCGCCTCCATGCCGCCTTCGCCGGCGATCTCGGCCGAAAGGGTGCCGCGGGCTGCGAACTGGGCGAGCTGCAGCGCGCGATAAAGGTTGGTCTTGCCCGTGCCGTTGGCGCCGACGAAGACGGTCAGCGGTTCCAGCGGAAAGGCGATGCGGCGGATCGAGCGGTAGTTCGCGATCGCGACGCGGCGGACGGTCAGCGCCATCAGTTGAGCGTGCGGCGCTCTTCGGGAAGGTCGAGCGAGAAGGCGGGGATCTCGACGTCGAAGAAGCCGCCGTCGGGCCCCTGCATGCGATAGGTGCCGGTCATGAAGCCGGAGGGCGTCGGCAGCGGGCAGCCCGAGGTGTAGGTGAAGCTGTCGCCGGGGGAGAGCACCGGTTCCTCGCCGACGACGCCGGGGCCCGTGACCTCCTCGACGTGGCCGCGGGCATCGGTGATGCGCCAGTGGCGCGAGCGCAGCTGCACCGGCTCCCGGCTGCCGTTCTCGATCTCGACCGTGTAGGCCCAGACCCAGGAGCCTTCGTCCGGCTTCGACTGGTCCGCGAGATAGGTCGGCGTCACCGTCACCGTGATATGTCGCGTCGTCGCCTTGTACATGGGCCGTCCATCGGATTGGCGCTCGGGTGGGCGTTCTATCACGAGCCCGCGCCGGCGGGTCAATCGGGCGGCTGGAGGATGGAGACGCACATGCTCGACGGGCTGATCCGGCCGCATCTCGATCCCTGGCTGAGACGCGCGGCGCTGCGGCTGAAGGCTGCCGGCGCGACCCCGAACGGCGTGACGGTGGCGGGCTTCCTTCTCGGCGCCGCCGCCTTCGCGGCGATCGCGCTGGGTCTCCCGCTCCTCGGGGGCCTCCTCGTTCTCGTCTCGCGCCTCGCCGACGGGCTCGACGGGGCGCTGGCGGCCGAAACGCGGCGCACCGATCTCGGCGGCTACCTCGACATCGTTCTCGACTTCGCCTTCTACGGGCTGATCCCGCTCGGCTTCGCGATCCAGGATCCGGCCGTCAACGCCCTGCCGGCGGCCGTTCTTCTCTGCGCCTTCTACGCCAACGGCGCGAGCTTCCTCGCCTTCTCCGCGCTCGCCGCCAAGCGCGGGCTCGAAAGCCGCGCGCGGGGCGAGAAGTCGATCTACTTCACGACGGGGCTCGCCGAAGCGACGGAAACGATCGCCGTCTTCCTCGCCTTCTGCCTGTTCCCCGCGGCCTTTCCCGCGCTCGCCTACGGTTTTGCCGCCGTCACGCTCTGGACGACGGCGTTTCGCCTGCGCGAGGCGGCGCGCTTGTTCGGTTAGCGCGCTGCAGCCTTCGTCGCGAAAGTCACGTCGTCGAGGAGGTCGTCCTCGTCCTCCAGCCCGACCGACAGGCGCAGGAGCCCGTCCGAGATGCCGAGCTCGGCGCGAACCTCAGGCGCGAGGTTCTTGTGCGTCGTCGTCGCGGGATGGGTGACGAGGCTCTTGGAGTCGCCGAGATTGTTGGAAATCTTGATGACCTCCAACGCGTTGGCGAAGCGGAAGGCCGCTTCCTTGCCGCCCTGGAGCTCGAAGGCGAGGAGCGTCGAGCCGCCCTTCATCTGCCGCCGGGCGAGCGCCGCGTCCGGATGGTCGTCGCGGCCGGGGTAGAGGACGCGGGCGATGCCCGGCAGCTCGGCGAGACGGTCGGCGAGGGCCGCGGCGCTGCGGGTCTGCTGGGCGACGCGCAGCGGCAGGGTTTCGAGCCCTTTGAGGAAGGTCCAGGCGTTGAAGGGCGAGAGCGAGGGTCCGGTGTGGCGGAAGAAGTCCGCCAGGAACTCGTCCACCCACTCCTGGGACGAGAGGACGACGCCGCCCAGGCACCGTCCCTGGCCGTCGATGTGCTTGGTGGCGGAATAGACGACGACGTCGGCACCGAGCTCCAGCGGCTTCTGGAGGAGGGGGGTGGCGAAGACGTTGTCGATGACGACGCGCGCGCCGACGTCGCGGGCGAGCTGCGAAATCCCCGCGATGTCGACCAGCTCCAGCGTCGGGTTGGTCGGCGTTTCCGCGAAGAACACCTTGGTCTCCGGCCGCACCGCCGCGCGCCAGGCGTCGAGGTCGCGCCCGTCGACGAAGGTCGAGGCGATCCCGGCGCGGCCGAGCACGGTCTCCACGACGTAGCGACACGAGCCGAACAGCGCGCGGGCCGAGACGACGTGGTCGCCGGCCTTCAACTGGCACTGAAGGGCGCTCCAGACCGCCGCCATGCCCGAAGCCGTGGCGCGCGCGTCGCCGGCGCCTTCGAGGGCGATCATCCGCTCCTCGAACATGCGCGTCGTCGGGTTCGAGTAGCGGGAATAGACGAAGCCCGGCTCCTCGCCCTTGAAGCGCGCCTCGGCCGCCTCGGCGGTGTCGTAGACGAAGCCCTGGGTCAGGAAGAGCGCTTCGGACGTTTCGCCGAATTGCGAGCGCATCGTCCCGCCATGCACGAGCGTGGTGGCGGGGCGCGTCGGGCGCTTCGAGCGGGCGGTCTCGTCCATCGGATCATCCTTCGATCGTCGGCACCGGCCGGGGCGAGACGCCGAGCCGGTCCTCGTCGGTTCATACGAGCGAAGGAACGGCCCTTTAGCGAGTTGTTTTACGTGGCTGCAAGCCGGCCGGCCAAATCACCACGATCCGGCGGCTCCATACAGCCGCCGGCCGGTTTCGTCAATTTGTTCTCAGGCGACGACGCGCGCGTCGGCCTGCGCCCGGGTCTTGGGCTCGGACGTGCGCTCGATCCAGGCCGCGAAGCGGTCGACCCACTTGTTCAGGAAGTCGCGGGTGGCGGCATCCGTGACCGAGCCGTCCTCGCCGAAGAGTTCGGGCTTGTACTGGAAGTAGACCTCCGGCTGGCCCATCAGCACCGTGTCGACAACCGTGAGGAGGCCCTTCAGCGAGTTCTGGCCGGCCGAGGCGCCGGTCGCGCCCGGCGTCGCGCCGATCACGGCCGACGGCTTGGTGCTCCAGGAGTTCTTACCCCAGGGCCGGGTGCCCCAGTCGATGGCGTTCTTGATCGCGGGCGAGAAATAGCGGTTGTATTCCGGCGTGACGAACAGGACGGCGTCCGCCGCCTCGATCTCGCGCTTCATCCGCAGCACGCTCTCCGGCGGGTTCGCCCAGAGATCCTCGTTGTAGAGCGGGATGTCGCCGATTTCGACGAAGCGGAAGGTCAGGCGATCGCCGGCGAGCTTGCCGATGCTTTGCGCGAACTTGCGATTGATGGAGTCCTTGCGCAGGGACCCGACGAAGACGGCGACGGTGGGCATTCGGGCGAACCTCGATCTGCGAATGGCGTTCCCCACGACATCGGATGGTATGCTTAACTTCGCAAGTGCGAAGACGTGAACGGATCGTCAGGCGGGCGCGAAGCTGCGCATGAGGGCAACGCGCGATTCAGAAACCTCAGCTAGGATGGCCGGCCATGGCGCTGAACGACGACAGGCTGATGACCGACGGAATCCTGCCCGACGCGAGAATCGCGGCCCTCTTCGAGGCCGGCGCGATCCGCGCCGGACGAGCCCTCGACGCCGACCAGATCCAGCCGGCGAGCCTCGACCTCCGGCTCGGGCCGAAGGCGGTGCGCGTGCGGGCGAGCTTCCTGCCGGGGCGCGGACATGCCGTTTCGAACAAGCTCGAACGCTTCGGCCTCCACACGTTTTCCCTGACCGACGGGGCGGTTCTCGAGGTCGGCTGCGTCTACGTGGTGGAACTCCTGGAGCATTTCGCTCTGCCGGCCGGCACGCGCGCGACGGCCAATCCGAAATCCTCCACCGGCCGCCTCGACATCTTCACCCGCGTCCTCGCCGACGGGGGCGAGGAGTTCGACAAGGTGCCGGACGGCTATAGCGGGCCGCTCTTCCTCGAGATTTCGCCGCGCACCTTCCCGATCCTGGTGCGCGAGGGCTCGCGCCTCAGCCAGATCCGCTTTCGCACCGGCCGACCGACCCTGGAGCCGGCCGAGATGTCGGCGCTCCACGCCGCCGAGCGGCTGACCGACGCGCCGGACGCCAGCATCACCGGCGGCGGCATCGCGCTGTCCATCGACCTGTCGGGCGACGCGCAAGGGCTCGTCGGCTATCGGGGCAAGCGCCACACGGCGGTCGTCGACGTCGACAAGCGCGGCGCTCATCGCATTCTCGACTTCTGGGAGCCGCTGCGCCTGGGGAATGCCGGCGATCTCGTGCTGGACCCGGACGAGTTCTACATCCTCGTGTCGAAGGAGGCGATCCACGTGCCGCCGGCCTTCGCGGCGGAGATGACGCCGTTCGATCCGCTCGTCGGCGAGTTCCGCGTCCATTATGCCGGCTTCTTCGATCCCGGCTTCGGCAATGCCGCGGCGGGCGGGGCGGGGAGCCGCGCCGTCCTCGAGGTGCGCTCCCACGAGGTGCCCTTCATCCTGGAGCACGGGCAGATCGTCGGCCGCCTCGTCTACGAGCGCATGGTCGCGCTTCCGACGCGGCTCTACGGCACCGCGCTCGCCTCGAACTACCAGGCGCAAGGCCTCAAGCTTTCCAAACATTTCGCGTGATCGGGGCGCCCCGCGCTGGCGGCGGCCGGTCGGATCGCCTATAACAGGTGTCGGCGGGCTGCGCGGTTCGACAGGGATGACATTTCCCCGGGGCCTTATCGATCTCCAGGGAGCTGTCCCTGTTCCGGTCCGTGGGCCGGAGCACATGGCGCCCACCTACTTTGTAGGTTCCCGGGATCGACTTTCCCATCGGCCGTCGTGGCTCGCCACTCGTCTTTCCTTCGGCCTTGACGCTGCGCCCCATGCTCCGGCATCGACGGCGGCATGAGCGACACGGCCCCCCCGCCAGGCCTTCCCGACGCCGAGCTTCGCGAAGCCAAGCGCGCCGCGCGCGCCGCTGCCCTCGCGCGGCGCGAAGCGATGAGCGTCGAGGCGCGCATCGAAGCTTCGCTCATCGTTTGCGAGCGGCTCCTCGACATCCTCGACCCCGTGCCCGGCACGATCCTGTCCGGCTTTCTGCCGATCCGCTCCGAGATCGACCTGCGTCCCGCCATGACCGCCTTCGCGAGCGAGCGCGGCTGCCGGCTCTGCGTGCCGGCGATCGTCGAGGGCGAGCTGCAGTTCCGCGAGCTCCTGCGCGACGCGCCGCTGGAGCCGCAGGGCTTCGGCACGCTCGCGCCGGGACCCGGGGCAGCCGTCCTCGATCCGGAGCTGATGCTCGTCCCCTTGTCGGCCTTCGACCGGCAGTGCCGCCGCGTCGGTTACGGCCGCGGCTATTACGACCGCGCGATCGCCGCGATCCGGGCGCGAGGCGTCGTGCCGCACCTCGTCGGCGTCGCATTTGCCGCCCAGGAGGTCGAGCGCGCCCCGACCGACGCCTTCGACGTGCCGCTCGACATGATCGTCACCGAAGCGGGGATCGTCCGCCGCTAGTCCGGCCGCGTCAGGATCATCGTCCAATAGCGCGGATAGGTCCGGCCTTCGGGCTGGGCCGCGGCGACGCCAATGCGGTTGACGTTCGGGTTCAGGAGGTTCTTGCGGTGCCCGGGCGAGTTGATCCAGCCGGTCATCGCCGCGCCGTAGGTCATGTAGCCCTTGCCGATGTTCTCGGCCGCCGCGCTCCACCGGTTGTAGCCGACGGCGCCCAGGCGGCGGGGAAGGGCCCCGCCGAGCGTGTGGCTGAGGTCCTGCACGGACGCCATGCGGCGCGAATGGATCGCCGCGGCCTGGGTGAGCTGGGGATCGGGCGACACCGGACCGAGACCGTTGGCGGCACGGAACGCGTTGACCTCGGCGAGCGCCTGCGGGCCGTCGATCGCCACGTCCTGCGTCGGATCGCCGGGGCCGAAGGACAGGCAGCCGGAGAGAAGCGTCGCGGCGAGGAGCGCGGGCGCGAGGAAGCGTCGGGACTGCATGGATGGCCTGTCGTGTTCTTGCCGGTTGGTCGGTGGATGGCTATGGCGAAGCCGAACCGGCGCGGGACGACGGTCCCTGGCAGATTCGGTCGGCCAGCCTAGCTTCGCGGACTGAAGTGGCGCACCTTACGTTAAGGCGAGACGATGATTGAGCTCTATACTTGGACGACGCCGAACGGCGAGAAGCCGGTCATCATGCTGGAGGAATGCGGGCTCGAATATGGCCTGCATATGACCGACATCTCGACCGGCCTTCAGAAGAAGCCCGACTTCCTCGCCATGAACCCCAACGGCCGCATTCCCGCTCTCGTCGACCGGACGGAGAACGGCGGCGAGATGCGCGTCTTCGAGTCCGGCTCGATCCTCGTCTACCTCGCCGAAAAGACCGGACAGTTCCTGCCCACCGCCCAGCCGCACCGGGCGGAGACCTTTTCCTGGACCTTCTTCCAGGTCGGCGGCACCGGCCCGATGATCGGCCAGCTCCACCACTTCAAGAGCTATGCGCCGGAGAAGATCCCCTACGCCATCGAGCGCTACGAGAACGAGACGCGTCGGCTCCTCGGCGTCCTGGAAAGCCGGCTCTCGGATTTCGAATGGCTGGCCGGTCCCTACGGCATCGCCGACATGATCAACTGGTCCTGGGCGCGTTCGGGGCTCGACGGCGTGGACGGGCGGAGCGACTTCCCGGCGCTCGCCGCCTGGGTGGACCGCATCGCCGCGCGCGAGCCGGTGAAGCGGGCGCTCGGCCGCATGAAGGCCGCCAAGGAGGCCGCGAGCGGCTGATGCGCTTCCTGTTTCTCGGCGACATGGTGGGCCGCACCGGCCGCAGCGCGGTGATCGAGCGCCTGCCCGGCCTCGTGGCCGACCTGAAGCTCGACTTCGTCGTCGTGAACGGCGAGAACGCGGCCGGCGGCTTCGGCGTCACCGAGGAGATCTTCCTCGACACGATCGCGGCCGGCGCCGATGTGATGACCACGGGCAACCATGTCTGGGACCAGCGGGAAGCGCTGGTCTTCGCCACCCGCCACGACGCCTTCCTGCGCCCGGCCAACTATCCCGACGGCACCCCCGGCCAGGGTTCCGGCCTCTTCGTCGCGAGAAACGGCGCGCGCGTCCTCGTCGCCAACGTCCTCGGCCGCGCCTTCATGCATCCCGAACTCGACGATCCGTTCCGCGCCGCGGAGGCGATCGTTTCGGCCTGCCCGCTCGGCGAGCAGGCGGACGCCATCGTCTTCGACTTCCATGCCGAGGCGACCAGCGAGAAGCAGTGCTTCGGCCATTTCCTCGACGGCCGCGTGTCGGTCGTCGTCGGCACGCACACCCACGTGCCGACCGCCGACCACCAGATCCTCGTCGGCGGCACCGCCTACCAGTCGGATGCCGGCATGTGCGGCGACTACGACTCCTCGCTCGGCATGGACAAGGAGGAGCCGGTCAACCGGTTCGTGACGAAGGTTCCGCGCGGTCGCTTCGAGGCCGCCTCCGGCCCGGCCACGATCTGCGGTCTCTGCGTCGAGATCTCCGATCGCACGGGTCTTGCCGAGCGCGTCTCGCCGCTGCGCGTCGGTCCACGGCTCGACGAGGTGCTGCCGCCCTTCTGGGCCTGACGCTCACACCCCCGCCAGCACGATCACCGTCGGCTGCGCGGGCAGGCTGCGCACCGACACCGAGAAGCCGGGCTCCGTCCGCCTGTCGACGGCGAAGTCCGGCAGCTTGTCGAGGAAGCGGTCGATCGGCCCGCGGAACCGGTGCATCGGCAGGACGATCGAGGCGTGCAGCCGCTCGGCGATCTCGCCCATGCCCTCCTGGCTCATCGTCATGCCGCCGTCGACGGGCACCATCAGGACGTCGAGGCGTCCGATGGCGGCGTAGTCCTCCTCCGTCAGGGTGTGGTGCAGGTGGCCGAGATGGCCGATGCAGAGCCCGGCGATCTCGAAGATGAAGATCGAGTTGCCGTCCGGCTCCATGCCGCCGCCCCAGCCGCGGATGTCGGTGGGAACGTTGCGGACATAGACGTCGCCGACCGTCACCGCGTGGCGCGCCGGCCCGTTGCCGTCCTCGCTCCAGCCGCGCAGCACGTGCTCGATGCCGGGATCGGGACTGGGCGTGTTGTGGCTCGAATGGGCCTTGTTCATCGTGACGAGGCGGGGAAGGGGATCGCCGCCATAGACGCCGTTGAAGTCGGTCGCCGAGAGAACCCCTTCCGGACTCTCGATGAGATAGGTCGAGTGGCCGGCATAGGTGATCCGCACCTCGGCCGCGAGGCGGTCGCGCGTGCGGGCCTGCGCCAGATGGATCGGTGCCGCCCCGGCGTCGATCCGGGCGAAGCGCACGTTCGGGCCGGCATCGGCGACGGCGAGGCAGGTCGAGGGTGCCGGGCCATCCGCGGCCCCTTGCGCGAGGACAGGCAGCGGCAGGGCGGCGAGAAGCGCGGCGATCAGCAACGGTCGGATCAAGATCAGCCTCCGTCGAGCGGGCCGGGATGGCAAAGTCAGCCTATCGCTCCCGCGCGCCAGGCAAAGTCACGCTCCCGTCATCTGGACGCGCGGAGAGACCGCGCCGCCTTCGTCCTGGACCTTTACCGGGGCGTTTTTTATATGACGGGCCATTCACGGATCACTCGACGCGGGAAACGGGGTCGCCATGGCCGGCCATTCACAGTTCAAGAACATCATGCACCGCAAGGGGCGGCAGGACTCGGTCCGCTCCAAGCTCTTCTCCAAGCTCGCCCGCGAGATCACCGTGGCGGCCAAGGCGGGCCTGCCCGATCCCGACATGAACCCGCGCCTGCGGCTGGCGATCCAGAACGCCAAGGCGCAGTCCATGCCCAAGGACAACATCGAGCGCGCCATCAAGAAGGCGATGGGTGGTGACACGGAGAACTACGAGGAGATCCGCTACGAGGGCTACGGCCCCGGCGGCGTCGCCGTCATCGTCGAGGCGCTGACCGACAACCGCAACCGTACGGCCTCGAACGTTCGCTCCTACTTCACCAAGGCGGGCGGGGCGCTGGGCGAGACGGGCTCCGTGTCGTTCATGTTCGACCGGGTCGGCGAGATCGTTTATCCCGCGGGCGCCGGCAGCGCCGACAAGGTGATGGAGGCCGCCATCGAGGCGGGCGCCGAGGACGTCGTCTCGGACGAGGACGGCCACACGATCTACACCGCCTTCGGCGATCTCGGCGACGTGTCGAGCGCGCTGGAGGCCTCGCTCGGGCCCGCCGAGAGCGTCAAGACGGTCTGGAAGCCGCAGACCGGCACGCCGGTGGACGAGGAAAAGGCCGAGAGCGTCATGAAGCTCATCGGCAACCTCGACGAGGACGACGACGTCCAGAACGTCTACGCCAACTACGAGGTGGACGAGGCGACCCTCGCCAAGCTTTCCGCGGCCTGAGCCGCGGCGCGCCTCAATCGGCCGGCGCCGGAAAGGGCACGTCCTCGTAGATCTCGGCCATGGCGAGTTCCGCCTCGATCTCCGGCAGCGGGATCGAGGCGTCGAGGCCCGTCAGTGTTTCCGAGCGCCAACCGTCCGCGGCGCGCCGCCAGACGATGACAGAGGGCGACTGCGTGTCGACGAGAAGCACGACGCGGATGCTGTCGTTGGCCTTGTACTCCTCGATCTTCTGGAAGCGGTCGAAGCGCGTGGTCGAGGGCGACAGCACCTCGACGAGCAGGCGCGGCTCGCGGGCCTCGGTGGTCTTGCCATCCGGCGTCGAACGACAATCCACGACGATGTCCGGACGCCGGATGTTGCGGTTGGCGTTGCGGACGGCGATGTCGTCGGTATGCGGGCGGCATGGCTTACCGCGCAGCTTCTGTCGCAGAAGGGTCAGGACGTTCACCGACACGTAGTCATGCCGATGCGAGGCGCCGGTCATCGCCTTCACCGGCAGCACCGGCACGCCGTCGACCAGCTCGTAGTTCCGGTCCTGCTCGGCCTGCCACTCGAAGAACTCCTCCGGCGTCATCCGCCGGCCCGAAAGCGCCTCGCTCATCGGCCTGTCTCCGCCCCGCAACATCAGCCCGAAGGATAGCGCGAAGCCGGCCCGAACGGGAGGCATGCTTCGTTTTCCCTCCGTTCATCCTTTGTCTTTACGACCGATCTCACGTACGAATGAGAGGGTCGCATACATGCCGGGAGTCACGGCCATTCGCATCGTCGGAATCGATCCCGGACTGCGCCGCACCGGCTGGGGCGTCGTCGAAACGGAAGGCAATTCGCTCCGCTTCGTCGCAAGCGGAACCGTGACGTCGGACGACAAGCTCGACCTCGCCTCGCGCCTGCGCCAGCTGCATGACGGCTTGGCGGCCGTCATCGATCGCCTGCGCCCCGACGAGGCGGCGGTGGAACAGACCTTCGTCAACAAGGACGCGACCGCGACGCTCAAGCTCGGCCAGGCCCGCGGTATCGCCATGCTCGTGCCCGCGCTCGCCGGCCTGCCGGTCGCGGAATACGCGCCCAATGCCGTGAAGAAGGCCGTGATCGGCGTCGGCCACGCCGACAAGGATCAGATCCAGATGATGGTGAAGGTCCTGATGCCGCGCGCGACCTTCGACACCGCGGATGCCGCGGACGCGATCGCCATCGCCATCTGCCACACCCATCATCGCCAGTCGTCGCAGCGTCTCGCGGCCTACGCCGCTGCCTGAGGGTTCGTTCGATCTCTCCGTTCTGTCTTTGTTCACTATCCAGCACGATCGCGACGGGGTGTCAACTCCCTCGTCGCGCATCGACATGCGGCGTGATGGACGCCGCCTCATCGACGCGCCCGCCGCATCGTTGTTCTTGACTTGTTCACGGTCTCGCCGTAGGTAATACCTTATCGTATTACGGAGGCGTCGGCATGCGGCTGACCGAGAAGAGCCAGGTGACGATCCCCAAGCCGATCCGCGACAAGCTGGGCATCGGGCCGGGCAGCGAGGTCGAGTTCGTCGATCGCGGCGATCTCGTCGAGCTGGTGCGCAAGCCGCCGGCCGAATCGGCAGGCGAGCGGCGGCGGCGGCTGGAGGAGCACCTGCAGGCGGTGGCCGGAACCATGGATTTCGCCGGCCTCAGCCCCGACGAAGCAATGAGCGATCTTCGGGGGCGGCGTGACGATCTCGACCCTCGTTGACACGAACGTCCTGGTCGATCTCGTCGCCGCCAGGGCCGATCCGGGTCAGCGGGCCTGGTCGGGACGACAGATGCTCGATGCACGCGACGACGGCAGGCTCGCGGTCAGCGTCGTGGTCTGGGCGGAACTCACCCAGCATCCGGGGCAGGAGCGGTCCCTGCGGGCCTTGCTCGCGCCCTTCGAGGCGGTGGAGGAGGACCTGCCCTTCGCCGCCGCCTTTCCGGCGGGACAGGCGCACCGGCTGTACCGTCAGCGCGGCGGGCAGCGGGAGCGCACGCTGCCGGACTTCCTGATCGGCGCCCACGCGCTCGTCGCCGGGCACCGCCTATTGACGCGCGACGGGGCGCGCTACCGCGGCTACTTCCCGGACCTCGACATCATCTGCCCGGAGACGCATCCTTGATCGGCAAGCTGAAGGGAACGGTGGACGAGATCGGCGAGGACCACGTGGTGCTCGATGTCCACGGCGTCGGCTACCTCGCCTTCTGCGGCGCGCGCACGCTCGGCAATCTGCCGGGCGCGGGGGAGGCGGCGACGCTGTTCATCGAGACCTATGTCCGCGAGGACATGATCCGGCTCTACGGCTTCGCCTCGGCGCACGAGCGCGAATGGTTCCGGCTGCTCCAGACGGTGCAGGGCGTCGGCGCCAAGGTGGCGCTCGCCGTCGTCGGCATCATGGCGCCCGGCGATCTCGCCAGCGCCGTCGCGCTCCAGGACCGCGCGGCGATCGCCCGCGCGCCCGGCGTCGGGCCGAAGGTCGCCGCGCGCATCGTCGCCGAGCTGAAGGACCGCGCGCCGGCCTATGCCGGGGTGGGGCTCGCCGAGGGCATCGGTCTCAAGCGCGACATCGGCGAAGGGCTCGCGCCCGCGCCGATCCAGGATGCGGTGTCGGCCCTCGTCAATCTCGGCTACGGCCGCGATCAGGCGGCATCCGCCGTCGGCATCGCCGCCAAGGAGGCGGGCGAGGACGCCTCGTCCGCGACCCTGATCCGCCTCGGCCTCAAGGCGCTGAGCCGGCTCTGAGGCGAGGGTGATCCGCAATGACCGACGAGGACGACCCTTCGACCATGAGTGATACCAAGCGCCTGATCACGCCCGAGAAGCGCGGCGAGGACGCCGACACGACGCTGCGCCCGCAGCGGCTCGACGACTTCGTCGGGCAGGCGGCGGCGCGGGCGAACCTCAAGATCTTCATCGAGGCGGCGAAGGCCCGCGGCGAGGCGCTCGACCACGTGCTCTTCGTCGGGCCGCCGGGCCTCGGCAAGACGACGCTCGCGCAGATCATGGCCAAGGAACTCGGCGTCAACTTCCGCTCGACCTCCGGCCCGGTGATCGCCAAGGCCGGCGACCTCGCGGCGCTCCTCACCAACCTCGAGGAGCGCGACGTCCTCTTCATCGACGAGATCCACCGCCTCAGTCCGGCGGTGGAGGAGATACTCTACCCCGCGATGGAGGACTTCCAGCTCGATCTCATCATCGGCGAGGGGCCGGCGGCGCGCTCGGTGAAGATCGACCTTTCCCGCTTCACGCTCGTCGCCGCGACGACGCGCCTCGGCCTCCTGACGAACCCGCTTCGCGATCGCTTCGGCATTCCCGTGCGGCTGAACTTCTACACCGTGGAGGAGCTGCACGGCATCGTGTCGCGCGGCGCGCGCATCCTGGGTCTTGCGATGGACGAGGGGGGCGCCGTCGAGATCGCGCGGCGCTCGCGCGGCACGCCGCGCATCGCCGGCCGCCTGCTGCGCCGCGTGCGCGACTTCGCCCAGGCCGGCGGCGCCGAGGTGGTCACGCGCACGGTCGCCGATGCCGCGTTGACGCGGCTCGAGGTCGACCGGCTCGGCCTCGACCAGCTCGACCGGCGCTACCTCGACCTCATCGCCATGAACTTCGGCGGCGGCCCCGTCGGCATCGAGACGATCGCGGCGGCGCTCTCCGAGCCGCGCGACGCGATCGAGGACATCGTCGAGCCCTATCTCCTCCAGCAGGGCTTCATCCAGCGCACCCCGCGCGGCCGCCTGATGACGGCGCACGCCTTCCGCCATCTCGGCCTCGCCGTGCCGTCCTCGCTCGGCGCGACGCAGGCGAGCCTCTTCGAGGACGGGCAGGAGGACTGATCGGGCCGACGGGGATCAGTTCGACTCGCGCGCCGACGCCCAGCGCTCCAGCCAGTCGACGGCGAAACGCACTGCCGGCTCGGCCTCGACGAGGAGCGAGGGCGCGGCGCCGACGAGGCCCCGCCGTCCGGCGCCCGCCGCGACCATGGCCCCGACGATCCGGCCGATCGCGTCCTCCGGCAGGCCGTCGACCACCGGTGCTGCCGTGTCGAATTCCTCGATCCAGCGCCAGCGCGTGCCATCCTCGTCCGCGAAGGGCACCTCGACGCGGAAGACGCGTTTGTTCGGCAGGCGCGCCAGATGCTCGGCGTGGTGGAGGAGGGTCATCGTGTCCCAGGGCGCGCCGACCATCAGGACGCGGCCACGGGCCTCGACCAGCCTGGCGAGGGGCGAGCCCTCGCCGTAGCCGTAGTCGAGCGGGTGGTCCGCGGTGATCCAGTCGGCGAGCCGGCCGAGAGCCGCGACCGAGGCGCCGGGATTGCCGCTGCGCCGGGCGCCCGGCGTCGTGCGCAGGAACTCCGGAAGGATGCCGTTCAGCCGCGTCGCGCGCGAGCGCAGGGAATCGAAGGGCGGCACGTGCTCCCGCCATTCCGGCCGGACGCGGTCGGTCTCGTCGGTCAGCTCGTCCTGGCGGCTGTCCCAGTCGGCATAGGCCATCACCGTCCCCGCCGGTCCGACGACGTCGAGGAGCGCGCCGATCAGCGCGTCCGGGCCGTTGAGGAGCGGGCCGACGCGGCGCATGGCGGCATGGACCATCACGAGGTCGCCGGCGGACAGGCCGAGGGCGGACAGGTCGGCGGCCAGCGAGGCGCGGGTGGCGAAGGCGGGCGGCGGATCGGCCATGACGGTTCGCTCCTGTCGGCTACACGAAAAAGGGCGGGGCCCTGAGGCCCCGCCCTCGATCCTACGGCCGGATGCTCCCGGTGTCAGAGGCCGGGCAGGCGGAAGAACAGCGTCTCGCCCGAGGAATCGTCGACGCCGTCATTGTCGGTGGCGACGAAGGCCGTGCCGGCCGCGTCGAAGGCGAAGCCCTCGACCTTGTCGACGACGTAGCCGCTGGTCAGGCTCGCCAGTTCCGGCAGGAGGTCGTGGACGACCTCCTTCTCGACCGTCGGCAGCTCGCCGCCGAGCGGGGCGGGCTGCAGCTCGGCGAGCGCGACGCGGGTGATCTGCTTGATCGCGGCCTTATCGCCGATCTGGTTGTCGCGCTCGACGAAAAAAGCATGGTCGCCCTTCACCGCCATCTCCGACAGCCCGACCCAGCCCTCGCCCTTCGGCGCGTCGAGCGGGTAGAGGACGGCGCCCCATTCCTTGGTCTCGAGGTCGTAGGAGACGAGCTTGGCGGCGCTTTTCGGATCGTCCTTCCAGTTGCGCTGGATGGCGAGCCAGAGCGTGTCGCCGATCTTCGCGACGCCCTCCGTGCCGAAGCGGGTCTGGCCGGCGGTCAGCGCCTCGGGGAAGGGGATCTCCTCCAGGATCGCGCCGTCGGCGCCGACGTGGAGGATGGCGTGCGGCACTTCCTTCTCGGGGTCGCCCTCGCTGCCGATCCAGAACGTCCCGTCGGCGTCGGCGGCGATGCCCTCCATGTCGAGCTTCTCGGCAGCCGCGCCGTTCCGCGTCACGGGAATGGCGCGGGTGATGCGCGCCGGCGTCGAGGAGGCGTCGATGGCGTAGATCGTCGGCGCGGCGGAATAGACCGAGTCGCTGACGGCGAAGAGCTTCTCCGCGCCCGCTGGGTCGGCCGACAGGCCGGAGATCGCGCCCCAGGGAATCGGCCGGCCGTTCTGCGCGTCGAGCGAAACGAGCTGCGGATAGGCGGCGGCGCCTTCCGCCCGCTCGTAGAGCATGACGTGGCTGCGCGCGCCGCCATCCTCGCCGAGGTCCGCCTCGTTGGCGGTGGCGAGAAGGTTGCGCTCGGAAATCGCCACCGCGCCTTCCGGCGAGATGCCGGAGGGCAGGAGCTGGAGGAACTCGGGCGCGGCGCCGGCCGCGTCTCGGTAGACGCCGACCGCCGAGCCGCGCTCGAACAGGACGAAGATCAGCCGCTCCTCGCCGAACTCCGCGACGGCGAGGCCCTCCGGCTCGACGCCCTTGGCGTCCGAGCGCCCTTCCGGATAATGGCCGGCGCGGGCGAGCTCCATCTCGAAGGCGGGGCCGGACTCCCAGGCGACCGTGCCCTCGCGGGTCAGGATGGTGAAGCCGCGGGTGCCGCCCTTCCAGTCGCCCTCGTTGGCGATCACGAGGCGGTCGGTGCCCAGCCACTTCACCGCGTCGGGCTCGCGCGGGCGCGCCTCGATCTGGTCGGTGAAGGCGATGCGCCCGTCCTCTTGCGTGTCGACGTTCTCCAGCGCCACCGCGCCGGCGGAGAAGTGGGCGGTGACCGCGCCCGTCTTGCCGTCGACGATGGCGATGGCGTTGTTCTCCTGGAGCGTCACGACGATCTCGCCGTCGGCGTTCACGTCGACGAACTCCGGCTCCGGGTCCTCCGGCGTGTCGCCCGACAGGCCGGTCAGCTCGACGCGCTTGATCGCGCCGCAGTCCGGCGCGCCGTTCGACAGCGGCAGAACCGCGAGGAAGCCGGCCGGCATCTGCGGCAGGGCACCGTCGTTCACCTCCTCGTCGCGCTCGTTCTCGATGGCGACGGCCGCGAAGGAGCCGTCCGGCGCGACGGCGACGGAGTCCGGCTGGCCGCCGAGCTCGCATGTCGCCGAGACCGCCTTGGTCGAGACGTTCACCGCGGCGAGCTGGCCGGAGGGCGAGACGAAGCTCTCCGACGTGTTGACGCCGACGAGCAGGGTTTCGCCGGCGAAGGCGACCGAGGTCGGCTCCCCGCCTTCGAAGGCGACGAAGCCGCCGGCCTTGGGCGCGCGGGGATCGGCGATGTCGATGAAGCCGACGCCGCCGGCCGGGCTGTCGGAATAGGCGAGGGTCATGCCGTCGGCGCTGGCGGCGACGATCTCGGCGGAGGAGGGGCTGGCGAGGTCCGCGCCCTCCGGCTTGTTGGCCGTCACCGGGAAGGAGGCGATGCGGTTGAACACCGGCTCGGCGGAGGCTGCGGCGGTGGAGGCGAGAAGGAGGGCGGCGAGGGCGGCGAGGCTTCTGGGCGTCACGGAAACGGCCTTTCGGATGGATCTCGGAAACGGCGCCCCTTTGGCGAAGCTGTGTTACAGGCGGATGACGGTTGCCGGCAGCGGATCGGAAAGGACGACCATGGGGCACGGGCTCGCGGGAGAGCTCGTCGAAGGCGGCCATCGCCTCGACGTGCGGGTCTATTTCGAGGACACGGACTTTTCCGGCCTCGTCTACCACGCGCGCTACCTTCACTTCTTCGAGCGCGGGCGCACCGATTACCTCCGTCTCCTCGGCGTCGGGCATCGCGAGCTTCTCGACGGCGCCTACGGCGAGCCCTGCTTCTTCGCGGTCCGGCGCATGACGATCGACTTCCGCTCGGCCGCCGGCATCGACGACGTCCTGACGGTCACGACGCGCCCGCGCCCGATCAAGGGGATCCGCATCACGCTCGACCAGCGCATCGAGAAGGCGGGCGCACTCGTCGCCGAAGCCATCGTGGAGGTCGTCGTCCTGTCGAAGGCGGGGCGGCCGATGCGGTTGGTCGAGGCCGTCGCCTCGCGATTCGTTTGACGGTAAGGTTTCGTCAACCTTGACGGGGCATGAATGGGCGTGACGAAGGGGATTGTGCGCCGCACACGCCATTCTTTCACCTGATTCCCTTGGGAAAGGGCAGCCGGTTGGATCGGCGGTCCGGCTCCCGGCATCGGGGCGAAGAGGCGGCCGGGGTCCGATCTTCCGCAAGAACGCACGCTCAGGATCCGGACCCGCCGCAACGGAGCGGCCGGAGCCTGCAACGCTCGGAGAACACGGCGAATGAACGGGGACGTGGTACACGGCGCGCTGGCCGCGGCAGGGTCCGTTTCCCTTTGGGACCTGTTCTGGCAGGCGGGTCTGATCGTCAAGCTGGTGATGATCGGCCTGCTTCTGTGCTCGGTCTGGACCTGGGCGATCATCATCGACAAGACGATGCGCTATGGCCGGGTGCGCCGCCAGCTGAACAACTTCGAGAACAATTTCTGGTCGGGCCAGTCGCTGGAGGAGCTGTACCACACGCTCTCCGAGCGCAAGACCAGCGGCATGGGCGCGCTCTTCGTCGCCGCCATGCGCGAATGGAAGAAGTCCTTCGAGAAGGGCGCCCGCTCGCCGCTGGGCCTCCAGACCCGCATCGAGAAGGCGATGGACGTGACCCTCGCCCGCGAGATGGACGACCTCGAATCGCGCCTCGGCTTCCTCGCCACCATCGGCTCGGCCGCGCCCTTCGTCGGCCTCTTCGGCACGGTTGTCGGCATCATGACCTCGTTCCAGGCGATCGCGGGCTCGCAGTCGACCAACCTCGCGGTGGTCGCGCCCGGCATCGCGGAAGCGCTGCTCGCGACCGCCATCGGCCTCGTCGCCGCCATTCCGGCGGTCGTCGCCTACAACAAGCTGTCGGCGGATGCGGGGAAGATCGGCATGCGGCTCGAAGCCTTCGCCGACGAGTTTTCCGCCATCCTATCGCGGCAGATCGACGAGCGCGCCGGGCAATCCGCGCGCTGAGCCACCCGGCACGGGCCGCGCTCCGCAGCGCGGCCCCCGAGACTTTGAAGGACACGAGCCATGGGCATGTCTGCGGCGACGGGCGGATCGGGCGGTGGACGGCGCGGACGCCGCGGCGGCCGGCGTCGCGGCGTGATGAGCGAGATCAACGTGACGCCCTTCGTGGACGTCATGCTGGTGCTCCTGATCATCTTCATGGTGGCCGCGCCCATGCTGACCGTGGGCGTTCCGATCGACCTGCCGGAGACGCGCGCCCAGCCGATGAGCGCGCAGACCCAGCCGATCACCATCTCCGTCCAGCCGGACGGGCGCGTCTTCATCCAGGAGACCGAGATCACCCCGCAGGAGGTGGTCCCCAAGCTTCAGGCGATCGCCCAGACCGGCTACGAGGAGCGCATCTTCGTGAAGGCCGACAAGACCGCCGACTACGGCGCCGTGATGAAGATCATGGCGCTGATCTCCTCGGCCGGCTTCAAGAACATCGGCCTCGTCACGGCCCAGGAAACGGGCGCCTGAGGACCCGTCGAGCACGCCCATGAAACCCGGCATCGTCGCTTCCGCATCGCTGCACGCCCTGCTGCTCGGCTGGGGCATGGTGTCGTTCACGGCGCCGGCCCCCTTCGAGGTGAGCGAGCCCGCGAGCCTGCCCGTCGACCTCGTCTCCGTCGAGGAGTTCAGCGAGGCCGTGGCGGGCGACAAATCCGCGCCGCTCGCCGACACCCCGGCACCCACCCCGACCGAGAAGCCCGCGACCCTGCCGATGCCCGCCGAGAACGTCGGCGAGAACGAGGTCGACCTCGAAACCCCGCCGACGCCGCAGTCGCGGCCCGAGGAGGTGCGCCAGGCGGCCGCGGAAGCCGCGCCGCCTCCGCCGCCGCCGGAACCCGAGCCCCAGCCGACGCCCGAGCCCCAGCCCGAACCGGAGCCGGTGGCCGAGCCCGTGGCGGAAACGCCGCCACCCCCGCCCGAGCCTCAGCCGCAGGAGGTCGCCGCGCAGCCGCAGGAGCCGGCGCTGCCGACCAACGTGCCCGTGCCGGTCACCCGGCCGCGCCCGCCCGAGCCCGTCAAGGTCGCCGAGGCCAAGCCGGAGCCGCCGAAGCCGCAGCCGGAAAAGCCCAAGCCCGAGAAACCGGTCGAGACCGCCGAGCCGAAGCCCGAGACGCCGGCGGAAAAGCCGAAGCCGGTGGAAACGGCGAAGCCCAAGCCGGAGGCGACCCGCACCGCCGAGCGCGAAACGCGCGGCGAGACCGAGTCGGACTTCAACGCCGACGAGATCGCGGCGCTCCTCGACCGGTCGAAGGCGTCCGGCGGCGGCGCCAAGCGCTCCGAGGCGCCGGCCGCCGCGGGCGCCTCGCGCACCACCGGCGTCAAGCTGTCGCGCGGCGAGACCGACGCTCTGAACGAGCAGCTTGCCGGCTGCTGGCAGCTTCCGGCCGGCATCGAGGACGCGGCGGGCCTCATCGTCGTGCTGCGCTTCAACGTCGACGGAGCGGGGAAGCTCAACGGCCAGCCGCAGGTGACCGAGACCAGCGGCAACCGCGCCTTCGACGAGAGCGCCAAGCGCGCGGTGCAGAAGTGCGACCGGGGCGAGGGGCTGAAGCTGCCGATGGACAAGCTCGACCAGTTCGCCGACTACATCGAGGTCGGGTTCAACCCGAGCGCGATGTTCTGAGGCGATCCGTCGCCGCGCGTCGCCCGGCTTCCGCCGCTTTCGGCGGGCCTTGAGGGCGGCAGGATTTGCAGTGAATAGCGGGGAGAGGCGCGGCCGGGCCGGCCTTCATCCCCGTGACGAGGACCGACCCGATGATGAAGCTCGCCCGTATCTGTCTTGCCGTGACGGCCCTTCTGGGCGCCGGCGCCCTCTTGGCGCCGGGCTCGGCACAGGCCCAACTGCGCCTCGACGTCACCCGCGGCAACGTCGCGCCCATGCCGATCGCGCTCGTCGACTTCCTGTCGCGCGACGGCATCGGCGCCAAGATCTCCGACGTGGTGACGGCCGACCTGAAGCGCTCGGGCCTCTTCGCACCGATCGACGAGGCCGCCTTCATCCAGAAGGACGCCTCGCCCGACGCGACGCCCCGCTTCGCCGACTGGACCGCGATCAGCGCCCAGGCGCTCGTCACCGGCCGCGTTACCCCGGAGGCCGATGGGCGCCTGCGCGTCGAGTTCCGCCTGTGGGACACCTACGGCAACACCCAGCTCGACGGGCAGCAGTTCTACACCAACCCCGAGAACTGGCGCCGCGTCGCCCACATCATCGCCGACGCGATCTACGAGCGGCTGACCGGCGAGAAGGGCTACTTCGACACCCGCGTCGTCTTCGTGGACGAGCAGGGCCCGAAGAACGAGCGCCGCAAGCGCCTCGCCATCATGGACCAGGACGGCGCGAACGTGCGCTACCTGACGGACGGGCGCGACCTCGTCCTCACCCCGCGCTTCTCGCCGAACCGGCAGGAGATCACCTACATGTCCTTCGGCCAGGCCGAGCCGCGGGTCTATCTCCTGCAGCTCGAGACCGGCCAGCGCGAGATCGTCGGCAACTTCCCCGGCATGACCTTCTCGCCCCGCTTCTCCCCGGACGGGCAGAAGGTGGTGATGAGCCTCCAGCAGGACGGCAACGCCAACATCTACGCCATGGACCTGCGCTCGCGGGCGACCACACGCCTGACCTCGACGCAGGCGATCGACACCTCGCCCTCCTATTCGCCGGACGGCGCGCGCATCGTCTTCGAGAGCGATCGCGGCGGGCGTCAGCAGCTCTACGTGATGAACGCCGACGGGTCGGGCCAGACGCGCATCTCGTTCGGCGACGGCGCCTACTCGACGCCCGTCTGGAGCCCGCGCGGCGACCTCATCGCCTTCACCAAGCAGACCGGCGGCCAGTTCCAGATCGGCGTGATGCGGCCCGACGGCTCGGGGGAGCGCATCCTGACCTCCGGCTTCCACAACGAGGGACCGACCTGGTCGCCGAACGGGCGCGTCGTGATGTTCTTCCGCGAAGCCCAGGGCGGCGGCGGGCCGAAGCTCTACTCGATCGACCTCACCGGCCGGAACGAGCAGCAGGTCGCGACGCCGGGCTTCGCCTCCGACCCGGCCTGGTCGCCCTCGCTGGAGTAGGATCGGCCGCCTTCCGATCGAACGTCTTGAACGTGGCGCGCCGGCATCACCGGCGCGCTTCTTTTTGCGCTGCCGCGAAGCGGCCCTATTCACTCGCAACGTCAAGGACATGGGCGCGTTCGAACGGCTTCTCGGCCGCCCGCGCTTTACCCCGTGTTAATCGGCCGCGTGGTAAATGGCTGGTTAGAAAACACCATAACAATCGAAGGAGCTGGTCCATGAGCCAGATCGCCCTGGGTACGGGCTTGCGCTTCGCCGCGGCTCTGGCCGCTTCGCTTCTGGTCGCGGGCTGCGCCTCGAAGAACCAGGCCCTGCCGAACAATGCCGGCGACCTCGGCCTCGGCGGGCAGGGCGGCTACGGCGGCGCCGGCGGTGCCGGCGGCTACGGCGCGGGCGGCCCCGGCGGCGTCGCGGGCAGCGCGACCCCCGGCTCGTCGCAGGACTTCACCGTCAACGTCGGCGACCGCATCTTCTTCGACACGGACTCGTCCGTCGTCCGCGCCGACGCGCAGCAGACGCTCGACCGCCAGGCGCAGTGGCTGAACCAGTATCCGAACTACGCCATCACCGTCGAAGGCCACGCCGACGAGCGCGGCACCCGCGAGTACAACCTCGCGCTCGGCGCCCGCCGCGCCGCGGCCGCCCGCGACTACCTCGCCCGTCGCGGCGTCGATTCCAGCCGCATGCGCACGATCTCCTTCGGCAAGGAGCGTCCCGTCGCGGTCTGCGACGACATCTCCTGCTGGAGCCAGAACCGCCGCGCCGTCACCGTCCTCGGCGGCGCCGGGTCCTGACCCCGAGGCCGCGAGGCTTCGTTCATCTCGCGGGCGCGGCGGACATCCTCCGCCGCGCCCGTTTTCCGTCCCGGCGGATCGTCCCGGCGTTGCGAGCCGGCAACAGTGTTGCTCCCCGCACGGTTAGGATGACGCAAGCTTCGGGCAAGGCCCTACTTCCGCCGAACTCGCCCCCACCACACTGATCCCGCTCACACCCTCATGTTCGTCGAGCCGGCCTGCGCCCGGTTCGCGTCGCGCGGGCCGACAGGGATCATTCGATGACCAGACCGATGCCGCTCCTCGCCGTTACCGCCTTGGCCGGCGCGCTCTTCGCCGCGACGCCTTCGAACGCCTTCAGCCTCGATGTCGGCTCGCCCTTCGGCTTCGGTGCCGACACGCCGGCCGCCCCGGCCGAGACGGCGCCGCCCGTGCGCATGGCGCAGGCCGGCGGCGATCCCTTCGTGCGCATCGACCAGCTGCAGGAAGAGATCCGCTCGTTGAACGGTCGCATCGAGGATCTGTCCTTCCAGATCCTCCAGATGCAGGAAAACATGCGCAAGCAGCAGGAGGACAACGAGTTCCGCCTGCAGGAGCTGGAAGGCGGCTCGGGCGGCGGCGGGGGCGGCAATGCCGCTCCGGCTTCGTCCGGCGGCCGGCGCAGCGAGGCGGCGCCCGCGCCGGCGGGTGGTGCGCGCGCGACGGCCTCGGCCGAGTCGGCCGAGAGCGCCGACCCGATCCGCGACGTTCTGGAGGGCGGGCTCGACGTCGGCTCTGTCGGCTCGACCCCGCCGGCCGGCGGCGGCCGCGCGGCCGCGCCGGCGCAGTCCTCGCAGACCGTCGCCGCGATCACCCCGGCGGGCGCGGGCGAACTCTACGACCTCGCCTACAACTACCTCCTCGCCGGCGACTACCAGCTCGCCGAGGATTCCTTCCGCCAGTATTCCCAGGCCTATCCGACTGCCAAGGACGCGCCCGACGCGCAATATTGGCTCGGCGAGAGCCAGTTCGCGCAGGGCGAGTTCGCCGACGCGGCCGAGACCTTCCTGAACGCCCAGAAGAACCATCCGAAAAGCGCCAAGGCGCCGGAGATGATGCTGAAGCTCGGCATGGCGCTGGCCAAGCTCGACAACCGGGAAACGGCCTGCGTCACCTTCGCCGAAGTGTCGAAGCGCTATCCCGACATCAGCGCCAGCGTGTCCCGCAAGCTCGCGGCCGAAAAGAAGAATTCCCGCTGCGGCTGACGCAGGTCTTCGAGGCCGACCCGGCCGAACGCCTTCGCGCGGCCCTGTCGCGGCTGCCGCCCAGCGACTCGTCTCGCATTCTCCTCGCTGTATCCGGCGGTCCTGATTCGCTCGCCATGCTGCGCGTCGCGGCCGGCCTGCTCGAATCGGCGCCCGGCACCGTTCAGTTCTACGTCGCGACCGTCGACCACGGCCTGCGACGGCAAGCGGAAGCGGAGGCCCGCTTCGTCGCCGCGCGCGCGGCAGACTGCGGCCTGCCGCACGACACGCTGCGCTGGCGGGGATGGCAGGGGCGCGGCAATCTCCAGGCGGAAGCACGCGACGCGCGCTACCGGCTTCTCGCGGCCCACGCCGCCGCGATCGGCGCGAGCGCCGTTCTCACCGCCCACCACGCCGACGACCAGATCGAGACGCATCTCCTGGCTCGGGCGCGTGGGGAGGGGGGCTCCGCCCTTGCCGGTATGCGCCCTTGTCGCGATCTCGCGCCGGGCCTGCGTCTTCTTCGCCCTTTCCTTCATCTTTCAGGCGACGGCCTGCGCCGTGCGTTGGACAGATCCGGCTGGCGTCCGGTGCTCGACCCGTCGAACCGCGACCCGCGCTTCGCCCGTGCCCGGCTGCGCGCGAACCCCTTGGATCCCTCCGAGCGGGCAAGCGTCGCCGCCGCGATCGCGCGCCGCGCCGCGGAGCGGGCGGAGGAGGATGCGGCCCTGCGCGCCGCGCTCGATGCCGTCGAGGCGCGCACCGACGATCTCGGGCGGGTGCGCCTGTCCGCCGAAGGGCTGGCAGGTCGGCCGCCCGAACTCGCGGCTCGCCTCGTCGCCCGCGTCGCGACGGCCGCCGGCGGCGCGCGCCATGCGCCCGAGCGTGTCGCGGCCTTTCGCCTCGCATCCGAGTTGCGCGGCGGCCGATCGGAGGCCGCGACGCTCAACGGCGCGCAGTTCCGACGCCGCGGGGACGTCTGGATCGCGTGCCGCGAATGGGGGCGCACCGGGCCGGCCGAGCTTCGCGGCGAACCCGGCGAGGTTCGGCTGCTCTTCGACAACCGCTTCGATATCCGCCTGACCAACGACGAGGCACGCGACGGGGCGCTGGTGGTGCCGTTCGGCCGGCTCGGGCGCGGCAGCGAAGCGGAGCGCACGCTGCCCGTGTTGCTCGACCCGAGTGGCGAGGCCCGCCTCGTTCATCCCGGCGCCGCCGGAAAGGCCGGCCCCGTTTCCGGGCTTCTCGACGCCACCTGCCGCGTCGGCTGGCGGCTCTGCGCCGACCTCGCGACGCCGGACGGCAGCGCCGCCGTGCTTCCTTCCGGTTAAAGATGACGACGCCATTTCGCCGCAAAAGCCGGTGAGCCTGTTGGCAAGGCTGAACCGCCCACCTATCTTCGATCCGTGCCGCTGGCGAAGAGCCCGCGTGCCTTCCCAGGACGAGTGATGAACCAGAACTTCCGCAACTTCGCACTCTGGGCGATCATCGCGCTGCTCTTGATTGCTCTCTTCCAGCTGTTTTCCAACAGCTCGCAGACGGCCGGGGCGCGTGAGATACCCTATTCCCAGTTCCTCGCCGACGTGGACTCGGGTCGGGTGCGTTCGGTGACGATCCAGGGGCCGAGGGTCAGCGGCAGCTACACCGACCAGAGCAGCCCCTTCCAGACCTATGCGCCCGAGGATCCGAACCTCGTGAGCCGCCTGGAAGCGCGCAACATCGAGATCAAGGCCGCTGCTCCGTCGGACAACAGCAATCCCATCTGGTCGATGCTCCTGTCCTTCGGCCCGATCCTCCTCATCCTCGGCGTCTGGATCTTCCTGATGCGCCAGATGCAGGGCGGTGCCGGCGGCAAGGCCATGGGCTTCGGCAAGTCCAAGGCGAAGCTCCTGACGGAGGCGCACGGCCGCGTCACCTTCGCGGACGTCGCGGGCGTCGACGAGGCGAAGGCCGACCTCGAGGAGATCGTCGAGTTCCTGCGCGAGCCGCAGAAGTTCCAGCGTCTCGGCGGCAAGATCCCGCGCGGCGTCCTCCTCGTCGGCCCTCCCGGCACGGGTAAGACGCTCACCGCCCGCGCCGTCGCGGGCGAGGCAAACGTGCCCTTCTTCACGATCTCGGGCTCCGACTTCGTCGAGATGTTCGTCGGCGTCGGCGCGAGCCGCGTGCGCGACATGTTCGAGCAGGCCAAGAAGAACGCGCCCTGCATCATCTTCATCGACGAGATCGACGCCGTCGGTCGCCACCGCGGCGCGGGCCTCGGCGGCGGCAACGACGAGCGCGAGCAGACGCTGAACCAGCTCCTCGTCGAGATGGACGGCTTCGAGGCGAACGAGGGCATCATCCTCATCGCCGCGACCAACCGTCCGGACGTCCTCGACCCGGCGCTTCTGCGCCCCGGCCGCTTCGACCGTCAGGTCATGGTGCCGAACCCGGACGTCGGTGGCCGCGAGAAGATCCTCAAGGTCCACGTGCGCAACGTGCCCCTCGCGCCCAACGTCGACCTGAAGACCATCGCCCGCGGTACGCCCGGCTTCTCCGGCGCCGACCTCGCCAACCTCGTCAACGAGGCGGCCCTGATGGCGGCGCGCCGCTCCAAGCGCCTCGTCACCATGCTCGAGTTCGAGGATGCCAAGGACAAGGTCATGATGGGCGCCGAGCGCCGGTCCATGGCCATGACCGAGGACGAGAAGAAGCTCACCGCCTACCACGAAGCGGGCCACGCCCTGGTCGGCCTCTGCGTTCCGGGCAACGACCCGCTGCACAAGGTGACCATCATCCCGCGCGGCCGTGCGCTGGGCGTGACGATGAACCTGCCGGAGCGCGACCGCTACGGCATGCGCAAGAACGAGATGGAGGCCCGCCTCGCCATGATCTTCGGCGGTCGCGCCGCCGAGGAGATCATCTACGGCCACGAGAACGTCACGACGGGCGCGTCCAACGACATCCAGCAGGCCACCAACATGGCCCGGGCGATGGTCATGGAATACGGCATGAGCGACAAGCTCGGCCGCCTGCGCTACCGCCAGAACCAGGAAGAGGTCTTCCTCGGCCACTCGGTCTCGCAGCAGCAGAACATGTCCGAGGATACCGCGCGCCTCATCGACTCGGAGGTCCGCCGGATCATCGAGGAAGCCGAGAACATCGCGCGCAAGGTCCTCAACGAGCACATCGACGACCTCCACGTCATCGCCAAGGGCCTGCTCGAATACGAGACGCTCTCGGGCGACGAGGTTCGCGACCTCCTGGCCGGCAAGCCGCTGGCCCGCGACATGGGCGACGATACGCCGCCTTCGCGCGGCTCGGCGGTGCCCAAGGCCGGCGGTACGGCTCGGCCCTCCGGCCAGCGCGGCGACCCCGCCGGCGACGGGCTGGAGCCCCAGCCCTCGACCTGAGGGGCGTTGCGCCGGCGCAACGGCAGCAGCGCAATCGAAACGATCTCCCGAAGGCGGCCCCCGGGCCGCCTTTTTCGTATCCATGTGTCGACTTGACAGAGCAAGAAACGGTTCGGCCACCATCCCCGGGTTAAGGGGGGCGGCAGGAAACCCAGGCGGGTCACGGCCCCCTCAATCCACCAGAATCGGGCGAGGAACCCTCATCCATGGCGCGACGCTACTTCGGCACGGACGGAATCCGCGGCAAGGCCAACCGCTTTCCCATGACGCCGGAGGTCGCGATGAAGGTCGGCATGGCCGCCGGCATCGCCTTCCGCCGCGGCGAGTACCGCCACCGCGTAGTGATCGGCAAGGACACCCGCCTGTCCGGCTACATGCTGGAGCCGGCACTCTGCGCGGGCTTCACCGCCGCCGGCATGGACGTCCTCATGCTCGGCCCGATGCCGACTCCGGCCGTCGCCATGTTGACCCGCTCCATGCGCGCCGACATCGGGGTCATGATTTCCGCCTCGCACAACCCCTTCGAGGACAACGGCATCAAGCTCTTCGGCCCGGACGGCTACAAGCTGTCCGACGAGGTCGAGGCCGAGATCGAGTCGCTGCTCGACGAGGACCTCGCCTCGCACCTCGCCACCGGCGACAAGCTCGGCCGCGCCCGGCGCTACGACGACGGCGGGCGTGACCGCTACATCGAGTTCGCCAAGCGCACGCTGCCGCGCGAGATGAGCCTCGAGGGCCTTCGCGTCGCGATCGACTGCGCCAACGGCGCGGCTTATCGCGTCGCGCCCGAGGCGCTCTGGGAACTCGGCGCCGAGGTGGTGAAGATCGGCGTCGAGCCGAACGGCACCAACATCAACCTGAACTGCGGCTCGACCGCGCCCCAGGCGCTCTGCGAGAAGGTGCGCGAGGTGCGCGCCGACATCGGCATCGCGCTCGACGGCGACGCGGACCGCGTCCTCATCGTCGACGAGCGCGGCACGATCGTCGACGGCGACCAGATCATGGCCGTGATCGCGGAGGCCTGGGCCGCCGACGGGCGGTTGGCGGCCGGCGGCATCGTCGCGACGATCATGTCCAACCTCGGCCTTGAGCGGTTCCTCCAGGAGCGCCAGCTCCAGCTCGCCCGCACCAAGGTCGGCGACCGCTACGTCGTCGAGCACATGCGCGAGCACGGCTACAATGTCGGCGGCGAGCAATCCGGCCACATCGTCCTGTCCGACTTCGGCACCACGGGCGACGGCCTCGTTTCGGCGCTGCAGGTGCTGGCGACGGTGAAGGCGAGCGGCGGCACCGTTTCGGAGGTCTGCCGCCGCTTCACGCCGGTGCCGCAGATCCTCAAGAACGTTCGCTTCTCCTCCGGGGAACCGCTCGACGCACCGCGCGTTCAGGAGGCCATCGAAGGTGCGCGCATGCGCCTCGGCAACACCGGCCGCCTGGTGATCCGCCCCTCCGGCACCGAGCCTCTCATCCGCGTCATGGCGGAAGGGGACGACGCCAACCTCGTCTCGACCGTGGTCGACGACATCGTGGATGCCTTGCGCAAGGCTGCTGCATGAGGGGCTGCGCATAGCTCGCTAACTGTGCGTTAACCATCCCCGTTTACCGTGTTCGTCAGAAGTTGCACGGCGTCGTATCGGCGCCCGCGGACACGGAGCAGTCTGGCATGCGTTCGATTCTTTCAGCGGGAGCGGCCGTCCTGGCGCTCGTCTCGGTCATGGGAGCGGCGCAGGCGGCCGATATCATCGAAGAGCCGCCCGTCTTCGTCGAGCCGCCCCCGGTCTACGTCGAGAGCGGCGGCTTCTATATCCGCGGCGACGTCGGTTACGCCTTCAAGAGCAAGACGTCCGGCGACTACAAGTTCTGGAACTGGGGCCACGACGGCAAGCAAAACCACGACGGCTCCTACAACTACGGCTCCGGCGAGATCGACCGCGGCGTCGACGGCATCTTCCACTACGACGAGATCAAGCTGCGCGGCGCGGGCACTTTCGGCCTCGGTGCGGGCTATCGCTTCAACGACACCCTGCGCGCCGACGTCACCGTCGACTACATGAAGCACGACGTGAAGGGCACGACCGACTGCGCCTACCCGGTCGAGATCGGCTACAATCTCAGCCCGGTAAAGGGCGGCTGCAAGTTCAACGACGACGCCGACGCCAAGATCTGGACGACGATGGCCAACGTCTACGCCGACATCGGCCGCTTCGGTGTCGTGCGCCCCTATGTCGGCGCGGGCGCCGGCTTCGCGCACGTCAAGTACGGCGACATGCGCAACGAGATCTCCTGCGGCGACCAGCCCGGCTGCTTCGGCCGCGAGACCTATGTCGGCTACCACAAGGGCGAGTCGTCCTGGCGCTTCGCCGCCTCGCTGATGGCCGGCGCCAGCGTCGACATCACCGACAACCTGATCTTCGACGCGGGCTATCGCTACACCCGCATCGAGGACGGCGACGCCTTCGGCTACGACAGCGAGGACATGAAGTACGGCGCCTCGGGCGTCCAGGGCCGCGACCACGGCTTCGACATCCACACGGTCCGCGCCGGTCTGCGCTACGAGTTCGGTGGTGGCGGCCTTGGCTTCGGCAAGGGCAAGGGCCCGGTCGAGCAGGCCGCCTTCGAGCCCGCCGCTTTCGAGCCGGCGCCGTTCGAGCCCGCGCCCGTTTACAAGTGATCCCCCTCCGGCGCGCGCCGGAGACCTGAACCCGAAACGAACCTGACGCGCCGCGCAGCTCCTTTCCCGGAGCTGCGCGGCGCTTCGCATTCCGCTTCGGCGGGAGATCCGTCCGGGGCCCGCCGGGAGCTTGCGCCAGACCTGCCGAGCTTCGACGTCGCCGATGGTTTCCGCTCGGTGAAGAAACGCGGTTAATGAGGCGTTAACGGTTGGCGGGCCAAGTTTGGGGCAGAGGCATAGGGCGCCGCGACAGCGCGCCGCCAAACGGGACCGGCCATCCATGACGACGCTGAACACAACCCTTCTCGCTGGCGCGCTGATCCTCGCTGCCGGCGTCGGCACGGCGCGGGCCGCCGACATCCTGCCGGTCGACATGCCGCCGATCTATTCCGAGGCGCCCGAGCTGGTTCCCGTCGAGGTCGGCAACGGCTGGTACCTGCGCGGCGACGTCGGCTACGACTTCGAAAGCGAGACGAGACGCAACCACAGCATCAACCTGCCTCTCACCAGCCAGGAATACGACGGCAACGACATCACCATCGACGACGGATACGGCTTCTCTGTTGGCGCCGGCTACCAGTTCACCGACTTCCTTCGCGGCGACGTGACCGGCCGCTATGCCAAGGCTGATGTCGGCGGCGAGCTTCAGAACCTCGCCTACTGCGTCTGGGCCGAGCCCTGCGACGCATCCGACGACGCGGAGATGACGAGATGGGAGGTCATGGCAAACGCTTATGTCGACCTCGGCACCATCTCCGGGTTTACCCCTTATGTCGGAGCCGGCGCCGGAGCGGTGCAGGTCGACTACGAGAATGCCACGATCAACTACTGTGACAACCAGCTCTTCGGTCACGGCGTGGGGTGTGCTTCGATCAACGCCGAAGGGGAGAAGGATTGGCGTTTCGCCTACTCTCTCATGGCCGGCGTCAGCTATGACGTTTCCAGCGCCTTGAAGCTCGACGTCGGTTATCGCTTCCTTGATGTCGATGGCGGTGGTGCCTATCGGATCGGCTCGCCCTTGCTCGACGGCGTCAACATGGGGCTGAACACCGAAGACGACGGCTTCAAGCTCCACACTGTCCAGGCGGGTCTGCGCTACTCGCTGTTCTAGGTGCTTGCCGCGTCGCGCACGGGACGGGCGATGTCGCTCTCCCGCGCGCATCCCAAGATTTTGTCGCTTGACCGCAGCGGCGCGAGGCATTAGCCACCGCGTCGGGACACGCCTCCCCAACGAGGCGCTTCTATCTGCGAGGATAGCACAATATGGCGACCTTCCCCAAGCCGGACGCGCGTCCGGCCGACCCCCGCTTTTCGTCCGGCCCCTGCGCCAAGCGACCCGGGTGGTCGCTGGAGGCTCTCGGCGACGCGCCGCTCGGCCGCTCGCACCGCGCCAAGCTCGGCAAGGCCAAGCTCAAGCAAGCCATCGACGACACCCGCGAGGTTCTCGGCGTGCCCGCCGACTACCGCATCGCGATCGTGCCGGCGTCCGACACGGGCGCCGTCGAGATGGCCATGTGGTCGCTGCTGGGCGCCCGCCCGGTCGACATGGTCGCCTGGGAAAGCTTCGGCTCGGGCTGGGTGACGGACGCCGTCAAGCAGCTGAAGCTGACCGACGCCCGCGTCCTCGAGGCGCCCTACGGCGAGATCGTCGACTTCGCGACCGTGAACTTCGACCACGACGTGGTCTTCACCTGGAACGGCACCACCTCGGGCGTGCGCGTGCCGAACGGCGACGCGATCCCGGCGAACCGCCAGGGCCTCACCATCTGCGACGCGACCTCGGCCGCCTTCGCGCAGGATCTGCCCTACGACAAGCTCGATGTCGTCACCTTCTCCTGGCAGAAGGTGCTGGGCGGCGAGGCCGCGCACGGCATGCTGATCCTGTCACCGCGTGCAGTCGAGCGCCTGGAAAGTTACAAGCCGGCCTGGCCGCTGCCGAAGATCTTCCGCATGACCAAGGGCGGCAAGCTGATCGAGGGCCTGTTCGAGGGCGAGACGATCAACACGCCCTCCATGCTCTGCGTCGAGGACTATCTCGACGCGCTTGCCTGGGCGAAGCGCATCGGCGGTTTGGCCGAGCTGAAGCGCCGCGCCGACGCGAACCTCGCGGCCGTCGAGCGCTTCGTGGAGGCGAACGACTGGCTCGGCTTCCTGCCGAAGACGCGCGAGATCCGCTCCAACACCTCGGTCTGCCTGACCTTCACCGATCCGACTGTCACCGCGCTCTCGCCGGCCGACCAGGCCGCCTTCGCCAAGGGCGTCGCCTCCGCGCTGGAGAAGGAGGGCGCCGCCCTCGACGTCGGCGCCTATCGCGACGCCCCTCCGGGCCTGCGCATCTGGTGCGGCGCGACGGTGGAGCTGGCCTCCATCGAGGCGCTGCTTCCCTGGATCGCCTGGGCCTTCGAGGCCGAGAAGCAGAAGCTCGCCGCCAAGGCGGCCTGAGGCCCCAAGCCCGCGGCGCCGACGCTGCTCCCTTCTCCCGCTGGCGGGAGAAGGTCGCGGCAGCGGGATGAGGGTGGCTCATGCGAGCCGCGGCGCAAGCCGTTTGCCGGCCGCTTGCGCGCCTGACACCCGCACCCGGCCCGCTTCGCGGTCCCCCTGGTCGAGCCGCTCATCTCGCCCGTCCTTGCGAACCCTTCTCCCGCAAGCGGGCGAGGGGACGCGCCTCATCCCGACGCCGACAGTCCCCATCCCATCGTTTCCCGGAGCATCCCCATGGCGCCCCGCGTCCTCGTTTCCGACAAGCTTTCCAAGACCGCCGTCCAGATCTTCAAGGACCGCGGCGTCGAGGTCGACTACATGCCGGACCTCGGCAAGGACAAGGATCAGCTCGCCGAGATCATCGGCAACTACGACGGCCTCGCCATCCGCTCGGCGACCAAGGTCACCGAGAAGCTGATCGAGAAGGCGACGCGGCTGCGCGTCGTCGGGCGCGCCGGCATCGGCGTCGACAACGTCGACATTCCCGCCGCCTCGCGCCGCGGCATCATCGTGATGAACACGCCCTTCGGCAATTCGATCACCACCGCCGAGCACGCGATCGCGCTGATGTTCGCCGTCGCCCGCCAGCTCCCCGCCGCCGACGTGTCGACGCAGGCCGGCAAGTGGGAGAAGAACCGCTTCATGGGCGTCGAGATCACCGGCAAGACGCTCGGCGTGATCGGCTGCGGCAACATCGGCTCGATCGTGGCGTCCCGCGGCGTCGGCCTGAAGATGCGCGTCGTCGCCTTCGACCCCTTCCTGTCGGTCGAGCGCGCCGCCGAGCTCGGCATCGAGAAGGTTGAACTGGACGAGCTTTTCGCCCGCGCCGACTTCATCACGCTCCACACGCCGATGACCGACCGCACCCGCGGCATCGTCGACGCCGCCGCCATCGCCAAGATGAAGGACGGCGTGCGCATCGTGAACTGCGCGCGCGGCGGCCTCGTGGTCGAGAAGGATCTCGCCGAGGCCATCAAGTCCGGCAAGGTCGCGGGCGCGGGCTTCGACGTCTTCGAAGTGGAGCCGGCGACCGAGTCGCCGCTGTTCGGGCTGGAGAACGTCGTCTGCACGCCGCATCTCGGCGCCTCGACGACGGAAGCGCAGGAGAACGTCGCGCTCCAGGTCGCCGAGCAGATGGCCGACTACCTCGTCCACGGCGCGGTTTCCAACGCCATCAACATGCCCTCGATCACCGCCGAGGAAGCCCCCAAGCTGACGCCCTTCGTGAAGCTCGCCGAATGCCTCGGCGCCTTTGCCGGCCAGGCGACGGAAGAAGCGATCAAGTCCGTCGAGATCACCTATGACGGCGCGACGGCCGGCATGAATACGCGGGCGCTGACCTCGGCCGCGCTCGCCGGCCTCCTGCGCAGCCAGGTCGCCAGCGTCAACATGGTCTCGGCGCCCCTGATGGTGAAGGAGCGCGGCATCAAGCTGACGGAGTCGCGCCGCGACAAGACCGGCGTCTTCGACGGCTACATCCAGCTGACCGTCACCACCGAGAAGCAGACCCGCTCGGTCGCCGGCACCTGCTTCTCCGACGGAAAGCCGCGCTTCATCCAGATCAAGGGCATCAACCTCGATGCCGAGATCGGGCGCTACATGCTCTACACCACCAACAACGATGCGCCGGGCATCATCGGCCTTCTCGGCACGACCTTCGGCAAGGCGGGCGTCAACATCGCCAACTTCCAGCTCGGCCGCGACCGGCCGGGCGGCAATGCCATCGCGCTCCTCTACCTCGACTCGCCCGTGCCCGAGGAGGTCCTGAAGTCCGTTCTCGCCCACAAGGAGATCGAGAGCGCCAAGCCGCTGGAGTTCGACGTCGCCGACGCGGCCGCCTGACCCGGCACCTCTTCCAAGCGCTCGCGCGCCGCGCCGGTTCTCAGGACCGGCGCGGCGTCGTCGTTTCCGGGCGCCCCTTGGCGCGGCCCCACTCGGCAAGGCCGATGCCGCCGAGCACGAAGACCAGCGCCGCGACGTGATAGGCGAAGAGCTCCTCGCCGAGCACCAGCATGGCCAGGATCGCCCCGAAGATCGGCGTGAGGTTGATGAAGAGGTTGGCGCGGTTGGCGCCGATCATCTCGACGCCGCGGATATAGAGCGTCTGCGCGGCGATCGAGGGGAACAGGGCGATGTAGAGGACGACGAGCGCGCCCTGCATGTCCGGCCAGCGCGACAGGCCCATCGCCTGCTCGGCAACGAGGAACGGGATCGACGCGAGGCAGGCGACGAAGCACAGGACGTAGATCGTCGAGCGCCAATGGATCGCCGGCTTGTAGCGCAGCGCGACGGTGTAGAGGCCGTAGACGAGAACCGCGCCCATCATCAGCGCGTCGCCGAAGTTGAAGTCGAGCGTGAGGAGCGTCCCGATGTCGCCGTGGGTCGCGGTCAGGAGAACGCCGACGAGCGTCACGGCGAAGCCGACGATCTGGTAGCGATTGGCGAGCGTGCCGAAGAGCAGGAAGTTCGCCAGGAACACGACGAGCGGCATCGAGGACTGCTCGATCATCACGTTGATCGCCGTCGTGTAGTGCAGCGCGACGTAGAAGAGCGCGTTGAACAGGGTGAAGCCGAACAGGCCGAGCAGCGCCAGGATCCCGATATGCGCCCTGATCTGCGGCCAATCGCGCTTCAAGTCCCGCGCCGCGAAGGGCAGGAGGATGAGGCAGGGGATCATCCAGCGGAGAAAGGTCGTGACCATCGGCGACACGTGGCCGACGGCGAGCTTCCCGGCGATGGCGTTGCCGCTCCAGAACAGCGCGGTCAGCGCGAGAAGGGCGTAAGGGTGGGCGAGGGCGCGGATCATCGCCCGGCTTTAGGCGAGAAGCGGCGCGGCCGGAAGGTGGCGGCCATGATCCGATTCGCGTCGCAAGCTTCGGGTGTTTTCCCCGTGCGATGGGACGTCCGGTCTCGCTTCATGGTGAACGCTTCTCTATAGTCCGGGCGACAAGGCGCCGGCCAATCCGACCAAGGGGTTGGGCCGGTGCGCAAGCGTGCACATCAGACAGGACAGGAAGCATGGCAAACGTCGTCGTCGTCGGATCGCAGTGGGGCGACGAAGGAAAGGGCAAGATCGTCGACTGGCTGTCCGAGCGCGCCGACGTCGTGGTCCGTTTCCAGGGCGGCCACAATGCCGGTCACACGCTGGTGGTCGACGGCGTGTCCTACAAGCTCTCGCTTCTGCCCTCGGGCGTCGTGCGCCAGGGCAAGCTGTCGGTGATCGGCAACGGCGTCGTCTTCGACCCCCACGCCTTCGTCGCCGAGCGCAAGCGCCTGGAAGGGCAGGGCGTCTCGATCTCGCCCGACTCGTTGCGCATCGCCGACAATGCCAGCCTCATCCTGTCGCTGCACAGCGAGCTCGACGCCATCCGCGAGAACGCGGCCGCCGGCACCAAGATCGGCACGACCCGCCGCGGCATCGGCCCGGCCTACGAGGACAAGGTCGGCCGCCGCGCCATCCGCGTGATGGACCTCGCCGACCCCTCCGTTCTGCCCGAGCGCGTCGAGCGCCTGCTCGCGCACCACAATCCGCTGCGCCGCGGGCTCGGCCAGCCCGAGATCGAGCCGCAGGCGATCCTCGACGAGCTGACCAGCGTCGCCGGCGAGATCGTGCCCTTCATCGATCGCGTCTGGCGCCTCCTCGACGAGCGCCGGAAGGCGGGCGACCGCATCCTCTTCGAGGGCGCGCAGGGCACGTTGCTCGACATCGACCACGGCACCTATCCCTTCGTCACCTCCTCCAACACGGTGGCGGGCCAGGCGGCGGCGGGCTCCGGCCTCGGCCCCGGCAGCGTCGGCTTCGTTCTCGGCATCACCAAGGCCTACACGACCCGCGTCGGCGAGGGGCCGTTCCCGACCGAGCAGGAGAACGAGGTCGGCGAGTTCCTTGGGGTTCGCGGCCACGAGTTCGGCACGGTGACGGGGCGCAAGCGCCGCTGCGGCTGGTTCGACGCGGTGCTGGTGCGCCAGGCCGTCGCCGTCAACGGCATCCACGGCCTCGCTTTGACCAAGCTCGACGTCCTCGACGGCCTCGACGAGATCAAGATCGCCGTCGGCTATCGTTTGAACGGCAAGGTGATCGACTACCTGCCGGCGGGCTTCGCCGCCCAGCAGGAGGTCGAGCCGATCTACGAAACCTTCGAAGGCTGGAAGGACACCACCGCCGGGGCGCGTCGCTGGAGCGACCTTCCGGCGCAGGCGGTCAAGTACGTGCGGCAGATCGAGGAGCTCGTCGGAGCTCCCGTCACGCTTTTGTCAACCTCGCCTGAGAGAGACGACACGATACTTGTTCGCGACCCCTTCCAAGACTAGAGCATTGTAATTTCGGGCGAAAATCCGAGCGACACCGGCGAAGTGGCACTGATCCATGGCGGACTTGGGCGCAGTCTTACGCAAAACCATCGACGGCCTGCCCAATGCGAGCCCGAGCCTGCGCGCGAAGGTCTACGACAAGGCGCGGGCGGCCATCCAGCGGCAGATCGAGTCCGCGAACCCGCCGATGGGCGAGGAGATCGCGCAGGCGCGGCGTGCCGCGCTGGAGGACGCGATCGGGCGGACCGAGGCCTTCTATCTCGAGCGCGAGATCGAGGCGGCGGGCACGAGCGCCGCGGTCGAGCCGCCGCAGCCCGAGCCTGAACCCGAGCACCGCGCTCCGGCGCCCGCGGCCGTCCAGCCGCGCGCTGCCGAGCGCTTGTCCGACCCCGCCCTCGAACCGCCGATGCGCCCCGCTGCGCCGCGGCTGCCGGCGGCGACCTTCACGCCCGGTTCCGGACCGGCGTCCCGGCGCGTCGAGCCGCCGCCGGCCTTTCCCGCCCAGGCGGAAGAGCCGGAGGAGATGGCGCGGCCCCAGCCGATCCCGGCTCCCTTCGTGCCGACGACGCGGGCCGACGAGCCCGTTCGCGGCGCAAGGCCCGTCGGCGAAGGCGCGGGCCAGCTCCCGGACGGCGATCTGCCCGCCATGCTCTCGCGCCCGCGCGACACCGACCGCGACGCGGCCGGCGGCGAGAGCGTCGCGCCGCTGTTTCCCGCCGCGCGTCCGCGAGCCAAGGCCAATCGTCGGCCGCTGATCGCCGCGGCGGCGCTTCTCGCGCTGCTCGGCGGCGCCGGCGCCCTGGCCTGGATCTATCGCGGCGAGATCGACTCGACCATTGCCGACCTCAACGGGGGCGCGCCCGCGACCGGTACGTCGGCCACGCAGACCGCGGCCGCGCCCGACGGCGGCAATGCGACGCCGGCCGCGCCGCCGGCGGCCGAGTCGACCCGGCTCTTCACGCAGCGCCTCCTGCCGGACGGCACGGAGGTCGACGAGGGGCCGGCCGCGGCCGCCGCGAACGCCTTCGGCGAGGGCTCGGACGTCGCCGCCGCTTCGCCCGCCGCGACGCCCGAGACGGCCGATCCGGATGCGGCGACGACGCTCGCGAGCGAGATCGGCCAGGACCCGACCGTTGTCGGCTCGCCGACGCCGGCCGCCGGCGGTCCGGCCGGGCAGCCCGCGGCCGGCGCACCGCCGGCGACCCCGCCCGCGGGCGCCGCGGTTCCCGTCGGCCAGCGCGCGGTCTTCTACGAGGAGCGCTCGGACACCGAGCCCGGCACGCAGCAGGCGGGCGACGTCGTTTGGAGCGTCGTCAACGAGGTGCCCGGCGACGGGCAGCCGGCCGAGCCGGCGATCCGCGCCGTCGCCAGCGTGCCCGAAGAAAAGCTGACGCTGACGCTGACGATCCGCCGCAACGCGGACCCGACGCTGCCGGCGAGCCACGTCATCGAGCTGATGTTCGACACGCCCGCGGACTTCGACGGCGGCAGCGTCGCCAACGTCCAGCGCCTCGCGCTCAAGCCCACCGAGCAGGCGCGCGGCGAGCCGTTGATAGGCGTCGCCGGCAAGATCTCGGACGGCTTCTTCATCATCGCGCTGAACAACATCGATCAGGCGGTTCAGAACAACCTGTCCCTGCTCGGCAGCGAGCAGTGGATCGATATCCCGCTGGCTTATCAATCCGGCCGGCGCGCGTTGATCTCGATCGAGAAGGGCATTCCGGGCGACCGCGTCTTCAAGGAGGCGATGGACGCCTGGACGGCGAAGTCCTCCAACGTGTCCTCCGCCGGCTGAGAGCCTCCGCACGGCGATCGGCATGAAAAAGGCGGCGTCCGGATCGCTCTGGACGCCGCCTTCATATCGTCGGCCTCGTTGCTCGCGTCAGGCGGCGGCGGATGCGCCGCTATCGACCGGGCGCAGAGCGCGCTTGGCGGCCTCGGCGGTGTCGCGCACCGCCTTCTGCACCTTCTCGAAGGCGCGCACCTCGATCTGGCGCACGCGCTCGCGGCTGATGTCGAACTCGCCCGACAGGGCTTCAAGCGTCAACGGGTCCTCCGACAAGCGCCGCGCCTCGAAGATGCGGCGCTCGCGGTCGTTCAGGACGCCCATGGCCGAGTGCAGCATCGAGCGGCGCTGATCGAGCTCGTCCTGCTGGACGAGGATGTCCTCCTGGTTCTCGGAGGTGTCTACCAGCCAGTCCTGCCACTCGCCCGACTCGCCCTCGGTCGCGCGGATCGGCGCGTTCAGCGAGGCGTCGCCGGACAGGCGGCGGTTCATCGAGATCACGTCCTCCTCGGTCACGCCGAGCTGGGTCGCGATCTGCTGCACCTGATCGGGCCGCAGGTCTCCCTCATCGAGGGCCTGGATGCGGCTCTTCATCTTGCGCAGGTTGAAGAACAGGCGCTTCTGGTTGGCCGTGGTGCCCATCTTCACGAGGCTCCACGAGCGCAGAATGTACTCCTGGATCGAGGCCTTGATCCACCACATGGCGTAGGTGGCGAGGCGGAAGCCCCGCTCCGGGTCGAAGCGCTTCACGGCCTGCATCAGGCCGACATTGCCCTCCGACACGACCTCGCCGATCGGCAGGCCGTAGCCGCGATAGCCCATGGCGATCTTGGCCACGAGGCGCAGATGGCTCGTCACCAGCTTGTGCGCGGCGTCGCGGTCGTCGTGCTCGGCATAGCGCTTGGCGAGCATGTATTCTTCCTGCGGCTCCAGCATGGGGAACCTGCGGATCTCTTCCAGGTAGCGGTTCAGGCCGCCTTCGCCCGAGGCAATGCTGGGCAGATTCATCTGGGCCATTTCGCACCCTCCATCGTCATCGGACCGCCCTGGCCGGGCCGGCCCCGCCGCACCCCTTCACGAGCGGGTTCGGCTCACCACATATGGGGTTTTCCTACGCGAATTTCACGGCCGAAGAGCGGCGAAACAAGTTACGAATCGTCAATGTGGCGCCGACCAATCGTCGTGCGCCATCGCGTAGGCCGGTCGTTTGGAGGAGCCGCATCGTCCGGTTCCGCTCGCTAAATCCCGAGAAGCGCTCGCAGTTCCACCATGTCGGCGGGAAGTTCTGTTTCAAACAGCATCGATCTGCCGGTCTCCGGATGCTCGAAGCCGAGCCGGACCGCGTGGAGCGCTTGGCGCGGAAACGCCGCGACAGCCTCGGCCACCGCCGGATCGAGCCGCCGCGCCTTCGTCTTGAAGCCGGCGCCGTAGACGTGGTCGCCGATGAGCGGGTGCCCGATATGGGCCATATGGACGCGGATCTGGTGGGTGCGCCCGGTTTCCAGCGCGCATTCCACCAGCGAAGCCTGCGCCTCCGCCGCGCGGGCGAGCACCGCGTAATGGGTCACGGCCTCGCGCGCGTCGGGCCGGTCGGGCGAGGACACGCGCCGCTTGGTGCGGTCGGTGCCCGAGCGGGCGAGATGGGCGTCGATGGTACCGCGTTCGCGCGCCGGCACGCCCCAGACGATCGCCCGATAGGCGCGTTCCAGCCGCCCGTCGCGCCCGTGCGCAGCGAACTGCTCGGACAGGCCGCGATGCGCCGCGTCGCTCTTGGCGACCACCATGACGCCGCTCGTGTCCTTGTCGAGCCGGTGGACGATGCCCGGCCGTTTCACGCCGCCGATGCCGGACAGCGAATCGCCGCAGTGGTGGAGGAGGGCGTTGACCAACGTGCCGCGCGGGTTTCCGGCCCCGGGATGGACGACGAGGCCTGCCGGCTTGTTGAGGACGACGAGGCTCGCATCCTCGTAAAGGATGTCCAGCGGGATCGCCTCGGGCTCCGGGTCGGCATCGGCGGGCTCGGGCACGGCGAGGCTCACCGTTTCGCCTGCCGCGACCTTGCGCTTGGGCGACAGAGCGGGCGCTCCGTCCACGAAGGCCTGCCCCTCGGCGATCAGCGCCTGGACCCGCGAGCGCGACAGCTCCTCGCCGCCGGCGCGCGCCAGGAACTGGTCGAGGCGCAGGCCCGCCTCCGCCTCGCCGACGGTGAACTGCCTTGCCTCGTCGAGGCTCGGGCGGTTAGGAGCGGTGGCGATCTTGATTTCCCTTCATGCCCTGAACACGAGGACGCCAGCCATGGCCGCTGTCGACGACGAGACCGAGAAGCCTCTCGACCCGGCCCTCGAGCGCGTCCGGCGCCGGATGGTGCGCATGCTGCTCGTCACCATGGGCGTGACCTTTCTCGGGCTTATGGCGGTCGTCGCCGCGCTTGTCTACCGCATGGCCGACCGCAGCGCGCCCCAGCCGGTCGCGGTCTCCGAGGCCGCGACCGTGTCCCTCGGCCCGGGCCGCAGCGTTTCGGACGTCGCGCTCGACGGCGACGGCGAGCGCGCGCTCCTGCGCTTGGCCGGCCCCGACGGCGAGGAGCTGCTGCTCATCGACCTCGCATCCGGCACCCCGATCGGCCGCGTCCGCCTGGTGCCTTGAGCGTCTCGCAAGAGCCCTCGCGAAAATCGCTTGCCATCGGAAACGACCCCGACTATATCGACTTCACCGGTGACACGCGCCCATCGTCTAGCGGTTAGGACGGCGCCCTCTCACGGCGCAAACAGGGGTTCGATTCCCCTTGGGCGTGCCACCGGTTCTTAAGCGAGAACAGAGATTTACAGGTCAATTGGTTTACGCTGCGCAGAGCAAACCTAACGATGGCCTAATATAAGAATTGCGATCATAGTAGGGCGTTGGCTTGTGCGCAGCGCCGAAGGTCTCCATCCTTCCTCTTGGATCGGCAGGTTACCCGTCAGAGGGTGCAGCAGCGAGGTCGCCGGGGCGCATCGGCATGACGGCTTGCCCGTCATGCCGATGCGCTGGGTGCTCGTCCGCAATCCCACGAATCATTCCCCGCCGCAAACTCTGCTGTGCACAGACCTCACCCGCGACGCAACTCAGATCCCGTCGTCGCGACGCAACTCAGATCCTGTCGTGGTTCGTGCGAAGCTGGAGCGTCGAGGTCACCTTTCCGGAAGTGCGCCGCCACCTCGGCGTGACGACCCAGCGCCCGTAGTCGGACACGGCGATTGCCCGCACCACGCCTTGCCTGCTCGCCCTGTTCTCGATCGTCACGCTACTGGCCGCAAGGCTCTCGGCCTACCAACTGCGATCACTCGCCACGGCCGCATGGTATCCCAAACCGCGCCCGACCTTCGCAGACGCGCTGGCGGGTGTACGTTGCGCGATCTGGCGCGAGCGCACTTTGGCGACATCACCGCGCAGACGCCCCCGCACAAAACCTCGCTTCCGCCTGCCAGACGCCTGGGCCTACGCCCTCTGTCACGCCGCATGATTGGCCAAAGTCGAGCTAAGAGCTTCTAACAAAACCACTTTGCGACGAAGCGCCGAGTGATGAGGGCGGCTGCGAGGGTGGTAAGGGCGAGGTGGATGTCGGCCCGGCGCTCGTAGCGGATGGCGAGCCGTCGGAACTGGGCCAGCCAGGCGAGACTGCGCTCGACCACCCACCTGTGGCGACCCAGGCGCTGGCTGCTCTCGAGGTCGCGCCGGGCGATGCGGTGCTGGATGTGGCGGACGGTCAGCGCCTGCCGGCAGCGGCGATGATCATAGGCCTTGTCGGCATGGAGCTTGGCCGGGCGGCGGCGAGGTGGTCCCCAGCACTGACGGATGGCGGGCACGGCATCGACCATCTCCTCGATCATGCAACTGTCGTGGACGTTGGCGCCCGTCAGCCTGACCGCGAGTGGGATGCCTTGCGCATCGGTGATGATGTGGCGCTTGGTGCCGGACCTGGCGCGATCCGTGGGGTTCGGCCCCGTCTGCGCGCCCCCTTTTTGGCCGCGATCGAGGCGCTGTCGAGTGCGGCGCGGCTGAAGTCGATGGCGTTGCGCCGGCCGAGACGATCCAGCAGCACCTTCTGGAGCCTGGCCCAGACGCCTGCCTCCTGCCAATCACGCAGTCGGCGCCAGCACGTCATGCCCGAGCCGCAGCCCATCTCCCGCGGCAGAAGCTCCCAAGGCGTTCGCGAGCGCAGCACGAACAGGATGCCGGTCAGAGCCGCCCGATCTGAAACACGGGGACGTCCGCCTCTGGGCTTGGGCAGCTCAGGCTGCAGAAGCGGTTCGATCGCGGCCCAGAGGCCGTCCGGAAGAAGAGGGCGTGCAATCTCCTCACAACGCGCCAGCCAGCGTTTTGTTAGACGCTCTAAGCCATGGTTAGATCTGCATAGGGATTGGAGCAACCTTGCAACCCAAAATACGAGACTGAAAGCACACCTTGGTTTGGCTTTTCCTCGTACAGCGGAAGATAATCCGTACTCATGATAAATTCCGTAAGCAATCGACGCTCGAAAGTCTCAACTTTACTTAGAATCGCTTGAGGCGCGATACTGTCTAATAGGGAAGACGCGCCAAATTGCTCGCTCACGCGGAATGGTAGCATTTTAACTGTAGCGAGCTCAGGATATCCGGCGCGGAAACTCTGTGTGAAGGCGGCGAACTGGTCTGACGTCATCTCGAAGCGTCCTACAAGCCGGTGCAGCGTGCTTCGCAGAAAGTCTTCGTCAGTCATGCTCGCTGCGCCGCCGCCAAGCACGGCGGCGGCAGCGATCCCACCCAGGCCCATTAGTAGCCCACGGCGGGTAATGTTGCCGCGAGAACCGCTGGAAGAAGGCGGCTGACCGTTGAGGTTCATGCACTCCTCCCGGAGAGGCGGCTTGCTGCCCGCAGTGACAAGGCGGCCACTGTCAGACTGGGATTGGCTGTGGAACAGGTAGCGAAGGTCGAGGACCCGACCACCACTAGATTGCGATAGCGATGATGGATGAGGCTCGCATCGACGACCGAGGTCGCAGGGTTGGATCCCATCCGCAAAGTGCCCTGCAAATGCGACTCCGTACTGCGATAGGCATGAAAGCGGATGCGCTCCACAGGGAGCGGGTCTAGAACCTTCGGCAGCATATCGATCGCGGCCTGCATCCCGTCTTTGGCATACTCGGAAATGCCGTGGAAATGAACCACCGGTTCGCCATCCTCGCCGAGTGCAACGTAGTTGCGGTCGTCGAGCGTGTCCTCCACTGCTAGCATGATCGGCAGTGATTGGCGCCAGCGGCCCGGCTCCCGGCGCAGACCATATTTCCAGCGGTTTTCGAAATAGATCAACGCTCCACTATGGCTGGACCGAAATGGGCCATCCGCCATTGAGTAATTTAGGCCCGTGGTGATAGTGCTGCCGTCAAAATTATCGAGGCCATCGAGATAAACCTCAAGCTCAGCCCCAAAGGCCTCGTGTAGACCCTTGCCGGTAAGCCTATCATCCATATCCGATGCCTGAAGAATTGCAGGACTATGGATGGCGTTGGCGCCTAGAACGAACAAATCACCCGAAACGCTCGTCTCACGTTCCTTATGATAAACCACAAGCCGACGTACGGTCCCATTTGTTTCCTCGAAGCGCAGCGCACGCGTATTGACCACGAGGGTTATAGCAGGGTGCGAGAACATGTCGCGCATGCTATTGAGTGCGGTGAACTTAGCGTCGGCTGGGCAGATTTGGCAGCGCAAGGAGGCGCAGCAAGCTGGACGTGTATCGGTTGCCACGCGCGCGCGCGCAGTAGGCATTACAAAATGCCGGTCAGGCTGGGCGGCCTGCATCATCCGGTCTACTGACGACATGTTGTGCGGCGGCTGTGGGAATGGCATGGAGCGGGGTAGAACCTGAGCCATCGCCGGATCGCCCGAGATCGCCATCGCCTCCTCGGCGCGGCAGTAATGCCGCTCAAGATCATCATAAGAAATTGGCCAGTCATCGCCGAAGCCATATAGGCTTTGCATTCGGAAGTCACTTGGCTGCATGCGTGGCGTTTGAGCAAACCAGCAGTTAGTGCCTCCACCAAAACCGATAGTGAAATTCCAGGGTTTTTCCGATGTGCTCGAATAGGTCGCATCATCAGGAATTGGTGAGTTGCGGCCGTTGGAGAATTGCCATGCGTGATCGTTTACGCCACCTCTCTCCACTACCAAAACACGTGTTTTTTCTCCGAGATCTGCGAGCAGACCAAGCAAGAAGAAGGCCGAGCCGAAGCCGGTTCCCACCACGATTATGTCATAATGTTCCCCAGCGATAGAAGCGGGATCCACCACTGGGATCATGATCTGGTCCTTGATATTATGCGTGATGATAGGCTGTAAAATAAACTATTTGGCTCGTCAAATTTATCGAGCGTGCTCTGAGTCTTGGGATGGGTCATCTTGCGCGACGGATCCTCCCCCCTGCCGGCCGATCTCGACCCCGTCATGGACGCCTGCTGCAACGCCTGGAACGCTCTCGCAACCGAGCCAGACCGCAACCGTTCCCTCTCCGCATACCCCTACCTGAAACAGGTCAATGCAAAGGCGCGAAGGTATCACAGGCATGACGGCTCCGTTTGTCTATGACGGCGCCATCAACGGCACGGTGTTCCTGGCCTCTGTCGCACAGGTGCTCGCGCCCACCCTCTCGCCGGGCGACGTGGTCATCATGGACAATCTGCCAGCCCGAGGCGGTGGGCGTTCGGATCGTCATCGAGGCAGCGGGGGCGAGCCTCTGCTTCTTGTCGCCCTATTCACCCAACTTCAACCCTATTGAGAACGCCTTGGCCAAGCTCAAGGCGCTGCTGCGCGCCAGGGCCGAGCGAACCGTCGACTCGCTATGGCGAGCCGTCGGCGACCTCGTCCCGACGTTCACACCAGCTGAATGCGCCAACTGCTTCCAAGCCGCCGGATACGAGGCAACGTGAACCGGATCTGCTCCAGCAGCCTCGAGGCAGCGGACGTTGCGCTATTGCGTCACGGAAGATGATAATAGTCCTTGTACTGCGAGATGTAGTAGTCGGCCGAGTCCATGGTCTTGTAGAGCTTCATGCGGGCTTCGTCGCCCTTGTTGAAGATCGTGCCGAGGCACTTCTCGTACAGGGCCGGATTGTCCGCCATGATGTTGCGCACGAGCTTGCGCGACGTGCGGCCCCATTCGACCACCATGATGAAGCCGTCGATGCGGTTCGCCATGGCTCGCGCGTCGATGACGGGGCCGAGCGGCGGCAGGTCGATGACGATGTAGTCGAAGCTGCCCCGCAGACGCTCGATCAGGTTCGCCATTCCGGACGAGGTCAGGATCTCGCTCGAATGGTAGACCCTCTGGGTCAGCGAGACCGGAAGTACCGCGAGCTTGCCGTTCGGGCTCCAGACGAGGCAGTCCTCGATGGGGCTGGTGCCGTAGGCGGCCTCGACGAGGCCGACCGTCGGCTTCGAGTTCAAAGACCGCGACAGGTTGGGATTGCGAAGGTCGCCGTCGATCAAGAGGACACGGCTGTCCTGCGACGCGAGCAGGGACGCGAAGTTCGCGGACAGGGTGGTCTTGCCCTCCCGCGGCAGGCACGAGACCATCCCGATGACTTTGGCCTGACGGTCGGCGAGATAGGTGTTTGCCGCGAACCGTGCATTGCGCAGGGTTTCGGTGAACGGCGAGAGCGGGGCCGTCGCGGCCCGATTGTTGAGGCTGCCGGCGCGCCAGATGTCGGCCGAGGTCGCGCCGTCGACCTGCGGGTCGGACTGCGCGAGATTGCCGACCGAGCCGAGGAACTCGACGCCCAGCTCGCTGCGCACCTGGCTACCAGTGCGGAAGAAGCGGTCGCGATGCTCGCGGAGCGCAGCGGCTCCGACGCCCGACGCCGCTCCGAGCACGGTCGCAAGCGCCAGGATGATCGGCACCCGCGGGTAGCTGGGGCGCGACGGCGGCTTGGCCGGCGTGATGACGCGCGCCTCGGTGATCGGGAAGGACTGCTGCTGGAGCGTCTCGTGGTAGCGCTGGAGGAAGACGTTGTAGAGGTTGCGGAAGGCGTCGGCCTCGCGCTCGAGCTCGCGCAGCTGGACGCTCGACGTGTTGGCCTCGACGTTCTCGCCAGCGACGCTCCTCAGGCTCTCTGTCAGCGACTCCTCCCGGCGCAGGGCAACGTTGTAGGAGCTTTCGTAGCTTTCCGCGATGCGCCCAAGCTCGTCGAAGATCTGGCTCTGATACTCGGCCATCTCGGCGCGCAGGCGCACGGCCTGGACGTGCTCGGGACCGAAGGAGCGCTCGACCTCGCTCAAGCGGCGGGACGCGTCGAGGTAGCGCTGGCGAAGGTTCACGATCGTCGCGTTGCCGAGCGCGTCGTCGACCACGGCGTCGGTGCGCCCATTCTTGATGATGTCGCGGATCTGGTCCAGCCGCGCCTTGGCTTCGGCGGTGCTCGCGCGCGTCGCCACCAGCTGCGTGTTCAGCTCGCCCAGCTGCTGTTCGGAGATCAGCTGGTTGTTGGAAGACAGGAGGCTGTTCTCGTTCCTGTAGTTCTGCACCGCCAGATCGGCGTCGTAGGACTGCTGCCGGAGCTGTGCGAGACGCTCCTCGAGCCATTCGCTGGCGCGGCGGGTCGCGCTGTACTTGGCTTCCAGCTGGTCGTTCAGGTAGGCCTCGCCATAGGCCTGCGCGATCCGGTTGGCCATATGGCGGTCCGCGGCGGTGTAACTCAGGCGCAGGACGTAGGTCTTCTCGACGCGCTCGACCTCGAGATTGCCGCGAAGGATGGCGGCGGCGGCGATGAGCTTCGCCTCGCGGTTGGGACCGTCGGCCGCCTGGCTGCGGGACACCGGCAGGACGCTCTGCGCGACGCTCGTCACCCCGCCTATGATGCGGCCGAGCATCGAGGGGTTGCTGGCCATGAAGGTGGGATCGTCGACCAGCCCGATGCTCTCGGCCACGGACCGGGCGAGCTGTTCCGATCGGAGGACCTCGACCTGGGTCATCATGTCCGAGTCGTCCTGGAAGACATCGGTGGGCACGGTCAGGGTGCCGATGACGTTGGAGGTCCCCTTGTCGATCATGATGTCGGTGGAAGCGGTGTAGAGCGGAACGGCCATCGAAACGTAGGCCACGCTCAGAACGATGCTGGCGAGCGTCCACAGGCCGATGATCCAGGCCTGGCGGCGGAGCGCCGCAAGGATATGGTTGAGCGCGATCGGCTCGAAACCGGACCCGTCATCGGGGGAGCTACCCGCGAGCGCCAAAGGCTTGTCGTTCGATTTGGACATCTAGAATCCGGAACGGTTTGCGTCTTAGGACAGAACGAGACCCGATCTATGGCATATTTGCGAGCTTTTCTGCCCAAAATTTGATGGCCAACGTGTGAGGTGTCGATGAACTAGCTGTACTGCGCACATCAGTAGCGTCTCATTGCTATAGCTTGAGGCGGGCATTTTGACTTGGTGTTGATCCTCTCCACGTGGATAATGCAAACGTCGACTTCTTATCATCCTAGATCTCATCGCAGCACACCGATAACTGACAAAATTCGCTTCCGCAGGACAAAGGCGCCTGCTATCCAGACCAAAGTGAAGATGACGAGCTGGGTGACCAAACGAAGAACTAGTTCGACCGATTCGACAGTTGTTAAGGTCGAAAGAACGGCAGCGATCGACGCTGCACTCGCAGGTAAGATAAAATACACAACGTCTAGCATCGCATTCATTGAAGTTTCGCCGCCGAATTTCAAACACGCAAACACAGTCAGCGAAGCACCGACTATCGACGAGAATACAACGACCGTCGTTGCCCATTCTATTCCTAAGCCTGCGAACACAATGAGACCCAGGACTAGCGAACTCGTCGCAATAAATTGAAGTGGAACGAGAACCTTCTGCTTACCCTGAGCGACAAGTAGCGGGCTACTAACCGCGCTCACAACAGAAAAAAATCGACCGATGCACAATGCTGCAGTCACACCTGTGACACCACTCCAAGCATCATCCGCGATTAGAGCCACTAACGGTTCACTCACTACAGCGAGCGCAGATAGAAACGTACTGGTGAGCAAGAGCGTTACGGCAAGGACATCATGGTAGGCTCGTGATGGATCTTCATTCCGCGCGACCAGAGATCCGAATTTTGATAGCGCAATGATCTTCAACGGTTGCCCGCAAACATCGCCAGCGGCCGACACTACGCGATTCGCTGCTCGGTAAATGCCAGTGGCAGCCGGGGAAATCAACGCTCCGATCAGGAACTCCGGGGCGTAGCTTGTCACTTGACCAATGACTGCAGATATATACTGGGGGGAACACCAGCGGAAGATGTCAGTCAACGTACGGTGTTGGTTGCCTCTCGCAAACTGCGGACGATGCAGAACGCGATAAGCGATGATAATCATTGTCGACCTGATGTAGATTTGCGCAACTAAGGCATGCAAGCCATACCCCATCAACAAAAGAATTATAGCCGTCGCTCCTGAGATCACTTCAACAACGATGGTCGCATAGTAGTAGGCATATATCCGCTTCGACCGGATGATCTGAGCCTCTTGCCAAGCAGCCACAGCAGATAGAAAGACAGTCGGGACCAAAAGCGAGACAAAATCTCTGATCTCAGCGTTAGACTCTCCAGGAAGAGCGCTGATTATAGTTAGAGCTAATGCGGATAGGAGTGCAGAAACAAGTAGATTGACGTAAAGTGCTCCGCGGCTGACCAAGGCCGCGTTTTCAGCCTGGATGATGAGCTGGAAGGTCCCAACGTACATCAGTGCTCTAATCATGGAGATGACTGCTGAGGCTATAGCAAATATTCCGAACGTCGCAGGACTCAGCTGTGATACGCTCGCGAGGGTTACCGCGAGAGCCACCAGCTGACCTGAACTGCGGGACACTATCCCAGCTATTATGCTGTGCAGCGGCTTCAGACGAGTCAACAATTTCACTTTATGACTTTCTCGCGGCAAGATTGCAAGACATGTCCTACCGAGTGTCGACAAGGCCGACTACTCGATACTCAGTAGCTGTCCATCATCCACTGGGCCTTCGGCTTAGAGGTTGTCCGAAACGGCCCGAATGAGCGAAGTGCGGTTGCTTTCAGCAGATATGCGATAAATCAGATGTGCGCATCGAATTTTTTTCTGACGTTTCAACGGCACCATAGCCACGATCGCCTGCGAAACGGAACCGAGCAAGTCGACTCGGAACAAGCGGCTAGTGGACCTTCTTCCCGGCTCGGCTGGAAGGAGGTGACCCAGCGACGTGGCCTTCGCGCAACATCGTCACCGGCGACTTCGACATCGTCAACGCCGACTTCTAAGTCCTGCCGGGAAGCATTCTCTGCCTGATCCCTAACGGCCAGCTGCTCAATAGCACGACGCCTTGCTACTTCGGTGTCACTCGCTAAAGCATTTTTGTGATGATCAATCATTGCTTTGTCATGATGGACAGCAGGCACACCAACGGCGAGATCTCTCCCGCGGTACCCGTGTTCGACATCCGATGCGTCGACATCACAGAAATCACCCGGCATTGTGACCATGACGCCGACAAGAGCTTGGAAGGCTGCGAGCGTCAGGGTGTGATTTGATCGGAATGGTGCCTCTCGTTGTCGATCCTGAAGCCGACAGCGTCCAGCATCGTTACGGTGGCGTGCCCATTTCGTGTCTCCTACGTAATCGCCATCCTTTGCTGTCAAATGCCTATTCGGATGCTGGTTCTACATGAACGCAAACATGCACTGCCACTCTGATCTACATCAAGATAGCAAGCCAACCGCCAGAACACGTTAGCTCAGTTTTCCATTTCAAGCGTAAAGTCATGTAACGCATATTTTCATAGATCATTTGTAAGCGACAGCTCTGTATTGGGGCCGGAGGCACGACCGTATCTGCCACAGTCTTCCTCTACGCAGCCTCGATCATGGTCCACGTACGCTGTGTCACTCGAAGCTCACGACCTTTCGATCCGATTCGTAGAAGCGGTCGCGCTAGTCCGCACCGCAGCACCGGCCTGCCCGAAGTGGCGGTCATGATCTACGATCTAAGAAAATGATGCCGCTTTATCGCTATGAAATAACCGATCATCTACTTCACCGACACATAGTCGAAGCCAACATTTGCCACACTCTTCGAGTACCATCATTGCAGTATTTGCACTGCGACACGCCGGAAGAATTCGATGATGTACGGCCAAGCACAAAGGCAGGACTATCAAGATGTCAGGGGACTTACTCTCTGCTCCTAAGTCAACCTTTGGTTGACAACCTCTACGGCCTTGTCTATTCTAGATATATTGCCTCTCCAGCGCAGCGAGTTAAGCATGTATATGGATCCGAGCGGACTTGTTGGATTGTAAATACTCTCTCCAAGCTCGGCTGCGATTTTCCTAACTAGCTTCAACTCGATCATGTCACTTCTCCATGCGGCAAGTGGCAAGAACTTTTTAGGACCTGTATAATGTCTCACAGAAGCTTGTCGCCAAGTTTTAGTGAACCGCATAGACGATTGTACGTTCCAGCCAATTGGCAGGAATTTCCATCGTCCACTGAATAGGAGATTCCATACGCATTGGTCATTAGTGTTACAAGGTGTCTTATAACTACAGGCCTTCTGATGCTCCGCGAGTAGACGCTGATAATTGATATGCAATGCTGCCTCATCAATCAGGCGGCTATTGAAAAACATGAGGCCGCTGTTGAAATAATCCTTGGACAACCCATTACGCTCGCAATTCGCGGCAAACTGGTCATTAGTGATCCCAGAAACCTCTGCAACATCGAAGCATGCCGCCAGGGGACAACCGCCGAAATCCACACTATTTAAGTCTAGATCACGCATGAACAGAATGTCTGTATCCGAGTACAACACCCGTTCATATTCGCCCAGTAAATCCTTTACAGCGATAAATTTTAGAAATTGCGTTTTGGTTATATGCTTAGCAGAGCGGTACCCATTGAACTGATCGCTAGATAGTTCATGAGTTTGGATCTTGAAACCTCGGCTTGTAGCTAGCTCTGCCAGCCTTTCATGCGGCTGACGCTTATAGCCGTCTTGGTATAAGTGAATATCAACAGGCTTTGATTGTGACAGTATGAACGAAGCTATAGCGAAATTTGCGAGTTTACTTCCATTAAGATCGGTGACTAAACTGAGAGCGATCTTCGACATAGGCGTTACCAATCTCTTTTTACGACGGCCATCATCTCACTAAGCACTAACCAGCTGCGCGCGAAACAGGATTAATTGAACATAATGAACGCTGCAGGTCGCAGCATAGGCTCTAGGCGGATCTTCGTCCAATACCCACGTATTCAATTCCGTATCTTTTAACTACCACGGGATCATAGATATTTCTGCCATCGAAAATAATCTTCTCCTTTAGAGTTCCTTTGATTAGATCGAAGTCAGGCGACAGAAATGCTTTCCACTCCGTGCAAATTATCAGTGCGTCAGAACCATCGAGAGCATCCTCTTTGCTGTCTGACAACAGCAAATCTCTCGAGGCAAGATGTTCAGCATGAAGCCGCTTGCATTCCGGCATCGCGACAGGATCGAAAGCTTGTATCTTTGCACCAGCCTGCCAGAGCATTGTCATTATTTCGCTGGCAGGCGCTTCTCGCATATCATCGGTATTTGGCTTAAAAGCTAAGCCCCAAACCGCGAAGATGCGGCCGTGAAGTCTGTCTCCAAAGTGTTTTTTGATCTTCTCAAATAGAACTCTCTTTTGAGCAGAATTACGACTTTCTACAGCCTCAAGTATGCCAGCATGATAGCTATGCTCGATAGAAGTATGTATCAGCGCTCGAATATCTTTCGGGAAGCAAGAGCCCCCGTAGCCCATCCCGGCATAGATGAAGTGGTAGCCGATCCTGGGATCAGAACCGATGCCACGCCGTACGCTTTCGATGTCAGCACCCAGGCGGTCTGCAATTCCAGCCACTTCATTCATGAAGGTGATCTTGGTAGCTAGCAGGCAGTTGGCAGCGTACTTAGTCAATTCCGAACTGCGCATGTCCATCGTTATGATTTTTTCATGGTTACGGTTGAATGGGGCGTACAGTTCCCGCAATTTATTTTCGGCTTCTCGATTGTCAGTTCCGATGATGATTCGATCTGGCTTCATGCTATCAAGGATGGCAGATCCCTCTTTCAGGAACTCTGGATTGGAAGCCATATGAACATCTAGCTCATCCAATCCTCTCTGGACCAGTATTTCGCGCATAGTTGCATAAACGCCATCGCAGGTTCCAACAGGAACTGTCGATTTCACCACAACAATCTTGTCGGAGGTCATGTGAGTTGCGATTGATCGGCCAACAGCCATAACGTGTGAAAGGTCTGCCGATCCATCTTCTCCGGAGGGCGTGCCTACAGCGATGAATATAAGCTCCGCATGCTCAACGCCATAAGCAGCGTCCGTAGTGAAAATCAGCTTGCGCGATAGAGAATGAGCCTGCACAAGCGGCTGCAATCCCGGCTCATAGATCGGTATATCTCCGTTGGTAAGGCGATTGATCTTGTGTTCGTTCGTATCGACACAGACAACTTCATTCCCTGTTTCAGCTAGAACTGCAGCATGCACCAGACCTACATAGCCAGTTCCAAATATCGTCACACGCAAGCTTGCAGCCTTTCGTTTAAGCATTGTCAAACCTGATCATTGCCAGGCTACAGGATCGGAGTCATCTCGCTCAAAGAGTGTTATACCATCGATCAGACGCCACGATGAAGCAAGGTTGCAGTTCGAAGGCGCTACTAATAATCAGGCCGCTGCTGCAGTGCGGTATCAGCCTGTGACGTTGGGGCAACAGGACGGCCAGCGGCTGAGCTCGACTCTGGCCACATGCGCGGCGTTTCAGAGGGCGTAGGTCCAGGCGCCTAGCGGGCGTAAGCAGGGCTTTGTACGGAAGCGTCTGCGCGGAATGTCGCCGAAGACCTCTCGCGCGGGGTCGCGCAACGCACAGCGGCCAGTTTGTCTGCGAAGGTCGGGCGCGGTTTGGGATACCATGCCGCCGTGGCGAGCGATCGCCGTTGGCGGGCCGGGAGACGCGCGGCCAGCAGCGTGACGATCGAGAACAGGGCGAGCAGGCAAGGCGTTGTGCGGGCGATTGCCGTGTCCGACCACTGGCGCTGGGTCTCGACGCCCAGATGGGCGCGGACATCCTGAAAGGTGACCTCGACGCTCCAGCGTCGCACGAACCACGACAGGATCTGAGATGCGTCGCGGGTGAGGTCTGTGCACAGCAGGGCCTGCGGCGGGAAGCGGTTCTCGGGATCGCGCACGAGCACCCCCCGGATCGGCACGACGGGCAGGCCGCCATGCCGCCACACCGCGGTGCCGGAGGTGACCTCGATGCTGCACGGGGCTGACCCGTACCAGCCCGGCACGGTGAGCCGATGCCAGAGCGTGTCCTGAGCCGCGAGGGTCGCGGCGAGCGTGGGCAGTCGCGCCCCCTTGGTGCGCGGACGTCCGATCGTGCCTGGCGGCCGCGGCGGGGCGGGCTCGTAGAGGGCTGCGTCGAGCCGAAGGCGGGTGATGGCCGTGATGCGGCCTCGCCGCATGGCGTCGAGGAAGTTGAGGGCCGAGAAGCCGCTGTCCCCCACCAGCACGAGGTCGCGTCCCGGCAGCCAGCGGCGCGCCTGCAGGGCGAGCTGGCGTCCAACATCGAGCAGGGGCTTGTGCCGACGGCCCTGCTCGCGGCAGGCGCGTTCGGAGGGCACCAGGGCGGTCAGGAACGGCAGCGCCCAGATGCGTTGCGCCCAGGGGATCGGCGCGAGCAACATCAGGCTCATCCAGCGCAGGCCGCTTGCCTTGACGAAATGGCTATCGGACGAGCGCACCGGATCGCGGTAGATGCCCTTGGCCGCAATGCGCTTACCGCCACGGCGCTCGATCGTGTCGTCGATCCCGAGCACGACCGGGCCGCGCGGAACGAAGGCGTCGATCAGCAGCCGGAGCAGGATGTGCCCGCCGGTGCGGGGGCACCAAGCGGCGCGGTTGAGGATGCGGTGGAGGTTCACGAACCGCCGATCCTGCGACCGACCCATGATGCGCAGGACGCTCGTCACCGTGCGCTGCCCCGGTGTCAGGATCGCGCCGATCAGCAGGACTTGCGCATGCCGCCACGAGCGGTGGACGAACAGCGGCATGAACGCCAGGATGAGGCCGGCGAAGCGGGTGGGCAGATCGGGCATCGGACGTCTCTTGGTCGGGACGCCCCAAGCCTATCCGTCATGCCCGCTTCGTCATACCGCTCCGCTCGTCAGCCCATTGGGTTGGCCAAAGTCGAGCTTATACCGCCCAGCCTATGAACTGACCTCTTCTATCCAGGGATAGAGACACAGGGATCGGATGCGGTCTGGGGCCGCGGTTGCAGCGTTCCAGGCTTGGCAGCAGGCGTCGATGATGTGCTCACGGTCGCAAAAGACCCGCAGGCTCAGGAAGCGCTCGCGCAGGTACAGCCAGAGACGCTCGACCGGGTTCAGTTCGGGGCTGTAGGGCGGCAGGGTGACGAGGGTGATGTTGGCCGGCAGGGCGAGCGCCTTCTCGCCATGCCAGCCGGCCCCGTCGAGCACCATGACGATGTGGACGCCCTGCTCGATCGTCTCGGCGAATTGGGCGAGGAAGAGGTTCATCATCGCGGCGTCGGCATAGGGCAGGACCAGCGAGAAGGCCTTGCCCGTCGCGGGCTCGACGGCGCCAAAGATATAGGCCCACTCGAAGCGCTGATCGCAAGGGCCCGGCGGCCGCTGTCCCTTCGCCCACCAGCGATGGCACGTACGCCCCTTCTGCCCGACCCTGGCCTCGTCCTGGAACCAGAGCGCGATCCGCTTGTCGGGATGGGCCTCGCGTGCCGCCCTCAAGGCCTGGGCGAGCCCCCTTTTTTGAAGCGCTCCTGCGCCTTCTCATCTTTGCGCGGATGGGAGGGGCGGGCCTTCTGGCGCGAGAAGCCGTTGGCGCGCAGGATGCGTGACAAGCTCGCCGGATGCAGGCGCTTGCCGAAGCGTGCCTCGATCAGCTCGCAAAGGGTCGGCAGCGTCCGGGCCGACAGCCCGTCCCGGTCCGGATCGGAACCGCGGAAGATCGCGGCGGCTAGGCTGGCCTGTTCGCCCTCGCTGAGCCTTGGCTTCGGGTGCCCCTTGGGCCGATCGCGAAGGCCGGCCAGCCCCTCGGCATTGTAGCGCACCACCCAGTCCCGAAGCGTCTGTCGGTCCATGCCAGCAGCTTCCGCCGCCTGCGCCCGGCTCATGCCCGACAGCGCGTTCGCCAGAGCGTGGAGGCGCGAGGCCACGCGCCCGTTCGTCTCGCGCCGCGCCAATCGCCTCAGCTCAACTGCTGACCGATCGGTCCTGATCTCCAACGCCATCCCGAGCCTCCTTTCGGACCCAGAAAGGCGCCGCACGCTCCAAAAGCCAAATCACGTCCGAGTCAGATCATCCGATCGGCGGTATAAGAGCCCGTTTGAAAAATCGGGTGTTGAGGGTTCCTGCTGTGACCTGCCCCACGGACGGGTCCGATTGGACTGTTATACCAGCGCGCCTTCGAGAGGACTCGATCAGGCTTTCCCGGTATCTGGTGGCAGTGATTCACTGCCGATCTGCATGGGCGGGAGGTGGTGATGGCCCACGGTTTGCCGATCCGAACGGACGTGGCGAGCCCGTCTGAGCTGCGACGTCTGGCCAGGAAGGACCCGCGGCGGCGCACGGCGCAGCGGATGCTGGCCATCGCCAGCGCGCTGGAAGGCATGAGCCGGGCGGACGCGGCCCGAACGGCGGGCATTGAGTGCCAGTCCTTGCGCGACGCGGTGCTGCGCTTCAACGCCGCAGGGCTGGCCGGGCTGGTGGACCGCCCTTACGGCCGCCGGCCCGAGCGTTTGACGGACGGCGAGCAGGCCGCGCTGGTTGGGCACGTTCTGCGCGGGCCCGATCCCGAGCGCGGCGAACTGTCGACTTGGACGCTGCCGGATCTGTGCCGCTTCATTGAGGCGCGGTTCAACAAGACCATGTGCCCGCAGTCGATGTCGCGCGTCGTGCGCCGCCTCGGCCTGTCGCGGCAAAAGCCGCGGCCCGTGCATCCGCAGCGCAGCGCCAAGGCGGCGGAAGCCTTCGCAAAAGGGGGCTCTTCGCTGCCGTAGAGGCTGCTCGTGCCGCCCATCCCGGCGCCCAGGTCGAGCTGTGGTTCCAGGACGAGGCGAGGGTCGGGCAGAAAGGGCGCACGGGCCATCGCTGGTGGCTGCGCGGCCCGCGCCCGCCCGGCCTTTGCGACAAGCGCTTCGCCTCGGCCTACCTCTTCGGCGCGGTGCGACCCGCCACGGGCGAGGCCTTCGCCCTGGTCATCCCGCACGTCTCGACGGCGGCGATGAGCGTGTTCCTGAACGGTGAGATCTTCTACAGCTTGGCCGAGGCCCGCATTGTCATCGAGAACTGGCGCCAGCACTATAACACCAAGCGCCCACACTCGAGCCTGAGCTACCACCGTCCAGCCGCTCCAGCCGTCATGCCGTGGCCGCAAGCGCCGCCCCAACCCGCTTCGCCGGCCACCTCAAACGTCGCCGACAAGCCAACCATGCATTAGATTTGAACCGGGCCACCTAACGGGGGCAGTCCAAAGTCCGCCACGACAAGCGCCGTTACAGACGCCGCAACCGCATTGAGATCATGATCGACCGCCTCAAGGACTGGCGGCGCGTCGCGACCCGCTACGACCGATGCCCAGCCGTCTTCTTCTCCACCATCGCACTCGCAGCCACCGTCCTGTTCTGTCTCTGTGCTGAAGGTCCGGACTCTAGATGCGCACATTCATTCAATTTTCGATGAAACATCGCGCGAGATGGGGGGGCAAGACGAATAGTTTTGTCTCACTTTGTTGTTTCATCTCTAGACTTCCACCATCTAGCAAGAGTGTTATATCGCGAACCGAGCGCTCCCCGCGCTAATCGCCGCATTTTGAGCATGAGCTTACCTCTTGAACTATTGCCTTTGCGACGTATAGCTTCAGCCAGGTAGCGAGTGGTTACGCCGTGGGGCATCACCATTTCATGTGTTTCGATGCACAAAACTGGCTTGCCAGAAAGCTGAGCAATCTCGATAGCTTGTCGAAGTTCGCTTTCTATAAATAATTCAGCCTTACTTTCCCTATAGACGTCTGCTTTGAATGCACCATTCACTTCTTTTGAGATGCGGTCCTCTTTGGTTGGCAGATCGAGCATGTGCAATTTGCCGTAAGATATTCCAGAGGCCTGCAGCCAAGTTTCAGTCTCGCCACGATACTTCTCCAACCGATTAGTAACCAGGCTATGAATCGGACGAGTGGGGCTGATGTATTTTGCTGCGGATTGTAGAAAATCGACGTATTGATCCCCATCGTCATTCTGGTGTGGAAGTGGATCATCGCACAATACGCCATCGATATCTACGCAGGAGTTCTCCAAAACGGCGTGGTGCATGAAGTTCCACTGGAAAACTCTTGGTGTCGGAACTGCTTCAAGAACAAGGTCGGCTTGAGGATGTCGTTCTTTGGGCCCGTATACAGCGCAATATGTTATCCTTCTTCCTTCAATTGTCGAAGTGCCTACTCGGCTCCTTGCATTCTCCATTGCCCTACCGTTGAGGATGCTGTCATCAACAATTAGGATGTGCTCGTAAGCATCTTTTGTATTCAAAAGGCCTTCATATTGTTTTGTCGAACCTGTGCCGTATACATCTCCTCTCACGAAGCTATCAAGATCGGTGAGTTTTATGTTCCTGAGCAAGCTGATAATTGTTGCTGGCAGCATTCCACTTCGAGGGATCCCGACAACAAGATCAATGTCGTGCGGGAGTCTGAGGCCACTTCGTGCTATCGTGTCATGGAGGTCTTTTATAGTTCTATAATGCACGTTGCTGCCCCGGCGCTCGATTGGTCTGGATGAGTCTCTTCAATGCAACTTAGAAGCGTGGTTGCACCGGCCTGCGATTGGAATAGCCCTTCTGCCACCATTAGCGCTCTTGCTGAGCTTGATCAACGAAGTGGGGATCCGATGAGCGTGATATGTTGGGATGAGCGTGGTAGCGGAAACGCTGCCGACCGACATCGCACATGGACCAGCTTGTGTTCGCAATTTTCGATAAAATCTGGCAAAATTTTTGCGTCGAGGCTGTGCGCGAATTTCAGGCGGGTCTTACGTATTGGTAGCCGCTGTCGCTGGTTGATATGTCTGATCGTAGTAAGAGTATGTCCGAAAACGGGTTGAGTGATTGAGGCGAGGCGTGTTCCAGGAGGTGTCTGACGTCTAGCCGGGAAGCACCATGTGGACCCAAACTACCCGCGGCAGCATAGCCGCGATCACCTTTGATACGGCACCGATTTAACCGACTCCAGATGGGCGATCGCTGAGCCCATGCTGTCGGCGGGCTGCCCGCCCGTTCGTCGTCTGGCGTGGCGGATGTGCGAGATTGTCATCGCGATCTTCTATGTTCCGTGTGGCGGCATTCCCTGTCGCTTCCTCCCGAAGGACTCGGCGCTCAGGAGTGCGGTGCTTGACCACTTCTGCCGCCTCTTTGACGAGGGCGCTTGCGCCTGCATTAACCATCGCCTCATCATGTTCAATCGCGAGCGAGTGGGTCGTGAGGCTTTGCCCAGCGGCGGCGTGATCGGCAGGAAGACGCGTCGAGATCATGGAAACTGGCGGGCCGTGCGGCTACAACGCCAGCAGGAAGATCAAGAGCCGCAAGCGGCAGGCTATGCTCGATACGGACTGGAAGGATGCAGAGGCAATGCTCGCCTCCGCCACAGCCAGCCTCTATGCCGCCTCTGTTATGTTCCTTACACTCTGCCTTGAACGCTCGTCATGATTCTCAATAGACTTCAAGCTCAACTGCAAAGTAGGATGACTGGCATCTAACCTCAATGCCGATCCACGTGCGCGCGCGTGCTCGTATGGTGCACCCGCGGGCGCGCAACGCTAATAAGGATATATCTCCAATAGCGCGTCGAATATCTAGTCGTTCGGTTCTTTTATTAGGCGGATGCTAGGTTGGCATCCAGATGCGACAATCCGTTCCGCCGGGGTCTATAGGTTTTTTGACGAAAGGTCTGTTGAGGTTTGCGCCGGGCTACGGCGCGGGCCCTCTGCCGGAGATGCCGGGGAGGGGCTGCGGCAATTTTCGCCGCTGGACGAGCTGCTGGCGACATCGGCACGCTGGAGGCCCCTCCAGCGCTCGCGAGACGCCCGCCCAACGGCGCGTAGCCCCCGGCGCCGGCGCGAGCCGCCTGCGACGCTCCAGGCGATGCTGTGGCGCCTCCGCCAATCGAAGCGGCCGGGGCGGCGGCCGGGGCCGCTGCGCAGGCCTCCTTTCGCACGTCTCTGCATCGCGCTATGGTTGTGCATCCACATCACAGGAGGCTGCATTGGCAGAGCACAGGGCGCGCCCCGCGCGCACGGACAGATTCGTTGTCGACATGGACGCCGTGGTCCCGCTCATGGCGGACGAGCGGTTCGTTCCCGCCACGGAGGAGGAGGCCGCGGCTGGCATCGGCGACCGCATCGTCGGGCCGGATGGCCGGGAGCGCCCGGCGCTGGCCGGAAGGGCCGGGATGGCGGCCATCGCCGCCATCGAGGCAGAGCGCCGGGGGGGAAGGCCGCGGGTAAGGCCGTAAAGGCCCCGAACAAAATATCTCTACGGCCTTACGGCCTTACGTGCTTGCCGGGGCCCTACCCTGGGCAAGGCAGCCCCCCGGCCAAGGCCGTAAGGCCGTAACCCCGTAAGGTCCCGCGGCCCCCGGCGCTTACGGCCTTACCCGCGGCCTTCCGCCTAGATCGGCAGCTCCTGCTCTACGCCGGGTAGGTGCCACATCCACCGGCCCCCGCGTCCCTGTTCCTTCTTCGCGATCACGCCGACGTCGGCCTTCGCCGCCTCAAGTGTGCGCTCGCCGATGCCGAGCTCCCCGGCGCGCGTCTTCACCTCGATTGCCGGCATGGCGCCCTCCTTAAGAAGTCTCCTAAGCAGAGCCCTTGCCTCGTCGATCTTCTTCCCGCGCCTCTCCTCCCTCACGGAGGGATTCAGCGCCTCGTCCGCGCTTATCTTCACGCGGCCATCCCAGGAGACGGCCGGGGCTGTGATGCCGTCGCCGTTGTCGCGGACCACGATCCTGTATGCGAGACTCTGTTCGTCGCCATCCGGCCCAAGATTGTTCTTCGCGACCGAGAGGATGCGGCGGCCGGTCTCCTCCTTCTGCTTGTGCCCGTCCTCGCCCTCGGTAACCTCGACCTCCTTGGTCACAATGCAGGCCGTGCGCACCGCCGCCACGAAGGCGCCACTGCCCTGGATGGCGTTTATGGCCTCGCCTCCGGCCTTACGAAGATGCGACACTAGAAGAACGGCGACGCGGTGCTCCTCCGCCAGCTTCTGGACCGGCGCGAGGATGCCGCGAACGTCGGTGTTCCTGTGGGAGTCGATGCTGCCAAGGTATGCCGACACAGGGTCTATGATCACGAGGCGGGTGTCGGGCTGCTGCGCGAGGATGTCGCCCAGCATGGCCACGTCTCTGCCGAGATCGAAGCCGCGCTGTCCCTTGCCGGTGCGCACTGCCTCGACCACGCGGGCACGGGCAGGATCGCCGCCGGCCGCATCCCAGCGCGGACGGATGGTGTCGGTCGGGTCGTCCTCCGCCGACAGCAGGATCACGTCGCCCTCTGGCGCCGTGCCCTCGCCCTCGGGCCAGCGGCCTCCGCGCGTAACCTGGGCACCGATCCAGAGGGCGAGGTTCGACTTGCCCAAGCCGGGCTGTCCCGCGAGCATGGAGACCTTGCCCATGGCGAAGCGCCCCGGCCAGAGCCATTCGATCGGCTGCGGCGTCACGTCCGACAGGCTGGTAACGACCGGAACGTCGGCCTCGCCCTTCTCCACCGGGCGCCCCTTGGCCCGCCCCTTGGCAATCTGCCTGCGGAAGATGTCGTCGAAGACGCGCTCTGCCTGTCGATCGCCCTCGGGATCCTGGCTTCGCCTGTGTCGCTCCACCCAGGCCGGCAGAAGTGCAGCTCGAACCGCTGCCTCGGTCAGGTCGGTGTCCCGAGTCCAGCGTCCAGCGGCAAAGAGCACACTGGCGAGGACGTTGTTCGCGCCCCGAACCGGCGCCGCCGCAATGGTCGCCGCCCAGCGCACGAGCCGGTCGGCCACATCGCGGGCATCGACATCGGCGCGCTCGGCCGGAGCCTGCCTGCTGCTGGCGGGGGAGGAGGCAGGGCGGGCGGCGGCGAGTGCCGCGACCTGTGCTGCCGAGACGCGGGACTTCTCGACGGCCGCGACGAACTGCTCCAGGTCCATCGGCATGCCGCCGGAGCGCACGCCATAGCGCGAGGTGTGGTCGCCCCCGTGATACGGCATGTTCAGAACGCTGGGGTTGTCGGTGCCCTCGCTCAGGATCTCCTGCTTCGGAAACACCTCAGTAGCAGAGGGTAGGCCAAGAGTTGCCCGCATGTTATCTAGAACTGCGCGCATGTTGCGAGCCGAGACCGGCTCACTGGCAAAGAGATATATGTGTGCCCCGCCGGACTTCGACTTGCAGACGACAAGAGGAAGCTTCTGGTGCTCGATCTTAGCGACCAGATCGGCGTGGTTCACGTCGTAGGAGTCGACGTCGAGGCAGCCGAATATGCAGGTGTCGTCGTCGCGAATGGGCGCGACTACGAGGCCGTCGCCGCCGTCGAGATGGCGCTGCCATGCAGACAGTGTCACCGGTTCCCTGCGAGCGGCATAGGCAGGTACAACCTTCTCGCCCGGCTCGTAGGAGTCGCGCATGGCCGCGGTGGCATGATATCGCTCGTTTCCGGCGAAGATGGCGTGGAGCAGCGCCGCGTAGTCCGGCGCCGGCATCTCCAGAGCGGCGCTCATCGGCTCCTCCTCTGGCACTTGTCTCGCCGAAGGATGTAGCAGACCAGCGCGCCGAAGCTCGATAGGCCCGCGGCGGACCTGAGGCTATACTCGGTGGTGGTCGAGAGAGACGACGGCCACTCCCTGCTCGCGACGCCGCGCTGCCCAGGCGCGGCGTCTCTTCTCTTGCGGGGCATCGCTCAGGCCTCCCCGCGTCCGAGGGCGCCGAGCGCCCGCTCCGACCGCCGCTTCAGCGCCGCCGCCTGCCGAGCCACCTGCTCGCGCTCGGCCTCGCCGGGAGCGGAGCGCGCGGCGCGCCACGCCGCCTCGGCCTCCACGGAGACGCGGACGACCGAGCCGAAGCGCATCTCGCTCGGGCCGAGCCCCTGCGCCTTCATCTTGTAGTAGGTCGGTGTCGAGATACTGTTCCTCTCACAGAACTCTCGAATGCCGAATGCCATCTTCTCTACAGCAGTCATGCTGCAATCTCCTAGTAAATACTTACAGCTATAAGCGTAAGCCCTTACTAGCCTGCACGTATAGGTCGCGGTCTGACCGCGGGGGTTTTTATTTACTGGAGGAGATCGGAGCAGAGTCGATGGCGCGCAGTATTTGGCGCAGTGGGCTGCGGTCGCGCCTCAGCTCCTCGCGGTAGTCGTGCAGAAACCGCTCCAGCTGTGCGCCGGACATGCCCTCCTCGGCGGCGACGAACTCCATCGCGCGCTCGGTCCGACGCCCCTTCGGTATCGTGGGAGACAGGCGTCCGAGGCCGTGAGCATAGACGTCCACCCGGCCGCGCAGGTCCACAAAGCGGGATATAAGACCCTGCTCGGTAGCAGTGCCCGACGCCGACACCTTCGCCGCGGCGGCCGGGTTCACGACATCAGCCTCCAGGGCATCGGCCAGGAGGCTCAGGAGCATTGGCGAGGGCGCTCCGGCGCGCAGGATGGCGGCCAGCGGCGCGGCGTCCCTCTCGGCCAAGCCGCCAAGAGCAGCGAGAAGCGCCTCGCGCTCGCCGGGGGCGAGCTTCCGGGGAGGGGGCTGCGACGGCGGCGGAAGTGCCTGCATCGCGGCCTCCGCCTCGTCGTGCATTTCCAGGAAGCGCTCCTGGTCTCTGCCGTAATCCCTGTCCCAGCGGTCGGCTGTTCGTAGCTCCAGAGCGGCGAAGTTGGCGGAGAGCCAGTGGTGCTGGCCCTCCCGGTCCGCCCATGGCGGGCCCTCGCCTGGACCCGTCGTCAAGGCGCCCGCCGCAGCGGGACCACGCTGCTCTGCCGCGCGACACCGAAGCGCGGCGCCGCCGCCCGAACCGCCTCGTCCATGTAGTCCTCCGTCAGGTGGCCGTAGTGCTTCTCGACCATGCGCGTGTCGGCATGGCCCAGGTTCTCCGCAACGACCATCAGCGGCATACTGTTCATCACGGACAGGCTCGCCCAGGTGTGGCGCAGCTGGTGGAAGCCGATGGGCTCCACCCGCGCGGCCCGACAGGCGACGAGCATGGGCCGCGACTGGTGCGAGGGGCCCCAGGGCGCGCCGTCGCCTCGCAGCAGCATTCGCTCGTCGGCGGGGCGGCCGGCGGTCAGGCTGCGGAAGAACTCGGCGCCCTCGTCCGACAGGCGGACCTGCCGCGCCTTGCCGGACTTGGACATGCGGATGGTTATGCGCCCGCGGGCGAAGTCGCGGACCTCCAGGGCGCAGAGCTCGCCGTACCGGCAGCCCGTCATAAGGGCAGCGTGAACGAGGTCGCGGAAGCCAGAGGCGGCGTTGGCGGCGTTCAGCAGGCGGGCGGCCTCCTCCTCCGACAGGTGGCCGGGGCGGGCGGCGTCCACCCGTCCGAAGGGCTTCACGCGGCGCCAAGCCGTGTCGTCCGCCACCCGGCCCAGGCGGAAGGCGTGGTTCAGCACGGCCTTCAGCACCGTCACGGTGCGGTTCACGGTGGCCCGCCGGCTGCGCAGGGCGTCGCCCACAGCGGCGGTCTTGTGGCGCTGCTGCTCGCCGGGGCGGGTGCGCAGCCGAGCAGGGGCCGCGGCCATGGCGTCGCGCCAGCGGACCAGGGCGTCGGTCGTAAGGGCGTCGACGCGCCTCTCGCCGAAGGCCGGGAGGATGTGCGTGCGGGCGCGGCCCTCGACCTCCCGCAGCGCCCCCGGCCGCTCCAGCCGAAGGTGCGCGACGTAGTCGGCGACGGCCTCGGCAACTGTTGGCGGCCGGGAGGCCTCATCCGCCACGGCCGCGACCTCTGCCCGCGCCGCGGCGACTCTCTCGTGGGCGGCGCGCTGCGCGTCGGCGAAGCTCAGGTAGAGCGTGCCGTCGGCGTCCTGGTAGTCGTCGGCCAGCCCCAGCCGCTCCTCGCTGTACCGGCCGACGCCCCTGGCGTCCTTGCCCAGGTAGCGCCGCGCCGACCATGCGCCCGGCTGGTCCGCCCGCCGCCGCGTGTAGCCGAGGTGCAGCGCCCCCGGCACGAGGCAGCGCCAGTGCGGCTTGTTCTGCACCGGCAGGCGGGCCCGCGCCGCCCTCGTCTCCATCTTCGCGTCCCTCACTGCCCTAGCCATGCCCGCTCTCCGTGTTAGGCGACCTAATGCCCACCTAATATACCGGGGCAAGCGACTGCAAGCTAGGGTTTAGCTTGCGCGGTCGACACGCCGAGATTTAACAGGGGCTTAGAAAGCTATGGCAAGCAAGCGCGGGCTCGTACAGGCTAACCTATTGGTTGCAAATGCGCCCTCTCACGGCGCAAACAGGGGTTCGATTCCCCTTGGGCGTGCCACCGGATTTTCCCATCTACTTTGATATCTGCCGGTTCGGCGTTTCGCAGGAAATTGGCTATCCGACGCTGGCCTGATCCGGGCGGAGCGCGTCAGGCTTTGGTCACGTGGTGGCCAGACGTCGCGGCACCATGCTCCGCAACGATCTGCCTCGGGGATCTCCAGGAACAAGGGGCCCGCTGCTGACTCAAGGCAGCGGGCGGCGATTCCCGCCCGCTCGATCCTGTTGGCTCGGTCGAGGAGCACTGCGTCCCTTAGGAATGGCAGTGGTCATCGGCCGGCATGCCCTATCCGAAAAGCCGCGGGTTCATCAGGAGGCCGAGGGTCGGGGGGAGGTCGACGTGGCCGGCGATGAGCTTCGGCAGGGCGAGGAGGATCTGCGCGCCGGCCGTGCCGAGAAGCTGGAGGGCGCGCTCGTCGGTTCCGGTCGCGCCCGGCAGGCCTTCGATCGCGACGTGGCGCCAGCCGTCGCTCGGCTGGAGAAGGGCGGGCTGACGGGGAACGGGCGCGCCGTCGATGGCGGTTCGCTGCGCCGTGGGCGCGTCGGCGGCGATCGCCGCGCGTCCCGACAGCACCTTCAGGTGATAGGCCGCGGTGTAGCGGCCGGGCAGGGCCGCCGCGGCCAGCCGGACGGCAAGTCCGAAGTTCTCGCCGGCGATCGCGACGGGTTCGGCGAGCGTCGCACCGAGGCTCACGCGCAGCACGAACCATTCCGGGCCGAAGCGTCGCGCAGCCGGCGCGCGAATCGTGTCCACCAGCGCTTTGACGTCGGCGTTGAGGGCCGGACCGGCGCCGCCATAGTCGGCGCTGTCGGCGACGAACTTGGCGTGACCGGCGAGGGACCCTCCAGCGGGAGCGGAGAGATAGGTCGGCGCGCCGTAGGTGATGTTGGCGACCGCCGCGTTGTTGGCGTTGCCGTTGAAGCGGCCGCTGTCCGGCAGGAGGTTCATCTGCATCTCGCGCGACACGCGGCAGGCGCCGATGACGGTCTCACCCGTCGCCGCGTCGACGCGCAGCGCCTCGCGCCAGCTCGCGCCGTCGGCGCTGGTCTTGATGCGGAAGGACTCGTCGCCCGACAGGCCCATTTCCGCCCGGCCGGAATAGCCGGTCTGGAAGACGAGGCTCGCCGTGTCGCCGGCCGCCGCCTTGTTGATCTTCATCTGGTGGCCGGCGCCGCGGTGATCGAACAGGGCGGCCGCGCTCTTCACGGCGAAGCGGTTGGTGATGTCGGCATCCGCTCCGATGCCGAGCCGCTCGATGCCCTTGAGCACGCTGGCTGCGAGCGGCACCCAGCCCGCGCCGTCATGGGCGAGGAAGCGGTTCTCGCTCGCGACGAAGGCGATCCAGCCGGCTTTCGGCGCGTGGAACCGCCAGGCGCCGGCCTGGAACGCGGCGAGGGCGCCGTCCTGGCCCGCGAAGCTCCCGGTGGCGCCGGGCGCGACGATCACGCGCGCGCCCTCGGTCGGGGCGGCCGGCGGCGCGGAGGCGGCGGCGTCCGACACGGCGAGCTGGACGAGGGCGTCGATCGCCTCGATCGCCTCGTTGTGGGTCAGGTGCTTCTGCGCCTGGGCCGGCATGATCAGGGGCAGCTTCAGGTGGGCGGTCGTGTCCATGTGATATCCTCGCGCGACGATGCGCCGGACCCTAGGCGCGGCCGCAAGGGGCGGGGACAAGTCGCGCGGCGCGCTGACTTGCCACGGCGGATCCGCTCGGGGAAAACCTCCGCAAACGCCACCTCGACACAGGAAGCGCCCGGACATGCCGAGAGCCGCCCGCACCGCCGATCTCGGACCCTCTCCGCGATGAGCCGGCTCGTGCCCGTGTCCGACCCGGCCGACCCGCGCCTCGCGCCCTATCGCGACGTGCGCGAGCGCGATCTGACCCGGGCGGGCGAGCTCGTCGCCGAAGGGCGGGTCGTTCTCGACCATCTTCTCGGCGCGGCGGCGGCCTTCGCGCCCGTCTCGCTGCTCGTCCTGCGCAATCGTCTGGCGGGCCTCGAACCTGTCCTGGATCGCCTGCCGCCCGACTGCCCCGTCTTTGTCGCGGAAGGCGCGGTGATGGACGCCGTCGCCGGCTTCGCGGTCCATCGCGGCGTGCTTCTCCACGCCCGCCGCCGCGCCGAGGCGCTGCCGGACTTCGCGGCGCTCGCCGCCGAGCTCGGCCGCACGGGCGGCGTCGGCGTGGTCGGCATCGGCTTGTCGAACCACGACAATGTCGGCGCGCTGTTCCGCAATGCGAGCGCCTTCGGCGCCCGCTTCGTGGCGCTCGATGCCGGCTCCTGCGACCCCTTCTACCGCAAGGCGATCCGCGTCTCGGTCGGTGCGGTGTTCTCCGTGCCCTTCGCGCGGGTCGCCTCGGCCGCCGACGCGGCTGAAACGCTGCGAAGGGCGGGCGTCCGCTGCCTGGCGCTGACCCCGCGCGGCGCCCGGCTCCTGGCCGCGCTGGAGCCGGCCGTGCCGTCCGCCCTGTTTCTCGGCGCGGAGGGCGAGGGCCTGCCGGAGACGGTGATCGGGGCCATGGAGAGCATCGCGATCGAGATGGCGCCGGGCCTCGACAGCCTCAACGTGTCGACCGCCGCGGCGATCGTTCTCCACCACCTTTATGCCGGGCGGCGCTGAAGCCTAGCGGCCGCCGCGGATGCGGTCGGCGAGCGCCGAGCCGCCGTCGCCCTCTTGGCCATCGAGGATCTTCCTCACCGGCGAAGCCGTGCCCTCGCGCTCGGCGGTCAGCCGAACGACGTGGGCGGCGATGTCGTCGATGCGCGCGCGGATGCCGTTCTCGGCGAGTTCAGCGGCGGTCATGTCGCGGGCGGACAGGTCCGCCTTCAAGGAGGCGAGCGCGGCGGCCGGACCCGCCTCCGGCTTCGAAGCGGGCGTCGCGGCGCCTTGCGGCACGTCGCGGCGCACGACGGCCGAAACGCGCTCCTTCAGACGGGCGTCGGCCCCGGCGCGCGAAAAGGTGCCGCGGTCGGGGAGGGCGCGCCGAGCCGGCGCATCCGCTTCGCTGCGGGCGGTGAAGAGCGAGCCGGAGCGCTCCTTGCGCGTCCGCATCGCCTCGAGCGCCGCTTCGCGCTCGTCGGCCAGGGCCGCGAGGTCCCGGTAGCGCTCCGTCAGGATCGCGCGCTCCTCGGCCTCCGCGTCGGCCTCGCTGCGTGCGGCGGCGAGCGCGTCCTCCAGGCGGGCGATGTCCTCTGCGGCGAGGCGCAGGCGCTCGCGCTCCTGCGCGACCTCGTCCTCCAGAAGCGCGACGCGGTCGTCGACGAGGCGCAGGCGGGCGCGCAGCTCGCCGTTCTCCGACAGGACGCGCCCGGCTTCGGCCCGCTCGCGCGCGGCCTTTTCACGAATCTTGGCGGCGAGGACGTCCTGGCGCCGGATCTCCACGGCCGCTTCGGCGCGCACGGCGTCGATCTCGGCTCGGATTTCGCGGGCCGAGGCGGGGATCTCGGCCCTGTACTCGCGGAAAGCGAGCCGCTGGGCCTTGCGCCAGACGAGGGGCGCGAGAAGCAGGGCCACGAAGCTCGCCGTGAGGAGCCCGAGAATAAAGAACAGGCCGGTCTGGATCATGCGATTTCTATGCCCGAAACCTCGGCCCTTCGCCATTGCGAAAACGGCCGCTCGAAGCGCGGCCGTTTCTCAAGGTCATCCGGGTGTCGAGATGGGGCGCGTCAGAAGGGATTCCAGGTCGGCATGGGCGTGACCTTGAGGTAGCCGACGTTCAGCCCGAGCCGCGCCCCGACGCCGGTCTTCACCGGCACCATGACCACGTCGCCGCGCTTGAGCACGGTCATGCCGACGCCGCCCACGAGATAGGCCGAGCCGGTCACGCCGCCGAAGCGGCCGTAGACCGCATTCACCGACGGAAGGTTGTAGACGAGCATCATCACGCGGGCGCCGTCGCCGCCGACGTCGAAGCCGAGCGAGGGGCCCTGCCAGAAGAGGCGGTGCTCGCCCGCGTTCTTGGTGAACAGCGTGCCCTCGCCGAAGCGCAGGCCGCCGATGAAGGCGCCGGCCCCTTCCTCGCCGAGGATGTAGCCGTTCGGCACGCCGTAGGACTGGAAGGCCTGCTCGACGAGCTGGGCGAGCCCGCCGGACGTCGTGCCGAAGAAGCGCTGCCCCGAATTGATCACCTCGTCCATCGTGTAGCCGGCCTGCTGGGCGCTGGCCGTCGAGGTCGAGGGGAGAAGGGCGAGAAGCACGGCGAAAGCGCCGAAGAGTGCGGCCAGGGGGCCACAGCGTCTGTTGCATATGCGCAGCATGTCCGGTCCTTTTCGGTTCCGTCGGAATGCGCCGAGGCGGAGCGCCGGGACCGGCGCCGCCGCGCGGTGCGGCTCGCAATCCTGCGCAGAACATGGTTTCCGAGTTGCTAACGCGTCGACGCGCCGTGCCCGGCGCGAACGATCCGAAGCTTGCCGCGGCGCCCGCCGGAATGTTGACGCAGGGCGGGCTCCCGACTCATTGTCCGTTTCAGATCGGGACGACGCGATCGCCGGCCCGCCGACCCTCATACTTGCGAAGACGATGAAGCTCCCGAACCTCGCCGCTCCGGATCTGGCGTCGCTGCTTGCCAGCCGCCTCTGCCACGACATCATCTCGCCTGTGTTCGGCATCCAGAGCGGGCTCGAGCTTCTCGACGAGATGCCTGACGACGCCGAGTCGATGGCGCTGGTCCGCAAGTCGCTGAAGAGCGCCGTCGCCAAGCTGCAGTTCTCGCGCATCGCCTTCGGCGCGTCCGGCTCCACCACGGCGCAGATCGACCTCGGCGAGGCGAAGAGCGTCGCCGAGGGCTTCATGGATTTCGAGCGCGCCAACCTCGTCTGGTCGGGCGAGCGGGCCTACGTCCCGAAGAACCAGGCCAAGCTCCTCCTCAACCTGCTTCTCGTCGCCAACGCCGCGATTCCGCGCGGGCGCGAGGTCTCGATCGCGGTGGAACGGGTCGATCCCGAGCCGCGCTTCGTGGTGAAGGCGGTCGGCAAGCCGCTGCGCGTCCATGCCCGCCTCGTGCGCTGGCTGAACGACGAGGTCGACGAGGAGCCGATCGACGCCCAGGCGATCCAGCCCTTCTATACCGTGCTCCTCGCGCGCGAGACCGGCCTGTCCGTCACGCTGTCCCAGGACGAGGAGAGCGCGACCTTCATCGTCGAGCCGGCGCCGGTCGCCGCGTCCGACGCCGTGGCGCCGGCCTGAGGCCTTTCATTCTTTTTTGAGCGTGTTCCTCAACCCGCCGCAAAGGCGGGCAGCCTAGCCTGCGACCCATCCTCCCGTGCGGAGGGCGGGCGCCGGCATGCGGGAGCGGTTCATGAAGACGTGTTTGATCGTCGACGAGTCGAGCGTTGTTCGAAAGGTCGCGGCGCGAATCGTCTTCCAGCTCGGCTTCGAGGTCGATGCCCAGCCTTGCGTCGCCGACGCTCAGCCGGTGATCGCCAAGGATGGTTTGCCCAGCCTCCTGATCGTGGCCGCCACCACCGCCTCGGCCGACGAGGTCCTGGCCTTCGTGCGCGCGTGCCGCGCCCGGCCCGATGCGCGCTCCGCCTCGATCCTCGCTTTGCTCGTCGAGGCCAATCTCGGCCTCATGACCCGCCTCAAGCGCGCGGGCGTCGACGGCTTCCTGTTCAAGCCCTTCACCCGCGCCGAGATGGCCGCCGGCCTGTCGCCCTTCATCGGCGCCGTCGCGTCGGAGGCGGCATGAAGCGCGGCCTCGTGCGCGCCGCCGGACGCCGGCGCTCCAACGCTCTCGATCCGCACGCGAAACGGCCGCCGGAGGTGTCACCCGCCGACGGCCGCGCTTTGGTGGTCTTTCCGGCCGTCGCGGCCGGGGGAGTGGGCGCCGGGTCCGACCCTGCGGCTGGCGCCGCGGGACGCCGGGCGCCCGATCAGGCGGCGCCGGCGCGGGCCTCGTCCGGCTCGCGCAGCACGTAGCCGCGGCCCCAGACCGTTTCGATGTAGTTCTTGCCGTCGGTGGCGTTGGCGAGCTTCTTGCGCAGCTTGCAGATGAAGACGTCGATGATCTTCAGCTCCGGCTCGTCCATGCCGCCGTAGAGATGGTTGAGGAACATCTCCTTGGTGAGCGTCGTGCCCTTGCGGAGCGAAAGGAGCTCCAGCATGGCGTATTCCTTGCCGGTCAGGTGAACGCGCTGGCCGTTGACCTCGACCGTCTTGGCGTCGAGGTTCACCGTCAGGTCGCCGGTGTGGATGACCGACTGGGCGTGACCCTTCGACCGCCGGACGATGGCGTGGATGCGCGCCACCAGCTCGTCCTTGTGGAAGGGCTTGGTCATGTAGTCGTCGGCGCCGAAGCCCAGACCCCGAACCTTGTCCTCGATGCCCGCCATGCCCGACAGGATCAGGATCGGGGTCTTCACCTTCGAGAGCCGCAGCGTGCGCAGCACCTCGTAGCCCGACATGTCGGGAAGGTTCAGGTCGAGCAGGATGATGTCGTAGTCGTACAGCTTGCCGAGGTCGACGCCCTCCTCGCCAAGGTCCGTCGTATAGACGTTGAAACTTTCCGACTTGAGCATCAGCTCGATGCTCTGCGCCACCGCGCTGTCGTCTTCGATCAAAAGAACGCGCATCCAAAGTTCCTTTTCTAACCCGGCCGACGGGCACGATCGGCGAGGGTCGATCTTGTCTAAAATCCGACCGAAACATGGCACGGATTGGTTAACAATTACTCAGGGTCCCGAGGCGGCGGATGCTGATCGGGCGAGCGACGCGAGAAGCAAAGCCGGTTCGGCACCGCCCCAAACAGGGGATGCCGCCTTTTCCCGCCGATGCCGCCAGTCTGCTCCCCTCGATTTACCCCGCCTTAAATCCTGACCCCTATGATTAACGGTGCGCGTAAACAGGCGGTTAAGGTGATAAAGCGAGAGCCTTGTCCGAAGCCCGCCTGCGCTCGCGCCGGATGGTCCCGACGGGACCCCTTGTGAGCGAAGGACGTGGAGTATGAAGCGCGACAACCTTGTCCGCCTGGCGCGGTTCAAAAGCGTCGAGAAGCGCCGGCAGCTCGAGCAGCTCGAACTGATGATGAACGAGTTCGGCCGCATGGCCGAGGAGCTCAAGGCGCAGATCGCGCAGGAAGAGAAGAAGTCGGGCATCACCGACGTGACCCACTTCGCCTATCCGACCTTCGCCAAGGCGGCTCGCGGCCGCCACGACAACCTTCTGAATTCGATGAAGGATCTTCGGGTGCAGGTGAACGCCGCCCGGATCGCGCTCGAAGAGGCCGAGGCCGAACTCGGCAATGCCGAGAAGCTCGAGCAGCGCGACAGCGCCCGCGATGCCGGCGAGGAGCGCCGCGCCGCCGCCGGCTGAGCCGCGGGCATCCCAGGGCCTGGCACGAACAAGCAAGGGCGGCTCCTTCGAGCCGCCCTTTTTCGTGAGGGCGGCTGCACCCGGCTCCTTTGCGAGGCAACAAAAAAGCCGGCGCGAGGCCGGCTCCTTTGGTCGACGGGCGCTTTAGCTCCGTCTGGTCAGTGCAGATCCAGCTTCTTTCGATACTCCTGGATCTGCGTCGTCCGAAGCCCGGCCAAGCCGTGGCTGTCGATCGACATCTGCCAGGACAGGAACTCCTCCACCGTCAGCGTGTAGCGGGAGCAGGCCTCGTCGAGGCTGAGCAACCCACCGCGAACGGCGGCGACGACTTCCGCCTTTCGGCGGATCACCCAGCGACGGGTGTTGGACGGCGGCAGGTCGGCGATCGTCAACGGACTCCCATCGGGGCCGATGACGTATTTCACGCGCGGTCGCACATGATCGGTCATTGCACTCTCTACAACAATCAAAGACCCAATCGTGACAAGACCCTAGCGGTCCGCTTTTAAAAATCCGTCAAACAGATCGGTCGAACTTGCGTGATGGGGCTTGACGCAGGCCTCGTTGCTTCCCAACCCCTGTTCATCCACAGGAATTCGCGTTTTTGGCCGCGTTCGGCTAGAAGGACGCGCTCCCAATCCCGCGACTTGTGCCGCCCGCGAGCCGAACCGACGATCCATGACCGACGCACGCCTCAACAGCCTCGACCTTTCCAAGCCCGCCGCCGACACGCGCGTGGTGGTCGCCATGTCCGGCGGCGTCGATTCCTCGGTGGTCGCGGCGATCCTGGCGGCGAAGGGCTACGACGTCGTCGGCATCACCCTCCAGCTCTACGACCAGGGTGAGGCGGCGCGGCGCTCGGGCGCCTGCTGCGCCGGCCAGGACATCTACGACGCGCGGCGCGCGGCCGAGACGATCGGCATCCCGCATTACGTCCTCGACTACGAGACCAATTTCCGCGCCTCGGTGATCGAGCCCTTCGCCGACAGCTACCTGCGCGGCGAAACGCCGATCCCCTGCGTCGCCTGCAACCAGACCGTCAAGTTCCGCGACCTTCTGGCCACCGCCCGGGAGCTCGGCGCGGACGCCCTGGCGACCGGCCACTACATCGAGAGCCGCCGCGAGGCGGACGGCCGCCGCTCGCTGCGCCGTCCCTCCGACCTCGACCGCGATCAGAGCTATTTTCTTTACGGGACGACGCGCGAGCAGGTCGATTTCCTGCGCTTTCCGCTCGGCCGCCTCACCAAGCCGGAAACGCGGGCGCTCGCCGAACGGCACGGCCTCGCCGTCGCCAAGAAGCCGGACAGCCAGGACATCTGCTTCGTGTCCAAGGGGCGCTACGGCGACGTGATCGAGGCGCTCCGCCCCGGTGCCGGTGTTCCCGGCGACATCGTCCATCTCGACGGGCGCGTGCTCGGCCGCCACGAGGGCATCCTTCACTACACGATCGGCCAGCGCCGAGGCCTGCGCGTCGCGACCGGCGAGCCGCTCTTCGTCGTCAAGGTCGAGGCGGATACGGCGCGGGTGATCGTCGGCCCGCGCGAAGCGCTGGACACCCGCCGGCTGGACCTGCGCGAGCTGAATTGGCTCGGCGCCGAGCCCGCCGCCACGTGGGCGGACGAAGGGCGCGAGATCTTCGTCAAGGTGCGCTCGACGCGCCCCCCGGCGCCGGCGCGGCTCGTCTCGGCGGGCGCCGACGGCTCGGCCGTCGTCGAGCTCGTCGGGCCGGAAAGCGGCGTTTCGCCGGGCCAGGCCTGCGTCGTGTTCGACGGGGAGGGGGCCGGCGCCGAGCTGCTCGGCGGCGGCGTCATCGCCCGCGCCGAGCGCGCTTTCGAGGCAGCGCCCGGCCGCACCCGGCTCTTCGAGGCGCCGGCCCTGCGCGCCGCGCGCGCCTGATCCGGCGGGGCGCCCTCAGCCCCGCAGCGGCGAGGCGAGCTGGAGAATCCGCACGGTCTCGACCGCTTCCTCCGCGCCGGTCAGAGGCGGCCGCCGCGTCGCGACGCAGTCGATGAAGTGCCGCAGTTCCGCTTCCAGCGGCAGTCCCGCCGGCTCGGGCAGGAAGCTCGGCTGCGCTTCCGCGAAGGCGAAGTGTGCGCCCTCCCGCCGGACCCGGTGGCGATACAGCGCGAGCTTGGCGCCCGCCGGCGCGAGGTCGTCGAAGGTGATCATGCCCTCGTTGCCGACCACCGAGAAGCGCCGGTCGCGATAGGGCGACACGCGCGACACGCGGATCGCCGCCGTCAGCCCGCCGGAAAAGTTGAAATCGATGTCTGCCTCGTCCGTCTCGTCGCTGAGGACGGTGCGGCGCGCGGCGCCGACCCGCTCCGGCGAGCGGCCGGCGATCGCGAGGATCAGCGACACGTCGTGCGGCGCGAGGTCCCAGACCGCATCCATGCCGAGGAAGCGCCCGAGGCCCATCCGGTTCGACACGACGTGGCGCACCGTCCCGACGGCGCCCGCCTCCACCTCGGCCTGGAGGGCGCGGAAGATCGGGTGGTGGCGCAGCACGTGACCGACCATCAGGATGCGCCCGGCCGCCCGCGCCGCCTCGGCGGTGAGCCGCGCATCGGCGGCATCGAGCGCGACCGGCTTCTCGACGAGGACGTCCTTGCCGGCGGCGATGGCAGAGCGGGCGGCGGGGCCGTGCGCCTGCGCGGGCAAAGCGAGCACCAGGGCGTCGGCCGCATCGCCCTCGATCGCCGCGTCGGGCGAGAGCGCCGGCACGCCGAACTCGGCGGCGAGAGCCGCGGCGCGCTCGGGCGAGCGGTCGGCGACGCCGGCCAGCGCGCCGATCCCGTGCAGCGTGCGCACGTGGTTGCGGCCCCACTGGCCGCAGCCGACGACGACGATCCTGGGCAGGGAAGAGGACATGGGCGAGATCCGGCTTGGGAGGCGTCGGCGCCGAGCCGCCCGGACGGGGGGCGGTTCCGGCGGCCCCTGCGGTAGTCCATCCGCGGGCGCGGTGTCCAGCCGCCGGACATCGGTCGAAGCAACCGTCGGCCGGATGCGAAGCCTGCGAGCCGCCGCCGCGGCGCCGGCCCTGCGCGGCGCCTCACGCATGGACCCGTCGCCGCTCGGGCCGGTCACGGCGCCTCGAACGGTGTCCGGGCGGGTTGCGTGAACCAGGCGGCCCCGGTCTCGGTCACGTGGACGTGGTCCTCCAGGCGGACGCCGAATCGCCCGGGCACGACGATCATGGGCTCGATCGAGAAGCACATGCCGGCCGCGAGCAGCTGACGGCTGCCGCCGACGATGAAGGGCGGCTCGTGGATCTCGAGGCCGAGCCCGTGCCCGGTGCGGTGCGGCAGGCCCGGCAGGGCGTAGCCCGGGCCGAGGCCGTGGGCCTCGATGACCCGTCGCGCCGCCTCGTCCGGGGCGCTGCATGGCGCGCCCGGACGCGCGGCCGCGAAGGCCGCTTCCTGAGCTTCCCGCTCGATCGCCCAGATCCGCGCGATCTCCGCTGGGGGCTCCTCTAGGGTGTAGGTGCGCGTCAGGTCGGAATGATAGCCGTCGAGGCGGCAGCCGGTGTCGACGAGGATGAGGTCGCCCACTGCCAGGATCTGGTCCCCGTCCGCTCCGTGCGGCAGCGCCGTCGCCTCGCCGAAGGACACGATCGCGAAGGTCGAGCCGTCGTCGGCGCCGCGGCGGCGATGCTCGGCGTCGATCAGCGCCACGATCTCGGACGCCCGCACGCCCGGCCGCATGGCGGCCCGCGCCGCCGCCTGCACCTCCAGCGTGATGCCCATGGCGTGCCGGATGAGGGCGATCTCGGCCGGTGATTTGATCATCCGCAGCGCCGACACGACCGGCCCCGCATCGGCGAGCCGGTCGCGCCCGAGCGCCTGCGCGAAGCGGTGGTACTGGAAGAGCGGGATCTGCTCGTCGAGCGCCAGGACGCCCGCCGGCCCGACGAGGCGCGCGACGAGCTCGGCCGGCTCCTCGTCCTCCTGCCAGAGCGCGACGTCGCCGGACAGGTGCGGCAGGCTGTCCACCCGCGAGCCCTCGAAGCCCGGCACGACAAAGGTCAGCCGGTCCCGCGTCACCAGCGCGCCGCAGAAGCGCTCGCTGGGATGCCAGACGAGGCCGGTGAAGTAGCGCAGGCTTTCCGTGGAGCCGAGAAGCAGCCCCGCATGGCCCGCCGCATCCATGGCCTCGCGCAGGCGGGCGAGCCGCTCGCGGCGCTCGGCCTCACCGACGGGCGGCACGGGGTGGGACCAGGACTGATGAGTCGGCATGAGGCGGCATCCGGCAGGAAGGAAGGGGCGGGACGACGCTCGCCCACCCTGCCTCCCGATGTCGCGCAGGCGGGATCTGAGGGCAAGCGCGATCGGCCGCATCTCCCTCCCAGGATGCGGTTGCCGCGCCCGAGACCAATCTCCGGTCCGCAGGCACGCCTCAGGCGGGCTCGCGATCGGCTGTTTCGTTTGCCTCGCCTGTTCGGGAGCGGCATAGGTGGGTCGACTTCGTAACAGGGGGGCCGAGCCGATGGCCGTCGTGATCCGAGCGGTGCGCGAAACCGACAGACCGCTCTACCGGGCTCCGTGCGGCGCCTGCGCCACCTGCGACGTGCGGACCATGGCGGTGTGCGCGGCGCTCGCCGACGACGAGGTCGAGGCGCTCGAATCGATCATGACGGCGACGCACCTTCAGGCCAACGAGATGCTCGTCCAGGAGGGCGATCCGCGTTCCAAGGTGTTCACGCTGACCTCCGGCATGCTGCGCCTGTCGGTCGGTCTGCCGGACGGACGGCGACAGATCACCGGCTTCCTTCTGCCGGGCGATTATCTCGGCCTCGCCGACGACGAGATCTATACGGCGAGCGCTGAGGCGGTCGGGGCGGCGGCGCTCTGCGCCTTTCCGGTCCGCCAGATGGACGCCCTCGTCGAGCGATTCCCCAAGCTCAAGGACCGGCTGCACCGCTTCACGCGGGCGGCGCTGCGGCAGGCGCGGGAGAACCAGCTCATCCTCGGCCGCCTCGCGCCGGTCGAGAAGCTCGCGAGCTTCCTCGTGCTCCTGTCCGACCGGGCCGTCGAGCATCGCCTGCCGGCCAGTCCCGTGAGCCTGCCGATGCCGCGCGCCGACATCGCCGACTATCTCGGCCTCACCGTCGAGACGGTCAGCCGCTCCTTCACCAAGCTCCGCAATCAGGGCCTCGTCGCCATGCCCGATCCCCATTCGATCGAGATCTGCGACCGCCGGGCGCTCGCGGCCGTGGCCGGCCTTCCGCCTCACTGATCGGGCAGCAGCCGGCCGTCGACCAGTCGGTACTGCCGGTCGAAGAAGCCGGGCTCGGTCTCGGCATGGGTGACGAGGAGAACGGTGCGCCCGGCGCAGGCCGAGCGAAGGTCGCGCAGGAAGGCGAGTTCGGCTTCGCGGTCGAGGCCGCTCGTCGGCTCGTCGAGCGCCAGCACGGCGGCGCGCGACAGGAGGACGCGCGCGAGGCCGAGCCGGCGCGCCTGGCCGGCCGAGAGCGTGCGGCCGCCTTCGCCGAGCTCGGTGTCGAGGCCGCGCGGCATGGCGCGAACGGTGTCGCCGAGCCGCGCGCGGTCGAGCGCGTCCCACAGCTCCGCCTCGCCGGCATCGGCCCGCCCGACGAGGAGATTGCCGCGCACCGTGTCGAGAAAGACCGGCGCGTTCTGCTCGAGAAGCGCGACGCGCGCGTGAAGGTCGGCGAGCCTCACGGCGGCGATGTCGGCGCCGGCGAGGCGGATGCGGCCGGCCTGCGGCTCGGCGAGGCGCAGAAGGAGATGGAGAAGCGTCGATTTACCCGCGCCGCTCGCCCCCCGGATCGCGACCTGCGCACCGGCCGGGACGCAGAGGTCGAGGTTTCGCAGGACGGGGCGATCCGCCCGGTGGCCGAAGCGAACGCTCTCGAAGGCGACTGCGCCGCCCGGCGGGAGCGCCGTGGGATCGGCGGGCTCGATCACCGCCTCCGGGCCCGTCGCCGCCTCGCGCAGGCGCCTCGCGGCGGCTTCCGCTTCGGCGAGGCGGGCGACGCTGCGCATGACGGCCGCGCTCGCCTCGAAGCTCGCGAGGATCGCGAGAAGCAGGCCGACCATCAGCGGCCCCTCGATCTCGCCGGCGCCGTGGGCGCGAAGACCGAGAACGAGAGTGCCGAGAAGCGTCGCGCCGGCCAGCGCCTGGATCGCTGCGCCGGCGCGGGCGGCGCGTCGGCCCTGGCTCTTGCGCAGCGCTCCGAGCCACCGGGCTTCTTCGGTGAATCGCGCCTCGGCCCACGGACGGGCGCCGAAGGCGACGATGTCGGCATGACCGTCGATCGTATCGAGGCAGGCGACCCGCAGCATGGCGGCGGCTTCGACGCTCGCCGCCGCGGCGCCGCCGCGATGCGAGGCGCGCACGAAGAGGGCGGGAACGAGGAGCGTCGCCGCCGTCCAGCCCGCGGCGTAGACCAGTGCGGCATCCGGCAGGAGGATCGCGAGCGCCAGCACCATCGCCGCTCCGACGAGAAGGCTGCCGAGAAGCGGGCCGACCGCGAGAAGGAAGGCGGTGTCGAGGGCGTCGACGTCGGCCGTCAGGCGCGACACGAGGTCGCCGCGCCGCAGCCCCGGCCGCAACGCGCCGACGCGCGGCATCAGGCGGTGGAACAGCCAGGCGCGGATGGTGCCGAGGACGCGCAGGGTCGCGTCGTGGCCGACGAGCTTCTCGCCGTAGCGCGCCGCGATGCGCAGGAAGGACAGGCCGCGCACGGCCGCGGAGGGCGCGAAGAGGTTGAAGGACAACGCCGCCGTCGCGAGCGACGCGCCGGTCAGAAACCAGCCGGACAGGCCGAGAAGCGCGACGCCGGCCCCGAGCGCGACGAGCGCGAGAAGAAGCGTCGCCGCGAAGCGGCCGCGCTCGGCGAGAAAGAGCGGGCGAAAGAACAGGATCGCGCTCACGCGGCATCCTCCCTGCTGGCGTCGATCGGGCGGCTCGCGGGCACCGGCACGAGGCGGCCGTCGGCGAGGCGCAGCGTCCGGTCCATGCGGGCGGCGAGAGCCGCGGAATGGGTGGCGACGAGGAGCGTGCGCCCACGCGCGAAGTCGAGGAGGCCCTGCGTCACGCGCCGTGCCGTTTCGGCGTCGAGATGGGCGGTCGGCTCGTCGAGAAGGATCACGGTTGGATCGCGCAGGTAGAGGCGGGCGAGCGCGACGCGCTGCGCCTCGCCGCCGGACAGGCCGAGCCCGTTCTCGCCGACCGGCGTATCGAGGCCGCCGGGCAGGGCGTCGGCGAAGTCCGTCACGCAGGCCTGCGCCGCCGCGGCCCGGATGGCGGCGGGATCCGCGCCCGGCCGGCCGAACCCGATGTTTTCCGCGATCGTGCCGCACACGAGGTGCGGGCGCTGGGGCACGAAGGCCAGCGTCTCGCGCAGCGTCGCCTCGTCGATCGCGTCGAGGGGGCGGCCTCCGATGCGGATGGTTCCCTCGGCCGCGCGCAGTCGCGCGAGCGCCTCGATCAGCGTCGATTTGCCGATGCCGCTCGGACCGACCAGGGCGACGCGGCCGCCCGCCGGAACCGACAGGTCGGCCCGGTCGATGATCGTCCGCGAACCGTCGGACAGCGCCACGCTCAGCCCGCTCGCCTCGATGCCGGAGGGGCCAAGTGTCGTCGCGGCGTTCGCGGCGGGAGGAACGGCGTCGAGAGCCGGCAGGCCGTCGAACAACCGGGCGATCTCCGCCACCGCGGCCTTGGCGCTCGCCCGGTCGTGGTAGTGCGCGGCCATGTTGCGCAGGGGCTGATAAACCTCGGGCGCCATCAGAAGGCAGAACAGGCCGGCTTCGAGCGACAAGGGCGCGGCGCGCAGGTCGACGAAGCCGAGATAGGTCAGCCCGACATAGAGCGCGACGCCCGCGACGCCGAGCGCCGCGAAGAACTCCAGCACCGCCGAGGACAGGAAGGCGATGCGAAGGACCCGCAGCGTGCGCCGGCGCAGCTCGTCGGTCGCGCGCTCGCAGGCCTCCGCCTCCGCTTCGCCGCGCCCGAAAAGCGTCAGCGTCACGAGGCCGCGCAGCCGGTCGGCGAAGTGGCCGGACAGGCGCGAGAAGGCGGTGGCCTGCGCGTCGCTCGCCGCCTGCGCGCCCCAGCCGACGAGCGCCATGAATACGGGGATGAGCGGCGCGGTCACGAGGAAGAGGAGGCCCGCCACCCAGTCGACGGACAAAACGAAGCCGGCAAAGGCCACCGGCAGCGTCGCCGCCGCGATGCTCGCCGGCAGGAAGCGGGCGTAGAAGCCGTCGAGGGCTTCGACCCGGTCGATCGCGGCCGCGGCCAGCGCGCCGGACGAGCGCTCGCCGCTCCAGTTCGGCTGCGCCGCGAGGAGGCGCGCCAGAAGGGCGCCGCGCAGCGCCAGCTTGATCCGCTCGGCCGCGTCGACCGCCGCGGTCTCGCCGATGAGGCCGAGAAGCACCCGCAGGGTGAGAAGGCCGCCGAGAAGGGCCAGCGCCGGCGCAAGCGCGTCGAGTGGTGCCGCCTCGCCCACGGCCCGGCCGAGAATGTTCGCGAGAACCATCGCCTGCGCGACAAGGAGCAGGCCGGACAGGAGCGGCGCCGCGACGGCGACGAGCAGCGGCCCGCCGCCCTTCGTCCGAAGGCTTCGCATCCAGCGCGTGGCTTCGCGCTCGCTCTCGCGCCGCATGGTCGCCTCGGTCATCGCCCCGTCCGTTCTTGTCGCGTCGAAGCGGCGATAGGGCAGGGGAGCGGGAGGAGCATTGATCCTGATCAAGGCGCTCCGCCCCGGCCCGGGCTAGGGCTCGTCCGGCGCCGGCGAACGACCGGTCGCGCTCCCCCGGCGAGGTGATTTCCGATGATCGACATGACGGTCGTCGACCTGTCGCGACTGCAGTTCGCGGCGACGGCGATGTACCATTTCCTTTTCGTGCCGCTGACGCTCGGCCTGTCCTTCCTGATGGCCATCATGGAGAGCGTCTACGTGATGACGGGCCGCGAGGTCTGGCGGCGCATGACGCTCTTCTGGGGCACGCTCTTCGGCATCAACTTCGCCATGGGCGTCGCAACTGGCATCGTCATGGAATTCCAGTTCGGCATGAACTGGAGCTATTATTCGCATTATGTCGGCGACGTCTTCGGCGCGCCGCTGGCGATCGAGGGCCTGATGGCCTTCTTCCTCGAAGCGACCTTTATCGGCCTCTTCTTCTTCGGCTGGGACCGCCTGAGCCGCATCGGACACCTCTGCGTCACCTGGCTCGTGGCGCTGGGCGCGAACTTCTCGGCCCTCTGGATCCTGATCGCCAACGGCTGGATGCAGAACCCGGTCGGCTCGACCTTCAATCCTGACACGATGCGCATGGAGATCACCGACTTCATGGCGGTGATCTTCAATCCGGTGGCGCAGGCGAAGTTCGTCCACACGGTCTCGGCCGGCTACGTCACGGGCGCGATGTTCGTGATGAGCATCTCGGCCTGGTTCATGCTGCGCGGCCGTCATCTCGACCTCGCCAAACGCTCCATGGCGGTGGCGGCGAGCTTCGGCCTCGCCTCGGCGCTCTCGGTGGTCGTCCTCGGCGACGAGAGCGGTTACGCCGCGACCGAGCACCAGAAGATGAAGATCGCGGCGATGGAGGCCATGTGGCACACCGAGCCCGCGCCCGCCGGCTTCAACCTCTTCGCCATTCCCGGCGACAAGGAGAACTCCTTCGAGGTCCAGGTGCCCTATGCGCTCGGCCTCATCGCGACCCGCTCGCTGTCGGGCGAGATCCCCGGCATCCTCGACCTCGTCGAGCTCGCGGGCAATCGCATCCGCAACGGCATGGTCGCCTACGAGGCGCTGCAGGCCATCCGCGCCGACAGCTCGGACCAGGCGGCGCGCGAGACCTTCTCGGCCACCTGGAAGGACCTCGGCTACGCGCTTCTCCTGAAGCGCTACCGCGAGGACGTCGCCAACGCCACGCCCGAGGAGATCACGCAGGCCGCCTTCGACACCGTGCCCGGCGTCGCGCCGCTCTTCTGGAGCTTCCGCGTGATGGTGGCGCTCGGCTTCTACCTCATCGCCTTCTTCGCGGTGGCCTTCTGGCTCGCCTCGAAGCACCGGCTGGGCGAGAGCCGCACGCTTCTCTGGATCGCGCTGTTCAGCCTGCCGGCACCGTGGATCGCCATCGAGGCCGGCTGGTTCATCGCCGAATACGGCCGCCAGCCCTGGGTCGTGGAAGGCGTCCTGCCGACCTTCTACGCCGCCTCCGGCCTGACGCTGACGGACCTCGCGATCAGCCTCGGCTTCTTCCTCACGCTCTACACCGCGCTCGCCGTGATCATGGTGATCCTGATGCTCAAGGTCATTAAGGCGGGGCCGAGCCGGACGAACGTCCTCCTCGACGGGGTCGCCGGCGGCTCCGCCGTGCCGGCCGGCGCCGCCGCCGCGCCCGAAACGCGCTGACCCAGACCCCCAAGGATCGAAGCGACATGACCAACATACCTCTCGACTACGAGACCATGCGTCTCGTCTGGTGGGTGCTGCTCGGCACCCTCCTCATCGGCTTCGCGATCATGGACGGCTACGACCTCGGCGTCGGCGCGCTCCTGCCCTTCGTCGGGCGGACCGACGAGGAGCGGCGGGTTCTCATCAACCTCGTCGGCCCGACCTGGGAGGGCAACCAGGTCTGGCTGATCCTCGGCGGCGGAGCGATCTTCGCGGCCTGGCCGGCGCTCTACGCGGCGAGCTTCTCCGGCTTCTATCTCGCCATGATCACGATCCTCCTGGCGCTGATCCTGCGGCCGGTCGGCTTCAAGTTCCGCGGCAAGGTCGCCGATCCGCGCTGGCGGGAGGCCTGGGACTGGGCGCTCTTCGTCGGCGGCTTCGTGCCGGCGCTGATCGCGGGCGTGGCGGTCGGCAACGTGCTTCTCGGCGTGCCCTTCGGCCTCGACGCGACGCTGCGGCCCCACTACGAGGGCAACTTCTTCGGCCTCCTGTCGCCCTTCGCGCTGCTCGCCGGCCTCGTCAGCGTGTCCATGTGCGTCGCCCACGGCGCCGCGGTGATCGCGGCGCGCTGCGAGGGACCGGTCGCGGTCCGGGCGCGACGCTATGGCCGGGCGGCGGCGGCGACGACGACGGTGCTCTTCGGTCTCGGCGGGCTCTGGGTCGCCTTCGGCATGGACGGCTACGTCGTCACGAGCGTGCAGGACGCGGCGGCGCCCTCCAACCCGCTCGCCAAGACGGTGGCGACGCAAGCCGGCGCCTGGATCCTCAACTACGGCCGCCATCCCTGGATGCTGATCGCCCCGGCGCTCGGCCTTTTCGGGCCGCTCCTCGCCCGGCACGCCATGGGACGCGGCGCATCGACGACGGCGATCCTCGCCACCAGCGCCTCGATCGTCGGCATCGTGTCGACGGCCGGCCTTTCGCTGTTTCCCTTCCTCCTGCCGTCCTCGATCGCGCCGGACACGAGCCTCACCGTCTGGGACGCCTCGTCCAGCCACCTGACGCTCTTCGTCATGCTGGTCGCGACGGTGATCTTCCTGCCGCTGATCCTTGCCTACACGACCTGGGTCTACCGCGTGATGAGCGGGCCCGTGACGCCGGACTCGATCGGCCGCAACCCCAACGCCTATTGAAGGAGGCTCGCCGCGATGTGGTACTTTTCCTGGGTTCTCGGCGTCGGTCTCGCCTGCGCCTTCGCGATCCTCAACGCCATGTGGTTCGAGATGAAGGAGGATCGCCGGCTGTCGGCCCTGGCGCCGGTTCGGCCGGGTCTGGACATCGACAGCCGCGGCGATCCCGAACCGGGGCGGCGCGCCGCGCCATGAGCGAGGATCTCGTCGCCCGCTATGGCGCGCGCACGGCGCCCCGCTACACCTCCTATCCAACGGCTGCGGACTTCACCGCTGCCGTGGGGCCTGCCGAGCACGCGCGATGGCTCGGCGCGCTCGACCCGGCCGAGCCCGTCTCGATCTATCTGCACGTCCCTTACTGCCGCGAGATCTGCGCCTATTGCGGCTGCCACGCCAAGGCAGTGCGCCGGGACGAGCCGGTCGCGGCGCTCCGGGCGGCGCTTGGAGCCGAGATCCGGCTCGTCGCCGATCGCCTCCCGAACCGCCTGACGATCGGGCGCCTCGCCTTCGGCGGCGGAACGCCCTCGATCCTCGGCGTCGAGGGGCTGGCGGCGGTCGTCGGCGCGCTCGGCGAGCGCTTCGATGTCGATCCTCAAGCGGAGCGCTCGATCGAACTCGACCCGCGCTTCGTCGACGCGGCGCTCTGCGACGGGCTGGCAGGGCTCGGCTTCAACCGGGTGAGCCTCGGCGTCCAGGACGTCGAGCCCCGCGTCCAGGCCGCGATCGGCCGCGTCCAGCCCATCGAGACAGTGGAAGCGGCCGTGCGGCTGGTCCGTTCGGCCGGCATTCGGAGGCTCAACCTCGACCTCATCTACGGTCTGCCGCACCAGAGCGAGAACAGCCTCGCGCGGACCTGCGAGGCGGTGATCGCCCTTGGGCCGGACCGCGTCGCGGCCTACGGCTACGCGCACCTGCCGCAGCGGCGGGCCAACCAGCGGCTCGTCGACGCGTCGGCGCTGCCAGGCGCGCGCGAGCGGTTCGCGCAATCCGCGACGATCGCCGCGCGCTTCCAGGCCCACGGCTACCAGGCCATCGGCATCGATCACTACGCGCGGCTCTGCGATCCCCTGGCCGCGGCGGTGCGCGGCGGTTCCCTGCGGCGCAACTTCCAGGGCTATACGGACGACGCATGCAGCACGCTGATCGGCTTCGGGCCGTCGGCCGTGTCGCAACTGCCGGGCGGCTTCGCGCAGAACCTCGGCTCGATCAGCGGCTGGCACGAGCGGATCGCCGCCGGCGATCTCGCGACCGCCCGCGGCCATGCCGCGACGGGCGACGACCGGGTCAGGGCGGCCATCATCGAGAGCCTGATGTGCCGCTTCCGCGCCGAACTCGGCGGCGATGCACCCCGCTTCGGCGACGAGATCGCGCTCCTGCGCCCGCTCGTCGCCGACGGGCTCGTGGAGGTGCGCGAGGGAATGGTCGCGGTCACGCGAGCCGGCCGCCCCTTCGTCCGGCTCGTCGCCGCGGTGTTCGACCGCTTCCGCACCGAGGCGACGGCGAACTTCAGCGGCGCGGTCTGATCGAGACGCCTTCCCGTTCGGCGAGGATGCAGAGCCGGCTTCGCATCCATGCCGCCGCGTCCCGGAACCGGCGCCGCCGGCGCGTCTTCCCCAGCGATCGGCACGAGGCGTTAGGGAGCGAAGGATGGCATCGGGCGAGCGGGAGTTCGAGGGAAGCGGCGGTGCACCGCCGACCGGAGCGTTCTGGCCGTCCCGCCTCCTGATCGTGCGGCACGGCGAGAGCCTCGGCAACGTCGCGCGCAACGCCGCGCTCGCCGGCGGCTCGGCTCGCATCGACATCGCCGACCGCGACATGGACGTGCCCTTGAGCCCGCTCGGCCGCGAGCAGGCGGAGAGCGTCGGGCTCTGGCTCGCCGAGTTGCCGGCAGAGGAGCGTCCGGAGGTCGTTTTGTCCTCCCCCTATGCCCGCGCCCGGGAAACGGCCGAGATCATCGCGCGGGCGGGGCGCCTGGACGTCGCCCGGCCGCGCCTCGACGAGCGCCTGCGCGAAAAGGAGTTCGGGATCCTCGATCGGCTGACGGCGGGCGGGATCGCCGAGCTCTTTCCCGATCAGGCGGAGCATCGACGCCTTCTCGGCAAGTTCTACCACCGCCCGCCGGGCGGCGAGAGCTGGTGCGACGTGATCCTCCGGCTGCGCAGCCTCCTCGAAACGCTCGCTCTCCATCATCGCGGGCAGCGCGTGATGATTGTCTGCCATCAGGTCGTCGTCCTGTGCCTGCGCTACATCATCGAGGGCATGGATGAGGCGCAGATCCTGGCGATCGACCGGGACGGGGACGTCGCCAATTGCGGGCTGACGGAGTATGCCTGCCGCCCCTCGCCGGGGCCTGCATCCGCGCCCGTCCTGCAGCGCTACAACTTCACCGCCCCGCTGCGCCGGCAGGGGACGCCCGTCACCGCCGAGCCGGACGCGAAGGAGACGGCGCCGTGACGTCGCGCTGGCCACGGATCGACGGGGCGTTCCTGCGATCGGCGCCCCTGCCGGACCCGCCGCCGGGCGCGACGAAGGACGAGCGCGGCACGATTCTCATCGTCGGCGGCGCCCGGGAAACGCCCGGCGCGGTGCTCCTCGCCGGCATCGCGGCGCTGAGGGCGGGCGCGGGCAAGATCCAGGTGGCGACCGTCGCCTCCGCGGCGACCGGCCTGGCCCTGGCGCTGCCCGAAGCGCGCGTCCTCGCCCTGCTGGAAACGCCCGAGGGCGATATCGATCCCGTGTCCGCCTCGGCGCTGCGTCGCTGCGCCGAGAAGGCGCACGCCATCGTCGTAGGCCCCGGCATGATCGACGACGACGGCGCGCGGCGCATCGCCCTTGCCCTGTTCGAGATGAACGGCGACGCGCGTTTCCTGATCGACGCCGCCGCGCTGACGGGCCTGCGCGCGGAGGGGCATGCACTGCGGGCGCTCGGCGGACGCGTCGCGATCACGCCCCATGCCGGGGAGATGGCGACCTTTCTCGGCCGGGAGAAGCAGGCGGTCTGCGACGATCCCGCGGATGCCGCCGGCCAAGCCGCGAACGTGACGGGTGGCGCCGTCGCGATGAAGGGCGGCGACACGCTCGTGGTCGAGGCCGGTGGCAGCCCGCGGCTCTGCGAAGGCGGCGGCATCGGCCTCGCGACGTCGGGATCGGGCGACGTCCTGGCCGGTCTCGTCGGCGGGTTCCTGGCGCGGGGCGCTCCGCCGCTCCTCGCGCTTCAATGGGGCACCTTCGTGCATGCCGAGGCCGGGCGGCGCCTGACAAAGAGCGTCGGAAGGCTCGGCTTCCTCGCCCGAGAGATCGCCGACATGGTGCCGGCGATCCTCGATGATTTCGGCCCCGACGCTCGCGCCGTCGAGGCCTGACGGCGCCCGGCTCAGAGCCGGGCGGCCGGGCGCGCTCTAGCGTCGGGAGGCGATGCGGCGATCGCTCGGCATCGGCTCGAACGCGTCGTCCCCATCCGAGCGGCCGCGCGAACGCGGCGCGGGCTTGAAGGCGGCGGCGCGCTCCTGAAGCGCCCGCACGTCGGTGCCTGCGGGCGTCGGCCGCGCGGACGAAGCGGGCTGCGTGAGGGCACCGGACGACGTCGAGCCTTCGCCGGGATTGTCGATCCGGAAGAACCCCGCGCGCTCGTTGAGGCTGGCCGCCTCGCCGGAGAGCTGCTCGGCCGTTGCCGTCATCTCGTTGGCCGCTCCCGCATTCTGCTGCGTCACCTGGTCGAGCTGCTGGATGGCCTGGTTGATCTGCTCGATGCCGATCGACTGCTCGCGGCAGGCCGCCGAGATCTCGCCCACCAGCTCGGCCGTGCGGCGAATGTCGGGAACGAGCCGCTGCAGCATCTCGCCCGCTTCCTCCGACACCTGCAGCGTCGACACCGACAGCTCGCCGATCTCGGCCGCCGCCTGTTGGCTGCGCTCGGCGAGCTTGCGCACTTCCGACGCGACGACGGCAAAGCCCTTGCCGTGAGAGCCGGCACGCGCCGCCTCGATGGCGGCGTTGAGGGCCAGGAGGTCGGTCTGGCGGGCGATCTCCTGCACCACCGTGATCTTCTCGGCGATGGTGCGCATGGCTTCCACCGAGTGGGCGACGGCGGTGCCGGTCTTCTCGGCGTTGACGTTCGCCTGCGTCGCGATCTTCTCGGTCTGGGCGGCGTTGTCGGCGTTCTGGCGAACGTTGGCGGTCATCTCCTCGACCGCGGCCGAGGCCTGCTCGGAAGCCGCCGCCTGCTCGGTCGAGCCGGAGGAGAGCTGCTCGGCCGTCTGCGCCGACAGGGCCGAGCCGGAGGCGACCTGCGCGGCCGAGCTGCGCACGTCCGAAACGATCGACGACAGGCTGGACGACATGGCGGCGGCGGCGTTCTGCAGGTCGCCGATCTCGTCCGAGGCGCGCGAACGCTCGACGGGCACGCTGAGGTCGCCCTGCGACATGCGGCCGAGGGCGGTTCGGACCAGCTGCAGCGGCCGGAACATCGGGCCGGTGACGAAGAAGATGGCGAGGCCCGCGATCGCCGCGATCAACAGGTTCGACACGAGCATCGTGCGCAGAGTCGCGCTGATTCCGTCGAGATAGATTCCCTGTTCGAGCCCGACGAGAAGCATGCCGATCGTCTGGCCGGACGCATCCTTGATGGGATCGTAGGCGGTGAAATAGGGGGTGCCGAGGATCTCGGCCTCGCCGCGATACGGCTGACCGCCCTTGAGAACGGTGGCTTCGACCTCGGCCGAGGTCAGCTTGGTGCCGACCGCCCGCGATCCGTCGGGCATGCGCACGCTGGTTGCCACGCGCGTGTCGCCGAGGAGGATCGTCGCCGCACCGCCGACCAGAGACTGGATCGCGTCGACTGCCTTGGTATCGTTGTTGAGGGGACGCGAGCCGAGCTTCAGGACGCCGTTCTCGACCGAGAAGACCTCGTTGTCGGGATTGAGCATGCGCCAAGCGACGCGGATGTTCGAGCTGAGCCGCGCGGACGACTTTATATGCGCGTCGTCCACCGCCGCTTGGCGCGACTGCCAGACGTTGACGACCGAAACCACGGCCAGCCCCGACAGGGCGAGCGCGACTACCTTGGCACGAATCGAGAGCCGAAACCGTGAGCCCGACATTGGTGATCCATGATCGTTGATGATTGGAAGGGCGCCGGACAGGGCGATTCGCGCCCTCCGTTGCTACCCAACTATTGGCCGGCTTACGTTAACAACTCCGGTCAATCGGCCGATCATATGGTCACTTCTTGCGCGTTTGCCGGAATTCGAGGCTGTTCCGCGGGCGGCAAGGGGTCGGCGGCCTCTCGGCCGCCGACCCCTTGCCGCGCGATCGTGGAATCGGCCCTCAGTCGGCTCCCCAGAGCTTCGGCAACTGTTGGAGAACGGTCAGGACCGACAGGAAGCCGAACAGGAGGAAGGCCCAGACGAGGGCGGCGACCCGCCCGGCGCCGGGCCGGATCGCCGGCACCAGGACCTTCCGGTTGAGGAGGATCAGGAGGCCCGAATAGATGAACATCATCAGGCCGCCTACGCAGGCGGAGATCACGAGCAGCACCAGCGGCTGCGTGAGGCCGGCGAGGAGCACGACCACGCCCACCGCGACGAGCCCCCAGACGAGCCAGAAGTAGAGCCGGCTCTCGTTCTTGTCCTTGAGGTAGGAGGTCCGCAGGACGTCGGCCGCGAGCCGGCTCGTATAGTCGACGATGCCCGTCGCCGCGCCGAACAGCGAGAAGGCGCCGATGAACCAGAACAGCACGCCGAACCATCCGCCGGCCCGCTCGGCCAGCACCTGTCCCTCGCGTTCCACGAAGGCGACGGAGTTGGCGAGGCCCTCCTCGCCGAAGACCGTGGAATAGGCCAGGAGCGAGGTGAAGGTGATCGTGATGAAGGTGATGAGAACGAAGGTGAGCATCTGCTCCCAGTTCGCGAACCGCCACCAGCGCTGCCAGCGTGCCATGTTCTCAGCCGTCGGCTCGAACACGAATCCGATCGAGGGCGCCGCCTCCGGCTGGCCGGTGACGGGACTGGTGATCCGGGGGACATAGGAGCCCATTCCGAAGCCCTTGTCGCGGATCCAGTTGGACTGGCAGAGGTTCTGGCCGCCGCCGGCTCCGGCGAAGGCGAGCGCGCCGAGAAGCAGGGCGAAGCCCAGCTCCTCGACCGGGATCGAGGCGGTCGTCGCGATCTGCGGCAGCGCCGCCCAGTCCTCGGCATTGATGACGAAGATCGAGGCGATGACGATCAGCAGGCCGACCGCCGCGATCTTCACCATCTGCAGCCGCTCGAGCATGACGTAGACGACGGGAGCCAGCGTCAGGATGAGCCCGATCGCGACCAGGAGGCCGATGGCGATCCAGCGCGGCTCGCCGCCGACGATGTAGGACAGCATGGTCGCCGAGCTCGTCGCCCAGCCGGGCCAGAGATTGGCGAAATAGGCGAGCAGCGCGAAGACGAGACCCCAGTGGCGCCAGAAGCGGCTGAAGCCGGTGAGTACGGTCTCGCCGGTGGCGAGCGTGTAGCGCTCGATCTCCATGTTCAGGAAGAACTGCGTCATCACGCCGAGCAGCGCGGCCCAGACGAAGGCCATGCCGACCTGGCTGGCGATGTAGGGATAAAGGATGAACTCGCCGGAGGAGAGACCGACGCCGGCGGCGACGATGCCGGGACCGATGATCCGGCGCATGTTGGCGGGCGGTGCCGGAAGCTCCCGCACGGCGGGGCGGCCCAGCACGCGCGTTGGAAAAAGGTCGGCGGCCGAACCGCCTCCACCACCCTGTTGAAGCGACATTGATTTCCCCCTCGGATACGTTGCCCCAAACGTGTTGCAGCAACCCCGAGCGTCAATCGCTAAAAGGCAAGGACCCCAACGGTTGATGATGCGAGGCGTGCCTGCCGAGGCCCTTTCCAGCACCGCCAGGCGTCATCATCGCCCATCCTCTTCCCCGAGGCGCCGTCCGCTCCGGACTGCGCGTCATGCCCCGGCCGGACGTGCGATCTGCGTCCGGGCGTCGTCGGGAGCCGGCATCGGCCGCGCCCCACGGCGCGCCTGGACCTCCCCAAGGCGCTCGCGCGCCAAGCGCGCCGCGCAGTCGATCGGGGACAAGGGGCGGTCGAAAAGGAAGCCTTGCCCGAAGTCGCATCCGAGGGCGCTAGCGAGTTCGGCATGGTCCTGCGTTTCCACGCCTTCTGCCACCGTCTCGACGCCGAGATCGGCGGCGAGGCCGCAGATCGCCCGGACCACCACCTGGTGATTGGCGCTTTCGCACGAGCCCTGCACGAAGCTGCGATCGATCTTGATGGTGTCGAAGGGGAAGCGCGTCAGATAGCTGAGAGAGGCATAGCCGGTCCCGAAGTCGTCGAGCGCGGTGCGGATGCCCGTCCGGCGCAGGGCGTCGAGGGTCGCGAGAGCCGCCCCGTCGTCGCCGATCAAGGTCGACTCGGTGATTTCGAGCGTCAGCCGGTTCGGCTCGATGCCGTGTTCGGACGCCGCGTCGGCGATGCTGGCGATGAGGCTCGGGTCCGAGAACTGACGGGCCGAGAGGTTGATGGCGATGCGGACATCGTCGGGCCAGTCCGAAACGCTGCGGCAGGCCTCTCGGATCACCCATCGTCCGATGGGCAGGATGAGGCCGGTGTCCTCGGCGATCGGGATGAAGTCGGCCGGCCAAACGACGCCCCGGGACGGATGCCGCCAGCGCAGCAGCGCTTCGAAGCTCTCCGTCCGGCCGGTGACGAGGCTGACGATCGGCTGGAATGCGAGAAACAGCTCGCCGCGCTCGACCGCGTGCTCCAGGTCCATCGAAAGCGCGCGACGCGCGGCATAGGCCGTCTTGAGCGAGGCATCGCAGATCCGCAGCGTGCCGCGCTGCTTGTCCTTCGCGGCGTAGAGGGCAAGGTCCGCCCCCTTGAGGAGATCGGCCGGTCCCTTGTCGTCGGCGCCGAGCACGGACACGCCGATGCTCGCCGAGATCGCGACGGGCACGCCCGCGGGAAGAAACGGCCGGTCGAAGCAGCCCATGACGTGCCGGGCGCATTCGGTTGCCCGGTTTCCGGCGCCCGGTCCGACGAACAGCGCTGCGAACTCGTCGCCCCCGAGCCGGGCGAGGGAGGCGGCATCCGTCAGGACGGGCCGCAGGCGTTCGGCGGTCTCGCGCAGCAGCGCGTCGCCCGCGGCGTGGCCGAGCGTATCGTTGACATGCTTGAACAGATCGAGATCGAGCATGAGCACGGCGATCGAGCCGAGTTGCGGGCTTGCCTCGGCGGCCCCTTCGAGCGCTTCGTTGAAGGAGCCGCGGCTCGCCAGTCCAGTGAGGGGATCGATCTCGGCGGCATGCCGGGCCCGCTGCCGCATCCGGCGCAGGAGCAGGACCAGGGCCAGGCCCGACAGGGTCAGGCAGACGACCTGCGCCGTGATGGTGCGAAAGATCCAGCTCAGCCGCCACTCGCCTTCGGCGACCCGGCGCGAGGCGATCGACGTCGTGAGAGATGCCAAGCGCGCCGCCTTGGCGTTCAGGGGCTCGAGGGCGGCCAGGGCCTTCAGCGCATCGGTTTCGGTGCGCAGGGTCTCGATCGTGGGCGTGACGGACCGCACGACGCTTCGCATCTCCTCCACCAGGAACGACGCTTCGGGATCGTCCCGGCTCAATTCCTGGGAGTCGTTCGCCGCCAGAACCTCCATGCGGTTGAGCACGATGTCGAGGCGAAGGGCGACGTCCTCGTCGGTCACCTCGCTGTGAGGCATGAAGCGGGCGGCGATCGTCGCCTGGAGCCGCGTCAGTTCGGGCGCGGTCGCCATGACCTGGTAGACGACGTTGTTCTCGGTCGACCTCGAGATCCGGCCGACATGCTGGGCGCCCGCGAACAGCATGCCGATCGCGGCCAGCGCCATCGCCGATGTGGCGCCGACGAGCGGGATCTCCCAGCCGCTTCGGAAGCGAAATCTGCGACGCATGCGGGCCATGGGGCGGATGATCAGAAGACGTCGAGGCGCGCGAGCTGCCAGGCGCAGCGCGCGAAAACGTCCTGGCGCTTCAGATCCCGGCGCTGGTCGAACGGATAAACGACGAACAGGGGACCCTTGTCGGAGACGGGCATCGGCTGTCCGTCGCGGCGCATGGCGAGGATCGCCCCATCCGAGGCCAATTCCTTCATGGGGAGTTCGGTGACGTAGTCGTTGAGGGCCGTGGCGCGGATCGTCGTGCCCTCGGCACCCAGGTGGTCCATGAGGACGGAGAGCGGCACGCCCTCCCAGACGGGGACGCCCTCGGTCCAGGGGGTGGCGGTGGCGAAGCTGCGGGCGCCGAGCGCTTCCAGCATGTCCCTGTCGAAGACGGCTTCCATGCCGTCGTTGACGACCTTGATCCTCCCGCCGACGCGCAGGATCGGTTTGCCGAGCGGACGGGGAAGGACGGAGGGTGCCGCAACGGCGCGGGAGGTGGCCGCTAGGAACGAGGCGACCGCGAGGATGCCGAGCGCGCGCCTCCGCGAGGGATGGAAAGACATGGAGGGCACAATCCTGCTGATCATGCCTCTAGTATCCAGGATTCCTCCTAACGTTCCCTTCCACCGCCTTGGTACGTAGAAATGCTTGAAGCCTGGGCATGGGGAGAACAGCGGCCGTTCTCCCGGCTTCGTTGCTGGACATTTTTTCCTCCGTCGGGCCTCCGTCGCGATCGGGACGTTCGGCCGACTTGCCGCTTGCGAGTGTCCGCCTGAACAAAAGGAGTTCAGCTCGCGGTCCGGAGGTCCGCGGAGAAAACTCTTGCTGGCAGGCGCCGGGCGAGCTTTGATCCTCCGTGCTCGTAACATCGACTGGGAGGGACGCGATGCGCGTGATGGTGCTGGTCAAGGCGGATGCCGACAGCGAGGCGGGCCGGATGCCGCCGCCCGAACTGCTCGAAGCGATGATGAACTTCAACGAGGAGCTGACGAAGGCCGGCGTCCTCGTCTCCGGCGATGGGCTGAAGCCCACGTCGCAGGGCGTGCGCGTCCACTTCTCGGGCAGCCGGCGCACGGTCACCAAGGGACCGTTCGCGGCGATCAGCGAACTCGTCGCCGGCTTCTGGATCTGGGAGGTCGACTCGATGGAACAGGCCGTCGAGTGGGTGAAGCGCTGCCCGAATCCGCAGTTGTCGGATTCGGACGTCGAGATCCGCCCGTTCTACACGATCGAGGACTTCGCCGAGATTTTGACCCCGGCGATCGACGCGCAGGCCAGGCGCATCGATGCCGAAGTGGAGCGGCAGCACGGCCGATCCATGCCGCCGGGCGCCTGAGGCGAGGGGACGAGCGGGCACCGGAAGCCGTCTCGGCCATCGAACCGACCGGGTTCGAGGCTGCGGCCTCTGGAGCCGTTACGCGCCCGCGGTCAGGCGGAGAACCTCCTCGACCCGCTCGTATTCGACCAGTTCGCCGGCATAATGCTCGGCCAGACCGGCGAAGCCGTCGACGTCGGTCATGACGAGCGGGCCGGGCGCGTGGAACGGGCCGAGATAGGTGTCGCAGCTCTGCGCGACGAGAACGGCGTCGCCCGTTTCGGGAACGAGGCAGGCATGGATCCGGGTAGCGGGCTCGCTCAGGCCGCGGCGGGCCGAAGCCGTTTCGATCTCCCCGAGCGCGGCGTGCCAGGCGAGCGAGGACCCGGCCTCGTGCCAAAGAACCGGCTCGCCGAGGCGGAAGGGCAGTTCCGCGGCGAAGCTGTCGAGCCAGGACGCGCGGGTGGCTGATATCGCGAGGCTTCGCGCTTCGGCCTCCTCGTCCGACACGTCCCAGTCCTCGGGCGGCGCGAGGCAGATCCCGAGAAGCAGGCAGGATACCGGCTCCCCGTCCGCACCCGCCGCGATCAGGGGCAGGTCCGCGGAGCGCACCGCCTCCTCGGCCGCGGCAAGAGCGTCCGCCTTGCTCGACGCCGTGTCCTGGAACAGCGCGGCAAGGTCCGTCGTCAGGCGCGCGGCGGTCGCGGGTCCGACGGCCAGGAGGTCCGCGGCGTCCGGCGCCAGAAGCGTCGGCAGGATGACGATCGCGGCTTCCTCGGCGAACATGCCGGAGGCGCGCAGCGAGGCGGCGAGAACCGCGAGGCTCGCCGGATCGTTCGCGAAGGTGAGGATGTCGCCGCGCGTGCCGGTGACGGGGAAGAGGATCGGCTCGAGATCGAACTCGTGCTCGTTTCCGGACGGCGAGGTCGCCACCATCCGCCCCCAGGCGGCCTCCGCGAAGACGTCCCGCCGGAACTCGTCGTAGCCGTCCTCCAGTAGGTCGCGCAGTTCGGGCTCCAGGCGCCGCCAAGCTTCGTCGAGATCGGGAAGTGCGAAGTCGAGTTCCATCGGCCGGTCGGCCGAGTAGGCCGCCGCCGCCCCGAACAGAGCGCGCTCCGCGGGCGTCTTGCCCCGCTTGGCGGCCTGCCGGGCGAGCTTGGCCGCGTAGCGCCGATCCTGCCTGTTCGTCACGCTCGACTCCTGACTTGTCCGCGCGGCGGCGCGCTTCGCCGCTCCTATCACGTCGCGCACCGACGCGGCGCAACTCCTGCGTCCCTTCTCCGGGCCCGGAGAGCCGGGACATCGGCGATGATCGAGCGCCGATCCCTCCCGTTAGGCGGGGTCCTTGTCGTAGACGGTGGCGCCCCGGGGCATGCGAACCCACGAATGACGGCGGCAGTCGTAGATCGAATCCTCGGGCGCCGGGAAGCTCGGATCGGCGAAGCCGCCGACCGCGATGAGGACGGCCGAGTCCGGGACGCCGTCCTCCGTGTGGAAGAGGTTGGTGCCGCAGACCGGGCAGAAGCGGAAGCGGAACGCCGTGCCGCCGTCGCCCAGGCGCACGTAGTCGGTGGCGGTTCCCTTCACCTGGTAGGGCGGGGAGAAGGCCGCGAGCGTCGCGAAGACGCTTCCGGTGCGCCGCTGGCAGGAGAGGCAGTGACAGACCCCGACGCCGAGCGGCTCGCCGCGCACGAGAATCCGCAGCTGGCCGCAGGAGCAGGACGCCGAGCGGTAGCCTTCCGGGCGCAGAACCGAGGCGGGGCTCATGCCGATGAACGCTCGTCCGCCCGCGCGTGCCGGGTGGCGGCGCGCGGTTCGTTGTTTGCCGCCGGCGCCTGCGCCGCCTCGGCTTCTGGCTCCATGCGGAACGACGTCGGAAGGGTTGTCATCAGCTCGTCGGGAAAGGCGGTTGGGATCGGTCGTCTCGACGCCTAGCGGCGCGCGCCGGGCGAGACAAGGACGTTCCGCCCCGGACCTTGCGCCGCCCTGTTCGGCGCTCGCCGCTTCTCCGCGCGCCGTCGCGAGCGCTCAGGAGGCGAGCTGGCGAGGCGCGGGTGTCGGCCCGGGGCCGGCCGCCGTCACGGGCGCGGTCGGGCCGCGGGAGCGGGGCAGCGAGGGACCCGGCTGTTCCGAAACGTCGTCGGCGATCAACCGGGCGCCGCGCTCGTAGGTCAGATAGCGCCAGAACCACTGCATCGAGACGAGAAGGCGATGCTGGAAGCCGACCAGCAGGTAGACGTGGACGATCGCCCAGGCGATCCAGGCAGCTAAGCCTTTGATCTTGCGGCGCCCGTGCTCGAAGACGGCGGCGTGCCGGCCGACGATCGCGGCGTTTCCCCGGCTCTCGTAGCGGAACGGTTCGATCGGCGCGCCCGTCTCCGCGTGGCGCGCCAGGCCGCGGCCGAGATGGATGCCCTGCTGCTTGGCGACCTGCGCGAGGCCGGGAAGCGGCCGTCCGTCCTCGGCCGCGAAACTCGCGACGTCGCCGAGCGCGTAGATCCCCTCAAGGCCGGGCACGGCGAGGGTGGGTTCCACGACGATGCGCCCGGCCCTGTCCGTCGCCGCGCCGAGCTGACGGGCGAGCGGCGAGGCGCGCACGCCCGCCGCCCAGATCACGAGGCCGACCGGCTCGCGCCGTCCCCCGACCGTGATCGCGGTTTCGCCGATGTCCTCAACGGCCTCGCCGGTGCGGACGGTGACGCCCAGCTTTTCGAGGCGCGCCCGGGCATAGGCGGACGCCTTTTCCGAGAAGCCGCCGAGAAGCCGCGGCCCGGCTTCGATCAGGCTGATCCGGGTCGCCGCCGGGCTGATGTTGCGGAAGTCGCGCACGAGCGTGTAGCGGCTGAGTTCGGCGATCGAGCCGGCGAGTTCGACGCCGGTCGGGCCGCCGCCGATGATCGCGATGCTCGTCAGCCGGTGCTGCTCGGCGGGATCGGTCTCGCGCTCGGCGCGCTCGAAGGCGAGAAGCAGCCGCGAGCGGATGGTGCGCGCGTCCTCGATCGTCTTGAGGCCGGGAGCCCAGCGCGCCCATTCGTCGTGTCCGAAATAGCTGTGGGTCGCCCCGCTGGCGAGCACCAGGCTGTCGAAGCCGATCGCCTTGCCGCAGGTGAGGCGCAGCGTCCGCGCGGCGGGATCGATCGCTTCCACCTCGCCGAAGAGCACCTGGACCGAGGGATAGCGCCCGAGGATCTTGCGGATCGGCTCGGCGACGTCGGGCGCCGACAGCGCGGCCGTCGCCACCTGGTAGAGAAGGGGCTGGAACAAATGGTGGTTGCGCCGGTCGATCACCGTGACCGGCACGCCGGCCGCGCCCAGCGCCCGCGCCACCTCCAGGCCGCCGAAGCCGGCGCCGACGACCACGACGTGCGGCCGGGCCGCGCGGGAGCGACGCTCCCGGACCGTTCTGTCGGCTCCAGGGAGCGTGACCTTCGCGGAACCGATGTCGACACTCGTCATCCTGGCCTCCTCGGGCGGTCTCGCCTGCCGCAGCCCGGACGCGGGCGCCGGTCGCCCTGCATCAGTTGGTGGCCCTGCCGAGATCGTCGAGCCTGAACCTCGTCGGGAGCGCGTCGGGATCGGGCTCGAAGGGACGCTTGACGATCTCCTCGGTGCTCAGAAGACGCTTCTCGTCCTGTTGTTCGCCGCGAATCGTATTGGATCGGTCTCTAGTCATCGCTGGAAACCTCCTGCATATCCCGAACAATTCGTCCGGAGACGCTGCTGTTCCTGCAAGATTAGTTAGGCGGTGTTGGTCGCGTGCAGCGTGCATGTAGTGTCCAGGTCGCAGTCTTTGGTGCCGGATTGGGGTGCATGAAAATTATAAAATTATAAGATCTGGTGAGATGCTCATCCGAATCGACGTAGTGCGAGCGACTGGGCGTGATCGAAGCGGGCGCCGAACGTGTCTGCGGATGCGGCCGATGGACGTTGTTTGCGGACGCGACGCTATCCGATCCGGATGCGCGCTGCGCGAGCGTTCGATGATCGCGAACTCTGCATCGCGATCCCCGAGGGTTATGCCGGCGTGGCCGGCCACGTATCTCTTGCCGAAAGGCGAGGGCCGAACGCTCGGCTACCGGTGCGCCTTGCAGGAGACGCCGCATGAAAAAGATCGGATTTCTGTCCTTCGGGCACTGGTCGCCGTCGCAGCGGTCGGGCACGCGCTCGGCCGGCGACACGCTGTTGCAGTCCATCGACCTCGCGGTGGCCGCGGAGGAGCTCGGCCTCGACGGCGCCTATTTCCGCGTCCATCACTTCGCCCGCCAGCTCGCCTCGCCCTTTCCGCTGCTGGCGGCGGTGGGCGCGCGCACCCGGCGCATCGAGATCGGTACCGGCGTCATCGACATGCGCTACGAGAACCCGCTCTACATGGCCGAGGATGCGGGCGCGGCCGACCTCATCAGCGGCGGCCGGCTGCAGCTCGGCATCAGCCGCGGCTCGCCGGAGCAGGTGATCGACGGCTGGCGCTACTTCGGCTACGCGCCGGCCGAGGGCGAAACCGATGCCGACATGGGCCGGCGCCACGCGGAAGTCCTCATGCAGGTGCTGAAGGGCGAAGGCTTCGCCGAGCCCAATCCGCGCCCGATGTTCCCGAACCCGCCGGGTCTCCTGCGCATTGAGCCGCATTCGGATGGCCTGCGCGACCGGATCTGGTGGGGATCGGCTTCCAACGCGACAGCCGTCTGGGCGGCGAAGCAGGGCATGAACCTCCAGAGTTCGACCCTCAAGGAGGACGAGACGGGCGAGCCGTTCCACGTCCAGCAGGCCAAGCAGATCCGCAGCTTCCGCGAGGCCTGGCAGCAAGCCGGACATGCCCGCGAGCCGCGGGTTTCCGTGTCGCGTTCGATCTTCGCCCTGGTGAACGACCAGGATCGCGCCTTTTTCGGGCGCGGCAACGACAGCGATCAGGTCGGCGTCATCGACAACATGCGGGCCGTGTTCGGCAGGACCTATGCGGACGAGCCGGATCGGCTGATCGAGCAGCTGCGCGGCGACGAGGCGATCGCGGAAGCCGACACGCTGCTCCTCACCGTGCCGAACCAGCTCGGCGTCGACTACAATGCCCACGTCGTCGAAGCGATCCTGACCCATGTGGCGCCCGCGCTCGGCTGGCGCTGAAGCGACCCGGACGCGCCCCGCGTCGCGCCCGATCCGTCGCCCATGGCGGACCGCCACGGGCGATCGTGGCGGTCCGGAGCACGGTTTGGCATAACCTGAACATATGGGCAGCCGCGCACGATTTTGCGGCTAAGCGTCCTTTTGTTGTAAATACTTGCCAGTGCCATCCTATGAATGACGGGGCGGATCCGCGCGCGGGGCAAGTATCATGGATGCTGGCGAAGGGGCCGGTTCGGAGCGCTGGCCACCCGGGGACAACGGCATGGCGCGCTATATCCGCGAGCGGGACTGGTGCGACACGCCGCTGGGAGCGATCGGAAGCTGGCCGCCGAGCCTGAAGACGACCTTGGGGCTGGCGCTCGAAATGCGCGAGCCGGCCGCGGTCGCCTGGGGACCGGCATGTCGTCTTCTCTACAATGACGGCTATGCGACCCTCATGGGACACCGGCATCCCGTGGGGCTCGGCCGGCCCTTCGCGGAGGTCTGGCCCGAGATCTTCGAGGAGCTTCGGCCCCGTATCGAAGCCGTCCTGTCCGGCGCGACGCAGGCCTTGGACGGCCGGCTTCCCGACCTCGCCGGTCCCGGCAACAGTGTGAGCCGCCCCGAGGTCGTGGCGAGCTGGACACCGATCCGGCTGGAGAGCGGAGCCGTCGGCGGCTTCCTGAGCCTCGGCGTCGACACCACGGCTCGCCATCGCACCGAGCAGGCGCTGGAGGCGAGCGAGGAGCGGCACCGGCTGATCCTGGAAAGCGCGCTCGATTACGCGATCTTCACCATCGACGCCGACGGAATCGTGACGTCCTGGCCAGCCGGCGCCCAGGCGGTGTTCGGCTGGAGCGAGGCGGAGATGATCGGGCAGGACGTCGCGATCACCTTCACGCCCGAGGACCGCGCCAATGAGGCGCCGCAGCGCGAGCGGGACGAGGCGCGTCGTCACGGCGTCGCGACCAACACGCGCTGGCACTTGCGCAAGGACGAACGCCGGATCTTCATCGAGGGGTCGGTTCGCCGCCTGCGCAGCAGCGGTTCGAGCGACGGGCACGGCTTCATCAAGATCGGCGCGGACGTCACCAAGCGCCGCGAGGCGGAAAAGCGCCTGCGCGACAACCGCCGCCGCCTGCGGAGCGTTGTCGAGGGTATTCCGCAGCTCATCTGGCGGGCGGCGCTCGGCGGCGAATGGACCTGGGCGAGCCCCCAATGGGGCAAGTATACGGGACAGAAGGGCGCCTTGAGCCACGGCTTCGGCTGGCTGGCGGCGCTGCATCCCGACGACCGCGGGCCGGCCCTTGAGGGCTGGCGCAACGCCGACGGCTCCTCCTACCTCGACATGGAGACGCGCCTCTACGACGCGGGGGAGGGGCGCTACCGCTGGTTTCAGTCGCGCGCTCTGCCGATCCGCGACGAGACCGGGCGGATCATCGAGTGGCTGGGCACGTCGACCGACGTCGACGACATGCGCCAGCTTCAGGAGCGCCAAACCCTTCTTCTCGCCGAACTGCAGCACCGCACCCGCAACCTTCTCGGCGTCGTCCGCGCGATGGCGGACCGCACGGCGGCGGGCGCGAACTCCCTCGAAGCCTTTCTTCCGCCCTTTCGCGAGCGGCTCGCCGCCTTGTCGCGCATCAACGGGCTCCTGTCGAAGCTGGAGCACGGCGAGCGCGTCACCTTCGACACGCTGATCCTCACCGAACTCGGCGCGCGCGGCGCGCTGGAGGACGTCGGCGGCCGGATCGTCCTGGACGGACCGGCCGACGTCCGCCTGCGCTCCGCGAGCGTGCAGACCTTCGCTCTCGCCATCCACGAGCTTGCCACCAATGCCGTGAAGTACGGCGCGCTCGCCGCGCCGGACGGCCGCTTGTCGGTGCGCTGGCGTGCGGACCTGAACGAGGCGGGGGCCCGTCGCCTCCACGTCGAGTGGATCGAGAGCGGCGTGCCGAACGTGCCAGCGCCCGACGCGCCGCCGCGCGGCGGCGGCTACGGGCGGCTGCTGATCGAGCGCTCGCTGCCCTACCAACTGCACGCCGCCGTCGCGTACGAACTGTCCGAAGGAGGCGTGCGCTGCACGATCGACCTCCCGCTCGGGTCGTCGCGGCAGAGGGGAGACACGCAATGACGACAGGCTTCGCCGACCGCCGCTTCGTCCAGCCGCCGAACCTCAAGGGATTGCGCATCCTGATCGCGGAAGACGAGTTTCTCGTCGCCGACGAGATGGCGCTGGATTTCAAGTTCTTCGGCGCGGAGGTGGTCGGGCCGGTGCCCTCGCTGTCCGAGGCCTTCGAACTCCTCGGCGACGACAAGCCGCTCGACGGCGCCGTTCTGGACATCAACCTGCGCGGCGAGATGGTGTTTCCGCTGGCGGAAGCGCTCCGGACGCGGGGCGTGCCCTTCGTCTTCTCGACGGGCTACGAGCGCTGGTCGATTCCCACGACCTATCAGAGCGTGCCGCTCTGCGAGAAGCCGGTCGATTCCGCAAAGCTCGCCAAGGCGCTGGTCAGACCCTGACCGATGGACGAAAAAGAAGGGCGCGGCATCCATGCCGCGCCCCGCGTCATCGCTCGTCCCGGCACTTCAATTGTTGATGCACAGGACCGGCATGATGGCGTCCTTGACCCGGGCCGTCGCGTCCGGGACGCTCTCGGGCGTCGCTGCCGGATCGGCCACGGTGAAGGACACGGCGTTCTGGCGGAGGAAGGCGGCGGCCGCATCCGGGCGGATCGCGAAGTTGACCGACTGCGGGATGTCCCCGGTGACGTCGGCGACGGCCACCGCGTTGAGCTTGGCGGTCACGACGCCGATGACGCGGCCCGCGAGGTCGACCAGCGGCCCGCCGGAATTGCCGGGCTGCACGGCGGCCGAGATCTGCAGGTAGCGCTCGTCGTTCATCAGGCCGAGCAGCGAGGAAACGTTGCCGCGGGTGACGTTGAGCGAGTCGGCCAGGATCGAGCGCAGGGGGAAGCCGAGCGCGAGGATGTCCTCGCCGAGGCGCGGCTTTTCCTCGGAGATGGCGAGCGGCGCAGCATCGAGCGCACCCTCGACCCGGATCAGCGCGAGGTCGTGATCTTCGTCGACGCGCGTCTCGACCGCGGCACCGTGGCCGGCGACGAGCACCGACTTGCAGGCCCGAACGACGTGGGCGTTGGTCAGGAGCCAGCCGTCCTCCGAGACGAGGAAGCCCGTGCCCGACATGTCGAAACCCGGCATCGGCGGCGTGTCGAAGTTCGGGGCGACGCCCGCCTCGGCTCGGTCGGCGCCGCGGTCGTCCGGCAGCTCGAAGAGATTGGGCTTGGCGGGGTCGGCATAGGCCATGGCGTAGCGCGCCGGCTCGCCGCGCTCCGCGCCGCCCGGCACCGGGCTCAGGAGATCGGAGAACTTGAGCGGGGGCTTGGCCTCGGCGACGAGCGCGCCGCGCGGCTCGCCGGCAAAGGGCTGGAAGAGGTTCGCGGCCACCGCGACGTAGGGCGCGATCCGCTCGGCCTCGGCATCCACGTAGGAGGCGGAGAAACCGCGCAGGTCGCCGCCGCGGTCGGCGAAGCGGATGTAGTAGGCGCGGCCGCGATCCTCGCCGGAAACGATGAACCAGTCGTCGCCGCGAGCCGCGGACAGGACGGTGCGGGTCGGGGTGGACGACGACAGGATGCCGTAGAGGCCCTCCATCGTCTGACCAGCCTCGGCGATGCGCACGAGCTCGATCTCGATGCCGCCGTTCGCCGAGCGCCAGAGATGCCCGACCTCGCTCCGGCCGCGATCCTCGACGAGGCCGAGGGGCAGCGCCATGCGGGCACCGGTCTCCGGATCGTCGACGTAGCCGAGGCCGACGGCGTCCTGCGCCTCGTCGGACTTGGACACGAGCATGCGCAGGAACGGCTCGGAGATGATGCCGTCGGCCTTCATCCCGTGGCGGGCCTGGAAATCGCGGATGGCGCGCAGCGAAGCCGGACCGATGCGGCCGTCGAAGGTGCCGGCATAGTCGCCCGTCCAGGCGAGCCGCATCTGGAGGCCCTTGCGGAAGTCCTGATCGGTCTGGTTGTTGTAGGCCGATGCAAGTCCAGCGTGATCGGCGGCAACTTGTGCGAAAGCAGGCATGCCAAGCACCGGTGCTGCCGATACGGCCAGACCGATCACCAGGGCGCGAAGCGCGTTCCGCATGTTAACCCCCTCGTCAGAAACTTGCGACGGAAGAACGCGCGAATCGCTGTTTTGATCCCTTGATTTTTACTTTTCGTTCACGAACACTTTGATTCCGTCTCGAAACGCTGCTGAAACCTTTCGGAAACCGTAGCCGCCGCAGGGCTCACTCGGCCGGCGCGAAACCGCGCTCGATCGGGGCGACGGGAGCCTCGCCGACGTCGATCTCCGCCACCCGGATGCCCCGCCGCCGCAACTTCTCGGCCGAGACGACGATCGCCTCGATGTCGCGCAGGGCCTGTCCGAAATGCGTCTGCAGGCCGGTGACGCGGCCGGCGAGCCGCTCGACGTCCTCGGCGATCAGCGCGACTTCCCGCTGGATGCGATGGGCCTCCTCGCGCATGCGCGCGTCCTTGCAGATCGAGCGGGCGAGTTGCAGGGCCAGGAGAAGCAGCGAGGGCGAGACGACGAGGACGCGCAGCCGCTGCGCCCGCTCCAGCGCGTCGGGGAAGTGCTCGTGGAGGTCGGCGAAAACCGATTCGGAGGGCACGAACATCAGCGCCACCTCCTGCGTGCGGCCGGGCAGGAGGTACTTCTCCGAGATCGCCCGCGCGTGAACCTCCATGTCGCGGGCGACCCGGCGGGCGGCGAGGGTGCGCGCGTCTTCGGTGTCCGCCTCGCGAAAGGCGAGAAAGGCTTCGAGCGGGAATTTCGCGTCGATGGCGAGCGGCGGCACCTCGCGCCCCATCGAAACGAGGCAGTCCGGCCGCTTGCCGTTGGGCAACGGCGCGTTGAAGGCGTAGGCCGAGGCGGGCAGCGCGTCGGCGACGATGGAGCGCATCCGCCCCTCGCCGAAGGCTCCGCGCGCCTGTTTGTCGGACAGGATGTCCTGCAGCCGCACCATCTCGCCGGCGAGGTCGCGGATCTCGCTCTGCGCCCTGTCGATGACGGCGAGGCGCTCGGCGAGCACCGACAGGCTCGCGCCGGTCTGCCCGGCACTGTCGCGCAAGGTCTGCCCGACGCGCGCCGTCATGCCGTCGAGCCGCTCCGACACCGCGCGGGCGAGGTCCGACTGCCGGGCGCCGAGATGCTCGGCCATGGCATGGACGCGCCCGTTGGTCTCGGCCTGCGAGGCGAGGATCGCATCGAGCCGGGCGAGCGCCGCGTCCAGCTCGGCGCCCGACGCCGCCCCGCCGGCACGCGGCCGCCGCCGCAACAGGACGGCAGTCGCGAGAAGAAGCGCGAGCCCGGCCGCCCAGCCGGGCACGGGCAGCGGCCCGAGATGAACGAGCGGTTCGGCGAGGAGCGCAAGAAGATCGTCGCGTGTCATGCGGGGAAGGGTTGCGGGCAAATGTTGAACGGAACGGATCAAAGCGGGAACGTCCCCGCTGTCCCCGTTTGTTTTCCCCAGCTTTTCACACGCGTCTCCGGCGCGAATCGCAGTTGACCGGGCCCCGCGCCGCCATTACGTCCGCGCGCATGACGATCAAGCCGCTCATCATCCTTCCCGATCCCCTTCTGCGCGTGCAGTCCAAGCCCGTGGAGCGGGTCGACGAGGCGGTGAAGCGCTTCGCCGACGACATGCTGGAGACCATGTACGACGCGCCGGGCATCGGCCTCGCGGCGATCCAGGTCGGCGAGCCGTTGCGCATGCTCGTGATCGACCTCGCCAAGGAGGACGAGCCCAAGGCGCCGCAGGTCTTCCTGAACCCCGAGATCCTGTCGTCGTCCGAGGCGCGCAGCATCTACGAGGAAGGCTGCCTGTCGATCCCCGACTACTATGCCGAGGTCGAGCGTCCGGCCACCGTCCGCGTCCGCTATCTCGGCCTCGACGGTCAGATGCACGAGGAGGAGGCGGACGGGCTCCTCGCCACCTGCCTCCAGCACGAGATCGACCACCTCAACGGGGTCCTGTTCATCGATCACATCTCCAAGCTGAAGCGCGACATGGTGGTGAAGAAGTTCACCAAGCAGGCCCGTCGGGCGGTCGGCTGAGGCGGGCGCGTGCGCGTCGTCTTCATGGGCACCCCGGACTTCGCGGTGCCGACCCTCGCGGCGATCCACGGCGCCGGTCACGAGATCGCCGCCGTCTATACCCAGCCGCCGCGCGCCGCCGGGCGTCGCGGTCTCGCGCTGACGCCCTCGCCCGTGCAGGTGCGCGCCGAGGCGCTGGGCCTCGATGTCCGCTCGCCGCTGAACTTCAAGGATCCGGCCGAGCGCGAGCGATTCGCCGCGCTCGGGGCCGATGTCGCGGTGGTCGTCGCCTACGGCCTCCTCCTGCCGCAGCCCGTTCTCGACGCGCCGCGCCTCGGCTGCTTCAACCTTCACGGCTCGCTCCTGCCGCGCTGGCGGGGCGCCGCGCCCATTCAGCGCGCGATCGAGGCCGGCGACGCGCGGACCGGCGTCATGGTCATGCGCATGGAAGCCGGGCTCGACACCGGCCCGGTGGCGCTGACGGCCGAGACGCCGATCGGCGAGTCGGACACGGCCGGCGATCTGTCTCAGCGCCTGTCGGCGATCGGGGCCGATCTCGTCGTCGAGGCGCTGGCCCGGCTGGCGGCTGGCGACCTGCCGCTGGAAAGCCAGGACGAGCTGACGCGGCGCACCGGCGTCGCGCCGACCTATGCCAGGAAGATCGACAAGGCCGAGGCGGCGCTGGACCTGACGGGCGACGCGGCCGTTCTCGCGCGCCGGATCAACGCCTTCTCGCCCGCCCCCGGCGCGCACCTGACGGTCGATCTCGGCAACGGTCCGGAGCGGCTGAAGGTGCTGCGGGCGCGCGCAGAGGAGGGGCGCGGCGACGCCGTGCCCGGCACGCTTCTCGACGACGGGCTTCGTCTGGCCTGCGGGCGCGGCGCGCTGCGGCTCCTCGACGTCCAGCGCGCGGGCTCGAAGGCGATGGGCGCCGCGCAGTTCCTGGCGGGCACGCGGCTGAAGGTCGGCGCCTCGATCCTGCCGGCGGCCGGCTGAGCCCGTGCCGCGCTACAAGCTCACCGTCGAATATGACGGCACCTCCTATTGCGGCTGGCAGCGGCAGGCGAACGGCTGGTCGGTCCAGGAAGCGATCGAGACGGCGCTGCACAAGCTCTCGGGCGAGACGGTGACCCTGTTCGGAGCGGGGCGCACCGACGCGGGCGTCCATGCGAGCGGCCAGGTCGCCCATGCCGACCTCACCCGCGCCTACCCGACCGACACGGTTCGCGATGCCCTCAACGCGCATCTTCGCGAGGAGCGGATCGCGATCCTGACCGCCGAGGTCGCGCCGGACGGCTTCGACGCGCGCTTCTCGGCGACGCAGCGCCACTACCTCTACCGCATCCTCAACCGCCGGCCGCCCGCGGCGCTCCTGGCCGGCCGCGTCTGGTGGGCCTGGAAGCACCTCGACGAGCGCGCCATGCACGAGGCCGCCCAGCGGCTCGTCGGGACCCACGACTTCAACACCTTCCGCTCCGCCCACTGCCAGGCGAAGAACCCGGTGCGCACCCTCGAGCGGCTCGACGTGACGCGCGAGGGCGAGGAGGTGCATATCCGCGCCTCGGCGCAGTCCTTCCTCCACAACCAGATCCGCTCCTTCGCCGGCACGCTGAAGCTCGTCGGGGAGGGGCGCTGGAGCGCCGAGGACGTCGCTTCTGCGCTTGCCGCGCGCGACCGCACCCGCTGCGGGCCCGTCGCCCCGCCGGACGGCCTTTATCTCACCGGCGTCGACTACGGCACCGGCCGCAAGCGCACTCTGCCTGAAACCTGGCCGCCGCGATCGGCGGAATGAACCGGCCTGCGCGGTCGCGTTATCCATAAACCGACTCATCCGAGGCCGCGAGTTGCGTCCCCGCGCGCGGCGGATACCCTCGCCCGCGAAGAGGGATGGTCATGAGCGATCGGTTCGGCAAGCAGATCCTGCGGAAGATCCTTCCGCAACGCGCACTCGAGATCGGCAAGCGCGGCATGGCGCGCGGGCGCCTCGACCGCGCCGAGCGCGCGCTGCGCGGAGCCGCCGAGGGGCCGAACTGGCTGGACCCGTCGATGATTGACGCTCTGGCGAGGCGCTATCCGGTGACGCGCGGCCTGGAGCCCGCCTCGGCGCCAAGCCCCAACCGCGAGGAGGCGCGCCGCACCATCCGCCAGTGCGGCGAGGGCGCACGCACGGTTCTGGAGGTCGGCGGCGGTCCGGGACTCGTCTCCTGGGGCATCGCGGAAACGGGGCGGCTGGCGACCTGCATCGACATCCTCGACGAGTTCCATCCCGGCGCCGTCGCGGCGGGCGTGCGGCCGGTGGTCGGCGACGGCTGCGCCATGCCCTTTTCCGATGACGAGTTCGACGCGGCTTTTTCCTACAACAGCTTCGAGCACATCCACGAGCCGCGCGCCGCCCTCATGGAGATGGCGCGGGTCGTGCGGCCGGGCGGGCGCATCCACGTCGCCTTCGCGCCGATCTACAACGCGCCGCTCGGCCTCCACGCCTTCCTGGAGTTCGGCATCCCGTTCATCCAGCACCTGTTTCGCGAGGACGACATCCGCCCGCGCGTCACCAGCCCGGACCTGTGGAACCTCAACCACTGGCCGCTCGCCCGCTACCGGGCGCTATGGGACGACGTCGAGGCGACGGGGCGCCTGCGCCGCGTGGCCTACAGCGAGGAGCGCGACTTCGGCGGCGTCGAGCTCATCGCCGAGTTCCCCTCCTGCTTCGCCAAGATCAGCCGGGACATCGACGAGTTCATCATGTCCAAGCTGGTGGTGACCTTCGAGGTGGCCTGAGGCCGGCCTAGAGGAGCCTCACGCCGGTCACGTCCATGACCGCGCCGTAGGAGATCAGCGAGGCGACCACCATCAGCGCCACCACGGCCGTGGCCGCCGCGACGTCGCGCCCGAGCGCGGTCGAGACGAGGCGCACGGTGAGGGCGATGGAGCCGATCGACAGGACGAGCCCGACGAGCGAGGCGCCCGCGCCCGCCCCGAAGGCGAGCAGCATGAGCCAATAGGGCACGAAGCCCCAGGCGATCAGCGCGCCGCCCCAGTTGGCCGCGATGATCAGCGGCACGACCTTGCGCGAGAACCCGATGCGCCGGGCGATCACCATCAGGATGACCACCGGCAGGATCCAGCCGAGGAGGTCGGCGAGCGCGTGCGCGCCGTAGATGAGGACGGGGTCGCGCGGCATGCCGGGCTCGACCACCTCCTCAACCTGCCGGAACTCGATCCAGGACAAGGCGAGCGCGGGTAGGGCCACGGGGATGGCCGCGAAGGACTCCCAGAAGCCGTCGGCCGAAATGTCGAGGCGCTTCAAGCCTTCGGTTCGGCCGCGCATCAGGTCGAAGGCGCCGGCGAAGTAGTCGAGTATCCGGGCCAGCTCTGGCATGGACGGTCTTATCCTCTCGCGGCGAACCAGCCGGACACGAAACGACGGTAGATCTCGGTCAGCTGCTCGAGATCGGCGACGCTCGCCCGCTCGTCCACCTTGTGCATGGTCTGTCCGACGAGGCCGAACTCGGCGACGGGACAGTGGTTCTTGATGAAGCGCGCGTCCGAGGTGCCCCCGGAGGTGGAGAGCGCCGGCCGGCGCCCGGTGACGGCCTCGACCGCCTCCGACAGGGTGCGCGCCAGCGCGTCGTCCGTCGTCAGGAATACGTCGGAGACGGGCGCCTTCCATTCGACCCGCCAGTGTGGAGCCTGCGCACCCTCCCGCATCGGCATGGCGCCCGCGGCGGCCGTCAGCCGGCGCTCGATCTCGGCCTTCAGCGTGGTCCCGCTCCATTCGTCGTTGAAGCGGACGTTGAAGGACAGGCGCGCGCGTGCCGGAATGACGTTCAGCGAGGGATTGCCCGTGTCGACGGAGACGATCTCGAGGTTGCTCGGGTCGAAGCGCGCGTTGCCCGCATCCAGCGGCGGGTCGATCAGGCTCTGCCCGAGCGCGAGGAGCAGCGGGATCGGATTGGCGGCGAGGTGCGGATAGGCCGCGTGCCCCTGGACGCCGTCGACGTGGACGTGGCCGGACAAGGAGCCGCGGCGGCCGATCTTGATCATGTCGCCGAGCGCCGCCGGATTGGTCGGCTCGCCGACGATGCAGGCGTCGAAGCGCTCGCCGCGGTTCCGAGCCCAGTCGAGAAGCTTCACCGTGCCGTTGATCGCCGGCCCTTCCTCGTCGCCGGTGATCAGCAGCGAGATGCGGCCCGTCGCCGGCAGCTCGCCCGCCGCCGCCATGCGGCCGAGCGCGGCCAGGAAGCAGGCGATGCCGCCCTTCATATCGACGGCGCCCCGGCCCCAGACGAAGCCGTCGCGGATCGCGCCGGAGAACGGGCCCTCGCGCCAGTCCTCTGCGGCGCCCGGCGGCACGACGTCGGTGTGGCCGGCGAAGACGAGGTGCGGCCCCGTCTCGCCGCGGCGGGCGAAGAGGTTCTCGACGTTCGGCGTGTCCGGCTCGGAGAAGACCGGTCGTTCGACGGCGAAGCCGAGGGGGCGGAGCATGGCTTCGAGCGCGGCCAGCGCGCCGCCCTCCTCCGGCGTCACGGAGGGGCAGCGGATCAGGGCCGAGAGAAGAGCGGAGGGGTTTGTCGGATCGGGTATGGTCATGGTGCAGCGCGAGGAAGAGTAGAAGCTGGAGGCGGGCGGAAACAAGGGCAACCATGCGGAGAAATGGGTTCCCGGCGCGTCGTCGGGCGATGCGGCCCGGCCACAGGCTTGTGCAAAACTTAACGGGGCGTTGCCGCCGGGTGCCGGCAGCCCGGTTCCGCCATGGTTCGGCCTTGATCAGGCCTGAATCGAGCCGGGAGTGTTGCGGAACGTGTCCGCCGGTCTGCCGTGTCGCTTTCGACAGGCCGGGCCGGGCAGGTGGCCCGACGCTAGGTTCAACGGTCCGGAAAGGACGCTGCATGCCCGTCCCGTCGCTCGCCCGCAGCCGCGCGGCTGCCCGCTCCATCGGCACCATGCTCGCCATCGTCGTGGGGGCGGGCGCCTTGAGCGGATGCCTCGCGCAGGGCGCGACGGAATACGATGCGGCACAGAACGGGGCGCTGGGACGCTCCACCGGGGCGATCCCCGTGCCGGCGCTCGCCCCGCGGGCGGCGGAGGGCAAGGGCTCGCGCCTCGCCCGCGCCGAGACCGCGCCCAAGGACAAGGTCCAGAGCGGCAAGGACCGGGACGCGCTCCTCACCGAAGTGGCCTACGCGCCGAGCCGCGAGCGGGTGGCGGAAGCCTTCGCCCAGGCCGAGACGCGGGGCAGCACGATCTCCGGCTCCACGGCCATCGACGCGCTGATCGAGAAGCACGCTCGCGAGAACGGCATTCCCCCGGCTCTCGCCTACGGCTTCGTTCGGGTCGAGAGCCGCTACAATCCGAGCGCCAAGGGCAGCGGCGTCTACGGCCTGTCGCAGATCAAGCCGTCGACCGCCCGCGGGCTCGGCTTCTCGGGGCCGACGACGGCACTGTTCGATCCCGACACCAACCTTCGCTACGGCATGCGTTATCTCGCCGGCGCCTGGCAGAAGGGCGGCGGCGACGTCTGCATGGCCGCGATGAAGTACAAGGGCGGCCACCGCGCGACGCGCATGACGAAATCGACCCTGAGCTACTGCGCTGCGGTGAAGCGCGAGATGGCGAAGGTGTCCGGGCGCTCGCGCATGCCGGAGACCGTGATCGCCGCCGCGCTGAAGGAAAAGCCGGAGACCGCCGCGGCCGTGGCGCTGACGCAGACCGCGGCGCCGAAGACCACCGCGAGCGCCGCAATTGCCGCCGCCTCGCAGACCCCCGAAGCCCGCGCCGTCGCGCTGACCGCCGGCGAGACCAAGGCCGCGGCCGCGTCCGAGGCGATCGCCGCCGCGGCCGTCGCCGTGCCCGCAGCCCGCCCGGCCGCCAGCGATGCCGCGCGCGAGATCGCCAGCGCCGCGCCCGTTTCCGCCAAGAGCGGCCGCATCGGCCACCACGCAGCGGGCGACGTTCCGGTCCCGTCCTTCGCGGACTGACCGGCGGTTTCCTGCCGCCCCTGGGGCGCACGCATCCCTTTTCACATCGTCGTCCCGGCTGCCGAGCCGGGATCTGGTCCGGATCGCCGGGCGAGGGAGCGAACCCTCGACCGCTTCCCTCGTGTTTGAGGCGAAGGCATGGATCCCGCGTCAAGCACGGGATGACGCATTCGGGAGAAGCCGGACGGGACGCGGATGCGGGGGGCGCGTGCGCCTCTTACCGGTCGGTCACCGCCAGGATCGGTCCGAGCTGGTCGCGCTGGTAGTTGATGCCGAGGGCGGGGTAGAAGAGGCTCGATACCTGCCCATCGAAGAACAGCGCGTCGCGGCAGCCCAGCGTGTCGCGGAAGAACAGCGCGAAGTCCCAGAAGTTGACGGCCCGGCGCGACAGGACGAGGTGCACGATGCGCCCGTCAGCGCTGGCGCAGACGCCGTTGCGCACGTAGCGGCTCGGCGAGTTCTCGATGAAGCGGGGGTGAAGCTCGCCCTCGATCAGCAGCATGGGCCCCGACTGCGTGGCGAGGTCGGGCGCGTGGTTGCCCGCAAGATAACGCTCCGTCTCCATCACCGCGGCGCGGCCGTTCTCGACGAAGAAGATGCCGTTCGGCTTCAGCGTGAAGTTGGCGTTGCGCCCGTCGCTCGTGTTGACGCGCGTGACCTCCCGCCCGTCCTGGACGGCGAGGCCGACGGGCCGACGGTTCTCGTGGTACATGCCGGCGTTCACCGCCAGTTCCAACTTCGCGCCGGCACCGGCCAGCGCGTCACGCGCCCGCTCGAAGTTGCGGAAGGGCGCGCGATTCGCGTCCTCGGCGAGGAGGCGGAGGGCGTGCCGCTCGAGATCGACGTCGCACACGACGTAGTCCCCGCCCGCGCCGCTCGCGGTGCGGCAGAGACCCTGATGGTCGGGCGGGATCGACGGCACCGGCATCAGCCAGCCGAGCAGCGACGAGACGAGGATCGGCAGCGGCCAGAGCGCCATGGCGACGTCCTTCGAAACGGGGAGCTTCCGGCTGGCCGGAGACGGCTCAGGTGCGCAGGAGGTCGTTGATCGCGGTCTTCGAGCGGGTCTTCTCGTCGACGCGCTTGACGATCACGGCGCAGTAGAGCCCCGGACCCGGCTCGCCGTTGCCCATGGGCTTTGCGGCGGGCAGCGAGCCCGCCACGACCACGGAATAAGGCGGCACTTCGCCGTAGGTGATCGAGCCGGTCTCGCGGTCGACGATCTTGGTCGACTTGCCGATATAGACGCCCATGCCGAGCACAGAGCCCTCGCGCACGATGCAGCCCTCGACGACCTCGGAGCGGGCGCCGATGAAGCAATTGTCCTCGATGATCGTCGGCCCCGCCTGCATGGGCTCCAGGACGCCGCCGATGCCGACGCCGCCCGACAGGTGGACGTGGGCGCCGATCTGGGCGCAAGAGCCGACCGTCGCCCAGCCGTCGACCATCGTGCCCTCGCCGACATAGGCGCCGAGGTTGACGAAGGAGGGCATCAGGATCGCGTCGCGGCCGATAAAGGCCGAGCGGCGTACGATGGAGCCGGGAACGGCGCGGATGCCGGCCGCGCGGAAGCGCTCCGCGTCCCATCCGGCGAACTTCGAGGGCACCTTGTCCCACCAGATGGCGCCGCCGGGGCCACCCTCGATGATCTCCATGTCGTTGAGGCGGAAGGACAGGAGCACCGCCTTCTTCAGCCACTGGTGGACGGTCCAGGTGCCGTCCTCCCCGCGCGAGGCGACGCGCATCGTGCCCGAATCGAGCGCTTCGAGGGCCGCTTCGACGGCGTCGCGCACTTCGCCCGTCGTTGCCGGGGAAAGCTCGGCACGCGCCTCGAAGGCGGCGTCGATCACCCGTTCCAGCTCGGTCGCATCGGAAGCGCTCATCGCGTCGGTCCTCAAGGTTCGAAAGCTCGGTCCGCTCTATTAGATGAGCGGGCAAGCGGTCAATCGAAGCGGAGGCTCGAGGAGGCAGGCATGGCGGACGAGAACGACACCGAGAACTGGGATCCGTTTCCGAGTTCGAGCACCGACGCGAAGCTCGCGCAGATCAAGCCGGACACCCCGCAGACGCGTTCGCCGACCTACCGGCTAGCCTATGACGACCCCGACTTCCTGACGCTGGAGGCGACGCGGGGCGTGCGGCTCCAACTCGAACTGATGAAGCCGGAGATGACGCTGGCCGAGGCCGGCATCCTGTCGACCGTCGTGCTTTTCGGCGGCGCGCGGATCCCCGAGCCGGGACAGGCGGCTTGGGCGGCCCGCAACGAGGGGCAGAAGGCGCGGCTGGAAGCGAATTCGCGCTATTACGAGGAAGCGCGGGAGTTCGCGCGGCTGTGCTCGCGCCATTCCGCCACTTCGTCCGGCAGCAAGGAATTCGTGATCGTCACCGGCGGGGGGCCGGGCGTCATGGAAGCGGGCAACCGCGGAGCGTCCGAAGTGGGCGCGCCCTCGATCGCGCTCAATATCACGCTCCCGCACGAGCAGGCGCCCAACCTCTACGCCACGCCCGAGCTCTGCTTCAACTTCCACTACTTCGCCATCCGCAAGATGCACTTCCTTCTGCGGGCGAAGGCGATGGCGATCTTTCCCGGCGGCTTCGGCACGCTCGACGAGATGTTCGAGGCGCTGACGCTGATCCAGACGGGCCGGATGCAGCCGATCCCGGTGATCCTGTTCGGCGAGAGCTTCTGGCGGCGCGTGATCAACTTCGAGGCTCTGGCCGAGGAGGGCACGATCGCGCCGGAGGACCTCGACCTCTTCTCGTTCGTCGACAGCGCGGAGGAGGGCTGGGCGCGCATCCGGAGCTTCTACGACTTCGCCTGACCGGAACCCGGAGGCCTCGCACGGACTTTTGCCGGGAAGCGGCCGGCGCTTCGGCCGGCACCGGAAAGGCTTCTCCCATGACCGAGTCCCAGGACGGCGACATCATCCGCGCGCAACAGATGAAGGCGGTGCGCGAGCACATCCCGCTCGACGATGCCCACCCTCCGCGCGAGCGCCCGGACCTCGACCCCAGCTCCTTCGAGGCGCGACGCGCCGCCGAGCGCGGCGAGGTGCGCTACGAGGTGGAGCAGCAGGACGCGATCCTCGCCGCCAACCGGAAGTTCGCCGGCGACGGGCAGAAGGGCGAGGCGAGCGAGGCCGCCTTCGTGGCGGACGCGGCCGCGCACGGCCAGGGCGGCGGGCTCGCCCGCAAGGGGCGCTCGATCCTCGGCGACTGAGCCGCCACTTTCAGGCGCCCTGGATGCGGCGCAGGAAGGTCGCGAGATCGTCGGTCACGAAGTCGATATGGTCGGCTTCGCGGCCTTCGTGCTCCCAGTAGTCGCCGAGCGTCGATTCGAAGTTGCGCGGCGCGACGAGCACCGTGCGCATGCCGACGCGCGCCGGCACTTCAAGGTTGCGCGCGAGGTCCTCGAACATCGCGGCCCGCGGCCCGTCGATGCGGTGGAGCCCCATGAACTTGTCGTAGGTCTCGCCCGCGGGCTTGGGCACGAGGCCCGCCGCGACGATGTCGAAGATGTCCTCGAAATGGTCGAGGATGCCGAGCATCCGGGCGGTGCGCTCGGCATGGCCGCGATCGCCGTTGGTGAAGATGAACTTGCGGCCGGGCAGGCGCCGGATCTCCTCGCCGAGCGCGGGATCGGGCGCGAGCCAGGAATAATCGATGTCGTGGACGAAGCTCAGGAAGGCGTCGGGGTCGACCCGGTGCTCCTCCATCAGGCCGCGCAGCGTCGTTCCGTGGCGGCGATAAAGGTCCTTCTGGAGCAGCTTCGCCTCGTCCGGCTCCATCTGCAGGAGCTCGGCGACGAAGGCGGTCATCCGCTTGTCGATCTGGCTGAAGAGGTCGGTGTGGCGGGGATAGAGCGTGTTGTCGAGGTCGAAGACCCAGTCCTGCACGTGGTCGAAGTCGGCCGGCTCGGCGTCGCGGGTCCGCCCGATGGGCGCAGCTTGCGTCATGGGGTCGGGCTCCTGAGCTGACCGTCGATGGTTCGTCCGGTTGTGGGCCGGGCGGGGGCGCGCGTCAACGACGCGCCCCCGCGCCCCGGCTCGTCAGCGCGCCGCGCGGGTTCGCGCGAGCGGGATGAGGAGGAGGGCGACGAGCGTCACCGCCGCCGCGCCCGACAGGTACCAGCCGACCGCGGCGATGCCGTGGTCGCGGGCGAGCGAAGTCGCGACGTAAGGGGCCAGCGAAGCGCCGACGATGCCGCCGAGATTGAAGGTCATCGAGGCGCCGGTGTAGCGCACCGCCGTCGGGAAGAGCTCGGCGAGCGCCGTTCCGAGCGGGCCGTAGGTGAGGCCCATCAGCGCGAAGCCGACGATCAGGAACAGCCCGACCGAGACGGCCGTGCCAGCGCCGAAGAGCGGCGGGAAGGCGAAGCCGTAGGCGAGGATCGCGAGCGAGGCGCCGACGAGCACCGCGCGCTGGCCGTAGCGGTCGGCGAGCACGGCCGAGATCGGGATCGTCAGACCGAAGAACACGACGCCGAGCATCTGGAGCGGCAGGAACTGCTCGCGCGTGAAGCCGAGGGTGCCGGTGCCGTAGGACAGGGTGAACACCGTCATCAGGTAGAACAGCGTGAACGTCGCGAGCGCCCCGAGCGTGCCGAGGACGAGAAGGCCGAGATGGCTGCCGAAGACGGTGGCGATCGGCACGCGCACGCGCTCGTGGCGGTCGATCGCCTTCTGGAAGGCGGGCGTCTCGTGGATCTTCAGGCGAACGTAGAGGCCGACGAAGACGAGGAGCGCGCTCGCCAGGAACGGCACGCGCCAGCCCCAGGCGAGGAAGTCGGCGTCCGACAGAAGCTCGACGAGGAGAAGGAAGCTGCCCGTGGCGCAGATGAAGCCGATCGGCGCGCCGAGCTGCGGGAACATGCCGTACCAGGCCTTCTTGCCCTCGGGCGCGTTCTCCGTCGCCAGCAGCACCGCGCCGCCCCATTCGCCGCCGAGCCCGAGACCCTGGCCGAGACGGCAGAGCGCGAGAAGCAGGGGCGCGAGGATGCCGACCTGCGCGTAGGTCGGCAGGACGCCGATGAGGACGGTGGAAACGCCCATGGTCATGAGCGCCGCGACGAGCGTCGCCTTGCGCCCGATCCGGTCACCGTAATGGCCGAAGATCGCCGCGCCGACGGGGCGCGCGAAGAAGGCGATGGCGAAGGTCGCGAAGGACTGGAGCGTCGCGCTGGTCGGATCCGAGGAGGGGAAGAACAGCGTCGGGAACACGATCACCGCGGCGGTCGCGTAGATGTAGAAGTCGAAGAACTCGATCGTCGTGCCGATGAGGCTGGCGAAGAGGACGCGGGCCTTGGAGTTGACGGGCGCGGCGGCGCTCGCGCCGGAGGGCGCGGGAGACAGGGCTGACACGGAAGCGGGCTTTCACGGCATGGAACGGGGCGTAACGACCGTTACGCTTTTCGGCCTGCCGATAGCACGCGCATGCTGCGATGCGCAAATCGAAGGGTTAAGTGGTTGACGGGGAGCGAGAAAAACCGAGTTCGCCGCCGCGACCCTCGCCAGCGTTCCGCGTCTCCACATCCTTACGAGGCGCCTTTCAGCTGCGCCTGCCTCCACCCCCTTCGTCATCCCGGGCTTGACCCGGGATCCATTCCAAATCGTCGAGTGGGGGCAGCGCGATAGGCCGGTGAGCGGGTGGCGTCGACCGGTTCTGCCATGACGGGCGCGGAGGCATGGATCCCGGGTCAAGCCCGGGATGACGAAGCGGAAATGAGCAGAAGGAAAGGGACGGAGGAAAGGAAGAAGGGAAGAAGGGAGGGAATGGGGCCGGCGGACCGTAGTCCCCTCCCGAGCCCCTCAGGGCACGATCAGCGTGCCGGCGCCGTGCTCGGTCAGGAGTTCCAGCAGCACCGCGTGGCGGGTCTTGCCGTTGAGGATGACGACGCCCTCGACGCCGCGCTCGATCGCCTCGATGCAGGTCTCGACCTTGGGGATCATGCCGCCCGAGATCGTGCCGTCGGCGATCAGCGCCCGGGCCTGGGCGACGGACAGCTCCTTGATGAGCTGCTTGTCGGCGTCGAGGACGCCGGGCACGTCGGTGAGGAACAGGAGGCGCGAGGCCTGGAGGGCGCCGGCGATGGCGCCGGCGAAAGTGTCGGCGTTGATGTTGTAGGTGTGACCGTCGCGGCCGGGCGCGACCGGCGCGATCACCGGGATCATCTCGGAGCGGGCGAGGAGGTCGAGAAGCGTGCGGTCGACCTCGACGGGCTCGCCGACGAAGCCGAGGTCGAGCACGCGCTCGATGTTGGAATCGGGGTCGAGGTAGCGCTTCTCCGCCTTGCGGGCGAAGACCATGTTGCCGTCCTTGCCGCAGAGGCCGATGGCCCACTCGCCCTCGGCATTGATGAGGGCGACGATCTCCTTGTTGATGGAGCCCGCGAGGACCATCTCGACGATCTTCACCGTCGCCTCGTCGGTGACGCGAAGGCCCCCCTCGAAGCGCGATTCGATGCCCATCTGCTTGAGCATCGCGCCGATCTGCGGCCCCCCGCCGTGAACGACGATCGGGTTGACGCCGGACTGCTTGAGAAGCGCGATGTCGCGGGCGAAGGCCTGGCCGAGCGACGGGTCGCCCATGGCGTGGCCGCCATACTTCACGACCACCGTCTTGTTCTCGTAGGCCTGCATGTAGGGCAGGGCTTCGGCGAGGACGTGCGCCCGCGCCTCGTTGGAATTCATCGCGACCGCGCCGTCACTCATCCGCTCAGCTCCATGGCTGCCAAACCGTCGGGGCGGCTTCTATCGGAGGACCGCGACAAACGGAATAAGTCAGCTTTGACTTATCGGGCGAGGGCCTGTCGCACGAGGTCGATGGCGGCGGGATCCTCGATCGTCGCGGGCATGTCGAAGCCTTCGCCCTCCGCCAGCGCCTTCATGGTGCGGCGCAGGAGCTTGCCCGAGCGCGTCTTGGGCAGCTTGTCGACCACGACCACGCGCCGGAAGGCGGCGACCGGGCCGATGCGGTCCCGCACGATGGCGACGACCTCGCCCTCCACGGCCTCGGGCGCCGCGCCGTTCTTCAGCACCACGAAGCCGCAGGGCACCTCGCCCTTGAGCGGGTCGCGCATGCCGATCACGGCGCATTCGGCGACGAGCGGGTGCGAGGCGACGGCCTCCTCCATCTCGCCGGTGGAGAGGCGATGGCCGGCGACGTTGATGACGTCGTCGGTGCGGCCCATCACGTAGAGGTAGCCGTCCGCGTCGAGGAAGCCGCCGTCGGAGGTGGAGTAATAGCCGGGCAGGGCGGCGAGGTAGCTTTCGCGGAAGCGCGCGTCGGCGTTCCAGAGCGTCGGCAGGGCGCCGGGCGGCAGCGGCAGGCGGATGGCGATCGCGCCCATCTCGCCGGGGGCAAGCGGCCGCCCGCCCTCGTCGAGGATCTCGACGCGGTAGCCGGGGAGGGCGACGCCGGGGCTGCCGTGCTTGACGGGCAGGAGGCCGAGCCCGAGCGGATTGGCCGCCACCGGCCAGCCTGTCTCGGTCTGCCACCAATGATCGATCACCGGCTTGTCCAGCGCGCCTTCCGCCCAGCGGATCGTGTCGGGATCGGCCCGCTCGCCCGCGAGATAAAGGGCTGCGAAGCGCGACAGGTCGAAGCGCTTCGGGAGCCGCCCCTCGCCGTCCTCCTTGCGGATGGCGCGGATGGCGGTCGGCGCGGTGAAGAGCACCTTGACGCCGTTCTCGGATATCACCCGCCAGTAGGTCGAGGCGTCCGGGGTTCCGACCGGCTTGCCCTCGAAGAGGATCGAGGTGCAGCCCTTCAGGAGCGGCCCGTAGACGATGTAGGAATGGCCGACCACCCAACCGACGTCGGAGGCCGCCCAGAAGGTCTCGCCGGCCTTGGTGCCGAAGACGGCCTCCATCGACCAGTGGAGCGAAACCATGTGCCCGCCATTGTCGCGCACCACGCCCTTCGGCTTGCCCGTCGTGCCGGAGGTGTAGAGGACGTAGAGAGGGTCGGTGGCGAGGACGTCCTCGCAAGGGCTTTCCTCGCCCGCGTCGATCCGCGCGAGTGCAGCTTCGCGAAGCGCGGCCCAGTCGTGGTCGAAGCCCGCCGTCAGGTCGCAGGGCCCCTGCGGGCGCTGGAGGACGATGGCCGCGTCCGGCTTGTGGGCGGCGAGCTCCACCGCCTTGTCGAGGAGCGGCTTGTAGTCGACGCGGCGCGCCGGTTCTATGCCGCAGGAGGCCGACAGGATCAGCTTCGGCTGGGCGTCGTCGATGCGCGCGGCGAGTTCGCGCGGGGCGAAGCCGCCGAAGACGACCGAATGGATCGCGCCGATGCGCGCGCAGGCGAGCATGGCCACCGCCGTTTCCGGCACCATCGGCATGTAGATCACCACGCGGTCGCCCTTGGCGACGCCGAAGCCGCGCAGCGTCAGGGCGAGCGCCTTCACCTCGCGCAGGAGCTCGGCATAGGTGAATGCGCGCTTGGTGCCGGTGACGGGCGAATCGTACTGGATCGCGACCTGTGCGCCGCGGCCGTTCGCGACGTGGCGGTCGAGCGCGTTGTGGCAGGTGTTGCAGAGCGCGTCCGGGAACCAGCGGCCGTAGACGCCGGCCGCGGGATCGAAGATGCGCTCGGGCTCGCGGAGCCAGTCGATGCCGCGCGCGGCTTCGCGCCAGAAGTTCTCCGGGTCGCGCTCCCAGGCAGCATAGGTCTCGGCGTAGCGGCTGCCGGTCATGGGCTCTCCTCCGCGGGCCCGCCGCGTTTGTGGCCGCCGCGCCTCCCAGCGCGGGCGGCCGCGCGAGCCCTCCTCACGCGCCAATCTACGGAAAGCGGCGAACAAGGAAAGGCGACGAAGGATCAAGGATCGCCATCGGGCGATAGAGAATCCCACTTGCCCGATCGGGACTTCGGGCGTATCATCTTTGCCATCGACGCCAAGCGGGAGAGACCGGCCCTTCGAGGCCGGCGCCGAAGGAGCAACCGCCCCGGAATCTCTCAGGCAAAAGGACCGCCTGGCGTCTGGTCTAAGTCCGAAGAGTGACGATGCGGGCGCGTGTCCGGATCGTCCGCCGAAGGAGAAAGCGGCAGACGGGAAATCCCTCCTGCGCCGTGAAGCTCTCAGGCCTCATGACGGGCGGGGCACCTTCAGTCGATCGAGGCGTTCTGCGGGCGGAGCCCCGAACGCCGGACAAGGACCCGTCCATGACCAGCATCGCCGTCATCGGCGCCGGCATCACCGGCGTGACCACAGCTTATCAGCTCCTCGCCCGCGGCTTCGACGTGACGCTCTTCGAGCGGCACAACTCCGCCGCCATGGAGACCTCCTTCGCCAACGGGGGACAGCTCTCCGCCTCGAACGCCGAGGTCTGGAACCACCCCGCGACGTTCCTGAAGGGCATCAAGTGGATGCTCAAGAAGGACGCCCCGCTGCTGGTTCACCCGCAGCCGACCTGGCACAAGCTCTCCTGGATGGCCGAGTTCGTCGCCGCCGCGCGCTCCTACGAGGACAACACAGTGACGACCGTGCGCATGGCCATCGCCGCGCGCCGCCACCTCCTCGCCATGGCCGAGGCCGAAGGCATCGCATTCGACGCGGAAAAGCGCGGCATCCTCCACTTCTACGAGACCGCTCACGATTTCGAGCATGCCGGCCGCGTCAACGCGCTCCTGAAGAAGGGCGGCCTCGACCGGCGCGCCGTCTCGGCCGAGGAGGTCGCGCGCATCGAGCCGGCGCTGGCGAACGGCCGCTTCGTCGGCGGCTACTTCACCGAAAGCGACTTCACCGGCGACATCCACCTCTACACGGTCGGTCTCGCCAAGGCGTGCCTGCGCCGCGGTGCCGTCATGCGGCTCGGCACCGAGGTCGCGAACCTCGCCCGCCTGCCGGACGGCGGCGTCGAAGTGGCGTTCCGTGCCGCGGGCTCGAACGCGACGGCGGACGCGCAGCGCTTCGACGCCGTGGTGGTGACGGCGGGCGTCGCCTCGCGCCGCTTCGCCGCCATGCTCGGCGACCGCGTCAACATCTATCCCGTGAAGGGCTATTCGGTGACGCTGGAACTCGCCGACGAGGCGAGCCGCGCGGCGGCGCCCTGGGTCAGCCTCCTCGACGACAAGGCGAAGATCGTCACCAGCCGCCTCGGGCCGGACCGGCTGCGCATCGCCGGCACGGCCGAGTTCGCCGGCGAGGACCGCACCGTCCGGGACGCCCGCATCCGCCCGCTCGTCGCCTGGTCGGAGCGCCTCTTCCCCGGCATCCGTCCGGCCGCGACCAACCCCTGGGCGGGCCTTCGTCCGATGATGCCGAACATGATGCCGCGCGTCGGCCGGGGTTCGCATCCCGGCGTCTTCTACAACACCGGCCACGGCCATCTCGGCTGGACGCTGTCGGGCGCCACCGCGGACATGGTCGCCGCCGAGGTCGCCGCCGCCTTCGGGCGCACGCGCGTTCCCGGCTCGGCCGTCGGGGCCGGATCGCCGCTCGTCGCCGCCTGACGCGCCGGCGACGTTTTCCCCGCGCAAGCCGACCGGCCGCATGATCGCGGCCGGTCGCAACAGCGGGGAGAAGCGTGCATGACGATGATCGAGCCGGAGGTGATCGAGGCGGCGCGCCGCGTCGGCGCCGCGCGCGAACTGCCGCCCGAAGTCCTTCTCGCGGTCTCGCTTGTCGAGACCAATGCCGTCGCCCACGCGCGGGTCGGCGACCGGCGCGAGCCGCTGATCCGTTTCGAGGGCCACTACTTCGACCGCCGCCTCGGTGGCGAAGCGCGCGAGCGCGCCCGCGCCGCCGGCCTCGCGAGCCCGAGCGCCGGGGCCGTCGCCAACCCCGCCTCGCAGGCCGCGCGCTGGGCGCTGCTCGGCCGCGCCGCCGCGATCGATGCCGAGGCCGCCTATGCCTCGGTGTCCTGGGGGCTCGGCCAGGTCATGGGGGCGCACTGGCAGCGCCTCGGCTTCGCCAGCGCCCGGGCCTTGGCGGCACACGCGCGCTCGGGCACCCAAGGCCAGCTCGATCTGTGCGCGCGCTTTCTTCTCGCCGAAGACCTCGTCGACCGGCTCGTCGCGAAGGACTTCGCCGGCTTCGCGCGCCGCTACAACGGCCCGAACTACCGCACCAACCGCTACGACGAGAAGATCGAGGCCGCCTTGCGGCGCGCCGACGCCCTGCTCGATGCCGGACCCGCCGTCCCGGCGGCGGCCTTCGGGCGCGGCGCGCGCGGACAAGGGGTGTTCGACCTTCAGGAAGCCTTGGCCGAAGCCGGACACGGCTTGAGTGTCGACGGGGTGTTCGGGCCCGGCACGGAGACGGCCCTGCGCGCCTTCCAGGAGCGCCGCGGCCTGACACCCTCGGGCATCGCCGACGCGGCGACCCTGGCAGCGCTGGGCGGCGGACGGGAGGGCAGCTGCGGATAACGAAGCCGGCCCGATTCCCACTGTTGCCGGCCGGCGAAGGTGGGAATCGGTTGCCGCCGGGGACGGCGGCCTTATGTCTGGAACGAACCCCGGATTGACGAACGCCGGCGCGGCCGTTCTCCGCCTCGCCGGCCTCATGCCGTTGGAGCCATGTCGGAACCCGCGCCCTTCGACCCCGCCCGCCACGCCCTGTTCCTGGATTTCGACGGAACGCTCGCCCCGCTCGTCGCCGATCCCGGCGCCGTGCCGGTGACGCCGGCGCTCGTCTCCCGCCTCGGCGCAATCGCCCGGGAGACGAACGGCGCACTGGCGATCGTGTCCGGCCGGCGCATCGCCGATCTCGACCGCTTCCTCGCGCCGCTCGACTTCGCCGCGGCCGGTGTCCACGGGCTGGAGCGCCGGGCGCGACCGGGTGGCCGGGTGGAGAGCATCGCATCGCCCGAGGACCTCGACGACGTGCGCATGCGGCTTCGCGACGGCGTCGCGGCCGAGCCGCGGCTGGCGCTGGAGGACAAGGGCACGGCGCTCGTCCTGCATTATCGCACGGCGCCCGACCTCGCCGAGGCGGCCGCGCGGCTGATGGCCGAGGCGGTGACGGATCGCGAGGGACTGTCGGTGCTCCACGGCGACATGATCGTCGAAGTTCACCCCGCCGGCATGGACAAGGGCGTCGCCGTCGCGGCCTTCATGGCCGAGGCGCCCTTTGCCGGGCGCGTGCCGGTCTATCTCGGCGACGACCGGACCGACGAGTTCGCGCTCGGCGTCGTGGAGGAGCGCGGCGGCCTCGCCGTCAAGGTCGGGCGGCACCCGAGTGTCGCGCGTCATCGCTTGGCGGACGTGTCGGCGGTCCATCGCTGGCTCGGCGTCGCGGAGGCCTCGCGATGAGCGCCGTGGAGCGGGAACGGCGGCTCGTCGTCGTTTCGAACCGGGTCGGGCCGCTCGACGACGAGGGGAAGGCGGGCGGCCTCGCGGTCGGCCTCGCCGACGCCCTGCGGCGCCGCGGCGGCCTCTGGTTCGGCTGGAGCGGGGATACCGCGGAGAACGCCGCCGCAGCCAAGGAAAAGACCGAGATCGTCGGGGACACCGCGCTCGTCACGATCGACATGACCGAGGAGGAGCTGAACGGCTTCTATCTCGGCTATGCCAATCGCACCCTATGGCCGCTTCTTCATTACCGGCTCGACCTCGCCGAGTTCGACCGCGGATCGGAGGCGATCTATCGCGGCGTCAACGCGCGCTTCGCCGAGCGCCTGATGCCGCTGATCGACGCGGACGACCTCGTCTGGGTCCACGACTACCATTTCTTCTTCTTCGGCGCGGAGCTGCGCCGTCTCGGCTTTTCCGGCCGTCTCGGCTATTTCCTGCACATTCCCTTTCCCCCGCCCGAGATCGTCTCGGCCCTGCCGGCCGCGCACGATCTCGTCTCGGCCATGCTCGCCTTCGACGTCCTCGGCTTCCAGACCGAGACCGACCGGGCCAACTTCGCGGCCTTCGTCACGCGCGAGCTCGGCGGCGAGGCGGGCGAGGACGGGCTTCTGACGCTCGACGACCGCGAAGTCGTCGCCCGCGCCTTTCCGATCGGCATCGACGCGGAGGGCTTCGAGCGCTTCGCGCTCTCGCCCGAGGCCGGCGAGCACGAGGAGATGCTGCGCGACATCGCCCGCGATCGCGTCCAGATCGTCGGCGTCGACCGCATGGACTATTCCAAGGGGCTGGTGGAGCGGCTGCGCGGGTTCGGGCGCCTGCTCGAAGAGCACCCCGACACGCACGGCCGCGTGCAGTTCCTGCAGATCGCCCCGCTCTCGCGCGCCGAGCTGGAAGCCTACGCGGCGCTGCGCCGGGAGCTCGAGGAACTGGCCGGCCACATCAACGGGCGCTTCGCCACGCTCGACTGGACGCCCGTCACGATCATGACGCGGCCTTTCACGCGGCGCGCGCTCGCCGGCATCTATCGCGGCGCGCGGGTCTGCCTGGTCACGCCGCTGCGCGACGGCATGAACCTCGTCGCCAAGGAGTTCGTCGCGGCGCAGGATCCCGGCGACCCCGGCGTCCTCGTCCTGTCGCGCTTCGCCGGCGCGCGTGCGGAGTTGGGCGAGGCCCTGATCGTCAATCCGCACTCGGCCGACGATCTTGCCAAAGCCCTGCGCACGGCCATCGCCATGGAACCGGACGAGCGCCGGCGCCGCCATGCGGCGCTTCGCGACGCCGTCTTCAACAACACGGCGGCCGACTGGTGCGAGACCTTCCTGGCGGTGCTGGAGGACGACCTCAAGCTGCCGGCTTGAACTTGAAGGCGACCAGCCAACTCTCCTGCCAAGCGTCGAAGGCGGCCTGCGCCTCGGCGAGTTCCGGCGGCTCCACGTAGGGCGCGCCCGTCGCGGTGCTTTCGGCCAGCGCCGCGTTCTTCTTCGCCTTGGCGGCGTCCAGCGCGGCGGTCAGCCTGCTTTGCTCGGTCTCCTTGGCGCCGATCGCGGCGATGGAGACGAAGCCGAACGAGCCGTCCTCGAAGCGTCCGCCCATGACGAACTCGCCGGGCGGGAAGAGCTCGCGGTTCTTGACCACGGTGTGCGTGATCGTCCGCATCAGGAACTGCTTGTAGGTCGCCTTGTCGTCGAGGGCCTGCTCGACGGCGAATCTCCGGTTGAAGGCGTCGGCGCCGTAGCGGATGGCGTCGGCGAGGGCGAGCTTGGCGGCGGGATCGCTGATGGCGAAGTCGTCCGAGTCGATGAATTCCAACGCCTCCTTGGCCGCGCCGGTCGGCTCGGGCTTCATGTCGAGGAGCGCGCCGCTGATGGTCGACAGGGCGAGGGTCCGGGCGGCGCTCGGCTGGACGGAAACGCCCGGCGCGCCCGGCCGGGCAGCGGCGTCGCCGAAGACCGAGGCGGGCTGGGCCGCGAGCCTCGATGGCGGGGCGAGCAGACTGGCGGCGGTGGACAGCGCGGACAGGGAGGTCATCGTCGGATCCGGTTGACGCGCGAAATGGCGCCTATGCCTCAAGGAGATGTCGCAACCTTAGCGGGTGAATATTGACGCCTCCTTTACGCTGTCGCGGCCGGCCGCCAGATCATCGCGCCGAGAAGGAAGAGGAGGCCGAAGGCGAGGATGCCGGCCGAGGCGAGGAGCGCGGCGGCGAAGTCCTCCGGGCCGGACACGAAGAGGCCAGCGATGAGCGGACCGGTCATCTGGCCGAGGCCGAATCCGGCGGTCAGCACCGCGAAGCCTCGCCCGCCCAGGCTCCGGCGGCCGAGCGGCCCGGTCAGGAAGGTGATCGCCATAAAGGTGCCGCCGAACAGCAGCGCGCCGGCGACCGCCGGCACAGGGCCGTCGCCGAGCGCCGGCAGGGCGACGCCGACGATCTGCCCGACATAGCAGAGGGCGAGCGCCGCGGCGAAGCCGATGCGCCGCGCGATCCGCGACCAAAGGAGGTTGCTCGGCAATCCGGCGAGGCCGACGACGATCCAGACGAAGTCGCCGAGATGGTCGAGGCCGGGCTGGCTCTTCACGATCGTCACGATGAAGGTGGCGAAGACCGAATAGCCGAGCCCCTCGCAGGTGTAGTTCACGAGTAGCGGCCAGAAGGCGATCGGCCGCGGCTGGGGTCGTTCGCCCGTCGCGCCGGTGCTCGGCGGCGCCCCGAGGTCGCGCTCGCCGATCTCGCTGAGAACCAGCGGCAGGAGCGCGAGGCAGCCGAGCCCCGCCGCGATCCACAGCCCGTCGGCCGACAGGGCGGGGTGCCCGATCTCCGTCAGGAGGCCGGAAGCGGCGATGCCGCAGCCGACGCCGCCGAACACCCAGGCGAGGCGTTCCTCGGCGCCGACGCGGCCGAGCGCCTCCGACACGATGCCGACCGCCGCGATCATGCCGAAGGCGCTCGCCATGCCCGACAGTCCGCGCAGCGCCAGCCAGGCTGGCAGCCAGTCGGTCAGGCCCATCAGGAGCGTCGTCGCGACGCTCGTCAGGATGCCGATCCGGAAGGCGAGGAGGCGCGGCCGTCCGCGCGGCACCAGCGCCGACAGGATCGAGCCGAGGAGATAGCCAGCGAAGTTCACCGACGCGACGAGGCCCGCCACGTCGGTGCCGAAGCCGTACTCGCGCTGCATGAGGGGCAGCAACGGCGTGTAGTGGAAGCGCCCGATCCCCATCAGGATCGCGAGCGAGAGGAAACCGCCGAGAAGCAGGCGGCCGGCCCGTCCCGGCCGCGCAGCAACGCCCGCCGACTGCGCCGAGGCCGTCACGCCGCAAGCCGCGCGAGGTGGATCGCGGCGCGCCCGCGCGCCTCGATGTCCGCCGCGAAGACGGCGTCGAGGCTCGTGGCCGGCGGCGCGCCCATCTCCTCCATCACGCGCTCGACCACGCTCGCCATGTCGAGGAAGCCGCAGCGCCCGGCGATGAAGGCCTCGAGCGCCGCCTCCTTGGCGCCGTTGAGGATCGCGCCGGACAGGCCCCCGGCGGCGATCGCCTGGCCGGCGAGCCGCAGCGCGGGAAAGCGCGTCTCGTCCGGCGCCTCGAAGTCGAGCCGCGACAGCTTGGCGAAGTCGAGCCGCTCGACGTCGAGGTTCGGCCTGCGGGGAAAGCTCAGGGCGTAGCCGATGGCGGTGCGCATGTCGGGGCTGCCGAGCTGCGCCAGCACCGAGCCGTCGCTGTAGCCGACCATGGAGTGGATCACCGACTGCGGATGGACGACCACCTCCAGCGCGCGGCCGGGCGCGCCGAAGAGGTGCTCGGCCTCGATCATCTCCAGCCCCTTGTTGAAGAGGCTCGCCGAATCGATCGAGATCTTCTGCCCCATCGACCAGCGGGGGTGGCCGGCGGCCTCCGCGACGCTGGCGCCCGCCATGCGCTCGCGCGTCCAGGTGCGGAACGGCCCTCCGGAGGCCGTCAGGATGATGCGCTCGACGGCGTGGTCCTGATCGCGCTCCAGCACCTGGAAGATCGCGTTGTGCTCGGAATCCACGGGAAGGAGCGTGCCCCCGGCCTGTGCGATCGCGGCCTGGAACAGGCTGCCGGCGGAGACGAGGCATTCCTTGTTGGCGAGGGCGATGGTCGCGCCGCTGCGCGCCGCGCGAAGCGTCGGCTCCAGCCCGGCGATGCCGACGATCGCGGCCATGACCCAGTCGACCGGCCGCTCGGCTGCGTCGCAGAGTGCCTCTCGCCCCGCCGCGGCCTCGATGCCCGTGCCGGCGAGGGCCGACTTCAGCTCGGCGTAGCAGTCGGGATTGGAGGTCACCGCGATCTTCGCGCCGCTGGACACGGCCTGGGCGGCGAGACGGGCGATGTTGCCGTGGCCGGTCACCGCCTCGACGTCGAAGCGCTCCCGGCCGCCGAGCTGCTCCACCACGTCGAGCGTCGAGCCGCCGATGGAACCCGTGACGCCGAGAATGCTGATCCGCATGAAACCGCCATCGCTGTCCTCCGCCCGCGACCGACCGGGCGGCTTCGCACGCGACATACGGCGGATGCGCCTCGTTTGTACATGGCGTGTCGCGTCGCGCTTCGCGGTCAGCGGCAGGTGCCTGCCGGGGCGGGGTGCAGGAGGAAGACGCGGTCGTCGGCGCTGCGGGCGAGGTCGGGTGAGAAGCCGTCGGCGCCTTCCAGCGACAGGTGTGGGCCGACGGTGAGCCGCATGCTCCGCCCTTTGCGCAGAAGCGTGAAGCTGCCGGCATCGCCTTCGACCTCGCAGCGCAGGCTCCGGCAATAGGCTAAGCCCGAATAGGCCTCGCCGCCGAGGCGGAAGCCGAAGCCGAGGACGGCATCGACCCGCCCGGTCGGCCGGTCGGCTTCCGCTTCGGGCGTGTGCCCGAGCCAGATCGTCTCGACCGCCTGCGCGGGATGGGCGGCATGATGCGCCGCGTCGTAGCTGCGGGCGAAGCAGTCGATCCGGCCCGCCGCAGCGTCGCGCGCGCCCGCCGATTCCGCCGACGAGACGAGCCCGCCCACCAGAAGCGCGGCGGCGAGCCGTTGAAGCACCGAGGAGCGGGGCGGCATGGGCGAGACTCCGGAAAGCACGGGCGCCGCGCCGCGGCCGCCTCGATCGACGGTGCAATCCTGCCGCGTGCCTGTTTCCGCAGGATTGCGCTTGCGTTGCCGCGCACCGGCATGGCTCTCGCGTCGAGCGAATCCACGACCAAAGCCCTGTTGCCGAGACGGGGCGGCTTTCCTAGTCTTGGAGGCGAGGCGGTCACGACGGGCACCCGGGACCGCCGCTCGGGAGGAGGGCGGCCGCGCGTCGGAGGGAGGCGCCGGCGGCCCGCAATACAGGGACCCGTCATGCTGGACCATGCGGCGCGTCACCGCGCCATCGAATCCGACGCCGCAAGCGGGGAGCGCCCGCTCGCGCGCCTCGGCGCCTTCGTGGCCGAAGGGCTCGTCGGGCGGCCCGACCTCGTCGAGCGGCTGCTCGTCGCGCTCGTCGCGGGCGGCCATCTCCTGGTGGAGGGACCGCCGGGCCTGGCCAAGACGCGGGCGGTGAAGCGTCTCGCAGCTGGTCTCGACGGCTCCTTCTCGCGCATCCAGTGCACGCCCGACCTGATGCCCGCCGACCTCACGGGCACGCCGATCTTCCGGCCGGAGCAGGGCACCTTCGAGTTCGTCGAGGGGCCGGTCTTCGCCTCGCTGGTTCTCGTCGACGAGATCAACCGCGCCCCGCCCAAGGTCCAGTCGGCGCTGCTGGAAGCCATGGCGGAGTCGCAGGTGACGGCGGGCGGGCGTACCTATCGCCTGCCCGAAACCTTCATGGTGGTCGCGACGCAGAACTCGATCGAGCACGAGGGCACCTTTCCGCTGCCGGAAGCGCAGCTCGACCGCTTCCTCGCCCACGTCCTCGTCGACCTGCCGGATGCCGCAACCGAGGCGGCGATCCTCGACCTCGTGGAAGGGGAGGCGGTGGGCGACGCCGGCGCGCGGAGCTTTCCGCCGCTGCCTCCGGGCGAGGTCCTCGCCGCCCGCCGCGCCGCCGCGCGCGTCCATCTCGCCCCGGCGCTGAAGGACTACATCGTGCGCCTCGTCACGGCGACGCGCGGCGAAGGGCCGGGCGCGACCGAAGTCGCCGGCTCCATCGAGCACGCCGTCTCGCCGCGCGGCACGCTGGCGCTCGCCGCCGCCGCCAAGGCCCGCGCCTTTATCAGGGGACGCGACTTCGCGGTGCCGGAGGATGTGTCCACCCTCGCGCCCGACATCCTCGCCCACCGGATCATCCCGACTTGGCGAGCCCAGGCGGAGGGGCAGACGGCGCGCCGGCTCGTCGACCGCCTCCTCGACATCGTCCGGCCGCTCTGATGGCCGCGCCGCTCTTCCAGCGGAGCGACCCCGCCGCGACTGCGGGCGAGGGCGCGCGGCTCGACGTCGACGCGCTTCTCGCGCTGCGGCACCTCGCGCGCGAGCGGCCGGCGCGCCATCTCGGCGCCACGACCCGGCCCGGCGGGCTCGTCGGCCGGCGCAAGGGGCCGGGTCTGGAGATCGTCGACGTGCGCCCCTTCGTGGCCGGCGACGACATCCGGCACATCGACCGCAACGCCACCGCCCGCACCGGCACGCGCCACGTGCGGACCTTCAGCGAGGAGCGCGAGCGGGTGACGCTGCTTCTCGCCGATTTTTCCCCCGACATGCTCTGGGGCACGCGCCGGGCGCTGCGCTCGGTGGCCGCCGCCGAGGCGCTGACGGTCGAGGGCTGGCGCACGCTGGAGGCAGGCGGCAAGGCGGCGCTTCTCATCCACGCCGCCGGCGAGGTCGCCTACGTGCCGCCGCAGGGGCGCGAGCGCGGCATGGCGCGGCTTCTCGGGCGCCTCGCCCGCGCCCACGACGAGGCGCTCGCCGCGTCGCGGCGCGCGGCGGTGCCGGCGGAGGACGGGTCGGCGCTGCTCCTGGAAGCGGCGCTGAAGGCCGGGCCGCGAGGCGCGACCGTGCTCCTGGCGAGCGGGCTCGACGCGGCGGGACCGCGCTTCGACCGCGCCGCGCTCGCTTTGATGCAGCGCGCGCGCCTCGCCTGCCTTCTCGTTCTCGACCGCTTCGAGATCGAGCCACGGGCCGGCCTTTACCCGTTTCTGGCGCCGAACGGCGCGCGCGGCATCGGCAGCGTCGAGGCCGGCGCGCAGCCGCCCGATCCGCGGATCGGACGGCTGGAGCGGCTCGGCCTGCCCTTCGCCGTGGTCGATGCAGGCCTCGCGGCCGAAACGGCGGGGCGCGGCGTGGAGGAGCGCGTCGATGAACGCTTCGCCCGAGCACGCTGAGCTGATGGCGGCGCTCTCGGCGCCGCGCTTGGCCGACCCGACGCCGGCCGAGTTCTGGCAGACGGCGCTCGCCGCCTTCTCGCTCGGCATCCTCGCGATGATCCTCCTCGTCGCGCTTCTCGCCCTCGTCAGCCGGCGGCGCGACGCCCCCTTCGCCGCCAGCCTCGCCCGGCTGGACGCGGCGCGCGCGCTTCAACCGGAGCGCCGCCTCCTCGTCCAGGCGCAGGTCCTGCGCGAGCTGTCCGCCAAGCGCCCGCGCCCGGCGCTCGCGGCACTCGCGAGGGAAATCGGGGCCGCGCTCTACGCGCCGGCGCCGACGCTCGATCCGGACGCCACCGACGCGGCGATCCGCGCAGCGCTGCGGCGGGGCTGATCCGATGTGGAGCTTGTCCGATCCGCTCGCCCTTCTGCTCGTGCCGCTGCCGCTCCTGGCGCTTCGTCTCCTGCCGCCGCGGCAGGCATCGATCGGCGCGCTCGGCGTTCCAGCGCCGATCGCCGCGCGCCTCGCCGCGCCTGTCGCGCGGGCCGCGTTCGCCGCGCGGGCGCGGCGCTGGCTGCCGGCGCTTCTTTGGCTCTGCCTCGTCCTGGCGCTCGCTGGACCGCAGCGCTTGTCGACGAGCGCCGCGCTGCCGGTCTCGGGGCGCGACCTCGTTCTCGCGCTCGACCTCTCCGGCTCGATGGAAGAAGAGGATTTCGAGCTCGACGGGCGGACCGTGACGCGGCTGGAGGCGGTCAAGCAGGTGGCAGCGCGCTTCGTGCGCGGGCGCGGCGGCGACCGCGTCGGGCTCGTGATCTTCGGCAACCAGGCCTATTACGCGACGCCGCCGACCTTCGACTTCGAGGCGGTCGCGCGCGCCATCGAGGAGGCGACGATCGGCGTGTCCGGCCGGGCGACCGCGATCAGCGACGGGCTCGGCCTCGCGCTCAAGCGGCTGAAGGACTCGCCGGCCGCGAGCCGCGTCGTGGTGCTCCTGTCGGACGGCGTCGATACGTCCGGCACGGTGGATCCGATCGCCGCCGGACAGCTCGCAGCCGAACTCGGCGTGCGCGTCCACACCATTGCCCTCGGGCCACGCGACCGCTCGGAGGCGGACGCCCCACGCGACGCGGTCGATTCCGAAACGCTGCGGCGCCTCGCCGAAGCGAGCGGCGGCGAAGCCTTCCGGGTCCGCAACACATCCGACCTCGTCGCCGTCGGCGAGGCGATCGACGCCATGGAGGCGAGCCGCCTCGCCGAGCCCGCGGCGGAGGTCGAGGAGCCCTACTGGACCGTGCCGGCGAGCCTCGCCTTCCTTCTCGCGCTGGCGCTGCTGCTCGCGGAGGCGCGGCGATGACGCTGTTCGGCGACCTGACGCTGCTGCGTCCGGCCTGGCTCCTCGGCCTTCCGCTCGTCGCGCTCGCCGCCGTCTATGTCTGGCGGCGGCGCTCGGGTCTCGGTGCGTGGGAAGCGGCGGTGGATCCCGCGATGATGCGGGCCCTGTCGGCGCTCGGCCGCGTCGTGCCCGGCGCCCGGCGCCGGCACCGCGCGCCGGTTCTCCTATGCGCGCTCCTGGCGCTGGCGCTGGTCGGCCCGGCCGTGCCCGACGACGAGGCGCCGACGTTCCGCAACCTCGATGCGGTGGTTCTGGTCATGGATCTGTCGGATTCGGTGGTGACGGGCGGGCGCTTTCCCGCGGCGCAGGGGGCGGCGAGCTTCGTCGCGCGGGAGGCCGGCTCGCGGCCGATCGCGCTCGTCGTCTTCGCCGGCGACGCCTATCTCGCCAGCGCCTTCACCACCGACGCCGAGGCGCTGGAAACCACGATCGCGGTTCTCGCCGCCGACACCGTTCCGGAAAAGGGCAGCCGGGCCGAGCGCGGCCTCGCCATGGCCAAGACGCTGCTCGACCAGGCCGAGATCCTGTCCGGCGACGTCGTCCTCGTCTCCGACGGGGAGGGGCTCTCGCCCGCGGCCCTGCGCGAGGCGGAGCGGATCGCGGCCGGCGGGAGCCGCGTGTCGACCCTCTTCGTCGAGCCGAACGCGGCCGCGGCCGCCGCGCCGCCGCCCGATGCCGACGCGCTCGCCCGCCTCGCGGAGGCCGGCGGCGGGGTCGCCGGCAGCGCGCTCGCGCCCGCCGGCGTCGCGGCACGCTTGGCCCAGAACGAGGCGGCGACGCTCCGCCGGAGCGACCTCGTGGCACTCCTCTGGCACGACTACGGCCGCGTCCTCCTCGCCGCGGCGATGCTGCCGGCCTTGTTCTTCTTCCGCCGGGAGCGGGTGACCTGATGCGGCGCGCGGCTCCCGTTCTTCTTCTCGTCATCGCCTTCGTGGCGGCCGTCTTCGCCGGCCGCGCCGGTTTCGGGCGCCTCGCGCTGAAAGCGGGGTTGCCGAACCTCGCCGCGCCGCTTCTCAACGATCCGGCGGCGCGCGGCGTCGCGCTCTACGAGGCCGAACGCTTCGCCGAGGCGGACGCGGCCTTCACCGAAGCCGGACGCTCGCAGACCTTCAACCGCGCCCTGTCGCTCGCCGCGCTCGGCGACTACCCGCTCTCCCTCGCCTACTTCGACGCCGTGCTCTTCGCCGAGGCGACCGACGTCGAAGCCCGGCGCAACCGCGACCTCGTCGCCCGGCTCGTACCGCCGGTGATCGGCGAGGCCAATGCCATCGACGGCATTCCCGCCACCGCCGCGCGAGGTGAGGAGAGCGACGCCGCCTCGCATTCCGGTCCGACCCTGACCATGGGTGAGCAGGCCGAGCGGGTGCTGCGGCCGCGCGACGACAACAAGGCGACAGTCGCCAGCACCGACTGGCTGACGACGCTCGCGGACGAGCCCGGCACCTATCTGAAGCTGCGCTTCAAGGCCGAGTCGCAGCAGCGATTCGAGGACGGGCTCGCCGTGCCGCCGGAGGATACGCCGTGGTGAACCGCCTTCGCCTCCTTGCCTGCCTGCTGCTGATCGCGCTCGCCGGGCCCGCCGGCGCGCAGGGACTCGCCCCCGCGACCATCGCGCCGCCCCCGCAGACCCTGCCGCGCAACGCCGACCGCGACGGCAACCTCGCGGCGCCCGGAACGGCGCCCGCAGGTCCGACCGTCGCGCCGGACCGGCCGGCGCCATCCGGTCCTGCGGCACCCGAGGCGCCACTCCTCGACCCCGAATCGGCCCGGCTGGAGCTGATCGTCGAGCAGCCGCATGCCGACACGCATGTCGAGGAGATGGTGCTGGTGCGCCTGCGCGGCGTCTATACCGTTGCCGTGGCGATCGAGGAGATGAAGCAGCCGCCGCTCGTCAACTTCGGCTGGCAGCAGCTCGGCCGCGACAGCTGGACGAGCGCCTTCATCGACGGGAAGAAGCGCACCGTCTTCGAGCGGCGGCTCGCGCTTTATCCGAGCCGCCCCGGCCGGCTGGAGATCGGCGCCTTCACCCATCTCCTGACCGTCGCCGACGGGGCGCGGCGCGAGAAGCGCGCCGTCGTCTCGGCGCCCGTGGCGATCGAGGTCTCGCCCATTCCGCCGGACGCCGGCGGCTGGTGGCTGCCGGCGAGCCGGCTGAGCTATTCCGACGAATGGGACCGCGATCCGTCGCGGCTTGCCAGCGGCGAGGTGGCTCGGCGCACGGTCACCATCGAGGCGGTGGGCGTGCCCGCCTCGCGCCTGCCGCCGCGCCCGAAGATGCTGGCGGAATGGCTCATCACCTTCGCCGAGCCGGAGGAGCGCACGCAGGCGATCACGCCGGACGGGCCGGTCGCCAAGGTCGTCTGGCGCTGGCGCATGCGTCCGGTCTCGTCGGAGCCGGGTCTTCTCGAGGCCTTCCACATCCCCTGGTACGACACGCAGGCGCGAGCGGTGCGCGACATTGTCCTGCGCAGTCAGCGCATCGCGCTGGAAGGCGTCCTGACCGAAGCGCCCGAGCCCGGAATCGGCGACCGTCTGGCGGACAACGCGCCGGTTCTCGCGGCGGCGGCCGGCTTCCTGCTGACGGGGGCCGTGCTCCTGCCCAGCCGCCGGCGGCTGCGGGAGACGGAGTGGAGGCGCCTCCTGCGGCGCCTGCCGGTCGCGCCCGAGCGGTTGCGGCTCGCGGCGGCCGTGCGGCGCGGCGACGCGATGACGGCGCGCGGCATCGTACGCCGGATGCTGGCGGAGGGAGCGACGGACGGGGAGGGGCAGGCGCGCGCGGCGCTTCGCCGGCTCGACGCGGCGCTGTTCGGGCGGGGAGGGCCGCCGCTGCGGGACGCGCTGGCCGATCTCGGCCGCGCGACGCGCCGCCTGCGCTGACCCCCGGACATGCGAAAGGCCGGGGCGCCCAGATGCGCCGCCGGCCCTTTCATGCGACCCCGAATGGGATCGACGGGGTCAGTTGACCGTCGTGCCGGTCTCGAAGTGGCCGCACCAGTCGGACTTCGCCACGATCGGCCAGAGACCGTGGGAATCCGGCTCCGGCTGCGTCACCGGCGGGTTGAAGCGGCACAGGCCGGCTTCGGCGTCGGCGTGCTGGCCGTTGGCGGCGTGGTCGTCGAAGTAGGTGCACTTCTTGCAGGCGGCTTCGCTGTGAACCGACATGATCCGTTCCTTCCAGTGTTTGGGCGACCGATCCGGTGCCCGCCGATCGCTCGGGCCTCGCGACCCGCTCTCTTAGAATGCTTCCAAGGTAGCAAACCCGTTTGGGTTTGGAAAGGTTCCAAACTGGCCTTCGACGCGGAATCTCGCGCTGCGCGTGAGTTCCTGGAAGTGCCTGCCAAGCTCGGCGAAGGGTTCGCATCGAGCCTGCCTCTTCCAAATGACCTAGAACGCTTCTAAATCAGATGAACGCTCGCCCGGAGCTCGCCGGTGATTCGGTGAAGCAGGGGCGGGCCGTCGACGACAGCGATGGCCGATCGGCGCGCGATGCGCCGGGTCGGCATGGGAGGCCGGAATGCGGCTCACGAGCCAGACGAACTATGCGATCCGCATCCTGATGTACTGCGCGGCCAACGAAGGCCGGCTCAGCCGCATCCGCGAGATCGCCGCGGCCAATTCCGCCTCCGAGCTCTTCATGTTCAAGATCCTGCCGCCCCTCGTCGAGGCGCGGATGATCGAGACCGTGCGCGGCCGCAACGGCGGCATCCGCCTCGGGCGGCCGCCCGCGGAGATCAACCTGCGCCACGTGGTCGAGGCGACGGAAGACAACTTCACCTTGGCCGAGTGCTTCGAGACGGGCCGCATGGACTGCCCGCTGATCGACAGCTGCGAGCTGAACGCGGCGCTGCACAAGGCGCTGGAAGCCTTCCTATCGGCGCTGGCCGCCTACACGATCGCCGACCTCGTGCGCGATCCGTCCTTTATGCGCCGCCGCCTGGGGATCCCGGCACCGGATCTCGCCGCGATGCGAGCGCCGGCCGCGGCTCCGCCCGCGGTCGCATGATCGTCGAGAACCGGCGCGCCAGCGCCTTGAGCGGCCGGGGCGGGCGCTCGGGATCGACGAGGTCGGCCTCGGCCAGGGCCTGATCGAGGACGTCGAGGTCGCGGGCCTGCAGCGGCTGGAGCCGCCGCGTCTCGCTCGCGAAGCCGTCCACCGCCCGCACCAGCGATCCCCCGCGCGCGACGGCGTCCGCGATCGTTTCCGGCGCGAGGCCGAGATGCTCGGCGAGAAGATCGTCCCGCACGCCCGCGATTTGCGCCTCGAGCGCCGCGGCCATTGCCTCGTCCGGCATCAGCGCGGCGTCGACCGACAGGTCGCATTCCGTGTCGAAGCCCATCGAGCGGTTGTTGAAGTTGGCCGAGCCGATCTTCAGGACGCGGTCGTCGACGATCATGATCTTGGCGTGGACGTAGATCGCGACGCCGCCGGCCGTCACCGGGTGGAACAGGCGGAACCGGCCGTGATGGTCGGCCCGGCGCATCAGCGCCAGGAGCTTGACCCGGGCCGCGCCCATCGTCGCTTCTTCCAGCCAGCCTTCCTGCGAGTGCGGATTGATCATCAGGATCTCGGGACCGTCCGGCTCGGCGAGCCGCGCGGCCATGGCCTCGGCGATGCGCCGCGAGGCGAAGTACTGGTTCTCCACGAAGATGGTGCGCTTCGCCCCCGCGATCATCGCGAGCGTCATGGCCTCGATCTCCGACACCTGCGCGAAGGCGCCGAAGGCGCCGGCGGTGCGGGAGATGCCGACGGGGACTCCGCGCGCGAGCGGCGTCACGCTGTCCGGCCAGAGATCTTCCAGCCGGTCGTCGTCGGCCGGGGGAGGCGGGGCGTCCGGCGCCTTGCCCGTCGCGCGGCTCCAGCGCTCGCGCGCGAGGTCGCCGAGCGCCCGCGCGGCCGGGCCGTCGACGCAGGTCGTCGCGTCGTGCCAGGGCTGCAGCAGCGCGCCGCGCCGCCCGGGTGCCCGGCGCCTCGGCTCGACGTCGCGGTGCGCGCGGGTGTCCCAGCGCCCCATGGTGATGTCGATGCCGCCGCAGAAGGCGAGGGCGTCGTCGATCACGACGATCTTCTGGTGGTGGCTCGCCGCGACGGGATGGGCGGCGTCGAGCTTGAGCCGCACGCGGCTCGCTCCGCTCATCCAGCGCAGGACGTAGAGCGGCGTTTCGCCCCGCGAGAGCGTGTTGATGATGCCGAGGTTCCACTTGAGGATCGAGACGTCGAGTTCGGGATTGCGCTCGACGATCCATTCGAGGAACTCGCCGAGTTCGTTCGGCCCCTCCAGCGTCGCGCCCTCCGGCTCGATGGCGACGCGCGTGTCGAAGTCCCAGCCGATCATCGCGACCGAGCGGCGAGCCTTCAGGATCGCCTCCTTCAGCGCGCGGTAATAGTCCGCGCCGTCGACGATCACGGCGAAGCGGGCCGCGGCCTCGATGCGCCAGCAGGTGCGGCCGGGGTCGAGGAGCTGGCTCAAGGCCCGTCCTCTCCGCCGTTCCCCTCGTCCTTGCGCTCGCCGCGCGCGACGATCCGGAGCGTGCCGTCGGGCAGGGGCCGCTGAAGCGCCTTGGCGTCCTCCCAGTCGCCCTCCAGCCAAAGGTCCATCTGCTCGGGCTCGGTGAGGATCACCGGCATGGCCTTGGGATGCACCGGCTTCACCTCGGCATTGGCGTCGGTGGTCAGAAAGCCGAAGAGCCGGTGGCGCCCCTCGACGGGATCGCTCTTGGGGCCGCGCGTGCCGGTCCACTCCGTCCAGAGGCCGGCGAAGGCGAAGAGCGGGCGCTCCTCGTCGAGCGCGAACCAGGTCGGCGTCTTTCGCGGCTTGGTGTCTTCGTATTCGCAGAAGGAACTGGCGGGCACGAGGCAGCGATGCGATACGCCCAGCCATCGCCGCCAATGCGGCGAGGCGGTGTTGCGCACGTTCGTCACCGGCGCTTCGCCGGTTGCCTTCGGCCCCGGCAGGCCCCAGCGCAAAAGGTCGAGGACGCGGGTGCCCGAGGCGTCGCAGCCCACCACCGGCGCCATCTGATCAGGGAAGACGCCGGGAAGGCGCGGCAGGTTGCCCGTGCGGTCGCCGGTCGCCCGGGCGAAGCGCCGGATCGCTTCCTGGTTCGTGGTGATCGAGTAGAGATTGCACATACCGGGAGGAATGTAGCGGCGCCCGCCGCCGCGTGTATGGAGGCGGGCCGCCTTGCTCCCCGCTTTTTGCCGGGCGCGTCAGGCCCGGTGGTAGGGGTGGCCCGACAGGATCGTCACGGCGCGGTAGAGCTGCTCGGCGAGGAGGATGCGGGCGATCTGGTGGGGGAAGGTCATGCGTCCGAAGGACAGGACCAGCGCCGCCTCGGAGCGGAGGGTCTCGTCGAAGCCGTCCGGGCCGCCGATGCAGAAGACCATGTCCCGCACGCCGCCTTCGAGGCGGCTGGCGATCTCGCCGGCAAAGGCTTCCGAGCCGAGGCTGCGGCCGGTCTCGTCGAAGCAGACGAGGACGCACCTGTCCGGCAGCGCCGCGCGGAACTGCGCCGCCTCCTCGCGCTTGCGCTCGGGTGCCGTTCCGCCGCGCGATTCCGGCCACTCCTTCGTGCCGGCATAGTCGAGGCCGAGCGCGCCGCCGCTCTTCTTCAAGCGGTCGAGATAGCGCTCGCAGAGCTCGCGCTCCGGGCCGGCCTTCATCCGCCCGATGGCCGCGGTGGTCAGCCGCACGGGAATGCCCCGCGCGCCGCCATGCCCGATGTCGCGTCCACTGGGTTCAGTGGACGGTCGAGTCGCCCGCGTCGCCCACGGTCCACATCTTCTCGAGGTTGTAGAAGGCGCGGACTTCGGGACGGAAGATGTGGACGATGATGTCGCCCGTGTCGATCAGCACCCAGTCGCCGTTGTTCAGGCCTTCGACCTTGGCATTGCCGAAGCCGTTGTCCTTGAGGTCGGAGAGGAGATGCTCGGCGACGGCCGTGACGTGGCGATGGGATCGTCCGGACACGACCACCATGTGGTCGGCGAGCGGGCTCTTGCCCCTCATGTCGATCGAGACGATGTCCTCGCCCTTGGAGTCATCCAGGCTGCGGACGACGAGTTCGATGGCGCGCGCCACGGACGAACCCGCATCCTCGGCGGCGGTTGAAGGAGCGGCCACAGGGGCGTCCTTCGCATCCAAAGCAGGTCTCAGCTTCGTTTTCCCTTTCGGAAACGTCGTGGCACCGAGACGATCTCGGGCTCACGATCAAAAGATAGGCACCGACAGGCGACGGTTTCAAGACAGTGAATCTTGCAGCCGCCGAAGAGTCGTGGACGACTGGGCCGAGCGCGGTCCGGTGAGGAACACCCAGGCCGGTGGATCGAGGCTCGCGAGGCGCGCGGCGTCCCGTTCCGGGATGCGATGCCCCTCCAGCCGAAGAGCGGCGGGCGAGGACAGGACCGACAGCGTCGAGCCCGGCCGATCGACGACGGCGAGCGGCATCATGGCCGCGATCCGCTTCCAGTCCTGCCACCGATGAAAGGAGCGCAGCGAATCCGCGCCCATGATCCAGACGAAGCGGGCGTTCGGCCGGCGCGAGGTGACGAGCTCCAGCGTGTCGGCCGTGTAGCGGATGCGGTGGGCCGCCTCGAAGGCGGTGACGACGATGCGCCGGTCGCCGCCGACGAGCGCGCGCGACAGGGCGACCCGCTCGCTCAAGGGCGCGAGGCGGCCGTGGTCCTTCAAGGGATTGCCGGGCGTGACGATCCACCACAGCCGGTCGAGCCGAAGCCGGCGAAGGACGACGCGCGCGACGAGGCGGTGGCCCTCATGCGGCGGGTCGAAGGAGCCGCCGAAGAGCCCGATCCGTTGCCCCGGCGGGGCCGGCGGCAGGCGCAGCGCCGTCCGCAGCTCCGCATCCCGGCTCGTCACGGCCTGATCTGGCCGGTGCCGCGGACGCGGTAGTTGAAGCTCGTCAGCTGCTCGACGCCGACGGGGCCGCGGGCGTGCATCTTGCCCGTCGCGATGCCGATCTCGCCGCCGAAGCCGAACTCGCCGCCGTCGGCGAACTGCGTCGAGGCGTTGTGGAGGAGGATCGCGGAATCGATCGACGACAGGAAGCGCTCGGCCACCGCCTCGTCGTCCGCGACGATCGCCTCGGTGTGGTGCGAGGAATGGCGCTCGATGTGCTGGATGGCGCCGTCGACGCCGTCGACGAGCGCGACGGAGATGATCGCGTCGAGATATTCCGTGTCGAAGTCGGCCTCTGTCGCGGGACGGGCGTCGGGCCAGAGCGCGCGGACCTCGTCCGTGCCGCGGACCTCGCAGCCGCGGAGGCTGAGCGCGTCGAGGACGGGCGGAAGGAGGCGGCTTGCGTCGCGCCGGTCGACGAGCAGCGTTTCGGCGGCGCCGCAGACGCCGGTGCGGCGCATCTTGGCGTTGGTCGCGACCTCGACGGCCATGGCAAGGTCGGCCGTGGCGTCGAGATAAACGTGGCAGAGGCCTTCGAGGTGGGCGAAGACGGGCACGCGCGCCTCGCCCTGCACGCGCTCCACCAGCGAGCGCCCGCCGCGCGGCACGATGACGTCGATGGCGCCGCCGAGGCCCCGCAGCATCGCGCCGACGGCGGCGCGGTCGCGGGTCGGCACGATCTGGATGGCGTCGGCGGGCAGGTTCGCCGCCTCAAGGCCCGCCCGCAGCGCTTCGCCGATGGCGGCGGAGGAGGCCGCGGAGTCCGAGCCGCCGCGCAGGATCACGGCGTTGCCGGCCTTGAGGCACAGCGCACCGGCGTCGGCCGTGACGTTGGGCCGGCTCTCGTAGATGACCCCGATCACGCCGAGGGGCGTGCGCACGCGGGCGATGCGCAGGCCGTTGGGGCGCGTCCACTCCGCGGTGACGGCGCCGACCGGGTCGGGCAGGGCGGCGACCTCGCGCAAGGCTTCGGCGATGCCGGCGAGGCGCTTGTCGTCGAGGCGCAGGCGGTCGATGAAGGAGGCGGCCATGCCGGCCTCTTCCGCGCGGGCGACGTCCTCGGCATTGGCGGCGAGAATGCCGGCGCTTCGCGCCTCGATCGCGTCGGCCATGGCGCGCAGGGCCGCGTCCTTGGCGGCGGAGGGGGCGGTCGCGAGGATGCGGGCGGCGGCCCGGGCGCGGGCGCCGAGGTCGGCCATCAGGGCGTGGATGTCGGTCGTGTCTGCGGCTTGGTCGAGCATGGCTTCGTCACCGGCAAAGGGATGAGATCAGGCGGCTGAAACGCGCGCGTCCGGCGCCGGCGGCTCGCCCGCCGCGGCCGGGGCTTCGATCTCCGGCAGAACGCCGAGCACGAGGTCGTCGCGGTGGATCATCGCGGCGCGGGGCTGGTAGCCGAGGATGGCAGCGAGCTCGCTCGTGCGGCGCCGGGCGATCTTGGCCGCGTCCTCCCAGTCGTAGGCGACGAGCCCGCGGCCGATCTCGTGGCCCGAGGGGTCGCAGACCCGGATCGCGTCGCCCCGCGAGAAGCGGCCCTCGACGCGCGTGACGCCGGCAGGCAGAAGGCTCTTGCCGCTCTTCAGCGCCGCGACCGCGCCTTCGTCCACGACGAGGCGGCCGCCCGGGTTCATCTGCCCGACGATCCAGCGCTTGCGCGCCAGCCCGATCGTGCCGACCGGCTTGAACAGGGTCGAGCGCTCACCGCGCTCGATGGCGGAAAGGGGATAAAGGCGGCTGCCGAGCGTGATGATCATGGCGGTGCCCGCGCCCGTCGCCATGCGGCCGGCATCGACCTTGGTGCGCATGCCGCCGCGCGACAGCTCCGAGGCCGGGGCGCCCGCCATGGCCTCGATCGCCGGCGTGATCGCCTCGACCACGGGGATGTGGCGGGCCTCCGGGTCGATCTGCGGAGCCGCGGTGTAGAGCCCGTCGACGTCGGAGAGGAGAATGAGGAGGTCGGCGCCGGTCATGGTGGCGACGCGCGCGGCGAGGCGATCGTTGTCGCCGTAGCGGATCTCGGCGGTGGCGACGGTGTCGTTCTCGTTGATCACCGGCACGGCGCGGAAGGAGAGCAGCGTCTCGATCGTCGCGCGGGCGTTGAGGTAGCGTCGCCGCTCCTCGGTGTCGCCGAAGGTGAGGAGGATCTGGCCGGTCTCCAACCCGTGGCGGCCGAGGATCTCGGAATAGGTGCGCGACAGCGCGATCTGCCCGACCGCGGCCGCCGCCTGGCTCTCCTCCAGCTTCAGGGGGCCGCGGGGCAGCTTCAGCAGCGTGCGGCCGAGCGCGATCGCGCCGGAGGAGACGAGGAGGACCTGCTTGCCCTCGGCGGCGAGGCGCGCGACGTCCTCGCCGAGCGATTCCAGCCAGGTGCGGCGCAGGCCCTTCTTCGGGTCGACGAGGAGCGCCGAGCCGATCTTGACGACGATGCGCCGAAAGGGGGCGAGGCCGCCGACGCTCATCGCTCGTCGTCCTCGGCGTCGAGGCCGACGATCTCGCGATGGAGCGCGACGAGAACGTCGGAAAGGTTCTCGCGGCTCACCGCCGACATCAGCATGGGCTCGCGCCCGGCTTCCGCGGCCAGCGCGGCGCGCTTCTCCTCGCGCTCCTCCGGCGTGAGGGCGTCGATCTTCGAGAGCGCCAGCACCTCGGGCTTCTCGTCGAGCCCTTCGCCGTAGGCCTCCAGTTCGGTGCGCACCGTCCGGTAGGCCAGCGCCACGTCCTCTTCCGTGCCGGACACGAGGTGGAGGAGGACGCGGGTGCGCTCGATGTGGCCGAGGAATCGGTCGCCGATGCCGACGCCCTCGTGCGCCCCTTCGATGAGGCCGGGAATGTCGGCGATCACGAATTCCTGGTCGCCGACATGGGCGACGCCGAGGCCGGGATGGAGCGTGGTGAAGGGATAGTCGGCGATCTTCGGCCGGGCGCGGGTGACGGAGGCGAGAAAGGTCGACTTGCCGGCGTTGGGCAGGCCGACGAGCCCGGCATCGGCGATGAGCTTCAGCCGCAGCCAGAGCGTCAGCTCCTCGCCCTCCTGGCCGGGATTGGCCCGGCGCGGCGCCTGGTTGACGCTGGTCTTGAAGTAGGCGTTGCCGAAGCCGCCATTGCCGCCCGCCGCGATACGCACGACCTGTCCGATCTCGGTCAGGTCGCAGATCAGCGTCTCGTTGTTCTCGTCGAAGACCTGCGTGCCGACGGGCACGCGAAGCGTGACGTCGTCGCCCTTGCCGCCCGTGCGGTTGCGGCCCATGCCGTGCATGCCGGTCTTGGCGCGGAAGTGCTGCTGGTAGCGGTAGTCGATCAGCGTGTTGAGGCCGGCGACCGCCTCGATGAACACGTCGCCGCCGCGCCCGCCGTCGCCCCCGTCCGGGCCGCCGAACTCGATGAACTTGGCGCGGTGGAAGGACACGGCGCCGGCGCCCCCGTCGCCGGAGCGGACATAGACTTTGGCCTGGTCGAGAAACTTCATGGGGTCGATACGTTCGTTGGCGCTGCGGGGCCTTCCTGGCCTCCTTAGCGCATCAGATGGGGATTGGCACCGTCCCGGACGAAGACGACGTCGGATGTGGCAAGGGGCAGGCCGAGGAGCCTGACAGTGACGTGGTTGGACACGCGCCGCCCGTCGAGGCGGGTCATCGCGTGGCGGAAGCCGAGGCGGAGCGTCCCGCCGCCCGGGGCATAGCCGTCATAGGCGAGCACTGCCCCCTCGGCCGTCAGCCGCCCTTCGACGGGAACGGGCGGGCGCAGCGCGCCGGTCTCGTCCTCCGTCTCGACGGTGCCGCGAAGGCGCCCGCCGCCATCCCGCGTCAGCCTCCAGCGCTGGAGCCGCGCCGAGCCGTCGGCGAAGCGGAAGCGCTCGTCGAGGCGAAGGCTGTTCCCTTCGCGGCGGCCCTCGAAGGTCGCCGAGAAGGCTTGCGTCGAAACGAGCGCCGTCGTGATCGTGCCCGTCGAGCGCGCCTCGCCGTCGAAGAAGGCGAGGAGGTCGAAGCCGTCAGCTTGCGCCTCCGGCAGCCGCGCCGGGGCGGCGAGCGCGAGACACCCGGCGAGCGCCAGGAGGAGCGCGATCGCCGCGGCCGAGGCGAGGCGGCGGCTCACGAGGCCTTGCCCCAGCGCTTCAGCGCTTCCCAGGCGCGGCGGTCGAGGTCGTAGCACTCGGCCGAGACGCGGCCGTCGACGCGCGAGGTCACGAAGCCGAGCCGGCGCATCTGGAAGCCGCACTTCTCGATCACCCGGCGCGAGGCGCCGTTGATGACGCGGCAGCTCGCGGTGACGGCGGCGATCCCGGTGTTGCGCGAGAAGGCCTCGTCGATCATCGCCTGCGCGGCTTCCGTGGCATAGCCCCGGCCCCAGTGCTCGCGCCCGATCCAGTAGCCGAGCTCGGTGGAGCGATCCTCGCGGCAGTCGGAGAGCGAGCAGACGCCGAAGAAGCGGTCCGTGCGCCCGCAGGCCACCGCCCGCACGAAGGCGTCCTCGGCCCTTACCGACGCGATGAACGCTTCGGCGTCTTCGAGCCCGTAGGGGTGCGGCACGGAGGAGGTCATCGCCGCGAGCGCGCGGTCGTTGGCCTGCCGCGCGAGCTCCGGCGCGTCAGCCGGACTGAGCGGCCGCAGGAGAAGCCGCCCGGTGCGGATCGAACCGCCGGGAAAGCGACATTCGGGCTCGTCGTCAGGTGGGGACTCGGGCGCCATGGAACAGGTCCTTCCGGGAAAAGCGAAGAGGGGAGATGGCGACCCATCTCCCCTCCGCTTCGTCCTGGAAACCCGATTTTCGGGGCGCTCCGTCAGACGTACCGGGGGGCTGGGCCACCGGTACGTCGAGCACCGGTCATTCTGCGGCGTCGGCCATCGGATTCGGATTGATGGAAACGAAGGCGCGGCCGCGGGCCTTGGTCTGGAAGGTCACGGTGCCGTCGGTGAGGGCGAAGAGGGTGTGGTCCTTGCCGATGCCGACGTTGGCGCCCGGGTGCCAGCGCGTGCCGCGCTGACGCACGATGATGTTGCCGGCGCGGGCCGCCTGGCCGCCGAACAGCTTCACGCCGAGGCGCTTGGACTCGGAATCGCGGCCGTTGCGCGAGGAGCCGCCTGCTTTTTTGTGTGCCATGGGTGTTCTCCTTGTGCGGTCGTCAGCGCCGGCCTCAGGCCGACTTGCTCTCGTTGGAGGCGCCGCGGATCTCGGTGATGCGGATGCGGGTCAGGTCCTGGCGGTGACCGCGCGAGCGCTTCGAGTTCTGACGGCGACGCTTCTTGAACGAGATGACCTTGGGGCCGCGGGTCTGCTCGACGATCTCGGCGATGACGCTGGCGCCCGAAACGAAGGGGGCGCCGATCGTCGAGCCGACCATCAGCACTTCGGCGAAGGTCAGGCTGTCGCCCGCCTCGCCGGCGAGACGCTCGACCTCGAAGACGTCGTCGGCGGACACGCGGTACTGCTTGCCGCCGGTTTTGATGACTGCGAACATTTTATCTCCGTTCGGATCCGGCCTCGCATTGGATCCCCGATGCCGGGGGCGGGCCGTCTTTTTGTTCAGTCGGTTGAAGGATCGGGTGGTCTATAGGCAAACGGGCGCGAGTCGACCCCGCGCCCATGTCGAGGCCCGCATCTAGCCGTTGTGCCGCACCCGGTCAAGGTTTTCCCGCGGCACCGCGACCCCCGTCTTGTTCGGCCGGACCGACAGGGCGATGATGGGACGCAGGCTTGGCGCCATGCGCGGATAGTTGATTGGATCTTAAAGCCTCGCCGTTATCTTCCTCGATCGAGGCCGCGGAGGACCGTTCTTGGTATCCAGCATGCACCGCCCGCTCCCGAACGAGGAGACCCGGCGCCGTTCCCGGCGACGGCGCGGCGGCGCGTGGCTGTGCGCGACCGCCTTCGCGCTCGCCGCCGGACTGCCGCTCGCGGCCCTGGCGACGGAGGACGCGCCCGCGCCGCCGCTCGCCCTGGACGCGGCGCCGGCCGCGGCGCCCGCGCCTGGCCTCGCCGCGCTGGAGGCCCGCAGCCGAAAGACGCGCGACGAGCTCGACGCCATCGCGGCCGAGATCACGCTCGGCCAGAAGACCGTCGACGAGCTGAACACCGAGATCGTGGCGCTCGCCGCCGACCGCGAGAAGATCCGCGCCGCGATGATCGAGGCGGCCAGCGCGCAGAAGCGCGCAGCCGGAGAGGTCGCCGCGATCGAGAGCCGGATCGCGACCCTGGGCGTCCAGGAGGAGGGCTTGCGCGCTTCGCTGCGCGAGCGGCGCGGCCTCCTGGCGGAGGTGCTCGGCGCGCTGGAGCGCATGGGCCGCGAACCGCCGCCGGCGCTGCTGGTGCGACCCGAGGACGCGCTCGGCTCCGTGCGCAGCGCCATTCTCCTGGGGTCGGTGGTGCCCGGTATCCGCTCCGAAACCGAAGCGCTTGCCCGGGACCTGGAGAAGCTCGCCCTCGTTCGCGGCGCGATCGTCGCCGAAAAATCCGCCTACGCCTCTCAGATGCGCCTGCAGAAGGAGGAGGAGGCACGCCTCGCGGCGCTGTTCGCCGAGAAGGAAGCGCTGGAAGCGACGAGCCGCGACCGGCGCGAGGCCGCCCAGCAGCGCACCGAGGAACTCGCCGGTCAGGCGACCGACCTCGAAGGCCTGATCGCGTCCCTTGAAACCGAACTCGACGCCGCGCGGGCCGCCGAAGCCGCGTCTCGCCTGGAAGAGGAAGCGCGGCGTGTCGCGCAAGCCGAGGCCGCGGCGCAGGCGCAGGCGCAAGCGGAGGCCGCCGAGCGCCTGCGCCTCGCCGAAGCGGGGGAGGCGCGTCGCGAAAGCGTCGAGGCGCAGCGCCGGTCCAACGGCGCTGCCACGCCTGCCGCCGAGCCGCCGCAGGACGTAGCGGCGCTCGTGCCGCCGGCAGCCGCCGTCGTCGAGCCGGCCGCGCCGCCTCCGGCGCCGACCTACGACATCGCGTCACTTCGCCGTGACATTCCGCACCTTGAACCGGCCGCCGCATTTTCGACATTGAAGGCACGTCTGACGAAGCCGGTGGCGGGCAGGCAGATCGTGGCATTCGGCGACAAGGACGACATCGGGCAGGCGGCGAGCGGCGCGTCCTTCGCGACCCGCGCCGGCGACGTCGTGACCGCGCCGGCGGACGGGACGGTGCTTTACTCCGGACCGTTCCGTTCCTACGGGCAAGTCTTGATCCTGAACGCCGGCGATGGCTATCATGTTGTTCTGGCGGGCATGAGCCGGATCGACGCGGGCGTCGGACAGTTCGTGCTGGCAGGAGAGCCGGTCGCCGCGATGGGCGACAGGCGGCTGGCGAGCGTATCGGGGAGCGACTTCGATGCGACGGAGCCGACCCTCTACGTCGAGTTTCGCAAGGACGGGAAACCGATCGATCCGTCTCCGTGGTGGACGGTCGAATCCTCTGGAAGGACGAGGAATGATTCGTAAGCTTTCGATACTCGCCGCCGGTGCGCTGATGGGAGCGACGGCCATGACCGTCATCTCCAGCCACGAGTGGGGCGTCGCCCAGGCGGCCGACTCCGACACCTATCGGCAGCTTGCGATCTTCGGGGACGTGTTCGAGCGCGTGCGCGCGCAGTACGTCGACGTGCCGGACGACAGCAAGCTGGTCGAGACCGCCATCAACGGCATGCTGACCTCGCTCGACCCGCATTCGAGCTACATGAACGCCGAGCAGGCGGCCGACATGCGCGTCGAGACGCGTGGCCAGTTCGGCGGCCTCGGCATCGAGGTCACCATGGAGAACGAGCTCGTCAAGGTCGTCTCGCCCTTCGAGGGCAGCCCGGCCGACAAGGCCGGGATCCTGGCCGGCGACCTCATCGCCCAGATCGACGGCGACGAGGTGCGCGGCCTGTCGCTGACAGAAGCCGTCGACAAGATGAAGGGCGATATCGGCACGGCCGTCGCGCTCACCATCATCCGCGAGGGCGCGACGAAGCCGATCCGGCTGTCGATCACCCGCGACGACATCAAGGTGCCCTCGGTCCGCCACACGGTCGAGAACGACATCGGCTACATCAAGCTGATCAAGTTCAACGAGCAGACGACCGTCGGCATGGAGGACGCGATCCGCGACATCAAGGCCAAGACCGGCGACAAGCTGAAGGGCTACGTCCTGGATCTGCGGCGCAATCCGGGCGGTCTCCTCGACGAGGCGGTCTCGGTGTCGGACGCCTTCCTCGACTCGGGCGAGATCGTGTCGACCCGCGGGCGCAACCCCGAGGAAACGCGCCGCTACAACGCCCGCCAGGGCGACGACATCGACGGCAAGCCGCTCGTCGTGCTCGTCAACGGCGGCTCGGCCTCGGCCTCGGAGATCGTCGCCGGCGCCCTTCAGGATCAGCGCCGCGCCACCGTGGTCGGCTCGCGTTCCTTCGGCAAGGGCTCGGTGCAGACCATCATCCCGCTCGGCGCCAACGGCGCGCTGCGCCTGACGACGGCGCTCTACTACACGCCGTCCGGCGCCTCGATCCAGGGCCGCGGCATCAACCCGGACATCGCCGTCGAGCAGCCGCTGCCCGACGAGATCAAGAAGCAGATGGGCCTCGACTCCGAGGACGAGGTGGTTCGCGGCGAATCCTCGCTGCGCGGCCACATCACCGGCAAGGAAGAAACCGACGAGGGCTCCGGCTCGCTCGACTACGTGCCGCCGGAGCAGAAGGACGACCTCCAACTCAACTACGCCTTCGACCTCCTGCGCGGGGTGAAGACGGATGCGAGCTTCCCGCCCAAGCGCGAGGCCTCGATCGCCAACTGAGGCGATCGCGTCCCGCAGACGATCCAAGGCCCCGGACGGCACCCGCCTCCGGGGCCTTTCTCGTTCGCGCGCCGGCGCCGCGAGGCCCGCTTCAGCTTCCGCTGCTAGCTACCGAGTCATGCAAGGCTCGCTCTACCGTCCGCTCGGCCTCGACCGCCCGTCGCCCCTTCGCCCGCGGCGCGGCGCCGGCCGCGTCGTGCGGCTCGCGACCGGCACGGCGCTGCTTCTCGTGGCGGCCGGCCTGACCTGGACCGTGTTCGACGGCCAGCCGAGCTTCCGGGTGGCCGACGCCCTCGCGCCGATCCCCGCTCCCGTTCCCACCGAGCAGCCGAAAGCCGAACGGGCGGCCGCATCCGCGAGCGACCCGGTGGCGACCGCGGCCACGCTCCGGGGCGACGAGGATCTGGATGGGGGCTTCGCGGCCGAGGCCGCGCCCGCCACCCGATATGCCGCGATCGCCGTGTCCGACCCGGGGTCGCTTCGCCAGCCGGCCGCCGAAGCGCATCGCCCGGCTCCGGGCCTCGTGGAGGACAGCGCCTGGGGGCCGCTGCCGCGCCGCTCCGCCGAAGGGCTGCGGCCTCTGGACGTTTATGCCGGGGCGCCCGGCGAAGCGCTCGGCACCCGCATCGCCATCGTCGTGGGCGGCCTCGGCCTCAGCCAGACCGGGACCAAGGCCGCCATCGAGCGCCTGCCGAAGGGCGTCACGCTCGCCTTCGCGCCGGCCGGCAACAGCCTCGACCGCTGGATGCAGGAAGCCCGCCGCGACGGGCGCGAACTGATGATGCAGGCGCCGATGGAGCCGATCGGCTACCCCGCCGTCACGCCGGGTCCGAACACGCTCACCGCCGAGGACGCGCGCGACGACAAGTTCGACGCCCTCTACGCGGCGCTCGGCCGGACGACCAACTATGTCGGCGTGGTCAACTACATGGGCGCGGCGCTCACCGCTGACGGGGCGGCGCTGGAGGCGCTGCTGTCGGAAACCGACCGGCGCGGCCTCCTCTTCCTCGACGACGGCTCCTCGCCTCGCTCGAAGATCCGCGATCTCGGCGCGCTGACCGGCGCGCCCTTCGCTGTGGCCGACGTCGTGGTCGACCGCGCGAACGACCCGGCCGAGATGCGGCGCCAGCTCGACCTCCTGGAGCGGATCGCGCGCGCGCAAGGGTCGGCCATCGGGGTCGCCTCGGCCTTCGACACCTCGATCGCGGCGATCGGCAGCTGGGCGCGCGAGGCGCGCGAGCGCGGCATCGAGATCGTCCCCTTGTCGCAGCTCGCCGTCGACCCCGAGCGCGGCTGACGGGGGAGGGCGCGGGCTGGCGGTGAGGGGACGGGCGCGGTATCTCCGCCCCGAGACCCGCAGCATCGCCAGGAGCCGCCCCATGTGCGCCGAGATCGCGTCCCCGTCCCGCAAGCCCGTGGATCCCGAAACCCTTCCCTACCGCCCCTGCGTCGGCGTCGTCGTCGTCAACCGGGACGGGCTCGTCTGGTGCGGCCGGCGGCTGGTGGTGCCGAGCGGGGAGATGGAAGGGGCGCTCAAGCTCTGGCAGATGCCGCAGGGCGGAATCGACGAGGGCGAGGACGCGGAGATCGCCGCGCGCCGCGAGCTCTATGAGGAAACCGGCATCCGCTCCGTGTCGCTTCTCGGCGAGGCGCCCGACTGGATCACCTACGAGTTGCCGCCCGAATTGGTCGGAATCGCGCTCAAGGGCCGCTTCCGCGGCCAGAAGCAGCGCTGGTTCGCCTATCGGTTCGAGGGCGAGGAGAGCGAGATCGCCATCGACCCGCCGCCGGAAGGCCATGCGGCGGAATTCGACGCCTATGCCTGGAAGCCCATGAGCGAGGTGGTCGAGCTCGTCGTGCCCTTCAAGCGCGGCGTCTACGAGGCCGTGGCGCGCGTCTTCGCGCCGCTGGTGAAGGCGGACTGAAGCCGGCCCTCAGGGCAGGGCCGGGAAGCCGGCGATCCGGTCCGCGAAAGGCGGGCTCGGACGCGGGCTGTAGAGGATCGCGTGGAGGCGTCCGATCATCGCCTCGCGCGGCACGAACCCGACCATGCCGAAGTCGCTGCCGACGAAGCGGCTGTCGTTGGCGTTGTCGCGGTTGTCGCCCATGACGAAGAAGTGGCCCTCCGGCACGGTGAACGCTTCCGTACTGTCGGCGATCCCGTCCTCCCGCTGGCTCATGACGACGTAGCCGCCGTCCATTCCAGGCGGCGTCTCCCGAAAGAACTCACAGGCCTCGCCATCCGTGCACAGGTCAGGCACGGCGTTTGTCGGCCGCGTCGGAACCGGCTCGCCGTTCAGGTGAAGCAGGCCGCCCACCATCTGCACGCGGTCGCCGCCGAGGCCGACGATGCGCATGACGAAGACCGTTCCGTCCTCGGCGCTGAAGAAGGCGACGTCGCCGCGTTTTGGCTGGAACGTCGGGTCGTCGCTCGGCGTCAGAGGTTGCCCCTGCGCCAGGGCGTCGTAGTCGAAGCCGTAGAGCGCCGCCGTCACGACGTCGCCGGGACCGAGAACGGGCTCCATGCTGCTCGAAGGAACGGTGAAGTTGCGGAATGCGTGCGCCGCCGACGGCAGGATCGCCGTGGCCGCGACGAGGACGGTGATCACGAGCTTGCGCATTCGGCCGTCTTCCTCTTCCGAGACCTTTCCAAGCATAGGCGCGACGCGAACAACGTCGAGCCGCGATGCAAAAAGGCCCGGCGCTGGGGCCGGGCCTTGTATGGTTCGCGAGGGAAGCTGCCGTCAGCCGGCGAGGGCGGAGCGGGCTTCCTTCAGCGCCGCCAGATCGCGCTCGGCCTTGGCCTTGCGCTCCGGCGTCTCGGAGTCCTTGACGTCTTCTTCGGCGTCGCGGATGCGCGCGTCGAGGTCGGCGGCGTTCATGTCGGAGACCGGCGTCGCGTGCTCGGCGAGCAGCGTGAAGCCGGCCGGCGAGACGTCGGCGAAACCGCCGAGCACGAAGATGCGCTCTTCGCGGCCGTTGGCGAGCGTCGCCTGGACGACACCCGGCTTGACGGTCGTCATGAAGGGCGCGTGGCCCGCCATGACGGTGAAGTAGCCTTCGGTGCCGGGGACGACGACCGCGGTCGCCGCCTCGGACAGGAGCTGCCGCTCCGGCGAAACGAGGTCGAAGGGGAAGCTCTCAGCCACGGATCAGACCTCAGGCCGCCTGAGCGAGGCGCTGGGCCTTCTCGATGGCCATGTCGATCGAGCCGACCATGTAGAAGGCGGCTTCCGGCAGGTGATCGTACTCGCCGTCGACGAGGCCCTTGAAGGAGCGGATCGTGTCCTCGAGCGGAACGAGCTGGCCCGGCGAGCCGGTGAACACCTCGGCGACGAAGAAGGGCTGGCTGAGGAAGCGCTCGATCTTGCGGGCGCGCGCTACCGTCAGCTTGTCCTCTTCCGAGAGCTCGTCCATGCCCAGGATCGCGATGATGTCCTGCAGCGACTTGTACTTCTGCAGGATCTGCTGGACGCGCCGCGCGACGGTGTAGTGCTCCTCCCCGATGATCATCGGCGACAGCATGCGCGAGGTGGAGTCGAGCGGATCGACGGCCGGGTAGATGCCCTTTTCCGAGATCGCACGGTTGAGAACCGTGGTCGCGTCGAGGTGGGCGAAGGAGGTGGCCGGCGCCGGGTCGGTCAGGTCGTCGGCGGGCACGTAGATGGCCTGCACGGACGTGATCGAGCCCTTGGTCGTGGTCGTGATGCGCTCCTGCATCGCGCCCATGTCGGTGGCCAGCGTCGGCTGATAGCCCACGGCCGAGGGAATGCGGCCGAGAAGCGCCGACACCTCGGAGCCCGCCTGCGTGAAGCGGAAGATGTTGTCGACGAAGAACAGAACGTCCTGACCCTGGTCGCGGAAATGCTCGGCGATGGTGAGGCCGGTCAGCGCGACGCGGGCGCGGGCGCCGGGCGGCTCGTTCATCTGGCCGTAGACGAGCGCGGCCTTGGAGCCGACGGCCGAGCCGCCGTTCTCGTGCGGGTCCTTGTTGACGCCCGACTCGATCATCTCGTGATAGAGATCGTTGCCCTCGCGGGTGCGCTCGCCGACGCCGGCGAACACGGAGTAGCCGCCGTGCGCCTTCGCGACGTTGTTGATCAGCTCCTGGATCAGCACGGTCTTGCCGACGCCGGCGCCGCCGAAGAGGCCGATCTTGCCGCCGCGGGCGTAAGGGGCGAGGAGGTCGATGACCTTGATGCCCGTCACCAGGATCTGCGACTCGGGGCTCTGCTCGACGTAGGGCGGCGCTTCCTGGTGGATGGCGCGCTTGCTGGCCGTGACGATCGGGCCGACCTCGTCGATCGGCTCGCCGATGACGTTCATGATGCGGCCGAGCGTCTCGTCGCCGACGGGCACCTCGATCGGAGCGCCGGTGTCGCGCACCGGTTGGCCGCGCACCAGGCCCTCGGTGAGGTCCATGGCGATGGTGCGGACGGTGTTCTCGCCGAGGTGCTGGGCGACCTCGAGCACCAGGCGATTGCCCTGGTTGTCGCATTCGAGGGCGTTCAGGATCGCGGGCAGGTGGCCGTCGAACTCGACGTCGACGACGGCGCCGATGACCTGGGCGACGCGACCCTGCCGGCCGGCGGTGAAGTTGGTGTCGGACATGGGACCGGACTCCTCGGAAGGGTTAGAGCGCTTCGGCGCCGGAGATGATCTCGACGAGTTCCGTCGTGATCTGCGCCTGGCGCTGGCGGTTGTAGGAGATCGAGAGCCGGTCGATCATGTCGCCGGCGTTGCGGGTGGCGCTGTCCATGGCGCTCATGCGCGCGCCCTGTTCGGAGGCGGCGTTCTCGAGCAGCGCGTGGAGGATCTGCACCTTGATGTTGCGCGGGATGAGGTCCTCGAGGATCGAGGCCGGATCCGGCTCGTACTCGTAGACCGCGCCGTTGGCCGCGGCGTCCGCGTCCGAGGCCTCGACGGCGGCGGGGATGATCCGCTGCGCGGTCGGCACCTGGGTGATGACGTTCTGGAAGTGCGAGTAGAAGATCGTCGCGACGTCGAACTCGCCCGCGTTGAAGCGCGCCATGATCTTGTCGCCGATATCCTCGGCCTGGGCGAAGCCGATCTGCTTCACGTCGCGCAGCTCGATGCGGTCGATGATCTTCGAGCCGTAATCGCGCCGCAGGATGTCGAAGCCCTTCTTGCCGACGGTCATCAGCTTGAGGGTCTTGCCCTCGGCTTCGAGCTTGCGGGCATGCTCGCGCACGAGGCGGACGATCTGGGCGTTGAAGCCGCCGGCGAGACCGCGGTCGGAGGCGAAGACGACGAGGAGGTGCGTGTCCTCCTTGCCGGTGCCCGACACGAGCGCCGGGGCGTCGCCCTCGGTGGCGCGGGAGATGTTGGCGAGCACGGCCGCGATACGGTCGGCATAGGGACGGGCGGCGTTCGCCGCCTCTTCCGCCCGGCGCAGCTTGGCCGCCGCGACCATCTGCATGGCCTTGGTGATCTTCTGCGTGGATTTGACCGACGCGATGCGGTTCCTGAGGTCTTTCAGGGAGGCCATGGCTCGGGCGCTGTCTCCGGTTGGTCCGCCGGAGGAGGGAAAGCCTCCTCCGGGGATCGATCAGTCTGACGTGTCCGTCGCGGGAATTTACGCGAAGGTCTTGGAGAAGCTGTCGAGAACCGACTTCAGCTTCGCGCGGGTGTCGTCCGAGAGCTGCTTCTCGCGGGCGATGGTGTCGAGGATCTCCTTGTGCTGCGTGCGCAGCGACTGGAGAAGACCCTGCTCGAAGGCGCCGACCTGGTTGACGGCCAGCTTGTCGAGATAGCCCTGCGTGCCGGCGAAGATCACCGCCACCTGCTCCTCTGTCTTCAGCGGCGAGAACTGCGGCTGCTTGAGGAGCTCGGTGAGGCGGGCGCCGCGGTTGAGGAGGCGCTGCGTCGCGGCGTCGAGGTCCGAGCCGAACTGGGCGAAGGCGGCCATCTCGCGATACTGGGCGAGCTCGCCCTTGATCGAGCCGGCGACCTGCTTCATCGCCTTGATCTGGGCCGAGGAGCCCACGCGGCTGACCGAGAGGCCGACGTTCACCGCCGGGCGGATGCCCTGGTAGAACAGGTTGGTCTCGAGGAAGATCTGGCCGTCGGTGATCGAGATGACGTTGGTCGGGATGTAGGCCGACACGTCGCCCGCCTGCGTCTCGATGACCGGGAGGGCGGTCAGCGAGCCGGCGCCCATGTGGTCGTTGAGCTTGGCGGCGCGCTCCAGGAGGCGCGAGTGCAGGTAGAAGACGTCGCCCGGATAGGCTTCGCGGCCCGGCGGACGGCGCAGCAGCAGAGACATCTGGCGGTAGGACACGGCCTGCTTGGACAGGTCGTCATAGGCGATCACGGCGTGCATGCCGTTGTCGCGGAAATACTCGCCCATGGCGCAGCCGGCGAAGGGCGCGATGTACTGCATCGGCGCCGGGTCCGAGGCGGTGGCGGCGACGATGATCGAGTACTGGAGCGCGCCGCGCTCTTCCAGGGTGCGCACCAGCTGCGCCACGGTGGAGCGCTTCTGGCCGACCGCGACGTAGACGCAGAAGAGCTGGTCGGCGGTCCGGCCCTCGTCGTGGGCGGGCTTCTGGTTGAGGAAGGTGTCGAGGATGATCGCGGTCTTGCCGGTCTGACGGTCGCCGATCACCAGCTCGCGCTGGCCGCGGCCGATCGGGATCAGCGCGTCGATGGCCTTGAGACCCGTCGACATCGGCTCGTGCACCGACTTGCGCGGGATGATGCCCGGGGCCTTGACGTCGACGCGGCGACGCTCTGCGCCCTCGATCGGGCCCTTGCCGTCGATCGGGTTGCCGAGACCGTCGACGACGCGGCCGAGGAGGCCCTTGCCGACCGGCACTTCCACGATGGCGCCGGTGCGCTTGACCGTGTCGCCTTCCTTGATGTCGCGGTCGGCGCCGAAGATCACGACGCCGACATTGTCGGACTCGAGGTTCAGCGCCATGCCCCGGATGCCGCCGGGGAACTCGACCATCTCGCCGGCCTGGACGTTGTCGAGGCCGTAGACGCGCGCGATGCCGTCGCCGACGGAAAGGACCTGGCCGATCTCCGAGACTTCCGCTTCCGAGCCGAAGTTCTTGATCTGGTTCTTAAGGATGGCGGAAATTTCCGCGGCGCGGATATCCATCAGCCGACCTCTTTCAGTGCGATCTTGAGGGAGGAGAGTTTGGTGCGGAGCGAGGTGTCGATCTGCCGCGAGCCGATCTTGACGACGAGGCCGCCGAGAATGGCGGGATCGACGCGCTCGCGCATGTTGACGGACTTGCCCGTATAGGAGCCGAGCGCGGCCTTCAGTTCGGCGCGCTGGGAATCGGTGAGCGCCTGCGCGCTCGTCACCTCGGCCTCCGCCTCGCCGCGGAAGGCGCTGGCGAGCTGGCGGAAGCGGACGATCATCGACGGCAGCACGAAGAGGCGGCGGTTAGCCGCGACGACGCGCAGGAAATTGCCGGTGAGCGGGCCGGGATTGGCGGCCTTCACGATCGCGTCGATGGCGCGCAGCTGATCGTCGGAGGAGAAGGCAGGGCTTTCCACCAGGCGCCGGAAGTCGGCGCTCTCCTCGATCAGCCGACCGAAGGCGTCGAGTTCGCCCTCGACGGCGTCGACCGATCCCTCGTCGCGCGCAAGCTCGAAGAGCGACTGGGCGTAGCGGTCTGCGACTCCGGAGACCGGAGAGGATGTTTGTGCCACGAAACGACCGTTTCTTTTCGCGTTCCGTTCAAGCTCGACTGTCGCGATTCCCGTGTGGAGGAAGCCGCCCCAAGAGCTTGAAGCCGTTGAGAATTCACGGAAGGAAGGCGGCCGTGCCGCCGAGGCCCTTCCAAGGGCAGGCTCCGTCTAGCATAGGGTTTTGCCCGCGACAACGCCGCTTGACGCCCGATTTCCGGGTAAAACCGCGCTCTTTTCAGGGGATCGCCGCCTCAAGCGGGCGGCAGGCCGAAGACGGGCGCCAGCGCGCAGTAGGCGAGGAGGAGAGCGACGAGGAGAAAGAGCCAGTCGTAGGCGCCGGCCATTCCGTCCGTGAGAATCGAGACGAGCCGGCCCAGCGCGGCGAAGGCGAAGCTCGCGCCGAGGGCAAGCTGCACGAAAGGCTGGTTGAACAGGAGGAGGCCGACGACGCCGATGCCGAGCCCGAAGCCCGCGATCAGCGAGCGCGCCTCGGCCACCGCCCGCGCCTCGCGCTCGGCGGGCTTCAGGCGAAGGACGAGGCGCGGCGCGAGAAGCGCGAGGAGGCCGAGAAGGGCGGCCACGGCGGCGGCCGCGAAGGGCAGCCACTCGGCATTGGTCGTGGGAAGGGTGAGTTCCATGGCGGGCGTCCCGTTCTGTCGCGCGGCGGTGCGCGGGAAATGGGCGCCTCCGTCGGGCCAATCCGGCCCGGCGTCAAGCGGCATGCGGCGCGGCGTTTGCCGCTCAGCGGAAGAGGCGGAGGAGGGTGCGGCCTTCGGCCGTCGGCTGGGGCAGCGCCGGCAGGAAGGCCATCACGCGGAGCAGCGCGTCGCGCTCCGAGGCGGCTGGGGTGCGGGCGGCGGGGGCAGTGTTGATATTCGCGGCGGTCATGGTTCCTGAACCTTTGACGGTCCGGCCGGTGGCGGCCGGTGTTTCCCTGTTGATGGCGCGGGCGGCTTGTTCGCCGCCTCTGTTCGGGCCGTGTTGATCGGCCTTCGATGGAGCCACTATCGGGCACAAGCTCTGAACGAAGCCATGACAGATGTGCCTAACGCATCCTCTCCGAGCGCGATGGTAAAGACGAAGCATCCCTACCGAAGACCGGGGAGGACTTCGGTAGGGATGCTTGTTCTGCTGGGTCTGAAAGGACCCTCCGGCACGGGGAGCACCGGAGGGCCAGGGTAAGCCGCGGACGCAAGCCGTCACGACGGGGAAGACGCTTGGGCCGTATCGAGGCCCGGCGGCTTACCGGAACAGGAGGAGCACGTTCTGGGCGGCCGTGTTGCCCATGGAGAGAGCCTGATAGGCGAGCTGCTGGCGAACCTCGGGAGCTTTTGCGCGTGCCGCCTCTTCTTCCATGTCCGCATCGACCAGTGAGCTGATAGCTTGGTTGCGGATGTCGTTCAGCTTGACCAGGAAGTCTTGCTGGCTGGCGAGCGACTGACCGAAGCCGGCGATCTTGCCCGAATAGGTCGTACCCTGAGTGATGGCTAGGCCGACTGCAGTCCCGAGTGCGGTAAAGTCGCTCGTGGCGGCCAGCGTGGTGATGTCCATGACATCCTTCAGCTTCGTATCGGTAGAACTCACCGTATCGATCAGCTTCTCGGTGGTCACTCCGAGGGCAATCGGCGTCACGCCATTCATATCAATCGTGACGCTCTGCGCGGCGCCGGCATCGCCGAGCCAGTTCTCGCCGTTGAAAGTTGCTCCGGAGATCGTCGCGTTGATCTGAGCCTGTAGCGAAACGACTTCGGCCGCCAGCGCGCCGAGATCGGCTCCAGTGGTCTGGGCGGAGACCATCTTATCCTTAATCTTCGAGAGGAGATCCTTTACCGTCGACAGCGCGGCTACAGCGGTGTCGGCGCGGCCCTTGCCTAGAGCGATCTGCGCCTTGACCAGATCGCTCGAAGCGACGTCCGAGCGCAGGCCCTGAGCGATCGCGAATACGCCGGGATTGTCGGAGGCGGAGGCGACCTTCAGGCCGGTGGCAATGCGGTTCTGCGTGGTCCTGACGTCGGCGTCGAGGATGCGGAGAGCAGCGCGGGCGGTGGCGTTCGTCGAGACGTAGTTGATGCTGGCCATTGTAGTTTCCCCGTTGTTCGAAGCAGCTTGTTGATTTGTTGCTTGCTTCGAGGGAATTAATAGTCCGGCTGAACGCAAGATATTCGAACTACAACGTCTAGAATTTTATGTATTGGTCGAATCGATGGCGGGAGGCGGTGCTATGGTTGCTTTGGAGCAAAGAGCAATGACGCAAGTGCCTCGGAACCGGAAACGCGTCGGCAACCATGCGCCGCCGGCTGGCGCACGCGGAGGACCTGCAAGTGCTTGATCCTACAGAAAACTCTGCGGATCGATGTCGATCTGGACGTGGACCGAGCCGCGCGCCGGGGGAGCGTTGGCGATGAGCTGGCGCAGGTAGTCCTGCATGGGGGCGCGGCGGGGCGCCTGGAAGAGGAGGCGGAAGCGGTGGCGGCCGCGCAGGACCGCGAGGGGGGCTTCCGCCGGGCCGAGGACTTCGACGTCGCCGTCCTGCGGCGCGGCGATGCGCAGGGCGCGCGCATGCGTCTCGGCGTCGATGCGCGTATCGGCGGAGACGATGAGGGCGGCGAGGCGCCCGAAGGGCGGCAGGCCGGCATGGCGGCGCTGCTCGATCTCGCGGTCGTAGAAGCGCGCGACGTCGCCGCTGGCGATCGCCTGCATCACCGGGTGCTCCGGCGAATAGGTCTGGATGAGGCCGCGGCTGGGCAGGCCCGTGCGTCCGGCACGTCCCGTCACCTGGTGGAGGAGCTGGAAGGTGCGCTCGGCGGCGCGCGGGTCGCCATTGCCGAGGCCAAGGTCGGCGTCGATGGCGCCGACCAGCGTCATCTTGGGAAAGTGATGGCCCTTGGCGACGAGCTGCGTGCCGATGACGATGTCGGCGCGTCCGTCCGCGACGGCGTCCAGCTCGTGGCGCAGGCGCCGCGCCCCGCCGACGAGGTCTGAGGAGAGGAGGATCGTGCGCGCATCGGGGAAGACGGAGAGCGTTTCCTCCGCGATGCGCTCGACACCGGGACCGCAGGGCACGAGGTGGTCAAGCGCACCGCATTCCAGGCACGCCTCCGGCCGCCGGATCGAGAAGCCGCAATGGTGGCACTGCAGCGAGCCGCGCAGGCGATGATCGACGAGCCAGGTCGAGCAGTTGGCGCACTGGAAGCGGTGGCCGCAGACGCGGCAGAGGGTGAGGGGCGCGTAGCCGCGGCGATTGAGGAAGAGGAGCGCCTGCTCGCCTCGTCCGATGGTTTCGGCGATTGCCGCCTGGAGCACGGGCGAGATGAAGCGCCCGCGCGCCGGCGGGTTCTGGCGCATGTCCACCAGCGACAGGTCCGGCATCGGCGCCTCGCGGAAGCGGGCGTCGAGGCGGACATGCTCGTAGCGCCCGTGCGCGGCGTTGACGCGGCTCTCGACGGAAGGGGTGGCGGAGGCGAGGATCGCGGCGCAGCCGGCGATCTGGGCGCGCACGACCGCCATGTCGCGGGCGTGGTAGAAGGCGCGGTCCTCCTGCTTGAAGGCGGGATCGTGCTCCTCGTCGACGACCACGAGGCCGAGCTCGCTGAAGGGCAGGAACAGCGCCGAGCGCGCGCCCGCCACGACCCGTACCCGGCCCTCCATCACCTGCCGCCAGATCGCCTCGCGGCGCTTGGGGGAAATATCGGAGTGCCATTCGGCCGGCGGCGCGCCGAAGCGGGCGTGGAAGCGGTCGATGAAGCTCTGGGTGAGTGCGATCTCGGGGAGGAGGATCAGCACCTGCCGGCCCTTTTCGAGCGCCGCGGCGACGGCCTCGAAGTAAACCTCCGTCTTGCCCGAGCCGGTGACGCCTTCGAGGAGCGTCGCCGAGAAGCTCAAATCGCGCACGCGCGCCGCGAGCGCTTGCGCCGCCTCCATCTGCGCGTCCGAGAGCGAGGCGCGGGCGTGACCGTGGTCGGGCGCGGGCACGATCGGCTGCGGCGGCAGGCGCACGGCCTCGAAGACGCCCTGCGCGACGAGCCCGTCGACCACCGAGACCGACACGCCGGCGGCCCGGGCGAGGCCGTTGCGGGTCCAGTCGGGGAAGCGCGCGGCCGTCTCGATGACCTTGCTGCGCGTCGGTGTCAGCCGGGCGGGGCGGGCCTCGGTCAGGCGGATACCGTCGACGAAGGGCTCGGGGTCGAAGGCGGTCGGCGCGCGCAACGCCATGCGCGCGACGAGGCCGGGGGGCGTCAGCGTGTAGTCCGCGACCCAGTCGACGAAGCGGCGCATGGAGGAGTCGAGCGGCGGGCAGTCGAAGACGCCGGTGATGGGCCGAAGCTTCTTCGGGTTCACCGGGCCGCCGGAGCCGTCCCACACGACGCCCGCGACCTCGCGCGGGCCGACCGGCACGCGCACGATCGAGCCGGGCTCGACGTGCATGCCCTCGGGAACGGCATAGGAATAGGAGGTGTCGACGGGCAGCGGCACGAGGACGGGCACGGTCGCCGCGTCCTTCAAGCCCGCGCGCGCCTTCGGCACGGCGAGCGCGGGCGCGTCTCCGAACAGGTTGCCGATCACGCTGTCCGCCTGTTTCGGCATGCCGCCTGCCACGTCTCCGCCCTTCGCTCCCGACGCTCCGGTCTGTTGCGCCGGACCGAGCCTTTCGGGGTCAGATAAGGCCTTCTCGCGGCGGGCGGTAGGCTGTTCCATTTTTGTTCTTTATCAGGCGGGCGCCTGCCGAACAAGCGAAGGGGCGGCCCGTCGGCCGCCCCTTCCGATCGAAACCGTTGCCGGACCGCTCAGCGGCCGGTCTGGCCAGACACGTCGGGCAGCTGGAAATGGCTTTCCAGGAAGTAGAGCGACTCGTCGAGTCCGCGTCCGATCTGCGTGAACAGGTCGGCGGTCAGCGGGTCGCCGGCCTCCTCCGACTCCTCGACGGCCTTCTCGACGTGGCCGCCCATCTCCGAGAAGGAGTCCGCGAGCCGCTTCAGGTGCCCCTCGGAATGGACGAGGTCGAGCGGGTAGGGCGTGAGGAGGGTTCCCTCGTTCGAGGCCTGCACCGTGCCGTGAGCCTGTCCGCCGAGGGCGGTGAGGCGCTCGGCGATCAGGTCGACATAGCCCTCCGTCTGCTCGTGCAGCTCGTCGAAGAGCTTGTGCACGGCGATGAAGTTCATGCCCTTCACGTTCCAGTGGGCCTGCTTGCACTGGTAGCTGAGGTCGATGGCGCTCGCGAGATGCTTCTGGAGCAACTCCACCATCGCGCCGCGGATGTTCTCCGAAAGCGGGTTCTTGGAGGGGTGCAGCTGCACCTTGCCGTTCTTGGCCATGCGGGTCTCCTTGGCGTTCCGAACCGGGCTGCGGGACGCACGGGGACGATGACCATCCCTGCGGCCCGCGAAATCTGGTCGTGAAACAGCGACTCCCCGGCGCGGTTCCGAGCTTTTCGCCCGCGGGTGTGGAAAACCGTCGGCGCGGCTCAGCTCATGGCATCCTTGATGCCGAGATAGGCATCGTCGCCCCAGACCGCCTTGACCCGCTCGTTGCGGCCGCAGCCGTAGCGATAATACTGATACTTGATCGGGTTCTTCTTGTAGTAGTCCTGGTGGTAGCCCTCGGCCTCGGTGAAGGGGCCGGCGCGCTCGATCGCCGTGGCGACCGGCTGGCCGAGGCTCTTGGCGACGTCCGCCTTGGAACGCTCCGCTTCCTTCAGCTCGGCGTCGTCGTTCGCGAAGATGGCCGTGGTGTAGGCGTGGCCGCGGTCGCAGAACTGGCCGCCCGCATCCGTCGGGTCGACGGAGTGCCAGAAGACCTTCAGGAGCGTGTCGTAGCTGACCTTGGCGGGATCGTAGGTGACGCGCACCGCCTCGACGTGGCCCTCGTGGTTCTCGTAGGTCGGATTGGGCAAGGTCCCGCCGGTATAGCCGGAGGTCGTGTCGAGAACGCCGGGAAGGTGGTCGAAGTCGCTCTCCACGCACCAGAAGCAGCCGCCCGCGAAGATCGCGGTCTTCGGCTCGTCGGCGGGCGCGAGGGAGGGCGCGAGGGAAACGAGGGCGGCGAGCGCCGCGGCGCTCGCCAGTCGCTGGATGGCCTGCATCGGTCTGGGTCCTTGCCTGTCGCGGATGGAAGAGCGGCGGTCGAGCGCGAGTGGGCGCCCGGCCGCCGCCTTTCGCAAGGGAGCTTCGGCGCGGCGTGATGTCCGGCTTCGCTGGGGCGCGATCAGTTTCCCGTGAAGCCTGCCGCCTCAGCCCGTCTCGCCGTGAAGGCCGGCCGCCTCGGCCCCGGCGAGCGCGGCGATCTCGTCGTTGTCCGACGTGTCGCCGGTGACGCCGACCGCGCCGAGAACCACGCCGTCGGCGGATTTCAGGAGAACGCCGCCGGGCACGGGCACGAGCGAGCCGCCGGCCAGCGCGTTCATCGACTGGATGAAGAAGGGCTGCTGCTCGGCCCGCTTCATCAGGGCGCGCGAGCCGAGGCCCATCTGCACGGCGCCGTTGGCCTTGCCGATGGCGATGGCCGGCCGCATCGGGCTCGATCCGTCCTCGCGCTCCAGGGCGACGAGCGCGCCGCCCGCGTCGAGGACAGCGACCGTCAGCGGCTTGAAGTTGCGCGAGCGCGCCGCGAAGAGCGCGCCGGAGATGATCCGGCGGGCCGTGTCGAGGTCGAGGCGGGTGGCGGTCATGGCGGCGGTTTCTCCCTTGAACCCCTCGAGCGTTAGTTGAACCGCCGGGCGGCGTCGAGGCCGAGGCCCATGCCGACTGCGCCGAAGGCATCGGCCGGCGCGACGCGGGCGTGGGGGAAGCGGGCGGTGGCCGCCCGGCTGACCGCCGGCACCTGCGCGCCGCCGCCGGTGAGGATGACAGCGTCCACCGCGTCCGCCCCGACGCCGGCGCCGGCGAGCACGGCGTCGATCGCGCCCTCGATGCGCGACACGAGCTCGCGCGTCGCCGCCTCGAATTCCAGCCGGCTGGCCGGCGCTTCGACGGTCAGGCCCGGCTCGGCGAAGCGGATCGTCGTCGCTTCTTCGTCGGTCAGGCGGATCTTGGCGGCCTCCACCGCGCCGGCGAGGCGGTGGCCGGAGCGGTTGAGGAGGAGGTGCTCGAAGCGGTCGAGCTTCCCCGGCTCGGCCGCCTCGCGCTTCAGGCCGCGGATGTCGGCGAGGACCTTGGGCGAATAAAGGAAGTTGATCCGGTGCCAGGTCGCCATGTCGTTGAAGTACCAGACCGGCAGGCGGCGCTTGCCGTCCGAGGTCTCGCTGCCGAGGCCGAATTCGGGCTGCATGCGCGCGATGTTGAGGAGGCGGTCGAAGTCGGTTCCGCCGACATGGACGCCGGAAAAGGCGAGGATGTCCTCGCGCCGGTCGGGCGCGCGCGCCCGCTCGGGGCTGACGCGCACCAGCGCGAAGTCGGACGTGCCGCCGCCGATGTCGACGACGAGCGCCAGTTCCTCCGCGCTCACCCGCGTCTCGTGGAACAGCGCGGCGGCGACCGGCTCGTACTGGAACTCGATGTGCCGGAAACCGGCCTCGCGCGCGGCGCTCGCCAGCTGGTTCTCCGCGTCGCGATCGGCCGCGTCGCTCTCGTCGACGAAGCGCACCGGGCGGCCCATGACGACGCTGTTCGCCGGCGCGTCCGTGTCGCGCTCCAGCGTTTCGCGCAGGTGCGTCAGGAAGCGGCCGATCAGCACCTCGAAGGACACGCGCTCGCGCCCGACCAGCGTCTTTTCCTTCATCAGGCTCGTGCCGAGGATGCTCTTCAGCGCGCGCATGAAGCGCCCGTCCGCCCCGTCGACGTAGTCGGCGACGGCGGCGCGGCCGAAGCGCGTGATCCCGTCCTCCAGGTTGAAGAAGAGGGCGGACGGGATGGTCGGGGCCTCGCCCTCCAGGGCCAGAAGGCGCGGCGGCACGGGCGATGCGCCTGCCGGCACGGGCGTGCCGAGGGCGAGGGTCGAGTTGGTCGTGCCGAAGTCGAGCCCGGGGAAGCTCTTCATGGTCGCACTGTCCTTCGGAAAATGGCGCGGGTCGGTCGTCGGGCGCGCTCGTCTCGCGCCTGCGAAAGGGCGGGCTCTATAACGCGACCCTGCCGCGGGGCAAAGCCCCGGACGCAGGCGGGAGCGCGGACCGCGGGCGCGGCTCGCGGGTTAAAACTGCCGCGGCTCGTTGAGGTCGCCGGGGCGAGTCCTAGCTCCCGGTGCAATCGCCGCGCGTCGAGGAGGCCGTCGCCCCGTGTCCACCCTCTCGTCCACCGTCCGGACCTCTCCGCATTCGCAGGCCGCCCGGCAGGGCGGCGGCTGGTGGGGGATCGTCGCCGTGGCGCTCGTCTGCCTCGCCTTCGGCCTGCCGATCCTCGTCGGCGGGGTCTATCTCGCCTGGCTCGGCGGCTCGCTCTACTACGCGCCGGCCGGGTTCGGCCTCGTTCTCACGGGCATCCTGCTCCTGTGCCTCTCGCTCAACGCCGTCTGGGTCTACCTCCTGACCTATGCCGGAACGGTTGTCTGGGCGTTCTGGGAGGCGGGCTTCCACTGGTGGGCGCAGGTGCCGCGGCTCGTCGCGCCGACCGTGGTCCTTCTTCTCGTGCTTCTCGTCCTGCCGGCCCTCCTGAACCGCGATCCCCGCTACCATTGAGAGCCGGCTCCGGCATCGCGCCGGTCTTGCTCGACCCGATCAGCTCCTCCCGCAGCGGCCACCCCCGAGGAAAAGCTTCCATGACCCGCGTCGCCCGCCGCGCCCGCTTGTTCCTGTTCTCGGCGCTGTCCTCCGGGCTCGCGCTGTTGCCCGCCGCCGCGCAGCAGTCGGGGCCCGCGCCGGAGGCGGCACCGGCCGAGCGGCCAGCCGGCGCGGTGCTGCCGGCGGGCGGTGACTGGCCCTATTGGGGCGGCGACGCGGATGCGACGCGCTTCTCGAGCCTCGGCCAGATCACGCCGGAGAACGTGTCGCGGCTCGAAAAGGTCTGGGAGTACCGCACCGGCGACCTGCCGACCGGCAATGCCGAGAACAAGTACGCGGCGGAAACGACGCCCATCAAGGTCGGCGACAGCCTCTATCTCTGCTCGGCCAAGAACATCCTCATCGCCCTCGACGCGGCCACCGGCGAGGAGCGCTGGCGCCACGATCCGCAGGTCTCGAACGACGCGATCCCCTACAGCGCCAGCTGCCGGGGCGTCTCCTACTTCGCCGTGCCGGACGCGGCGCCCGACGCTCCTTGCGCGACTCGGATCATCGAGGGCACGCTCGACGCGCGGCTGATCGCGGTGGACGCGCGCACCGGCCAGCTCTGCGCCGATTTCGGCGCGAACGGCGAGGTGGACCTTTGGGCCGGCATCGGCGAGCGCGTGCCGGGCTGGTACGCCGTCACCGCGCCGCCGGCGATCGTGCGGGGCGTCGTCGTCACCGGCGCGCAGGTCAAGGACGGGCAGGCCGAGAACGCGCCCTCCGGCGTCATCCGCGGCTACGACGCGGTGACGGGCGCGCTGGTCTGGGCCTGGGACCTCGCCGAGCCCACGCGCAGGGGCGCGCCGCCGGAAGGCGAGACCTACACCCGCGGCACGCCCAACATGTGGACCACGGCGAGCTTCGACGAGGAACTCGGCCTCGTCTTCCTGCCCCTCGGCAACTCCTCCGTCGATTATTGGGGCGGCAACCGCTCGGAGGCCGAGAAGGCGTACTCGACCTCGCTCGTCGCGCTCGACGCCGCCACCGGCACCGAGCGCTGGCGCTTCCAGACCGTCCACTACGACGTCTGGGACTACGACCTCGGCAGCCAGGCGACCCTCGTCGACCTGCCGCGCGAGGGCGGCGAGAGCGTCCCGGCGATCGTTCTGCCGAGCAAGCAGGGCGACATCTTCGTTCTCGACCGGCGCACGGGCGAATCCCTCTTCCCCGTCGAGGAGGTCGAGGTGCCCGGCGGCGGCGTCGAGCCGGACCGGCTGTCGAAGACGCAGCCGGTGTCGCGCTATCACAGCCTGCTCTTTCCCCGCCTCACCGAGGCCGACATGTGGGGCATGACGCCGCTCGACCAGCTCTTCTGCCGCATCCAGTTCCGGCAGGCGAGCTATGACGGCCCCTACACCCCGCCGACCAGCGAGCGGCACTTCATCCAGTATCCCGGCTACAACGGCGGCTCGGACTGGGGCTCGGTCGCGATCGACCCGCAGCGCGGCGTCATCGTCGCCAACTACAACGACATGCCCAACCACAACCGGCTGATCCCGCGCGAGGAGGCCGACGCGATGGGCCTGAAGCCGATCAACGAGGTGCCGCCGGGCGCGCAGGGCGGCGCCAACGCGGAAGGCGCGGGCGACCCGCAGGCCGGCAGCCCCTACGCCATCGACGTCAATGCCGGCTGGCGCGTGCCCTTCACCGGGCTCCTGTGCAAGGAGCCGCCCTATGGCGGCATCCGCGCGATCGAGCTCGCCACCGGCAAGACGCTCTGGGACAAGCCGCTCGGCACCGCGCGCAAGAACGGGCCCTTCGGCATCCCGACCTATCTGCCGCTGACCATCGGCACGCCCAACAACGGCGGCTCGGTGGTGACGGCGGGCGGGCTCGTCTTCATCGCCGCGGCGACCGACGACCTCTTCCGGGCGATCGACGTCGAGACCGGCGAGGTGGTCTGGCAGGACGCGCTGCCGGCGGGCGGCCAGGCGAACCCGATCGCCTACGAGGCGGATGGGCGCGAATTCGTCCTCATCGCGCCGGGCGGCCACCACTTCATGGAAACCCCGGTCGGCGACTCCATCATCGCCTATGCCCTGCCGAAGGACGAGGCGGGCGAGGGCGAGGGCGACGGCGGCGCGCGCTAGCGGCGCGGCACCCCGCCGGCGGAGTGCCGCTCCCGTGACCGAGGCCGAACTCGACGACTTCCTCGCCGCCTGCCCCTTCCTGTTCCACATGGCCGAGGCGGGGGCATGGGAGTCGATCCGCGCGCACGGTCTCCTGTCGACCTCCGCGCTCCTCGACCTGTGCGGCGTGCCGGCGCCCGAGCGCGCGGCGATCGAGGCCGGGCGGCGGGCGGCGGGCGTGACGCTGACGGGGCCGGCGGGCGAGCGGATCGCGATCCGCGACAACGGGCCGATGAGCGATGCGAGCCTCGAGCGCTGTCTCGACGACGGCGTCGCGCCCGCCGACTGGTACCGCCTCCTCAACGCCCGCACCTTCTTCTGGACGAACCGCCCCCGCCTCGACCGCCTCCTCGCCGCCCGAACCTACCGCGCCCGCGCCCACGACGTCCTCACGCTCGACGCCCGCACGCTCGTCGAGGCCTACGCCGACCGGATCGCCCTCTCGCCGATCAATTCCGGCGCGACGAGCCGCTTCCCCGCCCGCCGCGGCCTCTCGACCTTCCGCACCATCCCCGGCTGCCCGTGGGGACAGTGGCGCGCCAAGCGCGGACGCAAGGGCGCCGTCGTGGAACTCGCCGTCCTCGGCGGCATCCCCGACATCGAACGCTTCGTCACCCGCGTCACGCGCGAGGGCGGCGGCGAGCCGGCATGCATCCTGGTCGAGCGTGACGCCGGCTTGAGCGCGGGCGCTCCCGTAATCAGGCCAACTTATTGAATTTCTGGCCGGTTTCCGTGGCTGCCCGCGACTTCACATGTGAGTCAACTTTGAGGCGACGGGGGGGGGGCGCTAAGTGGTTGTGGCTGATGCGGCGAGCGGGCGAGCCAGAAGGCCACAACCACGAAAGTGAGTCGGAATACCGACGGGCAGTATGCCAGCTTGCATTCCGATTTTATTCGCGTAATGGTTGTAAAATCCCTAGGGTTGTACGATTATGTCGTCGCCGAGCATCGAGCATGTATCGGATCAGCAGAGTGAAATTTAGGGGGAATAGCAATGGCGACCATACGTGGGACGGCCCGGACTGAAACCATTAACGGAACAACCAGCAGCGATACGATCTACACCGGCGGCGGTGATGATACGGTTTATGGGAACGGCGGGAATGACCATGTCATTGCCTACACCGGCAATGTGACCGTAGTTATGGGCGGAAGATATATATCGCAGTACACGATCGTGGAGACAGGAACCGGTAACGATACCATCCAGTTGTCTACCTCTGTCCTAAACATCGTAAATTCGGGAGAGGGCAACGATACGATCTATGGCACCAACAGCACTGAGGAGAGAATAACGACCGGTGGTGGTGATGATCTTGTCATCTTGGGAGGCGGCGGCAAGGATACCGTGTCGACAGGCTCTGGAGCCGACACAGTCAATGCGAGTGGAATCTATACATCCTTGGATATCGATACAAGCATCGGCAACGATGTCGTTATGCTCGGAAACGTTATTCAAACTGCTCTCGTCAATGTCGGTGACGGCGACGACGTTATTCTTCTGGATCAGTACCCATTCGGTTACAACAAGATTGCCGGAGGGGCGGGATTCGATATCATCGCAGCTACTCAGAACAATGCGACTCTCAATATTGCGTCGATTTCTGGCATTGAGATGATCACCTCCCAGGGTCGAGCCGCGTTCGACATCACGCTTGATGGTGGCAAATATGGCGACCCGGCTCCGTCTGCCGGCTCTGTGAATGTTTTCGATTTCAGCGCGACACAACTCGTCGGCGTTCGGAGTATCACAGGTTCGTCTCTTAACGAGGCGATTTTGATGAACGGGGCATATAATGGAGATAACCCTGCTCTCGCCTCCAACGATCGAATCGCTTCTGGGGGCGGTGATGATCTCGTTCACGCCGGCTATGGTCACGACATCATCGATGCCGGGACGGGCAACGATACGGTCTATGGTGGGGGCGGCAGCGATCTCTTCTTCACTCAAGCAGCTTCGGCTTCTGCCAGCACTTTGACGGTTATGGACTTCAACGGCCAGTTTGACGTGGCCTGCCCCCGTTAGGTGGCCCGGTTCAAATCTAATGCATGGTTGGCTTATCGGCGACGTTTGAGGTGGCCGGCGAAGCGGGTTGGGGTGGCGCAGCCGGCCACGGCACGACGGCTGGTGCCGGC
>NZ_VTOM01000009.1 GCF_009765365.1 Antarcticirhabdus aurantiaca
CCGGCACCAGCCGTCGTGCCGTGGCCGGCTGCGCCACCCCAACCCGCTTCGCCGGCCACCTCAAACGTCGCCGATAAGCCAACCATGCATTAGATTTGAACCGGGCCACCTAACGGGGGCAGGCCAGAATAGGCCGTGCCCATGCAGAGCGTGTGCACGGGCGCGCGGATGTAGCGCATCGTGTCGTACATGGCGAAGCCGCTCGACACGACGCCGCCCGGCGAGTTGATGTAGAGATGGATGGGCTTTCGCGGATCCTCCGCCTCCAGGAGCAGGAGCTGCGCGCAGACCAGCGCCGACACCGTGTCGTTGACCTCCCCGTTCAGGAAGATCACCCGCTCGCGCAGGAGGCGCGAATAGATGTCGAAGGAGCGCTCCCCGCGGGGAGACTGCTCGATCACCATGGGGACGAGTTGCATCGCTTCGCGCATCGGCGAACTCCGGCAGGTTGGGTCGTGGAAGGGGATTGCCGCGGCGCGCGGCGGGAGGCGTCAGGCGGCGCGCATGAGCGGCGGCGCGTTGCCGTTGGCGGCTTGAGGCGCGACCTTCCGGAGGCGCGCGTCGGTCAGCTCGTGGAGGATGCGGAGGCGCGTGCCGCCGACCTCCGTCGGCTCCAGGCGGAAGGTCACCGTGCTTTCGAGAAAGGGCGGCTCGTGCTCCCGCATCCGGTAGCTGACGTCCCGCCCCGGTGTTGCGGCCACCGGCTCGGGCGAGGCGAGTGCCTCGCCCGGCAGCCAATGCTCGCGCAGGCCGGGCGTGGTGATCGCGCGCCAGACACGTTCGGGCGAGTCGTCGAACTCGTGGATCTCCTCGACGCGGACGGAGCGCTCCGGGATCTCGTCGAGGCTCATGGGTCCATCTCCTTGAGCACGCCGCGCAACGCGTCCATGCGAGCGGGCCAGTAGGCGCGGTACTTGGCGAGCCATCCGGCGATCAGCGCGACGCCGTCCGGGTCGACCTCGTAATGGACGAAGCGCCCTCGCCGCTCCTCGCGCACCAGCCGCGCGTCGCGCAGGACGCCGAGGTGCTGCGAGATCGCGGGCTGGCTGACGCCGATCCCCTCTCGAAGGGCGCTGGCGTTCATGCCGCCGGACGCCAGCTTCTCGAAGATCAGGCGGCGCGTCGGATCGGCCAGGGCGCGGAAGATGTCGTTCTCGACCATGCGCCAAACATAAGCCGATACTTATGAGTCGCGCAAGTTCCTCGATCGATCAGATGTCGTGCGCGCGCTGTCGGCGTCGATCCGGTGCGGCCTGCGCCAGGCCGATCGGCAGCCTGCCACGCGTCACTGCGAGGGCACCTTTCCATCGAGGTCGCCGCTCAGCAACCGCTCGAAGGCGACGGGCTCGAGCCTGCCCGGCGGCCGGAACGGGTCCGAGAAGGCGTAGATGAAGAAGAGCACGACCCCGGAATAGATCCCGAAGGTCGACAGGAGCACGAGGTGGCCGCGCGTCGGGCGGTAGACGTGAAAGGGCACGGACAGAAGGGCGAGACCTGCGATCGCCGGAGCCCAGAACAGGCCGCTGAAGCGCCCGAACACGCCGGCTTCCCGGGCTTCCCGCAGCTTTGCGACGTCGGTGATACGGCCGAGCATGCGATCGCCGAGCCACCGTTCGCGGTTCGTCGTGGGCTGCAGGTTCAGCAGGCGCTCGTAGACCCCCTCCCACTCCGCCCAAGCCTGCGGCGACAGCCCTTCCGAGCGCCCGAGCATGCCCCACTCGACGTCGATGACGGTGGATAGGTATCGCTTCAGCCCGTCCTGCACCGGATCGACCTCGCCGCCGCCATAGCGCCGGATGTCGTTGTAGACATCGGTGACGGCGATCGCCTCCTCGGTCAGTGCCGAACGGACGTCCTTGTAGTCGGAGAGCTCCTGGGCATAGACGAGGCCGAGGATCAGGCCGTGCAGCGCGGCGATCCTGAACGCGACCGATCCGGCGACGTCATGCGTTCGGTCGCTTTCGGTCCCCTCCGGCAGGAGCCGCCGCGCGAGAAAGTAGCTCGCGAGCACGATCGCCGTGGCGCCGGCCACGAAGGCAAGCCCGTAGGCACCCGATATCAGAAGGTTGCTCATCCTGTCCTTCGACCCCGTGGAAGGCCCTTGCCGCTCGCGTCAGCGGAACACGAGGCCGCAGGTCCCGCAAGCGCGAAGCGAGTCCACGATGGCCGCACGCCGGTCCGATCAGTATGAAAGGGGGACCGAGGGTCGAAAAACGCGACATCCGGCCCCTCGACGAAGACTTCCCGCGAAACCTTCTACATCCACGAAGCCGAACGATACGCGGACGGGATGTGCTGACGCGCGTTGCGATCGCGTGTACCGTTCGATACCAGCAAAACGCGGAACCAGGACCGGGGAAGCTCAACATGACGCTGCGGTCGGCATGCCTCCTCGGCGGCGTCGTGCTGCTCGGCTCCCTTGGATCGGCGAGCGCCGCAGACCTGCGCTACACATGCGACGACGGCCAGGCGCTGACGGCGGCGTTCACGACGCCCGGGAGCGGCCTCGGATCGGTCCGCCTGACCTTTGCGGGATCGCAGGAGATAGTCCTGTCCGCCGACGGCGGGCGCTACGCCTACGCGGAAACCGAGTTCTGGATCAAGGGCCGCGAGGCGTCTCTGACGCGCGGCGGAGTCACGACGAGCTGCCGCACCAGCGAATGACGGCGATCAGGCACTGACATCGGGCAAGGTTCCCCTTCTGCGGAGTTCGACGCGTGAGCACCATGGCCGGAACGCGCAACGATCTGTCCGTCCTCATCGTCGGGGCCGGACCCGTCGGCATGACCCTCGCCTCCGAGCTCGCGCGCTACGGCGTGACGGTGCGGATCGTCGACAAGGCGCCGCAGCGCACCGACAAGTCCAAGGCCCTCGTTCTCTGGAGCCGCACGCTCGAGCTTCTGGACCGCGGCATGGGCGCCCGGCCCTTCGTCGAGGCCGGGTTCAAGGTTCACGGGGTATCGATCCAGGCAGGCGGCGCGACGATCGGGCGCCTGGAGATGGACGCCGTTCCCAGCCCTTATCCTTTCGCCCTGATGATCCCGCAGTCGGAGACCGAACGCCTTCTTGAGGAGCGGCTCGCCGAGCAGGGTGTCACCGTCGAGCGCTCGGTCGCAGCACAGTCGATCGACGTCGGAAGCGAGGGTGTCTCGGCGGTTCTCCAAGCCGCCAGCGGGCACGAGGAGACGGTTCGTGCCCGCTGGCTCGTCGGATGCGACGGAGCCCACAGCGTGGTGCGCCACGCGCTCGGCGTCCCGTTTTCCGGCGAAACGCTGCCGAGCGACTGGATGCTCGCCGACGTGCACATGACGGGCTACCCCCATCCCGACACGGATGCGGCCGTTTACTGGCACAAGGAGGGCGTCCTGATCGTCTTCCCGATCTCGCCGGGCCGATATCGGGTTCTCGGCGACCTGCCCTCCTCCGGCGCCGAGGTCCCGCCTGCGCCGACGCTCGACCAAGTCCGCGATCTCCTGGCGCGGCGAGCGTCGCCCGGCATGAGCGTCCATGACCCGATCTGGCTGGCGGGCTTCCGGATCAACGATCGCAAGGTGCGCGATTACCGGCACGGGCGCGTCTTCCTGGCCGGCGATGCAGCTCACATCCACAGCCCCGCCGGCGGCCAGGGCATGAACACGGGCATGCAGGACGCCTTCAACATCGCCTGGAAGCTCGCGCTCGTCGAGCAGGGCACATGCGGCGAGGCGCTTCTGGACAGCTACTCGCCGGAGCGCAGCGCGGTGGGCGACCAGGTGCTGGAAGCTGCGGGGCGGCTGACGACGATCGCGACGCTGAAGAACCCGGTGGCCCAGCAGGTGCGCAACCTCGTCGGACACCTCGTGCTCGGCGTGACGGCGGCGCGGCACAAGGTGGCCGATACCCTGTCGGAGGTCGCGGTGCATTATCCCGACAGTCCGCTGAACGGACCGAGCCTCCGCCGCGGACCGCGACCGGGCGAGCGCCTCGCACCGGCGAAAGGCGACACCCCGATCGGCTCGGGGAACGCGCCGAGGTTCGTGCTTCTGGCCGAGAGAACGAGCGCCATCGACGATCTCGTCGCACGTCGCCCGGGCCTCGTGGATCCCGCCGTCCGGCCACCGCTGCGCGACGGTGCGATCTGGCTCATCCGCCCCGACGGCTACGTCGCCTGCGCGAGCGAGGATCCACGGGAGATCGCCGACTACCTCGACCGAATCGCAGCAGAACCTGCGCACCAGGTGGGAGCCGTTCCTCGCCGACATGGAGAAGCAGACGGGCCTCGACATTGAGCCCTTCTTCGCCTCTCGACTATGCCGGCGTCATCGAGGGCATGCGCTTCGGCAGGGTCCAGTGGGCTGGTTCGGCAACAAGTCGGCCATGGAAGCCGTCGACCGCGCCGCCTGATGGACCTGTTCCGGGCGATCCACGAGGTGGTCTTTGCGGTTCTCCTCGTCGTCGCCGTCGGCCTCGGCGTCATCGGCGCGGGCGGCATCGGGCACGTGCTGTTCGAGACGATCCGCGGCTTCTATTATCCGCAGGCTTCGGCGATCCTCATCATCGTCGTCGCCACCGTCACGGTGATGGACCTCGTTTCCCAAAGCCTCCGCAAGCGGGTGATCTGATGCGCGCCGCCCTCTACTACGCGCCGCCGGACGGCGCGCCCCTCGCGCGCCTCGCCGCCGACTGGCTGGGCCGCGACGCCGCCACGGGCGAGGCGACGCGCAAGCCCGATCCGCGCCTCGACCCGCTCGTCGCCGAGCCCGCGCGCTACGGCTTCCACGCCACGATGAAGGCGCCCTTCCGCCTCGCCGAGGGGCGCACGCTCGCCGAACTCGACGAGAGCCTCGCCGCCTTCTGCGCGGCGCGGGGCGCGGCGAGCGTCGAGCGCCTTGCCCTGCGCCGCATCGGCCGCTTCTTCGCCCTCGTGCCGGACGGGCCACATCCCGACCTCGCAACCCTCGCCGACGAGACGGTCCGCGCCTTCGAACCCTTCCGCGCGCCCTTGAGCGAGGCCGAGACCGCCCGGCGCGCGCCCGAGCGCCTGACGCCGCGCCAGCGCGCGCTGCTGGGCGACTGGGGCTATCCTTACGTCTTCGACGAGTTCCGCTTCCACATGACGCTGACCGGTCCGGTTCCGGACGAGGATGCGGCGGCCCTGGAAGCCGAACTCGCCGAGCGCCTCGCACCCGTCATCGACCGGCCGCTCGCCATCGACGGTCTCGCCCTCTTCGTCGAGCCGGAGCCGGACGCGCCCTTCCGGCTCCACGCCCGCCATCCCCTCGCCTCCATTCGCTGAACGCTGCCCATGATGACCCGCCAGCCGACCGAAGACGTCTTCACCCACGCCCGCATCGTGCTGCCCGACGAGATCGTCGAGGGCAGCCTCCTCGTGCGCGACGGACGCATCGCCGACATCTCGTCCGGCAGCGTGCGGACCGGCACCGACTGCGAGGGCGACCACCTCCTGCCCGGCCTCGTGGAGCTCCACACCGACCACCTCGAAGGCCACTACCTGCCGCGCCCCAAGGTGCGCTGGAACATCCACGCCGCGCTCCAGGCCCACGACGCGCAGGTCGCGGCCTCGGGCATCACCACCGTCTTCGACGCGCTGCGCGTCGGCATGGACGAGGACGCTGCGCTCGGCTCGGCCGACATGAGCGCGATGGCGGACGCCATCCTGACGGCGGGCGCCGACGACGCCCTGCGCGCCGAGCACTTCATCCACCTGCGCTGCGAGGTCTCGGCCCCCGACGTCCTTCCGAGCTTCGAGGCCTTGGCCGGCAATGCGCGCGTGCGCCTCGCCTCGCTGATGGATCACGCGCCCGGACAGCGCCAGTTCGTGGATCTCCAGACCTACCGGATCTATTACCAGGGCAAGTCGGGCATGTCGGACGCGGTCTTCGACGCCTTCTGCGAGCGGCGCGTCCGCGAATCCGAGCAGCACGCGCCCGGCAACCGCCGCGCCATCGCCGAGCGCTGCCACGCGGCCGGCATCCGGCTCGCATCCCACGACGACGCCACAGCCGCCCATGTCGCGGAAAGCCGCGATCTCGGCATCGCGCTTGCCGAGTTCCCGACGACGCTGGAGGCCGCGCGCTTGTCGCGCGAGGCGGGCCTGTCCGTGCTGATGGGCGCGCCCAACGTCGTGCGCGGCGGCTCGCATTCGGGCAACGTCTCGGCGCGGGATCTCGTGGAGATCGGCGTCCTCGACGCCCTGTCCTCGGACTACGTGCCCTTCAGCCTGATCCAGGCGACCTTCGCCCTGGCCGACACGATCGGCCTGCCGGCGGCCGCCGCCATGGTGACGCGCACGCCCGCCCGCGTCGCCGGGCTCGACGATCGGGGCGCTCTGTCTCCCGGGCTCCGGGCCGACCTCGTGCGGGTCCGGGCGCCGGCTGCGTCGGGCACGCCGCCGGTGGTCCGCGGCATCTGGCGCGAGGGTCGCCGTGTCGCTTGAGCCGGAGCATCCCGGTCGCGGCCTCCTCGTCGCGATCGTCGGCCCGAGCGGCGCAGGCAAGGACACGCTGATCCGCCTCGCCATGGAGCGCCTGCACGGCGAGCCGCGGTTCGGCCTCGCGCGGCGGGTCGTCACCCGCCCGCCCGACGGATCGAGCGAGGATCACGACAGCCTCGACGAGGCGGCCTTCGAGCGCGCCGAGGCGGCCGGCGCCTTCTGCCTGACGTGGCGAGCGCACGGCCTCGCCTACGGCCTGCCGCGCGAAGTGGCGAAAGCCGTCGCGGGGGGACAGGTGGTTCTCGCCAACCTGTCGCGGCGCTCGCTCGCGGAAGCGGCGCAACGCTTCGGACGCCTCGCCATCGTCGAGATCACCGCGCCCCGCGCCGTGCTGGTCTCGCGCATCGCGGCGCGGGGCCGAGAACCACCGGCCGAGATCGAGGCGCGGCTGGCACGGCAGGTCGACCTGGAGATGCCGGCCGGCGCCCTCAGTCACCTGCGGATCGACAATTCCGGACCGCCCGCCGACGGAGCCGACGCTCTCGTCCGGCACCTTCTGTCCTTCTCCGGCGCCTCGGGGAGCGCCTGCGTCTCGCAGGGATAGGCTCGGGCGAACAACCTGCGGGGAATGGCACAGGGGAACCTGGACGACCGTCGACAAGCAGCTCGCAGCCGGCCGAGTCGAGCTCCGCCGGCTGCGATCGGTCTCAGCGCGGCGGCAGCTTCATCCAGGCGGGGACGGCGACGTCGGCATGGGCGAACTGCGGCAGCTTCTTCGACAGCTCCTCCATGTTGGCGATGTTCTCGTCGTTGAGCTGGGCCTGCGTGATGAGGGTCGGCGGCACGATTACCGAGGCGCCGGGGTTCTCGCCGGCGAGCAGCATGGCGAGCGTTCGCACCGAGACTTCGCCGACGACAGCGGGGTTCGTCGCCGCGGTCGCGGCCCAGGCCGAGCCGGGCTCGCGCATCGCCGCGATGTCGGCGGTTGAGATGTCCGCGGAGTAGATCTTGATGTCGCCCGACATGCCGGCCTCGTCCACCGCGATCTTCACGCCCTTGGCGAACTCGTCATAGGGCGCGAAGACGACCTGGATCGTCGGGTTGGCGCGCAGAACCGCCGAGGCCTGGTTGGCGACGGAGTTGGCGATGGGATTGTCCATCGTGCCCCAGCGCGCGGCCTCCTTGATGCCGGGATACTTCGCCTTGAATTCCGTCCAGGTCTCGTCCCGACGGTCGAGAGGCGCGATGCCGGCCACGTAGACGTAGCCCGCCTCGAACTCCTCGCCATTGTCCTTGATCGCCTGCTCCAGCGCGAGACGGGCGAGGTCGCGGTCGGACTGCTCGACCTGCGGCACCGCCTCGTTTTCGACGTTGACGTCGAAGGCGACGACCTTGATGCCGGCGTCCAGGGCGCGCTGGACGGCGGGCTTCATCGATTCCGTCAGCCCGTGCTGGACGATGATGCCGTCGACGCCGAGGCCGATCGCCTGGTCCATCATGTCGGCCTGGAGGGCCGCATCTTGGCGGCTGTCGAAGACGCGCAGCTCGATGCCGAGAGCCTCGGCCTGCCGCTCGACGCCCGAGAGATAGGCCTGGAAGAAGTCGCCGGTGGAAAGGTAGCGCACCAGTGCGATCCGCGGCTTCTTCGAGCCGTCGAAGGGCGCGGGCGCGGCGCCCTGCGCGAGCGCGCGCAGCGGCAGGCCGGCAGCGGCCGCGCCGAGCGCCAGGGCCGTTCCCGCGAGAAGCCGGCGCCGGGTGATGCGTGTCATGGTTTGTCCTCCCCTTTTGTTTTCGTTATCGCGGCCGGTTCGACAGGCCGAAGGTGAACATCAGGGCCGCGACGAGAACGGCGCCCTTGATGAAGTCCTGCGCGTAGTAGGGCGCGTTCATCATGGTCAGGCCGTTGAGGAGCAGGCCGACGAAGAGTGCGCCGATGGCGGTGCCGATGGCGTTCGGCTTGCCCGCCCCGAAGACGGCGAAGCCGATGAGCGCGGCGGCGACCGCGTCGAGGAGGAGCGAATTGCCCGAGGACACGTCGCCGCGCCCGACGCGGGCGGCGAGCAGCACCCCGCCGACGCTCGCGAAGACGCCGGAGATCATGTAGGCGGCGATCCGGTAGGCCTCGACCGGCGCGCCGGCGAGGCGTGCGGCCCGCTCGTTGGAGCCGATCGCGTACATGATGCGCCCGAACCGGGTGAAGGTGAGGAAGACGGTAATGAGGAGCGCGAGCGCCAGCATCACGAGCACCGAGATCGGCACGAGGTCGAAGACGCGGTAGCGGCCGAGCGCCAGGAAGGCGGCCGTGAAACTGCCAGTCGCGGTCGAGCCGTCCGGCAGCGTCATGCCGCTGGCGATGGAGCGCCCTTCCGTCGGGATGAGCTGGAGCCCGAGCAGCAGGAACATCATGCCGAGCGTCGCGAGGAGATCCGGGATGCGCAGGCGCACGATCAGGAGGCCGTTGACGAGGCCGACCAGCGCGCCGACCGCCAGGCATGCTCCGACCGCCGCGACCGTGCCGCCGCCGAAAACCACCATGATGTAGGAAGAGGTCATGAGGCTGGTCGCCGCCACCGCCCCGATCGACAGGTCGAAGCCGCCGACGACGAGCGTCGCCGTCACGCCGAGTGCCAGGATCGCGACGATCGACACCGACTGGAGCACGATCACGAGGTTGCGCACCGACAGGAAGGACGGCTCCATGACGCCGAAGAACGCGACCATCAGGACGAGCAGCGTCACGAGCCCGTAGCGCACGGCGATCGGGCGGAAGGCGAAGCCCTCGCTTCGCTTGCGCTCGGGCAGGTTTGCCGAGGCGGGCTGGGCGAGGTCAGGCTGCATGGCGCTCGGCATGGGTGCTCTTCGACAGATCTCGGATAACGGCCTCGCGGTCGAGGCTGCCGGCGAAGTGTTCGGAGACCACTGCGCCCTGGCTCATGACGAGGATGCGGTCGGCGACTTCCGCGGCCTCGTCGAGGTCGGCGCACAGGACCAGCGTCGCCCTCGCCTCCGCCGTGTCGCGCAGCGCCTGGCCGATGTCGCGGCGCGCGGCGATGTCGACGCCCTGGAAGGGCTCGTCGAGGATCAGGAGGCGGCAGGGCCGCGACAGCCAGCGGGCCAGCACCACCTTCTGCTGGTTGCCGCCCGACAGCGCCGACATCGGCGCGATTTCGGAGGGCGCGACGATGCCGAGGCGCCGCACGAAGTCGGCGGCGTGGCGCCGCTCGGCCGAGCGGCCGAGGAGACCCAGGCTGCTGAAGGCGCGGGTGAAGGGCAGCGAAACGTTCTGCGACAGGTCGAAGTCCGGCACCAGCGAGGCGCCCGCCCGGTCCTCCGCCGCCATGTGGACGCCGGCCGCGACCGCCGCGCCCGGCGAGGCCGGGGCGAAGGGACGACCGTCGAGGCGGATCGCGCCGGCGGCCGGTCGGCGGGCGCCGAAGAGGCATTCCGCGAGCTCCGTCTTTCCCGCGCCGACGAGCCCGACGACCGCCGTCACCTCGCAGGTGCGCAGCGACAGCGAGACCGGTGGGCTTTCCGCCGACACGCGCAGGTCCCGCGTCTCCACCACGACCTCGCCGCCGGGCACACGGGCGTGGCTGGCCTTGGCGAGCTGGCGGCCGAGCATGGCCTGGACGGCCGCGCCATAGTCGAGCGGGGGCGCGAAGTCGCCAGTCACGACGCCGTCGCGCAGCGTGACGATGCGGTCGGCGAGGCGGCGGATGTCGCCCATGCGATGCGAGATGTAGAGGACCGGCACGCCTCGCCGCTTGAGGTCGAGGACGACGCGGAACAGCCGCTCGGCCTCGGCGTCGGACAGCGCCGAGGTCGGCTCGTCGAGGATCAGGAGCTTCGGGTCGTGGCCGAGCGCGCGGGCGATCGCCACCATCTGCCGGTCGGCGAGCGACAGTTCGGACACCGGCGTGTTCAGCGGCACGTCGAGGCCGACGCGCGCCGCCATGGCCTGGGCCTCCGCCCGCCAGCGCCCGCGCCGGAACAGAACCGGACCGCCGCGGCAGAGCCGGTCGATGCAGAGGTTCTCGAGGACGTCCATCGACAGGACGACGTTGTCGTTGATCGCCTGGTGGACGACGACGATGCCGTGTCGCAGCGCGTCGGAGGGCGAGGATGGCTGGAACGGACGGCCGTCGAGGCGCATCGCGCCGCCCGACAGGTCGTGGACGCCCGCGACGATCTTCACCAGCGTCGACTTGCCCGCGCCGTTCGCGCCCATGAAGGCGACGATCTCCCCAGCGCGCAAGAACAGGTCGACGCCCTTCAGCACGGCGGACGCGCCGAAGCTCTTCGTCACGCCCTCGAGCGCCAGCCGGGGCGCGCCCGCGCCTCCCGCGGCCGGCCCCCGATGCGCAGCTTCTTCGCCGAGCACGATGCGATTCTCCTCCCGAACCGGCGTCTCCCGAGCCGATTTCGCCGACAGACTTGCTCGATGCACTGGCCTATGTCAAACCCATTTGAAAAATGCCAGCGGGAGGGAGGTCCGCGCCATGATCCATTCGGGAGGCCTGCAACCGGAACCGCTCGTCGACGTCGTGCCGGACTACGGCGCCTACGAGCCGCTGGCCGTGGAGCGCGTCGCCGCGCGCCTCGCCGCCTATCCCGAGGTCGCCGCCCGGCTCGGCGGGCGTCCCGAAGACTGGCAGGTGCGCGAGGTCGGCGACGGCAATCTCAACTTCGTCTACATCGTCGAGGGTCCGGCGGGCTCGGTCTGCGCCAAGCAGGCGCTGCCCTTCGTGCGCCTCGTCGGGGAAAGCTGGCCGCTGCCGCTGTCGCGCTCCTTCTTCGAGCACGCCGCTTTGTCGCGGCAGGCGCGCCTGGCCGGCACCGTCCCGCAGATCCTACGCTTCGACGGCCCCCAGGCGCTCATCGTCATGGAGAACCTCGGCACCCACGTCATCTGGCGCAAGGCGCTGACGGCCCGCGAACGCCACGAGACGGCGGCGCCGATCCTCGGCCGCTTCATGGCCGAGACGCTGTTCCGCACCTCCGACCTAAACCTATCCGCGGCCGAGAAGAAGCGCGAGGCGGCGCTCTTCGCGGGCAACACCGCGCTCGCCAAGATCACCGAGGACCTCGTCTTCACCGATCCCTACCGCGTCCACCCGCTGAACCGCTGGACGAGCCCGGAGCTCGACGGGACGGCGGCCAAGGTGCGCGGCGACGCCGAGTGGAAGCTGGCGATCCAGGAGCTGAAGTGGCAGTTCCTGTGCTCGGCCGAGGCGCTGGTCCACGGCGACCTCCACACGGGCTCGGTCATGGTCTCGAAGGCTGGCGACGCGGAGGACGTGCGCGTCATCGACCCCGAATTCGCCTTCTACGGTCCCATGGGCTTCGACGTCGGCGCACTCCTCGCCAACCTTTTCCTCAGCTACTTCGCGCAGGACGGCCACGGGCCGGGTGCGGAGGCGATGAAGGCCTGGCTCCTCGTCCAGGGAACCCGCGTCTGGGACGCATTCGCCGCGCGCTTCTCCGAACTCTGGCGCACCGAGCGCCGCGGCGACGCCTATCCCGCGAGCCTCTTCGAGGAGCAGGGCCAGGCGGACGCCTCCGAGGCCGCGCTGGAAGCCTTCCTCGCCCGCCTCCAGGTCGACGCGCTCGGCTTTGCCGGCGCGAAGATGGCGCGGCGCATCCTCGGCCTCGCCCACGTGTCCGACCTTGAGACAATCGAGCCGCCGGCCCTGCGCGCGGCCTGCGAGACACGCGCCCTCGCGCTCGCTCGCCAGCTCGTCGTCGAGCGCCGGGCCATCGCAACAGTTTCGGCCGCCTGCCGGCGCGCCGCCATCCTTTCGGGAGCCGACGCATGAAGGTTAAGGGACAGCCGACGCGCACGATCTGGGTCGAGGCCGAGCCCGCCGAGGGGCGGCCCGGCAGCATTGGCATCATCGACCAGACCCGCCTGCCCCACCGCTTCGAGACGACGAGCCTTCGCTCCCTGGACGACGCCGTGCGCGCCATCCGCGACATGCTCGTGCGCGGTGCCCCGCTGATCGGCGCCACCGCCGCCTACGGCGTCGCGCTCGGTCTTCACGGCGACGCCTCCGACGCCCGGCTGAAGACCGTCTACGACGCGCTCTTCGCCACCCGCCCGACCGCGGTAAACCTGCGCTGGGCGCTGGACGAGATGATGCGGACGCTCCAGCCGCTGCCCGAGGCGGACCGCGAGCATGCCGCCTGGGCGCGCGCCGCCGAGATCGTCGAGGAGGACGTCGCGATCAACCGGCGGATCGGCGAGAACGGCCTCGCCCTCATCCGCGAAATCGCCGCAAAGAAGGGGGACGGCGAGCCGATCAACATCCTCACCCACTGCAATGCCGGCTGGCTCGCCACCGTCGACTGGGGCACGGCGACGGCGCCGATCTACCTCGCCCACGAGGCGGGCATTCCCGTCCACGTCTGGGTCGACGAGACGCGGCCGCGCAATCAGGGCGCGGCGCTGACGGCCTGGGAGCTGAACAATCACGGCGTGCCCCACCACGTCGTCGCCGACAACACCGGCGGCCACCTGATGCAGCACGGGCTCGTCGACATGGTGATCGTCGGCACCGACCGCACCACGGCCAACGGCGACGTCTGCAACAAGATCGGCACCTATCTGAAGGCCCTCGCCGCCCACGACAACGGCGTGCCCTTCTTCGTCGCCCTGCCTTCGCCGACGATCGACTTCTCGCTGAAATCCGGGCGCGACATCCCGATCGAGGAGCGCGGGGCGGAGGAGATGACCCACGTCCACGGCAAGACGGAGAGCGGCGAAATCGGCACGCTCCAGGTGACGCCGGACGGCTCGCCCGTCGTCAATTACGGCTTCGACGTGACGCCGGCCCGTCTCGTCACCGGCCTCATCACCGAGCGCGGCGTCGTCGCGGCCGAGGAGGAGGCCATCGCGGGCCTCTTCTCCGAGCGCCGGCAGGACGCGGCCTGAGCCATGGCGCACCGCGACGACCGGGCCCTCCGTGAGGCGATCATCCGCATATGCCTGCGCATGAACGCGGAAGGCATCAACCAGGGCACCTCCGGCAACGTCTCGGCCCGCGTCGAGGGCGGCATGCTGGTGACGCCGTCGGGCGTGCCCTACGAGGCGATGACACCGGACGCGATCGTCTTCGTCGCCGAGGACGGCTCCTGGTCCGGCGGCTGGCGCCCGTCGTCCGAGTGGCGCATGCATCTCGACATCTACAACAACCGCCCGGAAGCGGGCGCGGTGGTCCACACCCACTCGCCGCATGCGACCGCGTTGTCGTGCCTGCGCCGCGGCATTCCCGCCTTCCACTACATGGTCGCGGCGGCCGGCGGGCGCGACCTCGCCTGTGCCCGATACGAGACCTTCGGCACGCAGGCCCTGTCGGAAGCCATGCTGACCGCTCTCGAAGGCCGGCGCGCCTGCCTCCTCGCCAATCACGGCCAGATCGCCTTCGGCGCGAGCCTCGACAAGGCGCTCTGGCTCGCCGGCGAGGTGGAGGCCATGGCCCGGCAGTACATCCTCGCTTGTTCCCTCGGCGAGCCCGTGATCCTCGACGATGCCGAGATGACCCGAGTCCTCGCCCTCTTCGACGATTATGGCAAGCAGCCCGCGCGCGCCTAAGGCGGCGGGCGTCCCGGCGCCCTCGCTCGATGCCGGCCAGAGCCCGATGGTGCGGGCCGCCTGGGGCTACTTCGTCGAGGACATGAGCCAGGCCGAAATCGCCGAGCGGCTCGGCGTCTCGCGCGCCAGCGTCCACAACTACCTGCGCCAGGCCCGCGACGAGGGGCTGGTGCGCATCTCGCTCGATCCGGCCGTTCTCGCCCGGTCGCAGACCGCATCGAGCCTCGCCGAGCGCTTCGGCCTCGAAGCCGTCTACCTCGTGCCGGACGTGTCCAGCGTGCCGCTGGAAAGCGTCGCGCGCGCCGCCGCCATGTGGCTCGACGACCTCGTCGCGCCCGACGCCACCCTTGGCGTCGCCTGGGGCGAGACCGTCCACCGCGTCGCCGAGCTGCTGCCGCGCCGCGCCTATCCCGCCATGACCGTCGTGCAGCTCGTCGGCTCGATGGCACTGCCCTTCCGCTTCACGGCGGAGAGCTGCACCTCCCTCATCGCCGAGCGCTTCGGCGCGGCTTGCGCCACCCTCCACGCCCCGGCCGTGCTTTCCAGCACTGATCTCGTGTCGGCCCTGTCGCGAGAGCCGCTGATCGCCGGCCACCTCGCGCGCTTCCAGGGCTTGGACGCGGCCCTCTTCGCCGTCGGGCTCGCCACGGCCGAGAGCCACATCGTCCAGTCCGGCGTGGCGAGCCGCGCCGAACTCGACTTCTATCGCGGGCGCGGAGCCGCCGCCGTGATCGCCGGCCGCTTCATCGACGCGGACGGCCGGCCGATCTCCGGGCCGCTGGACGGACGCATCATCGGCATCGAACTGGAGCGCCTGCGCCGCGTGCCGGCCCGCGTCGCCGTCTGCGCGGGGACGGAGCGCGTGCCCGCCCTCCACGCCGCGCTTCGCGGCGGCTTCGCCACCCACCTCGTCACGGACGCCGCGTCGGCCTTTCAACTCCTCGATCTCTCCCGGCGCGACGAGCCCGTTCGGTGACAAGAAGGGCCGTGGGCGGACCGATCGTCGTTCAAGCCCAACAGTCAGAGAACCACCTGATCCTGGCGACCGGTGTCGGGTCAGCCGACGCTCGCATCAGCCCCGGCGGGTGTCGATCCGTTGCTGTCCGCCAACGCGGTCGTGAGCGATCGGACCGCCTCTTCGATCGCCGTTCGAGGCCCTACGCCTCGCAGCAGTCGTCCTGGTCCGGGTCGGGCTTGCGCCCGCGCTCCGTCAGCCCGACGATGCGCCGGTTGACACGGCTCGACAGGATGCCGGGATCGCCGAAGACGGCCTCGACGTCGGCGAGCGTCACGGCGTTGCCGCCGTTGCGGGCGAGCGCGCGCTGGGCGAGCCGTCGCACCATCTCCTTGACATAGGCGGCGCTTCCGCCGTCCGAGGCCTCGACCGCCCGCGCGGCCGCCCCGTCTGCGAAGGCGAGCGCCCGGCCGTAAAGGGATACGAGCCGGCGCCGGCAGTAGGCGTCGGGCAGCGGGATCTCGATCGCCTCGTCGACGCGCCCCGGCCGCGAGGCCAGCGCCTCCTCGATATCCTCCGGCCGATTGGTGGTGAGGACGAACAAGATGTCGGCCTCGGGCGCGAGGCCGTCCATCTCGTTGAGGAGGCGGTTGAGGAGGGTCTCGGTCTTGACGCTGTTGATCTCCTCGCGCGCCCGCCCGACGAGGTCGACGTCCTCCAGCACCACGATGCTCGGCTGGAGCGTGCGCGCGAGCGCGATGTATCGGCCGATCGAGGGCATCTGCTCGGCGGTGGCGAGGATCGTGGTGCGGCCGGGCAGGTTCGCCGCGACGTAGCGGATGACGTGCGTCTTGCCGGTGCCGGGCGGGCCGTAGAGGAGGATGCCCTTGCGCGTCGACTGGCCGAGGCGCTTCAGCCCCGCGCGGTGGCGGTCGAACTCGAAAACGTGGGCGTCGAGCCGCGCCATGGTGGCCGGCGCCAGGATCACGTCCTCACGCGCCACGGCCGGCAGGTCGTGGACGCGCATCGCCGAGTGCATGCCGTCGTATCCGGCGCTCGGCTCGAAGGAGAGGATCTTGCCGCGATAGTAGCGCGACGCCTCGCCGGCCCTCTGGACCCTGCCGAGAATGTCGCGGGCGAAGGCGGCCGCGTTCCCGCCCGGCAGGAAGCCGATCTCGACCTGCACCACCTGTCCGCCGCGCGGCTCGAAGAACTGCGAGAGCAGGATGGCGAGCGGCTCGCCTTCCGCCTCGAAGAGCCAGAGGGCGTTGTTGAGCGAGGCGTAGGTCTCGTGGCTGCCGACGTCGATGTCCTGGTACTGGAGCGGCGTCAGCGCCACGACGTGATGTCCCTGGGAAATGACGAGGTCGGAGAGCTTGGGCGCGATGAACTCGTGCTGCTGGTGGATGCCGAAGAGCCTCGGCGACAGGGCGGCGAGCTCCGCCTCGATCGTCGATTGCAGGTCGGGCAGGAGGTGCGGCGCGAAGCGGCGCCGCGAGGAGGACAGGCCGGTGAGGTCCGTGCTGCCGAAATGGGCGCCGAGCGCCTCCCAAGCGAAGCGGATGGGCTGGTTCATGCGGGTTCTCTCGATCGGTTTCGAATCGAATGGACGGGTGGTTGCGGTCAGTCCTCCCGGCGCCGCGCGCGGATGGTTTCGAGCATCTCCAGGTTGTTACGCGCCGTTTCCGACGAGATCCGGGCGCGCTCGAGAGCCAGGATCTGCTCGTTGTCGCGCCGCTCCTGTTGGCGGAGCATGCATTGCGTGTGGGCGTGCGAGCCGGGGCGTGCGCCGAAGTCGGCGCAGGTGCCGGCGTCCTGATAAAGGTCCGCCCGTCGCTGCTCCCCGTCCGACAGGCAGCCGGCGGAGGCCAGGGCGACGAGGAGCACGCCGCCGAGCGGCAGCAGCCGGCGAGCACGGGTCGCGGCGGTCATCGCGGCGCCTCCACCGTCAGGCCCGTCCAGCGGGCGGCGAAGGCCAGCATGTCGGCGAGCTGATCGACGGCCTTCCCGGTCGGCATGCCCGCGCCGTGCCCGACCTGCCGGTCGACGCGCAGGAGGCGGGGTCGGTCGCCCAGGTCGGCGGCCTGAAGGGTGGCGGCGTACTTGAAGGAATGGCCGGGCACCACGCGGTCGTCCGTGTCGGCCGTTAGCGTCAGGATGGCGGGGTAGTTTCGCCCCGGCGCGATGGTGTGCAGCGGCGAATAGGACAGGAGGTTGCGGAAGTCGGCCTCCTGCCCCGGATCGCCGTAGTCTTGCCTCCAGAACTGCCCGCCGGTGAAGCGGTCGAAGCGCAGCATGTCCATGACGCCGACGCCGGGGAGCGCCGCGGCGAAGAGGTCGGGGCGCTGGTTCACCACGGCGCCGACGAGCAGCCCGCCGTTCGACTCGCCCTGGATCGCGAGGCCGCCGGGCGCGGTGATCCCCTCGCTCTTGAGGTACTCGCCGGCCGCGATGAAGTCGTCGAAGACGTTCTGCTTGTTGGCCATGCGGCCGGCATCGTGCCAGGCCTTGCCGTACTCCCCACCGCCGCGGATGTTGGCGACGGCGTAGACGCCGCCCTGCTCGACCCAGGCGATCGTGGCCGGCGAGAAGAAGGGCGTCATGCTGATCCCGTAGCCGCCATAGCCGTAGAGGAGGGTCGGCGCGGGATCCGCGACGTCCTTGCGCCGCACGAGAAAGAGGGGCACGCGCGTCCCGTCCGTCGAGGCGAAGAAGCGCTGCTCGACTTCGATGGCGTCGAGGTCGGCCTCGACCTTCGGCTCCGCCCAGACGGTGGCGGCGTTCTTCGCGACGTCGTAGCGAAGGATCGTCGTCGGCGCGTCGTGGCTGGTGAAGACGAAGAAGGCCTCGGCGTCGTCGGCCCGGCCGGTGAAGCCGCCGGCGCTGCCGATGCCGGGAAGCTCGACGGTGCCGTCGGGCGTGCCGTCCAGGCGGAAGCGCTCGATCCGCATGCGGGCATCGACGATGGTGGAAAGGACCAAGCGACCGCCGATCAGCACCGCCTCGCGCAGCGCCGCATCGCCTTCCGGAATCAGGTCCTCGAAGCGGCCGTCCGGGTCGGCGAGGTCGAGGGTGACGATCTTGCCCCGCTCGGCGCCCTTCTGCGTCGAGAGAAAGAGCTTCGTTCCCACGTTGCCGACGAGCGCCCAGGCGTTCGTCGTTTCCGCGACGAGGACGCGCGGCGTCCAAGCGGGGTCCTCGAGGTCGACGATCGCGAGCGCGTTGCCGCCGGCGCCGGGCATCGACGAGACGGTGGCATAGCGGCCATCCTCCGTGACGCAGACGATGTTGAGGAGGTTCGGCCGATCGGGCGTTTCGAACAGGAGCCGGTCCTCGGCCTGCGGCGTGCCGAGCCGGTGGAAGTAGACGGCGTGGCCGGCGACCGGCGTCTCGAAGCCCTCGTCCGCCGCCGCGTCCGGGAAGCGGGCGTAGAAGAAGCCCGACCCGTCCCGCGCCCAGGCGATCGTCGTGAACCGGACGCGGGCGAGTTCGTCGTCGAGGAAGGCCTCGCCGTCGACGTCGAGGATCCGGATCCGGCGCCAGTCGCTGCCGCCCTCCTGCATGGCGAAGGCGACGTGGGATCCATCCTGCGAGACCGCCCATTCCGCGAGCGCGACGTCCCCCTTTTTGGACCACCTGTTCGGATCGAGGATCACCCGGTCGCGCCCGTTGACGCCTTCGCGCATCACGAGCGTCGCCTGGGCTTCGAGTCCGGCAAGGCGCGGCGAGAAGTAGCGCCCGCCCCGCTTTTCCGGCACGCCGAACTGCTCGTGGTCGAACAGCGCGGCGAGCCGCGTGGCGAAGGCGTCGCGCTCCGGCAGCCCGGCGAGGTAGGAGCGCGCGAGCTTGTCCTGCGCATCGACCCAGCGCGCCACCTCGGCGTCGCGGCGCCAGTCGGTCTCCAGCCAGCGATAGGGATCGGCGACATCGACGCCGAACAGGTGGTCGACGACGTCGACGCGCTTGGTGTCGGGATAGATCATCGGCATGTCCTCGTTGGCGGAGGCGGGCAGCGCTCCGAGCAGAAGGGAGAGGCAAAGGGCGCTCGCGCGCCCGGCGAGACGCGCGGGAGCGGTGCGGGCATGCGGGCTCCGCTCCCCGGCGGCACGGCGCGCGTCGGGGCCGAGCCCGGATAGCCGGGCTCTTCTCGTCGGGATCATGGTGGCTCCGTGTGTTCGATGAGGCGCGCCGCGACAGGCGGCGGCGCGCGGCTCAGTCGCGAGCCGGCCTCAATCCTCGACGGGATCGCAGATCGGCAGGGTGCAAGCTACCCGGATGGCAGCGGCGATGCGGCCGGACAGTTCGTCCAGCGTGAAGTGCCGGCCGCCGTTGATGGCGGCCGAACTGATCTCTTCGTCGACGAGGCGCAGGGCGGCCATGGCGGTCGCCGCGCAGAGCCTGACGTCGAACTCTTCGGGCGAGCGGCCGGTCCGCGCCGCCACGACGCGGACGAACTGCTCCTCGGCCTGGGCACAGGCCATCAGCCAGGCCGAGCGCAGCGCCGGCTCCTTGGGCAGCATCGCGACGAGGCGGGCGGCGGCGACGCCGTCGCGGACATACTGCTCGTCCCCGACGAAGGCGCGCATGGTGGCGAGGAGGTAGGCCTCGAGCGACTGAGACCGCGGCCAGGCTTCGAGGTATGCCGCGAAGCGCAGCTCCGTTGCCAGGAGCAGCGGCTCGGCGCAGGCTTCCTTGGAGCGGAAGTAGCGCCAGACCGTGCGCTTGGAGAGACCGGCAGCCTCCGCGATGGCGTCGCCGCTGGTTCCGTCCACGCCGTGCTTCCAGAAGAGGTCCGCCGCGTGCCGCGACACGGCGAGCCGCGCCTCCTCCATCTTCGACCGTTCGATCGCCGCCTCCGTGTCACTTGGTGCCACAGAGATATGGCACTAAGTGACAGGCGGTGCAAGATGGGTGGACGATGAATCCGGCGGCGCTACCCAGACGCCCAGCAAGCGTTCGGCCGCGTCAGGCCCTGTCCAGCCCGTCGACGGTGCGGATGCCGGCGAGGACGAAGTCGGAAAAAGCGCGCACCGCCGGACGCATGAAGCGCACGGAGGGATAGGCGAGGAACAGCTCGGTCGGGCGCACCTCCCAGTCCGGCAGGATGCGCACCAAGCGGCCGGACCTCAGATCGTCGGTGACCAGCAAGGACTGGACCGGACCTGCCGCATGGCCGTCGAGAAGCGTTCGCCCGACCACGTGCGCGTCGTTGGAATGAAGGATCGAGCGGACCTCCAGCTCCAGCACCTGACCGTTCGACAGGAGCGCCAGCCGGTTCTTCGCCGTCATGGAGCGCGACGTCGTCACCAGCGGAACCTGCGACAAGCGCTCCACCGTGTCGACGGGGCCGTGCTCGTCGAGAAAGGCCGGGCTTGCGACAAGGATGCGACGCGCGAGCCCCAGGCGGCGGATGACGAGGTCCTGCGCGCTCGGTCGCCCGTGCATGAAAGCCATGTCGAAGTTCTCGAAGACGAGGTCGACCGTCCGGTTCTCCAGCACCAGCTCGAACGTCACGTCGGGATGGGCGCGCTGGAACCGCATCACGAGGGGATGGAGATACCGCCCCCCGATGCAGGACGGCGCGTGGAGGCGAATCGTCCCCTCGATCGAGCCGGTCATCGCGCTGAGGCCCTCGACGGCGGCGTCGATGGAGGCGAGCGCCGAGCGGCTGGCGTCGTAGAGCGCCTGGCCTTCCGGCGTCGGCCGCACGAGGCGCGCGGAGCGCTCCAGGAGGCGCGCCTGCACACGCCGCTCCAGGTTGGCGATGTGCTTCGACACGGCGGGCTGCGACAGCGACAGGTCCTGGGCGGCGGCCGTGATCGAGCCGCGCTCGACGGTCCGCGTGAAGGCTCGAAGCGCCGCTGCCAGATCCATCCCGCCCCCACGCGCCTGCCCGCCCGGACGGCCTGGCCTCCCCCGTGGCCATCCATTCGCTTCGGCTATGCTGCCGATCAATCATAACCATCTGGAAGGATGCGGGGCAAGGTGTAGATATCGGCCTTCGTCGTCGAGCTCGAGCCTGTGATTTGACCGCACCTCTTCTAACCCGCCGCGCCTTCGTTCTGGGAGCGGCCGCCCTCAACCTCCTGTCGGCGGGATGCGTCGCGACACGGGATGCCCCGCCCCAGGCGCCGGCGCCGCAGCTGCCGCCCCCGCCCCAACCGGCGGCGATCGAGCCCCAGGGCTTCGATGGGCAGCGCACGCCCGAACTCGACGCCCGCTACGCGGCCCTCGTCGATGGCGGGCACGAAATCCCGGCCGTGCCCTACTGGAAGATCGACCCGAAGTTCTATCGCCAGCAGGTCACCGACCCCACCGCCGAGGCGCCGGGAACGGTGGTGGTCGATACGGCCAACCGCTTCCTCTACCTCGTCGAGCCGGGCGGCACCGCGATGCGCTACGGCGTCGGCATCGGCCGTGTCGGCTTCACCTGGGAAGGGCGCGGCATCGTGCACTGGCGTCAGCACTGGCCGCGCTGGAAGCCGCCGGCCGAGATGATCGAGCGCCAGCCCAACCTCGAGCGCTATTCCGTCGCCAATGGCGGCATGGAGCCCGGCATCGGCAACCCGCTGGGCGCACGCGCTCTCTACATCCACCAGAACGGCGAGGACACCCTCTACCGCCTCCATGGTTCGCCGGAATGGTGGACGATGGGCACCGCCGCCTCGGCCGGCTGCGTCCGGCTCGTGAACCAGGACGTGATCGACCTCTACGAGCGCGTGCCCCATCACGCGCCGATCGTCGTCAGGCAAACCCCGCTCTCGGCCTGAGGCCCGGCCCGCTCGTGACGCCCCGCCTCCGTCGCCCTCTGCGGCTGCGAAACCCTCGACGTCACGACCTCCACACCGATCCCGAGCGATCTCTCGAAACGGCGATGCGGGTGAAAAGCGAGGGCTTCCCGAACCCGCCCGATCCGACCTCGACTTCGGCCGGCGTCAGCTGGCTGACTGCACCCTCTCTCCCGCTCGCCCCGGAGCAGTTGGGCGATCGGGAGAGAGGGTGATGCGGCTCAGTTCGTCGAAGGAGCGCCGCTCGACGCCGTTCCGAGCAACGCGTCGGGACGGCTGATCGGAACGCCCCGCATGGACGAGGCTTTCGCCAGTCCGCTCGGCCCGAGCTTGCGCAGGGTCTGGAGGTAGCTGGGGTGCATGCCCCCGTCGACGTAGGCGACGGGCTTCGAGGGCTGGCGGGTCGCCAGGATCGCCTTCACCGCTTCCTCGTCGGCCGAACTGACGGCGAGGAGGTCGGGCGGCCCGCCCGTCACGGAGGGCGGGCACTCGGCCAGCGGGTCGAGCGTCTTGGCGATCTCGTCGGGCACGTCGAAGACGTAGCGCCGCCCGCAGGAGGAGACCTTCGGCTCCTGACCGCGGACGCGGAAGGCATCGTAGCCTTCCTTGAGGTTGCGCCAGAACGCGATGTTCGGGTCCGAGCGGTAGCGCGCCATGTTCTCGGGCGTCATCCGGAACGGAAAGGCCTGCACCTGGAAGGACTTCTTCTCGCCGGCCAGCGCGTCGCGCGCCAGGGCGTAAATCTCGCCCATCGCCTCGTCCGTCATGGCGAAGCAGCCGACGGAGGCGCAGGCGCCGTGGACCATCAGCGAATCGCCGGTGTGCCCGAGCGCGCGCTCCAGGCGGTTCGGATAGCCGAGGTTGAAGGAGAGGTAGTACTGGGACTTCGGGTTCAGGAGGCCGGCCGTCACCGTGTAGAAGCCTTCCGGCGCCTGGCGATCACCCTCCTTGACCTTCGGCCCGAGCTTTCCGGACCAGCGGCACATCGGATAGGTCTTCAGAAGCTCGTACCGGCCGCTCGCCGCGAGCTTCCAGACCTCCAGTTCGCTTTCCTGCTTGAAGACGCGCACGAGGATCGGGCTCGACGGCGTCATGCCCTTGGTCCGCATCTGGGCCATCAGCGCGGCCGGGATCGGCTGGAGGTGCGGCGCCGGGTCGAGGACGTCGTCCATGACGTTGACGCAGCCCCCGAGCACCAGGGTCAGGGCGACGGCCGAGAGGGCGGACTTCAGTCTTCTGAGCACGTCTGGTCGTCCGTGGATTGTCGGCTTGCAGCGAAGGGGTCGGCGGTTGGAGCGAAGTCGGGCGATGATCGCCGAGGATAGAGCGATTCCGGTCAAGAATGGGTTAAGCATGGATGGACGGCATCCGCGTGACGCACAAGCGTGCGACGGCGAACACCAGGTTCCTGGTGTCGCCACCTTCAATCGGCACGACCTTGCGCCAGGATGGCGACGTCCGCAGAGCGTCCTCTCGACCGCCTCCTCGAGGCGCGCCTGCGACGCGGCTCCTCGTCGAGTCCGCTGTCAGACGCTGGGAATGTCCACCCACCGCCCGAGGCGCGAGGACTCCATGCAGGCGTCGACGATCTGGCAGATGTGGTGGCCCGTCTCGAAGGTCGGCCACATGGGCGTATTGGTCGCCACCGAGCGGACCACCTCGGCGATCTCGATGATCTTCATCTCGTTGTAGCCGAGGGAGAAGTTCGGCAGCGGCAGGAAGGCGCGGTAGTTCGGGTTCTCGGGACCGACGTCGATCTCGCGGAACCCGCGGCGGCCGGCCCGGTCGTCGTTGGTGTAGAAGCGCAGGCGGTTCACCTCGTCCCAGTCGTAGGCGATGCTGCCCTTGGTGCCGTAGACCTCGTAGGTCTGCCTGAACTTGCGCCCGGTCGCCACCCGGCTGAAGTCGACGATGCCCCTCGCCCCGTTCTCGAAGCGGCAGAGGAGGTTCGTGCCGTCGGGATTGGTGACCTCCGCCATGGCCTCGTCGCCCGTCAGCTCGGCCCCCTCGCCGATGCCGAGGCCCGCGAAGATTGGGCGGCGCGGCGTCGCGACGAAGTTGTCGGCGACGAGCGAGCTCACGCGGCCGACCAGGAACTCCATGAAGCTGAAGACGTGCGTGCCGGTGTCGCCGACGATGCCGGTCGGCGCGAGCGTCCCGTCGGCCCGCCACATGAAAGGCGCGGCGGGATCACCGAAGACGTCGATGTGCTGGCAGCCCTTGAACATCTTGATCTCGCCGATCTCGCCGGCGTCGATGATCTCCTTGGCGCGATCGTGGATGGGATTGCGCGGGAAGGCATGGCCGACGCGCGTGATCAGGCGCTTCTCCCGCGCGATGTCGGCGAGCTCGCGCGCTTCGGCCGCCGTGTTGGCGAGCGGTTTCTCGCAGAAGACGTGCTTTCCGGCGAGAAGGGCCGCCTTGGCGACCTCGTAATGGAGGTCGTCGGGCAGGCAGATGTCGACGAGATCGACCTCGGGATGGTTCACCGCCTGCCGCCAGTCCTGGAAGACCTGCGCGCCCGGCACCTTCCGCAGGAGCCCCTCGGCGGCCTGCGGGTTCCGGTCCACGAGCGCAACGACGCGCGCGACGCCGCCCGCATCCCCGAAGAAGTGCGGGAAGGTCAGGAAGGCCATGGTGTGCACCTTGCCCATCCAACCGGACGCGCCGATCACCGCGACATTGACGTCCTTCATGGTGGTCATCCCTTCTGTTCGTTGGAAGCTCGAGCGGCGGGCCTTCGCAGCGCCTTCGCGCCGGTTCAGCCCGTCGCGGCCAGGCGTCGGTTGCCCGAGAACACGGCCGGCGGAAGCGGCTGCATGCCGCGGATGAGGTCGGCGCCCTTCTCTCCCACCATGATCGTCGGCGCGTTGGTGTTCGAGGAGGGCACGAAGGGCATGACCGAGGCGTCGCAGACCCGGAGGCCCTCGATGCCGTGGACCTTCAGGTCGGGACCGACCACGGCCATGGCGTCGTGTCCCATCTTGCAGGTGCCGACGGGATGGTGGTCGGTCTTGGCATTGGCGCAGCCGTATTCGAAGAGGTCCGCGTCGCTGATCACCTTCGGGCCGGGCAGGACCTCGCGCTTGACGAAGGGCTTCAGCGCCTGCGCCGACAGGATCTCGCGGGCGAGCTTCAGGCCTTTGATCGACATCTCGCGGTCGTAGGGGTCGGCCCAGTAGTTCGGGTCGATCAGCGGGGCCGCGGCGGGATCGGCGGAGGCGAGACGCACCGTGCCGCGCGAGCGCGGCCGCAGAAACGCCGAGTTCAGGGTGACGCCGGCATTGGCGAGCTTCTCGACACCCTTCTCGATGCCCGATCCAAGCCCGAGGTGGAACTGGATGTCGGGATACTCCGCCGTCGGGTCGGCGTACCAGAAGCCGCCGGTCTCGAAGAGGCTGGAGGCGACGGGGCCCTTGCGGGTCAGGATGTATTGGAGCCCGGCCAGCACGGTCCTGTGCGGCTTGGCGACGCCGTCATAGGTGTGATCGCCTGTGCATTCGGCGACCGCGAAGAGGTCGAGGTGATCCTGGAGGTTGGAGCCGACGCCCGGCAGGTCGTGGACCGTCTCGACCCCCACCGCGCGCAGATGGTCGGCCGGGCCGATACCCGACTGCATCAGGATCTTCGGCGAGCCGATCGACCCGGACGAGAGAATGATCTCCCGATCCGCGCGCAGGGTCTCCGGGCCGCTCTCCCCCTGGATCTCCACGCCGACCGCGCGGCCCTTCTCCACGAGGATGCGCGACACGCGCACGCCGGTGCGAACGGTCAGGTTCGCGCGCGCCTCGGCCGGCTTGAGGTAGGCGACGGCGGCGGAGGAGCGGCGGGCATTGCGCTGGGTGAGCTGGTAGTAGCCGACGCCCTCCTGCACCGCGCCGTTGAAATCCGGGTTGAAGGGGATGCCGCGCTCCTGCCCGGCCTTGAAGTATCCCTCGCAGATCGGCAGCGGCGAGATCGGGTTGGACACGCCGATCGGGCCGCCCTGCCCGTGATAATCGTTGGCGAAGCGCTGGTTGTCCTCGGCCCGCATGAAGTACGGCAGGACGTCGCGATAGCCCCATCCCTCGCAGCCGGCCTCGACCCAGCGCTCGTAGTCGCCGGGATTGCCGCGGGTATAGATCTGGGCGTTGATCGACGATCCGCCGCCGATGATCTTCGCCTGGGTGTACCAGAGGACCCGGTTCTTCATGTGCTTCTGCGGCACGGTGGACCAGCCCCAGGAGCCGAGGCCCTTCGTCATCTTGGCGAAGCCGGCCGGCATGTGGATGAAGGGATGGCGGTCGCGCCCGCCGGCCTCGAGGAGCAGGACGGAAACGCTCGGGTCCTCGCTGAGGCGGCTGGCGAGGACGCAACCGGCGGGGCCTCCGCCGACGATGATGTAGTCGGTCATGGACGGGTATCCAATGTGAAATGCGGGATCGGCGTGTCACCGCCCCGCGCCCTGCGCCGAGCCGGGACCTGCCGCGGCGGTTTCATGCCGCGAGATCCCCGGATGCGATGTGGTCGCCGACGCGCAGCGCCTGCGCGGCGACCGTCAGCGCGGGGTTGACGGCGGCGGAGGTCGGCAGGAACGACGCGTCCACGACGAAGAGGTTCGGGTGGTCGAACGCGCGGCAGAACGTGTCGAGCGGCGCTATCGCGGGGTCCGTTCCCATCCGCACGGTGCCGCACTGGTGCGATGGCGTCCGGCGGTCGAAGGTCCGGTGGAGGACGACGGGATAGCCGATCGAGCGCAAGACGCCGCGCATCCTGGCGACGAGCTTCTCGTGCGCCGCCATGTTGCTGCGCCGCCAGTTCAGCACGATGCCGCCGTTCTTGAGGGTAACGCGGCTCTCGGGGTCCGGCAGGTCCTCGCTCATCAGGTACCAGTCGGTCGAGCGCTTTGCCATCCAGTCGAGCGCGGCGAAGGGTGCCAGCGCCATGTTGGCCTTGAGGATGTGGCCGTCGATCTTGCCGAGCATCTGGACGTTGCCGAGCGGTCGGCCGCCCTGCCCGTCGCCGAGATAGAAGTCGTTCACGCCGATCGTCTTCTGATAGACGAGGCCGTGGCGCCGGCGCGGATCGAAGGCGATCATCGCCGTCGCGTTGTGGTTCATGAAGTTGCGGCCGACCTGGTCGGAGCGGTTGGCGAGGCCGGCCGGGTTGCGCGCGTCCGCCGAGCGCAGGAGCAGCGCCGCCGAGTTGATCGCGCCGGCGGACAGGATCACCAGCCCGGCGCGCACGATCTCCCGCGCGCCGCCCCGCTCGACATGGACCGCCTCGATGCGCGTCCCGTCCGGCACGGTTTCCAGGCGCTCGACCTTGGCGCCGGTCACCAGCGTCACGTTGGGATGGGCCAGCGCGACGGCGAGCGCCGCCGTTTCCGCGTCCATCTTGCCGCCGGCGCTGTTCGGGAAGGCGTCCCAGGGCGTGTCGCCTCCGGCGAGCCAGGCGGGCAGGTCGACGCCGAGCGGCAGCGAGTAGGGATGCAGCCCTTGGGCTCGCAGCCGCCCACGAATCTCGGCGATCTCCGCCTCGTCGGGTACGGGCGGATGGGCGTAAGGGGTCGAATGCGGCGGCTCGGTCGGGTCCTCGTTCGCGGCGCCGCGAACGCCGTAGAGCGCCTCCGCCCGGCCGTACCAGGGCTCCAGCTCCTCGTAGGGGAACGGCCAGGCCGGCGAGACGCCGCCGTCGAGCTCCATCTCGGCGAAGTCCTCCCGGCGGTAACGGGTGAGGACCGCGCCGTAGAACTTCGAATTGCCGCCGACGTAGTAGTAGTTGCCGGGGTTGAACGTCTGGCCGTCGCCGTCGAGCCAGAACTCCTTCGGCCGAAAGACGCCCTCGCGGAAGATCGCATGCGTGCTGCGGTCGTGCTCGGCCGGGGCCATGCGCTCGCCGCGCTCCAGGATCACGATCCGCGCGCCGGTCGGCGCGAGCGACGCCGCGATCGTCGCGCCGCCGATCCCCGAGCCGATGATCAGGACGTCGGGGCTGGGTATGGCATCGGCGGTCGTCACCCGATGCGCTCCTCGGTCTTGGGATCGAAGTAGACGATCTTGTCGGTGTGGATGGCGAGGCGCGCGGTCTGTCCCGCCCGGATCGGATAACCAGCCGAGCAGCGGCCGATGGCCTGGCGCCCGCCGAGCTCGCTGATCGCGTAGACGTCGGCGCCGGTCGGCTCGACGACGTCGATGCGGAAGTCGGACACGACGACGGAGGGGTCGGCGCCGTTCTCGGAGCGCGGCTCGGTGATCGCCTCGGGGCGGATGCCGACGATGATCTCGCGCCCGCCATAGCCTTCCAGGATGCGGCCGGCCTTCACCGGCAGCCGCAGCGGCTCGCCGCCGCGCGCAAGGGTGACGGCGCCGCCGTCCGGATCGACGCCGGCGCGCACGAGATTCATCGAGGGCGAGCCCATGAACTCGGCGACGAAGAGGTTGGCCGGCCGCTCGTAGATCTCGGCCGGCGTGCCGAACTGCTGGAGGACGCCGCCCTTCAGGACGGCGATCTTGGTGGCCAATGTCATCGCCTCGATCTGATCGTGCGTGACGTAGACGATCGTCGTCTTCAGCCGCTCGTGCAGGCGCTTGATCTCCGTGCGCATGTCGACGCGCAGCTTGGCGTCGAGGTTCGACAGCGGCTCGTCGAACAGGAAGACCTGCGGGTTGCGCGTCAGGGCCCGGCCCATGGCGACGCGCTGGCGCTGGCCGCCGGAGAGCTGGCTGGGCTTGCGGTCGAGGAGGTGGGTGATCTGCAGAGTTTCGGCGACGCGCTTGACCGCCGCGTCCCGCTCCGGCTTCGGAACCTTCCTCATCTCCAGGCCGAAGGCGATGTTCTGCGCCACCGTCATCGTCGGGTAGAGCGCGTAGGACTGGAACACCATGGCGATGTCGCGGTCGGCGGGCCTCAGGCCCGACACGTCGCGCCCGGCGATGCGGATCTCGCCGCCGGAGATGGGCTCGAGGCCGGCGATCGTGTTCAGGAGCGTCGACTTCCCGCAGCCGGACGGGCCGACGAGGACCAGGAAGCCGCCCTTCTCGATCGACAGGTTGATGTCGTTGAGGACCTGGACCGAGCCGTAGGACTTCTTCAGGTGGACGATGTCGAGGGAGCCCATGAGGGATCAGCCTTTCACGGCGCCCGCCATCAGCCCGCGCACGAAGTAGCGGCCGGCGACGACGTAGACGAGGAGGGTCGGGAGCGCGGCGAGAATCGCGCCGGCGAAGTGGACATTGTATTCGCGCACGCCCGTCGAAGAGTTGACGAGGTTGTTCAGCGCCACCGTGATCGGCTGCGACTGCGGGCTCGCGAAGGAGGCGCCGAAGAGGAAGTCGTTCCAGACGTTGGTGAACTGCCAGATGACGGTGACGACGATGATCGGGCCCGAGGACGGCAGGAGGATGCGGGTGAAGATCTGCCAGAAGCCCGCCCCGTCCATCTCCGCCGCGCGGATCAGCTCGTTCGGAAAGGCCTCGTAGTAGTTGCGGAAGAACAGCGTCGTGAAGCCGAGGCCGTAGACGACGTGGACGAGGACGAGGCCCGGCGTCGTGCCGGCGAGGCCGATGAGCCCGAGGACGCGCGCCATCGGGATCAGCACGATCTGGAACGGGATGAAGCAGGAGAAGAGCATCAGCCCGAAGACGATGCGGTGGCCGGGAAAGCGCCACTTGGTCAGGACGTAGCCGTTCACCGCGCCGAGCATGGTCGCGATCACGACCGCCGGCACCACCATCTTGATCGAGTTCCAGAAGTATGGCGCGAGACCCGTCGCCTCGATGCCGATCTGCGCCTGGTCCCAGGCCGACACCCAGGGCGCCAGCGTCCAGTCCCGCGGCAGGGCCAGCATGTTGCCCTGCTGGATCTCGGACAGGGGCTTCAGCGAATTCACCACCATCACGAACAGCGGCAGCAGGTAGTAGACGGAAAAGAGGATGAGGATCGCGTAGAGCGCGGCGCGGGCGAAGACGGACGCGCGCGAGCCGGCGGCAGGCTCCTCGCGGGGCTTGAGCGACAGGTCGGTCATGAGCGCGCCTTCCCGGCGAGTTCGCTGTAGAGGTAGGGGATGAGCACGGCGGAGATCATCATCAGCATGATCACCGCGGACGACGCGCCGACGCCCATCTGCGAGCGGGTGAAGGTGTAGGAATACATGAAGGTCGAGGGCATCTCCGTCGCGCGGCCGGGGCCGCCGTTGGTCATCGCCACCACGAGGTCGTAGGACTTGATGGCGAGGTGGGCGAGGACGACGAAGGCCGAGAGGAAGACGGGCTTCAACTGCGGGATGACGATCCGCCGATAGGTCTGGAAGGCCGAGGCGCCGTCGATCTGGGCGGCCTTCAGCATCTCGCCGTCGATGCCGCGGAGCCCAGCGAGAAACATCGCCATGATGAAGCCCGAGCTCTGCCAGACCGCGGCGATCACGATCGTGTAGATCGCCATCTCACCGTCCTTGATCCAGGTGAAGGAGAAGCTCTCCCAGCCCAGCGCGTGCATGGTCTGGGCGATGCCGATGCCGGGATCGAGCATCCACTTCCAGGCCGTGCCCGTGACGATGAAGGAGAGCGCCATGGGATAAAGGAAGATCGGCCGGATCAACCCCTCGGCGCGAATGCGCTGGTCGAGAAGGATCGCGAGGAGGAGGCCGAGCGCACAGCAGATGGCGATGTAGAGCGAGCCGAAGATCGCAAGGTTCTTCAGCGCCACCCACCAATTCGGCAGCGAGAACAGGCGGACGTAGTTCCCGAATCCGATGAAGTCGTAGACCGGCAGGAGCCGGGAGCTCGTCATCGACAGGTAGATCGAGAACAGGATGAAGCCGTAGACGAAGAGCAGCACGGCCGCGAAGCTCGGCGCGAGCACGAGCCTCGGCAGCCAGTCGCCCAAGGCTCGCCGCCGCGGCTGGGGCCTGTCCGTCGTCAGGGGCATCGAGGCCAGGGTCATGGCGCGCTCCTCCTCCCGCGCGTCCGAGACGCGCTCGTGCGACCGCTTGAATGGTGGAGGGCGCCCGCCTCCCGACGGGCGCCCCCTCGCCCGTGTCTTACTGCGCGCCCGCCACCGCGGTGACGAGCTCCTGCGTCGCCTGCTCGGGGGTGTAGTCGCCGTTGAAGGCGGCGGTTACGACATCGTACATGGCGTTCTTCACCGCCGCGCGGGCGGCGTGGCCGTGGGCGAGCGAGCCGAGCAGCGTGCCCTTCTCCGCAGCCTCCTTCACGTCGGCGATCGCCTTCTTGCCGCAGGCGTCGAAGGCCTCGTCGGAAACGTCGGTGCGGGTCGGCGCCGAGCCCTTGATCGTGTTGAAGGAGACCTGGAAGGCCGGGTCCTCGATGGCCGCCGCCAGCTTGCTCTGGGCGTCCTGCGCGTTCTCGCCGACCTGGAACATGGCGAACTGGTCGGTGTTGAAGGTCACCGTGCCCTGCGTGCCGGGGAAGCGGTAGCAGAGGAAGTCGGTGCCCGGCTGCTTGCCGGCGTTCAGGAACTCGCCCTTCGCCCAGTCGCCCATGATCTGGACGCCGGCCTCGCCGTTGATGACCATGGCGGTGGCGAGGTTCCAGTCGCGGCCCGAGAAGTTGTCGTCGACATAGGTGCGGAGCTTCGCCATCCGCTCGAACACCGTCTTCATGGTGTCGGAGCCGAGCGCCTCGGGGTCGAGGTCGATCATCGACTTCTGGTAGAAGTCCGGTCCGCCGGTGGTCATCACCACGCTGTCGAAGATCGTCGCGTCCTGCCAGGGCTGGCCGCCGTGGGCGAGCGCCGTCTTGCCGGCCGCCTTGATCTTGTCGAGCGCGGCGATGAGGCCGTCCCAGTCCTTCGGCTCGGAGAGGCCGAGCTCGTCGAACATCGCCTTGTTCACCCAGATCCAGTTGGTGGAGTGGATGTTGACGGGGGCGGCCACCCACTCGCCCTCGTACTTCGAGAACTTCTGGATCGCCTCGGGGATGGCCGCGTCCCAGCCGCCGGCCGCCGCCACGTCGTTGAGGTTGGCGAGCACGCCCTGCTCGGCCCAGTCCTGAATGTCGAAGCCGAGCATCTGCGAGGCCGTCGGCGGATCGCCGGCGGTCACGCGGGAGCGCAGAACGGTCATGGCGCCCTCGCCGCCGCCGCCCGCGACCGGCACGTCGACCCAGGCGACACCCTCGCCCTGGAGCTTGTCCTTCAGCGTCGAGAGCGCCTTCGCCTCGCCGCCCGAGGTCCACCAGTGCAGCACCTGGACCTCTTCGTTCGACTGCGCGGACGCCGAGCCGGCGATGCCGAGCGATGCGGCCGACGCCATCAGCGCGGCGGTCAGAAGGTTGGCGAATTTCATGGTCAGTCTCCTCCCAGAGAGGCCGGAAACGCCCGGCCGGCGTGTATCAGATCGCGTCGACCACCCAAGGCTTGGGGCGGCCGCCGGAATGCAGGTGGAGGGTCTTCTCCTCCGTGTAGTCGAGGGCGGCGTGGATCCCGAGCTCGCGCCCGAGGCCCGATTGCTTGAAGCCGCCGAACGGCAGCTCGCTGGCGCCGTCCATGAAGGTGTTGATCCAGACCGTGCCGGCGCGCAGGGCGCGCGAGACGAGGTGGCACGTGTCGAAGTTCGCGCTCCAGACGCCCGCCGAGAGGCCGTATTCCGTGCCGTTGCCGATCGCGATCGCCTCCTGGGGCGTCTCGAAGGTGAGCACCGTCAGCACCGGGCCGAAGACCTCCTCGCGCGCGATCGCCATGTCCGGCGAGACGCCGGTGACGATCGTGGGCGCCATGAAGCGACCGCTGTCGGCGGACAGCATCGCCCCGCCCGCCGGAAAGCGCGCGCCGGCGCCCCGCGCGCCCTCGACATAGGCGCCGATCTTGTCGGTGTGATCCTGCGAGATCAAGGCGCCGACGACCGTGGCATCGTCCAGCGGATCGCCGACGCGCACGCGCGCCGAGCGCGCCCGCACGCGCTCCACGAGCTCCTCGGCGATCGAGGCGTGGACGACGAGGCGGCTGCCGGCATTGCAGCACTCGCCCGCGTTGAAGAAGGCGCCGAAGACGATGGCGTCCGTCGCCGCTTCGAGGTCGGCGTCGGGGAAAACGATCTGGGCGTTCTTGCCGCCGAGCTCCATCGAGACCTTCTTCAAGGTTCCGGCGGCCGACGCCATCAGTGCCTTGCCGACCTTGGTCGAGCCGGTGAAGGAGAGCATGTCGACGTCCGCGCTCTCGACGGTCGGCGCGCCCGCCTCCGGCCCCGTGCCGGTGACGATGTTGACGACGCCCTTCGGCAGGCCGACCTCGATCAGAATCTCGCCGAGCAGCAGCGCCGAGGCCGAGGTCATCTCGCTCGGCTTCACCACGGCCGTGCAGCCGGCCGCGAGCGCGAACGGCAGCTTCTGCGACAGGATCAGGAAGGGGAAGTTCCAGGGCGTGATGATCGACACGACGCCGATCGGCTCGCGCAGGACGACGCCGAGCTTCGTTTCGCCGATGGTCGAGAAGGACTGGCCGTGGAGCGTTCTGGCGAGCGCGGCGGCGAAGCGCCAGATGTCGACCGCGCCGGCCATCTCGCCGCGCACCTGCGCGATCGGCTTGCCGGCCTCGATCGCGTCGAGCCGGGCGAACTCCTCGGCGCGCGCCTCGATGCGGGCTGCGACCTTGAGGAGGAGGCTCGACCGTTCGGCGCCGGTCATGCGCGGCCAGGTGCCGTTGTCGAACGCGGCCCGCGCGGCGGCGACGGCGGCGAGCGCGTCCTCGCGCCCGGCCCGCTCGTAGATGCTGACGGCGACGCCGTGCGCCGGCGCGACGCGCTCGATCGTTCCGCCGGCGCGTGCCTCGGTCCAGGCGCCGTCGATCAGGAGGCGATAGCGGCGCGGGCCGGCTTGGCTTTCCGGGATCGGGGCGATGGTGATGTGTGCGGTCATCGGTCGGCTCTCGTGTCTCATCGATGCTCAGCGGCCGGGAAAGGCGGGCGGGCGCTTCTCGCGGAAGCTCGACACGCCCTCAAGGCGATCGGCGGTGGTCGCGACGAAGGCGCTGGCGAGGGCTTCCGCCGCCCCCTCGCGCTCCTCGCCTTCGGCGATGTTGAGGAGGAGCTTGACGGCCTGCGTCGCGGTCGGCGCGCGGGCCGCGATGGCCTGCGCCCAGGCAAGCGCCACTTGGCGCCCTTCTCCCGTAGGCGCCAGCCGGTCGGCCAAGCCCTCGCCGAGCGCTTCCTGAGCCGTCAGCACCTCGCCGCCGAGCGCCATGCGGCGCACGATCCGGATGCCGAAGCGGCGCGCCGCGCGCTGCGTGCCGGACCAGCCGGGTACGACGCCGATGGAGCTTTCGGGAAAGCCGAACTTGACGTGCTCCTCCGCGACGCGAAAGTCGGCGCAGGCGGCCAGCTCCAGGCCGCCCCCGAGCGCATGGCCGTCGAGCAGCGCGATCAGCGGCACGGGAAGGCGCGCCAGCCCGTCGAAGATCGCGTGGCCGCGGCGCACCCACCCCTGCGCGAAGCCGAGCGGCTCCATGTGGCCCCAGGCGAGGATGTCGCCCCCCGCGCAGAAGCCGCGCCCCTCGCCCGACAGGATCGCGACGCGGACGCCCGGCTCGGCCGCGAGCGCCGAGACCGCGCCGTCGAGCGCGTCGAGCATCGGCAGGTCCAGCGCGTTGAGCTTGGCGGGACGCGCGAGGACGATCTCGGCGACCGTGCCCGACACGACGAGCCGGACGCCGTGCCCTTCCTCGCCGAAGAGGCGGGCGGTGGAGACGTCAGGCTGCACGGGCTTCTGCCTTCGGCTGGAGCGCGAGGCCGGGCGTGACCTTCCTCGGCAGCGCCAGGCCCATCGGCTCGGGCCGGTAGAGCGCGGCGTCGGAGACCTTGAGGTTCGGCGAGACGAGGAGCGGGAAGTCGGCATGGGCGAGAACGTCGCGCTGAAGGTCGATGCCGGGCGCGATCTCCGTCACCTCGATGCCCGCCGGCGTCAGGCACATGACGCAGCGCTCGGTGACGTAGAGGATGTCGCGGCCGGCGGCGCTCGCGCGCGGGCCGGAGAAGGAGACGTGTTCGACCTCGCGAACCAGCTTGTTGACCTTGCCTTCCTTCTCGATGACCACGCGGCCGTCGGAGACGCCGACGCGCGCGCCGGCCTTGAAGAGGCCGGAGAAGACGATGCGCTTGGCATGCGAGGTGATGTCGACGAAGCCGCCGGCCCCTGCCGTCACGTGCGGCCGGGCGGACAGGCGCGACACGTTCACCGAGCCGTCCTGCCCGATCTCCAGGAAGGACAGGAGCGAAGCGTCGAAGCCGCCGGCCTGGAAATAGGTGAAGAGGTGGGGCGAGGGCATGATGGCCTCGGCGTTGGACGAGCAGCCGAAGGCGAAATCGAGGAGTGGCAGGCCTCCCACGGCCCCTTGCTCGATCACCCAGGTCACCGCCCCGTGCAGCCCCTCCTCCAGGAGGATGCGCGGCACGTTGGCGGAGATGCCGAAGCCGATGTTGACGGCCATGCCGTCGGCGAGCTCGGTCGCGACGCGCCGGGCGATGACCTTCTGCATGCCCCACTCCGCCGTCTCGAAATGCGAGAGCGGATGGAAGATCTCGCCGGAAATGGCGGGGTCGTAGGGCGTCTGCGTCGTCTGCATCTGGTCCGGCGCGACGACGACGTGATCGACGAGGATGCCGGGCACCCGCACGTCCTGGGGCGACTGCGTGCCCGACTTCACCTCGCGCTTGACCTGCGCGATCACGACGCCGCCATTGTTGTGGGCGGCCATGGCCTGCTCCAGCGCGCCGAGAAAGGCGCCCTCGTGCTCGAAGGTGAGGTTGCCGCGCTCGTCGGCGCTGGTCGCGCGGATCACCGCGACGTTCGGGCGGATGGCGGGGAAGAACAGCCACTCCTCGCCGCCGAAGCGTTCGACGCGCACCACCGGCTCGCCGGGATTGTCGTTCATCGCGCAACCATGGCGGCGCGGATCGACGAAGGTGTCGAGGCCGACCTTGGTGAAGACGCCCGGCCGACCGGCCGCCGCCTCGCGATGCATGTCGAAGAGGATGCCGGAGGGGATGTTGTAGGCCTCAACCGCGTTCTCCCCGATCATCCGCCAGATCGCGGGCGGCTCGGCCGTCGAGGGTCCCGAGGGATACGAGCCGCAGATCGTGCGCTTGAGGAGGCCGGGCCTGGCCAGATGGTCGATGCCGCGGATGCCGTACATGTCGCCGGCCGCGATGGGGTGCAGCGTGGTCAGGCCGCGCGGATGCCCCGTCGCCTCGAAGCGTTCGCCGATCGCCGCCAGGACCGCGTCGGGGCAGCCGAGACCCGAGGAGGAGGAGACGGTCACGACCGAGCCGTCGCCGATCAGGCTTGCCGCCTCTTTGGCCGAGATACGCTTGCTCATCGTGTCACCAGTCGCGTTTCGTGTGGTCGCCGGGTGTCCGCGAGACCGACCGGAGATCAACCTCTCCGGAAGCTCGCGGACGATGCAGCCCGGCGCGCCGGGCGCCGGGCCGTGGTCGTGATCGCGTGGGGAAACATCTCGATCGACCGAATCCGGTCGCCGCTCCTGCGAGCGGCGCCGTGCGCCCCTCCTCAAGGCCGCCGGACTTCGACGATCTCTCCGCCTCCCCGGAGAATTTGGAACGTTCCAACATGCGGTGAGCGGATTGTCAATATGCCTGACGAGTGGCGCTGGCTGGAATGATCGGCGGCGAACCCATGCGAGCCTCGGAAAACTGCCTCAGCAAAGCAGACCGGTGCCGCGAAGGGGCGTGATCGACCCCCATGTTGTCGATTTGGCTTCGCCCCGGCGCAACACGGCGGCCAGCGGGCGAGTGTGGACGAGCGCGCAGACAGCCATGCCGCCCCTTGACCATTTTGGATCGTTCCAACAAATTCACCCGAATCGAAGCGCGGAGGATAGGATGGGTCGACCGCGGGTGACCGTCATCGACATCGCTCAGGCCGCGGGCGTCTCGAAGTCGACGGTCTCGCTGGTGCTGCAAGGCTCGCCCCTCGTGAAGGGAACCACGCGGGCGAAGGTCGTCGAGGCGATGAACGAGCTCGGCTATGTCTACAATCGCGGCGCCGCGAACCTGAGGCAGACCGGTTCGAAGTCGGGCATCGTCGGCGTCGTCGTGAACGACCTGACCAACGGCTTCTTCGCCGAGCTCGCGGTGGGCGTCGACATAGTCGTCCAGTCCGCCGGCTTCGTGCAGTTCCTGTCCAACACGGGCGAAAGCATCGACCGCCAGCGCGAGGTCGTCGCCTCGATGCGCGAGCACGGCATCTCAGGCCTCCTGGTCTCGCCGGCGCGGGGAACGGACCCGTCGGACTTCGCGCCGCTCGTCGAGGCCGGCATTCCCGTGGTCGTCGTCGTGCGCAGCCTTCCGGGCGGGAAGCTCTCCTCGGTGGTCGCCGACAATCCGAGCGGCGTCGCCGGAGCGGTTCGCCATCTGGTTTCGCTCGGGCACCGGCGCATCGCCTTCCTCGGCGGCTTCCAGGACACGGCCGTCTTCCACGAACGGCTGTCGGGCTATCGCTCGGCCGTGACGGCAGCGGGCTTCGGCTTCGACGAGGCGCTCGTGGTGCCGTCCGCGCCGTCGCGGGCGGGCGGCGCGGATGCCGTCGCGCGGGCGCTGGCCGTCGAGGAGCGCCCCACAGCCGCCGTCTGCTTCAACGACGCCGTCGCGTTCGGAGCCTGCGACGGGCTGCGGTCGCATCGTCTCGAGCCCGGCCGCGACTTCGCGGTCGTCGGGTTCGACGACGTCATCGAGGCGCGCACCGCTGTTCCCGCCCTCACCACCGTTTCCGTCGATCCGCAGGCCATGGGCCGGCGGGCCGGGCAGCTCCTCCTCAAGCAGATCGCCGCCGGCGGCGTGTCGTCCGAAGCCGTGATGACGTCCGTCCGGCTCGTCGTCCGCGAGAGCTGCGGCGCGCCGCGGCTCGCCGCCCAGGCCTGAGAACCGGCCCGACCGAGTCCGCTTCGTTTCTCGTCACCGTCGAACCTGCGCGCCCGCCGAGCGCTCTCGCCCGAAAGACCCCCATGACCCTCGAAGTCCCGCAACACATCCTCGATGCCCTGACCGACGTCGACATGCCCAAGCTCCCGGCCGAGCCCGCGACCGCCGAGACGATCGTCGTTTCCGGCGCCGAGATGCCGCTCTATCGCCGGGCCTGCGTCGTCGTCGGGTCGGGCGCGGCAGGCCTTCGCGCGGCGGTCGAGGCGAAACGGCGCGGCGTCGACGTCCTGGTGCTCAGCCAGAACGCCTGGGGCGGTACCTCGGCCTGTTCCGGCTCCGACAAGCAGACGCTCCACACGGCCAACACGGCGAATGCGGGCGACAACTTCGGCGCCATGGCCCGCGCCCTGGGGGCGGGCGGGGCGATGGACGAGGACACGGCCTATGTCGAGGCCGTCGGCTCGGCACGGATGATGGCCTCGCTCCAATATCTCGGCCTCCCCCTGCCCCAGGATCCGCTGGGCGGGACCCTGCGCTACCAGACCGACCACGACGAGGTGGGCCGAGCGACGAGCTGCGGCCCCCGCACCTCGCGGCTGATGGTCAAGGTGCTCGCCGAGGAGGCGATCCGTCTCGGGGTGCCGATCCTGAACCATACCACGGCGGTGCAGATCCTCGTGGTCGGCACCGGAGCCGAGCGGCGCGTCGTCGGCGTGCTCGCCCTGCGCGCCGCCGAACGCACGGAGGCGAACCCGCTCGGCCTCGCCGTCTTCCGCAGCGACGCGGTGGTGCTCGCAGCGGGCGGGCCGGGGGAGCTCTACCGCGACAGCGTTTATCCCAACGGCTGCTTCGGCTCGCTCGGCCTCGCGCTCGCAGCCGGGATCGACCTCGTTAACCTGACGGAGAGCCAGTTCGGGATCGGCACGCGGCGGGAGGGCTTCCCGTGGAACCTGTCGGGCACCTACGTGCAGGCGATGCCGCACATCTACTCGGTCGATGCCGACGGCCGGGAGCACCACTTCCTCGCCGACTACTACCGCACGACGCGGGAGCTGGCCTCGAACGTCTTTCGCAAGGGCTACCAATGGCCCTTCCACGCGACGCGGATGCTGGATTTCGGGTCGAGCCTCGTGGACCTCGCGATCGTGCGCGAATCGGCGGCCGGGCGCCGCGTGTTCATGGACTTCCTGAGGAACCCGCTACCCGTCGGCGACGACCTGCCCTTCTCGCTCGACCGGCTGGACGACGACGTGCGCCGCTACCTCGGCACGGCCGGCGCCGACCAAGCGCTGCCGATCGAGCGCCTGCGCCACATGAACCCGCTCGCGATCGAGCTCTACCGGCGCTACAAGGTCGACATCGCGCGCGAGCCGCTGGAGTTCGCCGTGAACAACCAGCACATGAACGGCGGCGTCATGGTCGACGTCTGGGGCCGGACGTCGCTGTCCGGCTGCTACGCGGTCGGCGAGGCCGCCGGCACGCACGGCGTCACGCGCCCGGGCGGGGCCGCGCTCAATGCCGGCCAGGTCTTCGGCACCCGCGCCGCGGAGCACCTCGCGGCACGGTTCGATCCCGACCCGGCGGACGCGGGCACGGCAGGCTTCCACGAGGCCGTCGGAGAGGCGCTGGCTGGTGTCCGCGCAGTCCTTCGCCCCGGAAGCCCGCTGTCGGTTCGAACCATCCGGGCCGAAGTGCAGGATCGGATGAGCGACAAGGCCGGCATGATCTGCGAGGCGGCCGAGGTCGAAACGGCCCTCGCCGACGCCAAGTCGCTCAACGCGCGCATCCGGTCCGAGGGCATCTCCTACGGTCGTCCCGCCGAGGCCGGGCGGGCGCTCCAATGGCGCCAGATGGCCCTCGCCTCGGAAGCGGTGCTCACCGCGCTGGATCATTTCGTCCGCAGCGGCGGGGGCAGCCGCGGCGCGCGCGCGATCATCGACCGAGACGGCGAGTCGCTGCCGCTGGCGAGAACGGGCGCCCTGGAGGACTGCCGCTTCCGCAAGGAGCGCGATGCGCAGCGCGGAGAGCAGATCGTCGTCGCGTCGGGCCGCGACGGCATGAGGGTATCGACGCGCGCCAATCGCAGCTTCGACGAGAGCGGGCGATCGTTCTTCGAGCGGGACTGGCCCGATTGGCTGACGGGGCGGATCTTCTCGTCCGGTGGCCGCAAGAGCGCGGTCGACGGCTGACAGGTCGCGGCTGACGGGATCGATCATGGCCGAGGCGATGCTTGCGGCGTAACTCCTCGGCAACCGCGCGTGAGGGGATCGTCACCCGGGCCGGCGCCCTCAGGCGACGCCATCGTCATCGCCGGGCTGGGCTCGCCGCCCGGTCATAAACGTCATTTGGGGAGCAAAATGATGACTGCACCGGATCTCGAAGAACTCGCGCGCGAGCTGGAGGAGCTTCGCTTCGAACGCTTCGACCTCGACACTGCCTGGCGGCTCGGGTGCATCCTGCGCGAGATGGCGGTGGCCGACGCGCTACCCGTGCGGATCGAGATCAGCGTGGCCGGCAACGTGCTGTTCGCGACCGCCCTGCCCGGCACCAGCCCCGACAACGCGGAATGGGTCCGCCGCAAGCGCAACACCGTCATGCGCTTCCACCGGTCCTCGCTCGCGCTGCGCCTGGAATGCGAGGCGAGAGGCGTCGGGCTCGGCGCGCGGTTCGGCCTCGACGAAAGGGACTTCGCCGCGAGCGGCGGCGGCGTGCCGATCGCCACGCAGGCCACCGGCATCATCGGAGCGGCCGTCGTCAGCGGCCTGCCGGACGTGGAGGACCATCGGTTGCTGGTGCGCGCCATGAGAACGCTGCGCGCCGAGCAGACCGGACAGGCGCCGGCCTGACGGCACGGCCGAACCGGCTGCCCATCCTCGATGATGGCGCGGGCGAGTTCGGGTCATGCCTGAAGTGCGTTTTCCGCGATCGGCTCTGGATGCGTCGATCAGCGCTCGTCGGAGAGGCTGGACGCCGCAGACGCCTGCCGGAGCGGCGCGGTCCAACCGGCGGCCGGACCGGACGCGTTCCGGTAGGCCTCGATGAAGGCGGCGAGCGCCGGGTTCTCGTTGCCCGGCAGCCAGACCATCATCAGCTCCACCGGCTCCGCCGGATCGGCTACCAGCTTTCGGAACGCGACGCCTTCCATGCCGAGACAGGCTGCGCTTTCGGGCACGAGCGCCGCGCCGAAGCCGGCCGCCACGAGCGCCAGCATGGTATGAATCTGTCCGACCTGCTGCACGACGTTCGGCCGCACGCCCGCGCGGTCGAGAATTCCGCTCGTCAGCTCGAAGAAATACTTCGACGCGTCGGGCGAGTAGCCGATGAGGTCGCGGTCGACGAGGTTCGCCGGTGCGAGGACCTCGCGCAGACAGAGCGGATCGTCTCGCTGGAGAGCCACCATCATCGCCTCGGGCGCGAGCGGCAGGCTGGCGTGCCTTGCGCCCGGCGGCAGGGCGCGCAGGAGCCCGACATCGAGCGTGCCGCTGTCGAGCCCTTCGAGCTGGGCATGGGTGACCATCTCCCGCAGCACGACGTCGATCCCCGGCAGCTGCCGCCGCAGGAGATCCAGGAGCGCCGGCATCCGGCTGTAACCGGACGCCGCCGTGAAGCCGAGGCGCAGCGTGCCCGCCTCGCCGCGCCAGACCCGCCGGGTCCAGCTCGCCGCGCTCTCCGACAGGCGCAGGATGCGCCGCGCCTCCGGCAGGAAGGCGCGCCCCGCCGGCGTCAGGCGCACGACGCGGCTCGATCGCTCCAGGAGACGCGCTTCCAGCGCGTGCTCCAGGAGCTGGATCTGCCGGCTCAGCGGCGGCTGCGTCATGTTCAGCCGCGCGGCGGCGCGCCCGAAATGCAGCTCCTCGGCGACCGCCACGAAGCAGCGCAGCTGGCTGAACTCGAACATCGATCCAATTCCCGCATCGATCCATTCGGTCTTTGAGTTAGACCGCATCGACGGGGGCGTCTACTCCTCGGCTCACGAGCCTCGGGCCGAGCACGAATGCTCCGATCCGGGCGCCAGCGCCGACCAGCACTCGGATCGGCCCGATCGAACCGGAACCGGAGGAATCCAGATGACGAATCTTTCGCCCGCAGCGATGGCCAGCGCCGTCGGATCCGGCCTCCTGACCTTCCCGATCACGCAGTTCGACCCGAACAACCGCTTCAACGAGGAGGCCTTCCGCGAGCACTGCTCCTGGCTCCTCGCTCACGACGTCGCCGCCCTCTTCGCGGCCGGCGGCACGGGCGAATTCTTCTCGCTCACCCCGGCGGAGGTCGACGCCGTGGTTCGCGCGTCCGTCGTCGAGACGGCGGGCCGCGTGCCCGTCATCGCGGGCTGCGGCTACGGAACGGCGATCGCCGTGGAGATCGCGCGGGCCGCCGAGAAGGCCGGAGCCGACGGCCTTCTGCTTCTGCCCCCCTACCTCACCGAGGCCGGGCAGGACGGTCTGGCGGCTCATGTCGAGGCGGTGTGCCGCTCGGTGGGCATCGGCGTCATCGTCTACAACCGCGCCAATGCCGTTCTCGGTCCCGACGCGCTGGCACGGCTCTGCGAGCGCTGCCCGAACCTCGTCGGCTTCAAGGACGGCGTCGGCGACCTCGAGCTGATGGCGCGCGTCGCCAGCCGGATCGGCGACCGCCTGACCTATGTCGGCGGCCTGCCCACCGCCGAGACCTTCGCCCTGCCCTACCTCGAGATGGGCGTGACGACCTATTCGTCGGCGATCTTCAACTTCATGCCGGAATGGGCGTTGCACTTCTACAAGGCGGTGCGGGCCCGCGACCGCGACACGGTCGCCCGGGAGCTGAAGGAGTTCGTGCTGCCCTACATCGCGCTGCGCGACCGCGGCCGGGGCTACGCCGTCTCCATCGTCAAGGCCGGCGTCGACGCCGTCGGGCGCCGCGGCGGCCCAGTCCGCACGCCTCTGACCGACCTCACGGCATCCGAGCGGGCCGAGCTCAAGGTCCTGATCGAGAGCGCCGAGGCGCGACTGCCCCGGGCCTCGCTCGCCGCCTGAACCAGCCGCCACCGCGGGTGCGGAACGCGCTCGACGCGCTTCGCACCCCCGCATCCGGAGGGAGGATCCCGATGCTCACCGACCCCATGTTCAGCACGACCGCCGACCGTCACCTCGCCCGCCACGCGCCGCGGATCGTTTCCGTGCGCGCCGTGCCGGTGGCGGGGCGCGACAGCATGCTCCTGAATCTCAGCGGCGCCCACGCTCCCTTCTTCACGCGCAACCTCGCCATCATCGAGGACGATGCCGGCCATGTCGGCGTCGGCGAGGTGCCCGGCGGCGAGGCGATCCGCCAGACCCTCGACGAGGCGGGACCGCTCCTCGTCGGGCACTCGGTCGGCGAGTACAACGCCCTCCTCAACCGCGTGCGCGCGACCTTCGCCAGCCGCGACAGCGCCGGCCGCGGGCTCCAGACCTTCGACCTGCGCACGACGATCCACGTCGTCACGGCCCTCGAATCGGCGCTTCTCGACCTTCTCGGCCAGCATCTCGGCGTGCCGGTCGCGGCGCTCCTCGGCGACGGGCAGCAGCGCGACCGCGTCGAAATGCTCGGCTACCTCTTCTATGTCGGCGACCGCCGCCGCACCAACCTGCCCTACCGCGCCGGCGAGGGCGCGAACGACGCCTGGACCCGCCTGCGCGACGAGGAGGCGCTGACCCCGGAGGCCGTCGCCCGCCTCGCCGAGGCGGCGCAGGAGCGCTACGGCTTCCGCGACTTCAAGCTGAAGGGCGGCGTCCTCGCGGGCGAGACGGAGATGGAGGCGGCGGTGGCGATCAAGCGCCGCTTCCCGCAGGCGCGCGTGACGCTCGATCCCAACGGCGCCTGGTCGCTCGACGAGGCGGTGCGGCTCTGCAAGGGGCGCGGCGACGTCCTCGCCTATGCCGAAGATCCCTGCGGCGCCGAGAACGGCTATTCCGGCCGCGAGGTCATGGCCGAGTTCCGCCGCGCCACGGGCCTGCCGACCGCCACCAACATGGTGGCGACCGACTGGCGCCAGCTCGCCCATGCCGTCCAGCTCCAGTCGGTCGACATCCCGCTCGCCGACCCGCATTTCTGGACCATGCAGGGCTCCGTGCGCGTCGCCCAGCTCTGCCAGACCTTCGGTCTCACCTGGGGCTCGCACTCCAACAACCACTTCGACGTCTCGCTCGCCATGTTCACCCATGTCGGCGCCGCGGCGCCCGGCCGGGTGACGGCGCTGGACACGCACTGGATCTGGCAGGACGGCACCGAGCGCCTGACGCGCGAGCCGCCGCGGATCGTCGACGGCCACGTCGCGGTTCCCGATCAGCCCGGCCTCGGCGTCGAGCTCGACATGGAGCGCGTGGAGGCGGCGCACCGCCTTTACCTCGACCATTGCCTGGGCGCGCGGGACGACGCGCTCGCGATGCGCTTCCTCGTGCCGGACTGGCGCTTCGACAACAAGCGGCCCTGCCTCGTGCGCTGAGCGCGCCCGCAGCACGCGAAATCGCGCCGTGCCCGCCGATGGGAGGTGGGGCGCGGCGATGATCAACCTGGGAGGAAACCAGATGAAGAACACCCTGATCGGGCTCGCCGCCGGACTGGTCATGTCCGCCGTTGCCGGCGCGGCCTATGCCTTTCCCGATGGGCCGGTGACGATCGTCGTGCCCTTCCCGCCGGGCGGCGCCACCGACACGACCGCCCGCCTTATGGAGGCGAAGATGGCTGCGGCCCTCGGCGGCAACCTCGTCATCGAGAACCTGCCGGGCGCGACGGGATCCATCGGCGCCGGCCGCGTCGCGGCCGCCGAGGCGGACGGGCAGACCCTGATGGTCGCCTCGCTCGGCACCTTCGCGACCAATCCGTACCTCCAGAAGAACCTCGCCTACGATCCGGTCAAGGACTTCGACCTCCTGACCGTCGCGGTGCGCACGCCCAACGTCCTCGTCGCCAACCCGCAGTTCGAGGCGGCCGACGTCGCCGCGCTGGTCGAGGCCATGAAGGCCGAGCCGGCCACCGTGACCTTCGCCAATTCGGGGACGGGGTCCTCGGACCACCTGACGGCAGCCCTGTTCTGGCAGGCGACGGGTACGGAGGGCGTCCACGTGCCCTACAAGGGCGGCTCGGCCGCCCAGACCGATCTTCTCGGCGGCCACGTCGACGTGTCCTTCCAGAACCTCGGCGCGATCCTGACCTATGTCCAGGGCGGGCAGATGAAGGCCCTCGCCCAGACCGGCGAGACGCGCCATTCCATGCTGCCGGACGTGCCGACGCTGAAAGAGCTCGGCTACGCCGACGTCGTCGTCAATTCCTGGCAGGGCGTCGCGGCCCCGAAGGGCCTGCCGGCCGAGACCAAGACGAAGCTGAACGAGGCGCTCCAGGTCTCGCTCAAGGACCCCGGCATCGTGGAGGAATTCGGCAAGCTCGGCTTCGAGGTCGTTGCCAACTCCAACGAGGAGTTCGCGAGCTTCCTGACGCAGGAGATGGCCCGCTGGAAGGGCGTCATCGAGAAGGCCGGCATCCAGCCGGAATAGTTGGACGAGCGAAGAGCGGCCGCGCGTCGTCGCGGCTGCTCTCGCCTCAGGAACGGATCGACGATGGCTCCGCCAGGAGGCCGGTCGCCATCGCGCGGAAGGCCTCGACGGCCTTGGGCAGGACGGCGCGCGGCTCGTCGCTGGCAGCGATCCAGAGGGCGGCGTTCAAGGCCGCGCCGCTCAGAAGGCGGGCCGCGGCCTCGACGTCGACGGGCTTCATGACGCCCTCGGCCACGAGGTCGGCGACCGCCTGCTTCGTCAGTTCGAGGCAGGCGTTCTGGCTCGGCCACGTCGAGGGGTCTCCGAGAAAGGCCGGACCGTCGAGAAGCACGATCCGCCGGACCTGCGGATCGAGCGCCATCTCGATATAGGCGGCCCCTTCCGCCAGCAGAGCTTCCCACTGGCTCGGCGCCGCCTCGGCGGCCTGCCGAGCTTGGGCCGCCATCTCGCCGTCGAGTTCGGCGACGACCGCGGCCAGCAAGCCCTTCTTGTCGCCGAAGTTGTGGTAGAGCGCCCCGCGCGTCAGGCCGACATCGGCGGTGAGCTCGTCCATGGATGCGGCGGCGAACCCCTTCTCCGCAAAGGCGCGCCGCGCCGCCTGGACAAGTTTGGCGCGGTTCTCTTCCATGGTTTCGAGGCGGCGATTGGCACGCATGAGGGTTCTTCCAGCGAACGGCGGCGCGCACGTCGATTGACATACGCTCCGTATCTGAGATACTTCGGATACGTGCCGTATATCAAACCACGCGGCGTCCGCAAAGCTCCGGCTGCTGCCGCGCGGCAGGCTTCGCGCGATCAGCGCCGCCCAGGAAGGATCCGATCATGACGAAACGCGACCCCGTCTTTCCCGCAAACCGTCACGCCCTCTACGAGAAGCACGGCTACTCGCCCGCCATCCGCTCCGGCGACCTCCTGTTCGTGTCCGGCCAGGTTGGGAGCCGGCTCGACGGCTCGCCCGAGCCGGACTTTCCGGGCCAGGTGCGGCAGGCCTTCGCGAATCTCGAGGCGATCCTAAACGCAGCCGGCTGTACCTTCGAGGACGTCGTGGACGTCACGACCTTCCATACCGACCCGGAGAACCAGTTTCCGGCCGTCATGGAGGCGAAGGGCGATGCCTTTCCGCAGGCGCCCTACCCGACCTGGACGGCTCTGGGCGTCAACTGGCTGGCCGGCTTCGACTTCGAGATCAAGGTGATCGCCCGCATCCCGGCCGCGGCCTGACGGCCGGCCCGCAGCGGCACCATCGACGCCGCTGCGGCAAGGCGGATCAGGGGGCAGCCGGCAGCTCGCCGGGCCGTCCTCCGCCTCCTGGAGGCAGAGGCGTGGTCCGGTCGGACCTTAGTTGTTGGGGCCGTCGATCCGGCTCGGCTGGATGGGATCGGAGGTCGGGAAGCTGTCCTCGAGCGACTTCTCCAGCTTCTCGTCGTCGGTCAGCGGCCGTTCCTGATGGCCGGGGGTGCCGTGATCCTCGCCGATCTTCTGCATCGCCGGCGCCTTGGTGTCATGCTCGGACTTGGACATGGAATCTCCTTTGCCAAGCGATGAGAAGCCCGCGTCGCTCGTGATGGTTCCCGTCTGGTCAGTCCCGCCAGGGAACGATGCCGGGAAGGCGACGGCCGAGCCGGTCGAACAGGACGGCAAGGAGCGCGACGACGAGGATCGACAGGACGGACAGCGCCGACGCCTCGCCGGAATTGCCTTCGTACTGGAAGGCGAAGACCATCACGCCCACCGTCTCGGTGCCCGCCGACCAGAGAAGCGACGAGACCGTCAGCTCGTTGAAGGCGGTCAGCGCCGCGAGAACCATGCCCGCCCCCGCGGCCGGTGCGGCGAGCGGCGCGGCAATCCCCCGCAGGCGCCGCCCCAGACGGACGCCGCAGACGCGGCCCGCATCGTCGAGCGCCGGATCGAGCCGGCCGAGCGCCGCCGAAACGGGGCCGAGCACCAGCGGCAGGAACCGCGCGACATAGGCGAGGAGCAGGATCGCCGGCGTCGCGTAGATCGAGACGCCGACGATCGGCAAGGGCGGCAGGAAGACGAGGATGAAGGCGAGCGCCACCACCGTGCCGGGAACGGCGAACGGAATCTCGGCCCCAAGCGTCGTCAGCTTGGCGGCGGGATTTCGGCGCAGTCTGGCGAGGTAAGCGAGCGGCACCGCGACGAGGCCGGCGATCACCGCCATGGACAGCGAGAGCGCGGCCGAGTTCAGGATGGCACGGCGCACGGCGGCGCTGGAGAGGACCGTCTCGTAGTTCGCCGCGGTCGCGCTGGTCCGGCTCAGCGCGACGCCGAGGGCCGGCGCCAGGGAGCTGAGCACGAGGGCGAGCATCGGCAGGATCGCCACCACCGTCACGGCCGCCCACACCACGCCGAGGGCAAGCGGGCGCGTCGCGCTCGGCAGCACCGGCGCGGGGGCGCCCGGTCGCGCCTCCACCGGCACCGACATGCGCCGAAGCAGAAGCGCCCGCGCCCCGAGGGCGCCGAGGACGAGAACGGCGAGGATCAGCGCGATCACCGCGACCTGCGGCAGGACCGCGGGCCCGAAGCCGTTCAGCCGCTGGTAGGCGAGCGTCGTGAGAACGGGAAAGCGCCCGGGGATGCCGAGAAGCGCGGGAATGCCGAAGTTTCCGATCGAGGCGGCGAAGGCGAGAACGGCGCCGCCGAGAATGCCGGGCGCGAGCAGCGGCAGAACGATGCGGCCGAGGATCCGTCCGCGCCTGGCGCCGCAGATGCGGGCGGCCTCGACGAGGTCGGCGGGCAGGCCCTTCATGGCGGCGCGCGTCGCCAGGAACACCAGCGGCATAGCCTCGACGCCCATCAGCGCCGCGATGCCCCAGCCCGAATAGAGCGGGCTGCCGCCCGATCCCGGCCAAGCCAGAGCGGACAGCTCGATCCAGGCAAGCGCCATGATCTGCGAAGGGACGAGGAGCGGCGAGAGCAGGAGAAAGGTTGCGGCAATGCGCCCGCGCGAGCGGCCGTATCCGAGCGCGAGCGCGAGAATTGCGCCGGAAAGCGTCGCGATGATCGTCGCGCCGGCCGAGACGGCGAGGCTGTTCACGAGCGCGCGCTGCACGGCCGTGGATGCGAGCGCCTGCGACAGCGTGCCGAGGCTCGCGCCGTCCTCGCCCGGCGAGAAGGCGAGCGCGATCAGCCGGGCGAGCGGATAAAGGCACGCGGCGCAGACGAGAAGCAGGAGGCCGCCCGCGAGGACGGCCTCCGATCGAAGCGCGGGTCTGCGCAGCCGCAAGCCGCCGGGCCGGCGGCCGGCCGCGGCGTCGGCGACGTCAGCCACCGAACAGGTCGGAGAAGCGCATCTTGAGGTCGCTCTCGTCCGCCAGGAGCCTGGCGGCATCGGTCGGAAGAACCTTGAGCGTCGCCTGGTCGGGATAGCCGGTCGGCGGGGCCATGCCGGCAATGACCGGGAAGTAGCCCTGCGCCACCGACTGCTCCTGCGCGGCGCGGCCGAGCTGCCAATCGACGAAGGCCTTCGCGGCCTCCGGATTGTCGGTGCCGGCGAGGATCGCGACGGGCTGGGTGATCGTCGAAACGCCCTCGGCGGGGAAGACGAAGTCGACCGGCGAGCCCTTCGCCTTGGCGTTCATCGCCATGTACTCGACGATGATGCCGTAGGCCTTCTCGCCGCGCGCCACGGCCTCGATCACCGTGCCGTTGCCCTGGCCCGCGACCGCGCCGGCATCGGCAAGCGCCTGGTAGTAGTCCCAGCCGAAGTCCGGCTGCTGCGTCACCGTTCCGACATGGATCACCGCCGCGCCGGAATAGAGCGGGCTCGGCATGATGAGCTGCGAGGCGACGGTCTCGTCCTTGAGGTCCGCCCAGGAGGTCGGCGGCGTCTGGACCTTCTGCGTGTTGTAGACGATGCCCGTGGTGATGAGCTTTGTGCCGAAATAGGTCTTGTCTGGGTCGACCAGCGTCGCCGGAATGTCGGCGACGGGTGCCTCGGCATAGGGCATCAGGCGCTTGTCGTTCTTCAGCTGCGTCATCGCGATCGTGTCGGCGATCAGCAGCACGTCCGCAGGCGAATTGCCGGCCGCGAACTCGGCCTGGAGCTTGGCCATCAGCTCCGTGGTGCCGGCGCGGAAGATCTCGACGGACACGCCCGGATGATCCTTGCGGAACGCGTCCACCACCGCGGTCATCTGGTCGTTGGGCTGCGAGGTGTAGACGGTGATCGTGCCGGTCGCCGCATCCTGCGCCGCGGCGGGAGCAGCGAGCATGACGGCGGCGGCGAGCGCGACGATGGACGAGCGGAGACGGAAATACATGCGACGGCCTTCCGGAAACGGCGGGATACGCAGCAGCTAACGCGGCCGCATGACAGGCGGATGACTGCCGGCCGCAGCGTCAGGGGTCCCGCGGCAGCAGCCAGCCATCCACGACGCGCAGCCGCACGACCGCGCCGGCGGGCAGCGGGACGGGACTGCGGACCTGCACCGCAATTGCCTCGCCTGCGCGTGCGAGATCGACCGTCAGGAGATGATGGCCGCCCTCGAAATGTCCATCCCGCACGGTGCCGCCGAGCAGCGGCTCGCCCGGCGGGCGGGGACCATCCTCGGCAAGGGCGAGCCCGTCGGGCCGCAGGCAGAGCCAGCCCGGACCGGCCGGCGCCGGACCGGGCAGCGAGAGCACGCCTTCGGCGAGGCGAACGTCGCGCCGCGCCGGGTCGCTCGCCGAGGCGCCCAGCACCTCCACGGGCAGGAGCCGCCGGTTGCCGACGAAGCGCGCGACGGCCGGCGAGGCCGGACGGTGCCAGATGTCCTCGGGCGCCCCAACCTGTTGCAGACGCCCGCCATTCAGGACCGCGACGCGGGTCGCGAGCGCCATGGCTTCGGCCTGATCGTGGGTGACGAAGACGAAGGTGGTGCGGGTCTCGGCGTGGATGCGCCGGAACTCCGCGGCCATGCTCGCGCGCAGATTCGCGTCGAGGTTGGCGAGCGGCTCGTCGAGGAGGATGAGCCGCGGCCGCATGGCGAGGCTGCGTGCCAGCGCCACGCGCTGACGCTGGCCCCCGGAAAGTTGGTGCGGCCGCGCGCCCGCCTTGGCGGAGAGACCGACGAGATCCAGCGCCTGGGCGACCCGCGCCGCGATCTCCGACCGATCGAGGCCGCGCCCGTGCAGGCCGAAGGACACGTTGCCCTCCACCGTCATGTGCGGCCAGAGCGCATAGGACTGGAACACCATGCCGAGCCCGCGATCCTCGGGTTCGACGAAGATCCCCTCGCCCGCCACGACCCGCTCGCCGAGCGCGATCGTGCCGCCGTCCGGGCGCTCCAGCCCGGCGAGGAGGCGCAGGACGGTCGTCTTTCCGCAGCCCGACGGCCCGAGAAGCGCGAGAAAGGCGCCGTCCTCGACCTCCAGGTCCAGGTCGTCGACGGCGCACGTTCCGCCGTAGCTCTTGCTCACCTGCCGCAGAAGGATACCGACCATGCACGCCGTCAAATTGCCGCCCGAAGTCCGGCCACTTAGCCCCGGCATGCGACGGTGCTGTGACAAGGTAGGCGGGAAGAGCCCGATGGCCGCGTTACGTTCGCCCCATGCCCCGTCGTCGCACCGACCGCGCGCTTGAGAGTTATGCTCCGCCGCTGGACGGTTTCGGCACGGCCGACGAGCAGGACGTCGTGCGCCGGTTCGAGCCGCGGCTAATGCTTCGATGACGCCGCAGCAGCGTCCGTTCGCTCGCTCCATCGCGCAGCGAAGGGCTCGGTGCGCAACCCTTCGCCCGTGACGAACGCCATCGGAAGGGTCGCGTAGAGCCCGGAGGCGTCGAGGCGTTCGATCCGGCCGAAGAGCTGACGCTCCAGGCACAGGCGCACGAGCCGCAGGCCGAAGCCGGACGTCCACGGCAAGGGATCCTCGCCGTCGGGCAGGATCCAATGAAAGTGCATGTGCTCGCCGGCTTTTTCGACGCGAAGGACGACGGGCTGGTCCCTCGCCTGCCCGTGCAGGCGCTGGTTGACGGCGAGTTCGTGCAGGGCCTGCGCCAGGGGTACCACGGCTTCGGCGCGCATCCGAATCTCCGGGCCTTCGAAGAGCATGGTGAGACGCTCCTGCTCGGCCGTCCTCGCGACGAGCTCCGACAGCGCCGTCGCCGACCATTCGGCGTGCGACAGGAGATCGTGCGCTCTCGACAGAGCCATGATGCGCCCCGAAGTCTTGGACGCCAGGGCGGCGTTGTCGCCGCTGCTCCGAATGGTGTGCTCGACCACGGAGCGAAGCACGGACAGCGTGTTGCGGACGCGGTGGTTCAGCTCCGCCAGAAGAAGGTCGCGATGACGGTTCCGCTCGTGAAGCGAGGCATCGGCTTCGCGCAGCGCGGATGCGACCGTCACGAGCTCGCTGACCGTCTGCGGCGTCCGATCCGCCGGTCTGCCCGTCCCCGTCGAAGCTGCCAGGGCCTGGAGGGCCCTGACATCATGCTCCAGGCGCAGGGAATAAAGCCGGGCGAGAACCACCGACGTCGCGAGAACGAGGGCGATCACCGCCGCGAGAGACAGAACGAGCGTTCGGAACGGCGCGTTGAGGACCGACCGGGGTACCGCGACCACGACGCGCCAGGGCGTCACCTCCAGCGTGTCGTAGGCCGTGAAGACCGGCGTCCCGTCCAGGGCTCTGACATCGTCGACGACGCCGGACTGGAACTCGGCCGCTCGTTCGGTGAACGAGGGCGGCGCGAGCTCGCCGATGTAGCGCTCCTGATCGCGGCTCCGCGCCACCACGCGGTCGTTTCCGTCGAGAACGGTCGCGGTCCACGCCGCCGGTAGAGGCGCGTTCGCCAGGATGCCCCGGATCACTTCCGGCGCCATCGCCATGTTCAAAGCGTAGCGAACCTCGCCCTCGACCCTGAGGGGCACGTTGACCAGCACGTATCGCCCGCCCGTCAGGGCGCCTGTGTACAGGTCGGACACGGTCGGCTCGCCCGTCGAGAAGACTCGCATGTCCGCGGCGACGACCGCTGGATCCCGGTTCACGGGCAAGGGCTCGCCGGTGGGAACGAGCGTGTTCATCACCTGGCGATGATCGCGATCCCGCACCGAGATCATCGATCCGCGGAGCTTGAGGAGTTCCAGCGCCTGCTCGCGCAGCGCGCCGAAATCCTGGGCGGCGACGTTCGGCGAGGCCGCCAGGGCCTGCAGCGCCGCCTTCGTCGCCTCGAGCTCGCGGTCCAGCTGGCTGCTCACGGTGGCCGCGAGCGCGACGGCGCCCTCTTCGACCCGTCTGTGCTCGGCGACCGCGTACCACCAGCCGAGGCCGAGGCCCAGCAGGAGCTGGGGAACGAGGATCAGCACGGCGAACACCAGAAGGTGCCAGCGGATCGGCAAGGTTCGGATCGACAGCTTCATCGCCGCTCGACATCTGCCATCGAGCCGGCCGGGGGCTTCGTGCCCCTCCAGCCTCGCCGAACCGTCGGCACCCTGCGCGAGGCCGACCTCACGGCCGTTCGTCCCGGATGACGGCTCCGATTCGGCGGCCGAGATCCTCGACGTTGAACGGCTTCGTCACGATTGACATGCCGTGATCGAGATGGCCATGATTGAGTACGGCATTCTCGGCATAGCCCGTCACGAACAGCACCTTCAGGGTCGGCCTGAGTTCCCGGGCCGCGTCCGCGACCTGCCGTCCGTTCATGCCGTTGGGGAGGCCGACATCGGTGATCAAAAGGTCGATCCGTGCGTTCGACTGCAGCACCTTCATGCCCGAGGGGCCATCGGCCGCCTCGATCGCCCTATAGCCGAGATCTTCCAGGACGTCGACGACGAGCATGCGCACCAGCGGCTCGTCGTCGATGACCAGCACCGTTTCACCATCGCCGCCGGGCACCGCTGCCTGCGCGGCTCCGACGGGTTCGGCCTCGGCGTCGCCGAGGTGGCGAGGCAGGTAGACGCAGACCATCGTGCCCTGCCCGACCTCCGAATAGATCCGCACCTGACCGCCGGACTGGCGCGCGAAGCCGTAGATCATCGAGAGGCCGAGGCCGGTGCCGACGCCGATCGGCTTCGTCGTGAAGAAGGGCTCCATCGCCCGCTCGACGACGTCGCGCGGCATGCCGGTCCCATTGTCCGAGACGCAGAGCGAGACGTACTGGCCCGGCGGCAGGTCGCGCTCGCGCGCCGCCCGCTCGTCGAGCCAGCGATTGCCCGTCTCGATCGTGAGCCTGCCCCCGTCCGGCATGGCGTCGCGGGCGTTGATGCAGAGGTTCAGGAGCGCGTTCTCGAGCTGGTTGGGATCGGCGAGAACCGGCCAGGCGCCGCTGGCGACGACGACCTCCACCAGGATCGACGGCCCGACCGTGCGCCGGACGAGCTCCTCCATCCCGGCCACCAGGACGTTGACGTTCGTCGCCTTGGGTTCGAGCGTTTGGCGCCGCGAGAATGCGAGAAGCCGGTGCGTCAGGGCTGCGGCGCGGCGCGCGGCGCCTTGCGCGGCGGACAGGTAGCGCTCGACATCGGCGCTGCGCCCCTGGGCGATCCTCGTCTCCATCATCTCGAGGCTGCCCGAGATCCCGGCCAGGAGGTTGTTGAAGTCGTGCGCGAGCCCTCCGGTGAGCTGGCCGACCGCCTCCATCTTCTGGCTCTGGCGCAGCTGCTCCTCGACGCGCTTCTGATCGGTCACGTCGCGGCCGACGATGTGGAACGAGCTGGTCTCCACCTCCGGGATCGCCGTCCAGTCGATCGTCCGGTAGGCGCCGTCCCTTCCGCGGACATGGTCGACGAAGTCGGTGACCGTCTCGCCCTGCGAAAGACGTCGAACGACGTCGGCCGTTTCCGAGTGGTCGGCGGGATCGACGATCTCGGCGAAGGGACGAGCGAGCAACTCCTCCTCCGTCCAGCCGAGCATGCGGGTCCAGGCCGGGTTGATCGACTTCATGTAGCCGTCGAAGCCGGCGGTCCCCATCAGGTCGTTGGTGCTCTGCCAGACGCGGTCGCGTTCGCGGGTGCGGCGATCGAGCTCCTCCGCCTGTCGCTTCACCTGCGTCACGTCGCGCACGGTGGCGTAGATGCGCCCCTCCCGCGGCACCGCGTTCCAGGACAGCCAGCGGTAACTGCCGTCGCTATGTCGGTAGCGGTTCTCGAAGGAGAGCTGGGCCTCTCCATCCGACAGCCGGGCGGCGGCCGCGCCGGTCGTGTCCCGGTCGCCGGGATGAACGAAGTCGAGGAACGGCCGCGATCGCATCTCCTCCTCGCTCCAGCCGAGCGTTTCGGCCCAGGCCGGATTGAGCTCGACGAAGTAGCCGTCGAGATCGGCGACGCAGAGAAGATCGCTCGATGCGCTCCAGATCAGGTCGCGCTCGCGAGTCCGCTCCTCGACCTTGGCTTGCAGCGCCGAATTGAGCCGAGCAAGCTCGGCCGCCTGCCGCCTGTTGTCGTCGATGTCGGTGTTGGTGCCGACCCAGCGCGAAACGGCGCCCGCCTCGTTTCTAACGGGAAGAGCGCGCGCGAGGAACCACCGGAACGCGCCGTCGTGGCGCCGGATGCGGAACTCCACCTCGTAGGTCTCGCCCGTGGCGAGGCTGCGGGTCCAGGCTTCCGCCGCCCTCGGCAGGTCGTCGGGATGCACGATCCGGCCCCAGGTCTTGGCACCGTCGAGCGTGCCGGGCGCCGCACCGCAATAGGCGTAGACCTGGGCGTTGAACCAATCCAGATGGCCGTCGCCCGTCGCCGCCCAGACCTGGTTGGGCACGGCCTGCGCGAAGACGCGGAACTGTTCCTCGCTCCGGCGCAATTCCGTTTCGGCGGCCTTGCGGGCGCTCGTGTCGTTGAACAGGAGGGCGACGCGATGGCGCTCCGGCGCGTCGACCGGAAAGGCGTAGACGTCGAACCATCGGGCCATGGCGTCCGAGCCGCTCTCGAAGCGGCTCGGCTCGCGCCGACGGTCGACGTCGGCATAGGCATCGACCCAGGCCTGCTCGAGGTTCGGCACGAGGGTCCGAGCGGTGCGCCCCGTCGCGTCGCTCAGTCCGGTTTGTTGCTCGAAGGACGGATTGGTCTCGACGAAGAGGTAGTCGACAACTCGGCCGTCGGGATCGTGAAGCACCTCCAGGACGCAGAAGCCGAGATCGGTGTTGTCGAGGATCGCGCCGTAACGGTCGGTATTTCCGTCGAGGTGGGGTCCAGTCGGCTCGGGATCGGTCATCTCGAAAGGTCGGGTCCGGCTGCGGGCTGCGGGATCATGGAAGACGCCATCCGAAGAGACCGACGCCCGATCCATTCCGCTGGCCGGGAGCGGGGCCCGGAGGAGCCTAGATAGACGACTAGGCGCCTATGGCGAGGCTCGGCCTGGTTGTGCGACGGCCCGGCCGGCAGGTCGTCGTCCGCCGCCGGGCCGCCATGCCCAAATGCCGGTGGTTTCCCGCCGAGCGGGTTGTTCCCAGCGCGTCAGCGGCTGCGCGTCAGGGGGAACGGAGCGCTCCGCACCGATCAGCGATGGTCAGCATCCCTGGTGGTTCCGCGCTTCGAGGGCGAGCGGCTCGAGGGCACGCAGGATGTCCTCGTCCCGGAAGGGCTTGGCGATGAAGCCCAGGGGCTCCCACGCCGCAGCCATGGCTCGGAGACGGTTGTTGACGTTGCCTGACACGAAGAGGGAGCCGACACCATGCTCCTCCCTCAATCGCCGGGCGACATCCACGCCGTCGTGGCTGCCGGCGATGTTGTAGTCCATGATCGCGACGTCGAGACGCTTCCTGGAAGCGATCTCCATGGCTTCGCTCATCCGCGTGGCGATGCCGGCGACCTCGTGATCCGCATCCTCGATGATGCTTTGCAGATCCATCGCGATCAAAGGCTCATCCTCGACGATCAACACGCATAGGGTCATTGCTGCAGGCTCCTTCGAGCCGCAAACACACCGTCCGACCGGAAGGATGCGGTGAATAGGCGTGAAGTCTGTGGACGGCGAAGGGTGACCGTGGAAGCGCGTCGGAAGATCGCGCCTCGGCCGGAAACGAACGCGATCGCGGTCCCGGATCGTTCGGCAGATCCCACGTCGATCCTCGCGAGCGGGCAAGCTGTCCTTCGCCAGACAAGAGGGCCTGCACTATCGTCCGGCGGGCCTCAGGCGGATGACGTCGACGTCAGTGCTCGACGTCGGGCCATCGCCACCGCCGGCGGACGGGCTGCGCATCCCGAACGTGGCGCGTGCGACGGCCTTCAGAAACCGGGTGCGCGTGAGATCGCGCCCGCTTTCGGCCAGTCCGTCACGCACGATGCGCGCAAGCAGGTCCGCAAGATCGTCGCGGCTGGTGAAGGGAGAGGCTGGTCTCACGAGAAGGGTTTCGGCAGGCGCTTCGGCGAGGCGTTGGAGATCGCTCGGCGTTTCCACGGCGAAGATCGACACGATGAGGCTGGTGTCGGCGAGGTCCGCCTGGGGAAGCGCCAGGATCGCGGCGAGGTCGCGCGCCGACGCCGCGCGACGCTCCGCGCGGTCCCCGCCCTCCCGGAGCGCATCAGCGTTCCGCGAGATGAAGTCCGCAACCGCACTCTCGCCCGGGGTGAGCCAGACGACATCGGGCAGGCGCTCGCGATCCCGCGACGGCAGGTGGGCCGGACCGACCACCGGGATGCCTTGGGCGACGAGCGCATCGAGGAGTTCGGTGCCGAAGGCGGTTCCCGGCTCGCTGCCGAGAACCGCGAAGACGTCGTCGAACGCGCCGGAGGACGGATCCGCGAGGATCGAGACGAATTCGGCGCGCCGCCCGTTCACGTCAGGCGAACCGAGGGCGCCCCAAGCCCGCTCCAGGGACAGGCGGAGGGCTTCCGCTTCCTCGCGGTTGCCGGGCCGCGCCGCGACGGCGAAGCGGACCCGACCCGCTTCGACCCCGCGGCGCTCGTCCGTCTCGATCTGCGACAGGAAGCGCCAGAGGACATCGAGCTGCGCATCGTCGAACGCGTAGCGCGGCATAGCGAGAGCCAGCGGCCGTCCGTTGCTGCGAAGCCCGTCACGGAGCGCGCGGGCGAAGAGCGCGGCGTCGTAGGCCGGACGCGCGAGCGCGGGCTCGCGCAGCCTCCGGCCGTCCACCGGCGGGATCGTCGCCGAGCCCGCCACCGTCCCGGAGGCGTCGCGGCCGTGGCAGCCCGAGCATCGAAGCCCGGCCTGCGGCACGCCGGCGATCGTCGCGGCCCGGTCGGAGGCTTGCGTGCCCCGGAAGATGGCGCTTCCCGTCTCCTCGCCGGTCGCGGGACCGTTCGAGGCCAGCAAGCCGAGAAGGCCGACGAGGCGCAGACAGTGCCTCACGGCGGAGATCGGACCCAGTCCAGGAGTTCCCCCGGTTCGACGAAGCCGTCGCGGATCGAGGGCCCACTGTCTCCTGGTGCCCAGCGCACGAAGCGGACGGTGTGATCCTCGCCGCTGGACGGGCGCATCGCGAGCCCGTCCAGAACGGCGAAGACGTCGGCGGGATGGCCGGTGAGGAAGATCCGCGATGGGTCGAGATAGTGGGCTCGCTCGGCTTCGAGGCGCTCTGGCGTATCGTCGAGCGGGTTCAGCGTCAGCGTCGCCAGGGTGAGACCGTCGAGACCCTCCGCCCGAGCCATGTGGGCGACGGCGTCCATGATCGCGTCGCTGGGCGGGCATTGGGCGACGCAGCCGGTCAGGGTGAAGGAAAGGAGCAGTGTCCCCTCGCCCGCCAGATCGTCCGGGAAGCGCAAGGTCCGCCCATCGGAGGTCACGAGGTCGACCCCGACCGTCCGCGGTCCCGGCGCGCTGCTCTCGACGCTCAGGTCGATCGCGCGGGCGGCGCCCGGCGCCGAAAGGAGCAAGCCCGCGGCAACAACACGAAGCATCCGTCGCAGGATGTCGCAAGCGGTCATGGCGTCGATCTCCGGATGTCGAAGACGGCCGGCGCGATCTCCACGCCCGGCGCCTCAACCGACAGCGAGAAGCGCCCCAACCGGCGCGCGAGTTCGACGACGAAGGTTTGGTCCGGACCCGGGCGGGCCAGGAGGCGCTTGGGCGCGCCGAAGCCGAGATCATGGAGCCGGAGTGGCAGCGGGCCCTCGGCGAGGCCCGGCGGCCGGTTGCGGATCGCCAGGACCACCACCGCCTTGCCCCCCGGCGCGGGCGGCGGCGTCATCGAGACGACGCGGAGGGAGGCGGGCGGCAACTCCTCGGCGCCCGGTCCGTCCACGAAGAAGCCGGCGCAGCCGGTGGTTCCTCCCGGCCCCGTGGTCGCGACGAGCTGGTAGGCGCCGCCGCGCGGCAGCGTCACGAGGGCCGAGAAGCGGCCGGGCGCGATTTCGGCGAAGCCGCGATCGAAGAGCGCGAGCTTTCCGATCGCTCGCCCCGCCACGCGGATGGTCGAGGTCATCGCGTTGGAGATGCCGCCGCCCGCCGCGATCCGGTAGGCGACGGGACTGCCGGGCGGCAGAAAGAGCGCCATCGGCTCGGGATCGAGCGGCACGAGGATCCCGCTCTCGCCGCCCGGCATGGGCGGTGGTCCGGGAATGTCCACCCGGCGCAGGAAGGGCGGCGCGCCGGCGCCGAGCGGCGCGAGATCGAGGACGCTCACGAGACGGGGATCGGCGTGCGCGAGAACGAAGGCGGTGCCGGCGCGGGCGCTCGCCGTCACCGGCCCGGGAAGCGGCAACCGCGCGGCAACGCGCGAGAACGTCAGATCGACCACGGCGAGCTCGGGGCGCTCGCCGTCGCTCCAGGCCAGGGCGTAGCGGCGATTGCCGGCCTCGCCGAGCGCCAAGCCGGATGGCGAAAACGGAAGCAACAGGCGAGCCGCGTCGGCGGGCGCGTCGAGCCATCGAAGTTGCAGTTCCGGTGCGTCGGGGCCGGCGGACACGAGCGCCACGCCATCGGCCGCGACCGCTGGGCCTAAGCTCGCCGCGGGCAGGCGGAAGGGCGTGGACTCAACATCGCGCAGGATCGCCGCCGACCCATCGGCCGCCGCGACGATCGCGCCCGCGCCGGACGCCGTGATGCGAAAGGGAGCGGGTTCGAGGTGCTCGCGGCGTTGGAACCGGCCGTCTCCGTCGAAAAGTGCGATCGATCCGGTCGCGTCCTCGGCGACAACCAGCCCGTCGTCGCCGATGGCGAGGATGCCGCCGGGGCCTCGAAGGCCCTCGGCGACGAGGCGCCGACCGCCGGCGGGAAGCTCGACCGCCTCGACCCGCCCCGCCGTGCGATCGAGAAGAAAGGCGCGCGGCACCGTTCCGCCAATCGTGAAGCCGTCCGCCGCGCCCTCGATCGGCGTGACGCTGATGGTGTTGGCAGCGCCGAGGCGATGGGCGAGATCGGTCACCACGAGCTGCGCCCGTCCGTTCTCGCGAGCGATGCCGACGAGGTAGCGCCCGTCGAGCGGAAAATCGTCCGGGGACAGCGTTCCCGAGGCGCGCAGCATGTGGGCGGCCGCCCCGCAGCCCGGCGCGCCCGGCTCCAGCCGCCGCACGAAGGCGCGCGGCGCGAGCCCGGTCGCCGGCCGACCCGAAGCCGCGTCCGAAAACGAGACGGTGACCGAAAGAACCTGTCCGGCCATCAGGGGGCGATCGCCGGCAGGCCCGCTCGCGGAGAAGGGCTCGATCGTCATGGCGGTCCGCAGGCCCGGAGCAGGCGGAACGTCCTGGGCTGCGGCGGTCGCGACCGCCGCCGCGAGGAGGCCGAGCGCGACGACGACGTGGCCGCCCCGGTTCAAGGCCCGCACGGCGTCGCCTCCCCCGGCACGTTCGGCGACACCGCGAGATAGCCCCAGACGCCGGCCGCGAAGATGTGCTGCGGACCGTCGCGCCAGAGGTAGTCGCCCGACGCCTCCGGCGCGCAGCCGAAGGCCGTCATGGCCTTGCCGGGACCGAGCAGCGCCGAGTGCCCCGATCCGAAGCCGGGCATGAGGTCGTCGTAGCCGAAGCCCGTCGACACGAAGGCCCGCTGGCGCGCCCGACCCTGCGGCAGGGCGATCCGCACGGCGATCTCCTCCTTCGGCCGCGCCGCGATCTCGGGACCGGCGAGCGGCCGCGTCTGCGGCGAGGCGAAACGCCGCGCGAAGAAGTCGGGCGCGAACTCGACGGCATTGAGATCGTCCCCGTCGCCGCGATCGGGATAGCCGCGCGTGCCGAAGGCCGCGTCGGCTCCGCCCGTTCCGGCGATGCGCAGCCGGAACGGCGCGGAGCGATAATCGACGCCGTGCTCGCCGCGGTCATAGGAGTCGTCGCAGACGACGCAGTCCGGCAGCGGCCGCCCGCTCCAGCCGGGGAGCGCGGCCACCGCGGCGGCCCGGCGCCAAAGGTTGAGGCCGTCCTGCCAGAGAAGCACCCGCTCGCGCAGGATCGCCTCCGGCACGTGCGTCGCGTTTCCGGGATCGCCGGCGACGGTGACGGCGGGCACCGGCACGAGCGCTGCCGGGGCATGGCGCCAGGCGAAGCGCTCCGCCGGACTTCCGGTCGGCATCGATCCCTCGGGCTCGACGACCAGCGTTCCCGACAGGCCGTGCACGCCGTGCGAGACGACGTCGCCGAGCGAGCGGATCGGCAGAGCGCCGAAAGCATAGGGTATGCTGACGAAGACGCGATCCGCCCGACCCGGTTCGGCGAAGAAGGCGTCGAGCGCCCGCTGCACGAACCCCGTCTGCTCTTCGGGGATGTGGTAGACGCAAAGGACCAGACCGAAGACGGTGATCTGCTTCTGCGTGGGACATCCCTCCATCTCGCTGCTGCGCAAGACGATTCGCATCGCCTCCCCCGCGCCGGCCCCGGCTGCGGCCCGCAGCGCGGCGTCGAGGCCGGAGCCCGAGGCCGGATCGAGCATCTGGTCAAGTCGGTTCTCGCTCGCCCAGGCGAAGCCGGCGAAGTAGCGCGTGACGGTCCAGAACGGTCGCGACGAGCCGCCCGGCGGCACGGCGCGGGCCTCGTTGAGGCCGACGGCCTGGAGGCCGCCGGGCCTCAGCATCGGCGTCGTCAGCGGCAGCGACAAGGCCACCTGCCGCGAGGGCACGAGCTCGAAGGAACCGCCCGCCTGCCGCCGGTCGACGTTGAGGGGCACGATCGGCGGCATCAGGGCGTCGCCCGGCTGGTCCCAGATCGGTCCGGTCGCATTCAGCGCGTTGATCAGGAGCAGGTCGACGCAGTCGCCCGCCGCCACGCGGAGGACGAACGGGGTGCCGAAGATCGCGGCGCGCTTGGCGGCCTGCGTCGGCGCATCGTCGCCCGGCCGGATCGCCACGTCGAGCTTGCGGCGGATGATGGCGCGGATCGCGCGGGCATCGAGCCCCGCGAGCGTCGAGTCCTGTCGGCCGGCGAGGGCCTCGTAGAGCCCCATGCCGAACCCGCCGGCGTAGTAGGGAGCGAGGTTCAGGGGCGGACGATCGAGGCCCAATTCGGCGAGCGACAGGGGCACGAGCATCAATCCGTCGGGATCGAACAGCCCGTTCTGGCGGGGCCCCGCACCGTAGATCGTGCCGGGAACGGCGAAGTCATTCTTGGGAAGCACCTCGCCCGCCCGCACCGCCGCGGCGATCGCCGGCACGCGGTCGCCGCCGACCGGGCACCAGGCCTTGAGGCTCGAGGTTTCGGCCGGAACCGTCGGCGCGATCGTGGGCGCAGGCGGAGCCGGCGTACCCGACGTGATCGCCCGCCATTGCTGGCGCAGGACCGGCAGCGGCACGAGGCGCCGTCCCACCGCGCTCCCAGCAGCCGCCGGATCCAGGCAGCGGTTGAAATCGTCGCTGGTGCGGGGCGGCATCGACAGGCACGTCGTCGCGTCGGCCTCGCCCGGCCCGTCATAGGTGCGGATCAGGCCCCAGGCGCCGTTCCACAGGGCGTCGGTCGACCCGAAGTGGTAGAGGAGGTCGAGCGACGGCCGGCCGTCCGGAACGCTCGCGACGAGGCTGGTGCCGGCTCCCGCATCGCCGGAACCGTTCGCGCTCGTGTTCGGCGCGAGGGACGGCGTCTGGCTGTTGACGCCGCTGGCGACCAGCGAGCCGAATTCGAAGTGCTCGGAGATGCCGATCTCGTGGGCGGCGACGAAGCCGAGCGGGTTGTCGCAGCCCGCCACGAAGGTCTTCATGTCCGTCCAGAAGGGTTCCGTTTCGTAGCCGCCGAACGACCAGCCCGGGAACTCGCCGGGCCGTCCGCTGCGGGCGAAGGGCGATTCGAGGCAGGCGCTACTGCGCGAGCGCGGGCCGCTCCGCCCCGGCTCGTGGCGCTCCGCCGGGAAGGGCTGGTCGACGTTGCGCCGGATGGTGCGCCCTTCGACCGTGAAGATGTGCTGGACCTCCTGCGCACCCTGGACCAGGCGGACGACGAGGCGCTCGCCGGACAGGGCCTCGAGAACGGGCGTGCAGGGATCGCCGTGCAGGTCCGAGCGGAAGATGTTGGCCATGTCGCCCGCCTCGCCGCCGCGCTGGCGCACGATGCTGCGGTGGTCGGTCGCGGACAGGCGCGGCGCGCCGGCCGGCGCGCAGGGGCTCGCGGCGAAGGGCGGCGGCAGGCCGTTCCGGTCGCCTCCCACGCGAAGCGGGATCGGCTCGCCGCGATAATTGACGAGATAGGGATCGTGGTGATCTGCGGAGATCGCCTCGGGGCGGGCCGGCGGCGCGATCGGGCGGCCGTGCTCGCGCCGGATTTCTCGGCGGCGCTCGGCGAGTTCGGCGACGCGGGCCTCGCTCGACGACAGCGGGGTTCCCTGCAGCGCCAGATCGAGGGCCGGCGCCGCCTCGCCGTTGACGACGTCGTCCGGCGAAGGCGAGGTCGCGGGATCGATGGCCTCGGCCACCAGCCGGTCGAGGCCGCGGAGATCGTCGGCTGGCTGCGGCACCGGCAAGGATGCATCGGCCTCGCGCCTGCCGTCGTAGAGAAGCGCGAAGTCGGCGATCGCCAGAGCATATTCGCGGGCATCGACCTGCAGGGGATCGCCGGCGACCTGATTGGCCGGGTCGCCGAGCCTCGGCCGGTCCCCAGGCTGCTCCAGCGCGTTGTCCTTGTAGGTGAAGACGTTGGCCCGCGCGCCGACGAGGCGTTCGGACGCTTCAGTGCCGAGCGTCGGCACCAAGGGCATCGCGTTCTGGGCCGTCGCCGGACCGGCGACGCAGAGCTCGGGCGACGCGGCATCCTCGCCCGGTCGCGGCAGGGGGCAGACGACGTGCGTCGACGGCTCGATCAGGAGCGCGGAGTAGAAGCCGTGCTGCTGGATGTTGGAGGGACCGAAGTGGTCGTGCGTGAAGACGGTGCGCAAGGTGCGGTCGGCGACCTGCGCGCCCTCGCCCGCACGCGCGACGAGCCCCTCGTAGCTGAGGATCGGGTCGGCGAACCAGCGCTGCACGGTGGTCTGGAAATACTGGATGTTCTCCGGCAGGAGACGGTCCAGGGTGGCGACCGTCTCGATCATCTGGGCGGCGCATTGAGCGTCGGTGCGCTCGGCGACGTCGTCGATGGAGGACGGGTCCTCCCCGGCCCGCTTCGTCGCCCGGCTGCGCGAGTGGCAGATCCGCGCCAGGACCTCCTGCGGCGAGAAGGTGCCGTCCTCGTAGTTGTAGCCGTTGCCCGAGCCGTCCGACGAGGTGACGTCGAACTTCACGAGGTGGATGTGCTGGCCGATCGTGTCGGTCGGCACCTTCATCTGGAAGTCGTCGAGCTTCAGCGCCTTGGCCGTCTCGTTGGTGTGCTGGAGCTCGATGCACTCGCCGGAAAAGGCGCGGAAGTAGAAGGGCTCGGCGGTGGCGGTGGCGCGTCCCTTGATGGCGCCCGCTTGCGAGGACAGGACGTTGATCCGGCCCTGCGGATCGTGCCAGCCGGCGCGGTTGACCACGAGATCGACGTCCACGGCCGAGACCTGGAAGCGGCGGAATCCCAGAAGACCCGGATCGGGCACCATCCTGATCCCGGCCGCGCGCAGCGGATCGGCGATTTCGGCGAAGGCTTGCGGATCTCGGGCCCATGACCCCGTCGCCGCGTCGAAGCGGCGGAAGGGATAGCCCGCCATCACGCTCGGCGCGCCGCACGGATCGGCGAAGGGCGCACCGGGCGCGGGCGGCGCGCCGTTCACCGGAAAGAAGGCGCGGATCGGCGGCACCGCGGCCGGGCTCGGGCTGGGCTGTAGAGGCGGAGGGGCCGCGGCCGCGACGGGCACGGGCATCGCCGCCAGACGGCCGGCGGCCGGAACCTCGTAGGCGCCGGCGTCGGCACCGGGCGCGGCGACGACCTCGCCGTGCGCATCGCGCAGTTTCACTCCTGCGCCGTCGTGATGGAAGCGCATGGCGGACTGTTCGAGCCGGGTGCCGTCATGAGGCAGAAGCTCCAGTCGCAGGTCGCCGAACTCCGAGGTCATGTCGCCCAGCGCCAGCATGCGCTCGATCGGCACCACAGGGTCTTCGCCGGCCTCGAAGCGCTCGCGCTGCTCGTCGGTCGCGGCGCCCGAGAGGGATCGCCCGGCCGTCACCACGTGGCGCGGAAGCCCGCCGTCGAGGCGCGGTCGGCCGAGCGCCGCGGCGAGGTCCGGCTTCAGCGCGTTCGCCGCCTCGGCCATGTCGAGTGGCGGCTGCGGCGTGCGATGGCCGGGCACGCCGGGAATATAGAACGGGTAGCCCGGCATGGCCGTGCCGGCGCCCTCGGTGTCGGCATAGGTCGGCAGGAGCGGCAGGCCGTTCGCGGGCAGCGGCACGAGCCCGGGGATCGGCGTTCCCGAGTCCTGCCGGGCGGCGCCGGGCTCGCGCCACTCTCCCTGCGGGCCGACGCTGCCCTCCCGCCGCGGCGGCGTCGCGCCCGCCAGGATCTCCGCCTGCGTCTGCTTCCCCCGCGGCTCGACGGAGAGCGAGGGCTCGACCTGCCCGTCCGGCAGGAGGCGCGTGCCGTCCTCCAGAACGTCGTGGACGCGCCAGAGCGCCCACATGCCTTGCGCGAAATGCGGGTAGAGGTGGCAATGGAAGATCGCGTCGCCCGGCGTGCGATTGCGGTTTCCCGTTCCGAGCGAGGCCCAGTAGCCCTTCGGCTCGGGAAGGCTGCCGTCCGGTTGGCGCGGCGCGAAGCGGTCGAGCCCGCCCTGGTAGATCCGGTAGGTCAGGCCCTGCTGCGGGCCGATGGTCTGGCTGTCGAGATAGGCGCCGCGGCCGGAGTCGTTGCCCGCGAACCATTGATGGCTGTGCAGGTGGAAGACGTGGGTTTCCTTGCCGGCGTGGAGGTTGCGGAAGACGACCTTGTCGTTGAGGTAGGAGTGATGGACGTTCGAGGGATCGTCGGGAAAGACTTCGAGAAGCGCCGGGTCGCCGTTCGCCCAGCTTTCCAGGAAGAACTCCTCGTAGAGGCACTCGGCGCACTGCCCGGCGGGGCCGATGCCGAGCCGGTTGGCGAGCACGGCCGCGCCGACCCCGCTCGAGCCGTAGTTGATCGCGAAGCCGTCGCGCACGCCGGCGAGCTGGCCGTAGCGGCCGAGCGCCTTCAGGTCGTCGGCGTAGAAGGTCTTCAGCTCGTCGTGAAAGATGACGGTGAATTCGCGAAACGGCGCGGCCGCCTCGCGCGCCAGACGCCGTTCGCGCAGGCTCGCTTCCGTCCTGGCCACGGGCAGCGGCTCGGCCTCCGCCTCCGGGACGACGACGGCGTTGAGGTCGGAATGGACGATCTCGAAGACCGGCGCCGCTGCGCCGTCCACGATGCAGGGCCGCAGCATGGCGAGAACCGGAACGTCCCGCACGCCGCAGTCGAAGCCCTGGCCGACGCGCGCCGCGTCGCCGCCGTCGGGCACCGCCGCGAAGTAGTCGACCGTGCCTTGCCGCGCGTGGCGCACCGGCCCTTCCGATTTCGGCCAGACGCGGTCGAAGGCGGCGCGCGAAACCTGGCTGCGGAAGGCCTGGCTTCCAGCCGGCTCGATGATGAGCGCGCCGAAGAGGCCGTGGATCAGCGAGCCGCCGTCCGCCTCACCGCCGGCCGGCGCGGCATAGCTCGACACGAGATGCGTGCCTTCGGACGGCAGGCGCCAGCGGCAGGTGAAGCTCGCGCCGGGCGCCACCGCACCGGTGCCGATGCAGGCCGGATGGATCCCGCTTCCGGCAGGCACCGGCTCGAGGCCGGGAATGACGAAGGACAGGGTGCGCGTCAGCGGCCAATCCGTCCCGTAGCCGTTGGCGGCAACGGCCTCGTCGCCGTCCGCCTCGACCGCCCGGCACTGCTCCGCGAAGGCGGCGCCCACCTCGTCGCGAAGGGCGACGGAGCTTGCGCCCGCGTCCTCGCAGAAACCGGGCCCGGGCTCGGCGACAGTCGCCGAGGGCGGCAGCGCGGCATTCGACAATCCCGGCTGGTCGGGCCGCAGGAGGTTGGTGACCGTCACTTCGAGCGTGTCGCCGACGTTGGCGCGCAGGACCAGCGGCCGCGGCCGCAGGCAGTCGCGAAGCAGGACCTCGCCGGGTTCGAGCGGCCCGGTACCGCTTTCGGCGCCGCTCATCTCGCCGCACGCCTCGGCGTTCGGCCCCTCTCCGCTTCCGGCATCGAGGGCCGACACGTCGCGCTCAAGCGCGAAGATCATGCCGTAGGGATTGAAGGAGCCGAAGCGGTTGTAGACGATGAGATGGTCGAGGGCGACGACGTCGGCGTGGACGATGCGGCCCGCCTCCTGAGCATTGGCCTCGCTGGCTGCAAGGCCGCCGCTTGCCGCGAGCAGAAGCGTGGAGAGCGCGACGGCGATCCGCGGCGGATGCGCCGCGCCGGATCGGCGCCGCTGCGACAGAGCGAGACGAACAACGTCGAGCATGGGCCCACACCCCGGAGATCATGCGTGCCATGCGTTGTCCGCCCTTTGCCGAGGCGGCGCACAAGCTTCACGCACTGGACGACGTTAGGGAAGGCAAGTCCTTGATACTCGAGCAGATCGCGGAACATCGACGCGATCCCGATCATGCTCGCAACCGGCACTCAGGCTCTGACAGCAATGCCCCGAGACGCGGACACGATACACCCGCTCGGGTACGATCTACCTGCTGCCGATGCATACTATACATAGAACTTATTTGGCATCAACATGCGCAGCGAGCATCGGCAGTCGATCGGAGGCCGAAGGATGGGCATTCTGGCAAGCGGACGCTATCGAGGTCAGCTCGATGGCGGGCAAACCATGATCCTGCGCTGCGAGCGAAATGCGGCGGGCGGCGGGCTGATGCGGATCAGCGGCGACGTCGTGGAGCCCGACGGAGCGATCTCCTCCTTCGTTTCGGATCCGCCCGGCACGGCCGGCTTTCCCGCCGAGGGAGCCGACGGCTTTCTGCGGTTCTCCGCCGAAACGGTGAGCCGGACCGGCGCGAACGCTTTCCGCGTCACGCTCGATCTGCTGCCGGGCGAAGCCGGGCGGGTCGACGTCAGGCTGGTCCATCCCTTCGCCGCGCTGAACGGGAGCCTGTCCTTCGTCGACACCCTGTTTCGCAGCCTCGTCCTGCGCGTCGACGTCTGGCCCGGCGTGGTGCCGCGCGAGCCGGTCGACGACAGTTCCGAGGCCGGGCGCCAGATCGTGTCGGCCCTCGCCGCCGCCGGCATTGCGGCGGCGATCGAGACCGGGGTCGCGCCCGACCCGACGGCGACGCCGCGACGGATCGAGTTCCGCGACCTTCATGCCTGGCTGCGCGATCTCCAGCCGCCGCCTCTCGGCGACGGCGACTTTTTCGTCAGCATGCTACTCGGCAGCAGCCTGGCTGGGGGCACCGGCAAGCATACGCAGGGCATGATGTACGAGACCTTCGGCGAACGGGCTCGCCAGGGCGTCGCGGTCTTCCTCGACCACGCGGCCTTCGCCACGCCAAACGACGAGGTCTGGCGCCGCGAGCTCGTCTTCTCCGTGCTGCACGAGATCGGACACGCCCTGAACCTGCCGCATGCCTGGCTCGCCGAGCCGCCGGGGCCGTCCGCCTTGTCCTGGATGACCTATCCCGACCGGTATCCCGGCGGCACCGATCCCTTCTGGACGGCCTTCGAGCCGGGCTGCTTCGGCGAGACGGAACTGCCCTATCTGCGCCACGCCTATCACTGCGACATCGCGCCGGGGCAGAGCCACTTCGACGAGCGCGCCTGGCCCAGCTTCGTGCGGGGCGGCGGCAGCGACCGGACAAGCGGGCGTCGGGCATCCGCCGCCGACCTCGCGATCGCGCCGCTGAAGCCGCATTACGCTCTCGGCGAGCCGATCTTCCTGCGTGCCGAGATCCGGAACACGGGCGCGCGGCGGCTGTCCTTCGTCGACGCGCTCGACCCGAGCGACGGGTGGCTCGACGTCGCCGTCACGACGCCGGACGGGAGCCGGCGCAGCTTCGTTCCACCGGCTCGCCTGTGTCAGACGCCCCGCCGCCGGCGCCTGGAGCCCGATGCCCACAAGGCGTTCGACGGCATCCTCCTCAGCTTCTCGCAGGACGGGCCGCTGTTCGAGGAACCGGGCCTCTATCGGGTCGAGGCGCGGTTCGAGGGGTTGCAGGCCGGCCCGCTTCTCGCCGCCACCGAGATCCGCATCCTGTATCCGACGCGAGAGGAGGAGCTGTTCGCGCGAGCGCTGTTCGCCGACGCCGCTCTGTGCCGTGCCATCTGGCTGCGCCATCCCCTGTCCGAGAAGCAGGCCTGGGCCGACATGATGGACAAGCACGCCCATCTTCTTCCGACGGACGCGGGCAACACCACGAGCGCCTACCTGCACTACGTCGCGGCCCAGGGCTGGCTGAAGCCGCACCGCGACAGCGTCGACGGCCGGGATTGCGGCACCAACCGCCGCAAGGCCAAGGCGCACCTGCAGGCTGTCGTGCCGACGCACCTTCCGGCAGGCGTCGGCCGACTGCGAGCGCTGCTCGTGCGGTGAACGGGACGCCTCAACGGCCGAGGTGACAGCAGGCCGGCGCGAGCGCGTTCCGGAGGTCCGGAAGATCGCCGGCTGCCTCTTGAGCCGATCCGCCGCGACCAGATCGAGCGCTGCGTCCAGTTCAGATCCATCGCCGCACGGCGTGCTTGTAGTCGCGGTAGGCCTGGCCGAAGGCGCCTTCGAGAAACCCCTCCTCGTCGCGCACCTGCAGCTCGCAGGCGAGCCAGAAGGCGAGCGCGCAGGCGATCATCAGCGGCGACGGGACGGCGACCGCAAGTCCGGCCGCGATCGCCAGCATCCCGAGAAAGGTCGGGTTGCGGGAGACCTCGAAGAGCCCCGTCGTCACCAGCCGGTCGGGCGCAATATCCGGCACACCGACGCGCCAGCGGCGCCCCATATGGCCCTGCGCGTAGACCGTCAGCCCCTGCCCCGCCAGCGCCACCACGATGCCGAGGAGCCGGAGACCCGATCCCTGGCCGTCGATCGGACGGAAGAGCATCCCCGGCCCGCCCGTTGCGTGGGCCGCCGCAGCCAGGAGGCCGCCGACGACGGCAGTCCGAAACAGCACCTGAGCGAGACGCTGGCGACGCGTGTTGCCGAAGCTGTAGGCATTCCGGCCGATCGCGGCGGTGATGCGGCGCGTCGCGGCCATGAGCCAGAGACTAGTGGTTGCGAGGATTACCCAGGGCGCGTGGAGGAGGACGAGGTCGGTCGGGCCGGTCATCGCGGCTTCCATCCCAGAAGCCGCATGGCGTTGGCGGTGACGAGTACGGTGGCACCGGTATCGGCGAGGATCGCGGGCCAGAGGCCGGTGATGCCGAGAACCGTCGTGACGAGAAACACCGCCTTCAGCCCGAGCGCGATCGCGATGTTCTGGCGGATGTTGCCCATCGCGCTCTTGGCGAGCGCGATCATGTCGGGGATATCGCGCATTCGCCCGTGCAGCGCGGCCGCGTCCGCCGTCTCCAGCGCGACGTCCGTGCCCCCGCCCATGGCGATGCCGACGTCGGCCGCCGCGAGCGCGGGCGCGTCGTTGATGCCGTCGCCGACCTTGGCGACGACGAAGCCGCGGCCCTGCAGCTCCTTCACGATCCGCTGCTTGTCCTGCGGCAGGAGTTCGGCCTGCGCCTCGATGCCGAGGCTCCGCGCGATGGCCTGCGCCGTGCGACGGTTGTCGCCGGTGAGCATGACCGCCTGGATGCCCTCGTGCTTGAGGGCCGACAGACCGGCAGCGGCATCCGCCCGCGGCTCGTCGCGGATCGCCAGGAGCCCCGCCACCGCGCCGCCGGCCAGAAGCACGGAGACAGTCTTGCCCTCGTCGTTGAGGCTCCGGATCTGCGACTCCCAGGGCGCGAGAGAGACCGTGCGCGCGACCGCCTGGGGGGAGCCCAGGAAGGCCTTCATCCCCCCGACGCTGCCCGACACGCCCTCGCCGGGGATCGCCTGCGCGTCGAAAGCGGGCGGCACCGGTGCACCCTCGGCCTTGGCCTTGTCGAGGATCGCGAGCGCGAGCGGGTGGCTGGAGCCGCGCTCGAGGGCCGCCGCGAGCGAGAGGACGTCGCGATCCGAGCGGCCGGCGGCAACGACGTCGGTCACCTTCGGCTTGCCCTCGGTGATCGTGCCGGTCTTGTCGAGCGCGACGGCGGTGATGCGGCTGAGGCCTTCGAGAACGACGCCGCCCTTCATCAGAAGCCCGCGCCGGGCGCCGGTCGAGAGGCCGGCGGCGATGGCGGCGGGCGTCGAGATGACGAGCGCGCAGGGACAGCCGATGAGGAGGATCGCGAGCCCCTTGTAGACCCACTCGCCCCAGGCGCCGCCGAAAAGCAGCGGCGGCACGATCGCGACCAGCGCGCCGACGACCAGGACGGCGGGCGTGTAGACCCTGGAGAAGCGGTCGATGAAGCGCTCGGTCGGGGATTTGGCCTCCTGCGCCTCCTCGACGAGGCGCACGACGCGGGCGATGGTGTTGTCGGCCGCGGCCGCCGTGACCGTCACGCGAAGAACGCCGTCGGTGTTGATCGTGCCGGCGAAGACGGCGTCGCCGATCGTCTTGCGCTTGGGCACGCTCTCGCCCGTCACCGGCGCCTCGTCAACGGCGCTCGCCCCTTCCACGATCGTGCCGTCGGCGGCGATGCGGTCGCCGGGCCGCACGAGGATGGTGGCGCCGACCGCGAGGTTCTCGGCCGGGACCTCCCGCGTCTCGCCGTTCGCCTCGACGAGTGCGGTCTTCGGAACGAGCGCGGTCAGTCCCTGGATGCTCTTGCGGGCCCGGCCCGCCGCGACGCCCTCCAGCATCTCGCCGACAAGGAACAGGAAGACGACGGCGGCCGCCTCCTCCTGCGCGCCGATGATGACGGCGCCGACCGCGGCGATGGTCATCAGCATCTCGATCGAGAAAGGCGTGCCGTAGCGCGCTGCGGTGATCGCCCGCCAGGCGACGGGCACGAGGCCGACAGCGAGCGCGAGCAGGAAGGCGGCCCGTTCGATACCGGGAACAGCATGGCCGATGACATAGGCCGCGACGAGCGCCGCGCCGCAGGCGGCGGTCAGGCGCGCCTTGCGGGTCTTCCACCAGGCGGTTCCGCCTTCGTCTTCCGCGTGGGAATGCAGATGGCCTTGGGAGGACGCACCATCATCGTGTCCGCCATGGTCGTGCCCGGCATGCGAGGCTCCCGCCGATCCGGGTCCAGCGGCGGCCGGCGCGATGCCGTAGCCGAGGTTCCTCACCTGCCGCTCCAGCGCGCCGGCATCGAGCGAGGGAAAATGGGTGACCGTCAGCGTCTCCGTGGAGACCGAGACCATGACGTCCTCGACGCCGGGCAACCGCCTGACGGCGGTATCGACCTTCGCCGCGCAGGACGCGCAATCCATGCCGGTGACGCGGTAGCGGGAACGATCGAGAGTGGCGCTCATGGGACAAGTCCTTGTTTGTCCCGTTCTCGCTACATCCTCGAGCGACTAGAGGATCAAGCGGAGATTTGATCACGGCTCCGTGACCAGCTCACCCGGTCAGTTCGCCGCCACCTCGTCGGCGTGAACGAAGCAGCCGGCCTTATCGGACGCTGCCGACGAGAAGGTCGCGGACGTCTTCGATCGTCACCCACCGCCCGGCATGAGCCTCGGACTGGCGCTTCAGGTAGGTGTAGGGCGTCAGCTCCCAGGCGAGGACCCGATCCTCGAGGTTGTCGAGGATGAAGTCGCCCTGGTCGGTGCGCAGGGTCAGGACCGCGTGGCCGTCGCCGTTGCTCTGCCGAACGACGGTGATCAGGAGCGCCGAGGCCGGCACGCCCTCCGTCTCCAGGACGTGCTGCTTGAACAGGACGTAGTCCTCGCAGTCTCCCTCGCTCGTCGGATAGGACCAGAGTTCCGACACGCCATGCATCTCCTGATCGGTGCGCGGCTGGATGCGGACGTTCGCGAGATAGTTCACGCGCTGCACGGTCTGCCAGAGTTCGGGCGTCAGCTTCACGATTGCACGGACGGCATTGGGCGTGCAGGCAGCCGCTTCGCGGCGGCAGAAGTCGTGGTGGCCGATCGGCTGTGAGGCCGGCCCCGTCGTCGGCATCGGTCGTCCCGCCTGCGCCGAGGTAGCCGAAATGACCCCCAGCGCCGTAAAGACCAGCGCAACCAAGGCACGACGAACCGCTCGCATCCCCTGTCCCCCGCTCCGCCTCGTCCCCGTCCCGCCGCTCGGTGGCGGTGGTTAATGAAGACTTAACGCTGGTGCGCGGTCTCGGACAGGATGGTCTCGATGGTCGTGGTTAATACCCACAATCTTAGACGTCGCCGCGGCCACTCCGGCGGAGCGAGCCGCACATGGCCGCGTCGGGCGGCATCGTCGCCCCCGCCGCCAGCGCTTAGCGCATGCGGGTTGACGGGCCCGAGCCGGGTGGCCGATGACGATGTCCAATCCAGCCTCGGGAGACGGGCGATGACCCTCAGCGGCGTTGCGATCGGCGAAGCGTCGAAGGCCACCGGCATTAAGGTGCCGACGATCCGGTACTACGAGCAGATCGGGCTCCTGCCGGCGCCTCCCCGAACGGGCACGAACAGGCGCCTCTACAACGGCTCGGACCTGCGCCGGCTGCGCTTCATCCGCCACGCTCGCGAGTTGGGGTTCGAGATCGAGCCGATCCGCGAGCTGCTGGCGCTCGCCGGCGAGCCGGACCATCCCTGCGCCGACGCGGACCGCATCGCCCGCGCCCACCTCGCCGACATCGACCACAAGATCGCACGCCTGTCCGCGCTTCGAACGGAGGTGGCCAGGATGACGGAATGCCACCACGGCTCCGTCGCCGATTGCCGGGTCATCGAGGTGCTGGGCGACCATGGGCACTGCCTGACCGATCACTGACCGGCCGTCGTCTGGCCGGACGGCCGGTCAGGCGCTCGGCCGGGACGCGTCTCGGGCGGCTCTGCCCGGCGCGCTGGCGTTTGACGTTGCGTCAGCGGTCGACTGAGGCCCTGCGCAGGATCGTCGGCAGAAGGCCGCCCGCTTTCAGCACCTCGACCTCCAGCGACATTTCGATGGCGGCGGTAATCTCGATGGCTTCGACCGACGCGTCGGTGCGCAGCACGCGAGCGGCAAGCCTGCCGCGCGGCGTGATCGAGCCTGAGCTTCCGCCGACAAGTTCGCCGCCTTGGCGTCGTCCGAGAACGCGCGTGGGCGAGATCCTCGAGTCCATCGGCCTCGCCAACTGAACGATCGGCCGCCGGCTCACGCCTGCCGTTCCGATCGTCGGCGGCAGGAAAACTCGACGGGATAGCCATCCCCGCACGATGGATGTTCACCGGCGCTCGGAGGTGATGTAGGCTCCGGGCACCGCGGCGTCTCCGGCGCGGGGTGGCTGGGAGGGTCTCGTGGAAGCGGTCCGCAGCGGCTATCGCACGACGGCGCGGGTCCTGCACTGGACGGTCGCCGTTCTCGTTCTCGGCATGATACCGGCCGGCCTCGCCATGACGACGGAGAGCCTGCCCCGCGGCGTGCGCGACATGCTGTTCATCGGGCACAAGAACGCGGGCGTCCTGGTGCTCGCTTTGATGCTGGCGCGGGTCGCCTTTCGCCTGACGCACAAGCCGCCGCCCTTGCCCGCCAGCCTGCCGCCGATCCAGCGGCACGTCGCGGCGGCGACGCACACCCTTCTCTACGTCGTCGTCCTCGTCATGGCCGTGTCCGGCTTCGTTCGCGTTCAAGCCGGCGGCTTCCCGATCGAGATGCTCGACGCGCTCGGCCTTCCGCCGCTCGTGCAGCGATCCGATGCCGTGGCCGAGACGGCGAAGCGCGTCCACTTCCTCGCGCACTACGCCGTCATCGGCCTCGTCGCCCTCCACATCGCGGGCGCGCTCCATCACGCGCTCTGGCGGCGGGACGGCCTGGTGCGGCGCATGTGGCCGCCGATCGCGCCGTGATGGCTCAGCGCGCGGCGGGCACGGCGAGAAGATCGACGTGGCCGACGGTGCAGACCGCGCCGCTCGCGGCTGCCGATCGCCGGAACGCCGCCCAGTCCGCGAGATCGCCCGGCGAGATCCGACCCGTTTCGCCCACGGCCGCGGCGAAGCCGCCCAGAAAAGCGTCCTGAAGCGCCGCATCGACCGGACCGAGGCGCCAGGCGCTGTCGGCGAGCCGGACCGCGAAGCCGCGGCGGCGAAACGCCTCGGCGCAGAGGCGCGGCGCCGCCGGGCCAAGCGCGGCGCCGAAGCCCTTGTCGCCGCCTTGATGCGCGGCGAAGGCCGACACGACGTCGGCGTCGAGCGGATGCGGCACGCTCCAGCCGACGCGGCCATCGACCGAGAGGGCGGCGTAGAACGGCAGGCGGCGCTCGGCCAGCGCATCGGCGAGGCGCTCCACGAACGAGGCCGATACGAGATCGAGCAAGGCCGACGCCGTAACGAGACCAGCTGCGTCGACCAGAGCGGGATCGAAGTCGGCGATGTCGGCGGCGAGCGTCTCGACCGCGTCGCCGCTTCGCCGCCGCGCTTGATCGAGAAGCACGGGATCGGCGTCGACGAAGCGCCAGCGCGTGGCCTCCGCGAGCCGCGGCTGCAGAACTCGAAAGGTGGAGCCCGTGCCGGCGCCGAGATCCACCACGAGGCCGCCGCGCGCCCCGGCGAGCTGCGCCGCTTCAGCGAGAAGGCGCGGGTCGCGGGCGCGGGCGTCCGCGGGCTCGCGCAGGTCCAGCCAACTGCCGTCGAAGCCGCTCACCGTGCCGTCTCGTTCAGCGCGCCGGCGACGAGCGACGCCGTGTCCCGCCAGCTCGGCAGCAGCTCGGCGGCCTGGCGCGCGCCGCGCGCGAAGGCCGCGCGCTCTGCATCGCTGGACAGGAGACGCCGCAGAGCCGCGGCGAGCTGAGTCGGATCGTCCTGCGGCACCAGGATGCCCGCCGTTTCCGGCACGACGTCGGGAACCGCACCGGCCCGCGCGGCGATGATGGGCAGGCCGTGCGCCATGGCCTCGGCGAAGACCATGCCATAGCCTTCGTAGCGGCTGGGCAGCGCGAAGACGTGGGCGCCGGCATATTCGGCCGACGGATCGGCCACGCCGCCGACGAACACGACGCGCTCGCCGAGGCCGTGCCGCGCGGCCCGCTCGCGCAGGGCCGCGCCCCAGGCGGGGTCGATCGAGTCGCCGCCGACGATGCGGCAGCGCCAGTCGAGGTCGGCCAGAAGCGCCAGGGCGTCGATCAGAACGTCGTAGCCCTTGCGCGGGATCAAGGAGCCGACCGACAGGACGAGCGGCGGGCCTGCCGGCGGCTCGCGCGCCGGCGCACGGTCGGTGCCGGGCGGCGCCACGGTCAGGCGCGCGCGCGGCACGCCGAAGGCCGCGACCAGCGTTTCAGCCGTGGCGGGGCTCGTCACCACGACGGCCAGGGCCTCCGCCAACGCCTGGACCTCGGAGTCGCGCAGCTCGGCGGCGAGCGCGGGATCGAGCCCTGTCTCGAGCGCCAGGGGATGGTGGACGAGCGCGACGAGGCGCAGCCGCCGCGCCTCGGCCGCGGCCGTCTTCGGCATCAGGGCGTAGGCGAGACCGTCGACGAGGACGAGGTCTCCGTCCGGAAGGGCGGCGAGGGCGGAAGCGGCCTCCACTTCCGCGTCGCGCGCGTTGTCCAGAGCGAGCGACGGCAGGGCAACGTGCCGGACATCCCAACCGAGGAGGCGCAGCTCGGCCATGAGGCGCCGGTCGTAGCCGTAGCCGCCGGTGCGTGCCTCGATGTCGCCGGGAACGACGACGTGGAGGACGGCGCTCACAGATCGGCCTCGAACCAGGCGCGGGCGACGTTGGACTCGTGGAGCCGCACGCGCAGACGCACGATCCGCGCGCCGCCGCCGCCCAGGCGCCCGTCCCGGATCAAGCCCGCGATGGCGTCGAAGATGTGCCGCGCCAGCACCTCGGTCGTCGTGACGCGCCCGGCAAAGACCGGCAGCTCATCGAGATTGGCGTAGTTCAGCGGCGCGAGCACCTCCCGCAGCACCTCGAAGGCGAGGCCGATGTCGACGCCGAGGCCGTCCTCGTCCAGCTCGCGCGTGAAGAAGGCGGCGTCGACGTGGAAGGTCGCGCCGTGCATGCCCTGCGCCGGTCCGAAGACCGGGCGCGGAAGGCTGTGGGCGATCATGATGTGATCGCTGACTTCGACGGCGAACATGGCGGCTCCTTCAATAACGGATGCGATGGCAGAGAGTGTCTGGCGCGTCGAGCACCGCGGCGTAGTCGTGAGCAAGCGAGGCGAAGTCGCTCTCGCCCGACACGAGCGCGTCGAGTTCCGGCCGGTCGCGAAGAAGGCGCAAGGCGAGGTCGAGACGGCGGGCCGTGCTCCAGCGCGCCCGCCGCGCCGGGGGAACGGCGCCGACCTGCGAGCCAAGGATCGACAGGCGCTTCGAGTGAAACGCGCCGCCGAGCCGCAGCTCGACGGGCGCGGTGCCGTACCAGCTCGCCTCGACGGCCCGACCCTCGAAGCCGAGGCAGGCGATCGCGGTGTCGAGGCCCCCGGCGCTGCCGCTGACATGGACGGCGACGTCGCAATCCGTCGGCGCTTCGCCGGGCGCCGCGAAGCCAATCCCGAGCGCGGCCGCGAGGCGCTCGCGCCCCGAGGCGACGTCGACCAGCGTCACCTCCGTTCCGGGAATGCCAGCGGCGAGAGCGGCGACGAGCGCGCCGACCATCCCGGCTCCGATCACGGCAAGCCGGTCGCCGAGCTGGAGGCCGGCGTCCCAGACGATCGTCAGCGCCGTTTCCATGTTCGCGGCGAGCACCGCGCGCTCCGCCGGCAGTCCCTCCGGCACGAGGTGCAGAGCCTCGGACGGCACGACGAAGCGATCCTGGTGAGGGTGGAGGCAGAAGACGGTGCGGCCGATAAGAGCCGCGGGGCCCGCCTCGACGAGCCCGACCGAGGCGTAGCCGTACTTCAGCGGAAAGTCGAAGCCGCCGGCCTGAAAGGGCGCGCGCATCGCTTCGTGCTGGTCCGCCGGCACGCGGCCTTGGAAGACCAGCCGCTCCGTTCCGCGGCTGATCGCGCCGAAGCGGGTCGCGACGCGGCACTCTCCGTCTTTCGGCTCCCGCAGCCGTTCGCGGCGCAGCGCCGCCCGCCCCGCAGCCTCGATCCACAGCGCCGTCGCCTCATGCCGCCGCGGCTCGTCGCTCATCGGTCCTCGTCGGTGGTCACAAATCGATCAACGCTCATTGTCGCATTCCTGAATCAGCGGCACTGCCGCTCTAGGTTTCATTGTCATCCGCATCCGCAAGGCCGCAACCCCCATCATGACCCTCCACAACCCTCGCATCGTGCCGCAGGCCTCCGCCGTCCGCCTCGCCCGATGGGGAGTCGCGGGGGCCTTCGCCGCTTCGACGCTCCTGCTTCTCGGCGTCGGTGTCCTGGCGATCGGTACATTCGAGCTGGGCTGGGAGCTGCTGCCGCTCTCGACCGCCCTGTTCGCGGCGATCGGCGTCATCGTCCTGACCAGCCTGCCGAACGGCCACCCGCATGCCCGGTTCGGACCGGCCAACACCATCACCACGCTCCGGGCCGCCATGACGGTGCTTCTTGCTGGTCTGCTGCCGGAAGCGGATCGGATCGCCGATCCGGCGCAGGCGGGCCTTGCCTGGACGCTGACCGGCTTCGCCGCGCTCGCGCTCGCCCTCGACGGCTTCGATGGGCAGGCCGCGCGGCGCAGCGGGCTCGCTTCGCGCTTCGGCGCGCGCTACGACATGGAGGTGGATGCCCTCCTCATCCTCGTGCTCTCGGTATTCGCGCTCGCCTCCGGCAAGGCGGGCGTTTTCGTTCTCGCGATCGGGCTGATGCGCTACCTCTTCGTCGCCCTCCTCGCCCTCGTGCCCAGCCTGGACGGCGAGCTCGCGCCCTCGCTGCGCCGGAAGGTCGTCTGCGTGGTCCAGGTCGGAGTGCTCTGCGCCCTCCTCGCGCCGCCGCTCGAGCCGCCGCTCTCGGGCTGGCTGGCGGCCGCGGCTCTCGCCCTGCTCACGGCTTCCTTTGCCGCCGACATCCTCGCTTTGGCGCGTCGTCGCGGATGAAGGCCGACGTCGCGTCCACGCTCGGCCTCTGGCGCTCGCTTCTCATCTATCGCGGCCAGCCCTGGCGCACCCTGGCGCTGCGCCGCTTCTGCCGGACGCTCGTTCGACCCGGCGACCTCGCCTTCGACGTCGGGGCTCATGTCGGCAGCCGGGCTCGGGCCCTGGCTGCCGCGGGCGCCAGGGTCGTCGCGATCGAGCCCCAGCCGCTCTTCGCCGACTACCTCGCGCGGCGCGTCGCCGGTCCGCGCATCGCCGTGCTGCCGGTGGCGCTCGGCCGAACGCCGGGGCGCGCGACGCTGAACGTGTCGCGCCGGCACCCGACCGTGTCCACGCTGTCGGCGGACTGGATCGGCAAGGTGCGGGAGGCGCCGGGCTTTTCGGGCGTGCGCTGGGAGGGCCGCACCGAGGTTCCCGTGACGACGCTCGACGCGCTCATCGCCGAGCACGGCCGCCCGGCATTCTGCAAGATCGACGTGGAGGGGCTGGAGGCGGAGATCCTCGGCGGCCTCAGCCAGCCGATCCCGCTGCTTTGCTTCGAGATCCTGCCGGCAGCAGCCGACATCGCGGAAGCCTGCATCCGACGGCTCGCGGGGCTCGGACCCTACCGCTTCGGCTTCGTGCCGGGCGAGCGGCACCGGTTGGGAGACGAATGGCTGAGCGCGGACAGGATGGTGGCGCGGCTTCCCGACATCGCGGCGGCCGGCCGCTCCGGCGACATCTATGCCCGCCTCCAGTGACGGCCGGCGCCTGACGCCGCTGCGCGCGACCTTCGGCGCCGCGCTCCTCGCGGCCGGATCGACGCTTCCGGCGCCGGGCGGCGGGCTGCCGTCCAGCCTTCCGCTGGAATGGCCGGTCGCGATTCTGCTCCTGGTCACCGCTGCCCCGTCGCGCCTGTTGTTCACCGCCCTCCGGCTGCTCGTGACGGTCGCCGTGGCGCTGACCGTCTTCTTGAAGCTCGCCGACCTCGGCACCGGGCTCGCCTTCTCGCGTCCCTTCAATCCGCTCCTCGACGCATCGCTCCTCGTGTCCGGCTGGCACCTCCTGTCCGGCACGATCGGGCGCGGCGAGGCGCTGGCCGTCGTAGTTCTCGCGCTTGCAGCCTGGGGCGCGGCGACGGCGCTCCTGTTCTGGTGCTTCGGCGGCTTCCGCCGCCTGCCGAGGGGGCCGCGCCGGCTCGTCGGCGGCCTCGCCGCCGCAGTCGTGGCGCTGTGGCTCGTGCCATCCGGTCCGGTGAAGCCGGAGGCGACGCGCTATCTCGAAGCCCGCCTCGATCTCGTCGCGCAGTCCGTCGCGAGCCTCGCGCGCTTCGAGGATTCGCTCGCGACCGATCCACTGGCCGGCCATCCGCCGGAGACCCTCTTCTCGGCGCTGTCCGGCAAGGACGTGATGGTGCTCTTCGTCGAATCCTACGGGCGAAGCGCCGTGGAGGATCCCGCCTATGCTGGCACGACGCTGAGCCGCCTTCGCGCGGCGGAAAGCTATCTGTCGGCGGCAGGCATCGGGGCCGTCAGCGGCTGGCTGACGTCGCCGACCCTCGGCGGGCAGAGCTGGCTCGCGCACGGCGCCCTTCTGTCCGGTCTCTGGACGAGCGACCAGAGCCTTTACGACCGGATGATCGCGAGCGATCGGGCAAGTCTCAACGCCCTGTTCCGCGACGCCGGCTGGCGGACGATCGCGGCCATGCCGGCGATCACCATGGATTGGCCGGAAGCCGGCTGGTTCGGCTACGACGCCGTGTTCGACGCGCACAATCTGGGCTATCGCGGCAAGCCGTTCGACTGGGTGACGATGCCCGATCAGTTCACGCTCGCCGCGATCCGGCGGATCGTCGAGGCGGAGCATCCGCGCCCCGTGATGGTGGAGGCAGCGCTGATCTCCAGTCACGCCCCCTGGACGCCGCTGCCGCGGATGGTGCCCTGGGAAGACGTCGGCGACGGTCGCATCTTCGATGGTCAGGCCGCGTCCGGCGAGAAGCCCGAGGTGTTGTGGCGCGACCCGGCGCGAGTCCGCGCCGCCTATGGCCGTTCGATCGACTACGCGCTGGAGGCGGTCTTCTCCTATGCCGCGACCTTCGGCCGGAACACCGTCTTCGTGATCCTCGGCGACCATCAGCCCGCGCCGCTGATCACCGGCGAAGGCGCCGCGCGCGACGTGCCCGTCCACATCCTCTCGGACGACCCGGCGATCCTGCGCCGCTTCGCCGGCTGGAACTGGACGCCGGGCCTCGTTCCGGCGGCCGATCTGCCCCCTTGGCGGATGGATGCGTTCCGCGAGCGCTTTGCGCACACGACGAGCGATTCGCCGCTTCCCTCGCCCGAGCATGCGGGCCATAGCTCGACGCCATGACGCCCGATCCCATCCTCATCGCCGAAACCGTGGTCCTGCTCCTGGGCGCCAGCGCCTTTGCCGGCGTTCTCGCCGGCCTGTTCGGCATCGGCGGCGGCGCCGTCTTCGTGCCGGTGCTCTACCAGACCTTCGGCCTGTTCGGCGTCGATCCCGACGTGTCGATGCAGCTCGCCATCGGCTCCTCGCTCGCGATCGTCGTGCCGACCTCGATCCGCTCGGTGATGAGCCACCGCGCGCATGGCGCGGTCGATTTCGAGCTGCTTCGAAGCTGGATCGTCATCGTGCCGCTCGGCGCCGTCGCCGGCGCCGCGATCGCCGCCGCGATCTCGTCGGAAGCCCTGCGCTCGATCTTCGCGGTGATCGCCTTCGTGATCGGCGTGCAGCTCTTGATCGGCAAGCTGCCCTTCACCCTCGGAACCGACCTGCCCGGCCGTCTCGGCCGCTGGATCGCCGGCATCTTCATCGGCATGGTCGCCGCGCTGATGGGCATCGGCGGCGGCGTTCTCAACAACACCTTCATGACGCTGTACGGGCGCTCGATCCACCAGGCCGTGGCGACCTCGGCGGGGGTCGGCGTGCTCGTCTCGATCCCGGGCCTCGTCGCCTTCGTGATCGGCGGCTGGGGCCATCCGGACCTGCCGGCCTGGAGCCTCGGCTACATCAGCCTGCCGGTGATCCTGATCGTCGCGCCGCTGGCGACGCTGTTCACCCCGCTCGGCGCGCGCCTCGCCCACCGGCTGACCAAGCGGCAGCTGCAGGTCGGCTTCGGCGTCTACCTCCTGACCGTGGCGCTGCGCTTCTTCATCAGCCTGATCTAGAGCCCATCCCTTCGACTGAAATTCGAGAGATGGGCTCCAGCTTGTTGACGCTGCGATCTTATCCGGCGGCAAAGGCGCCCGGATTGCGGCGCCAGACCGAGCGGTTGAGGCCGGCCGCCAGACAGACCCAGGCGAGATAAGGCACGAGCAGCCAGGCGGCGACGGCGTCGATGGGCGCGAACACCGCGATGTTGGCGAGGATCGCGGCGCCGAGCGCCAGGATGTCGGCGAAGGCGAGATCGGCCCGGCGCAGGCCGAAGAACAGCCAGGACCAGGCGGCGTTCAGGGCGAGCTGGAGCGCGAAGATCGCGAAGGGAAGCGGCGCCAGCCCGACCGCCTCGTAGATCCGCCAGCCGCTCACGGCGATCAGCACGTAGAGGATCGTCCAGACGATCGGAAAGGCCAGGTTCGGCGGCGTCCAGGACGGCTTGGCGAGCCCGTTGTACCAGGTGCCCGGCTTGAACAGGATGCCGGTCGAGGCCACCGCGAGGACGATGGCGAGAAAGGCGCCGAGGCTCAGGATGGAGGACAGGGTCATGGCATGCAGCTTCTTCAAACGGTTGCGGCCGGTTGCTAAGCTAGAACGTTCGAGAGGTCGCGGCCAGTCCTGCACGCCGCGCTGCGGCGATGGTCGCGCTCTCTGTGCAGTTCGTGACACGATCGAAAGCATGTCGCGTGCATGCTTCCCCGACACGATGCGCCCAACCGGAGGAACTCGCCCGTGAATGCTCGACTCTGCCGCCTCGCCGCCGCCCTCGCCCTAGCGACCGTCGCCTTCGCGCCGCTCGCACAGGCCGACGAGAAGCAGGACTTGAAGACCCTGCGCGCCTGCCTCGGCGAGAAGTCGGAGGACGAGAACGCCTGCATCGACGTCGTCGCGAACCCGTGCGTGGAGGAGCCGGACGGCTCCACCACGGTCGGCATCACCGAGTGCCTGTCGCGCGAGGAGGCGGCGTGGGACGTGCTTCTCAACGAGCGCTACGAGGCGCAGGTCAAGAGTGCCAAGGCGATGGACGCCGAGCTGAAGGGCAATGCGGCCACCGAAAACGCGACCTCCGTGCTGAAGAGCCTGAAGACGGCTCAGCGCGCCTGGATCGCCTATCGCGACGCCGAGTGCGAGAGGCGCTGGGCGAACTATCAGGGCGGCACCATCGCGTCGAACATCGCCGCCGCCTGCACCCGCGACATGACCGCGAACCGCGCCATCGACTTCGCGCCCGACGCGGGCTGAAATCGTTCACAGCGAGGCGTGCTGCCAGGCATAGACCGCGACGACGGCCAGGAGCGCGGTCGCCAGCCCCATCTGCAGCGGGCGCAGGCGGGCGAAGAACAACGGCGCCTCGCCCCTTCGGGCGGCGCGCGGATCGAGCACGGCGAGGCTCGCGAAACCGGCGAGCTCGATCACCGAAGCCGGAAAGGGAAAGCCCCAGGCGACGGCGAAGAGCGCCGCGATGCCGGCCAGAAACAGCCAGAGCATCGTGGCGACCTGCGCCGTGGTCGGCCCGCCCGGCTGGCGGAAGGACACGCCGCGGCGCACGCCCGCGAAGAAGGTGAGGAGCGCCGCCCCGAAGATCAGGACGGCGTTGAGGATCAGGAAGGACAGGCCGCGCGGCGCCAGCCACACAGACAAAGCGCCGACCACGAGCGGCACGAGCGCCGCATAGGCGAACAGGAAGCCTTCGGTCGGCGTGTCCGCCGGCTCGCTCGCCTCGATGCGTCGTGATCCCCCGGTGTCGGCCATCATCCGTCCCCTTTCGGCACTTCCGCTCCTCAACAGGGGCGGCAGGCGCCCGTTCCACGCGCGATGGCGCCCATGCGGTCACGCGGCGCGCGCGATCTGCCACAAATCTTGAATCCGCCAGCGGGGGTAAGGCTTTGCACCGGCCGGCCAAACCGGATAGCGGTCGGCGACGTTTTTCCCGCCGAGCCGCAACACCGAGGCCGCATCGATGCAGAGCGCCATCCAGTTCATCGATCTCAACACGCAGCGCGATCGCATCCGCGCCCGCGTCGATGCCCGCCTCGCCGCCGTTCTCGACAGCGGCGCCTACATCATGGGGCCGGAGATCGCCGAATTGGAGGACGGCCTGTCGCGCTTCGGCGGCATGGAGCGCACCATCGCCTGCGGCTCGGGCACCGACGCCCTCGCCCTGCCGCTGATGGCCTGGGGCCTCAAGCCGAACGACGCGGTCTTCGTGCCGAGCTTCACCTTCGCCGCCACCGCCGAGGTCGTCGCATGGTTCGGCGCCGTGCCGGTCTTCGTCGACGTCTTCGAGGACAGCTATAACATGGACCCGGCGAGCCTTCGCCGGGCGATCGAGGAAGCCCGCGCCGGTGGCCGGCTGAACCCGCACAGCGTCATCGCCGTCGATCTCTTCGGCCAGATTGCCGACTATGCCGAGATCCGCGCGATCTGCGATGAGTTCGGCTTGAAGCTGATCTCGGACGCGGCGCAGGGCTTCGGCTCGACCCGCGACGGCAAGCCCGCCGCGTACTGGGCGGACGTCGTCGCGACGAGCTTCTATCCGGCCAAGCCCCTCGGCTGCTACGGCGACGGCGGCGCGGTCCAGACCAACGACGCGGAACTCGACGCCGTGATGCGCTCGCTTCGCGTCCACGGCTCGGGCACCGATCGCTACGACAACGTGCGCATCGGCATGAATGCGCGCATGGACACGCTGCAGGCCGCGATCCTCCTGGAGAAGCTCGCGATCTTCCCCGAGGAGATCGAGGCCCGCATGCGGGCCGCTGCGCGCTACGCCGAGGCGCTCGGCGACGTCGTCGCCGTGCCGCGGCTGCCGGACGGCGTCGTCTCGACCTGGGCGCAGTACACGATCCGGCTGAAACCGGGCACGCGCGACGCCTTCGCGGCCACGATGCGCGAAGCCGGCGTTCCCACCGTCGTCTACTATGCCCGCCCGCTCCACCGGCAGACGGCCTATTCGCACTACCCGCTCGCCGGAAACGGCCTGCCGGTGACGGATTCGCTGGCCGAGACGGTGATCAGCCTGCCGATGCACGCCTATCTCGACGAGGCAACCCAGGATCGCGTCATCGCGGCGGTGCGCTCCGCCGTGTGAGGCGGTGGCGCGTCAGCGCCTGCCGTTCGGTGCAGCAAGTTCTGCACAGCGGGTGGGCAAGCCGCCCAAAGGTCACGCAGGACGCGAATCCTCGCGCAGTTCAGGCTTGATTTTCGCGTCGGCGCCTATCTCTTAGAAGAAGGTCCGAAGCGGAGTTGCCTGTGAAGCCTTTCGACGAAATGCTCCTCGATGGCGGCGGCGTCCGCCCGGCCTATCAGAGGTTCGAGGACTGGTTCGACCGACAGGATCACGCGGCCCTGATCGAAAAGAGCACGGAGGCCGAGAACGTCTTCCGTCGCACCGGCATCACCTTCAACGTCTACGGACAGGAAGAGGCGGCCGAGCGCCTGATCCCCTTCGACCTCGTGCCGCGGATCATCTCCAAGGGCGAGTGGGATCGGCTCGCCGTCGGCATCGAGCAGCGCGTCTGGGCGCTCAACGCCTTTCTCGCCGACATCTACAACGAGAAGGAGATCATCAAAGCGGGCATCGTTCCCGAGCGGCTGATCTCCGGAAACGAGGCCTACCTGCCGCAGATGGAAGGCTTCAGGCCTCCGGCCGGCGTCTACACCCACATCATCGGCACCGACATCGTGCGGACCGCCGAGGACCAGTTCTACGTCCTGGAGGACAACGCCCGCACGCCGTCCGGCGTCTCCTACATGCTGGAGAACCGGGAAACGATGATGCAGATGTTTCCCGAGCTCTTCGCGCAGAACCGCGTGCAGCCGGTCGAGACCTACCCGCACGACCTGCGCCGCTCCCTGGCGGCGGTCGCTCCGCCGGCCTGCGAAGGCGTGCCGACGGTCGCGATCCTGACGCCGGGCATCCACAACTCGGCCTATTACGAGCACGCCTTCCTCGCCGACAACATGGGCGTCGAGCTGATCGAGGGCTCCGACGTCGTAACGATGGACGGGCGCGTGAAGATGCGCACCACGGCCGGCTACAGGACGATCGACGTCCTCTACCGCCGCGTCGACGACGCCTTCCTCGACCCTCTCGCCTTCCGGCCCGAATCGGTGCTCGGCATTCCCGGCATCATGGACGTCTACAAGCGGGGCGGCGTCACCATCGCCAACGCGCCGGGCACCGGCATCTCCGACGACAAGGCGATCTATTCCTACATGCCCGACATCGTCGAGTTCTACACGGGCAAGCCGGCCATCCTCCAGAACGTGCCGACCTGGCGCTGCGCCGAGGCCGACAGCCTCGCCTATGTCCTGGAGCACCTCGCCGAACTCGTCGTGAAGGAGGTCCACGGCTCCGGCGGATACGGCATGCTGGTCGGCCCCGCCGCGTCCAAGGCCGAGCGGGAGGTCTTCGCGGCCAAGCTGCGCGAGAAGCCCGGCAACTACATCGCCCAGCCGACGCTGTCTCTGTCCACGGTTCCGATCCTCGTGGACAAGGGCCTCGCGCCGCGGCACGTCGACCTTCGGCCCTTCGTGCTCGTGTCCGACAAGATCCGGATCATCCCCGGCGGGCTGACCCGCGTCGCTCTGAAGGAGGGCTCGCTCGTCGTGAACTCCAGCCAGGGCGGCGGGACCAAGGACACCTGGGTGCTGAAGGACTGATCGATGGCACTTCTCGGACGCACCGCCGCCGGCCTGTTCTGGATGTTCCGCTACATCGAGCGCGCCGAAAACATGGCGCGCATCGTGGATGCGGGTCTCAGGCTCTCGCTCACCAACCTGACCAGCGGCCCGGAGGAGTGGCAGTCGGTTCTCGTCTCGGCGGGCGCGGAAGCCGCCTACCGCCAGAAGCACGCCGAATTCGACCCGCAAAGCGTGATCGACTTCCTGATCCGCGACCGCGACAACCCGTCGAGCATCCGCTCCTCGATCGACACGGCGCGCTCCAACGGGCGCATGGTCCGCACCGCCCTCACCCGCGAGGTCTGGGAAACGCTCAACGAGGCCTATCTCACGCTCAAGGCCCGGCTGGAGCGCCCCGTCGAAGAGCACGAGCTGCCGCAGGTGATCGACCTCGTGAAGCGGCAGACCGCCCTCATCCGCGGCGCCTTCTACGGCACGATGCTGCGCAACGAGATCTTCGACTTCTGCAATCTCGGCGCCTTCGTCGAGCGCGCGGACAACACGGCACGCATCCTCGACGTCAAGTACTGGGTGCTGCTGCCGACGCACTCCTCGGTCGGCTCGCCGCTCGATTCGCTGCAATGGGCGTCGATCCTGCGCTCCGTCTCGGCGCAGCGCTCCTATATCTGGGAGTACGACGCCGAGTACCGGCCGATCGAGGTCATCGACTTCCTGATCCTCAACCGGCGCATGCCGCGATCCCTGGCCTATTCCTGCGCCTGCATCCTGGAAAGCCTCGACTTCCTGGCGCGCAGCCACGGCTTCGACGCGGACTGCCATCGCACGGCGCAGGCGCTGAACGAACGGATGACGCAGCGCAGCGTGACCGAGATCATCGACGCGGGACTGCACGAATTCCTGGGGCAGTTCATCGTCGACAACAATCGCCTCGCCAGCGAGATCGCCGAGAGCTTCAACTTCTACAAGTGAAGCGCGCCGCTCCGCACCGTTGCAGGCGGGTGACGGCGCAAGCTTGAGGCAGCCTGGACGAGCCTATCGTCTTCCGGCTCGCTCGAAGGAGCGCTAACGAGCGGTAGCCGTCCGGCGAAAACGGGCGGGCACGTCGGAAGAGGGCTCCCATGACCTATTGCGTCGGTCTCGCGGTCGATCGGGGCCTCGTCTTCATGTCGGACACCCGCACCAATGCGGGCGTCGACAACATCTCGACGGTCGGCAAGATGAAGACCTGGGAGGTGCCGGGCGAGCGGTTCCTGTGCCTGCTCAGCGCCGGCAACCTCGCGACGACGCAGGCGACCGTGTCGCTCCTCGAGGAGCGGCGCGTGGCGCCGGCCGAGCGCAACCCGGCGATCCTCACCATGCCCTCGATGTTCCAGACCGCGAGGCTCGTCGGCGACACGCTGAAGGAGGTCATCGCCGAATCGACCCCGGCCGGCCCCAATGCCGACGGCCGCTTCACCGCGAGCTTCATTCTCGGCGGCCAGATCAAGGGCGGGCGTCCGCGCGTCTTCATGATCTATCCCGAAGGCAACTTCATCGAGACGACGCCGGACAACCCCTTCTTCCAGATCGGCGAGCACAAGTACGGACGGCCGATCATCGTGCGCGCATACGAACCCGGCATGTCGCTGGAGGAGTGTGCCAAGCTGCTCCTCGTGTCCTTCGATTCGACCATTCGCTCGAACCTGTCGGTCGGTCTGCCGATCGACATGCAGTTCTACGAGACCGATTCGCTGAAGGCCGGCTACCGCCGCCGCTTCGACCGCCGCGACCCCTACTACGTCCGCATCTCCGAAGGCTGGTCCGATTCGCTGAAGAAGGCCTTCGACGACCTGCCGCCCTTCACGACGGAAGGCTGACGCGGCGCCGCGTCAGTAGATGCCGGGGATGATCCGGGCGGTGCGCGCGCGATAGGCGCGGAACTCGTCGCCGAACGCTTCCTCCATCATCCGCTCCTCCGGGCCGATGCGCAGGAAGAACAGCGTGCCGAAGCCGACGAGCCCGGACAGGCCTGCCAGCCAGTTCGGCAGGAGCAGCGCTTGCGCCACGGCCATCGCCCAGAAGGCGAGGTACATGGGGTGGCGCAGCCGCGAATAGATGCCGCTCGTCACCAGCTTGTGGTCCTCGCGGATGTCGAGCGAGACCGACCACATCTTGCCGAGCGCCTTGTGCGTCAGCCGGAACAGGACGAGCGCGAAGGCGGCGGCGATGCAGCCGAGGACGATCTGCAGGGCCGAGGGCTCGTAGGACAGGGAGCGCGGCCAGCGTGTCGCGGCGAAGATGCCGGGCAGGATGCCGAGGCCGGTCAGGGAGACCGCCATGCGCACCGTCTCGGCGGTGCCGCGCGCGGAGGCCGCGACGCGGGCGCGCTTGGCTCGCCGCGCGAAGGAGAAGCGGATCACGTACCAGCCGACGGCGAGGACGACCCAGGCGGCGACGCCGATGCTCGTCCAGCTCATCGCGGCGCGGCCTCGGCCGCGGGACCCAGCGGCGGCAGATCGACGGAGCGCGCCTCGACGAAGCGCGGGAAGGACACGGGACCGAACAGGATCATGTGGAACGCATAAGGGCGCCGGCGCTCGTTGCCCAGCACGAACTGCCGATGCAGCCGGAAGAAGTTGAGCCGGATGCGGCGGAAGGTCTCCGGCGTCAGGAGCTTGGACAAGGAGATCCGCATCGTTTCGGGCATCCGCCCCGTCTCGATCCCGAGCGAGCGGGCGGGCTGCGAGCGATAGAAGTTGATCGGATCGGTGATGGCCTGAACGTCGAGCCAAAGGAGGCGATCGCGCGAGACGAGCGCCTCGACCGCCGCCCGCTGTTCGCGGCTCGCCGGGTGCAGCGCCGTCTTCATGAGGCTCGATCCCACGGTGAGGAGGCCGAGTTGCGGCGGCACCGCGCCGATGCGCTCCAGCGCCCGAGCGAGAGCCGGCACGGCGAAGCTCGCCCCGAGGCTGTGCGCGGCGACGATGATCTCGTCGGCGTCGGCGTTCGCCAGACGTTCGGTGAGGAGGTCCGCGAAGGCCGCGAGGCGCGCCTCGATCGCCGGCGAGCGGCCGCGGCAGAGATCCGCCGCCAGAGCCCAGTCGTCGAGCGCGACGAGGAGGTGAAAGCGCTTGTCCGCACGCTCGAACAGAAGGGCGCAGGCGGCAAGGCCGAGCGGCACGCTCCACACGGCATGCCAGGCGGACAGGCCGGCCCAGGCCGGCAGCGCGGCGAGAACGCCGCCGACCAAGGCGACGAGCGCGAGGAGGATCAGCGGGAACAGGAAGAACAGCGCGTAGCGCCAGCTCGTGCGGCAGTAGCGAAAGAAGGTGCCGCTGACGAGGAAGTCGCCCATGGCGGCGAGGCCCGCGAGGATTCGGCGCCGCTTGGGCCGCGCCGCATAATCGAGGACGAAGTCGCCCCAGCCGCACAGGACGAGCTCGGTCTGGCTGCGCCAGCCCGCGCCCTCCCCGGTCCAGCGGGTTTCGGACAGAAAGGCGTCCGGCCCGACCGTTTCGGCCCGGTCGAGCGTCAGGGATACGTCGAAGGCGGCAGCGGTCTTCTCGGCGCCATGACGAAGGCGGCCGACATGATCGGCCGCCTGCATGGGTTCGAAGCCTGGAAACAGGAACACCAGCCGCCGCGAAACCGGGTCGATCATCGGGCCAGTCTGCGCGGGATGCGGGCGGAGCGCCGAAGCGCCCCGTACGGCATCAGGTGTTCATCGCCTTCAGCGTCTCGATGTAGTTCTTCGGGAAGAGCATCGGGTTGGGAGCCCGGTAGCCCATGTGGTTGGCGATCTTGCCGACGAAGCCCGAGCAGTTGGCGAGCACCGCGTGCCAGACCGGCGAATTGGCCTGGAGGTGGCGGATGTAGGCGAGCACGTCGTTGTACTGCGCCCGGTTCAGGTTGATCCGCCAGTTGGCGGTCATGTACTCGTCCTCGAGGTCGCCGTCGCTCGCGCCGGTCTCGGAGGGCACGGGCACCATGTGACCGAGGACGTAGGGCACGTCGCTGGTCGATGCCGGGTGCAGGCCGGCAACCTCGCGCGTGAGGATGTTGCCCGCGCGGTCGCGCTTGCCGAACATCACGAAGGTATGGCCGTAGCTTTCCGCCGAGCGGGCGCGAAACTCGATGTAGTAGAGACCGTCATCGACGGGCGCGTAGGCGTTGGCGGCGTAGTCGGCCGACGACGTCGAAGCCATCGCCATCGAGGCGTTCTCGTTCGTGGAGGCGCAACCCGCCATTCCGAGGCAGACAAGGCCGAGGAAAGCTGTCCGGATCATCATCTTCATACGTTTCGTTCCTTCGGGCCGGCAGGCGCTCGCGGGGGCGCTCGTCCCGGCTTCTGACACGATGCTTAAGGCGTTGATTTGCGAGGCACCATCACGGAGTGAATGGCGCTCTCAGCCACCTGTGCTACCTTTTGGTCGCCTGTTGCCTCAACGCAACAGGCGCCGGGATCAGTACTGCTGCGCCACGGCCGGGAAGTAGGGATCCAGCGGATCGGCTTCGCGCGTCGGGTAGGCGTCCGCGGCCGGCATGGTCGATCCGGTTTCAGAGGGATCGACGTAGGACTGCGCGCCGTATGCGCCTCGAGCCGAACCGTAGCCGCCCTGCGCGGCGGGGTAACCGCCGGACGCACCGCCACCCTGGGCGGGATAAAGCTGCTGCGGATAGCCTGCCTGACCATTGCCGTAGGGCTGCTGCTGCTGGGTCGGATAGGCCTGCGACTGCGCCGGGTAGGACTGGCTCGGCATGCCGCCGACGCCGCCGCCTTCCATCGGCGCGCCCATGCCGGTCGCGCCCGTGTTGCTGGCGACGTATTGCGGCAGGTCGTCGTCGTTCTCGCCGACGAGGGCCTCGTTGCCCTGCAGCACCACCACCTTCGCGCCGACCGGGATGCGATTGTAGAGGTCGATGGCGTCCTGGTTCATCAGGCGGATGCAGCCGGATGAGGCGGCGGTGCCGATCGTCCACCACTCGGCCGTGCCGTGCAGGCGGTACAGCGTGTCCTTGCCGTCGGCGTAGAGATAAAGCGCGCGCGCGCCCAGCGGATTGGTCAGGCCCGGGGGCATACCGTTCTTGTAGGGCTCCAGCTCGGGCTTGCGCTTGATCATCTCCGCCGGCGGATGCCAGCTCGGCCATTCGCGCTTGGTGCCGACCTTCGCCTCGCCCTTCCAGGACAGGCCGGAGCCGCCCACGGCCACGCCGTAGCGCATCGCCATGCCGTTGGCCTCGACCACGTAGAGAAAGCGGTTCGGCGTGTCGACGATCACGGTGCCGACCTCGTAGCCCTGCGCGTTGTAGGGCACGCGCTGGCGCAGGAAGCGCGGATCGACCTTGTCGACCGGGATCTCGACGAGATGGTGGCCGTTATCGTCCACGGCCGCGTAGTTCATCACCGAGTCCGGCGGGGTCGGCGCGCCGAAGGCGGATTCGGCGGCGAGCTGGGTCTCGGGCGGCATCTGAGTCGCTTCGGGCGCGAAGGCGTCCTCGGTGAGAGAGTCGTGCGTCAGGCAGCCCGACAGCGACATCGTCGCCGCGGCCATCAACGCGATCCGGCTCGTTTTCGACAGCATTCTCATGCGAGACCTTCCTCGACCTGCGGAACCTGGTGCCGCCCGGGCGCAACGCGTGCCCCCAACGGGCGCCCGCGACGCTGCACCGCGATTCCCCGGTTTCGTCCGCAGCAAACCTGCAACAGTGTCAACCGTGTGGCACGGACAGGGTTTCTACTATGCTATTGGAGAACAATGTCCTAAGCAGGCTGGCCTCGAAAACGGACCGCGGTTGCAGCGCGAAAGGCCCAGGAAGGGCCGGAGTGGCAGGAATCCTGCCGATGGCGCAAGCCTTTGCGGCGTCCTGAAGGGCGGCGCGCGTCGCCCGTCCGAGCAGGCAGAACTGTTGCAGGACAGACACAGAGATCGACCGCGGAACGAGGACGCCGCGGCTCGGGATGAGGACCGGACATGAAGAATCTGATCGCGGCGGCCCTTTTTTGCGCGTCGCTTTCCGCCTGCGTCACGGCGCAGCCGGACGTGGCCCTGCAGCCGGTGGCCCGGGGGCCCTCGCCGGAGGAGGTGCGCAACGACAATCATTGCCGCGGCCTGCTGATGCAGCCCGGGACCTTCGTCTACGTGCAGTGCCGGCTTGCCATGGACGGGACCCAGCTCAAGCAGGAGCGCCAGTTCCGCGCCCGGCTGGAGTCGGTCGGCGGCCCGCTCACGCCCGACGTCGAGAACGCGATGCGCGCCGACGTCATCTGCAACTTCAACGAAGCGTCCAAGCTCTCGCAGCAGGTCGGCGACGCCCAGGCCCTCGCCTATCAGGCGCTCGGCAAGTGCCGCCGCCAGCGCGGCGTGCTCGAGCGCACGGTCGCCACCTGGCTGCCGGGCCGTTTCGACGCTCTGGCCACCTACGAACAGGATGCCGTCGGGCGGAACGTGACGACGATCAACGAGGCCCGCGCATTCCCGACGACGCCGCCCCCCGGCGCCATGGCCGCGGCAGGCGCACCCGGCCCGGGTGGCATGCCGGGAGCCGGCGCGCCCCAGCCGGTCGGCGGCCCGGCGGTGCCGGTGGGCCAGCTCGCGCCGATGCGGGCATACTGAGCTGCGGCGCGGCACGATCGCGTCGCAACCCATTGTTCACCACGCACGAAACGTTGGGGAGTTCGGGCAACGCGTGTTGCGCTGTTGCACTAGCGAGATGGCCTGGCTTGCCCCAATTTGCGCTGCATGCGTATTTCCTGAGGTGGCTTGGGCGCATTCAACGTTTGACAGTAGAGGATCCCTCTCAATGAAGAACATCATGGTTATCGCCGCTGTGTCGTTCGCGATGGCTACCCTCGCCGGCTGCGCCGGTGACGGCATCGGCAAGGGCGTCGGCAAGGGCAAGGGCAAGGGCCCGGTTGTCGTTGAAGAGCCGGCGCCGGTCGTGACGCAGGACACCTACGTCTCGAAGGGCTGAGCCCCGCCAAGACCAGCGGCGAGCGGGCAGCTTCCTCGAAGCGCCCCTCGCCTGTCTTCAGGCTCGTCGGTTCATCAGAACCGGCGAGCCTTTTTCATTTGAAGCACTTGAAAGCAGTCGACATCGAGCGCCAGCCCGGTGCGGCGGCCGAATCTCAGGGATCGCGGCGCAGGCCCTTGGCGGCGAGTTCGTCGAGATAGGTCTGCCAGCGCGCATCGCGATTCGCGCCGAGCTCGGACAGGTAGCTCCAGGTGAAGAGGCCGCTGTCGTGCCCGTCATCGAAGACGATTCGCACGGCGTAATGGCCGATCGGCAAAACGTCGCGAATCGCCACGGCGCGCTTGCCGCCCACCGTCACGCGCTGGTCCGGAGCATGGCCCTGAACCTCGGCCGAGGGCGACATGACGCGGAGCATCTCGGCGGGAAGCTCGTCCCGCGAGCCGCCCCTCCAGGCGATGAACAGGGTTCGACGGTTGGGCGAGACGCGCAGCTCTTCGGGAACTTGCGTGGGTGACGACATGATTCGTGGCCTCTGAGCTCAAGGGAGGACGGCCCGCGGAGGGTCGCTCCGCTTGACCGCGCCCACCCCCGCTTCCACATTCGGGGGATCAGCACGGGAGAATGCGCCCTCCGGGGCGGTTATGTCATGGATCAAGCCGAGAACATCAAGCTGGACAAGGCCGTGGCCGCGGCTCGTCCGCGGATGATCGATCCGTTCAAGCGACCGATCACCTACCTCCGGGTCTCCGTGACCGACCGTTGCGACTTCCGCTGCGTGTACTGCATGGCGGAGGACATGACGTTCCTCCCCAAGCGGGACCTCCTGACCCTCGAAGAGCTCGACCGCCTGTCGAGCGCCTTCATCGCCAAGGGCGTGCGCAAGCTGCGGCTCACCGGCGGCGAACCCCTGGTGCGGCGCGGCATCATGCAGCTCATCCGCTCCTTGTCCCGGCACCTGGACAGCGGCGCCCTGGAAGAGCTGACGCTGACCACCAACGGCTCGCAGCTCGCGCGCTTCGCCTCCGAACTCGCCGATTGCGGCGTCAAGCGCATCAACGTGTCCCTCGACACGCTGGATGCCGGCAAGTTCAAGGCGATCACGCGCTGGGGCGACTTCGACAAGGTGATGGGCGGCCTCATGGCCGCGCGAAGCGCCGGTCTCAAGGTGAAGCTCAACGCCGTCGCGCTGAAAGGATTCAACGACGACGAGATCCCGTCGATGATCGAGTGGGCGCATGGCGAGGGAATGGAGCTGACCCTCATCGAGACCATGCCGATGGGTGAGATCGACGAGGATCGCACCGACCGCTACCTGCCGCTCAGCGCCGTGCGCGCGAGCCTCGCGGAGCGCTGGACGCTGAAGGACATCCCGTTCCGGACGGGCGGGCCTGCCCGCTACGTCGAGGTGGCCGAAACCGGCGGCCGGCTCGGCTTCATCACGCCGATGACCCACAACTTCTGCGAAAGCTGCAATCGCGTTCGCGTCACATGCACCGGCACACTCTTCATGTGCCTCGGCCAGGAGGACGCCGCGGACCTGCGCGGGCCGATGCGTGCCTCCGAGGGCGACGAACTCCTGAACCAGGCGATCGACGCCGCCATCAGCCGCAAGCCGAAGGGCCATGACTTCGTGATCGATCGCCTCACCAAGGCGCCCTCGGTCTCGCGCCACATGAGCGTCACGGGGGGCTGATCCGATGCGGACGAGACTGCGCGCCCTCGCTTTGGCGACATGGTTCGGCTTGACCATCGCACCGGTCGCGGCGGTGGCCGATCAGGTGAGCCGCGACGGCGGCGACGTCACCTACGTCAACAGCCGCTACGGAACGTCGGCGCGCTTCCCGGCCGCCGCCTTTCCCGAAGAGCTTCCGGCACCGAGCAACGGAGACGGGCTGGCCTGGAGTTCGCCGAGCGGCGCGCAGCTCGCCATCTACGGCCGCCCCAACGACGGGGGCGAGACGCCGAAGTCCGTGATCGCCCTTCGCGCCGCCGACGATTCGGTCACCTACAAGGCATCCGGCGACCGTTGGGCCGTGGTGTCCGGCTTTCGCGACGGACTGATCTTCTACGAGCGCTATATCTTCCGGGGCGACCTCATCCATTCCGTCTCGATCCGGTACCCCGACTCCGAGCGGGGGACCTACGACCGGCTGGTGGGCCCGATCACCAACTCGCTGCGCGGCGCGAACGCGTCCTGATGCGACCATCCGGCGACCGAGTTTTTCGCCGGACGGGCTTTCACCGCAAGGGCAGAGGCGTATAACCCACGCTTCCCTGTCTAATCCGGACGTGCATCCCCCGTGCTTTCCCGATCGCCGTCCCGCCTGAGCGACAATGTCCGCGCGGCGCTGTTCATGCTGGCGGCCATGGGCGGCTTCGTGATCAACGACGCCTGCACGAAATATGCCACGCGCGACATCGATATCGCGCAGATCATGGCCGTTCGCGGCGTGATGGCGACAGCGTTCCTGGCATTTCTGGCCTGGCGGGCCGGAGCCTTCGTCGGTATCGACCGCGTCCTCTCGCCGCGGCTCGGGGCCCGCACGCTGGCCGACATCGGCGCGACGATCTCCTATCTCACCGCCCTCGCCCACATGCCGATGGCGAACGCGTCAGCCATCTTCCAGGCGACGCCGCTCGCGGTGACGCTCGGGGCGGCCCTGTTTCTCGGCGAAAAGGTCGGCTGGCGGCGCTGGTGCGCGATCGGGACCGGCTTTCTCGGCGTCCTCGTCATCGTCCAGCCCGGCTCGGATGGCTTCAACGCGTATTCGCTGGCGGTTCTCGTGTCGGTCGCCTGCTCATCGATGCGCGACCTCGTGACCCGCCGCATGGACGCGCGCCTGCCCTCGATCACGATCTCGCTCGTCACGGCGGCGGCGGTCTGCATCGTCGGCTGGGCCTGGCTGCCCTTCGTCGGATGGAACCCGATCGCTCCCGACATCCTCCTCGCCCTGATGATCGGCGCCGTGTCGATCGGCGTCGGCTATATCTTCATCGTGAAGGCCATGCGGCTGGGCGACATGGGCTTCGTCGCCCCCTTCCGCTATTCGATCCTTCTCTACGCCCTTCTTCTCGGCTTCGTCCTCTTCGGGGATCGACCGACCGTTCCGGTCGTCGTCGGCTCGTCCATCGTCGTGGCGAGCGGCCTCTACACGCTGCTGCGCGAGCGGCGGCTCGGCCGCCTCAAGGTGGCCCGCGCGCAGGTGCATTGATGCTGAAACGAACCGACGAAACCGGCCTGACAACTGGTGCCGCGCCGATCCGGGCGCCGATGCTGGCGACGCTGATGATCGCCTCGGCCCTGTCGCCGCTGGCAATCAACATCTTCATCCCGTCGGTGACCTCGATCGCCGGCGACTTCGACGTTCCCCCGTCGACCATCGGCCTCGGCCTTTCGCTCTATCTCGCGGCCACGGCCGCGATCCAGCTCCTCGCCGGACCCCTATCGGACCGCTACGGGCGCCGACCGGTGATGATCGCCGGCTCCGTCCTGTTCCTTGTCGGCACGCTCCTGTGCATCTTCGCCGCCTCCGCGACGATGTTTCTCGTCGGTCGCATCATCCAGGCGGCGAGCGCCACGGGCATCGCGCTCTCGCGCGCCATCGTACGCGACGTGTTCGACCGCGCCCGATCGGCCTCGATGATCGGCTACGTCACCATGGGCTTCGCGGTGGCGCCGATGCTCGGGCCCGCGATCGGCGGGCACATGGACGGCGCCTTCGGCTGGCGGTCGGTCTTCTGGCTGCTGCTGGTTCTCGGCGTCCTGACCCTCGGCCTCCTCGTCTTCGACCTGTCCGAGACCAACCGCGACAAGGGCAAGCCGGTCTTCGCCCAGGCGGCGAGCTACGGCATTCTCGCCCGCTCGCCGGCGTTCTGGCGCTATGTCGGCGTCTCGGCCCTCACCTCCGCGGTCTTCTTCTCCTTCCTCGGCGGCGGGCCGATCATCGCCGGCCATGTCCTCGGCATGACGCCGGCCGGCTACGGCATGTGGTTCATGCTCTGCGCCTTCGGCTACATCGTCGGCAACTTCGTCGCGGGGCGCTACTCGCAGCGCTTCGGCGTGAAGCCGATGATGGTCGCGGGGAGCCTTCTCAGCTTCAGCGCCCCGCTGCTCACGCTCGGCCTCTTCGTCGCCGGGCTCGTCACGCCCGCGACGCTCTTCGCGCCCATGCTCATCGTCGGGATCGGCAACGGCCTCGCCCTGCCCTCGTCGACGGCCGGCGGCGTCAGCGTCCGGCCGGAGGCGGCGGGGGCCGCGGCCGGTCTCCTCGGCGCCTTTCAGATCGGCGCCGGCGCGGCCTGCTCGACGATCGCCGCTCATCTGGCCGAACGCTCGGACGGGCCGGTCGCGGTGGCGCTCCTGATGGCCGCCTGCGGCTTCCTCGGCCTCCTGTGCGCGGTGACCGCCCGCCGCGAGGCGGCGCATGCGCCTTGAGGGCAAAAAAGATGAGGAACGGCCGGGGCGGCGGGCCTTCGCTTGGTTGCACGGCGACCGGCTTCCGTGCAGCATCGACGCCGCTTCGCGCCCTCCCGACGATCATTCACATTCAGACACCGGAAAGCATTTCATGACGCTTCTCAAGACACTCGTTCTCGCCGGCACCGCGCTGGCCTTCGCCGCGGGCGCGGCGAGCGCGCAGGACACCGACGCCGGCAAGGACTGGTCGACCGTCGTGATCGGGACGGAGGGCGCCTATCCGCCCTTCAACTTCCTCGACGCCTCGGGCCAGCTTCAGGGTTTCGACGTCGACGTCGCCAAGGCCCTCTGCGAGCAGATGAAGGTGACCTGCACCTTCGTCACGCAGGATTGGGACGGGATGATCCCGGCGCTCCAGAACGGCAACTTCGACGCTCTCATCGCCTCCATGTCGATCACGCCCGAGCGCGAGGAGCAGATCGCCTTCACCGACAAGTACTACCAGACGCCTCCGGCCATCGCCGTGCCGAAGGATTCCGACATCGCCGAGCCGACGGCCGCCGCGCTGGACGGCAAGGTGATCGGCGCCCAGACCGCCACGACCCATCTTCAGGCGGCCGAGTCCCTCTTCCCCGACGCCGAAGTCCGGCCCTACCCGACCGCCGAGGAATACAAGCTCGACATCGACAGCGGCCGCGTCGATGCCGTGGTCGACGACGTCGTGGTGCTGTCCGAATGGCTGAAGAGCGATGCCGGCGCCTGCTGCAAGCTCCTCGGGACACTGCCGGCCGATTCCGCCATCTACGGCAAGGGCATCGGCATCGGCCTGCGCAAGGGCGACGAAAAGCTGCGGACCATGTTCAACGAGGCCATCCAGGCCATCCGCGCCAACGGCAAGTACAAGGAAGTCCAGGACAAGTACTTCGACTTCGACGTGTACGGCTCCTGATGCCTTCGGGCGCGCCGAGCCCATCGGGGCCGGCGCGCCGCTCCGGCGGACTGCCTGAATGACTTCAATCACGAGCCTCCTCGGCTTCGGCGCGGAAGGCTGGGGCGACGACCTCGCCTCGGGCGCCCTCGTCACCATCGCGCTCGCACTCGCCACGCTCCCCTTCGGCCTCGTGCTCGGCTTCCTCCTGTCGCTCGCCAAGCAGTCCGAGGACTGGGCGCTGCGCCTGTCCGCCGACATCTACACGACGATCTTCCGCGGCCTGCCCGAGCTTCTCACCCTCTTCATCGTTTATTTCGGTATCAACGGCCTTCTCAAGGCGGCGAGCGACGGGGCCGGGCTGCCGGCGCTGGCGCTGTCGAGCTTCGCGTCCGGCATGGTCGCGCTCGGGGTCGTCTTCTCCGCCTTCGCGAGCGAGGTCTTTCTGTCCGCCTTTCGCGCGATCCCCAAGGGCCAGCGCGAGGGCGCGGCGGCGCTCGGCCTGCGCCCGCGACATGTCATGGTGCTCGTCATCCTGCCGCAGGTGCTGCGCGTGGCCCTGCCCGGCCTGTCGAACCTTTGGATGAACCTCCTCAAGGACACGGCGCTCGTGTCCGTCGTCGGGCTCGCGGATCTCTTGCGCCAGACGCAGATCGCCGCCCGCGTGACGCGCGAGCCGTTCCTGTTCTTCGGCACGGCCATCGTCCTCTACCTCGTCATGACGGCGGTGTCGTCGGTCGTCATCGCCTGGATCGAGCGATGGACGCGGCGCGGGGAGCCGGCGCGATGAAGAACGCCCTCGATCCGCCGCTCGCCGCGACGCCGCCCGACGTCCTGCCCCGGCGGCGGCCGGGCTTCGCCGGCGTGCTGGCGCTCGGCGCCTGGCTTCTGGCGGGGCTGAGCCTCGTCGCCTACCTCGCCGCAGCGTGGAATCCCGACCTCTTGGCGCGCTACGCCCCGATCTACCTGTCGGGCCTTTGGACCACGATCCAGCTCGTCGCGATCTCCTTCGTCGCCGGCGCCCTGATCTCGGTGCCGGTCGCGCTCGGACGCGGGTCGAAAGGCTTCGTTCAGCGCGACCTGTCGACGGCCTACGTCGTCCTGTTCCGCGGCACGCCGTTCATCGCCCAGCTCTTCCTGATCTATTACGGCTTCGGCCAGTTCCGCGACTTCTTCGAAACGATCGGTCTCTGGGGGTTCTTCCGTGAGCCCTGGTACTGCGCGATCTTCGCGCTTGCGCTGAACACGGCCGCCTATCAGGCCGAGATCCTGCGCGGCGCCGTCGCGAGCGTGCCGAAGGGCCAATGGGAGGGCGCGAAGTCGCTCGGGCTGTCCCGCCTGACGACGCTGCGCAAGGTGATCCTGCCGCAGGCGGCGATCGTGGCGCTCCGGCCCTACACGAACGAAGTGATCCTGATGGTGAAGGCCTCGGCCATCGTCGCCATCATCACGGTCTACGACCTCCTCGGCGAAACGCGGCGGGCCTATTCCCGCACCTTCGATTTCCAGACCTACATTTGGGCGGCGATCCTCTATCTCCTGATCGTAGAACTGCTGCGCCACGCGACGAACTTCGCGGAGCGGCGGCTGACCCGTCATCTGCGTCGCTGAAGCGGCGCTCCTCATCGGCACTCAGGACAAGGATCAACGATGGCCAAGGTCGCGTTCATCGGGCTCGGCGTGATGGGCTACCCCATGGCGGGTCATCTCCGGGCGAAAGGCGGCCACGAGGTCGCCGTCTTCAATCGTTCCGGCGAGAAGGCGCGGAAATGGGCGTCCGAGCACGGCGGCCGCGCCGCCGCGACGCCTCGGGAAGCGGCCGAAGGGGCCGACTTCGTCTTCACCTGCGTCGGCAACGACGACGACGTGCGTTCCGTGGTGCTGGGCGAATGCGGCGCCTTCGCCGGCATGAAACCGGGCGCGACGCTCATTGACAACACGACGGCCTCCGCGGAGCTCGCCCGAGAACTCGACGCGGCGGCCAAGGACAAGGGCCTGCGCTTCGTCGACGCGCCCGTCTCCGGCGGCCAGGCCGGCGCCGAGAACGGCGTCCTGACCGTGATGTGCGGCGGCGACGAGGACAGCTTCCAGGCGGCGCGTCCGGTGATCGACGCCTATGCCCGCATGGTCGGTCACATGGGGCCGGCGGGTGCCGGCCAGCTCGCCAAGATGATGAACCAGATCTGCATCGCAGGGCTTGTCCAGGGCCTTTCGGAAGCCATCGCCTTCGGCCAGCGGGCCGGGCTCGACATCGAGACGGTGATCTCCGTCATCTCCAAGGGCGCGGCCGGCTCCTGGCAGATGGAGAATCGGCACAAGACCATGATCGATGGCCGCTACGACTTCGGCTTCGCGGTCGAGTGGATGCGCAAGGATCTCGGCATCTGCCTTTCGGAAGCGCGCCGCAATGGTGCGTCCCTGCCCGTCACGTCGCTCGTCGACCAGTTCTACGCCGAGGTGGAGGCAATGGGCGGGAAGCGTTGGGACACGTCTTCGCTGCTGGCCCGGCTCAACCGCTGAGAACGGACGCCTCGCCGGTCCATCGTCGAGCTGGCCGGCCTCGTCTCCCGGCCTGACGAGATGCAGCGGCGCTCGCCCGTGGCACAGGGATTGCTTAACCATGTCCGACGGCGGCAGGAGTCGTGGCATGGACCGAAGACGAGACGACGAGGGCGGACGATCGCCCCAACCTGGCACAGTGAGGATCGACCGGTCCTCGGTTCTGTTCCAGGATTGGCTCTACCCGCAGCCACCGCAGCAGCGCGCGATCGAACGGGCGATGGTGGACGTCTATCTCGTCGGCCTGATCGCGGCTGTGGTTATCGTCGCAGCGGTTGGCGTCTGGTTCGGTCTCCAGGCTCTCGGCATCGGGGTTCTCGACGCGATGATGCTCGAATTCGCGCTCGCCGTTCTCGGAAGCATCGTGGCGATCGCCTCCTTTCTTCTCGCGAGATGACGGGCACGCGCCGCTACGGCCGACCGGACGCGTCGCGGAGGATCAGGCCGCCTCGATGACGCTCGCGCCGACGCGCACGAACCGGGCGGCGAAATCGCCCGCGGGCATGGGCTTGCCGAACAGGTAGCCCTGCCCTTCCGCCACCCGCTCGCGCAGGTGGCGCATCTGCCCCGCCGTTTCGATGCCCTCCGCGATCACCGACAGATCCGCGCCCTCGGCCATCCGCACCACGGCATCGACGATCGCCCGGTCCATGCGGTTCGTCTCGATGTCGCGGACGAACGACCTGTCGATCTTCAGGCGCGTGATGTCGAGCTGCTTCAGCATCGTCAGCGACGCGTAGCCGGTGCCGAAATCGTCGAAGGCGATGCCGACGCCCATGGCGCGCAGGCGCCGCAAGTGTTCCGACACGATCCGCTCGTTCTGCAGGACGATGTTCTCGGTGATCTCGAGCTCGAGCCCGTCGGACGGAAGACCGCTCGACAGGAGGGCGGACTCGACGCGCTCCACGAAGTCGGGCGAGCGAAGCTGAACGGCGAAGAGGTTCACGCCCAGCCGGAAGTCGGCAAGCCCCTGGCGCCGCCACGCCACGGCCTGGCGGCAGGCCTCCCGCAGGATCCAATCACCGACCGGCACGGCGAGGTGACTGCCTTCCAGCACCGACAGGAAGGACGCGGGCGCCCGCACGCCGAAGTAGGGATAGTTCCAGCGGATGAGCGCTTCGGCGCCGGTGATCGCGCCGGTGCGCAGGTCGACCTGCGGCTGGTAGTACAATTCGAAGTGCCGCTCGTCCCAGGCTTCCTGAAGCTCCATCGCCGTGCCGCTCCGCTCCATGGCGATGCGCCGCAGCTCGGGAGTGAACAAGCGGATCCTCGCCCGGCCGTTCGCCTTCGCATCGTAGAGGGCGAGGTCCGCGGCGGTGAGCATCTCGACGGTTCCGGTAAACGCCGAGCCGGACGTCATGACGCCGATGCTGGCGGAGATGTGGACCGTCTGGTTCTCGACCGCGATGGGTTCTTCGATCGCGGCGATGATCGCGCGGCCGACATGGTCGGCCTGCAGGGGATCGGCGCTGTCGTCGATCAGGACGGCGAACTCGTCGCCCCCGAGCCGGGCCACCATGTGCCGCTCGTCCACGGCCGACCGCAATCGCTCGGCGACGATGCGCAAGACTTCGTCGCCGCCGCCGTGACCGAAGGCGTCGTTGACCGCCTTGAACCCGTCGAGGTCGATCATCATCAGCGTGAAGGAAGCCGCCACGCCGTCCGACGGCCCGGCCAGCTCGGCGAGGCGATCGTGGAAGCGGGTGCGATTGGCGAGGCCGGTCAGGTGATCCGTGAAGGCGAGAATCCGGATCCGCTCCTCGCTGCGCAAGCGCTCCCGCTGATCGCGGAAGGCGAAGACGATCTGCGGACGACCGCCGAGGTTCACGTCGCTTCGCAGGAGGCGGACCGGCACCAGCCTGCCGGAGGCCGCGACGATGTTCGCGTCGGCCTCCTGATGCTCCGGCAAATCACTCAGGTTCGCTTCGAGGAGCAGATCGCCGAGCGAACAGCCGGTCAGATCGGCCCGGCTCCGCTCGCACAGGCGGGCCAGGCTTTCGTTCGCCGTGACGACGACGTCGCCTTCGCAGATCGCCAGGCCTTCCAAGGCGAGGTTCGCGAGTTCGCCGAGCCTCAGCCGCTCCTTGCGCAGCATGGCCTTCGCGTGGAGGGTCATGCGCAGGCCGAGCAGCGCGAGAAGACCGAGACCGATGCTGACGGCCGCGACGATCGGAGCCAGGACGTCCGGAGGCACGGCATAGGTCGGCAGCCGGATCGCCGGATCGTATTCCAGGCGCAGCGCCATCATGCCGCCGATGTGCAGCACGGCGATCGCCAGGATCAGCAGCGGCGCGGCTGCGGGCCGGACCGATTTCATCCGCTCGCCAGCGACCACCGTGGAGAAACCGAAGAGCGCAAGTCCCGCGGCGAGCGACACCGCCACCAGGGTCGGCTCCCACCAGATCTCTCCGGTGACGAGGTAGGCTGCCTGACCGACGTAGTGGAGGAGCGCCACGCCGATCCCGATCACGAGCCCGCCCCAGAACCGGCGAAGCCGCTCGTGCCGCCCCAGCGTGAGCATGATCCCCGCGCCGATGCCGGCCGTGGCGAGAAGCAGGGAGAAGGCGGTCAGGGCCGGCTCGAACGCGGACAACATGCCCGGGCGATAGGCCAGGAGCGCGATCATGTGCGTCGCCCAGGCCGTGCAGCCCGCCGCCCCGACGGCGACGAGGGCCCAGTTCCGACGCGCGTCCCCGGTGCTGTGCCCGGCATGCCGGGCGATCGAGAAGGCGCCGTAGACGCCGATCCCGCAGACCGCTGCGGCCAGCAGCAGCAGGACCGCGTCGTGATCGACCTGTAGACAGGAAAGGACTTGCTGCATCGGTGAGTCTCCGCCGCAAGATCCTAAGGGACAGCGCTTAAAAACTTCCGCGTGCAGACCATCGATGCTGGCCGGCGCGGCGAAATGTCGTCGGGCGATCTCTCAACCTGAACCCGGCGGTTCTACTGCGTCAGCATCGGCTCGGCGCGGGTTTGGGCGAACATCCGCTGCAGGGCCGCGTCGATCGCGTCCGCCTGGCTCGCCTCGTAGTACCACCCGAGCGACGCGCAGCTCTTGAGTGCCGGCGCGACCTTCGCGGCCACGCCCGTGTTGACCACTTGGACCGCGTACCAGTCGGTCTCAATGAAGGGTCGCGGCGGCAGGTAAGTCGTATAGAGCACGCCGACCGTGATGCCCTTGGCCTTCATCGCCGAACAGGATGCCTGCTCCAGAGCGCTGACGCAGCGGTTGCCCGTCTGCACGCATCCGCTTCCCTTCTGAACGTCCCGCACGCCGTCGGTGATGATGATGACGTACTTCTTGGGCTGCTCGGGCGAAGTCCCGTCCCCCGCGGCCGTCAGGCGCTGGTTGAGCTGGGCGACGGTCTCGTTCTGGTAGCTGTCGGAATAGGGATTGCCCTTGCTCGGACCGAGCGTGATCTTTCTGGCGGCGGCCGCGAGGGAGTCGAAATCGCCCGAAAGATCGTGAAGCGTGATCAGGGCGCCGGTCGAATAGTTGGCCGACATCCCCATCGCGAAGAGCCCGATCCGGTAAAGCGGATCCGAGTGGGATTCGCGCCGCGCCGTTTCCACGAGATCCACCGTCGCGTCCCGCAGCACGTCGATCCGCAGCCGGATGCCCTCGCGCGCCGCGACGTCCGAGTAGGTTTCCGTGTGGTCCGAGTTTTCCTTGGCATGGCAGCCGAAGACGCAGGATGTCTGCTCCGACTTGCCGTTCTTCAGCTTGACCCTGGCGTAGAAGAGACGGTTCATCTCGTCCGTCGTCGCGGCGATGCCCATCGATTGCGACACGTCGACGGCGACGTAGACTTCGGAATAGGTGGGAAGAACGACGCTCGATATCGACGCGTCGCTGGCCTCGAAGCTGTCCATTCCGAAGAGCGGGGCGAGGTAGGTTGCCCGGTGCACCTTGAAGCTGGCGCGGCTCGACAAGGTCTGTCCCGAGCGCGTCACTTTCACCGTCGCCTCGTAGTCGGTGAGCCCGAGCTGCGCGGCGTTCGCGTCGAACAAGAGCCGCCCGCGGCGCTCGCCTTCCGCGATCGCGGCCGCCACCGATGCCGCGCTGCCGTCGCCCGAGCGGATCAGGTCGCGCGCGACACCGCCGGCCTGGAGCGCCGCGGCATCGGCCGCGACCTGGGCCTTGTTTCGCGCGGAAAGAATGTTGCCGAAGTCGACGGCCAAGCCGACCCCTCCGAGCATCGGCAGCGCCATGACGGCGAAGATCATCGCCACGTTGCCGTCCTTTCGCCGCCAGATCTGGGCGGCCGACCGCAAGCTCAGGAAACCGGAAAGCGAGAAGTTCATGACCGTCCTGGGCAACTGACCGCATATTCGACCGCGGCGACGTGCCTCGGCCGGAAGAAGGTGGAGCGATGGAAGGAGATCGTTTCCGAAAGGACGGAGACGATAACGGGCTCGTAGCTGGCCACGACGTCGACGACGACGATCGAGCCGGGCCCGAAGACTTCGGGCGGCAGGGTCGAAAGCGAGCTTCCGGAGCCGGCCGGAAGGGCGCCGCAGGGCCGCGTCCTGCCCGTCAGCGAGGTGCTGAACTCGACGTCCGCCTTGTAGGTGCAATCCCGCTTGCAGGCCGCGTCGGCCAGGCTGAATTCGACGCTCGAAACCGTCACGTCGACGGCCGCTTCCAGCGTCTTGCCCGTGTTGGCGGCGTGCCGGATCACGTTGGGATCGATGAGGGCCGCCATCTTGATGAAGCCCGCCATCTCCGATTCGCCGATCGGCCCCTTGGTGCGCGAAACGAGTTCGCCGATCGTCTCCGCGATGAAGGTGGCGCGATTGGCCGCCGTGATGGCCGAACTGACTTCGACGCCGCCGACCAGCATGACGATCATCGCCGGGGCGATCAGTGCGAATTCGAGCGCCGCGACGCCCGAACGCGAGCGGCCGAACCGAGCGAGCAGTTGCTTCAACACGATGGGTGCGCGCCCTTGTGCGGCTCCGCGCGCACGAGCGTCGTCGATCGCATCAGGATGGGACTGCTTTCCCAGTCGTCGGCGCCGATGAGGCTGCTGACGATGTTCGGCAGCTTGTAGGCGGCGTCGATGAACACGAAGTCGTCGGGACCGCCCAGGCAGAAGCTGCCCTTGGACGGGTCGCTCTCAACGGCCGCGAGGCTTCGGGTCTGCCCGTCGACGAAGCGGTAGATGCCGGTCTTCTTGTCGGCGTCGGAGGTCGCCTCGATGCGGTAGACGTTGAGGATGATGTTGTCGCACGACAAGGCCATCATCAGGTGCGGGCAGATCATCTGGTTCAGGAACGCGGCACGGTTCTGAGCGGAGGCGGGAACGTCGCCGACCATGACGGCGCGCGCGGCCAGACGTGTGGCGTGATCCAGCGATTGAACGCCGAAGTGGTAGAGCGCCAGCTGAAACACCATCAGCACCAGCGCGAAGAACGGCGCGGCCACGAAGGCGAACTCGACAGCAGCAACACCGCCTTTGTTGCTGCTTACGCGGGTCGTCAGTTCGATAAGTTGTCGGATGACGCGTCCCGGTTGCATGCCGCTACCGCCTGTCGGTTTTCCGACGAGCTATGCCGGCAGCTCCTTAAGCTATTCCTAGCGCATGCTTTCAAACTGTTGCTTGTAAGACGGAACCTCTGAAGCTGGGACGCGAATTTGGGCGGCCCCTGAAGATGATTCTCCCCGTGCGGCCGACCGCGCGCTTCCGTGCATGGGAAATCCGCAAGCCTCCGGCGCGTCGCGATGACGCTGCAGGAACCATCGCGGTCCGCGCACGCTTCGTGAAGCAGCACGGAGAGACCTTCATGACAGACACCAGCCGCCGCACCTTCCTGGCCGGCGCCGCCCTGACCGCGGGCGTGGCCGTCACGCTCGCTTCGAATACCCCTGCCTCGGCGCAGGCCGGATCCGGCGCCGGCTCGGCCACGGCCCCGACCGCCGCCGACTATCCCAAGCCGCCCTACCCCGTGGAGATGCAGCCCTGGCCGGGCCTCGCTTCGCGCATGAACCCGCGCCCGGACCACGGCGAGACGAGCTACAAGGGCTCCGGCAAGCTGGCGGGCAAGAAGGCCCTCATCACCGGCGGCGACAGCGGCATCGGCCGCGCGGCCGCCATCGCCTACGCTCGCGAGGGCGCGGATGTCGCCATCAACTACCTGCCCGCCGAGGAACCCGACGCGAAGGAAGTCGTCGCCCTGATCGAGGCGGAAGGCCGCAAGGCCGTGGCCATCCCGGGCGACCTGCGCACCGAAGAGTTCTGCCGCCGCCTCGTCGCCGAGGCCGCCGACCAGCTCGGTGGCCTCGACATCCTCGTCAACAACGCCGCGCTTCAGCAGACCCGTCCGTCGATCGCCGAGATTTCGTCCGAACTCTTCGACGACACCATGAAGACGAACGTCTACGCACCGTTCTGGCTGACCAAGGCGGCGCTCGAGCGGATGGGGTCGGGCGCCGTGATCGTGAACACCTCGTCGGAGCAGGCCGGCAATCCCTCGCCCGAGATCATGCACTACGCGATGACGCGCGCCGCCGTCCTCAACTTCACCAAGGGCCTGGCCAAGGAGCTGGCGCCCCGCGGCATCCGCGTCAACGCGGTCGCGCCGGGTCCGTTCTGGACGCCGCTGCAGGTTTCGGGCGGTGCGACCGAGGAGAAGCTGCGGACCTTCGGCAGCGACTCGCCCATGGGCCGCGCGGGCCAGCCGGCCGAGATCGCGGGGCTCTACGTCGCGGCCGCCGATCCGCTTCTCAGCTTCTCCACCGGCCAGATCTTCGGCTCCACCGGAGGCAACGGCCAGCCGGCATGACGAAGCCGGACGCGGCGCAGCGCGGACGATCGCCGCGGCGCCGCTTGGCATGAGGGCTGAGGGCTAGGCCCGGGTCGCTCCTCTCCGGCACGCGGCATTCGTCGCGTGCCGGGGGGCCTGCAACTCGATGGCGGACTGCATCGGATCGAAAAGGGATGCGGCGGGTCGCGCGAGCCACCAACCGAACGGATTCACGGCGGCGTCGAGAGGCTGCTCAACCGGCTGGTCCGGCGATACGGAAAGTCGCGGGTCTCACAGTGACCTGTCGTTGACAGGGACGCGTTCCCGGGCTTGACCATCCGTCGCCGGCCTCGCACCCCACGGATCCTCGCTGGAATGATCACGTCGACCAGGATCCTCGGGCATCCGTCATCCCGAACCGACCAGACTGCGCGCGCGGGCTCGATGATCGCTCGTCAATTTCCGGGTCGGCGGCGGACATGGAACGCGTCCCGCCGCGGCGGCCGTTCAGCGGCAAGGTCGTTCTCTTCGTGAGGATTGTCGCCCGCCGTCGCGTCACCGCGCGAGAGCTGCGCCTGGCTTCCGGCCTCGCGCTCGGGGCCTTCATCCTCTGCCACTTCCTCAACCACGCCCTCGGTCTCGTCTCGGTGCGGGCCATGGAGGCGGCCCGACCCTTTCTGTCCGCGCCCTGGCGGACGCTTCCCGGCACAGTGCTTCTTTACGGATCGCTTGCCGTCCACTTCGCGCTGACCCTCGCCAGCCTCTACGAGCGGCGCACGCTCCGCATGTCCGTCAAGGAAGCGGGTCAGACCGCGCTCGGGTTGGCCCTGCCCTTTCTTCTCATCGGCCACGTCGTCGGTACGCGCATCGACTTCGCCCTGACCGGCACAGAGGCGACCTACCCCGCCATCGTCGAGAGCCTCTGGGTTCGGAATCCGCTGAACGGGGTGCGGCAGGTTGTGGCTCTCGTCGTAGCGTGGCTCCACTTTTGCCTCGGCCTGTTCTTCTGGCTGAGGGTCAAGCCCGTCTTTGCCCTGTGGCAGCCCTACCTCCTCGCCGCTGGCATCCTCGTTCCCGTGCTGTCCGCGCTCGGCTTCGTATCGGCCGGCAAGGAGATCGCGGCGGGCGGAGCTGCCGTCATCCAGCGCGTCGGCGAGACGCCCGACTGGATCGCTCCGGCCATCGGCACGGCCCTCGCCGTTCCGATCATGCTCGTCCTCGTCGCGCGAAGCGTGCGTGCCGCCCGCCGCCGGCGCGATCGCATCCGCATCGGCTACCCCGATGGACGCTCGGTGGACGTGCCGCGAGGCTACAGCATTCTGGAAGCCAGCCGCAGCGCCAGGATCCCGCATCAATCGGTCTGCGGCGGGCGGGCACGCTGCTCCACCTGCCGCGTCGAGATCCTGCACGGCGCGAACGGTCAGCCCGCCCCGGACGCCGCGGAGCGGGCGACGCTCCAGCGCATCGGCGCCGGGCCGCGGGTCCGCTTGGCCTGCCAGTTCCGGCCCACACGCGACGTGGAGGTCATCCCGCTCGTCGACGCGAGCACCCCGCCGGGCATTCGGCTGGGGGCGACCATGCTCGACGTCCACCCCGCCGCCTTCGGCGAGGAGCGGGAGATCGTGGTGATGTTCTGCGACATCCGCGGCTTCACGCGCCTTTCCGAGCACCGCCTGCCGTTCGACGTCGTGTTCATCCTGAACCGCTACTTCGAACTGGTCGGCCGAGCCGTGACCGACAATGGCGGGGTGGTGGACAAGTTCGTCGGCGACGGCGCGATGGCGCTGTTCGGCCTTTCGGTGCCTCCGGCGACAGCCGCCGCCCAGGCGCTCGCCGCCGCCGAGCGGATCATCGCCGACCTGCGCGATCTGAACGAGACCCTGAAGCGCGAGTTGATCGAGCCGCTGCGGGTCGCCGTCGCGCTTCACCAGGGTCCCGCCATCATCGGCGAGATCGGTTACGGCGCGACGGCCAGCCTGACGGCGGTGGGCGATACGATCAATGTCGCCAGCCGGCTGGAAGCGGCGGCCAAGGCGGCCGACGCGGAGCTGCTGGTGTCCGACGAGGTCATGCGCCGCTCGGACATCTCCATCGACGGCTTCGAACTGAAGATTCTCGACGTGCGCGGCCGGTCCCGTCCGCTCGAGGTCTGGGTGCGGAGTGCCACCCGTCCAAACTGACCGGGCGAAGCGCTTGTCGACCTGCGACCCACCTCGATCCTCGCGTCGAACGCTTTTCCCAGGCGAGCGGATCACCTCACCGCAGCGGAAGATCGATCGTGCAACGCACGCCGTTTCGTCCCAGCTCGTAGGAGGTCTCGGCCTGAAGCTGATAGGGCAAGGCTTTCTCGATCAGCATGCGCCCGTAGCCGCCTCCCCGCGGCGCGGCTCCCTCGTCGGGCATGTCGGACACACCGCTCTCGATCCATTCGACCTGCAGACGGTCGAGGAGCGCCTCGTCCTTGTGCAGGCGCCACACGACGCGAAGCTGCCCTTCGTCCGTCGACAAAGCACCGTACTTCACCGCGTTGGTCGCGAGTTCGTGGATCGCCAGCGCGAAGGTCTGGATCGTCGCCGATCGCAGGCGCACGCCCGCCGGTCCGTCGAGCATCACGCGCTCGCTCCTGCCGTCGTCGGGGAAACCGCGGGCGCCGAGTTCGGTTCGGATCAGCTGATCGAAGGTGACGCGGTCGCCGCTTTCCAGCTTCGACAGGAGACCGTTGATCCGCGACAGAGCGCCCAAGCGCTCGCGAAATGTCGGCAGGAACATCTCGAGGCTGCCCGCACCGTCGGCCGTTCGGTCGGCCATGGATCGAATGACGCCGAGGAGGTTGCGCGTCCTGTGCTGGAGCTCGGCGACGAGGACGTTCTGGCGCTCCTGAAGCTGGCGCAGGTCGTCGATGTCCGTCGATGTGCCGAGCCATTCCGTAATCCGGCCGTCCTCGTCGCGCACAGGCAGGGCGCGGTTCTGGAACCAACGATGCCGCCCTTCGCCGGCGTGGAAGAGCCGCGTTTCCATCGCGAGGGCGGACGAGCCGTTCGCCTCCCGCCAGCCTGCCAGCGCCCTGTCCCGGTCATCGGGATGCAGCGCCTTCAGCCACCCGTGGCCGCGGCTTTCCTCGAGCGTCTGGCCGGTGAAGCTGCTCCATTGCGGGCTTGCCCAGGTCCACTCGCCTCCGTCGACGGCGCGCCAGACGAGCTGCGGGATGCCTTGGATCACCGTCCAGAGCCGACGCTGGTTCTCGCGCAGCCGCTCGCCCATTTCCTTCTGCTCGGTGACGTCCTGGGTGATGCCGCCGACATGGGTGATCTGACCACCGGCATCGCGGATCGGGAAGCCGGAGTCCTGGATCCAGCGCACCCGTCCGTCATCCGCACGCCGGATGCGGTAGGCGATCTGGATGTTCTCACCCTCCAGGACACGCCAAAGATCCGTGAGGGCCTGCTCCCGATCGTCGGGATGCATCAGCTCGCGCCAGCGCGCCAGATCGCGGAGGACCGCGTCGCGACCCTCGCCCCAGATCCTCTCGAAGGCCGGACTGAGATAGGTGAGCTGGCGCGTGCGCGCGTCCACGATCCACAGGACGTCCGTCGAGTTCTCGGCAAAGGAGCGGAATCGCTCCTCGCTTTCCCTCAGCCTGGCCGCAGCCGCCGCCTCTCTCAGACGCAGCACCTCGGCCTGATCGCGCTTCCAGTCGCTGATCTCCTTGGTGGTGGTGGCGACGCCGTCGTTGAGCTTGACGACCGACTGGTAGTACCAGCCGTCGAACTGCTCGTGCACGTAATGATGCTCGGCCTGTTCGGGCACCCCGGTCTGCGTCACACGCTTGAAGGCGTCGAAGATGCCCTCGGCGACGACCCCCGGATTGTGCTCCAGCAAGCTTTTTCCGCGCATCTCGCCGAGCTGGCATTCGGAGGCGTGGTTGTTGAGGATCCAGTTGAAGTCGACGATTTCGCCTGCGTTGTTCCAGACCGCCTCGAAGACCTGGATCATGTCGGTGGAGGAGTCCATCGTCGCGCGCAGGAGGTCCCGCCCCGCCTTCAGCTCGGCCGTTGCGTCCTCGACGCGCCGTTCCAGTTCGATGCGGTGCTTTTCTTCGGCCGCTCTCAGCGTCTCGGCGGCCACGCGTCGCTCGGTGATGTCGCTGGCGGCGCCGAACCATTCGGCGATCTCGCCATCCGGCCCGATCAGCGGAACGGCACGCGAAAGAACCCAGCCGATGCGGCCGTCGGCAAACCGGACGCGGTGCTCCAGGTCGAAGAGCGACTTGGTCTGGATGGCCTCCTCGATCCCGGCGACCACCCGCGGGCGATCCTCGTCCAAGATGTACCGGTCGATCCAGCTCTCGACGGGCCCGGCGTCGCCGGAAAGGGTGTCGTTGTCGAGCTGGTACATCATCTGCCAGTCGGGGCTCATGCGGTAGATCGAATAGGTGCCCGCGGTCACCAGCGCTCGGAAGCGCTCCTCGCTCTTCCTGAGCGCGCTTTCGGCACGGCGACGAGCGCTGAGGTCGACGGTGACGGCGATGATGGTCGACGGTCCGTCCGAAGCCAGAAGCGGCGTCAGAATGCTGTTGGCCGGGATAAGCTCGCCATTCGGGCGCCGGTAATGCTTGTCCAGCGACGTGGCTTCGCCGGTCGCGAGGCTCTGGCGCAGGGCCGACACGGATGGGAGCACATCCAGCTCGTGCGTCACGTCGCCAACCGACATGCCGACGAGCTCGTCCGGCGTGCGGCCGAGGATATGGCAGAGCTCCCTGTTGACGCGCAGGAAGTGGCCCTCCGCACTGATGACGGACAAGCCCACCGGCGCCGTGTCGAAGACGGCGCGGAAGCGGACGTCCCGCCGACGTTCGCGCTCCTCGACGTCGCGCAGGCGCTGAATCTTGTGGAGGCGGTCGACGACCGGGCCGATGATGGTGGCGTAGGTCCGCAGGACGTCGATGTCCGCGTCGGAGAAGTCGCGAGGCTCGTTCGCGTCCACCTGAAGGATTCCGTAGGCGCGCCGGCCGGACATGAAGATCGGCACATTGGCGACCGCGCGAACGCCTTCGTCCGTCAGAAAGCCGGCGAAGGTGAAGCGGTTCTCGTCCCGGATGTCGCGCGTGATCACGGGTCGGCCCGTCTGAATGGCGACGCGTTCCGAAGAGGTCGCGTCCACCGCAAACCTCAGGCGGCCGATGGTCTCGGGCTTCCAGCCAAGACCGGCTCGAACAAGCAGCTCCGTCTCACCGTCCTGGATCTCCAGGACCACAGCGCGGTGGGTGCCCAGCGCATTCCTCACGAGGCGGCAGGCTTGTGTCAGCACCTCGTCGAGATCGTCCGAGGCGAGGGCGAACTCACCGAAGTCGGCGAGTCCCTGCTGTCGCTCGCCTCGATGCCCACGGTTGTCCATACTCGATCCCCTGCGCTGGGTTGAAGCTACCGCAAGCTCAAGGACAACGCGCAACAGGAGGATGCTTTGCTCTGCGTTAACTAGCCGGCTACAGACGGTTGAGTTTTACGCTCCTTGTTCAACCGAACGTATGCCGCCGAATTCGCCGGCGCTTTGCATGAGGGTCCACGGTTCCGACCCTGCCCCGTGAAACGGATCTCGACGAAGTGAGAAGCCTCAAGGGTCGAGCCCGCCGACCGCCTGTCAGAACCCGCTCAACACGCGTAGATGCCGGTGCTCGTGGTTCGTGCCGGTCGGATGGGCATGCGAATGCCGCTCTTCGGCGACCGGGATCAGGCAGAGAGACCCATGGAGGACGCCGCGCTCGGCGAACAGCGCCTCGGCATAGGCCGATACGTCGCCCACCCGTCCCCGCATCAGCATCACGTCGATCGACGTGGTGTGGTCGAGCGGGGCCGACAGAACAGCGACCGTCTCATCGTGCCGGTCCAGGCGGCCTTGGGGCACCCGCGTCGCGAGGCTGCGGACCGACTGGTCGATCGCGCAGCTGACGACGCCGAAGCAGTGCGCCCCGGCCGGCGCCTCGGGGCGCGCCGACAGTCCGCGTCGCACGAGATCGCGGATCGCCTCGGACCGGTTGGCCGCGCCGACGCTCTCCATATAGGCGTCGAGCGCGACTGCGAGATCGTCGTCGATCGCGATGGTTGTCCGACGCATGGCCAATGGCTCTCCGATGATCCTCGCAGAATAAGCCGATGTAGAAGGCCGCACAACGAACCTCCGCGTCAGGAACCCTTGCCGGTGGTCGCGCTCCGGACGTATGATCCGTCGATAAGAATTTCATACTCGGAGTGCGCCGTGACCTGTCTTCCTGGCACTCTCGGGCGGTCCGCCGCCCTATGCCTGATGCTCGCCTCGACGCCGGCGCTCGCCCATTTCCAGGAGATCATCCCGTCGGCCGACGTCGTGCCGGAGGGGGGCAGCGTGACCGTCGACATGATCTTCACTCATCCCTTCGACGGCGGTCCCGCGATGGACATGAAGCGCCCCGTGCAGGTGGGCGTCCTCAAGAACGGGACGAAGAGCGACCTGTCCGGCTCGATCGCGGAAAAGCCGGCGGGCGACGCCACCGGCTGGACGCTGGCGCACGAGGTGAGCGAGCCGGGCGCCGCGATCTTCTATGTCGAGCCCCAGCCCTATTTCGAGCCGGCCGAGAACAAGCAGATCATCCATTATGCCAAGGTGGTGGTGGACGGCTTCGCGTCCGGCGAGGGCTGGGACGCGCTCGTGGGCCTCCCGGTCGAGATCCGTCCGCTGACCCGGCCGACCGGACTTTGGACCGGCAACCAGTTCTCCGGCGTCGTACTGAAGAACGGCGCGCCCGTGCCCTTCGCCGAGATCGAGGTCGAGTTCATCAACGACGGCACGGTGAAGGCTCCGAACGACGCTTTCGTCACCCAGGTGATCAAGGCCGACGCCAACGGCACCTTCTCCTACACCATGCCGCGCGGCGGCTGGTGGGGCTTCGCGGCGCTGGTGGAAGGCGACCAGCCCGGCAAGTCTCCGGACGGTCAGGACGTCGCCATCGAGGAGGGCGGCCTCATCTGGGTGAGGACGACCGATATGTCCGGCTCGAATTAGGCACGCCCCGATGGCCCACATCGCCGACGGTCTCCTTTCCGTGCCGGTGCTGCTCTGCGGTGCCGGCATGGCGGCCGCCGGCGTCGGGCTCGGGCTGCGGCGGCTCGACGACCGCCTGATCCCGCGGGCCGGTATTCTCGCCGCAGCGGTGTTCGTCGGCTCGCTGGTGTCGATCCCCGTCGGCCCGTCCAGCGTGCACGTCCTGATGAGCGGGGCGATGGGTCTCATGCTCGGCATCGCCACCTTTCCGGCAGTGCTGGTCATCCTGTCGCTGCAGGCGCTGCTGTTCGGCTTCGGCGGACTGACGACGCTGGGCGTCAACACGGTCAACATCGCGCTGCCGGGCGTCGTCTTCGCCATGCTCCTCGGCCCCGCGATACGGCGCGCCGGCCACGCGACGACGCGCGCGGCGCTCGCCGGCCTCGTCGGCGCCCTCTCGGTCGCGGGCACCGGGGGTCTCGTCGCCCTGTCGCTCGCTCTCTCGTCCTCGGACTACGCGCCGGTCGCCAGCGTGATCATCGCCACCTACGTGCCGCTGATGATCGGCGAGGCGTTCGTGACCGCGACGATCGTGTCCTTCCTCGCCCGCGTGCATCCGGACGCGCTGCGGCCGGTCACCTCATGAAGCGCGTCGCCGCCGCGCTGCTGATCGCGCTCGCCCTCGCCTCCCCGGCCGCGGCTCACAAGCTCAAGGTGTTTGCTACCGTCGAGGGACAGGCCGTCCGGGGCTACGCCTTCTTCATCGGAGGAGGCCGACCGAACGGCAGCCCCTGGATCGCGAAGGACGCCGCCGGCAAGGTCGTCGCTTCCGGCACCACGGACGCCGAGGGCCGCTTCGCCTTCGCGCTTCCTGCCGCGGCGACCACGGATCTGACCGTGACGGTCGACACGCAGGAGGCCCATGTCGCCTCGGCGACCTTGGCGGCAAGCCGGCTGGCCGGAGCATCCTCGACCGCGCCGCCCGCCCCCGCACCCGCCGACGGCGCAGCGGATGCGGGGGGCGACGAGGCGAGGCTCGCCGCGCTGATCGGCGCCGCTGTGCAGAAGGAGATCGAGCCGCTGATGGAGCGGCTGGAAGCGATGGATGCGCGGCTGCGTTTCACCGACATGCTCTCCGGCGTGTTCCTGATCATCGGCCTTGCCGGCATCGGGCTCTGGGCGCGGGGGCTACGACGCTGATCGCCCTGAGCGACCCGCGTCTGCGCCTCGTCGCCGCGCTTGTCGCGGTTTGCGCGATCTCGCTCCTCCAGACGCTGCCGGTCGCCGCGGTCGTGTTCTCGGTCGCCGTTCTCGTCGCGGCGCTGCATCGCACGGAGCGTCGGCTCTGGTCTCGATTGCTGCACGTCGAGATGTTCGCTCTCCTGCTCTTCGTGACGCTCCCCTTCACCATGCCCGGTCCGACCCTCGCCACGCTCGGGCCTCTCCACGTCAGCAGCACCGGCCTTTGGCGCGCGTCGCTCGTCGCGCTCAAGGTTTCGGCCTGCGTTCTGGTTCTCCTCGTCCTCCTGAACGGCCTAGAGCCGGAACGGCTCGGCGCGACGCTGCGGGCGCTGCACGTGCCGGAGAAGCTCACCCGCCTCTTCGTGATGACGGCCCGCTATGTCGCGCTGATCCGCGAGGAAGCGCGGCGGCTGAGCGAGGCCATGCGCGCGCGCGGTTTCACACCCCGCTCGAACCGCCATACCTGGCGCAGCTACGGCAATCTTCTCGGCATGATCCTGGTGCGCGCGCTGGACCGGGCCGAGCGCGTGCAGGAAGCCATGCTCTGCCGCGGCTTCGCCGGACACTACCCCGATGTGCCGCTGCCCCTGCCGCGCTCCCGCGATTGGGCGCTCTTCGCGCTGCTCCTCGGCGCCGCCGTTCTCGCCGTGACGACCGATCGCCTATGAGCGCGCTTCTCGAACTCTCCGGTCTCACCGTCATGCGCGGCGGCACGACCGTTCTGACCGGCGTCGATCTCACGCTGTCGCGCGGCGAGCGCGTCGCGCTGGTCGGTGCCAACGGCGCCGGCAAGACAAGCCTTCTGCGCAGCATCGTCGGGCTGGAACCCACCGGAGGCGGCAGGATCCGCCTGTTCGGCGAGGACTGCACGACGGAGCGGCAGTTCCGCACCGTCCGCCCGCGCATCGGCTTCCTGTTTCAGGACAGCGACGACCAGCTCTTCTGCCCCACAGTCCTCGAAGACGTCGCCTTCGGCCCGCTCAATCTCGGGCTCGGCGCGGCGGACGCGCGGGCCCGAGCGATGGCCGCGCTGGAGGGCCTCGGCATCGGCCATCTCGCCGATCGCATCAACCACCGGCTGTCCGGCGGCGAGAAACGGCTCGTATGCCTTGCAGGGCTGCTCGCGATGAAGCCGGACGTCATGATGCTCGACGAGCCCACCAACGGCGTCGACGAGGCGCATGGCCGCCGATTACGTCAGGCGCTGCTCGCCTATCCCGGCGCCCTGCTCCTCGTCTCGCACGACTCACATTTCGTCGCCGAGCTGGCGACACGGGAGATGGTGATCCGGCAGGGTCGACTCGTGCCGGCGGACATCCATGACCACGCCCATGTTCACCGGCATCCCCACATCCATCCAGACCACGACCGGACATAACCGGACCGATTGCCCCAAGACGAAACGGCGCGAAGCGCGATACTTTCATGAATTGTCCCTGAGGTGGCTAATTAGAGCCACCCAAAACAACTTCACGATGAAACTATTTATCGCTGGTACCTTCGCAGGCTCTGCTGTTATCAAAGCATAACGACCCCGCAGACTGAACCAACATGCCGCTTTGGCATGGCCGGGGTGCCGCGCTCGTCGAGGAATTGGCTCATGCACTTCACGCCGAGAGAAATCGATAAGCTCCTGATCTACTCGCTCGCTCAGGTCGCGCAGAAGCGTCAGGATCAGGGACTGAAGCTCAACCATCCCGAGGCGGTCTCGCTGATCTCCGTCGCCGCGCTGGACGGGGCGCGCGCCGGCAAGACCGTCGAAGAGGTCATGGAGCTGGCCGGCCGGGCGATCACCCGCGACGACGTCATGGAAGGCGTCGTGGACATGATCCCCTACGTGCAAGTCGAGGCCGTGTTCGCCGACGGCAGCCGCCTCGTCACCGTGCACAATCCCATCAAGTAGCGCGCTCGAGGGGCCTCATCATGAGCAACGACCAGAAGAAGGCCCCGGTTGGCGGCCTCGTCCTCGGCAAGGGCGACATCGAGATCAATGCCGGCTACCCGACCACGGCGCTGAAGGTGCGCAATACCGGCGATCGTCCCATTCAGGTCGGGTCGCATTTCCATTTCTTCGAGGTGAATGCTTCGCTGGAGTTCGATCGCGAGCAGGCTTTCGGCAAGCGGCTCAACATTCCGGCCACGACCGCGCTGCGCTTCGAGCCGGGCGACGAAAAGGACGTCGTTCTGGTTCCCTTTCAGGGCAAGCAGCGCGTGCTGGGCTTCAACGGCCTCGTCAACGGCTGGGTCGGCGACGAGAACTACAACGACTACCGCCCGCGTCTTGCCGACGCTCTGGAGCGCGCGCAGCGCTACGGCTTCAAGAGCAAGTCGTCATGAGCCGCAACAATCAGGCAATGGAGCTCTGAGATGGCGAAGATCTCGAGGCGGCAATATTCGGACCTCTACGGTCCCACGACCGGCGACAAGATCCGGCTGAGCGACACGGATCTCTACATCGAGATCGAGAAGGATCTGCGCGTCTACGGCGAGGAGGCCGTCTACGGCGGCGGCAAGACGCTGCGCGACGGCATGGGCTACGACAACGAGCTCACCAGCGCGGCGGGCGCTCCCGATCTCGTCATCACCAACGTCACCATCCTCGACGCCGTGCAGGGCGTCATCAAGGCGGATGTCGGCATCAAGAACGGGTTGATCTGCGGCATCGGCAAGGCCGGCAACCCGTCCACCATGTCGGGCGTCACCCCCGGCCTCGCGCTCGGGCCGGGCACGGACGCGATCTCGGGCGAGCATCTCATCCTGACGGCGGGCGGCATCGACGCGCACGTCCATTACATCTCGCCCCAGCAGGCCCAGGCTGCCCTGTCCAACGGCGTCACCACCCTGTTCGGGGGCGGCATCGGACCGAGCGACGGCACCAACGGCACCACGATCACCCCCGGCACCTGGAACATCGAGATGATGCTCCGGTCGTTCGACGGCTGGCCGGTGAATGCCGGCGTGCTCGGCAAGGGCAACGGCTCGGCACCGATCCCGATCGAGGAGCAGATCCGCGCCGGCGCGGCGGGCCTCAAGATCCACGAGGACTGGGGATCGACGCCGGCCGCGATCCGCAACGCCCTGACCGTCGCCGACAGTCACGACGTCCAGGTCTGCATCCACACCGATACGCTGAACGAGGCCGGCTTCGTCGAGAACACGATCGCCGCCTTCGAGGGCCGCACCATCCATACCTACCACACGGAAGGTGCCGGCGGCGGCCATGCGCCGGACATCATCCGCGTGGCGGGCCTCCCGAACGTCATTCCCAGCTCGACCAATCCGACGCTGCCCTACGGGATCAACTCCCAGGCCGAGCTGTTCGACATGACGATGATCTGTCACAATCTCAGCCCGAAGATCCCCACCGACGTGGCCTTCGCCGAGAGCCGGGTTCGCGCCGAGACCATCGCGGCCGAGAACGTGCTGCACGATCTCGGGGCGATCTCGATCCTGTCCAGCGACAGTCAGGCGATGGGCCGCATCGGCGAGAACTGGACGCGCACCATCCAGACCGCCGATCTGATGAAGCTGCGGCGCGGCGCCTACACCGGCGACACCTCGGGCAACGACAACGAACGCGTGCTGCGCTTCGTCGCGAAGGTCACGATCAACCCCGCCATCGCGCAGGGTGTCGCCCGCGTCGTCGGCTCGATCGAGGTCGGCAAGATGGCCGACCTCGTGCTCTGGGAGCCGGCCTTCTTCGGCGCCAAGCCGAAGATGGTCATCAAGGGCGGCATGATCTCCTGGGCGCTGATGGGCGATCCCAACGCCTCGCTGCCGACGCCCCAGCCGGTGATCTACCGGCCGATGTTCGGCGCGATGGGATCGGCCCTGCCCCGCACCCGCGTGACGTTCACCTCGCACGCCGCCGTCGAGGACGGGATCGTCGACCGCTACGAGCTGAAGTCCCAGGTCCTGCCCGTCTACGGGACGCGGACCATCACCAAGAACTCGATGGTGCGCAACAGCACCCTGCCGGTGATCGAGGTCAATCCGGAGACCTTCGCCGTCACGGTCGACGGCACCCATGCCACGATCGAGCCGGCGACGCGTCTCCCGCTCACCCAGCTCCACTTCTTCAGCTGAGCCTCACCTCGCATCGTGGAGGGGCACGGCCCCTTCACAACACCCCGATGGGACGCAACCGATGGTCGCAATCGATGTACTGTGGGTGGGGTTGGGAGGCGGTGTCGGCTCCCTGCTGCGCTGGCAGGTCGGTCGGCTCGTCGAGCAGCGCAACGGCACGCCGTTCAAGTTCGGCACGCTGTTCGTCAACGTCTCCGGCGCCTTCGTCATCGCCTATATCTCGGCTTCGCTGGCGCTGGGCTGGGAGCATCGCTACGGCGACGTCATCTCGTCGCTGGTGCTGACCGGACTGCTCGGCGGCTACACCACCTTCAGCACCATGCAGCTCGATGCGGTCCAGATGACCGCGGCCCGGCACCACGCGCTGGCGCTCGTTTATCTCGTCGCGTCGGTGGGCACCGGCCTTCTCGCCGCCGCGGCCGGTGTCGCGCTGGCACGGGTCTAGGGGATGGCGATGGGCGGGCCGGCAGTCATCGTCTTCGTCGGCGGAGGTCTCGGGGCGATCGTTCGCGAGCTGTTCATGCTCGCGCTTGGCCGCCACAGCGCGGCATTCCCCCTCGACATCTTCGCGGCCAACATCGTCGCCTCGTTCCTGCTGGGGCTCGTCGTCGGCCTTCATCAGGCACACCGCGCCTCGGACAACGCCAAGCTTCTGGTCTCGACCGGCTTTTGCGGCGGCCTGTCGACCTTCTCGAGCTTCATCTACGGCGCCTATTCGGAGATGACGACGCGCGGTCAGCTGAAGCTTTCGCTCGTCTACATCTTCTCCAGCCTTGTCATCGGCTACAGCGTTACTTGGCTCGGTCTTCGAACGACGATGCAGCTGCGTCGCGCCTGAAGCCGGGTCTGTTGGGAGGCGTCCATGATTCTCGTCGAGAGCACGCTCGGCAACATCAGCCATCCGATCTGGCAGGAGCGCGCCGCCACCGGCACGGTCGATCTTCTGGTGCTGGAACAATGGGAAGCGCCGAAGAGCCGGCTGCGGAAGGCGACGGGCGGCGGGATCGAGCTCGCGATCTCGCTTCCGCGCTCCGAGCACCTGCATGACGGCGACGTGCTGCACTACGACGAGGCCGCCGACGTCATCGTCGTCGCCCGGATCGCGCTCAAGGACGTTCTCGTCATCGAGCTCGAGGGCATCGAGACGCTGTCGCCGTCCGAGATCCTGCGCACCTGCTTCGAGCTGGGTCATGGTCTGGGCAATCAGCACTGGCCGGCGGTGATCAAGGGTACCACCGTCTACGTGCCCTTGTCGGTCGACCAGAAGGTCATGGCATCGGTCATGCGCACCCATGCCTTCGAGCACGTGAAGACGCATTTCGCCCCCGGCGCGGAGATCGCGGCCAAGCTGGATGCCCGCGAGGTGCGCCTGCTCTTCGCCGGTGCCGACGCGACGCCGCATCATCATCACGCAGAGCACGACCGAGCCCACTCACACGACCATGATCACGGCCACCACCTAGGGAATGGGCATCATCATGATCACGATCATCAGCATGACCATGACCATTCGCACCGTCACGGCCGCGCGCACTCGCAGGTGACCTGATGATGGACGGCGGCATGGGCAAGCGTGGCAGTGCCGTCGGCATGGTGCATCTGGCGCGCCTGCTGCAGTTCTCGGATTCCACGCTGCCGATCGGCTCCTTCGCCTTCTCGAACGGGCTGGAATCGGCTCTGCAGACCGGCATCGTCTCCGATCCGGCAAGCCTTCTGAGCTATGTCGACCTCATCCTGCGGCAGAGCGCGCGCATGGACGGGATCGCCCTGCTCCACGCCCACCGCGCGGCGCTGGCGGGCGACGACGAGGCGATCCGTCTGGCGGACAGCGAACTGTTCTGCCGGCGCGTCGGCGAGGAGCAGCAGCTGATGCTGACGCGCGTCGGCAAGAAGTTCGCCGAGCTGGTGCTGACGATCATGACGGCGCCGACGCTCGAGCGCTGGCTGGGCGACATCAAGGCGAACGCGACCCCGGGTTGCCTGCCCGTCGGCCAGGCGATCGCGCTCGCTCACATGGGTGCCGACGAGGTCGAAGCCTTCGCCATGCATCAATACGCCATCGGCTCGATGATCCTCAGCGCCGCCCTGAGGCTCATGCGCATCGACCACCTCGACACGCAGCGCATCCTGTTCACGGCCCAGGGACGCGTCGAAGGCGACTATCTGGCCGTTCGCGACTTCTCGCTCGACGAGATGGCCTCCTTCGCCCCCGTCTTCGACGTCCTCGTCGCCCATCACACGACCACCCATCTCCGCCTGTTCATGAACTGAACGCGGGATCGGCAAGGAAATCGGTTCATGAAGAAGATCACGCGCATCGGCATCGGCGGACCGGTCGGCTCGGGCAAGACCGCCGTCATCGAGACCATCACCCCTCGCCTCATCGACCTCGGCATCAAGCCGCTGATCATCACCAACGACGTGGTGACGACCGAGGACGCCAAGCAGGTGCGCCGCACGCTGAACGGCATCCTCGTCGAGGAGAAGATCGTCGGCGTCGAGACCGGCGCCTGCCCGCACACCGCGGTGCGCGAAGACCCGTCAATGAACATCGCGGCCGTCGAGAAGCTGGAAGAAGACTATCCCAACAGCGACGTGATCCTGATCGAGTCCGGCGGCGACAACCTCACTTTGACCTTCAGCCCGGCGCTCGCGGACTTCTACATCTACGTCATCGACGTCGCCGCCGGCGACAAGATCCCGCGCAAGAATGGCGCCGGCGTCTGCCAGTCCGACATCCTCGTGATCAACAAGAAGGACCTCGCCCCCTACGTCGGCGCGAGCCTGGAGGTGATGGAGCGCGACTCCAAGCTGATGCGCGGCAAGAAGCCGTTCATCTTCACCAACTGCAAGACCGAAGAGGGGATCGACGATCTGATCCGCCTCATCCTCGACATGGCGCTCTTCGACGTGAAGGTCGCCGAGCCCGCGAGAATGGACGCCTGAGGCATGGCGCTCCACGAGCAACTCGGTCGCCTGGACGACGCGCGCGAGCTGCGCGACTTCAAGGCCGAGCCCGCTCAGATGCGGGCGGCAGGGCCGGGAAAGGTCGGCGAGCTGCGCCTCGGCTTCTCGCTGTGCGGCGGCCGCTCGATCCTGCACGACCTTTACCGCGTGGCGCCGCTGCTTGTTCAGCAAGCGCTCTACTGGGACGAGGCGATGCCGGAACTGCCGATCTGCTCGATCATCTCGATCGGCGGCGGCATCCTGCAGGGGGATCGATACAAGATCGACATCTCCGTGGGCGAGGATGCGTGCGCGCACGTCACCTCGCAGAGCGCCAATCGCGTCCATCGCATGGACGCGAACTACGCCTCCCAACATCAGACGGTGACGCTGGAGCGCGGCTCCTACCTGGAATACCTGCCGGATTTCACCATTCCCTACCGCGACTCCCGCTTCATCAATCACACCGACATCGTGATCAGCGAGGACGCCACGCTGCTCTACGGCGAGATGATGCTGGTCGGCCGCAAGCATCATCGTGCCGAGGAGCGCTTCGGGCTCGATCTCCTCTCGAACGCGGTGGCGGTGCGCCGGCCCGGCGGGCGCAAGCTCTTCGCCGAGAAGATCCTGATCGAGAAGGGCGATCCGTCCGTCGATTATCCCGCCGTGATGCGGGGCTTCGACGCCTTCGCCAACATCATGTGCCTGACGCCTCCGCCGGTCGCCGCCCGCATCCAGGAGCGCTTCGAAACTCAGTTCCCGAGCGAAGGGCCGCGGGCGATCTCCGGCGTCTGCCGCCTGCCCAACGCTGCCGGCCTGATGCTGCGCGCGGTCGGCATGGAAACCTACGACGTGCGCCGCGAGGTGCGCCGGTTCTGGCGCATCGTCCGCGAGGAAGCGCGCGGTCGGACGCTTCCGCAGGAATTCCTCTGGCGCTGACTGAAAGATCCCAGCCGTGGCCGAGCAGAAAAGCAACCTCGTCACCGAAGTCCTGAAGGGAACGAGTCAGGTTTTCTTCATGGAGAACGCCGTCACCGGCATCCTGTTCTTCGCCGCCATCGCCTACGCATCCTACGCGTCCGACGCCTGGGCGACGACGATCGGCGCCGTCGTCGGCGTCGTCGTCGCGACCCTCACGGCGCGTCTGCTGGATTGCGACGAGGCGTCGACCGCCTCGGGCCTCTTCGGCTTCAACGGCGTTCTCGTCGGCGTCGCCCTGCCGACCTTCATCGCCGACTCGCCGCAGCTCTGGGTCTACGTGGTGATCGGTGCCGCCGTGAGCACAGTCATTACCGCAGCCTTCAGCGCGACGCTGACCGGCCGATGGGGCATTCCCGGCTCGACCGGACCCTTCGTACTCACCGGCTGGCTGATGGTCGCCGGCGCCTACTCCTTCGGCGGCCTGCACGTCACCGGCAGCGCCCCGAAGCTTCCCACGGACTACCTGCAGGGCCTCGCATCGATCCCGCGGCCCGCGGAACTCGTGCAGATCTTCTTCCGCAACATCGGGCAGGTCTTCCTGCTCGGCAGCGAGATCTCCGGCGCGATCATCCTTCTCGGCATCTTCATCGCGTCGGTCCGCGCCGGCCTGGCGACCGTTGCCGGCTCGCTGATCGCCATGGTGGTCGCAATTGGGATGGGTGCGGATCCCACCGCGGTCAGCCAGGGGCTCTACGGCTTCAGTCCCGTTCTGACCGCGCTCGCCGTCGGCGTCATCTTCCTGAAGACGTCACCGAAGGTGATCGCCTACGCGGCGCTCGCCACCGTCGCCACGGTCTTCGTGCAGGCCGCGCTCGACGTGATGGTAGCGCCCGTCGGGATCCCCTCGTTCACGGCCCCCTACGTGCTGACGATGTACCTCTTCATCGCGCCCAAGAAGCTGATGGCTCCGCACCCGCACAAGCCGGTCGCGGACCACATGGTCGGCAACGCGCATGCCGAGCCCGCCTCGTCCCCGTCGACGGCCGCGTCGTGAGAGCGACGAGGACTCGCAACGACCACAGGAACCGGCACGGCGGCTCGCCAGCCGCCGTTTCAAGCTGAAGCGGCGCGCGGTCGGGTCGCACGATCCAGGCGCGCATTGTCGAAAAGGGTGATGGTATGCAAGCAATCAACGCGGGCGACACGGCCTTCATCCTCCTGTGCACCGCTCTGGTGTGCATGATGACCCCGGCCCTGGCGCTGTTCTACGGCGGCCTCGTCAAGCAGCGCGACATGCTGTCGATCATGATCCAGAACTTCGTCTGCATGGGCGTGGTCGGGCTGATCTGGGTCTTCGGCGGCTTCAGCCTCGTTTTCGGACCCGACATCGGCGGCGTGATCGGCAGCATCGTGCCCTATTTCGGCATGTACAATGTCGGCATCACGCCCAATCCGAGTTACGGGCCGAACATCCCCTTCATCATGGTGTTCGCCTATCAGATGATGTTCGCCATCATCACGCCGGCGCTGATGACCGGCGCCTTTGTCGGCCGGTTCCGCTTCGGCGCCTATCTCTTGTTCATCACCTTCTGGACCATCCTGGTCTACCTGCCTGCGGCCCACTGGGTCTGGGGTGGAGGCTTCCTCGCGAAGCTCGGCGTGGTGGATTTTGCCGGCGGCATCGTCATCCACACCTCGGCGGGCTTCTCGGCGCTGCTGACTGCGGCCTACCTCGGCAAGCGCAAGCTGGCCCCGGGCGAGAGCGAGTCCGAGCCGGCTGCCCTGCCGCTGGTGGCGCTGGGCGCCGGCCTGTTGTGGTTCGGCTGGTTCGGCTTCAATGCGGGCGGCGCCTATGCCGCCGACGCGCTCGCGGCCTACGCCTTCCTCAGCACCATGCTGGCAGGCTCCATCGCCATGCTCGTCTGGATGTTCTGGGAGTGGCGGGAAAAGGGTCGCCCCTCGTTCTCCGGCGTCCTGGTCGGCGCGGTGGCGGGCCTCGCCACCATCACCCCGGCCTCCGGTTATGTCGAGCCGATCTCCGCGCTGCTGATCGGCGCCGTCGGGGCCACGGTCTGCTACCACGCCAAGTACGTGCAGAGCTGGCTGAAGATCGACGACACGCTCGAGGTCTGGCGCGCGCACGGCGTCGGCGGCGTCACCGGCGCCCTCTTGATCGGCGTCCTCGCCAGCCCGCACATCGACCAGGTGTCGGCGGGCTTCCGTCAGCTCGGCGTCCAGCTGCTCGCCGTGGTGGTCGTCGCCGCCTATGCCAGCCTCGTCACCTACGTCCTTCTGAAGATCCTGGACGGCATGGGGGTGCTCCGGGTGTCGGACGAGATCCAGGAGGAAGGCCTCGACACGCCGTTCTACGGCGAGCGTGCCTACAGCTTCTGGAACATGGATCGCGGGAATGCAAAGTGACCGCCGGACCGAGGTCGGCGCGGCTGGTTCATCCTCGCCGCTGAGCCGCGACGGCGCCCGCTCGGGACATCGGGTCCCGGGCGGGCGCTTCCATCTCCTCCGCAGCCTCGCCGGTGCATCGCCGCCATGGACCTGACGCTCGCGATCTTCGTCCTCGTCTACGTCGCCATGGGCGTCGGCCATCTTCCGGGCTTTCGCCTCGACCGCACCGGCTCGGCCATCGTCGGCGCCATGGTTCTCATCGCCGCGGGGCGGATCTCGCCGGCCGCCGCGTGGGCTGCAGTGGACTACCGCGTCATCGGCCTCTTGTTCGGCCTGATGACGATTTCCGCCGCCTTCATGGTGGCCGGCTTCTACGACTGGGTCGCCCTCAAGGTCGGTCATCTGAATGTCGGCCCGAAAGGCCTCCTGGCGATCCTGATCGCCGTGTCCGGAGCCATGGCCGCCCTTCTCAACAAGGACGTCGTGGCGGTGGCGATGACGCCGATCTTCTGTTCGATCTGTTTGGAACGGCGGCTCAATCCGCTACCGTTCCTTCTCGGCTTCTGCTTCGCCGCGAATTTCGCCTCGGCGACGACGATCCTCGGCAGTCCGCAGAACATGATCATCGCCGAAACGCTGCGGCTGTCCTTCCTCGGCTTCATGGCCGCCGCCGCCCCGCCGGCGGTGTTGGGGCTCCCGGTGGTCTGGGGCGTCATCGTCCTGTGCTATCGCGGGCGATGGGCGCTGCCCGCGACGCAGGGCACGGCCGCACCGGCCCTCCCTCCACCGACCGCCTTCGATCGGGGCGAGACGATCAAGACCGGCATCGTCACCATCGCGGTGGTCGCGGCCTTCATCTTCAGCGACCTGCCGCACATGCTGATCGCCCTCATGGGCGCCAGCGTGCTGCTGATCAGTCGTCGCTTCTCGTCGAGCAACCTTCTGCACAACGTCGACGGCGATCTGCTCCTGCTCCTGTTCGGCCTGTTCGTGGTCAATGCGGCGCTGACGGCGACCGGCCTGCCCGAAGAGGTCCTGGCCGGCCTGCGCCATATCGGGCTCGATCTTCGCGACCCGCCGTCCATGCTCGTCATCATGGCCGTTCTCAGCACCATCGTGGGCAACAACCCGGCCGTCATGCTGGTGGCGCCCTTCATCGGCGGTGCGCACCATCCCGAAGCCCTGGGCGCAGCGATCGCGCTCGGCACGAGCTTCTCGTCGAGCGCGGTGATCTTCGGCAGCCTGGTCGGCATCATCGTCGCCGAGGAGTGCCGCAAGCGCGGCATCGGCCTCAGCTTTTCCGAGTTCGCCCGCGCCGGCCTGCCGACCTCCATCCTGTGCCTGCTGATGGCCGCCGCATGGATTCTCTACCTCCGCTGACCCCTCTCGAAAGCCGGAGCGCGTCCCGGCCGCTCTGCGTCATCTCCGAGCGCCTCGGCGTCGCCGGGTGCGGCCCACAGCCGTTCGGTGCCCGGATCGGAGTCCGATGCACGGCAGGCTTCACAGTTGGTAAGGAATTTGGTGGGCCCGGCAGGACTCGAACCTGCAACCAAGCGGTTATGAGCCGCCGGCTCTGACCATTGAGCTACAGGCCCACCCGTCATCGGCGTAGCGGAATCGGCGGAGCTCCTCAAGAGGCGGGAGAGCGTCGAGAGGCTCCATCGCGAGACGGCCACATTCGGCTTCGATGAAGCGGCATCATGCCCACGGGGAGCTTTCGATGACGGTGATTCGCCCGCTTCTTCTCGCCTTCGCCCTGACCGGATCGACCTGCCTTGCGGCGCAGGCCCAGTCGCCCTTCTCGTCGCCCGACGCGCCGGTGCGCTCGGTGACGGTGACCGGTCACGGCGAAGCGAGCGCGAGGCCCGACCTTGCCTATGCGGACTTCACCGTGCTGCGCACGGGCAAGACCGCCCGCGAGGCGCTGGATGCGGCCAACACCGGCATGGCAGCCGTGCTTGAAGGAATGAAGGCCGAGGGCATCGAAGACCGGGACCTGCGCACCGCGGGCTTCTCGATAAATCCGCAGTACCGCTACGACCAGAATCAGGACGGCACGCAGAAGCCGCCGGAGCTCGTCGGCTACGAGGTGCGCAACAGCCTGACCGTTCGCGTGCGCACCGTCGACAAGATTGGCGCGATCCTCGACAAGGCGGTGTCGCTCGGAGCCAACGAGGGCGGCTCCATCCGCTTCGACTTCACCGATCCCGAGGACTTGCGCGGCGAGGCGCGGCGGAGCGCCGTCGCGGATGCCAAGGCAGCGGCCGAGATCCTGGCCGAAGCCGCCGGCGTCCAGCTCGGTCGCGTCCTCGACATCACGACGAATGTCGAGCAGGAGCCCCTGCCCCCCGTACCGATGCTGCGCATGGCCCAGTCGGCGGCCGCGCCGGAGGTGCCCGTCGCCCTCGGCGAAAACACGATCGACGCGCGCGTGCGCATCATCTTCGAGATCGCGCCCTGACGGGTCGACCCCAATAAAATGACCCCGCCGGTGTCTCGCACCGGCGGGGTCTTGAACGGCAGCGGCTCGGCGTCCGGATCAGCGGCGATAGCTGATCACGGGGCAGTCGCGGCGCTGGGCGAAGCGGACTTCGGCGCCGTTGCGGGCCGAAACGATCGTGATCGCGCGGCGCGTCTCACGCGCCACGTAGGGGCGGCGCACGCCGAGACGGCCGGCCTCGCGCAGCGCGCGGCGCGGCGAGCAGAAGTCGCCGCGATGCCGGCTCGGGCCGCGGTCGTCGTAGCGCGGTCCGCCGCCGCGATAGCCGTGGCCGTCGCCGATGGTGATGCCGAACGAGATGTCGTTCGCGGCCGCCGGCGCCGTGGTCAGGCCGAGGGCGCCGGCAGCCAGCGCGGCGGAGAGGCAGGCGCCGCGGATCAGGGTCTTGAACATGGTGCGTCTCCCGGAAGAGCGGCCGGCGCAGCGAGCTCGGCCAGAAGGATGCGCTCTTCTAAGCCGGGCGAACTGAATGCGTTCGGAAGGGCTCGTTCATCTCGCGTTCAGCCTGGCGCCGCCGGGCGTTCGGTCAGCCCGCGGCATCCAGCCCATGGCGGGCGCTGATCCGCGCGATACGACCGTCGGCGATCTCGAAGAACAGGCCGGCCGGCACGGAGAAGCTGCGCCCCTGCCCGTCGGCAGGCTCGCCGCGCAGCGTGAACTCCGCCGCGGCATGAACCCCGTCCGGCGCGACCATGACCACGAGGTCGCCGATGCTGCGCCGGACACGGCGCGCCTCGGCCGCAAGGGCTTCTCTGAAGGCGTCGCGGCCGATCGAGCGTTCGCCCGTGGTGCCATCGATCGCCACGTCGTCGTCGAGGCAGGCGAGCGCCGCGTCCCAATCGGACGCGTTCAAGGCGTCCACGAAGCGGCGCAGCAGCGCGTCCATGTCGTCGGCCGTCATACGAAATCCCCCTCCGTTGGTGCCGGTCGCGGCAGGCCCGTCCTTCAGCCGAAGGCGCCCCGCATGACCTTTGTCGAGACCTTCTCGAACACCCAATCGGGCACGAAGAAATCGGCGGCGAGCCGTCCGGTTCCGGCGGGCGCGTAGGGTGCGAAGTCGGTGACACCCTCCTCCATCAGCACCAGCTCGTCGATCAGGAACTGACCCGTGCACTGGCGCGCCGGGCGGGTCAGGACCGCGTGGGCGGCATCGGCGACGATCTCGGGCGAGCGGCTGATCGAGGCGAGCGCGTCGCCGCCGAGAACGTTGCGAACGGCCGCGGTGTCGATGGCGGTCAACGGCCAGAGCGAGTTCACGGCGACGCCCTGCTCTTCGAACTCCGCCGCCATGCCAAGGGTACAGAGCGACATACCGTACTTCGCCATGGAATAGGCGACGTGGTTCTTGAACCACTTGGCCGACATGTCGAGCGGCGGCGAGAGATTGAGGATGTGCGGGTTGTCGGCATTCAGAAGGTGGGGCAGGCAGAGCTTGGAGACGAGGAAGGTGCCGCGCGCATTGACCTGATTCATGAGGTCATAGCGCTTCATCTCGGTATCCAGCGTGCCGGTGAGCGCGATGGCCGAGGCGTTGTTGACGCAGATGTCGATGCCGCCGAAGCGCGAAACGGCCTGCTCCACCGCGGCCGCGACCTGCGCCTCCTCGCGGATGTCGCAGAGAACGGCGAGCCCCTGCCCGCCCGCGGCCTCGATCTCGGAGACGGCGGTGTGGATCGTTCCGGGAAGCTTGGGATGCGGCGTGTCGGTCTTGGCCGCGATCACGACGTTGGCGCCGTCGCGCGCGGCGCGCAGCGCGATCGCGAGGCCGATGCCGCGCGAGCCGCCGGACATGAAGACGGTCTTGTTCTTCACGCTGCGAGTGTCGGTCATGGGTGCTCCTCCTCAACGATTGACGTTTACGTCAAAGAACGAGGATTGGAAACCGCCGGTCCCAACTACCTTTGGAAGAGCCGGTCGCCCTGCTCGTCGACGAGCTGTCGAGCCTTGCGCAGCGCCGCCTGCGCCGCGTCGTCGAGGCTCGGCAGAAGATCGGCGCGCACGAAGCGATGCTCCTTCGCCTCGCCTCCGATCGTCTTCGACACGGTGCCGGCCAGCCGGAACTGCCCGCTGTCGGGAATGGGCGCGGCGGCGATGGTGAAGCCGTTGTACTCCTCGCTCGCCGCCGTCTTCGGGGCGGCCGGCTCCGCCGGGCTCGCGCCGCCGCCACCGCCGAACAGACGCTTGAAGAAGGACATGGCGTGGGACCTCGCGGCGGCATTGGCTGGTGGGACGGAGGCCGCGAAGGCGGCCCGTCTCACATATGGTCGGACAGGCGCAGCTGAAAAGCCTCGATGCGCTCGGCCGCGAGTTCCGCCTCGGCCCGCTCGTCGCGCACGAGCTGGTAGCAGGTCGGCGACGGCCGCCGATGGATGCGTGTCGACAGCCGCAGGGCATCGATCACCCAGAGCTCGCCGACGCCGAAGGCGGCATAGATGGTCGCCTTACGACCGAGATCATAGGCGAGGCTCGAATCGGAGACCTCGATCGCGAGGCGGCAGGTCGCGGCGGTCAGGCCTTCGAGACCGATCGCGCGATCATAGACGACGAAGTCCGGTTCGAGGAACGTATCGTCGGAAAGGCGGAAGGTCGTCGCCGGGGTGAAGAGGAGCGGGTCGGACGGCGCAGTCAGGCTCGAAAACGACGAAGGCCGGCGGATCGCCTCCGCCGGCCTCGCCTGATCGTCGCTTGCTCGATGCGCTCAGCTGTCGAGGAACGAGCGCAGCTTGCGCGAGCGGCTCGGGTGCTTGAGCTTGCGCAGCGCCTTGGCCTCGATCTGACGGATGCGCTCGCGGGTCACCGAGAACTGCTGGCCGACCTCTTCGAGGGTATGGTCGGTGTTCATGCCGATGCCGAAGCGCATGCGAAGGACGCGCTCCTCGCGGGGCGTGAGCGAAGCCAGCACCCGCGTCGTGGTCTCGCGCAGGTTCGCCTGGATCGCCGCGTCGATCGGCAGGATCGCGTTCTTGTCCTCGATGAAGTCGCCGAGGTGGCTGTCCTCCTCGTCGCCCACGGGGGTTTCGAGCGAGATCGGCTCCTTGGCGATCTTGAGGACCTTGCGGACCTTCTCCAGCGGCATCGCCAGCTTCTCGGCCAGCTCCTCCGGGGTCGGCTCGCGGCCGATCTCGTGGAGCATCTGGCGCGAGGTGCGCACGATCTTGTTGATCGTCTCGATCATGTGGACCGGGATGCGGATGGTCCGCGCCTGGTCGGCGATCGAGCGGGTGATGGCCTGCCGGATCCACCACGTCGCGTAGGTCGAGAACTTGTAGCCGCGGCGGTACTCGAACTTGTCCACGGCCTTCATCAGGCCGATGTTGCCCTCCTGGATGAGGTCCAGGAACTGCAGGCCGCGGTTCGTGTACTTCTTGGCGATGGAGATCACGAGGCGCAGGTTCGCCTCGACCATCTCCTTCTTGGCCTGCCGGGCCTCGGATTCGCCCTTCTTGACCATGTTCACGATGCGGCGGAACTCGATGATCTCGAGGCCGGTCTCGGTGGCGAGGTTCTGGATCTCCTGGCGGAGGTTCCGGATGTTGTCCTTGCCGTTCTGGACGAACTTCAGCCAGCCCTTGCCCGACAGGTTCGCGATGTGGCGCGTCCAGTTCGGATCGAGCTCGGAGCCCTGGTACTCGCGCAGGAACTCGTCGCGCTTGACGCCGTAGCTTTCGGCGAGGCGCAGAAGCTTGCCCTCGTTGCCGACGAGGCGCTTGTTGATGTCGTAGAGCTGCGCGACCAGGGCGTCGATGCGGTTCTGGTTGAGCGAGAGGCTCTTCACCGCGGCGACGAGGTCTTCCTTCAGCTTCTTGTACGAGCGCTCCTGAGCCGAGGACAGGGCGCCGGCGGCGGCGAGCCGCGACTCGACCTGCTGGTCCTGGAGCTTGCGCAGCCGCTTGTAGGAGTCGGCGATCAGGTCGAAGGTCTCCATGACCTGCGGCCGGATTTCCGCCTCCATGGCGGCCAGCGACATCGAGTTCTCGATGTCGTCCTCGTCGTCGTCGTCCTCGCCGCCCTCGCCCGGCAGCTTCATGCCGGTCTCCGCTTCGGTGCGGTTCTCGGCGTTTTCACCGTCGATGCCGGGGCCCGGCACCTTGGCCTCGGGGCCGGCATAGGTCGCTTCGAGATCGACGATCTCCCGAAGCATGATGTTGCCTTCGTTGAGTTCGTCGCGCCAGATGATGATGGCCTGGAAGGTCAGCGGGCTCTCGCACAGGCCGGCGATCATCGTCTCGCGGCCGGCCTCGATCCGCTTGGCGATGGCGATCTCGCCTTCGCGCGACAGGAGCTCGACCGAGCCCATCTCGCGCAGGTACATGCGGACGGGGTCGTCGGTGCGGTCGCCCGCCTCGCGCTTCTGGGTGGTGGCGACCTGCGTCGAGCCGGTCTCGGCGAGCTCGGTCGATTCGGAGGCGGACTCTTCCTTCTCCTCCTCCTCGCCTTCCTCGTCCTCGACGACGTTGATGCCCATGTCGTTGAGCATGGCCATCATGTCCTCGATCTGCTCGGACGTGACGTCGTCCGCCGAGAGCATCGAGTTCAGCTTGTCCATCGTGACGAAGCCGCGCTTCTTCGCGGCCTTGATCATCTTCTTGACGGCATCATCGGAGAGATCGAGAAGAGGGCTGTCGGGGGCGCCATCCGGACGCTCCTCGACCGGCGCTTCGCTTTCCTTGACCTTGGTCGCCATGCAGTCTTCTCTCCAATTCGTGTCGCATCCCGCCCGTCAGAGGGATGCGAGGCCGGTCCGAGACTGATCCGCTCCTTCGCTCCCGCCAAGGCCGGCTTATCCTGCCGGCCGTCACGGGTGCGACGTCGAACGACGCCGGTAAGAAGGAACGCTTCAACCAAGCGTCAAGACGCAGCCCGGCCTACGGAACTCTGATTCTCATTTCCATTTTGAATGTCAACCGCTTGCGACCCGCAAACGAGCACGAGAGCGCCCTCCCCCAGGAGAACGCCCTTATCGCGCCGGCGTTTACCGGACCTGACCTTTCGGCTGGCTTGTCCAACCGTCAGATCGCTTTCGCGCCGCGACCCGAAAGGATCCCGTAGCCTTCGATCAACGCTTCGATCGCCGTCGCGTCCTCGATTTCACGTTTGACTTCAAGCATATGTTGCAAGGTCAGCTCGGTCGGCTCGGTGCCGAGCTGCTCTTCCGCCTGCTTCAGTTCCCTATGTAAGGATCGGAATCGGTGCTGCAAGTGAAGCGCCTGCCGCACCGCTTCGCGGGCGTCTTCCGGCGCCGCGTCCGCCAGAACCGACCATTCCCGAACGAGCCGCATGCGCGTCTCCGCCTCGTCGAACAGCCCGATCGCGCCGCGTCGTTGCAGCGCGCTCAGGAGATCGTCGCGGTCGCGCGGCGCTTCCTCGGCGTAGACGTCGAGCACGACGCTGCGCAGCCGTTCCAGCGTAGCGTCGGCGAGCTCCAGCCCGGCGAAGTAGTCGAACGCTTCTTCGAACAGGACCGGATGGTTGATGAAGCCGACAACGATGGTGGTTTCCCGCCGGCTCGGCGCGGCCGTGGCCGTGGCCGACTCGGTGCGAGTGAGGCTGGAACGGGCGAGCCGGTCCGAGACGGCCGCGCGCCGCCCGGCGCCGCCGGGCCCGTGGCCGCCCTGCCCGCCATTCTTCTTCCAGCCGCCGCCTCCGCCGCGGTCGTTCCGGTTGAAGCCGCCGTCGCGCCGCTGGTTTCCGGCGGCCGGCGCGCCGAAGAAGGCGGACAGGCGCTCATCGACGTCCTGCAGATAATGACGCCGCACGCTCTCGTCGCCGACCTGTCGCACCAGCGACTTCAAGCGCTTTTCGAGGTCTGCGCGGCGTTCGGGCGTGTCGAAGCTCGCGCCGGCGGTTTCGCGCATCCACAGGAGATCGGCGAGCGGCCGGGCGCCCTCCAGCACCCGGTTGAACGCTTCCGCGCCGCCATCGCGCACCACGTCGTCCGGGTCCTTGCCGGTCGGCAGCATGACGAAGCGCAGCGACTGCCCCGGCTTCAGGAGCGGCAGAGCCACCTCCGCCGCGCGGTGCGCCGCCTTGGTGCCCGCCGCGTCGCCGTCGAAGCACAGGATCGGCTCGGGCACGCTTTTCCAGAGAAGCTCCAGCTGGCGATCGGTCAGCGCCGTGCCGAGCGGCGCGACGGCGTGCTCGAAGCCGTACTGGTGCAGCATGATGGCGTCGACGTAGCCTTCGACGACGAGGAGCGTGCCCGTCTGGCGCGCCGCGCGCCGGGCGCGGGCGATGTTGAAGAGCGTCGAGCCCTTCACGAAGACCTCGGTCTCCGGCGAGTTCAAGTACTTGGCCTGCGCGTCCGCGGACATGGCGCGCCCGCCGAAGGCGATGACGCGCTCGCGCGTGTCGAGGATCGGGAAGATGATCCGGTCGCGGAAGCGGTCGTAAGAGACGGCCACGTTCTCGTGGATCACCAGTCCCGCCGCCTCGATCTCCGCCTTGCCGACGCCCTTGGAGACGAGGTGCTCCTTCAAACGATTGCGCGACTCGGGGGCGTAGCCGATGCCGAAGACAGCCTGGGTGGCGGGCGAGAGGCCGCGGTCGCGCAGGTAGGCGCGCGCCTTGGCGCCGTCGCCCTCCTGAAGCTGGGCACGAAAGAAGTCCGCGGCAATCCGCAGCGCGTCGAAGATCGTCGCGCGCTGCGCTTCGCGCTTCTCCGCCTCGGGGTCGCGCGCCGGCATCGGCAGGCCCGCCTCGGCCGCCAAGCGCTCGACGGCTTCCGGAAAGGCCATGCCCTCGCAGTCGGTCAGGAAGCGGAACACGTCGCCGGACACGCCGCAGCCGAAGCAGTGGTAGCGCCCCTTGACGTCCTCGCAGTGGAAGGACGGCGACCTCTCGCCGTGGAACGGGCAGCAGGCCCAGTAATCACCCTTGCCGGGCTGTGTCTTTCGGCGGTCCCAGGTGACCCGCCGGCCGATGACGTCCGAGATCTTCACCCGGTCGCGGATGTCGTCGAGAAAGGACGGGGCGAATCGCATGGTGCGCATTATAACGCCTCCGCCCGGGAAAATGGTTAATCGCGTCGCGCCGCCTTGCCTCGGCGGGGCACGGGCGGTCTATCTCTACGGCCTCGGCCCCGGAGATCCGCCCATGCTGCCCGCCCTCACCGCCATCCTGCTATGTCAGCTCGCGGGCGAGACGATCGCCGCCGCGACGGGCCTGCCCCTGCCGGGCCCGGTGATCGGCATGGCGATCCTGTTCCTCGTCCTCCTGCTGCGCGGCTCCGTTCCGACCGATCTCGGCCAGGTCGGCGGCGCGCTCCTCGCCAACCTGTCGCTGCTCTTCGTCCCGGCCGGCGTCGGCATCATGACCCACGCGGCCCGGCTCGAAGCGGAGGCGCTCCCGCTCGGCGCAACGCTCGTTCTCTCGACGCTCGCGACGATCGCCGTCACCGGCCTCGTCATGAACAGGCTCGGCCGGACGGGGAGGCGAACCGATGGGTGAGCGGCTTTCCGACATCTGGGTCTATCTCGCGGCCAGTCCTCTCCTCGCCCTGACGATGACGCTCGTCGCCTTTCAGGCCGCGAGCTGGATCCACGTCAAGGCGGGCCGTCCCGCCCTCCTCAACCCGGTGCTTCTGACGGTCGCCGCCGTCGTCGCCGTCCTCGTCCTCACCGGTACGAGCTACGAGACCTATTTCGAGGGCGCGCAGTTCATCCACTTCCTGCTCGGCCCGGCGACGGTCGCGCTCGCCATCCCGCTCTATCGGCAGTTCGAGCGCGTGAAGCGCTCCGCCTTCGCCGTCGCGGCCAGCCTCCTCGCGGGCTCGCTCTCGGCGATCCTCGCCTCGCTCGGTGCCGGCCTCGTCTTCGGGGTCGATGCGGCGTCGCTCGTCAGCCTCGCGCCGAAGTCCGCGACCGCGCCCGTCGCGATGGGAATCGCCGAGAAGCTGGGCGGCCTGCCCTCCCTGACGGCCGTCTTCGTGATCCTCACCGGCATTCTCGGCGCCTCGCTCGGGCCGCCGCTGCTCTCGCTCCTGCGCGTCCGCGACGAGGCGGCGCGGGGCCTTGCCATCGGCACGGCCTCGCACGGCATCGGCACCGCCCGGGCGCTGCAGGACAGCGAGGTGGCGGGCGCCTTTTCGGGGTTGGCGATGGGCCTCAACGCCCTGGCCACCGCCCTTCTCGTGCCGATCGTCTGGGCGCTGCTATTCTAGCGGCGTGTCCGGCCCCGGCGCCTTCAGCCGGTCGTTCAGCACCTTGTAGCGCAGCCACACCACGCCCTTGTCTCGCTGCGTGACGGACTGGAGCTCCAGCGGGCGCGAGCCCGCCCAGGCGCCGGACACGTCGAAGAGCGAGGGCGCCTTCGCCCGTCCGTCCGTGACCGGCACGACGGCGACGGACAACTCGTCGACGAGCCCGGCATTCATCAGGGAGCCGTTGACGCCGCCGCCGCCCTCGACGAGCAGGCGCTCGATGCCGAGCTCGCGATTGAGCGTCTCGAGGACGGCGGCGAAGTCGATCTCGTCATCGCCGCCGAAGACGTAGGAGACGCCGGTCTTTTGCAGGAAGGCGAGATAGTCGTCGGACACCTGCCGCGACAGGATCGCGATCACCGGCTCGCCGTCGATCGCGCCGCTCTTCCAGGCGATCCGGCCGGATCGGTCGACGGCGACGGCGTAGCTCTTGGCGCCCTTTCCCTCGAACCAGTCGGTCCGCTCGACGGGGCCGGTGGCCAGCCCCTTCTCCCATTCGCCCTCGCCGTCGAAATCGCGCTCGATGGTCACGCGGCCGACGAGCCAGGCGTCACCCGCGATCTCGTCGTGGATCGTCTCGAAGATCGAGGAGGGATCGTCGATCGCCCAGCCCTCCGTGCGGACGCGGCCGTCGATCGAGATCATCATGTGGCAGAGGACGTGGGGTTTCATCGGGGCTCGCTTCGCGCGTCTCGGAAGCGGTTGGAAGCCGGACAAGGCGCCGGGGGTTCCCGGCGCCTCGATGATCAGCGCAGCAGTTCCTTCACGACGCCGCTCGCCCGGGCGAAGTCCATCTGCCCGGCATAGCGCTCCTTGAGCGCGCTCATGCAGCGGCCGACGTCGCGCAGTCCCTGGGCGTTGGTGTCGGCCACGACCTGCCGGCAGGCCGCCTCGACCGCGTTCGGGTCGAGCTGCGCAGGCAGGAACTCCTCGATGATCGCGATCTCCTCGCGCTCCTGCGCGGCGAGTTCGGCGCGGCCGTTGTCCTCGTAGATCTTGGCCGATTCCTGCCGCTGCTTCACCATCTTGGTGAGGACCTGGCGGATCTCGTCGTCGGTCAAGGGGTCCTTGCCCGCGCCGCGCTGGGCGATGTCGCGATCCTTGATGGCGGCGGTGATCAGGCGCAACGTGCCCATCCGAAGCTTGTCCTGCGCCTTGATGGCCTGGTTGAGGGCCTCGGTGAAGATTTCACGCATGGAAGCGACTTTCCGAAAAAATACGAGACGGCGCGGCGCGCGGGTTCTCCCCGCCGCCCGCGCCGCTTGGGCGCGAGGGTAGACCGGATCGAGCTGTCGCGAAACGGGAGGGAGGCGGCCCGCGGGGCGCCGCGCCGCATATGGGAATTCGTTGATCGCGGCTCAAGCGGCTTGCATCGGCGGCCCGGCGCGGCGATATGGAGCCTTCAGCGAACCCATGCACCGCCGACACCCCGGACCGAGCCGCGCCTGCCGCGCACCTCGTCCCGGATCTCGGCCGCGCGACGATGTTGAGGAGCCGAGCCATGACCGAGGGCTGGACCAGACGAATTCCCACCGCCCTGCTCGTTCTCGCGGACGGCACCGTGATCGAGGGCGACGGGCTCGGCGCCGAGGGCGCCGTCGAGGGCGAGGTCTGCTTCAACACCTCGCTCACGGGCTACCAGGAGATCCTGACCGATCCGTCCTACGCCAAGCAGATCGTCACCTTCACCTTCCCCCACATCGGCAATGTGGGCGCGAACGAGGAGGACAGAGAGGATCTGGCTCCGGACGGCAGCGCCCGCGCCGTCGGCGCGATCTTCCGCGCCGAGGTGTCGGAGCCCTCCAACTACCGGTCGGTCGCCCATCTCGACGCCTGGCTGAAGAGCCACAACGTCGTGGCCCTCTCCGGCATCGACACGCGCGCCCTCACCGTTCTGATCCGCGAGAAGGGCATGCCCAATGCCGTGATCGCGCACAATGCCGAAGGCAAGTTCGACGTCGAGGCGTTGAAGGCCCGCGCGGCCGCCTGGGGCGGCATCGTCGGGCTCGATCTCGCCAAGGAGGCGACCGGCGGCGAAGGCACGATCTGGAACGAGACGCCCTGGGCCTGGGGCGCCGGCTACGGCGCCGGTCAGGACCCGCGCTACACGATCGTCGCCATCGACTACGGCACGAAGCGCAACATCCTACGCCTCATGGCGGGCGGCGGCGCCAAGGTCGTGCTCGTGCCACCGACTGCGACGGCCGACGAGATCCTGTCGCACAAGCCGGACGGCGTCTTCCTGTCCAACGGTCCCGGCGACCCGGCGGCGACGGGCGAATACGCCGTGCCGGCGATCCGCGGCGTGATCGACGCGGGCGTGCCGACCTTCGGCATCTGCCTCGGCCACCAGATGCTGGCGCTGGCGCTCGGCGGCCGCACCGAGAAGATGCACCAGGGCCATCACGGGGCGAACCACCCGGTGAAGGACTTCACCACCGGCAAGGTCGAGATCGTCTCGATGAACCACGGCTTCGCCGTTGCGGCCGACTCGCTGCCGGAGGGCGTCGAGGAGACTCATCGCTCGCTGTTCGACGGCACCAATTGCGGCCTGCGCCTCAAGAACAAGCCGGTCTTCTCCGTGCAGCACCATCCCGAGGCCTCCCCCGGCCCGCAGGACTCGCACTACCTCTTCAAGCGCTTCTTCGACCTCATCGACGAGCACAAGGCCGAAACCGCCGCCTGAAGGCTTTCGAACCGCAGACATGACAAGGGCGCCGGACGGATGACGTTCGGCGCCCTTTTCAGTTTTCGCCCCCCGAGGAACGGGGATGGCTCATGCGCTGCGGAACAGGAGGGCCAGCCGCTTCACGAAGCTGCGGAAGCCGCAGCTGAAGGTTGCGTGACGATGAAGGTCGTCCCGATCCCGGTCTGCGCCGACCGCCGAGCGGGCAATGACGATATCTGCGAGCATGGCGTGAACTCCTCAACTGACTGGACCGAAAACCTCGTCCGCTGTCCAAAAACGACGCCCCGCCATAACCTTGGGGCACTTCCGATGATATGTGCACTTCGTGCGCATTTGCAAGGAGATTTGGCGCACTTTGTGCGGCTTGTTGACGCGATTCGCTCAGCCGGCTTCAGGAGGGCCCAACCCGCGCGAAATTGACGCCGGCCAACCACTCATTGTAGGTCCTCGGGCTTGACCGAATCTGAAACGGTGCGACCCTGCGGGCGATTCGAAGGCGCGATCGATGAATGCCGACTCGTTCAAGGCCTGGCGGAAATCGCTCGGGCTGAAGCAGAAGGACGCGGCCGAGAAGCTAGGCCTGAAAAAGCGCGTCATCCAGTACTACGAGAAGGGTCATCGCGACGGGAAGGACATCGAGATCCCGAAGACCGTGGAGCTCGCCTGCCTCGCGCTCGCCTTGGGGTTCGAGTCCTATGACGGCCAGCCCCTGCGCGGTTCGACCCTCCTGATCCCGGCGCAGGGCACCCTCGCCGACAATCGCCCCGAGCCGGAGCATGCCGCGCGCGAGGCCTGACCTCGGCCGCTCACTTTCGGGGTTCCGTCGCCGGGCACGCTTGCCTATAAGGCGCCTCTAGCCAGACAGACGAAGCCGAACGCGCCGGACAGCGGCCGGGGTCATGCCCCGCGCCGCCGACAGGCGCAGGCGAAGACGCGCGAGAACCCGCATGCCCAAACGCACCGACATTCAATCGATCCTCATCATCGGTGCAGGGCCGATCGTCATCGGTCAGGCCTGCGAGTTCGATTATTCCGGCACGCAGGCCTGCAAGGCGCTGAAGGCGGAAGGCTACCGGATCATCCTGGTCAACTCGAATCCGGCGACGATCATGACCGATCCGGATCTCGCCGACGCGACCTATATCGAGCCGATCACGCCCGAGGTCGTCGCCAAGATCGTCGCCAAGGAGCGCCCCGACGCGATCCTGCCGACCATGGGCGGCCAGACCGCGCTGAACACCGCCCTGTCGCTCAAGCGCATGGGCGTCCTCGACAAGTACAACGTCGAGATGATCGGCGCCGACGCGACGGCGATCGACAAGGCCGAGGACCGCGCCCTCTTCCGCGAGGCCATGGCCAAGATCGGCCTGGAAACGCCGAAGTCCTTCCTCGCCAACGCGACGGAGGCGAAGGCCGCCGACAAGCGCCAGATCGAGAGCCTTCGCGCCGAGGTGATCCGCACGACCGAGCCCGGCCCGGCGCGCGACGAAGCGCTCGCCAAGGTCGAGGCCGAGTGGGCGGCGGGCGAGAGCGACCGCAAGCAGCGGCACGTCGCGCGCGGCCTCGCCGCCGCGGCCGAGGCGCTCGACCATGTCGGCCTTCCCGCCATCATCCGCCCCTCCTTCACGCTCGGCGGCACCGGCGGCGGCATCGCCTACAACCGCTCGGAGTTCTTCGAGATCGTCGAAGGCGGCCTCGACGCCTCTCCGACGACCGAGGTGCTGATCGAGGAGTCGGTGCTCGGCTGGAAGGAATACGAGATGGAGGTGGTCCGCGACCGTGCGGACAACTGCATCATCGTCTGCTCGATCGAGAACGTCGATCCGATGGGCGTCCACACCGGCGACTCCATCACCGTCGCGCCGGCGCTGACGCTGACGGACAAGGAATACCAGATCATGCGCAACGCGAGCATCGCGGTGCTGCGCGAGATCGGCGTCGAGACCGGCGGCTCCAACGTTCAGTTCGCCGTGAACCCGGAGAACGGGCGCCTCGTCGTGATCGAGATGAACCCGCGTGTGTCGCGCTCCTCCGCGCTCGCCTCGAAGGCCACCGGCTTCCCGATCGCCAAGATCGCGGCCAAGCTCGCCGTCGGCTACACGCTGGATGAGCTCGACAACGACATCACGGGCGGCGCAACGCCGGCGTCCTTCGAGCCGACGATCGACTACGTCGTGACCAAGATCCCGCGCTTCGCCTTCGAGAAGTTTCCCGGCGCCGAGCCCACGCTGACCACGGCCATGAAGTCGGTCGGCGAGGTCATGGCGATCGGGCGCACCTTCGAGGAGTCGCTCCAGAAGGCGCTGCGCGGCCTCGAGACCGGCCTCGACGGTCTCGACGAGATCGTCATCCCTGGCCTCGGCGAGGACGACGACAAGAACGCCGTGCGTGCCGCGCTCGGCAAGCCGACGCCCGATCGCCTGCGCATGGTGGCGCAGGCCCTGCGCATGGGCACCAGCCCCGAGCAGGTCCACCAGTCCTGCCGCATCGACCCCTGGTTCATCGCGCGCCTTCAGCACATCGTCGACACGGAAGCGCGGATCGCCGAGCACGGACTGCCCGGGGACGTCGACAATCTGCGCCACCTCAAGAGCATGGGCTTCTCGGACGCGCGCCTCGCCAAGCTGGCGAATACGAGCGAAGCCGAGGTCGCGGCGCTGCGCGAGCGGCTCGACGTCCATCCCGTCTTCAAGCGCATCGACACCTGCGCCGCCGAGTTCGCCTCGCCGACGCCCTACATGTATTCGACCTACGAGCGCCCCTTCGCCGGCGCCATGCGCTCCGAGGCCGATGTGTCCGACAAGCGCAAGGTCGTGATCCTCGGCGGCGGCCCGAACCGCATCGGCCAGGGCATCGAGTTCGACTATTGCTGCTGCCACGCCGCCTTCGCGCTTCAGGACGCGGGCTTCGAGGCGATCATGGTCAACTGCAATCCCGAGACCGTCTCGACCGACTACGACACCTCCGACCGCCTCTACTTCGAGCCGCTGACCGCCGAGGACGTCCTCGAGATCCTGCGCGTCGAGAAGGAGCGCGGCACGCTTCACGGCGTCATCGTGCAATTCGGCGGCCAGACGCCGCTGAAGCTTGCCGAAGCGCTGGAAAAGGCCGGCATCCCGATCCTCGGGACGTCGCCGGACGCGATCGACCTCGCCGAGGACCGCGACCGCTTCCAGAAGCTCCTTCACGATCTCGGCCTGAAGCAGCCCGAGAACGGCATCGCGCGCTCCGTCGAGGAAGCCCGCGCGATCGTCGAGCGGGTCGGCTATCCCGTCGTCGTGCGCCCCTCCTACGTGCTGGGCGGCCGGGCGATGGAGATCGTGCGCGCCGACGCGCAGTTCGAGCGCTACATGAAGGAGGCCGTGGTCGTCTCCGGCAAGTCGCCGGTGCTGATCGACTCCTATCTTTCCAACGCCATCGAGGTCGACGTCGACTGTCTCTGCGACGGCGAAGACACGCACGTCGCAGGCATCATGGAGCACATCGAGGAGGCCGGCATCCATTCCGGCGATTCGGCCTGCTCGCTGCCCGTCCATTCGCTGTCGCCGGAGATCGTCGCGGAGCTCGAGCGCCAGTCGCGCGAGCTCGCCCTCGCGCTCAAGGTCGGCGGCCTGATGAACGTCCAGTTCGCCATCAAGGACGACGTCATCTACGTCCTCGAAGTGAACCCGCGCGCCTCGCGCACCGTGCCCTTCGTCGCGAAGACCGTCGGCTCGCCGATCGCCAAGGTCGCCGCCCGCGTCATGGCCGGCGAGAGCCTCGAAGCGGCGCTCGCCGCCTATGGCGGCCGGCCGGACTTCAAGTCGCTGCGCCATATCGCGGTGAAGGAAGCCGTCTTCCCCTTCGCCCGCTTCCCCGGCGTCGACACCCTGCTCGGCCCCGAGATGCGCTCGACGGGCGAGGTCATGGGCCTCGACACGGACTACGCCGTCGCCTTCGCCAAGTCGCAGCTCGGCGCCGGCGTGGACCTGCCGCGCGAGGGCACCGTGTTCGTGTCCGTGCGCGACGAGGACAAGGCGCGCGTTCTGGAGCCGGTGAAGCGCCTGCGCGAGCTGGGTTTCCGCGTCATCGCGACGGGGGGCACGCAGCGCTTCCTCGTGGAAAACGGCATCGAGGCGGAGAAGATCAACAAGGTGCTGGAAGGCCGTCCGCACATCGAGGACGCGCTGCGCAACCGGCAGGTGCACCTCGTGTTCAACACGACGGAAGGCGCCAAGGCCCTGTCCGACTCGCGCTCGCTGCGGCGCGCGGCGCTGACGCACAAGGTGCCCTACTACACGACGCTCTCCGGCATGATCGCGGCGGCGGAAGCGATCCAGGCCCTGCGCGCCGGAAATCTTGAAGTGCGGCCGCTCCAGGCCTACTTCACGGCCGCTTGATCCTGTGATCGTCTTGGGCTCTGCTGACGATCGGAGTCGAGCGTCGAGCCCGAACCTGCGGCAGGCCTCGGACGATCGCGTCCGGGGCCGGCTTTCTTTTTAGCATCGGCCGAACTCGATCGGCTGCGACAACGTGAAGGGAGGCGGCCGGCGCATCAGCCGGCCGACCGGAAAGGTGGAGACCATGGAAAAGGTCCCGATGACCGAGAGGGGTTACGCGGAGCTCAAGGAAGAGCTGCGCCGGCGCCAGCAGGAAGAGCGGCCGCGCATCATCCAGGCCATCGCCGAGGCGCGCGCCCACGGAGACCTTTCCGAGAACGCCGAGTACCACGCCGCCAAGGAATCGCAGAGCCTGAACGAGGGCCGCATCTCCGAGCTGGAGGACCTGACGGCCCGCGCCGAGGTCATCGACGTGTCGAAACTGTCCGGCGACCGGATCAAGTTCGGCGCGACGGTGAAGCTCGTCGACGAGGACACCGAGGAGGAAAGGACCTACCAGATCGTCGGCGATCAGGAAGCCGACGTGAAGAAGGGCCGCATCTCCATTTCCTCGCCCATCGCCCGCGCCCTCATCGGCAAGGGCGAAGGCGACACGGTCGAGGTGGCCGCTCCCGGCGGCGCCCGCTCCTACGAGGTGATCCAGGTCCGCTGGGCCTGAGCACGGTTCTTCGGGGAGCAACGATGGCGACGTTCGAACGGGCGCTCGCGCTGGCGCGCGAGGCCCATGCCGGCCAGATCGACAAGGCCGGCGCGCCCTACATCGCGCATGTCGAGCGTGTCGCGGCCGGCGTCCACCGGCCGGACGAGAAGATCGTCGCCATCCTCCACGATGTCGTCGAGGACAACCCGGACTGGACCGTCGAGCGCCTGTCGGCGGAAGGCTTCTCCGACCGCATCGTGGCGGCCGTCGACGCGCTGACCAGGCGGGAGGGCGAGGACTATTTCGACTTCGTCCGGCGGGCGATGGCCGATCCCCTCGCCCGTCCCGTCAAGCGCGCCGACCTTCTCGACAACCTCGACAAGACCCGGCTGTCCGCCGTGACGCCCGAGGCCGAGGCGCGCATGGAGCGCTATCGACGGGCCCTCGCCATGATCGACGAGGCCGGGGCGCCGAAGGCGTGAACCCGCGCGACATCGACGTCCTTGCGCCCAACTTCAAGCGGCGCCTGTCCGGCGTCACCTCCACCGTCATCCAGCTCGTTCCCGAGCAAGCGAAGCGGCTTCGCATCGCGGTCGTCGGCCCCGGCCTGCCGGAGACCCTGCCGCGGCTGCGCCTGCACCAGCTGCCGGCCCTTTGGCGCCGGCCGGCGAGCGGCAGGCCGTTCCGCATCTGGCACGCGCGGCGCAACGTCGAGATGCTGGCGGGGATCGTCCTGCGCGATGCCCTGCGCATGCCGCTGCGCCTCGTCTTCACCTCCGCCGCCCAGCGCCATCACACGGCCTATACCCGCCGCCTGATCCGTCGCATGGACGCGGTGATCGCGACGAGCGGGCGCAGCGCCGCCTTTCTGGAGCAGCCGGCGACGGTCGTCATGCACGGCATCGATCTCGCCCGCTTCGGTCCGGACGGACCGCTGCCGCAGGACGATCTGGCCCGGCGCCTCGCCGGCCGACGCGTCGTCGGCTGTTCGGGCCGCATCCGGCACCAGAAGGGCACCGACGTCTTCGTCGAGGCGATGATCGACCTCCTGCCGCGCCATGCCGACTGGGCGGCGGTGATCACCGGGCGCACGACGCCCGAGAATGCGGGCTTCGAGGCGGGGCTTCGCGAGCGGATCGCGGCGGCGGGCCTGACGGACCGCATCCACTTCGCCGGCGAGGTGCCGGACGTCGCCGCCTGGTTCCGCCGCTTCGACCTCTACGTCGCCCCGCCCCGCAACGAGGGCTTCGGCCTGACGCCGCTGGAAGCGATGGCGAGCGGCACGCCGGTCATCGCGAGCGATGCCGGCGCCTTTCGCGAGCTGATCGCCGAGGGCGTCACCGGCGCCGTCGTGCCGGCGGACGACGCGCTGGCCCTCGCCCGAGCCGCTGAGCCCTTCATGGCGGATCCCGCCCGGCTCGCCGCGGCCGGCGAGGCCGCCCTCGCCCATGTCCGCAGCCACTTCCCCCTGTCGCGCGAGGCGGCGGCGATCGAGGCCGTCTACGAGTCGCTCTGGGCGTCCGCCGCCGCGAGGGCCTGAGCGAACTCGCCGACGTTCAGCTCGGGCTCGCGCAGCTGCAGCGTCCAGGCGCGCGCCAACTGGAGCCGTGCGAGCCGCACCTGCGTGGCCAGCCGGCGCATGTGGAAAGGCACCGTTTCCCGGGTCACCGGCAGCCGGGCGCGCGGCTGGTGGATCTGCGTCGAGACGTCGATGCCGGGATCGACGCCGAACCCCTTCAGGATATGGGCCTGGACGGCGAGCGCCGGCTCGGCCTGCACCATGTCGAGCCCCGAGGAGAAGAGGAACGCGTCGCTCGGCGCGGCCAGGCGTTCCGCCCGCATCAGCAGCCGCTCGGCTCCGCGCGGCGAGACGTAGTAGGCGGCCGAGCCCGACTTGTCGCGCGCGACGAGCGACAGGCGGCCGACGGCATGCTGGACCGGTGCGACGCGCCGGAAGAACTTGCGTCGGCCGGCATGTTCGAGGTTGCAGAGGTCGTAGGATCGCGGCGGATCGGCGAGAAAGGCCGGGAGGCGCGGCGACAGCACCGCGTCGTCCTCAAGGACGACGAGGCCGTCCGAACTCTCCGCAGCCCGCTGCCAAAGCGCTTTGTGCGACAGGAACAGCGCGAGCTCCGGCCCGGTGATCGGCCGCTCCCAAAGGCGCGACAGGCGAGCCGCCTGGTTGGCCGGGATATCCACCGGGGTCAGCGCAGGAAAGCGCTCCAGGACCAGCCCGAGCGCCCGTCCCTGCCGCTCCAAGAAGCGGCGGCGCTCCGCGGCCCGGTCGAGGTTGATGAACAGGATCGGTATGGCGTCCACGCTCAGCGCATCCAGATCGAGGGCAGGAACAGGATCACGACGGTGACGATCTCCAGGCGGCCGAGCAGCATGATGGCCGTCAGCACCCAGAGCTGCGCGTCGGTGAGGCTGGAAAAATCGCCCGCCGGCCCGATGACCGGCCCGAAGCCCGGTCCGACGTTGGACAGGCTGGTGAGCGTGCCGGAAAAGGCCGTGAGGAGGTCAAGCCCGAGCACGCCGAGGACAACGGTGCCGATCAGCAGCACCCCGAAATACAGGAAGAAGAAGATCGTGACGGCCTGCACCGCCTGCGGCTGGATCTCGCTCTCTCCGTAGCGCAGGCGGATCACGGCATGGGGGCGCACCAGGCGGCGGAACGAGGCGTCGACGAGCTTGTAGAGGACGACGAGCCGGTTCGCCTTGATGCCGCCTGCCGTCGAGCCGGCGCAGCCGCCGAGAAACAGCGCGATAAAGAACAGCCCCACCGCCGCTTCCGACCAGCGCGTGTAGTCGTCCGACACGAAGCCGGTCGTCGAGAGCAGCGAAACGAGGCCGAAGCTCGACGTGATCAATGCCTCGCCGAACGGCACGCCCTCGATCAGCCGGCGCGACACCGCCAAAGCCAGGCTGAGCACCAGGCAGAGGACGAGGAAGACCGCGATCTGCGGGTCCCGGCGCCTTTGCGAGCGGGAGCCTGTGAAGGCGCGAACGTAGATGACGAAGGGCAGCGCGCCAAGGATCATGAAGAGTGTCGCGGCGACCAGGATCCGGTCGTCGTGGAAATAGCCGAGCGAAGCGTCGTGGGTGGAGAAGCCGCCCGTCGAGATGGTCGCCATGGCATGGTTGACCGCGTCGAAGACGCTCATGCCGAGCGCGGCGTAGGTCGCGGCGCAGAGAACCGTCAGCGCGCCGTAGGCGGCGGCGAGGCCGGCGGCGAGCTGGCGCGCCCGCGGCAGCACCTTGTCCGCCTTGTCCGAGCCTTCCATCTGGAACAGCGCCAGCCCGCCGATGCGCAGCTGCGGCAGGATCATGATCGCCATGACGACGATGCCGATGCCGCCGATCCAGTTGAGGAGCGAGCGCCAGAGGAGCAGCCCGGGCGGCAGGAGGTCGAGGCTGGAGATCACGCTCGCCCCGGTCGTGGTGAGGCCCGAGGTCGATTCGAAGACGGCCCCGGCGATGCTCAGCCCGGCGGACGAGAAGTAGAGCGGCAGCGCGCCCGCCAGCACCGTCACCACCCAGACCGTCGTCACGAGAAGGAAGCCGAGCCGCGCGTTGAAGCGCATGGGCTCGCCGCGGCTCGCCGCGCCCACCAGCGCGCCGACGGCTCCGATCAGGAAGGACGACAATGCGAAGACCCGCCAGTCCTCGTTGTCCTCAGCGAGATCGACGAGCGCCGGCAGAAGCATGGCGGCGGCGATGATCAGGCAGAACAGCGCCGAAACGTGGGAAACCGTCCTGATGATGGCGAACGTCCCCCGTACCCGGACCTGCGGCAGACACGCCGATGCCGTCCGCAGCCGCGGGTCTTATCCCCGACTCAGCGCCGCTTCAATCGCGCCGGACGGGCGAGCCGCGTTGCGGCTGTGCAACGCCTCGTCTATTGATCGATGCTGCCGCGCTCGCCATCTGCGAGGCGACGTCATCAGCGAGCGACAGTTATGACCGAACGCCACGCGCAGATCCTGATCCTCGGCTCTGGGCCGGCCGGCTACACCGCGGCGATCTACGCCGCGCGCGCCATGCTGAAGCCGATCCTCGTCTCCGGCCTCCAGGAAGGCGGCCAGCTGACGATCACGACGGACGTCGAGAATTATCCGGGCTTCGCCGATCCGATCCAGGGCCCCTGGCTCATGGAGCAGATGAAGGCGCAGGCGATCCACGTCGGCACCGAGATCGTCGGCGACCTCATCGTCAAGGCGGAGCTGAACGTCCACCCCTTCCGCCTCACCGGCGATTCGGGGACCGTCTACACCTGCGACGCGCTGATCGTGGCGACGGGCGCCCAGGCGCGCTGGCTGGGCCTGCCGAGCGAAGCCTTCTTCCAGGGCTTCGGCGTGTCGGCCTGCGCCACCTGCGACGGCTTCTTCTACCGCAACAAGGACGTGGTGGTGGTCGGCGGCGGCAACACCGCCGTCGAGGAGGCGCTCTACCTCGCCCACATCGCGAAGTCGGTGACGCTCGTTCACCGCCGCGGAGACCTGCGCGCCGAGCGGATCCTCCAGAACCGGCTGCTGGCCAAGGACAACGTGTCGGTGATCTGGAACGCCGAGGTCGACGAGGTTCTCGGCAAGACCGAGCCCTTCAAGTCGGTCACCGGCGTCCGGTTGAAGGACACGCGCACCGGCGAGACGCGGGAGCTGGCGACCGACGGCGTCTTCGTCGCCATCGGCCACACTCCGGCCGTCGAGCTCTTCACCGGCCAGCTCAGGCAGAAGCCGTCCGGCTACCTCTGGGTCGAGCCGGGCTCTGCGCGCACCTCGATCGAGGGCGTCTTCGCCGCGGGCGACGTCGCGGACGACGTCTACCGGCAGGCCGTGACCGCCGCGGGGCTCGGCTGCATGGCGGCGCTGGAGGCCGAGAAGTGGCTGGCGGCGCAGGGGCTCGAGGAGCAGCGGCAGGCTGCGGAATAAGCGCATCCGTCTAAGGCAAGCGGGGAACTAGCGGAACATGGCGCTCGACTGGGACAGGCTGCGGATCTTCCACGCGGCGGCCGAAGCCGGCTCCTTCACGCACGCGGCCGACGCGCTGAACCTCAGCCAGTCGGCGATCAGCCGTCAGGTGGCGGCGCTCGAGCAGGAGCTCGGCGCGCCGCTCTTCCATCGCCATGCGCGCGGCCTCGTCCTGTCCGAACAGGGCGAGCTCCTGTTCCAGACGGCGAGCGACGTGTTCAAGCGGCTCGAAGCCGTGCGGATGCAGCTCTCCGAAACCCAGGAGAAGCCGACCGGCAAGCTGCGCGTCACGACGACCGTCGGCCTGGGATCGGGCTGGCTGACCGAGCGCGCGACCGAATTCCTCGAGCTTTATCCCGAGGTCGAGCTGCAGCTCGTCTTCGACAACGAGGAAATCGACCTCACCATGCGCAAAGCGGACGCGGCGATCCGCCTGCGCCAGCCGCAGCAGCCGGACCTCATCCAGCGCCGGCTGTTCACCGTGCACCTCCACGTCTACGCCTCGGCGAGCTACATCCAGCGCTTCGGCAAGCCGGAAACGGCGGAAGACCTCGACCACCATCGCATCATCACCTTCGGCGAGCCCGCGCCGAACTACCTGCGCAACCTCAACACGCTGGAAACCATCGGCCTGCCGGACGGCCAGAACCGCAGCCCGATCCTCCAGATCAACAATCTCATGTCGATCCGCTCGGCCATCGAGAGCGGCATCGGCGTGGCGCTGCTGCCCGATTACATGATCGACAAGCGCTCGCGTCTGGTGCAGCTTCTGCCGGAGATCGAGCTGCCGACCTTCGACACCTACCTCTGCTACCCCGAACAGATGCGGGGCGCCGCCAAGCTGAAGGTCTTCCGCGACTTCCTGATCGCGAAGGCCCGCACCTGGAGCTTCTGAGCCATGACGTCCTCCCCTGCCTTCCGCACCATGACGGTCGATGAGGTGGAGCCGCTGCTCGGCGATCCCGAAACGGTGATCGTTGACGTGCGCGAGCCGCACGAGCTGGAAGCGACGGGCAAGATTCCCGGCGCGGTCGCCATCCCGCTCGGTCAGATCCCGGAAGCGCTGGCGGCGGGCAGCCCGCTGCGCGAGAGCGTCCTCGACGGCGACAAGACCGTCGTCTTCTACTGCGCCGCAGGCGCGCGCTCCGCGCGCGCCGCGGGTGCGGCGGCGGAAGCCGGCATCGGTCGGATCGTCAACATGCAGGGCGGTTTCAACGCCTGGGCTCAGGCCGCGCTGCCCGTCGAGGACTGAGGCTCAGGCGCTGAGCGCGGCATCGGGCTCGATGCGCCGCTGGTCGAGATAGCCGGCGATCTCGGACGCGCGCATCGGTTTGGCGTAGAGGAAGCCCTGCACCTCGGTCATGCCCTCGCTTCGGGCGAATTCGAGCTGGTGTTCGGTTTCCACGCCTTCGAGCACGGTTTCCATCTTCAGCGTCCGCGACAGCCGCACGATCGTGCGGACGATCTCGGCGTCGCTGTCCTCCGCGGTCAGCTCGCGGGTGAAGCAGCGGTCGATCTTGATCCGGTCGAAGCGGATGCGCCGCAGGTTGTTGAGCGACGAAAAGCCCGTGCCGAAATCGTCCATCGTGATGCGCACGCCGAGCGCGCGCAGTTCCTCGATCGTCTTCAAAAGCCGCGGGCTGTGCTCCAGGAGCACCGATTCGGTGATTTCCAGGTCCAGCCGGCCCGGGGCGAGCCCGCTCTCCTCGATCGCCTCACGGACGTGGTGGACGAGCCGCAGATCCTTGAACTGCACGGCCGACAGGTTGACCGCGACGCCGATGGGCTTGGGCCAGTCGGCCGCCGCACGGCAGGCGTCGCGCAGGACGCGGCGGCCGAGCTGGACGATGAAGCCCGAGGTTTCGGCGAGCGGGATGAACTCCGACGGCGGCACCAGTCCGCGCTCCGGATGGTTCCAGCGCACCAGGGCCTCGAAGGAGCGGATCGCGCCCGACTTCGTGCCGTAGATCGGCTGGTAGTGGAGTTCGAATTCGTCCCGGTCGAGCCCGCGCTTCATCTGCACTTCAGCCGCCGCCGCCGATTCGCGGGTCTGCCGCAGGCTCGGCGTGAACAGGCGATACGCGCTGACGCTCTCCTGCTTGGCCTCGTAGAGCGCGAGATCGGCCGCGATGATCACGTCCGACCAGTTGTTGGCGTCGACGCCGATGCGCGAGATGCCGATGCTGGTGCCGACGTTGAGCACCAGCCCGTCGAAGGGAATGTCCTGGCCAATGGCCGCGATCAGCTCTTCCGCAAAGCGCGCGGGCGAGCACGCCCACTCTTCCGAGAAGTGGACGATCGTGAATTCGTCGCCGCCCAGCCGCACGGCGAAGTCGTCGCCCTTGCAGGCCTCGCGGAGCCGCGCGGCGACCGTCGTCAACACGACGTCGCCGGCGCGATGGCCGAACGTGTCGTTCACGTGCTTGAAGTCGTTGAGGTCGAACATGAAGAGAAAGGCGCCGCGGCGGCGCCACTCGCCGGTGGCGAGCCCCTCCTCCAGGTTCGAGACGAGATAGGTGCGGTTGAAGAGGCCCGTCATCGGGTCGTGGAGCGCCTGCTCGCGCACCCGGCTCTCGCCCTCGGCGGTGCGCTGCAGCTGCTCGCGCATCGCCATCTGGTGCCGACCGATCTCGAGGAAGATGCGGCCGACGACGAAGGGCGAGGTCAAAGCCAGCGCGTGCATCAGCGTGGAGGAGAAGGTCGCCACCAAGCTGGGATCGCTTCCCGTCCAGCGACGGAATTCCATGTCGGCGAAGATGCCGCTGGCGCAGAACACGGCTCCGAGCGTGCCGCCCGCAAGCGCGTAGCTCGCGCCGGGCAATGCCTGCCACTTGGCGCGGCCGCGCGTCAGCACGTCGGCTCCAACCCATCTCTTCGGCATCGACGGCCCCTCGGATGCAACCATAAGCAGCTTGGCGGAATTGTGTTGAATGCTGATTAACTGGCGCCGCGCTCCTCCGGTTCTTGTGATTGACGTCGCCCGGTACGAGACCAGACGAGGGCGGCATGGACGAAATGGTGTTCGCGATCGGCGACGTGCATGGCGAGTCACGCCTGCTGGCGCAGACACTCGCCTGGGTTGAGAGAACCGCTGTCGAGTACGAGTCCCGTCCGATTCTCTACATTCTCGGCGACCTCGTCGATCGCGGCCCGGATACGAGGGGCGCGCTCGACCTCGCCGTCGAGACCCTGGCACGATGGCCGGGCTCGAAGCTTCTCCTTGGCAATCACGACCGCTGGTTCCTCGACTTCGTCGACGGCGCGATGCGGGACGCGGACCGCGTGGAGCACTGGTTCGGCCAGGGCGGCGCCGAGGCGCTCCAGTCCTACGGCTTCGACCTCGACGATCCGCGCCGGGCCGCCGAGGAGATCGCGCTCCGGCACCCGTCGCATCGCCGCCTTCTCGCCCAGGCCTCGCTTTACGAGCGGCGCAACGGCCACCTCTTCGTCCATGCCGGGATCGAGCCGGGCCGCTCGCTGGCCGATCAGGGCGAGGACCAGTTCCTCTGGATCCGCCGTCCGTTTCTCGACCATGTCGGACCGCTCGGCCACGTCGTCGTTCACGGACACACGCCGCAGAAGCCTGCGCGCCCAACGGTGACCGAGAATCGCATCAGTCTGGATACCGGAGCCGCCACGACGGGCGTCCTCACGGCGGCGGCTTGGCCGCCGCCCTTCGGAACCTGCCCACCCATCTTCGCCGCCACGGCGAAAGGAAGCGGAAAGGTTCGGCCGATCGAGCCGCGCCGGCTCGACCGCGGCCTCGGCACCGTTCTCGATCGCTGAAGCCCAAAAAGCGGACGGTCCGAAGACCGTCCCAAATTTGGCTGGAGTATCAGGCCACGAAAAACCTGATGCTGGTTAATTCACCGGCAATGCAAAAGTTGCGTTAGGGCAAAAGGCGATGCGTCCGCCCCCGGACGTCGGCTAAATTCCTTGGCCGTCTCGACGTTTCGGACGTCTGTTCCAATTCCCTGCCCGAAGCGTGCTCTTGATCCCGCGCGCATGAGTTTCACGATAAGGGTGCAGAGAATGTTCCGCGACAAGCCTTCCGCCTATGATCGGCTGTCCGACGCGCTATCCGACCTCACCGAGCGCCTGGGCGATCTCGAAGAGCAGATCGTCGAGCGCATCAATCCGCGGCCGTCACGGCTGGAGCGGGCGCGCCGCGCCGTGTCGCGCAACCTGCCGAGCCTCTACGCGCAGCCGTCCTGGGCCGAGCGGCACCTGCCGGGCTTCCTGTCCGGCCTGTCCCTGCCCTCGTGGGGCGACGCGCGCGACGAGTTGGCCGAACTCTCGAGCGCCGCGCGCGCGCGGGCCGTCGCCGCCCGTGCCCAGATCCCGGACGCCCGTCCCTATCTCGAGGACGTTCGCAGCCACCTTCCCGACTGGCGCCTGCCGCGGCACCTGAGCTTCCGGCGCGGCATGGAGGCTCAGCGCGGCATCGATTACCTCCGCGATCGCCCGGGCGCGACCACGGCGCTGATCCTCGGCGGCACGGTTCTCGTCGTCGGCGCGGCCTGGTTCGTCACCAAGAAGGTGCAGGAGCATTCGGAGGAGCCGGATTACGAGACGGTCCGGCGCGACGGCGCCATCGAGATCCGCGACTACGACGCGATGATCGTGGCCGAGACCGTGAAGAGCGGCTATCACGAGAAGGCGCGGACCGCCGGCTTCAACACGCTGGCCGACTACATCTTCGCGCGCAACCGCGCCGGCAAGAAGATCAACATGACGACGCCGGTGCTCCAGCAGCTCTCCGAGAGCGACGGGCGCACCAAGGGCTGGGCGATCCGCTTCATCATGCCGAAGAAGTACACCAAGGCGACGCTTCCCGAGCCATCCACGAGCGACGTGGCCTTGAAGGAGATCCCGTCCAAGCGGGTCGCGGCGATCCGCTTCTCCGGCAACTTCAGCGCCACGGCGGCGAGCAAGCAGCTGATGACGCTCTACAACTACCTCGCCGACGAGAACCTGAAGCAGAAGGGCGATCCGGAATACGCCTTCTACAACCCGCCCTGGACGCCGGGCTTCCTGAAGCGCAACGAGATCCTGATCGAGATCGAGCGCTGATCGCGGAACGGAGTGAGTGATAGAAAAGGGCGGAGGTTCCTTGCGGGATCTCCGCTTTTTTTTCATTTCGACTTAAATTCGCCCGTTAATCATCCATCAATCGACTTCCAAAAGTCCTTGAAACTTAAGGCACGCCCCGGCCATTCTTCCAGCTGATCGTCGGACGGGAGAATCGGGACATGAAGCGCTTCACGGCAGGGCTGACGGCAGCCGCGACGCTTCTCATCGCCTGCGGGCCAGCCTTTTCCGCAGGCCGGAACGGCGTGGCCTGCTACGAGCCGGTCCGCACCGGTCCCGTCTACAAGACGATCACCGAGAAGGTGCTCGTACGCCCGGAGACCGTCGCCTACGACATCGTGCCCGCGCAGTACGGAACCCGCGCGCGGCAGGTCGTGATGCAGCCGCAGCGCACCGAACTCTACGACGTACAGGCCGTCTTCGGCACGCAGCAGCGCGAGGTGGTTCTCGCCCCGAGCCGCACCGTGCGCCGCCACGCCGCGCCGCGCTATGCCGAGGTGGCCGAGACGGTCGAGGTGTCTCCGGCGCGGGTGGTCTGGGAATGGCGGATCATCGACGGCAAACGCGTGAAGTGCCGGGTGGAATATCCGGCCCGCTACGAGCAGCGCACCCGCAAGGTGCTCGTCGAGGCCGGCCGCAGCTGGACGGAATACCAGCCGGAGCAGCGCGCCACGGTGACGAGCCAGGTGCTCGTCCAAGCCCCCGGCACGCGCGCGCAGACCGTGCTGCCGCAGATCGACTGGGTGGAAGAGCGCTATCTCGTCCGGCCGGAGGTACGCGTCCCGCGCCTCGTGCCGGCGGTCTACGAAACGCGCTCGCGCCGCGTCCTCGTCAAGGCGCATGGCGAGGGCCTGCGCCGCGTCCATGTCGGCAAGACCTGCTGAGAGGCGCTTGCAGGGCCCGGTCGCCCCGCCGCATAGACGGGGAATGACATCATCCGCTCTGCCATCCGGCTTCGCCCTCGACGGCGACGACCTCCGCCTCGACCCGCGCGAGCCCGCCTTCTTCGAGGATCCCTACCCGACTTATGCCGCCCTCCATGCGAGCGGCCGCGGCACCGCGGTCTGGCGGGAGGGCAGGCTGCGCGTCACGTGGCGGCAGGAGGCCGTGTCGAAGCTGCTGCGCGTTCGCCGCTTCGGCCGCATCCTGCCGGCGGACGCTCTCGGCCGCGCCGACCATTCGGCGCAGCCATCCCACGTCTCGGCCTTCTACGCGTTGGAATCCAACTCCCTCCTCGAACTCGAACCGCCGACCCACACGCGGCTGCGGGCCCTCGTCACCAAGGCCTTCGTGTCGCGCCGCGTCGAGGCGATGGAAGGCACGATCCGGACCATCGCCGACGATCTCATCGACGCGTTCGCGGCCGATGGCGAGGCGGATCTCGTCGCGACCTTCGCCAACCAGCTGCCGGTTCGCGTCATCGCGCGCCTGATCGGCGTCGGCGAGTCGGTTTCCGACCGGCTGCTCGCCTGGTCGCACGCGATGGTCGCCATGTACCGCTTCGGCCGCACGCGCTCGGACGAGGACGCGGCGGAAGCGGCTGCCCGCGACTTCTCGGCCTATCTGCGCGACGCGATCGAGGAGAAGCGGCGGCGGCCCGGGGCCGACCTCGTCTCGACCCTGATCGCAGCCGAGAGCGAGGACGGCCGGTTGTCGGCCGACGAGATGGTCTCGACGCTCGTGCTCCTGCTCAACGCCGGCCACGAGGCGACGGTGCACGCCATCGGCAACGCCGTCGCCGCGATCCTCTCCCACGACATCGATGCGGGCGCCCTGCTCGCCGACGACGCCTCGGCCGACCGCCTCGTCGAAGAAGCGCTGCGCTTCGACACGCCGCTCCATTTGTTTCGCCGAACCGCGCTTGAGGAGGTCGAGGTGGAAGGGGTGACGCTCGCGCGCGGCGAGGAGATCGCGCTTCTTCTCGGCGCGGCGAACCGCGACCCCACGGTCTTCGTGGAGCCGCACCGCTTCGATCCGGCGCGCGCGCCGAACCCGCACGTCTCCTTCGGCGGCGGCATCCACTTCTGCGTCGGCGCCCCGCTCGCCCGACTGGAGATGCGCGTGGCGCTGCGCCGCCTCTTCGAGCGGCTTTCGGGCCTCGCCCTCGCCGGTCCCCTGTCCGTGCGCGACACGTGGCACTTCCGCGGGCTCGACCGGCTCGACGTCCGGTTCGACCCCGTCAAACCTTGACGACGAAGTGCTTGCGCGTCGGCGAGACGACGCGCCACGTGCCCTTGAAGCCGGGACGGATCACGAAGCCGTCGCCGGCGGACAGCGTCACCGCCTCGCCGCCCTCGGCGGTCAGAACGGAGACGCCGTCGAGGATGTGGAAGAACTCCCACTCCGAATAGTCGACCTGCCACTCGCCCTCGTCGGCTTCCCAGATGCCGGCGTAAAGGCCGTCACTCGTCTCCTCGATGGTCCAGGTGCGGGTGACCGGCCGGCCGGACACGATCCGGTCCGGCGCCGGGCCGCCAATTTCCGGCTCGATGCCGGCGGCCTCGATCCGGGCCCAGAGGCTGTCGATCTCGCTCATCGCGGCGGCTCCTCGTCGTCCCTCAGGTCTTGGCGAGAGCCTGTTCGAGGTCGGCGATGATGTCCTCGACGCTCTCGATGCCGATCGACAGGCGCACCACGTCGGGCCCGGCGCCGGCGCTCTTCTTCTGCTCGTCGGCGAGCTGCTTGTGGGTGGTCGAGGCCGGATGGATCACCAGCGAGCGCGTGTCGCCGATGTTGGCGAGGTGCGAGAAGAGCTCGAGCCCCTGCACGAAGGCGACGCCGGCGTCGTAGCCGCCCTTGAGGCCGAAGGTCATGACGGCGCCGGCGCCCTTCGGCGCATAGCGCTGCATCAGCGCGTGGTTCGAATCGGACGGCAGGCCGGCATAGGACACCCATCCGACCTTCTCGTGCCCTAACAGGTACTGCGCGACGGCCAGCGCGTTGTCGCAGTGCTTCTGCATGCGGAGCGGCAGCGTCTCGATGCCGGTCAGGATCATGAAGGCGTTGAAGGGTGAGATCGACGGCCCGAGATCGCGCAAACCGAGGACCCGGCAGGCGATGGCGAAGGCGAAGTTGCCGAAGGTCTCGTGGAGGACGATGCCGTTATATTCCGGCCGCAGCTTGGAGAGCACGGGATAGCGGTCGCTCGCCGACCAGTCGAAAGTGCCGCCGTCGACGATGACGCCGCCCATCGAGTTGCCGTGCCCGCCCATGAACTTCGTCAGCGAACCGACGACGACGTCCGCCCCGTGCTCGATCGGACGGCAGAGGTACGGCGTTGCCAGCGTGTTGTCGACGATCAGCGGCAGGCCGTGCCGATGCGCGATCTCGGCAATGCCGGCGATGTCGCAGACGATGCCGCCGGGATTGGCGATCGACTCGATGAAGATCGCCTTGGTCTTGTCGGTGATCGCCGCCTCGAAGGTCGAGAGATCGGCGGGATCGGCCCACTGCACCTCCCAGCCGAAGGACTTGAAGGAGTGGCCGAACTGGTTGATCGAGCCGCCATAGAGCTTGCGCGAGGCCACGAAGGCGTCGCCGGGCGAGAGCAGCGCGTGGAAGACGATCATCTGCGCGGCGTGCCCGCTCGCCACCGCCAGCGCCGCGGTGCCGCCCTCAAGCGCGGCGACGCGCTCCTCGAGCACGGCCTGCGTCGGGTTCATGATGCGGGTGTAGATGTTGCCGAACTGCTGGAGCCCGAAGAGCGAGGCGGCGTGGTCGACGTCGTCGAACACGAAGGACGTCGTCTGGTAGATCGGCGTCGCCCGCGCGCCCGTCGCGGGGTCCGGCTGCGCGCCGGCATGGATCGCCAGGGTTTCGAAACGGGGATTGCTCATCGGTCGACTCCTCCGGAATTGCCGCGGGAGGTTTGCATCCCCGGCCGCGGGAAAAAAGGCATGAGCCGGTCGAAAAGCGGCTCGCCGGCGGAAAATCCCCTTTGCGGAAGCCGCCGCCGGACCGGATGCGCAACGATCGCCCGCCCCGCGCATTGGCCGCAGAGTTCGACGAACAGCAGGGATCAGTTTGAACATGCCCGACAATCAGGGACGCGTGCGCTACGCCGTGGTGGGCGGCGGCTGGATCAGCCAGGGCGCCTTCATGCCGGGCGTCGGCCAGACCGAGAACTCCGTGATGACGGCGCTCGTCACGGGCGACCCGATCAAGGCCGACGCGTTGGCGAAGAAGTACGACCTCGCGAGCTACCGATACGAGGACTACGACAAGCTCCTCGCATCCGGCACGGTCGATGCGGTCTACATCGCGACGCCGAACTTTCGTCACCGCGAGTTCGCCGAGCCGGCCCTCAAGGCCGGCATCCACGTCCTCCTGGAAAAGCCGATGGAGTGTTCGGTCGCCGACGCCCAGGCGATCGAGGACGCCGCGAAAGCGTCCGGTGCCAAGCTGATGATCGCCTATCGCCTGCATTGCGAGCCGGGCACGCTTGCCCTCCTCCAGGCGATCCGCGACGGCGCGGTCGGCAAGCCGCTCTTCTTCTCCTCAGACTTTTCCCAAAACGTCAAGGGCTCCAACCACCGCGCCAAGAGCGGCTACTGGGCCGGCCCTGTGCCGGACATGGGCACCTATCCGATCAACGCCGCGCGCAACCTCTTCGGTGCCGAGCCGGTGAGCGTGCGCGCCGTCGGCACGAGGGGCGGCCGCGATTTCGGCTTCGACGACACGGTCGCGGTGACGCTGGAGTTTCCGGGCGAACGTCTCGCGAGCTTCACCGTCAGCTATTCCGGCGCCGACATCGACGAGTTCCGGGTGATCGGCACGGACGGGACGGCGCGCTGCTCGCCCGCCTTCGGCTTCGGCGAGGGCACGGCCACCACCTACACCCTCACCGACAAGGACGGGAACGAGAGCGAGCACGAGGCACCCGTCGTCGACCAGTTCGCCGGCGAGACCGCCTACTTCTCCGACTGCATCCTCAACGATCGCGAGCCCGAGCCGAACGGCGAGGAAGGCACCCTCGACGTCGTGGTCCTGGAGGCCGTGGAGCGCGCGCTCGAGACGGGCGACACGCAGAAGCTCGAGCCGCGCGAGCGCCGGCGCCGTCCGGTAGCGGACCAGAAGCGCGAGTTCCCGCTGGCGAAGGTGCCGGACTTCGTGAACACGGACGTGCCCATAGGGTGAGGCGGATCGGTCGTCAGGCGTGCAGATCCTCGACGTTTCCGGCAGCGACCAGGGCGAGCACCCGAACGCCTGATGGCTCTACGCGATACAGGATGATGTGGGCGGCATGCTCGTGCCGCCGCACATTCGTCCCGATTGTCGGCGCGGCCCGTCCCATGCGTGGGTTTTCGGCAAGCAGGCCAAAGACGCGCTCCAACTCTTCGATGTAGCGCAGAGCCTGCCGTCGACCGAAGAGTTCGATGCCGCTCAGATAGATATCGAGGAGTTCGCGATCGACGCGTCCTGATAGCGAAAAGCTAGTCACGAAAGATGCCGCGCTCGCGAGCGATCCGATCACCCTCGGCGACGATGTCCGCGATATTCCGGTCGCTGATTCCGCTGGCCTCCGCGTCATCCACGATGCGGCGAAGATCGTCGATCGACAGCGGGGCAGAAGATTGGCTTGAAGGTTTCTGGCGATCATTGGCCACCAGAACCGCAAGATAATGGTTCGCGCTCGCGTAATCCCCAGCCTGCACGCGCCCCTCGATCCAGTCGGCCAGCCCGTCGGAGATCGTAATGGTTAAGGTCGCCATCGCTTGTCCTCTCGGATGTTTGGAATCTAATATAGGAGCAGCCCGAGGCGCGACGCCGCCATCACCCCCGCCGCGGGTTCAGTCCCAAGCTCTGGAAGCCGGCGCGCATCACCGGCTTCTTCGACGAGAGCACGCGCGAGTTGACGCCGTTCCAGCCGATCTCGCCGGAGAGGCGGGCGTATTCGATCTTGGGACAGCGATCCATGACGACGGTCAGGCCCGCTTCCTCCGCGCGCCGCGCCGCTTCGTCGTGGCGCACGGTCAGCTGCATCCAGATCACCTTCGGCTTGGGGTCGAGCGCGAGTGCTTCGTCCACGATGCCGGGCACGGCGTCGGAGGAGCGGAAGATGTCGACCATGTCGATCGGCTCGGGGATCGCCGCGAGGCTCGGATAGCAAGTGCGCCCAAGGATCTCCTGGCCGGCGAGGCCAGGATTGACGGGGAACACCGTGTAGCCCTTGGCGATGAGGTACTTCAGCACGAAGAAGCTCGGCCGCACCTCCTTGGCGCTCGCGCCGACGAGCGCCACTGTCTTCGTCTCGTCGAGGATGCGGCGGATATCGGCGTCGGCATAGGCAAGGCGCTCGGGGCTCATTCGTGCGTCCATTCCGGCTTGCGCTTGCCGAGGAACGCGCCGATGCCCTCTTCCGCGTCGCGCGCCAGCATGTTCTCGACCATGACGGAAGCCGCATAGTCGTAGGCGTCGGCGAGCCCCATCTCCGCCTGGCGGTAGAAGGCCTCCTTGCCGATCTTCACCGTCGCGGCCGACTTCGAGGCGATGGTGCGCACGTACTTGCCGACCACGGTGCCGAGATATTCCGGAGGCACCACGCGGTTGACGAGACCGAAGTCGCGGGCGGTGCGGGCGTCGATCGTCTCGCCGGTCAGGAGCATCTCCATCGCGTGCTTGTTCGACAGGTTGCGCGAGAGCGCGACCATGGGTGTCGAGCAGAACAGGCCGATATTGACGCCGGGCGTGCAGAAGGCGGCCTCCTCCGACGCGATGGCGAGGTCGCAGCTGGCGACCAGCTGGCATCCGGCCGCGGTGGCGAGACCGGCGATCTCGGCGATCACCGGCCTGGGGTGGCGTACGATCGCCTGCATCAGCTCGGCGCAGCGCCGCATGGTGGTCTCGAAGAAGGCGCGGCCGCGATCGGGATCGCCGCGATGCGCGGTGATCTCCTTGAGATCGTGGCCGGCCGAGAAGAGCTTGCCGGAGGCTGCGATCACGACGACGCGGCAGTCGCGGTCCGCCGCCGCTTCGGCGAGCGCCGCCATCAGCGCGTCCATCATGGCGACGGAAAGCGCGTTGGCGGGCGGGCTCGACAGAACGATGCGGTGGGCATGCTCGCCGCGCTGGACCGCGATCGGGTGCGTGCCGGCCTGCGGCAGTTCCAGGATGTCGGCCATGCTCGTTCCTCCTACGCCGGCGCCTCGGCTTTCGATGTACCGCCGCGCTCCGCCTCGTGCTAGCCGGATAGTTGTCGGGGCGAGGCGGGGGTGCCAACGGATGCAGCCGGTGATGGACGTGGCGTCGCTGGAGAGCTTCCTCGCCAGCGACTTTCCGCAGGTGAACGACGGCGGCAAGGCCTTCCACGTCGTGTCGGTCGCGCCGGGCTCGGCGACGATGCGCCTCGACGCGGCCGAGCGACACCTGCGGCCGGGCGGCACCGTGTCGGGTCCGACGCTCTTCGCCCTCGCCGACGTCGCCGCCTATGTCGCGATCCTCGCCCATATCGGTCCTGTCGCGCTCGCCGTCACGACGAACCTCTCGATCAACTTCCTGAGGAAGCCCCTGCCCGGCCCGCTTTTCGCGCAGGCTCGCATCCTGAAGCTCGGCGCACGGCTCGCGGTGACGGAAATCTCGATCACCAACGGCGCGGACGGCGACGTCGTCGCGCACGCGACGGCAACGTACTCCATCCCGCCGCGACTACGGTAACTGGATACCGCGTTCCGGTATTATGATACCGCACTGCTCCAAAGCCTTGCGATACAGGCCTTTGAGAAGAGTTGTAGCTCGCACTTCGTGTTGACATGGCGAGTCCTGGCCGCTACAGCACCGCCATCGAACGGCGGCGCGATGCCGCTCTTTGTTGCGCGACGATGGCCCCGGCCGCCGATCCGCGCCGGACATCAAACGCACCGGACCAGTTCATGAAGACCTTCTCGCAGAAGAACGAGACGGTGGAGAAGAAGTGGGTCGTCATCGACGCCGAGGGTCTCGTCGTCGGTCGCCTCGCCTCCATCGTTGCGCTTCGCCTTCGCGGCAAGCACAAGCCCACCTTCACGCCCCACATCGACGACGGCGATAACATCATCATCGTCAACGCCGACAAGGTCGTGTTCACGGGCAAGAAGTACCAGAACAAGACCTACTACTGGCACACCGGCTATGCCGGCGGCATCAAGGAGCGCAAGGCGCGCGAGATTCTGGAAGGCCGCTTCCCGGAGCGCGTCGTCGAGAAGGCCGTCGAGCGCATGCTGCCCCGCGGCCCCCTCGGCCGCCAGCAGCTCAAGAACCTGCGCGTCTATGCCGGCGCCGAGCACCCGCACACGGCTCAGACCCCCGAGACGCTCGACGTGCGCTCGATGAATTCCAAGAATGCGAGGGCCGCCTGATGTCCCAGCTCTCTTCGCTGCAGTCCGCCCTGACCTCGGCCGGCGCCGCGCCGGAGTCCGATGCTCCGGTTCACGTCCAGAAGCTCGACCAGTTCGGCCGCGCCTACGCGACTGGCCGCCGCAAGGACGCGGTCGCCCGCGTCTGGGTGAAGCCGGGTACCGGCAAGATCACCGTCAACGACAAGGACTTCTCCGCCTACTTCGCGCGGCCGGTCCTCCAGATGGTGCTCCAGCAGCCGATCGTCGCCGCCGACCGTAACGGTCAGTTCGACATCATCGCCACCGTCGTCGGCGGCGGCCTGTCGGGCCAGGCGGGCGCCGTGCGCCATGGCATCAGCCGCGCCCTCACCCACTACGAGCCGGGCCTGCGCGCCGTCCTGAAGAAGGGCGGCTTCCTGACCCGCGACTCGCGTACCGTCGAGCGCAAGAAGTACGGCAAGGCCAAGGCCCGCCGCTCCTTCCAGTTCTCGAAGCGCTGATCCGGGCCGGCGGCCCGCCCGGGTCGCCACCGCTTCGCGAAACAGACAAGGGCCGTGCGGGCATCCCCCGCGCGGCCTTTTTCGCATCGTGGAACAACATCGAACTGTCATGCAGCGGCGCTAGCTGAGGAGCGGCGACGCGCCAGCGAGAGGATGAACAGGCCATGGCCGAGAGCGGCATCGACCACGCCTTCACCGCGACGGAGATCACCGGCGCCGCCGGCGATCCGACCTATGCCGGCGCCCTCTCCTTCATGCGGCGACGCTTCACCAAGGACGTGGCCGGCACCGATGCCACCGTCTGGGGCGTGCCGTTCGATTCCGCCGTGTCGAACCGTTCGGGCGCGCGCTTCGGGCCGCAGGCGATCCGTCGGGCCTCGGCGATCTTCGACAACGATCCGCAGTACCCCTTCCACACCGACCTCTTCGAGGCCTTCTCCGTCGTCGACTACGGCGACTGCCGGCTCGACTACCGCCTGCCGGAAGCGGCCCACGAGACGATCCGCGCCGACGCCGAGGCGCTCCTCGCCAAGACGGGCTTCCTGCTCACGCTGGGCGGCGATCATTCGATCGCCTTCCCGCTTCTCCAGGCGCATCATGCCCGCCACGGCCGCATGAGCCTCGTTCAGTTCGACGCGCACCAGGACACCTGGCCCGTGGCGCGCGGGGCGGACGGCTCGGTGCGCGTCGACCACGGCTCCTTCACCAAGGCGGCGGTCGAGGCCGGGCTGATCGATCCCGCGACCTCGATCCAGGTCGGCATCCGCACGCACGCGCCGGAGGATTGCGGCATCGCCATCCTGCACGGTTACGAGGTGGAGGAGATGAGCGCCGTCGATATCGCCAAGCGCATCTACGAGCGCACGCACGGCACCAACGTCTACCTGTCCTTCGACATCGACTGCCTCGACCCCGCCTTCGCGCCGGGCACGGGCACGCCGGTGGCGGGCGGGCCGTCGAGCGCCAAGATGCTCGCCGTCCTTCGCCACCTGAAGAACGCCGAGATCGTCGGCGCCGACGTCGTCGAGGTCGCACCCGCCTACGACCATGCCGACGTGACGGCGATCGCCGCGTCGAGCGTCGCCATGTACGTCCTCGGTATCCTGTCCGAGAAGAAGAGCCGGCGCGCAGCCGGCTGAGCCCTGCCTGCCCCTCCGCACGAAAGCCCAAGGCCCATGAGACCCAAGATCTTCATCGACGGCGAGCACGGCACGACCGGCCTCCAGATCCGCAACCGGCTGGCGGGGCGAGACGACATCGAGGTCATCTCGATCCCGACCGAGCGGCGCAAGGAGCGCGAGGCGCGGCAGGAGTACCTGCAGGCCGCCGACGTCGCGATCCTCTGCCTCCCCGACGACGCGGCCAGAGAGAGCGTCCAGCTCATCGGCGATGCCGGCACGCGCGTCATCGACGCCTCGACCGCGCACCGCACGGCCGAAGGCTGGACCTACGGCTTCCCGGAGATCGACGCCGGGCAGTTCGCGGCGGTGTCGAACGCGCAGTTCGTCGCCAATCCCGGCTGCTGGCCGCAGGGCCCGATCGCGCTCCTGCGCCCGCTGATCCGCGCCGGTCTCCTGCCCGCCGACTATCCCGTCACCTTCAACGGCATCTCCGGCTATTCCGGCGGCGGGCGGCAGATGATCGAGGAGTACGAGGCGAAGGGCGACGATGCGCCGGAATTCCTCCCCTATGCGCTCGGCCTGAAGCACAAGCACATTCCGGAGCTGAAGACCTATGCGGGCCTTTCCCGCGACCCGTTGATGCAGCCGGCCGTCGGCAATTTCGCGCAGGGCATGGTGACGGTGGTGCCGCTCCAGCTCGGCACGCTGGCCCGGGTGCCGAAGGGCGCGGAGCTCCACGCGGCGATCGCCGACCACTTCGCCGGCCTGCCCGGCGGCGTCGTGTCCGTCGCGCCCTTTGAAGCGACGGACCGCGTGGCCTCGCTCGATCCGGAGAGCCACCGCGACACGGACGGCATGACGCTGCATGTCTTCGCCAACGACAACCGGGCGCAGGCCCTTCTTGTCGCGGTCTACGACAATCTGGGCAAGGGCGCCTCGGGCGCGGCCGTGCAGAACCTCGACCTGATGATCGGGGCGGAGCGCCGCTGAAGACGGCGCTCCGGGCAGCTCAGCCGAGGATGGAGGCGGGCGTGCGCCCGCTTTCGGAATACTCGCCCTTCATCGAACGGGCGTGGGCGACGGCATAGATCAGGACCACGACCGCGCCCGCCTGGTGGGCGATGCCCCAGCCGATCGGCACGACGAGCAGCAGCGTGGTGATGCCGATCGCGGCCTGGACGAGAACGAGGCCGACGAGGATCGCCGAGCGCCGCGCATGGCTCGTCTCCGGCGCCTGGACATAGGCGGCGATGCAGTGGATCACTGTCGCGGCGAGCAGGACATAGGCGCCGAGGCGATGCAGGAACTGCGCCGTCATGTAGTTCTCGAACGGGTTCAGCCACCAGGGCTGCATGGACCACAGCCCGTTCGGGACGAGCTGCCCCTCCATCAGCGGCCACGTGTTGTAGATGAGGCCCGCATTCAGCCCCGCGACGATGCCGCCGAGATAGATCTGCAGGAAGCACAGCGCGACGAGAACCAGCGAGGCCGCGATCGAGCCGCGCGAGGGCGGCGCTTCGAGCGGCTGCGGGGTAAGCCCGCGCGCCACCCAGACGATCGAGCTCAGGATCAGGCAGGCGACGATCAGGTGCACCGCGAGGCGGTACTGGCTGACGTCGGTGCGCTCGACGAGCCCGCTCGCCACCATCCACCAGCCGATGCCGCCCTGGAGGGCGCCGAGCGCGAGGATGCCGAGAAGCCGCGGCTTGAGAAACGACTCGAGCCGCCCCGTCAGCCAGAAGAAGGCGAGCGGCAGCGCGAAGGCGACCCCGACGGCGCGGGCTAGGAAGCGGTGCGCCCATTCCCACCAGAAGATGGTCTGGAACTCCGACAGGCTCATCCCGCGATTGATCTGCTGATATTGCGGGATCTGGCGGTAGAGGTCGAACTCCTCCTGCCACTCGGCGGCCGAGAGCGGCGGGATGACGCCGTGGATCGGCTTCCATTCGGTGATCGACAGGCCGGATTCCGTGAGGCGCGTCGCGCCGCCGACGACGACCAGGGCCACCACCATCAGCGCGACGAACCAGAGCCAGAGGCGGACGGCGAAGCGATTGATTTCGCGCGGGCTCGCTCGGCGCGGAGCGACATCGGCTGAATAATACATGATGCTCATCGACGGCCTTCTCCAGACCGGTTCCTAGAACCCGAATTCGGCACGTCGATCAAGGACCGTGGTGCCGCAGGCGCGGCATGGCGTCCGCGCGTCTGGCGCCCCGGTGCGGCAATCGCCATAAGACAAGGCGACGATTCTCGAGACAAGGAGGGCGGGCTTCATGCCGACGCGCCTCAAGAAGCTGATCGGGACGGTGATCCTGATCGTCCTGGTGCTGTTCTACGCCCTGGTGGCGATGGCCGTGGCGACCGCGACCCTCGCGGAAGCGAGCGGCTGGGTCCATCTCCTTTACTTCCTCGTCACCGGCCTCCTCTGGGTGGTGCCGGCGATGTTCCTCATCAAGTGGATGGAGACCCCGAGCCGCGCCGAGGCCGAAGCGCGCGCCCGGACCGAGCGCCAGCGCCGGGTCTGATCAGGCCTGGACCGGAGGATCGAGCCACAGGACGATCGCGTCGCCGGCGCCCGCATCCGCCAAGCGGTCGGTGAGATCGGCGACGAGCAGGCTGTCATCGAGCTGGGCCGCGACGATCAGGGCGGCGTCCTCGTGCATCAGCGTGCCGAGGATGCGGGGGCCCGGCTCGTCGAGATGAAGCACGACGCAGCCGTACGACGCCTCCAGCGCCTGCATCAGCGTGACGAGTTTCGAAGGCGCGGCCTGCAGCAGGCGAACGTCAAAGGTCTCGCCCGCGGACACGAAGTGGGCGGAACTCGCCGTGTCCGGATGGATGAGGTCGGCGATTTCGCATCGGCCTTCCACGTAATCGGTCAAGCCCGGCGAGGGATGCGGGCGGCCCATCAGCGTTGCGGCCCCGCTCTCCTCGGTCAGGTCGACGAGAACGGCCGATCCGTCGCGCTCGGCGAGATGCCGAACAAGCGCGACCGCCGCTTCCGCGCCGTCCTCGGGGCTGGTGCCGAAGACGAGGAGCCGCGTCATCCGGCTCGCGACGACCGCTTCGGCCAGCTCCTCGACGCGCGGAGAAGCGGACGAAGGCGCTCGGGTCGAGGCCGGGGGCGCGACCTCGGCCTCTTCGGTCGGCACGTCGTCGGTCGCGATCGGGTCGGAAAGCGCGGAGGCGTCATCCCAGAGCTTCGGGTCTGCGCGTCGTCGCCGAAACAGGAAGGGCAGGAGGCCCCCGAAGAAGCCCGCCAGCCCGAAGCCCGCGGTCGAGATCAGGATCGGACGCTCCTCCGGCTCCTCGGGCCGCGCGGCCTCCGTGAACATCAGGCGCGGCCTGTCGCCGGCAATCGGCGCTTCGGGCGCAACGACTTGTGGCGCAGCGGCGGGAACCGAAGCCGTTCGGCTCGCCTCCCAGCGCCCAAGCGCGTCGTCGAGCGCGGAGCGAGCCTCCCCGACGGCCGTATCGAGCGCAGCCCGACGCTCGGCCTGCGGATCGGGCACGGGCGCGGGCGCGCTCGCCGCAGAAAGGCTCGAAGCCTCGCGGCGCTCGCGCGCATCCAGTTCGGCGAGGGCCTGACGTCCGCGCGACAGTTCGGCCGAGAGGATGCGCTCGGCCCGGTCGAGCGCCGCGCCGAGCGCGGCTTGCGCTTCGGCTGCGTCCTCGCGCCCTCGCCTGAGACGCGGATGGTTGTCGCCGTAGGTCTCGGCCAGCGCCTCTGCCTCGGCGCGCACCGCGTTTCGCCGAGACACCGCGGCGCGCAGATCGGCGGGTAGAACACCGGGATCGACGGGGCGCCCGCTGCGGACCCTTGCGATGGCGGATTGCCGCGCTTCCAGCGCGCCGAGAGCGCGGCGAGCCTGCGCGCGGGCGCTGCGCGTCGCTTCCAGTCTTTCGACCGCTGCGGCCGAGGCGCCTGGTGCTTGTGCCACGGCGGGTGTCGGAGGCGCTCCCAAGGCTACGAGATCGGCTTCGGCCTTCGCGAGATCGGCGCGGCGGGCCAGCACTTCTGCCTCGAGGGCGGCGCGCTCGGGCTCGACCGGGTCGGGCTCGGACATCGGCGGCGGCCGCTGAATGGACTGGGTGAGGGCCGGCTCGGTCCGCGCGACGAAGCTCGCGGCGACCGCGTTCACGACGGCTTCCGCGACTGCCGGGTCGCGGTGACGGAAGGACACGGCAACGATCGGCGCGCCCGCCTCCGCCTCCAGGCTCAGGCCGCGGGCCAGCCGCTCGACGTCGGTCGACCGATCGGCCTCGTCGTCCCCCGCGAGAACGGTCGAGACCCGGGGCGGCAGGGACGCCGCCGCCGCGGCGAGCGACTCGCCCGTTTCGAGGTCCGAGAGGACCGACTCGACGCTGGCTGCATTCTCGGCGGCGGGCGGCACGACGACGAAGCTCGTGGCACGATAGGTCGGGACGACGTAGCGTGCCCAGCCGTAGCCGGTGCCGGCGAAGATCGCCGTCGAGGCCAGGAGCAACGCCCAACGCGCGGCACGGCCGCGCGCCGGCCGGCGCGGGCTCCGAGCCCTTCCGGGTCGCCCCTTTACAACCATTGATCGTTCGTCTCCTCGCCCGTTCCGCGGCGCAGCGTATCGGCACGCGCACCGAGACGTCCTTCCGGCCCGCAAAAGGTGGCGGGAGGACGGCACTCGGGCAAGCGAAAGCCGCGGTAGAGCACGTTTAACCCTAGGTTAACCCTAATTGAATACAGACGGGTGATAAACACATCGAAGGACGGAACCCATGCGGATCGTCGCGGCCTTCGCGATCTTCTCGATGCTGGCCGGCTGTTCCAGCTACAAGCCGGTCGGGCCCGTGTTCAACGAGGCCCTGAACGCGCCCTACCGGCTCGATTCGGGAGACCGCGTCCGCATCACCGTCTTCGAGCAGGAAAGCCTGACGAACAGTTACGCCGTCGACAAGGCGGGCTACGTGTCGGTTCCCCTGATCGGGTCGGTCCCGGCCCGCGGACGCACCACCAAGCAGCTGGAGTCCGACATCGCGCAGCGGCTTCGCGACGGCTTCCTGCGCGATCCCGACGTCGCCGCCGAAGTCGACACCTATCGGCCCTTCTTCATCATGGGCGAGGTCAACACCGGGGGCCAGTACACCTACGTTCCCGGCATGACCGCGCAGAACGCGGTCGCGATCGCCGGCGGCTATAGCCCGCGGGCCGAGCAGGAAAGCGTCGACATCACCCGGCGCGTCGGTGGCCGGGTTCTCACGGGCCGGGTGCTCGCCTCGGACCCGATCCTGCCGGGCGATACGATCTACGTTCGGGAAAGCTTCTTTTAAGCCTGTTTCCGATCGTTAGCGCCCCAATGAGGCTTTCCTAACGCTGCCATCGTAATTCACGCCGAGGGACCTGCCACGGCGAAGACATCGAGCCGTCGCCGACCGTGCGGGCACCTTGCCAGCAGGACGACGAGCGAGAAGCCATGCGAAAGCCGTCATCGGATCAGGATCTGCCGACCAACCTCGTCGCGGCCTTCCCGGCAGCAGGCGTCAAGGACAGCTCATCCTCGGCCGCGCCGGGCGCCCTCAACGAATTGGCCGCCGTCGCGGCGCGGCAGTTCCAGACGAGCTTCCTGACGGCTCGCCTCCTCGGCGGCATCTGGCGCGGGAGCGAATTCGCGATCCTGGTGACGCTCGGTCTCGGCCTTTATGCCGGGATCGTCGGGATGCACTACAGCCTCGCCCTGCACTACGGACTGCTGACGCTGCTCGGCGCGAGCGCTCTGGTGCTGGTTCTCGGCTTTCTCGACGGCTACCAGGTCGCGATGCTGCGCTCGACCGGGCGTCAGCTGATGCGGCTCGCGACCGCCTGGGGCGGGGTGCTCGCCCTCATGACGCTCTGCATCTTCTTCTTGAAGCAGCAGGACACCTTCTCGCGCATCTGGCTCGGCTCCTGGTTCGTGTCCGGCTTCGTCGCCCTCGCGGCCGCCCGCATCGTCCTCGCCTTCCGTATCCGCCGCTGGGCGCGAAACGGCGTCATGGAGCGCCGCGCCGTGATCGTCGGCGGGGGCACGAACGCCGAAACGCTGATCCGATCGCTCGAATCGCAGCCCGAGAGCGACATCCGGATCTGCGGCATCTTCGACGATCGCAACGACCGGCGCTCGCCGCCGATCGTCGCCGGCTATCCCAAGCTCGGCACGATCAAGGAACTCGTCGAGTTCGCGCGCGTCGCCAAGATCGACATGCTGATCGTCACCTTGCCCCTGTCGGCCGAGCGGCGGCTGCTCGAACTCCTGAAGGACCTTTGGGTGCTGCCGCTCGACATCCGCCTGTCGGCGCATTCGTCGCACATGCGGTTTCGCCCGCGCTCCTACTCCTTCATCGGCTCGGTGCCCTTCCTCGACGTCCTGGACAAGCCGCTGGCGGACTGGGACTGGGTGGCCAAGCGGGTGCTCGACGTGACGATCGCGTCGCTGGCGCTCATTATCCTGTCGCCGGTGATGCTGGCGACCGCCCTGGCGGTGAAGCTCGACAGCCCGGGGCCGGTCTTCTTCCGGCAGAAGCGCCACGGCTTCAACAACCAGATCATCGACGTCTTCAAGTTCCGGTCGCTGCATCACGCGATGTCGGACCCGTTGGCGCGCTCGATCGTCACGAAGGGCGACCGCCGCGTCACGCGCGTCGGCCGCTTCATCCGCAAGACTTCGATCGACGAGCTGCCGCAGCTCTTCAACGTCTTGCGCGGCGAGCTGTCGCTGGTCGGCCCCCGCCCCCACGCCGTCCACGCCATGTCGAGCGGCAACGAGGCCTTCGTCGAGATCGTCGAAGGCTATTTCGGCCGCCACAAGGTCAAGCCCGGCATCACGGGCTACGCGCAGATCAAGGGCTGGCGCGGCGAGATCGACGAGCCGGTGAAGCTCAAGCAGCGCTTCGACCACGATCTCTTCTATATCGAGAACTGGTCGATCCTCTTCGACCTCTACATCCTGGCCATGACCCCGATCAGCCTCCTGCGCTCGCAGAATGCCTATTGATCAGGTGACGGCACGCCGCGCCTGGAAGCGCTCGGCCTCGTAGGCGCGGCTTTCCAGGACGTCGCGCAGCACCTCCACCGCGTCGGCGACGTCGACGAAGCGCGTGTAGAGCGGCGTGAAGCCGAAGCGCAGGATGTCGGGCGCCCGGAAGTCGCCGACGACGCCGCGCTCGATCAGCGCCTGCATGACGGCATAGGCCGCCTCGTGCGTGAAGGAGACTTGGCTGCCGCGGCGATGGGCCTCGCGCGGCGAGGCGAGCGTCAGGCCGAGGCCGGCGCAACGCGCCTCGACGCCCTCGATGAAGGCCTCGCACAGCGCCACCGACTTCTCTCTTAGGCGCGCCATCTCGACGTCGTCCCAGACGTCGAGGGCCGCGTCCAGCGCGCTCATGCCGATCACCGAGGGCGTGCCGGTGAGGAAGCGCCGCACGCCCTCGGCCGGCGCGTAGCCGACGTCGAAGCGGAAGGGTGCGGCGTGGCCGAACCAGCCGGACAGAGGCTGAGCGGCGCGCGCCCAGTGGCGCGGCGAGACGTACAGGAAGGCCGGAGCGCCTGGACCGCCGTTGAGGTACTTGTAGCCGCAGCCGACGGCGAAGTCGGCCCGAGCGTCCGCGAGGTCGACCGGCACCGCGCCGGCGGAATGGGCGAGATCCCAGACCGTCAGGATGCCGCGCTCCTGCGCCGCCTTGGTCAGCGCGGCCATGTCGTGCATCCGGCCGGTGCGATAGTTGACGTGGGTGAGCATGAGGACGGCGACGTCCCCGTCCAGCATCGCCTCGATATGCTCGGGATCCTGGGCGAGACGCAGCTCGTGCCCCTGCCCGGCAAGCGCCGCGAGGCCCTCCACCATGTAGAGGTCGGTCGGGAAGTTCGACGCCTCCGAGACGACGCCCCGGCGTCCGGGAGCGAGCGCGAGGGCCGCGGCGAGGACCTTGAAGAGGTTCACCGAGGTCGAGTCGGTCGCGACGAGCGAACCGTCCTCGGCGCCGACGAGCCGACCGATCTTCGCCCCGACGCGGGCCGGGAGGTCCACCCAGCCGGCCTCGTTCCAGGAGCCGATCAGGCCCCGACCCCATTCCCGGGACACGGTGGCGGCGACGCGGTCTTTCGCCGCACGCGGCAGCGCGCCGAGTGAATTGCCGTCGAGATAGACCACGCCGTCCGGCAGTTCGAAGCGCTCGCGAAGGTGCCGCAGCGGATCGGCCGCGTCGCGCGCCAGGGCCTCGTCACGGCTGCGCGAGCGGGGTTCCAGGTGATCCATCGGCATTCCTCGTGCTCCTCGGGTCGTCATCCACGTCTGCGCGCGGCACTAGCAGGGTGGCGGCCCCGCTTCCACATGCGCGAAGAATGAACAGGTGATGAATTCTTCGGCGCTCGCGCTGTCGAAGGTCAAGCCTCGCGCTAGGTTCAGGAGTGCCGGCGAGCCCGGCGCTTCCCCGCGCCTCGTCGGCATTCGCCACGTTCGGCGAACACTCCACGCCAGCGAAAGCAGAACCGCATGACTGAAACGCCGCAGCCCTTCAATCGTGCCGAGCGCGTGTTCGGCACCCCGATCGAGCGGGCCGAGAAGGGGTCTGCCATGTCGATGATCCGTGCCGAGGTCGAGGCGCGCAATGCCAAGTCCGAGCGCCTGCGCGCGATGCGCCTCGCGCAGGAAGCCGCCACGCCGGCCGTTACCGCGACGCCGCGCAAGGGTGCGCGGGCCAAGTCCGCCGAGCCGCAGATCGCCGCCGAGTAGGTTCGGCGTCGATCGTCGGAGGCCGACGCTCCGGACGGGCGCGTCGGCCTCGTCGTGTCAGGACCTCTCCCTCGCCAGCCAGTCGGCCGCGATGGACAGGTCGGCCTGCGAGAGGCCGTGCCCGACCGGCAGCTGCTCGTGCGTGACGCGGGCGCCGCGCTCGCTCAACTGTCGCGCCAGACGCGCCGCATTCTCCTCCGGCACGATCGGATCGAGCATGCCGGACAGGATCAGGACGGGCACGCCGTCCAGCGCCGCTTCGGGCGGCGCCTGCAGCGGCACCATGGCCCGGATCAGTACCGCGCCGGCGAGAACCCTCGGGCGGAGCATCAGCATCGCCGCGGCGATGTTGGCGCCGTTGGAGAAGCCGAGCGCGATCGGGCTCGCTAAGCCGTAGGTCGTTCTCGCGCCGTCCACGAAATCGGCGAGCTGGTGGGCCCGCGCGATCACGTCCGCCTCGTCGAAGACGCCCTCGGCGAGGCGGCGGAAGAAGCGGGGCATGCCGTTTTCGAGAACCGGGCCGCGCGGCGACAGGAGCGCTGCGCCCGGCGCCACGCGGGCGCCGAGCGGCAGGAGGTCGCCCTCGTCGCCGCCCGTGCCGTGGAGGAGCAGGATCGGCGGCCGCGCCGCCGATCCAGGCTCGAAGCGGTGGACGAGCGAGAGCCCGTCCCCGGCGCTAGCCGCCGCGTTCACGCGACGGCCGGCGACACGGCATGCGCCTCGGCATCGAGGCTCGGGAGCCGCGCCTCGATGGCCGCGCGCCGCCCTTCCAAGAAGGACGGCAGCTTCAGCGTCGCGCCGAGGGCGTCGCTCGGCTCGTCCACGGCGAAGCCCGGCTCGTCCGTGGCGATCTCGAACAGAACGCCGCCGGGCTCGCGGAAGTAGACGGACCGGAAGTAGTTCCGGTCGCGCTGCTCCGTCGCCTGCAGCCCGTGGTCGGCGGCGAGCTTCGCCACCATGGCTTCCTGCTCGGCGTCGTCGGCCGCGCGAAAGGCTATGTGGTGGACGGTGCCGGCCCCGGGCCGTCCCCGCAGGAAGTCGCCGACCGCGCGGATGTCGATCGCCGTGCCGAGCCCGCCGCCCGCAACGCCGTAGCGCGTCGTCGTGCCCTCGGTCTCGAGCTTCGTCATGCCGAAGACGTCGGTGAGGACGTCAGCCGTCGCCGCGCCGTCCTTCAGGAGAAGGCTCGCGGAGTGGATGCCGCGAATGGCGTGATCGGCGTCGATCTCGCCGCTCGTCCAGACCGCGTCGCTGCCGACATCGTGCTTGGCGGCGACGAGCGCGAGGCGCATGCCGTCCGGGTCGCGGAAGGGCAGCACCGTCTCGCCGAAGCGGCGGACGATGGAGTCCTGCTGGACGCCGGCGGTCAGAAGGCGGTGCGACCAGAAGCCGAGCGCCTGCTCCGGCACGGCGAGCACCGTCTCCTGCAGCTCGCCGATGCCCATGCGGCCGAGCGCGGCGTGGGCATAAGGGAAGAAGGTCAGGATCGTCCCCGGCCGGCCGGCCGCGTCGCCGTAGTAGAGGTGGTGCGTGGTCGGATCGTCGAAGTTGACCGTCGTCTTCACGCGGCGCAGGCCGAGGATACGGGTGTAGAAGTCGTCCGTCCGGTGGTCCGGGCCGGAGATCGCCGTGATGTGGTGAATGCCGTTCGTCCGCATGAGAGCCTCCATGAGCTTCGTCGAGGCAGAAGGTAGGCGAGCGACTTCGGTCGCGAAAGGTGAACAGTAGCTTGACGCGGTGAACAGTCCGGCGACCGTTTCGCTCAGAGCACGACGCGGGCGTGCCGCTCGGCCGCCTGCCGCACGGCGTCGAGGAAGCGGACGGTCTCGGCGGCGGACGCGGCGGTGACCGGCGGCTCGCCGCCGTCGCGGATCGCCCGGACGATCCCCTCGTAGAACGTCGTCCAGCGGCCGGCTTCGGAAGGGATTTCCTCGCGTGCGCCCTCGCCGCTCACCAGGATGCCGCGGTTCTCGGCGGCCTCCTCGCCGAAGCCGGGCTCGGTCGGCCGGCCGCCGGCGCGCAGGGCCGCCTCCTGCGGATCGATGCCGCGCTTGAGGAAGGAGCCCGCCGTTCCGTCGATCCGGTAGCGCCAGCCGCCGTCCGCGACGACGGAGGCGGCGCCGAGCGAAAGGCGCAGCGGCCCCTTCCCCGCCCGGATTTCGAAGCCGTCGTCGACCGCCCCGCCCTCGCGCTGGACGAAGACGTCGGCTTCCACCCAGTCGGGCATGCCGAAGAGTTGGATCGCCTGATCGGCGAGGTGCGGCCCGAGATCGTAGAGGAGGCCCGCCCCCGGCAGCGCCTCCTCGCGCCAGCGCTGCTGGACGCTGGGCCGGAAGCGGTCCCAGCGGGCGGCGTAGTTGAAGACGCGGCCGAGACGGTTCTCGCCGAGGAGACGGCGGATGGTCAGGAAGTCCGCGTCCCAGCGGCGGTTGTGGTAGACGGACAGGACGAGACCGCGCGCTTCGGCGAGGCTCTTCAACTCGGCCGCCTCGTCATGGGTCAGCACGAAGGGCTTGTCGACGACGACGTGGCGCCCGGCCTGGAGGGCGCGGCGGGCCTGCTCGTAATGCAGGTGATTGGGCGTCGCGAGCACCACGAGGTCGATGCCGGGCAGCGCCAGCGCCTCCTCCAGGGAGGCGCAGACAGCGGCGCTCGGCCGCTCGGCGCGGATCTCCTCGGTGCGCGACGATACGACGGCTCCGATCTCGATCCCCGCCGCTTCCATCACGGGCGCATGCAGCAGGCGTCCGGCAAGGCCATATCCGACGAGGGCGGCGGTGATGGGCATGGGGTGATCTCCAGAAGCGTCGGATTATCGAAGCGCACGTCTCGTCATGACCGGACAGGTCCGGAACGGCAACGAAGAAGAGGCGCGTCCCCTCGCCCGCTTGCGGGAGAGGGTGGACCGCGAAGCGGGCCGGGTGAGGGTGTCGGCCGCGCGAGCGGCCAGGCAAAAACCAGCGTCGCGGCCGTCACGAACCACCCTCATCCGCCTGCCGGCACCTTCCCCCGCCAGCGGGAGAAGGGAGCAGCGTCGGCGCCAGTTCTTCGCCCTTCAATGGAAGTCGCGCGACTTCGGGATGATGCGCTGGTTGCGGGGGTGGTTGGTGCCGCGGGGAACCTGGGGACGCAGGACCTCGTCGGCGCGGGTGAGCTGGAAGTTCGGGCGGTCCTCCTCGGAGAGGTGGGCGAGATCGGGCGTGCGGTCGATCAGGCGGGCGGCCACGACGTGGACGACGCCTTCCGCGCTGCGCTGGACGCGGCCGCGCACCTCGATGAAGCGCGAGCCGATGACCTCGCGGCGGAACTGCGAGAACAGCGTCGACCAGATGACGATGTTGGCGATGCCGGTCTCGTCCTCGATCGTCATGAAGACGACCTTGCCGTTGCCCGGCCGCTGGCGGACGAGAACGACGCCGGCGAGGCGCACGAAGGCGCCGCCGCGCCGGCTCGTCGCGGCCTGGCAGGACATCACGCCTTCGCGGCTCAGCCGCTCGCGCAGGAAGGCGAGCGGATGGCCCTTCAAGGACAGGCGCGTCACCTTGTAGTCGGTGACGACGTGCTCGGCGGGGCTCAGGGCGGGCAGCGCCGTGTCCGGCTCGGCGCCGAGCTCGGGCGCGCGGGCCGCGGCGAAGAGCGGCAGCTCCTCGGCCGAGACGAGGCGGCGCACCTGCCAGAGCGCCTCGCGCCGGTCGAGCCCCATGGAGCGGAAGGCGTCGGCGTCGGCGAGCTTCTCCATGGCCTGACGCGGCAGGCCGGCGCGGCGCATCAGGTCCTCGACGCTGGGATGGGCGCCGTTCTTGGCGGCGAGGATCCGCCTCGCCCAGTCCTCCCGGAACCCGTCGATCAGCCGGAAGCCGAGGCGGAGCGCAAGGGACGTGTCCTCCTCCTCCTCCAGGGTGCAGTCCCACTCGCTGGCGCCGACATCGATCGGCTTCACCAGGACGCCATGCTCGCGCACGTCGCGCACGAGCTGGGCGGGCGCATAGAAGCCCATGGGCTGCGAGTTGAGAAGCGCGCAGGTGAAGGCGGCGGGATGGTGGCACTTGATCCAGGCCGAGACGCAGACGAGGTGGGCGAAGCTCGCGGCGTGGCTTTCCGGGAAGCCGTAGGTGCCGAAGCCTTTGATCTGGTCGAAGCAGCGCTGGGCGAACTCCCGATCGTAGCCGCGCGCCACCATGCGCTCCACCATCTTCTCCTCGAAACTGCCGATGATGCCGAGGTGGCGGAAGGTCGCCATGGCCCGGCGCAACCCGTTGGCCTCGACGTCGGAGAACTTCGCCGCCACCATGGCGAGGCGCATGGCCTGCTCCTGGAAGAGCGGCACGCCGAGCGTTTCCTTCAGCACCTGCTCCAGCTCGTCGGGCGGGCCGTGCTCCGGCGACGGCGACGGGTAGACCACCGCCTCCACGCCGTCGCGGCGGCGCAGATAGGGATGAACCATGTCGCCTTGGATCGGTCCGGGGCGCACGATCGCGACCTGGACGACGATGTCGTAGAAGCGCCGCGGCTTCAGGCGCGGCAGCATGTTGATCTGCGCCCGGCTCTCCACCTGAAACAGGCCGATGGAATCGCCCCGGCAGAGCATCTCGTAGACTTGTCCGTCGTCGCGCGGGACGGTGTCGAGCGACAAGGGACCGGTGAGTCCATGCCCCGTCGCCCGCCCGTGATGGCGCAGCAGCTCGAAGCCTTTGCGGATCGCCGTCAGCATGCCGAGCGCGAGGATGTCGACCTTGAGAAGCTCCAGCTCGTCGATGTCGTCCTTGTTCCACTCGATGAAGGTGCGGTCCTCCATGGCGGCGTGGGCGATGGGCACGACCTCGTCCAGCCGGTCGTTGGTGAGGACGAAGCCGCCGACGTGCTGTGAGAGGTGCCGGGGAAAGCCGATGATCTGGCGCGACAGGTCGACGGCGCGGGCGATGATCGGGTCGGCCGGGTCGAAGCCGGCCTGTAGGATGCGCTCGTCCGGCAGGCCGGTCTCCCAGCTGCCCCAGACGGTCGCGGCAAGTCGGGCGGTGACGTCCTCCGTCAGACCCAGCGCCTTGCCGACGTCGCGCACGGCGCTCTTCGGGCGATAGGTGATGACGGTCGCGGCGATGCCGGCGCGGTGGCGGCCGTAGCGCTCGTAGATGTGCTGGATGACCTCCTCGCGCCGCTCGTGCTCGAAGTCGACGTCGATGTCCGGCGGCTCGCGCCGCTCCTCGGACACGAAGCGGGCGAAGAGGACGTCGATCTCTTCCGGGTCGACGTTGGTGATGCCGAGAAGGAAGCAGACGACGGAGTTCGCAGCCGAACCGCGTCCCTGGCACAGGATGCCCTGCGACTCGGCGAAGCGCACGATGTCGTGGATGGTGAGGAAGTAGCGGGCGTAGCGGAGCTTCTCGATGAGCCGCAGCTCGCCGGCCAGCGGCTTCGACACCTTCTCCGGCACGCCGTCGGGATAGCGGAGGGCGATGCGGCCCCGCACGAGGTCTTCGAGGTGGCTCTGCGGCGTTTTGCCCGGCGGCACGGGCTCGTCGGGATAGTTGTACTTCAGCTGGCCCAGCTCGAAGTCGACGCGGTCGAGGAGGTGCTGCGTCTCCTCCAGCGCCTGCGGTGCGTCGCGGAAGAGCCGGGCCATCTCGGCCGCGGGCTTGAGGTGGCGCTCGGCGTTCGCTTCCAGCCGGCGGCCGGCGGTTTCCACGGTCAGGCCGAGGCGCACGCAGGTGACGACGTCCTGGAGCGGGCGGCGGTCGGGGTGGTGATAGAGGACGTCGTTGGTGGCGAGAAGCGGCACGCGGGCGCGCGCCGCGATCTCGGCCGAGTGGGCGAGCATGCGCCGGTCGCGGCCGCGATAGCGCATCGCGGCGCCGAGCCAGACGGCGCCGGGCGCGACCTCGCGCAGGCGCGGCAGCAGGTCCGGCATGGCGCCGAGCTGCGCCTCGCCGGGCATGGCGACGAGGAGGAGATCGCCGGCGCGGGCGAGGAGATCGTCGAGGCCGAGGCGGCAGTCGCCCTTCTCCGCCCGCAGGTTGCCGGCGGTCAGGATGCGGCAAAGGTCGCCCCAGCCTTTCCGGTCGACGGGATAAGCAATGATGTCGGGCGTGCCGTCGGCGAAGACGAGGCGGGCGCCGCAGACGTAGCGGAAGCGCTCCGCGGCGGCGCGGACCTCGGCCGGTTGAGTTTCGTCCTCAATCACGGTGCGCAGTGCCGAGCGGGCGCGCACAACGCCCGAGACGGTGTTGCGGTCGGCGAGGCCGAGGCCGGCATGTCCCAGCGCCAGCGCCTGCAGAACGACCTCGCCCGGCTGCGAGGCGCCGCGCAGGAAAGAAAAGCTCGAAGCCGCCGCCAGCTCGGCAAAGGCCGGCCCGCTCACGCGAAGAGGCCGTGCAGGAACCAGCGCGGCCCGGTCGTCTCGACGCCGTAGAGCCCAGCGCGGAACACCCAGAAGCGCCGCCCGTCCGTGTCCTCGACGCGGAAGTAGTCACGGGTCGGAACGGCGCCGCCCTCGCCCCGCCACCACTCGGCCGAGATGCGCTCCGGGCCCTCGGCATGGGCGACCTCGTGGAGGACGCGCCGCCAGCGGAAGCGCTTTGGAGCGCCGTCCGGAACCTCGGCGACGACGTCGAGCGGCTGGGGCGGGTCGAAGAGGCGCAAGGGGCGCTCGGGCGGCTCGCCCCGCGGCTCGTAAGGGACCGGCGCGAGAACCCAGGCGCTGGCCTCGCCGCCCTCCCCGATCTCGCGCAGGAGCGGCACCAGCCGCTCGGCCCGCTCAGGGATGTGCGTGTCGAGGGCGTCGAAGCGCACGGCCGCGTCCTCGCCGAAGCGCGACCCGAGGCGGTCGGCGAGGCCGGACACGGCCGACTCCTGCCGCCGTGCGCCAAAACTGTCCTGGCGGGCCGCCATCGGCTCGGCGAGGAGCACGGCGAGGCGGATCGCGTCGAAGCCGAAGCCGGGATCGAGCGGATCGGCAGCCGAATCGATCCGCCGGAACAGGAGGCGCGCGAGGCCCTCCGGCTCGCGCAGCGGCGCGGCGGTGGCGACTGCGATGCGGCGCACCGCCCCGTCGGTGCGGAAGAAGCTCGCCTCGAAGCGCCGGCCGCCCTTGGCCTGCCGTTCCAGCCGACCGCAAAGGTCCTGCGCCAGCCGCTCGAGCGCTGCGGCGCAGTCCTCGACCCGGCCGATCGGCTCGGCGAAGCGGCGCTCGGCGGAAAAGACCGGCACCGGGCGGCGCGGCACGATCGGCTTCTCCGTCCGGCCGAGCACCCGGTCGAGCCGGTCGATCAGCCCTTGGCCGAAGCGCGCGGCGAGCGGGGCGCGGGGGCGCTCGGCGACGTCGCCGACGGTGCGAAGGCCGAGCCGCGCCAGCGCCACCGTTTCCGCGTGTTCCAGCCCGAGCGCCGCCGCCGGCAGCGGGCCGACGGCCGCCGGCTCGCCGCCGGAAAGCACGATCGCGCCGGGCAAGCCGCCGAAGCGGGCGAGCGCGCGGGCGGCGTCCGGCGTGCCGGCCACCGCCGCGACGCAGGCGACGCCGACGCGGGCGAGCCGCGCCTCCACGTCGCGCTTCATCGCCGCTTCGCCGCCGAAGAGGTGAGCGGCGCCGGCGATGTCGAGGATCAGCCCGTCCGCGCCGTCGAGGGCGACGAGCGGCGTGTAGCGGTCGCAGGCGTCGGCGAGGCGCGCCAGGAAGGCGGCGTCCGCGGCCGGGTCGTGGTCGGCGACCGCCAAGTCCGGCACGCGGGCCCGCGCGTCGGCGAGGCCGAGGCCCGGCAGGAGGCCGAGGCGCCGGGCCGCCGCATCGCCCGCGACGAGCCGCATCGCGCCCTTGACGCGGGCCGCGACGACGAGCGGCCTCTTCGCCTCAGCCGGCGCGGCGCAGGGCGTGCCGGCCCGGTTCGGCTCCACCCGCGCCAAGCGATCGGTGGGGAGAAACGGCAGCCACAGGCACAGGAATCGACGGGTCCCGGAAGGTTCGTGCGTCACGGCTCCACTCCACGCGCCATGTCTGCTGCGGCAGGCCAGCGCGATGCCGCAGGAGTTCGATCTCGAAGACGGGATGGCCGGGCGCGCCGGCCGCGAGCGGCGTCGAGACCCCGGCCCGCACGCGCCAGCGCGCATGCGCCGCGCTCGGCGCCCCATCCGGCGCCCCGACGCGCAGGAGGAAGGCCGCCGCGCCCGAGCGCCGCGCCGCCACTGCCAGGCGGCGCGTGGCGTCGAGGTCGAGAGCGCGGGGGTCGCCCCAGATCTCGATCGCGACGGCGCCGATGCCCGGCGAGCGCAGCGCCTCCAGCCCTGCCTGAAGGCTGCCGAGCCCGTCCCGCGTGCGGGCGAGAAGCAGCTCGCCGGGATCGGCCCCGAGCGCCAGGAGCCCCGCCCCGTGCATCTCGCCGAACTCGGCCGCCGTCATCGACTGGCGCACGATCGCCGCCCGCCGCGTGCCGGTCCCCGCCATCGCCCGCAGCATCAGCGCGATCGTGAAGCCGCCCGCGGCCGGGCCGTCGTTCTGCGATGCGGCGCGGATCTCGTGCAGCGCGCCGACCGGCATCGGCCCGACCCGCGCGTCGATCGAGGCCATGCCGAAGCTGAAGCTCCCCTCGCCGCCGTCCGAGGTTTCGGAACGCGAGCGCTCCCACGCGTCGCGAAAGCCGTGCGCGTCGAGGCGCGGCCGCGGCGCTGCGGCAAGGCCCGCACCGCGGCCGGCTTCGATCGCGGCAAGGCTTCGCCGCAGATCGGCAAGGACGTCACCCAAGGCCGAATCTCCGTTCATGATATGTTCCAGAAGGACTCCCGCATGGCTGGGAGTCAACGGGCTTATTTTCCTAAGACAGACGAACTAGACGAAGGCCGGCGCCGATCCAGAGGAATTCGGTCTTATCCCCGCTGTTCACCGTTTCCCCAGGAAATCCTCCGCCAGTTCGGTCCAGAAGGCGGCCCCGACGGGAAGGAGGTCGTCGTTGAAGTCGTAGGACGGATGGTGGAGGGGCCAGTCCCTTTCGCGCCGCCCGGCGGTGCCGAGGAAGAAGTAGCTGCCGGGGCGGGCCTTCAGCATGTAGGCGAAGTCCTCGCTGCCCATGGAGGGGCGCGCCATCTCCTCGACGTTCTCCGCCCCGGCGAAGCGCGTGGCGAGGCGGCGGAGGTACTCGGTCTCGGCCGGATGGTTGATCGTGGCGTCGTAGGAGCGCTCGTAGAGGACCTCCGCCTCGCAGCCGAGGCTCTTGGCCTGGAGCTCGGCGATCTCGCGGATGCGCCGCTCCAGGAAGTCGCGGGTGTCGGGATCGAAGGAGCGGATGCCGACGACGATCTCGGCCGTCTCCGGAATGACGTTGCTGACCGTGCCCGAATGGAAGGCGCCGACCGTGACCACCGCCGGCTCGATCGGGTGGACGTTGCGGGACACGATTGTCTGGAGGGCGAGGACGATCGCCGCGCCCGCGACGATGGGGTCGCGCGCGTCCTGCGGCTGCGCACCGTGGCCGCCATAGCCGCGCAACACGATCCGGGCCTCGTCGACGGCGGCCATCATCGGCCCGGAGCGCAGGGCGAAGCGGCCGAAGGGGATGTCGGGATCGTTGTGGAGCGCGAAGACCGCGTCGCAGGGGCAAAGGTCGAAGAGCCCCTCCTCCACCATGATCCGCGCGCCGCCGACGTTCTCCTCGGCCGGCTGGAAGATGAGGTGCACCGTGCCGTCGAAGTTGCGCCGTTCGGCGATGGCCTTGGCCGCGCCGAGCAGCATGGCCGTATGCCCGTCGTGACCGCAGGCGTGCATCTTGCCGGGAACGAGGCTGGCATAGTCCGCGCCCGTGCGCTCCTCGATCGGCAGGGCGTCCATGTCGGCGCGGATGCCGACCGAGCGCTCCGACGTGCCGACCGTCAGCGAGCCGACGACGCCGGTGCCGGCGAGCCCGCGCGTGACGCGGTAGCCCAGCGCTTCCAGCCGCTCGGCGACGATCGCGGAGGTGCGGACCTCCTCCAGGCCGAGCTCCGGATGGCGATGAAGGTCGTGGCGCAGCGCCACGAGGTCGGGCATGTCGTTGCGAAGGGCGGAGAGGGTCTGCGTCACGGGGGCTCTCGCGGCTGCGTCGGATGGCGCCAGGATGCGCGCCCTCGCTCGCCGCTTCAAGGGCGGCGGCTTGCGCCGGGCGCCGCCTCCTGATCTCTGCGCGGCATGACGTCCGCCCCTTACCGCCGCCTCGTCTTCGTCGGCGCCGGCCATGCCCATGTCGAGGTCCTGCGCCGCTTCGCCCAGCGTCCGCTTCCCGGCACCGAGCTGGTTCTCGTCACCCGCGCGGCGCACACGCCCTATTCCGGCGCGGTGCCGCTGGTGATCGCCGGCCACCTGTCGCTCGAGGACGCCCTGATCGACGCCGCCGGCCTCGCGGCCAGAGCCTCCGCCCGCCTGATCCTCGCCTCCGCGACCGGCCTCGATCCCGACGCGCGGCAGCTGAGCCTCGACGACGGCACGCGCCTCGCCTTCGACACGCTGTCGCTCGACATCGGCTCGGCGCCGGACATGGCCGCGCTCGGCGCGGACGCGGCGGCGGTCATCCCCGCCAAGCCGATCGACGGGCTCCTCGCCCGGATCGAGGCGCTCGCTGCCGACATCCGCGATCGGGACGATCCGGTCACGATCGCCGTCGTCGGCAGCGGCGCGGCGGGCGTCGAGCTCGCCTTCTCGCTCGACCACCGCTTCGCGGGCCTCGAGCCCCGAGGTCCGCCCGTGCGGGTCGTGCTCGCCGGGCGCTCCCGCCGCCTCGTGCCCGGCTGCAACGCGCGAACGCGCCGGTGCCTCGAACGCCGCCTTGCCCAGCGCGGCATCCCCCACCTGTCAGGCTTCGACGCCGTCTCCTATCGCGACGACGAGCTATACGCCGCCGACCGTCGATCGGTGAGGGCAAACGCGGTGATCTGGGTGACCGAAAGCGCCGCGCCGCCCTGGCTCGCGGCGAGCGGCCTCGCCTGCGACGCCCGCGGCTTCGTGCTCGTCGACGAAGCCCTGCGCTCGCGCTCGCATCCCAGCATCTTCGCCGCCGGCGACGTCGCCGCCCTTCCCCAGCCGCGCCCGAAGGCCGGCGTCTTCGCCGTCCGAGCGGGCCCCGTTCTCGCCGAAAACCTCCGGCGCGCGCTGACCGGCGAAACGCTGCGAGCCTATCGTCCGCAGACGCGCTGGCTCAGCCTGATCTCGACCGGCGACCGCCATGCCGTTGCCGACAGGGGGCCGCTCAGCTTCGAGGGCGAATGGGTCTGGCGATGGAAGCGCTGGATCGACGCCCGCTTCCTGCGCCGCTACGCACCGAACGACGGCAGCGGATCCTGCGGCCTTCGGAACGATCACATCGATTTTTGAGAAGAGATGGTCGGAGTGAAAGGATTCGAACCTTCGACCCCCTGAACCCCATTCAGGGGTATTCGCTTTTCTCCACATTGCGCTCGTTTGCTGGAGATGCCAATCTGCCATATTTTTGAACAGGTTATGTCGTATCCACCTTCCTGCGATCTTCGGCAGCTTTCCCGCTGGTGCTTCCCGGGTGCTACCCAATTCGCAACCAAACCCTCTCCTCAGGGAGTGTCTCAATGCCGCGGGTCCGCATCACAAAACGCTTCCTCGACAGCCTAACACCGCGCGATCGCGAGTTCGTCCATTGGGATCCCGATCTCGCCGGCTTTGGCGTGCGGGTCCGTCCCACTGGCCGGATGACCTACATTGTCCAGTACCGCGCCGGCTCCGGCCGCAGCGCGCCAGACCGTAAGGTGACGCTCGCCCCAGTGGGCCGCCTCACACCCGACGAGGCGCGCGCCGAAGCGCGCCGCCTTCTTGGCTCAGTCGCACAAGGTGCCGATCCGGCAGGCGAGCGGCAGCGGCGCCATGCGGCTATGACAATCAACGAACTCGCCGCCGCCTTCATGGCTTTGCATGTCAAACCGAAACGCAAACCTAAGACCGCTGAGCTGTATCAGCATATCCTCGAGAAGTTCGTCCTGCCGGCGCTTGGCGCAAAAAGCGTCGCTGACGTTACTAAAGCCGACGTCATGCGTCTCCACCATGGCATGCGCGATCGGCCGTTCATGGCAAACCGTACGTTAGCCGTGATCAGTTCGCTGTTTAGCTGGGCTAGTAAACATGAGCATGTGCATGAAGGTTTGAACCCGGCAGCGCGCATAGAGACATTCGTGGAGAACCGGCGCGAGCGCTTCTTGTCGACCGAGGAGCTAAAACGCCTCGGAGCTGCGCTACGAGAAGCCGAGACTGTCGGTATCCCTTGGGAGCCGAACCTCAGCAAACCGACAGCGAAGCACCTTCCGAAGCCGGAGAACCGGCAGACGATCGTCAATCCGTTCGCGACAGCCGCCATCCGTCTCCTTCTGTTTACAGGGGCGCGGCTTCGAGAGATTCTACACCTGCGGTGGGCTGAGGTCGACCTGGCTAGGGGCCTGCTTTTCCTTCCCGACTCCAAAACCGGTCGGAAGACCATTGTTCTCAGTGCGCCAGCGATCGCCGTGCTGCACGAACTGCCTCGGACGGGGGTCTTCGTGATCGCGGGCAACAGCCCGGACAAACCGCGTTCCGATTTGAAACGGCCTTGGGGACTCGTCTCGCGCCGAGCCAAGCTTGAGGGTGTTCGCATCCACGATCTTCGACATAGCTTCGCAAGCTTTGGAGCAGGCGGCGGGCTCGGGCTTCCGATCATCGGCAAGCTTCTCGGCCACACTCAGGCGAGCACTACGCAGCGCTACGCCCACCTCGACACTGACCCGCTCAGGCGTGCATCGGATGCGATCGCCCTTGCGATCTCAGCCGCGATGGGCGAGTTCGCGTCAACTGACAGAAACGGATCGCTGGACGGGCGGTAAGACGCTCAGTCGTCGCGAGGCCGATGCTTCGCGTTCACCCTTAGCTGATGAAAACCGCAATCATCATGCAGTCGCGATGCATTTGATTGCCGGTTACTGGCGCTTAAACGCGCCGTTCTTGTAGGATCAGCTTCGCTGACCTCCAGAGATCCTCAGACTTACAAAACAAGACGACCATCAATGATTGATCCTACAGCCGAATGATATCAGTTAGCATCATAGTCCGTGGCTTTGAAGAAGTTGGCGCACTCGTCGGGTTGGGAGCCATCGACGATCTTGCCGATTGTCGTCCAGAGCGCCTCAACGGTCCTTTCTTCGGCTTTTCGCAGGAGCGCCTCGAGTTTGGAGAAGGCCACCTCGATCGTGTTGAAGTCGGGGCTGTAGGGCGGCAGGTAGAGAAGTCGCGCTCCGGCCGCCTCGATCAGGCGCGCCACCGCCGGCCCCTTGTGGCTGGAAAGGTTGTCCATCACGACGATGTCGCCGGCCTTCGGTTCGGGAACGAACACCTTCTCGACGTAGGTCTCGAAGGCGACGCGGTTGATCGGCCTGTCGAGCACGAAGGGCGCGACAATCCCGCCCAGGCGAGGCCCGGCGACAAAGATCGTGGTTTCCCAGAGGCCGTGCGGGATGGCGGCGCGGAGCCTTGGCCTTTGGGCGCTCGGCCATAGCGGCGGGCCATGTTCGTGGAGGCTCAGGTTTCGTCGATGAAGACCAGGTGAGTGGAGCACTTCCGACCGATGCTCCCATTCGGCTGTCGTGTCCCTCGCCATCGGCCGGGCCAGCGCGTGCGGTGGCTATGACGACGCGTCAGGTCGGCGGCTCGCTGCGGCCGTGCGCGTCCGGCACGCAGCCCAAGGATTCGCTGCGGCCTCGTTGAGAAAGCCGCGCGGCTGGGCGATGGTACCAGGGAGAATCCACCGTGACCCCGCTTGGCCAAGCCAAGCGTGCCGCAGACACCGGACCGATGCGAATGCTCCATGCTTATGCCGGCACCAGGGACCCGCTGGCGCGCCACTACACGGCCGAATTTGTCGGCAGCCGGTTCGTCGACCTCTTCGACAGGGAACACCCCGCCGGCATCCTCGACCTCGGCTCGGGGGGTGGCGCGCTCTCGCTCGCCGCGGCGAGGCGCTGGACCGCCGCCGACATCGTGACGGTGGACGTCGACCAGCAGGCCGGCGCGAGAATTTGCGACAGCATGCGCCTTGTGGCGGACCGGCGGCACACGCACCTGCAACTGGACGCGCTCGACGAGGACCTCCCCGCGCGCCTCGCACACCGCAGCTTCGACGTGGCGCTGTGCAATCCCCCATACCTAACGCTTCCCTGGCGGCAGGGCTTTGACCGGATCCTGTCCGAGGCCGGGTTGCCGAGAGAGGCGCGCCGCAACCCCAGCCCCGTCGCGGCGGAAACCTTGTTCGTGGCGCAAATCCTGCGCATGGCCGGGCGTCGGGCCGAGATCGGGGTGATCGTGCCGGACGGGCTGGTCTCAGGGCGGCGCGCCAGGAGCTTCCGCCGGTCGCTGCTCTCGCGCGTGAGCGTCAGCTGCGTGATCCAGCTTCCTCGCAGGTCCTTCAGCGGGACTGATGCCCAGGCGCACATCGTGGTCTTCCGGAACGAGCCCGGCGGCGGCGGGGACATCGAGCTGGCCCGGCTGGGCGAGGACGGGCTGCGCGAGCCGATCAGGATCTCGTGGGAGGCAGCGGAAAACCGCATGGACCACGAGTTCCACCTGCCGAGGCGGACGTCCGGCCGCTCTACCTTCAGGCTGTGCGACATCGGGGCCGAGATCGTGCGGGGAAACCTCTCGTCTGCCGAGGCGCGTTCAGCGACCCAGCCCGTCTTCCATACGACTAGCTTCCGAAAGGCACCGGGAGCGTCGGTCGAACTCCGGAGCGACTTCTGCGCGGACGACAGAGTGGGCCGCAGGGTGGCGCGAGCAGGAGACATCCTCCTCGCGCGGGTCGACCGCAATCTGCACAGAAAGGTCTGCCAGGTCGCCGCGGGCAGCGCGATCCTGAGCGACTGCGTCTACGCGATCCGCGTGCCGAACCGCTGGAAAAGGGCCGTGCTCAACGCGCTGAGTTCGCCTTCGGGCAGCGAGGCGCTCCTGAAAACGTCCCGCGGCGTCGGCGCGCGCATGCTGTCAAAAGCGGATCTCCTCGAACTGGAGCTGGAGGTCGCATGAGCGTCGGAGCGCCGCCAGCTCCGCTGGACGACTGGTTAGAGGAGGCGTTCGAGGAACGCGCGGATCATGTGGAGGAGGACGTGCTGCGGGACGGCACGGCCACCGGCGATCACTTCGACGACGTGGTCCGCAAGTTGCACTCGAAGGGCTTGGTGCTGCTCGTCGGCCCGAGGGGGTGCGGCAAAACGCACCTGATGCGCTACGCATGGCTCGAGTGCCTCGACGATGAAACGAAGCCCTTTTGCATCTACACCTCGCTCAACAAGTACCTCAGCCTGGAGCCCTGGTCCGCGGCGAGGACGGACGCGCGCGCACTCTTCCACTCGTGGGTGCTCGCCAGAATTCTGCAGGCCGGGCACGAGACCCTCGAGAGGGTGTCCGGCGTCGCGTCCGGCGGCGGGGCGCGACTCCAAGCCTTCATCAATAACCTTGAGAGAAGGTTCGACCTCGAGGACGAGGACGAGGATCTGCACCGCAGGCTTTCGGTCGAGTCAGTGAAGGCGACGCTCGTGAAGCTGGCCGAGCGGGCCGGGCGCAAGCGCATTGTCCTGCTGCTCGACGATGCCGCGCTGACGCTGGCGCCGGCGTTTATGTCCGAATTCCTCGACATCCTGCGCGTCGTAAAGTCGGCCCAGATCGCGCCGAAGTGCTCGATCTACCCGGGGACGACCGTATTCGGTCCCCGCTTCCACGCCGACCACGAGGGGCGGACCGTTTCCGCCTGGGTTCCGGTCACCGAGCCCGGCTACGCCCAGATGATGCAGACGATCGCCGCCCGACGCTACCCGTCGGGTCTCGCCACGGTCCCGTCCGACGCCAACACGCTCCTGCAATACGCAGCCTTCGGCATCCCGCGCGCCTACCTTTCGCTGATTCGCGAGTACAATTCCGTCGTGGGCAACGCCGGGCGCAGGAGCGGCACGGCGGCTTCCCAGGCAAAGTTGATCCAGATCGTCCGCGACCTGAGGGACAACCGCGTCGCCGAGTTCCTGTCCCTAGCGGAGAAGATCGTCGAGCTTAAAACACTCGTGACGGTGGGCGAGCGGTTCTTCAACGGGGTCGTAGAGGCGATCCGCGACCACAACGAAGGCCTCGTCGAGAAGGGACAAAAGCAGGTTGCGATCGGCATCGACGCATCGGAGTTTGACTCGCTCACGACGCGCATGGTCGACCTCCTCTCTGAGGCCGGTCTCCTGTCCCGCGAGCAGGAGGTCTCCCATGGACCAGACCGCCGCTACCGCCGTTTCATCCCCCACTTTGCCGCCCTAATCGCGGCGCGTACGTTCTCAGCCGGCAGCCGCGGCACTTCGGCGGCGGCGATCGTGAAGTTCATCGAGCGGCCCGACTCGAAGCATCCGGTACGCCGGACCTTCGAGACGGTGCTCAAGCAGCAGAAGGTCCGCGGCCCGCTGAAGCTAGACCTGCCCGCCTGCCAGGCCTGCGGCGCACCGAGGCAGAACGAGAAGCAGCGCTTCTGCCAACACTGCGGCAACCGCCTCACGGACGAGCTAATCTACAACCGGATCATGGCCATGGGCATGCCGTCAGTCCCGGGCCTCACACCGTTTCTCTCGGAGAAGCTGCAGGGAAGCGGGATCCGCACGATTGGCGAGCTGCTCGCGTCCCGCGACCCGGGAAGCGATTTGCGTAAGATTCTCGATATCGGCCCGGCCAGATCGATGAGAATCATCCAGCGCGTGGAGTCCTACATCGACGAGGCCATGTCTTGAGCGGCCCCGCGCACCCGCCGCTCGTCGCGGTCGGCGAGATCCCGCACATCGACACGGCTCGGCTCTTCAGACCGGTCGACAGCCAGCCGAGCCCGATTGACAACTTCATCGCCAACACCAACGCCATTAACAAGATCCTGGTGAACGCGACCGCGTCCGAAGCGCCGACCCCCGAACTCGCGGCCGTGGTCGTGCTCGGCTACCTCTCCGCGGTGGAAACCTACTTCAGGACGCTCCTGAGCCGGCTCGCGCACGTGGACCCGGTAACGATGCTCAAGCTCGGGAGCAAGCAGATCTCATTCGCGGTCGCGATGTCCCGCCCGCGGGAGACGTTGGCGGAGGCGCTCTACGAGGATTCCTTCGCCTCGGTGAAGGAGCTCAAGTCGCGTCTGAACGAGATCGGGATGGCCAACCTACCGTCGGAGCTGGCCAACGCCCTCGCCACCTACGACAAGATCTGCCACGTCCGACACTGCTGCGTCCACCGCTTCGGCTACCTCGGCACCAAGAACGCGAACGACCTGGGCCTCTCGACACACGCGCACCTCGTCGGACAGATCTTCACTGCCGACGTCGACGGCCTCAATGACATCGCGGACGCGCTTCAGCAGTTCGTGAAAGCCCTTAACAACCACATCTTCCGCTTCGTCACGGACAGGACCGTTGACGACCAGAATGGTCCAAATCCTCAATGCGGATGGCGCTGGACCTGGGACGTCGACGCCGATGCCGACGCTTTCGCGCCCTTCTACGATCTCTTCGCAGTCCGCCGGGGCACTCCGCCTAGCGTTGGCGCCGCCGAGGCATACAGGACGTTCAGGGACCTGAACCTCAGGAAGGCACGGAAGATGGAAGAGCGGCAGGACGCCGCTCTCGCAGCTGCGGCTAAATCCGGCACGGCACTGACTGATCCAAAACCTGACACGCTCGAACAACGGCACGCCGCCGCGGAGCCGGACAACGCACGATCGCTTCCCGATCCGGTTCCCCCCGTCGTGCCCAGGAGACGGCGACGTAGCATGGCGAGCGCCTCGTCGGAAGACAGTCCGTTCACCCCCACGCGCGAGGACCCAATCACCTGACCCGCAAGCCGATCCCGGATGCCGATTGTGAGATGGTCGGCACCCGAACAGCCGGGTCGGCGAGGCCGCCCTGCTTGAGCGTGATCAGCGGTTGCCGTAGCCGGAGCCTGGCACGAGCGAGAGCTTACCGAGGGCCGTCGTCGCCATCTCGCCGGGGCTCGTGCCCTGGAGGCATCACGTGGTGGTTTGCCGATCGCCAAATTCCCGAAGCGGAGGCATTCGAAAGGACATCGTCACTTACCCTGCCCCGACTGTCGGCGTCCCTCGTTGAGATGCCCCTAGAGGCTGCTATGGACCGTGGACAGTGGTGTGTCGGATCAGCGAGGCTCGTTCTGGTCGGAGGGTCGTCGAGCAAAGACGTCTGTCTTGACTCGACTGGCCGACGCCCCGGATGGCCTCACTGATACGACCAGCACAACGCCTATCCGTGGTCCATAGCAGCTTCTAAAGACTTGCTTTCGCTCGACGTCAAAGCAGCCCAAGCGGATTCGATGACTCCGCTCTGCCGGGATGCTGGACGGAACAACCGTATCTCGACGGGTATCGCGACCTCGGGCGGGCCAGCCATCATGAGGCGCCCGTCGCGGAGATCGTCCTCTGCAAGGGTCATTGGCAACCACGCCAGTCCCGTTCCCGCCCTCGCCATGGTTAGAAGGGTCGCGGCTAGGTGGGACTTGAACACTGGGGTGCGCGAGGATCGTGCTACAGTGTCGGATTGCACAGTGGCGATTATGCGGCCCAGCCCCGACTTTTCGCTATACGCCAGATAGTCCATGCCCCCAGGCTGGTCCAACGACCACAATACCCTTCCCTCCGGCCCTGGAGCGCTAACGGGCACCAGGGTGTCCGATCCAACGATCGTGCTCTTGAACTGCTGGGGATCAAGCCTGCTCGGGACAGCGGCATGATGGTGGCACAGCAGGAACTGTGCGTCCCCGCGCGACAGGATCTGCTCGCACGCCTCCATGCTGTCGGAGACCAGGTTGAGATTGCCCCGACCGAATAGTTCGTCGTTCCGGCGGATCCAGGTCGGGAAGAACGTGAATGAGAGTACGTGGGTGGCCGCTATCGTCAAGGTATGGGCCTGCCTCTCCGCAACGGCCAGCGTATCGCGACGCATCTGCTGGATGGCCCTGCTGAGCATTGCGGCCTGTGTTTGGAAATGCAGGCCGGCCGCGGTGAGCGAAACCGAGTGGGTCGTCCGCACGAAGAGGTCAGTTCCCACCCACTGCTCGAGCGCGCGGACACGTCTCGAGAAAGCGGGCTGCGTGACATTGCGCCGTTCCGCAGCGCGCGAGAAGTTAAGCGTTTCGGCTAAGGCGAGGTAGTCCTCAAGCCACATCGACTCCATCGGTAATGCGCCTTCGTCATAAACAGACACTTCAAATGCATTAGCCTTGCCCCTCGAGCAGGGCTACGGATCCTCCATCACCCGCCCGCCGAGCACGGACCGAAGCTGGGACAATTTCCCTTACAGGTCAATCGGTACGTGACGCGGAGGCTTGGGCAAGGGAGGGTCCAGGAAGATGAAGACACTACGCTCCGGCGTCCTCAACCAACTCTACGTGCAGGTTCTGATCGGCATAACGATCGGAGGGCTCATCGGCTTCCTCTGGCCACAGGTCGGCACCTCGCTCCAGCCCATCGCCGACGGCTTCATCAAGCTCATCAAGATGCTGCTGTCGCCGATCATCTTCGGCACCGTCGTCGTCGGCATAGCCAAGATGAGCAACATCAAGGAAGTCGGGCGCATCGGCGCGAAGGCGCTGCTCTACTTCGAGATCGTCTCGACGCTCGCCCTCCTAATCGGGCTCGTCGTCGTCAACGTCATGCGTCCTGGCGAGGGAATGAACATCGACGCGACGCACATAGACACCTCGTCCATCTCCACCTACGTCCAGGCGTCGCAGGCCGATCACGGCATCGTCAAGTTCCTGCTCGACATCATCCCGGTCACGATCGTGGACGCCTTCGCCAAGGGCGCGATGCTCCAGGTGATCCTCATCTCCGTCCTGGTCGGCGTCGCGCTGGTCCAGCTCGGGGAGCGCGGAAAGCCGCTCGTCGGCCTGATCGATGCCTTGTTGCAGACGCTGTTCAAGATCGTCGGCATTGTGATGCGGCTCGCCCCGCTCGGAGCCGGCGCGGGCATCGCCTTCACCATCGGCAAGTACGGCATCGGCACGATCTGGTCGCTCGCCTACCTCATGCTCGGGGTCTACGTCACCTCGATCCTGTTCGTGGTCGTGGTGCTCGGCAGCGTTGCCTACTGGTCCGGGTTCCCGCTGCCCTCGTTCCTCCGCTACTTCAAGGACGAGATCCTCATCGTGCTCGGCACCTGCTCGACCGAGGCCGTCATGCCCCAGATGCTGGCCAAGCTCGAGCGGCTGGGATGCGACAAGACCGTGGTCGGGCTGGTGCTGCCCACCGGCTACACGTTCAACGCCGACGGCACGTCGATCTACCTCACGATGGCCGCAGTCTTCGTCGCTCAGGCCACCAACACCGATCTCGGCATCGCCGACCAGCTCGTGCTCCTCGGCGTCCTGCTCCTGACCTCGAAGGGATCCGCGGGCGTCGCCGGAGCGGGATTCATCACCCTGGCGGCCACCCTGTCGTCGATCGGCACCGTCCCGGTTGCGGGCCTCGTCCTGCTACTCGGCGTCGACCGCTTCATGAACGAGGCGCGTGCCGTCACGAACCTCATTGGCAACGGTATCGCCACGATCGCCGTCGCCAACTGGGAGGGCGTGTTCGATCGGAGCCAGGCGCGCGAGGTGATGCGCCTCCATCGGGAGGGCAAACTTCCGGACGTCCAGGACGAGGCGCCCGAAGACAGCCACAACCTCGTCCCCCAGCACTGACCATTCAGCTAGCCAACCGAGAACCCAAGGGAGAACTTCCATGCGCATCGTCGACGTTGTCGAGGTCACCAAGCCGATCGCCTCGCCCATCCGCAACGCCTACATCGACTTCTCGAAGATGACCGCCAGCCTTGTCGCGGTCGTGACGGACGTCGTCCGCGACGGTCGCCGCGTCGTCGGCTACGGCTTCAACTCGAACGGCCGCTATGGCCAGGGCGGCCTCATCCGCGAGCGCTTCCGCGACCGGATCATCGAGGCCGACCCGCAGAGCCTCCTGAACGACGCCGGCACCAACCTCGACCCCCATCGCATCTGGGCCAAGATGATGATGAACGAGAAGCCCGGCGGCCACGGCGAGCGCTCGGTCGCGGTCGGCACCATCGACATGGCGGTCTGGGACGCGGTCGCCAAGATCGAGGGCAAGCCGCTCTTCCGGCTTCTCGCCGAGATGAAGGGCCGCGAGGCCAACCCGCGGGTCTTCGTTTACGCAGCCGGCGGCTACTACTACCCCGGCAAGGATGACTCCGCGCTCCGCAAGGAGATGCGCGGCTACCTCGACCGCGGCTACAACGTCGTGAAGATGAAGATCGGTGGCGCCCCCATCGACGAGGACCGGCGCCGCATCGAGGCGGTTCTGGAGGAGATCGGGTCGCAGGCGCGCCTCGCCGTCGACGCGAACGGCCGCTTCGACCTCGAGACCGGCATCGCCTACGCCAAGATGCTCCGGGACTACCCGCTGTTCTGGTACGAGGAGATCGGCGACCCGCTGGACTACGCGCTCCAGGCCGCGATCTCCGAATTCTACGACGCGCCGATGGCGACAGGCGAGAACCTGTTCTCGCACCAGGACGCCCGCAACCTCCTGCGCTACGGGGGCATGCGCGCCGACCGCGACTACCTCCAGTTCGACTGCGCGCTGTCCTACGGCCTCGTGGAGTACCTGCGCACCCTCGACGTCCTGCGCCAGTTCGGCTGGTCCCCGGAACGCTGCATCCCGCACGGCGGCCACCAGATGTCGCTCAACATCGCGGCCGGCCTCGGGCTCGGCGGCAACGAGAGCTACCCCGACCTGTTCCAGCCCTACGGCGGGTTCCCGGACGGCGTGAAGGTGCAGGACGGCCACATCGTCATGCCCGACCTGCCGGGCATCGGCTTCGAGGGCAAGTCCGACCTCATCAAGGTCATGCGCGAACTCGCGGAGTGACGTCGCGGACGGGCACGGGAAACCGTGCCCGTCCGTATCCTGACATGCCCGGGGAGGCGGCGATGATCGAAGACTTCAGGCAGGCGGCCCTCGACTACCATCGCCACCCGCAGCCCGGTAAGCTGGGGATCCAGACGACCAAGCGGATGGAGACGCAGCGCGACCTCGCGCTCGCCTATTCTCCCGGCGTGGCGGCTCCCTGCGAGGTCATCGTCGCCGACCCCGCGGCGGCGCGCGAGTTCACGGCGCGCGGCAACCTCGTGGGCGTCGTCACCAATGGCACCGCCGTCCTCGGCCTCGGCAACATCGGCCCGCTCGCCTCGAAGCCGGTGATGGAGGGCAAGGCTGTCCTCTTCAGGAAGTTCGCCGGGATCGACTCCTTCGACATCGAGGTCGACACGACGGACGTCGCCCGTTTCTGCGACGCGGTCGCGCTCCTCGAGCCGACCTTCGGCGGCATCAACCTCGAGGACATCAAGGCGCCCGAGTGCTTCCTCATCGAGGCGGAACTGCGCTCTCGCATGCGCATCCCCGTCTTCCACGACGACCAGCACGGAACGGCCATCGTCTGCGCGGCCGCGATCACCAACGCGCTCCTGCTCCAGGAGAAGCGGATCGAGGACGTGAGGCTCGTGACGGCGGGCGCCGGTGCGGCCGCCATCGCATGCGTCGAGCTCCTGGTCTCCATGGGGATGAGCCCCGCCAACGTCACGCTGACCGACATCGACGGCGTGGTCCACGCCGACCGGGCCGGCGAGATGCTGCCGAACATGCGGCGCTTCGCCCACGCGACGACCGCGCGGACGCTCGGCGACGTCGTCGGGGGCGCAGACATCTTCCTCGGGCTCTCGGCGCCGGGGGTCTTCAAACCGGACTGGCTGCCGCTGCTCGCCCCCCGCCCGCTGATCCTCGCGATGGCGAACCCGAACCCGGAGATCATGCCCCACTTGGTGCGGGAACGCCGTCCCGACGCGATCGTCGCGACGGGGCGTTCGGACTTCCCAAACCAGGTGAACAACCTCCTGTGCTTCCCCTACATCTTCCGCGGCGCGCTTGACTGCCAGGCCACGGAGATCAACGAGGCCATGAAGATGGCGGCGGTCTCGGCGATCGCCGCCCTCGCGCGCGCCGAACCCGACGAGGCGGTCGCCAACGCCTACGGCGGCGAGGCGCTGCTCTTCGGGCCCGAGCACATCATCCCGAAGCCATTCGACCCGAGACTGATCCTTGAGGTCGCGCCGGCCGTCGCGAGGGCCGCCGAGCAGACGGGCGTGGCGCTCAGCCCGATCGGCGACCTGGCGGCCTACCGGGCGAGCCTCGGACGGCATGCCCACGGCTCCACCCAGTTGATGATGCCGTTATTCGAGTCCGCGAGACGCGAGACCAAGCGCGTGGCCTATGCGGCGGGAGAGAGCGACTCGATCCTCCGGGCGGCCCAGATCGTCGTCGACGAGCGCTTGGCGCGGCCCGTCCTCGTCGGCCGCCGCGGCGTGATCGAGGACGGCATTCGCCGCCTGGGCCTGCGCATGCGCGTCGACGACCACGTCGAGGTGTTCGATCCCACCGGCGACGACGCGCTCCTCCCCGACTTGCAGGAGCGCTACGTCGCGCTGGTGGAGCGCAGGGGCGTCCCGCCCGCGGCCGCGCGGCGGCGGCTGCGCCAGCAACCGACCGTCGCGGCGGCGATGCTGCTCGAGGCCGGCCTCGTCGACGCCGCCCTGTGCGGCACCCCGGCCGACTGGTCGATGGAGACGAGGCTGGCGCTGGAGATCGTGCCGAGGGCGGAGGGCGTCGACCGCGTCTCGGCCCTGACCGCGCTCATCCACGGTCAGGGAACGCTGTTCTTCGCGGACACCCACCTGAACGTGGACCCGACGGCGGAGCAGTTGGCCGAGCTGACGCTGATGGCGGCGGAGCAGGTCAGGCGCTTCGGCCTCACGCCGAACGTCGCGCTGCTCTCCCACTCGAACTTCGGCGCGTCGAAGGCGCCCAGCGCGCGCAAGATGCGCGATGCCCTTCGGCTCGTCCGCGCGCGGGCGCCCGAACTGCGGATAGACGGCGAGATGCATGCGGACGCCGCGATCAACCCGTCGATCCGTTCCAGCGTCGTGAGCGAGAGCGTGCTCGACGGTCCCGCCAACCTGCTCGTCATGCCCTCGCTCGACGCCGCGAACATCGCGTTGACGCTCCTGACCTCCGTCACCCGGGGCGTCGCGGTCGGCCCCATTCTGGTCGGGATGTCGAAACCCCTGCATGTCCTCGTGCCCTCCACGACGACCCGCGGGATCGTGAACATGACCGCGCTGGTCGTCACCGAGAGCGTCAACGACTGGAAGGGAACGCGGGCATGACGGGCACTAACGGGGTTTCCGAAGAAGGCAGGCGAGCCGCAATGCGGATCGCCGAAATGCGCAACTCGGGGGCGCGCATCGGGACGCTGGCCTTCGGCTGGGCGCCCGCATTGGCCGAGGCCAACGGCATCCAATTCCTGGAGACACCGGCCGGGACGGCATGGAAGGTCGCCCGCTCGCCCGAGGGAACGCCCGTCGTGTCCGAGCTGCACCCGTTCGTCGCCGAAGGGGACGCCCTGACCAGGCACGAGGGCGCCCTGCTCGAGATCGAGGTCGCGGTGACGCTGCGCCGCGACCTCCCCGTCAGGACCGGCGAGGCCTACACGAGGGCCGAGATCCTCGATGCCGTCGGCGAGTTCCGCGTCGGGGCGGAACTCGTCCGGAGCGTGTTCCTGGAGAACGGGAAGGTTTCGTTCCCGCTCTTCGTCGCCGACCGCATGGGGAACGACGGCTATCTCCTGGGTCCGTTGTTCGATCGCGATCACCTCGATGACATCCAGCGCGGCCGCCTGAAGCTGGAACTCGAGGGCGTGCCCCTCTTCGACGCGGACGCGAAGCACGGCAACGGCGACTGCCTCGGCTGGCTCGTCGATTTCGCCAACCTGGACGCGCGCTTGGTGGACCCTCTGGCAGTGGGCGCCTGCGTGACGACCGGTTCGTTGTGCGGGGCCGTGGCGATCCCCGGTCCCGGACACGTGGAGGTCGGCTTCGGGAACGGATTCGCGTTCGGCTTCGACCTCGTCGAGCCGACCGGCAACCGGGTGGGCCGGTGACAGCGAAGCCTCGCCGCATCGTCATCACGACGCCGACTTTCGATGCCGGTGCCCATGCCTTGATCCGCGAAGCGGGCTTCGAGGCCGTCCACCGGGCCGCCCCGTCGGACGGGACGCTCCCCGATGGGGACGTGACCGAACTCCTTCGCGACGCGGAGGGGTGGATCGTCGGGCAGTCGCACGTGACGTCCGACGTGCTGGAGCGCTTCCCGCGGATCAAGGTCGTCTCGCGCAGAGGTGTCGGTCACGACAGGGTCGATCTCGCCGCCGCCCGGCGGGCGGGCGTCGTCGTCACCATTGCCGCGGGAGGGAACGACGCATCGGTGGCGGACCATGCCGTCGCGTTGATGCTGGCCGTCCTGCGAAGGCTGAGGGAGACCCAGTCGGAGATGGAGCGGGGCGTCTGGCGGATCCTGACCAGCCACGACCTCTACCGGAAGACCGTCGGCATCGTCGGCCTCGGCCGTGTGGGACGTAGCGTCGTCAAGCGGCTGGCGGGATTCGAATGCCGCGTCCTCGTCTATACCAGAACGCCGCCGTCCTCCGGCGCGGGCGCCGACAACGCGCTGACGTTCGTGGACCTCGCGACGCTTCTGCGGGAGAGCGACGTGGTCTCGGTCCACACCCCTCTCACCGACGCCACCGAGTTCATGATCGACGCGTCGGCGATTGGCTCGATGAAGCCCTCGTCGATCCTAGTCAACGTCGGGCGCGGCGGCGTGGTGAACGACCGCGACCTGCTCGAGGCCCTTCGTGGCGGGAGGATCGCCGGAGCCGGCCTCGACGTGTTCGCGAGCGAGAGCCTGCCCGGGTTTGCCGACGTGACCAAGGAACTGGTTTCCTTGCCGAACGTCGTCGCCAGCCCCCATGCGGCCGCCTCGTCGGCGGAGAGCCTGGCTCGGACGGACATGCTCGCCGCGGCCGCCGCGGTCGCGGTGCTCAACGGAAGCGGGCTCCCGGCCGAGCAGGTCGTCGCGGATGGTCGACGCCCCTGACGGGCACCGGAATGCGATACGGCGGCGGTCGCGTCCCGTGAGCCCGACGCGGGCGGGCCTGTCCGCCGCGCGTCAGGCGGCGGACAGGCTGCCCCCCAACGCATTCCACAAGGGCTTCCGCCGTCTGGCCGAGGTTGCGCGCCGGACGGAGCAGGACGACGTCCACGGGGATGCCGTAGTCGCCCCGCACCTCGCATAGACTGCCGCCCTCGCCGAGTTCCTCGTCGACAAGGCTCAGGGGCAGCCACGCGACGCCCATGCCGTCCATGGCCATCGCCTTGAGGGCGACGGCCAGGTGCGAAGTGAAGTTGGTGCGCGTTCCGTCGATCCTCGCGTGGGGACTTACCTCGACGATGCGGCCCATGCCCGAGTTGCCGTCGAAGGCCAGGAGGGGCGTCGGGTCGGACGGGTCGCCCGGGACAGCGAAGACCGGCTGCCCCAAGGCCTCCCGCCTGCACACGGGAACGAGCCGGTTGGTTCCGATCACCATCCACGAGTAGGCGCCGGGATCGAGGCGGGTCGGTGCCATCGGGTGGTGATGGCAGAGCAGGAAGTCCGCCAGCCCCTCGGCCATGAGCCGTTTACAGGCGACCATGTTGTCCGCGTAGAGATGCACGGGGACGGCCGTCGCCGCCGGCCCCAGCGCCCGCAACATGCGCGGGAACGCGGTCAGCGACAGGGCGTGCGTGGAGGCAAAGCGCAGCGTCGGCCGATCCTCCATCGAGGCTTGGGCGCTCCTGCGGCCGGCCTCGAGCGAGCGCATGACCTCGTCGGCCACCTCCAGCATCACGTTCCCCGCCGCCGTCAGCTCGAGCCGGTGGCTGGAACGGTCGACGAGCGGATGGCCCACCCAGTCCTCGAACGCCCGGACCCGTCGGCTGAACGCGAGTTGCGTGACGTTCCGCATCTCGGCGGCTCGCGAAGAGTTCAGGCATTTCGCCAACGCCGAGAGGTCTTCGAACCAGGACATTTCCATGGTCGAAGTCCCCGGCATAGATCTAGGCTGAATAGGCATTGGACGGAGATCGGCAGAATACGGGAAATGCGGCCCGGGGGCAAAGGCAGGGAGCCGTGGCCTGCCCCATCCAAGCTGGGAGGAACACATGAACCGACTGCTCGCTAGTTTCGCGTTATCCGCGCTGATCGCGACCCCCGCCGCCGCGCAGGAGTACCCGACCAAGCCGATCACCATGCTCGTGCCGTTCGCCGCTGGTGGTCCGACCGACACCGTGGCGCGCATCACCGCAGACGCCATGACCAAGTCACTCGGGCAACAGGTGCTCGTGGAGAACCTTCCCGGCGCCGGCGGCACGATCGCCGCGGCTCGGGCCGCCGAAGCGGAGCCCGATGGCTACACGATCCTGATCCACCACATCGGCATGTCGACGGCGCCGACCCTCTACCGTCAGCTCTCCTTCAAGCCGCTCGAGGCATTCGCTCCCATCGGACTTGTGACCGAGGCCCCGATGACGATCGTGGCGCGACCGGACTTCGCGGCATCGAACCTTTCGGAGCTGATCCAGACCATCAAGGCCGACAGCGAGGCGATCACCTACGCCAATGCGGGTATCGGTGCGGCGTCGCACCTTTGCGGCATGCTCTTCATGTCCACCATCGGGGCGCAGATGACGACGGTTCCCTACAAGGGCAACGGTCCGATCATGACCGACCTGATGGGGAGCCAGATCGATCTTACGTGTGACCAGGCAACGAACACGGCTGGTGCCCTAAAGGCCAACCAGATCAAGGGCTACGCGGTAACTGCCGCCGAGCGCCAGAAGGCGCTGCCCGACCTTCCGACCACGGCCGAGGCGGGCCTGCCCAACTTCGAGCTCAGCGTCTGGCATGGCCTCTACGCACCGGCGGGCACGCCCGACGAGGTGATCAAGAAGCTGACGGAGAGCTTGCAGGCGGCCGTGCGCGACGAAAACGTCCACAAGCGTCTCGACGACATCGCCACCCTTCCCGTGACCGAGGCACAGGCGACCCCCGATGCGCTCAAGGAAAGGCTCGGCGGTGAGATCACGCGTTGGAAGCCGATTATCGAGGCTGCTGGCCAGTTCGCCGACTGAGGAGACGATCGAGCGGGCGGACCCTGGTCCGCCCCAATCGACCGAACGGACACTGGGAGCGTAGAAATGACCGATCGAGTCTACCGCGTCGCCGTCATCGCAGGTGACGGCATCGGCAAGGAGGTCGTGCCCGAGGGATTGCGCGTGCTGAAGGCCGCGGGAGACCGCTACGGGTTCGAGGTCCGCTGCGACCACTTCGACTTCGCGTCCTGCGACTATTACGAGCGCCACGGCAAGATGATGCCGGACGACTGGAAGGACCAGATCGGGGGGCACGACGCCATCTTCTTCGGCGCCGTCGGCTGGCCGGACAAGGTGCCGGACCACATCTCGCTCTGGGGTTCCCTGATCCAGTTCCGCCGCGAGTTCGACCAGTACGTCAGCCTGCGGCCCGTGCGCCTGATGCCGGGGGTTCCGTCCCCGCTTGCCGGAAGGAAGCCCGGCGACATCGACTTCGTTGTCGTCCGCGAGAACACCGAGGGCGAGTACTCGTCGATCGGCGGCCGCATCTTCCCTGGGACCGAGCGCGAGACCGTTCTCCAGGAGACGGTCATGACGCGGGTCGGCGTCGACCGCATTCTCAAGTACGCCTTCGACCTCGCCGCCTCTCGCGGCAAGCACCTGACATCGGCGACGAAGTCCAACGGCATCTCGGTGACGATGCCATATTGGGACGAACGGGTTGAGGCGATGGCTGCCAACTATCCCGACGTGCGGTGGGACAAGTACCACATCGACATCCTGACCGCGCACTTCGTCCTGAACCCCGACAGGTTCGACGTCGTCGTCGGATCCAACCTCTTCGGCGACATCCTCTCCGACCTCGGCCCGGCATGCACCGGCACGATCGGCATCGCTCCCTCGGGCAACATCAACCCGGAGCGCAAGTTCCCCTCGCTGTTCGAACCGGTTCACGGTTCGGCGCCAGACATCGCGGGCAGGAACGTCGCGAACCCGATCGGACAGATCTGGGCTGGTTCGATGATGCTGGACCACCTCGGCGAGGCAGAGGCTGCCGCCGGGATTCTCAAGGCCATCGAGGAGAGCCTGTTGCGGCCCGAGGCGCGTACGCGAGACCTCGGCGGCACGGCGGACACGACGACCTGCGGCAAGGCGATTGCGGAATCCCTCTCCGCTCGGTGACCGTTCGCTCCCGGATCAACCCGGACGGCTCAGAAGGCGTCCCAAGGTTGCGCTCGAGTGGTGGAGACCGTCCCTTATGAGCCGATGGTGGCGACCATCGGCTCGTAAGGATGAACACCATCCGGATAAGGCTCGAGGATCGAGCATGGATGCCATCAAGGCTGCGGATACGCAGGAAGGATTTGCGCGAAGGGTGCTCGCTGACCTGTTCTCGGCGGCAGTCGGCGCGGCGGATCCGATGCGGGTCCTTGCCGCAGCGCTTCCGGAGAGGCCCCTTGGCCGCTGCATCGTCGTCGGGGCAGGCAAGTCCGCGGCGGTGATGGCGCAAGCGGTCGAGGCAGCTTGGCCCGACCTCGACCTGTCCGGGGTTGTCGTCACCCGTTATGGTCACGGCGTTCCCACGCGTCGGATCAAGGTCCTCGAGGCCGCCCACCCCGTGCCTGACGAGGCGAGCGAGCGGGCGGCTCGCCTGATCATGGCGACGGTCGACGGACTCGGGCCCGATGACCTCGTTCTCGCCCTCATGTCCGGCGGCGGGTCCTCGCTGCTGGCGTTGCCGGCGGATGGACTGACGCTGGAGGACAAGCGGCAGGTCAATCGGCTGCTGCTTGCCTCCGGCCTCGGCATCAACGAGATGAACCAGGTCCGCCGCCGCATTTCGGCCGTCAAAGGCGGGCGCCTCGCGGAGGCGGCGCGTCCGGCGCGGCTCGTGACGCTGGCGATGTCGGACGTGCCCGGCGACGACCCGCGGGCTATCGCTTCCGGTCCGACGGTTCACGATCCGGACGGAGGAGGCGACCTGTCGGCCCTGGCCGAACGGTTGGGGCCGAATTTGCCCGAGACTGCCCGCCGGCTGCTCGTTCGCCCAACCGAGCCGCTCGCGGCCTTCGAAGCGGATTACCGCATGATCGCGACTCCGCAGATGGCACTGGAGGCCGCGGCGCATGCGGCTCGGCGTTACGGCGTCGCGCCGCTCCTCCTCGGCGACGCCCTCGAGGGTGAGGCTCGGGAGGCTGGCATCCTAATGGCCGGCATCGCTTGCTCGATGCGCCGGCATGGCCATCCGCTGCCTGGCCCGGCCGTCATCCTGTCAGGCGGCGAGTTTACGGTGTCGGTCGGTGCCGGGATCCCGGGTCGTGGAGGTCAAATACCGAGTTCCTTCTTTCGCTCGCCGTCGCCCTGCGGGGCGAAGCCGGCGTCTTTGCCCTCTCGGCCGACACCGACAGGATCGACGGGACCGAGAACGCTGCGGGTGCCATCGTGATGCCGGACACGCTCCATCGGGCTGCGGCGGCAGGACTCGATGCTGCGGCCATGCTGAGCGCCCACGACAGTTACAGCCTGTTCTCCCGGATCGGCGACTTGGTCGTCACGGGACCGACGCTCACCAACGTCAACGACTTCCGGGCCCTGCTCGTCCTGCCCTGACGAGTTGGCCCCGTTCCTTGAGAGGGGAAACGATGGACGGCAATCCGCACGCGCAAGCGCACCAGTCCCGATCAAGGCGCGACGTGTTGGCGGGGCTGATCTTCCTCGTCATCGCGATCGCCTTCGCCTGGGAAGCGACGCATTACGACATGGGTCGCACGATCCGCATGGGGCCGGGCTTCATCCCGCTGACCCTGGCGGTTCTTCTCGGCGTCTTCGGCGCGGCCGTGGCCGTCACCGGCTTTCGCAACAAGCACGACACCGCCGAGGCCGGACCGGTCTCCTGGCGCGGCATCGTCCTCGTCTGCGTCTCGCTCGTCATCTTCGGCGCCTATGGCCGCCAGCTCGGCATCGTGCCGGTCGTGTTCCTGTGCGTCTTCATCGTCGCGCTCGCCTCGGTAAAGAACACCATCCTCTCCGCCCTCGCCATCGCCGCCGCGCTCTCCGCGCTCTGCTGGCTGGTCTTCAAGCTGGGCCTTGGCATGTCGCTTCCAACGATCGGGCCGGCCTTCGGTCCCTTCCAGGTCTTCTGACGAGAGCGCGTCATGGAACTCCTCTCCCACCTCGCCCTCGGCTTCGAGACGGCCTTCACGCCGGTCAACCTACTCTGGTGCTTCGTCGGCGTCCTCCTCGGCACGCTTGTCGGGGTGCTCCCCGGCATCGGCCCGACGGCGACCATCGCCATGCTCCTGCCGATCACCTTCACCTTCTCGCCCGTCACCGCCCTCATCATGCTGTCGGGCATCTATTACGGTGCGCAGTACGGCGGCTCGACGACGGCCATCCTCATCAACCTGCCGGGCGAGTCCTCCTCGGCCGTGACCGCCATCGACGGCTACCAGATGGCCCGCAAGGGCCGGGCCGGACCCGCGCTCGCAACCGCCGCCCTCGGCTCCTTCTTCGCCGGCTCGGTCGCGACCCTGATCCTGGCGGTCGCCGCTCCCCCGCTCGCCCGCGTGGCGCTGAACTTCGGCGCGGCCGAGTACTTCGCCCTTCTGGTTCTCGGCCTTCTCGTCTCGATCTCGCTCGCCCACGGCTCGGTTCTCAAGGCGCTGGCCATGATCTGCCTCGGCCTGGTGCTCGGAACCGTCGGGCAGGACGTCACCACCGGCACGCCGCGCTTCACCATGGGCTTCCAGGAGCTCTACGGCGGCATCAACTTCGTCTCGCTGGCGGTGGGCATGTTCGGCGTCGCCGAAATCTTCCGCAACCTCGAGACCGAGCGCACGCGCGAGGTGGGGGTGAGCCGCGTCACCAACCTTTGGCTGACGAGGGAAGACTTCCGCCGCATTGTCGGCCCGGTTCTGCGCGGCACGGGCCTGGGCTCGGTTCTCGGCATCCTGCCGGGCGGCGGGCATGTCCTGGCCTCCTTCGCCTCCTATTCGGCCGAGAAGAACCTGTCGAAGAACCCCAAGGAGTTCGGCCACGGCGCGATCGAGGGCGTGGCGGGTCCTGAAAGCGCCAACAACGCCGCCGCCCAGACCTCCTTCATCCCGCTTCTGACGCTCGGCATTCCCGCCCACCCGGTGATGGCGCTGATCGTCGGCGCCTTCATTCTCCAGGGCATCACGCCCGGGCCCAACGTCATCAACGACCAGCCCGCCCTGTTCTGGGGCATCATCGCCTCGATGTGGATCGGCAACGCGATGCTCGTCATCCTCAACCTGCCCCTCATCGGGCTTTGGGTGAAGATGCTGACCATCCCCTACCGGGTGCTGTTTCCCGCGATCGTGATCTTCGCCTCGATCGGCTGCTACTCGATCAACAACAACCCCTTCGACGTCTACGCCATCGCAGTGTTCGGTGTGCTCGGCTACGTGCTGATCCGCCTGGGCTGCGAGCCGGCGCCGCTGCTGCTGGGCTTCGTGCTCGGCCCGCTTCTGGAGGAGAACCTGCGCCGCGCCATGATCATCTCGCGCGGCGACCCGATGGTGTTCCTGACACGCCCGATCTCGGCGACGCTCCTCGCCATGGGCCTTGCCTGCGTCATCGTCGCCGTCCTGCCCTCCATCCGCAACAAGCGAAAGGAAGTCTTCGTCGAAGACGATTGATCGACGAGGGCCTCGGTTCAAGCACCGCATCACCCATCTGGAGGCCATGCCTCAGCTGGATGGTCCAGCTCACCGAGGCGCCGCGCGGGGGCACGGGCACGCAATGAAACGCAATCGACGGGTCAAGATTCTAGCGACGCTCGGGCCGGCGTCCTCCGACGAGGCGATGATCCGCAAGCTGCATGAAGCGGGCGCGGACGTCTTCCGCATCAACATGAGCCATGCCGACCACGACCTGATGCGCGAATTGGTCCGCCGCATCCGCTCGGTCGAGGCCGCCGTCGGGCGCCCCATCGGCATCCTCGCCGACCTCC